>NZ_JBPFEA010000017.1:0-20821 GCF_051061285.1 Methylocystis sp.
ATTTGGTCTTTCGGTCGAAAGGCGACAACATTATTCTCGGTCATGGCGTAACGCTCCTCCGGGAGGTTCGGGTCGGCTGCACACCAACCCCGTTACGCCGCCTGCTTCACTCCGTCATCACCCAGTTTCGGCCATAGCTCATCGTCGAGCCGTTCAAGGGCCTGTTGCTGGGTATCTTCTTTTTCACGGTGGGGATGACCATTGACGTGAGGGAGATCGCACGCGATCCGCTCACCATCTTGGCGCTCGTATCCGGCCTCATCGCCTTCAAGGCGGCGATCATCATTGCGCTGTCGAAGGCTTTCGGCCAATCTTGGCGCGTCGCTATCGAAACGGGTTTTTTGCTTGGCCCCGGCGGGGAGTTTGCCTTTGTCGCCATAGGACTGGCGAAAAGTCTGGGGCTTATCGACCCTGTACTGTCCTCATTCGTTCTTGCTGTCACGTCGCTTACGATGGTTCTCATTCCGGCATTGTCCGCTGCCGCACGACACATTAATTCTCGAGTGGAACCGACAAAGAAGATTGATGCGGCGCTGAAGGCGCCGCCCCACGAACAGCATAAGCACGCAATCGTCGTCGGTCATGGGCGCGTCGGCAAGGTCGTCACGTCATTCCTGACGGAACATAAGGTTCCCTACATCGCCACCGATAGAGATGCAGACTCGGTGACAGAAGACCGAAAGAACGGGTATGAAGTCTATTTCGGGGATGCGACACATGCTGCGTTTATGATAGCCTGCGGCATAATGGAAGCCGCCGCCGTCATTGTGACCATCGGTTCGGAATCGGGAGTGGACGCGATCGTTCTTGGCGTCCGGAAGCTCAGACCTGATGTCCTGATCGTCGCGCGCGCTAGGGATACGGAACACGCCCGGCACCTCTATGCGATCGGCGTAACCGATGCCGTGCCCGAAACAGTCGAAGCGAGCCTTCAAATATCGGAGGCCGCGCTCGTGGGTTTAGGCATTCCAACGGGATTCGTTATTGCCTCGGTCCATGAAAAGCGCGATTTGTTTCGGGCCGAATTGCGCGACGCGGCACAAGGAGTTGTTCGGGAACAGAGCCAAGGGTAGGTCCGTCAACGTAGACATAGGCGGCAGCGTCCACCCGTTGATCGCGATACTGCGAGAGAGCAAGCGTTGACAAGCGTATCCTGAGCCCTAGCTTTTTAGGCATGCTATTGCTTTTAAGGGAAAAGCTTTCGGAGACGCTGCGGGCGGTCATGCCTTTGTTCGCCGTCGTTTGTCTGCTTCAGTTTGCCCTCGTCGGCGCCTCGACCACGGCCTTCGTCGATTTCCTCGTGGGCGCGGTCTTCATTGTCGCGGGTATGCTTCTGCTCTTCACCGGCGTCGACTACGGCATCCTGCCGATGGGCAGATATATTGGCGCCGCGCTGCCGGAGAAGGGATCAATCATCCTGGTCGTCGCGGTCGCCTTCGCCTTCGGCTTTGCGACGACGGTCGCTGAACCCGACGTGCTCGTGCTCGCCAATCAGGTTAACCGCGTCATGGACGAGATTTCCCGCCAGACGATTCTATACGCCATTGCTCTCGGGGTGGCGGTTTTTACCGCGATCGCCATGGCGCGCATCGTCTTCGGATTCTCGCTGCGGGGCCTGCTGACGGTCACTTATGGGGCGATGCTCGTTATGTCCTTTTTCGCGCCCGATCAGTTCATCCCGCTCGCCTATGACGCGGGCAGCGTGACGACGGGCGTCTTGACGGCGCCGGTCATCATCTCCATCGCCATAGGCTTGAGTTCCGTCCTGGCCGGCCGTTCGGCCATCTCCGACGGCTTCGGACTTTTGGGATTTGCTTCCGTCGGCCCCATCTTCGTCCTGATGGCCGTCGGGATATTGCTGCGGTGAGCGTCGATAGGCTGCTCGACGAATTCGGCGTCGCTGCGGCGAGCGTCGCCGAAGCCGTGTTGCCATTGGCCGGACTCTTTCTTGTTTTCCAGGCGCTGTTGCTGAAACTGCCCGGCAAGAATGTCGTCGATATCATGATCGGAACGCTCATCGCGGCGGCGGGGCTTTTCCTTTTCCTCGTCGGCGTCGAGATCGGCTTCATGCCCATCGGCCGCGCCATCGGCGAGGCGCTCGGGGCCTTGCCGCATAAATGGCTGCTCGCGCCCATCGGCCTTTTTCTCGGCTTCGTCACCACCTGGAGCGAGCCGGCCGTGCGCATTTTCGCCGAACAGGTGGAAGAAGCCTCGACCGGCTCGATTTCTGCGCCGACCGTTCTCTATACGGTAAGCATCGGCGTCGCTCTATCGGTCGCGCTCGGGCTCCTGCGGATCGCTTACGGCGTTCCGCTGCTCTATCTCCTTGCGCCCGGCTATGCGCTCGTCATGGTCATCATGTGGCTCTGCGAAAGGGATTTCGTGGCGATCGCGGTCGATGCGGGCGGAGTCGCGACGGGGCCGATGGCGAATACTTTTCTTCTCGCGCTCGCGCTCGGGGCGGCCGCATCGGCCAATGGCCGCGACGTGATTGTCGAGGGCCTCGGGCTCGTATCGCTGATCGCGCTCGCGCCCATGGTTTCGGTCATGACATTGGGGCTTCTCGTCCGCTGGACCGAGCGGCGACAGGAGTGACGACGATGTTGTTGAATGCTTCTCTCATAGTGACGGTCGTGCGGAAGGGTTGGGGCAACACGGTTCTCGAAGCTTCCGTAAAAGCCGGCGCTCGCGGCGGCACGGTTGTTTACGGGCGCGGTATCGGCGTCAACGAGCACGAAAAAATTCTTGGCATCGCGATCGAACCGGAAAAGGAGATCGTGCTGACCGTCGTCTACACCGACAAGGCCGATGCAATCTTGCAGGAGATCGTCCGCGCCGCCGAACTGACCGAGCCGAACAGAGGCCTCGCTTTCGTCGTCCCGCTCGAGAAAGTGGTTGGCGTATCGCATCTCCACAACAAGCAGCCTCCTGGCTGAATGCGCTAGCTTGATGCCAGCAGCCCGGCCTCATGCTTCAACATCTTACGAGGCGATCCCCGCTAGCCCGATCGACGCGATCGCGAAGAGTTGGACTCAGCGCTTGTCGCCTAATGAACCGTCCCTTTGCAGTCGCTTTGGTCGATGCTATCTTGGCACGCTGCTCGTCGCAAGGAGCAGCCCCTTCACCTTCCTACATCAAATTTGGCGAATCTAATGCGGTGGATGTGGCGCCCTTGCGATCTCGCGCCGCTCGACGGCAGGAGCCTTCAACGGCACAACTGCAGGGCTCTGCCCGTTCCCCTGTCCTTGCACGCCACAGCCCTACGCCTCTGACTGACTTATTGCGTTCGATCCATTCCAGCCTTTCTTAATTGACCCCGACTTCGAACTGGCAACTCGCGGTTCGAGAGACATCGGGGACAAAATTGCCAATTCACTCCAACAATGCGGAACCGATATCGCGCAGCGCGCGCATGTTGCGCACGGCGCTAGGCGTGGAGATCACGGCATGGCTCGAAGATGAGAGCGTTGTCGAGATCATGCTCAATCCCGACGGCCGGCTTTGGCTCGATCGCTTGACGAGCGGGCTTGAGGACACGGGCGCCCGACTTTCGTCGGAGGATAGCGAACGGATTGTTCGGCTTGTCGCGCATCATGTCGGGACAGAAGTTCACGCCGGCGCGCCGCGCGTTTCGGCGGAGCTCCCCGAAACAGGCGAGCGTTTTGAGGGCGTGTTGCCGCCGATCGTCTCCGCGCCGGCCTTTTCGATCCGCAAACCAGCTGTCGCAGTGTTCTCGCTCGATAATTACGTCACCGGTGGCGTCATATCGAGGCATCAAGCGGCGATCCTCCGAGCGGCCGTCGTCGAACGCAAAAATATTCTCGTTGCCGGCGGCACTTCGACCGGCAAAACGACGCTCGCCAATGCATTGCTGGCGGAGATCGCGAAGTCGAACGATCGCGTTGTCCTGATCGAAGACACGCGCGAACTGCAGTGCCCCGCGCCGAATCTCGTTTCGCTGCGCACCAAGGATGGCGTCGCCTCACTCTCCGAGCTTGTGCGCTCGTCTATGCGACTTCGACCCGATCGCATTCCGGTCGGCGAAGTGCGCGGCAGCGAAGCGCTCGATTTGCTGAAGGCGTGGGGTACGGGTCATCCCGGTGGCGTCGGGACGATTCACGCAGGCTCCGCGGTCGGCGCGTTGCGCCGCCTCGAACAGCTCATCCAGGAAGCCGTCGTCACCGTCCCTCGCGCGCTCATCGCCGAGACGATCCAGATCATCGCCGTGCTCGCCGGCCGAGGGTCTGAGCGCCGGCTGATCGAGCTCGCGGCCGTCACAGGCCTCAGCGAACACGATTACGCGCTCGTCGATCTTACCCGCATCAGCTTCGGAGAAGAGCATGAACAGATTTAACAAAGGCGCGACATTTCATGCGCGCGTTGGAGTTGCCGCTTTCGCGTTTAGCATTTCAGTCGTTTCGTCACCCGCGCTCGCCGCCGGCTCCAACATGCCCTGGGAGCAGCCGCTCCAGCAGATCCTGCAATCGATCGAAGGCCCAGTCGCCAAGATCATCGCGGTCATCATCATCATCACGACCGGCCTGACCCTCGCCTTTGGCGACACTTCAGGTGGGTTCCGACGCCTCGTGCAAATCGTCTTCGGCCTGTCCATCGCTTTTGCCGCATCGAGCTTCTTTCTCTCTTTCTTCTCCTTCGGCGGCGGAGCGCTAATCTGATGGAGACAATTTCGTCCCCCGACGCGTCGGTCCCGGGCTTCCGTGTGCCCGTTCGCCGATCCTTGACCGAGCCGATCTTTCTTGGCGGCGCACCGCGCTCGATCGCAATTTTGAATGGAACGCTCGCCGCGGCGCTTGGACTAGGTTTGCGGCTCTGGATCGCTGGCCTCGTCTTCTGGATCGTCGCGCAGGCCGCCGCCGTTTGGGCGGGTAAGCGCGATCCTGACTTCGTGGAAGTCGTGCGCCGTCACCTGCGCTATCCGGCGCATTTTGGCGCTTGAGGGAAAGCCTTCATGCTCGACCTCGCCGAATATCGCAAGAAGCCACAATGCCTTGCCGATTACCTGCCATGGGCGGCGCTGGTCGCGCCCGGCGTCGTTCTGAACAAGGACGGCTCCTTTCAAAGGACGGCGCGATTTCGCGGTCCGGATTTGGAGAGCGCAACGCCAGCGGAACTTGTCGGCGTCACGGCGCGGCTCAACAATGCGCTGCGGCGCCTCGGCTCTGGCTGGGCAATCTTCATCGAGGCGCAGCGCAATCCGGCGCAGGATTATCCAGCGAGTTTCTTTCCAGATCCCGTTTCGGCGCTGGTTGACGAAGAACGTCGGGCGCAGTTCGAGGAAGAAGGCGCGCATTTCGAGAGCGGCTATTTTCTCACCCTCGTCTATCTGCCGCCAGAAGATGATGCATCGAGCGCCGAGAGCTGGCTCTATGAAGGCCGCTCGTCAGAACAGGACGCAAAAAGCGACCTCTCCTCATTCATCGATCGTAGCAATCGGCTGCTACAGCTGGTCGAAGGCTTCGCGCCGGAAGCCGAGTGGCTTGGCGACGCCGAAACCCTTTCGTTCCTTCATTCCTGCGTCTCGACCAAGCGCCATCGGGTGCGCGTCCCAGAGACGCCGATGCATCTCGACGCCATCCTCGTCGACGAGCCCTTAACCGGCGGGCTCGAGCCGCGTTTGGGGAACGCCCATCTGCGCACCCTGACGATCCTCGGCTTTCCGTCATCGACCCATCCCGGGATTCTCGACGAACTTAATCGTCTCGCCTTTTCCTATCGCTGGTCGACGCGGGCGATCTCGCTCGACAAGGGAGACGCGAGCAAGATTCTCACCCGCATTCGCCGCCAGTGGTTCGCCAAGCGCAAATCGATCCTCGCCATCCTCAAGGAGGTCATGACCAATGAGGCGGCGACGCTCGTCGACACCGACGCGCATAACAAGGCGCTCGAAGCCGACGCCGCGCTTCAGGATCTCGGCTCGGATCTTATTGGTGAAGCCTATGTGACGGCGACGCTCACTGTCTGGGACGAAGATCTACGTCTCGCCGACGAGAAGCTGCGGCTTGCCGAAAAGATCATCCAGAGCCGCGACTTCAGCTGCATGATCGAGACGGTCAACGCCATTGAGGCATGGCTAGGGTCGCTGCCTGGACACGTCTACGCCAATGTCCGCCAGCCGCCGGTCTCGACCATCAATCTCGCCCATATGATCCCGCTCTCGGCGGTCTGGGCGGGACAGCTCGCAGACGCGCATCTTGACGCGCCACCGCTGTTCTTCGGCAAGACAGAAGGATCGACCCCGTTCCGCTTCTCGCTCCACGTCGGCGATGTCGGCCATACGCTCATTGTCGGCCCGACCGGCGCGGGAAAGAGCGTCTCACTGGCGCTGATGGCGTTGCAGTTTCGCCGCTACGAACGTTCGCGCATCTTCATCTTCGACTTTGGGGGCTCGGCGCGCGCCGCGACGCTCGCTATGGGCGGAAGCTGGCAGGATCTCGGCGGCGCACTGTCAGAAGACGCTTTTGAACCGGTTTCCCTGCAGCCGCTCGCCAACGTCGTCGATTCGGCCGAACGCGGCTGGGCGGCGGAATGGGTCGCCTCGATCCTCGCTCGCGAAAATGTGACCGTTACCCCAGAGGTGAAGGATCATATCTGGTCGGCGCTCTCGTCTCTTTCATCGGCGCCGGTACATGAAAGGACCTTCACCGGCCTCTCAGTCCTTCTGCAATCCAATCCCCTGAAACGCGCGCTCAAACCCTATTGCCTTGGCGGATCGCATGGACGCCTCCTCGACGCCGAGTCCGAAGATTTGAGCGACGCCGAGGTCCAATGTTTCGAGACGGAAGGGCTTATCGGCTCCGCCGCGGCGCCGGCCGTTCTCTCCTATCTCTTCCACCGCATCGAAGCGGCGCTCGACGGCTCGCCCGCTTTGCTTGTCATCGATGAAGGCTGGCTCGCGCTCGACGATCCGAGCTTTGCTGCGCAGCTGCGCGAATGGCTCAAAACGCTTCGCAAGAAAAACGCTTCCGTCGTCTTCGCCACGCAGTCGCTCGCCGATATTGCAACGAGCCCGATCGCGCCGGCGATCATCGAGAGCTGCCCGACGCGTATCTTTCTGCCCAACGAACGGGCGATCGAACCGCAGATTCTCGCAATCTATCGCCGCTTCGGTCTCAACGATCGACAAATCGAGATCGTCGCTCGAGCGACGCCCAAGCGCGACTATTATTGCCAGTCGCGGCGCGGCAACCGCCTCTTCGAACTCGGACTTGGTCCGCTCGCCCTCGCGCTCTGCGCCGCGTCCTCGAAAAATGATCAGCGGGCGATTTCTCGACTTATCGCCGAACATGGGCGCGCGGGCTTTGCCCGCGCCTGGCTCAACGATCGCGGCCTTCGCTGGGCCGCCGACCTTCTCCCCAATCCTGGATTTCCGGAGACATCGTCATGATCCGAAACCGAAAGCACTTAGCGGCGACGGCTGTCGCCATCCTTCTCTCGCTCAACAATCCCTCATCGGCGCAACTGGCGGTGTTCGATCCCACCAATTACGCCCAAAACGTCATGACGGCGGCAAATACACTGCGGCAGATCAACAATCAGATCACGAGCCTCCAGAACGAGGCTCAGATGCTGATCAATGAGGGCAAAAATCTCACAAATCTCCCCTACTCCTCGCTGCAAAGTCTCCAACAATCGATCGGCGAGACCCAGCGCCTGCTGAATGATGCGCAGCGCATCGCCTATGACGTGCGCCAGATCGATCAGGCTTTCTCGACCCATTATGGGCCGGCGAACGTCTCGACAAGCTCTGCTTCGCTGATCGACGGCGCTAGGCAGCGCTGGCAGAATTCTCTCGCGGGCTTCCAGGACGCAATGCGCGTTGAGGCCGGCATCGTTCAATCGATCGGCACCGCCAGATCCGAAGCCGGGACGCTGCTCTCATCGAGCCAATCGGCCGTTGGCGCGCTTCAAGCGTCGCAGGCCGGCAATCAGCTGCTCGCTCTGCAGAGCAAGCAACTCGCCGATGTGACGGCGCTCCTCGCCTCGCAGGGACGCGCCCAGTCACTCGAACTCGCGCGTCAGGCCGAAGCGCAGGAACAGGCGCGCGAACAGATGCGCCGCTTCATCGCGCCCGGTCAGGCATATCAGCCCGGCAATGTCGCCATGTTTCATTGAGGGTGCGCCGCGATGAAGATCGAACAATGGCTTAGCCCCGAAACTCTAGGACTTATCGCCGTCGGCATTGTCATTGGCGCCGTCTCGCTGATTGGCGTTGAAGCCGCCTGCGACGCCGATGTCGCTGCAAGATTGCGGGCGTCCAAAAACTTCGAGTTGATCGCGCCCTCGAAGGCTTCGCCGATCGATAGCGAAATGCTGCGCTGCGCGACGCTTCCCATTGAGCAGGCCGACGATCCCAAGTGCCAAGCCTTCTGGGCGTCGCAGCGCCGAAAGTTTCTGACGCCGAAGAACAAGGAAGACGACTCGGGCGCTGCGCCAGAGATGTTTCCTTCAGTCCCGCGCGCGCTCGAAAAGCCGGCAGAGAAATCCGCGCCCGATCAGAGCGAGTAAGGCGATGGGCGGAACTGGCATCATCGATCGCTTCCTCGAGGTCTTCACCCGCTACATCGATAGCGGCTTTGGCCTCCTTGGCGGCGAAGCCTCTTTCCTGGCTTCGACCCTTGTCGTCATCGATATGACGCTCGCCGCGCTCTTCTGGAGCTGGGGCCCTGACGAAGACATCATCGCTCGCCTCGTCAAGAAGACCCTCTTCGTCGGCGTCTTCGCCTTTCTCATCGGCAATTGGAACAATCTTGCGAGGATCGTCTTCGAGAGCTTTTCTGGCCTTGGCCTCAAAGCCGCCGGCAGCAGTCTGTCGTCAGCTGATTTTCTGCGACCGGGGCGCATCGCCCAGGTCGGGATCGACGCCGGCCGTCCAATCCTCGAGTCGATCTCTTCGCTCCTCGGCTATGTCTCCTTCTTCGAAAATTTCGTACAGATCGTCGTGCTGATGTTCGCCTGGACAGTTGTTCTCTTAAGCTTTTTCATTCTGGCGATTCAGCTCTTTGTGACGCTGATCGAATTCAAGCTCACGACGCTCGCGGGTTTCATCCTCATTCCTTTCGGTCTCTTCGGCAAGACGTCTTTCCTCGCTGAACGCGTTCTCGGCAATGTCGTTTCGTCCGGCGTCAAGGTGCTTGTTCTCGCCGTCATTGTCGGCGTCGGCTCGACGCTCTTTGCGCAATTCACGCAAAGCGCACCTGATGCTCAACCAACTGTCGACGACGCCATGGCCCTCGTTCTCGCGGCGCTGTCGCTTCTGGGTCTCGGCATATTCGGCCCGGGCGTCGCCAATGGCATCGTCTCGGGCGGACCGCAGCTTGGCGCGGGCGCCGTCGTCGGAACCGGCCTCACGGTTGGCGGCGCGGTTCTCGCCGGAGCCGGCGCGGCGCGGATGGCCGGCGGCGCTGTAATGGGGTCGGCCGGAAAGAGCGATACGCAGGCCGCCGCCATGCTGCCGCCCTCACGCGGTCCCGACGCGCCTGGCGGAGGTCCTTCGGGCGGGACGTCGCCGCGCCCAGGTGGAGCACCGGGAGGAGGAACAACGGCCGCTGTTGAATCCTCCGCCGCGCAGTTCTCTGGCGCTGCTCCGTTCGGCGGTTCGGCAATCCCAAATTCCGCCGCTGCACCGGCCGGCGAACCCGATTGGGCGAAGCGCATCAAACGCAGCCAGTCCGTCGCTCACGGCGTCTCGCTCGCCGCCCATTCCATTCGCGCCGGTGACGCCCATGGCGCCGGAACATCCATCAATCTTTCTGAAGGCCGTTAAATGTTCAAACGCTCTTCCGTTCACTACGGACGCACGCCCGAACCCGTCACCCCTTACCAGAAAGCCGCTCAGGTCTGGGATGAGCGCATCGGCTCGGCGCGCGTTCAGGCCAAGAACTGGCGTCTTGTCGCCTTCGCCAATCTAATTCTCGCCGGAGGACTCGCGAGCGCCCTCGTCTGGCAAAGCGCGCGCGGCTCTATCGTTCCCTGGGTGGTACAAATCGACAAGCTTGGCGAAGCGCAGGCCGTCGCCCCGGCGATCGCCGATTATCAGCCAACCGATGCGCAGATCGCCTGGCATCTCGCGCGCTTCATCGAGAATGTCCGCGCCATTCCGGCCGACCCCGTCATCGTCCGCCAGAGCTGGCTCAAGGCATATGACTTCGTGACGGATAAGGGCGCGCATGCCTTAAACGACTACGCACGCGCCAATGACCCCTTCGCCAAGGTCGGTCAGATCCAGATCGCCGTTGATGTCGCAAGCGTCATTCGCGCCTCGATCGATTCCTTCCGCATCGCCTGGACCGAGCGGCGCTACGAAAACGCGTCTCTCGCTTCGACCGAACGCTGGAGCGCAATTCTGACCATCGTGGTGCAGCCGCCGCGTGACGCCGAGCGCCTGCGCAAAAATCCGCTCGGTCTTTTCATTCACGCCATCAACTGGTCGAAGGAGCTCGGATAATGACACCGTTCCGATTCGAAGGGTTCGTCGCCGCGCTCGCTTCGACCTCCCTTTCCGCCTGCATGAGCTTCAAGCCGCCCGAGATCGCCTATGACGATATTCCCGTCCCCGCGGTGATTGAGAGCGATCCGGAGAAGCCGGTCAAGATCGTCGAGATTCCGAAGATCCTGCCGCTGCCGGGGCAGCTTAAACCCTTGTCGAAGTTCAAGGAGACGCCGGAAGCGCCCGATCCAAAAGTCAGGGTGGCGCGGGCAAACGCGGCGGCGCGCGTTCAACCCAGCCGCGCTGGCTATATCAACGCTGTCCAAATCTATCCCTTCACCGAAGGCGCGCTCTATCAGGTCTATGCGTCGCCGGGAGAGATCACCGACATCGCGCTCCAGGAGGGCGAGCAGCTTGTCGGCTCTGGCCCCGTCGCCGCCGGCGACACTGTGCGCTGGATCATCGGCGATACGGAAAGCGGCGTGGGCGCGTCGAAAAAGACTCATATCATGGTCAAGCCGACGCGGCCTGACCTGATGACCAATCTCGTCATCAACACGGATCGGCGCACCTATCATCTGGAGCTCAGATCAACGGAAAAGACCTATATGGCTTCCGTCTCCTGGCAATACCCGGAGGACGAGCTCATTGCGCTTCGCCGGCGCAACGCTGCGGCCGAAGAAGTGATGCCGGTCGACACCGGCGTCGATCTCGGGAGCCTCAATTTCCGCTACGCGATCGAGGGAGACGCAGCGCCCTGGCGCCCGCTCCGCGCTTTCGATGACGGCCGCAAGGTCTATATCGAATTCCCGCGCGGCATCTCCCAAGGCGAAATGCCGCCACTCTTCGTCATCGGCGCTTCCGGCGACAGCCAGCTCGTCAATTATCGCGTGCGCGGCCATCACATGGTGATCGATCGGCTCTTCGCCGCCGCTGAGCTGCGCTTTGGATCGGACGATCAAAGAGTGGTCCGTATCGTGCGCAGCGACGGAAGACCAGCCATATGAGCCCGCCGGAGCACGAGAAGAAGCTCGCCGAGGAATTGCGGCTGCGGCCCGAAAGCCCGACGGTGACGCGGCTTTCGCGCAGGGTGCTCATCGCCCTCGCCG
The DNA here is from genome assembly GCF_051061285.1 of Methylocystis sp. Taxonomy (GTDB): domain Bacteria; phylum Pseudomonadota; class Alphaproteobacteria; order Rhizobiales; family Beijerinckiaceae; genus Methylocystis. The sequence goes on from NZ_JBPFEA010000017.1 coordinate 11,557, forward strand.
GCGCCTCGACTTCGCTCATTCTCGGCCTGACGCTCTGGGCGTTGCATGAGCGCTCGGGCGCCAAGCTGCCGCCCGAATTCTACAACACCGACGCCAAGACAACCGCCGACGGGCTCACGGCGCTTCCCCGCGACTATACGGGCCTTCCCAAAAATGTGCCGAAGCTCGGACCGCCTTTGCCTGGTGACCTTGGCCGGCCGATCCTCGCCGCGCAGGGTCAATTGCCGAAATCGACGATCGATCCCGAGGAGCAGCGCATCGGTCAGGAGCGCGAAGCGGCGCGCTCCGCAAAACTCTTCGCATCGATGAATACGCATGACCGGGCTCTGACAACGACGGAAGCATCTCCTCATTCATTCATTGGCGAGCCTCTAAATCAGGGCTCGCCCTTCTCCGCCGAGGTTGCACATATCGATTCAAGCGCAATCCAGAATATGCAGGATCGCAAGCTCGCCTTCGTCAACGCGTCCGCCGATCGGCGAACTGTAAGCCCCGATCGGCTCGAACATCCTGCTTCGCGTTACGTCCTGCAAGCCGGCGCCGTCATTTCAGCGGCACTGATCACCGGCATTCGCTCCGATCTTCCCGGCCAGATCACTGCCCAGGTGACCGAAAGCGTCTATGACAGTCCAACGGGAAGGTTTTTGCTGATCCCGCAAGGCTCGAAACTGATCGGCGTATATGACTCGCAGATCGCCTTTGGTCAGTCGCGCGTGCTGCTCGTCTGGAACCGGCTCATCCTTCCTTATGGGCGTTCGATCGTTCTCGAGCGCCAGCCGGGAGCGGACGCATCCGGCTATTCCGGGCTCGAAGACGAGGTCGATCATCATTGGCTCCGGCTCGGCGGCGGCGCGGCGCTCTCGACCATTCTCGGCGTCGGCACGCAACTCGGAACTACGGGCGAAGAAAATGCGCTCATCCAGGCGCTGCGGCGCGGCGGCGCGCAAAGCCTCAATCAAACCGGTCAGCAGATCGTCGGCAGGAATCTCAATATCCAGCCGACGCTGACGATCCGTCCTGGATTCCCGGTGCGAGTGATCGTCACACGCGACCTTGTCCTCGGGCCCTATGGGGCGCGCGCCGACATTGCCGCGACTGCAACAAAGGACACGCCATGAAGAAATTGAAGCTCTCAGCCGTCCAAATTGAAAAACCAGTGAAGCTTACCGTCACCCTGCCCGCAGCGCTCCATCGCGACCTTGTCGCCTACGCGGAAATTCTAACACGCACTTCGGGACAAAAAATCGATCCCACGAAGCTCGTCGCCCCCATGCTGGAGAAATTCATCACAAGCGATCGTGGATTCAAGAATGCGCGCCATGACGCCAAGCCTGACAGTACGGGGGCTGCTTCCATTCCCAAACCGTTTCCGAAATCCGCGTTAGAAAGCGCGTTGCGATTTCCTGCCGGCTCTGCTCAGTCAGACAAAATTTGAGCGTCAGCGTCTCTCGGCGATAACCTTACGGCTTTGCGAACATGAGCGATAGTCGACGCATCGCCAGATTATCGTTCCCCGCAACCCACGCCATTCAAACGGCGAGAAGCGCGTCGTCCTCTTCTGGAACACGTCGCTGATCGAGCGCCGGCACAATGGCGATCTGGCACCATCGCCGGACGATCCGCAGATCTTGCTCAGCGGCCTGGACGTGTTGCCCGCTTGCCGACTGCTTGCAAAATCGGGCTTCGACTACATGGTCGTGACGGCCCGGTAGGGACAAATACTCGATCAGAAGCTATGTCATCGGGCAACGGATGAATTTCTCGACGGCGCCATCGAGAAAGACGCGCTGGATGTGATGCCCGGCGCCTTCGACGAGACTGCGCGCCACCATCGGCAGCTCTCGCACTGAACGCTGCACATCGTCCATCGCGATCGGGGCGTCGTTTTCAGGGACATCAATGCGCGTGACGTTGTTCTTGCCGACCAGCAGATAGGCCTGGCCGAGAGCATTGCGCGATTGTGCGCGAGAGGCCGCATTAAAGGTGCGCAGGAACGCCCAATCCTTGATGCCACCATTGCGCGCCCGCTCATCGACGGTGAAGGTGGACTCACCCGTTCCCACGCTCAGGATACGCACCTCCTCGCGCGCAATGTCGAAGCAGGCAAGTGCGTCGACCAGGGCGTTCATGACCGGATTGTTGGCCCAGATGCCGCCATCGATCATGACGTAGCCGTCGTCCTCAACACCGGGATAATAGGAAGGTGCCGCTGTCGTGTGGAGCGCGACATGCGCGAACTTCTTGTGGCGGTCCTTCTGATAGTCGGGGTGATGCGGGGACTTGTAGACGAAGGGCTCGCCGTGGCGCCCTTCGAAGCTCGGGATCACCAGCCGGGTGACGGCGTCGTCGAGCACCTTATCGCCAAAGATCCGCAGCAGTTCGTTTTTGAGGGCAGCCTGGTCGTGCTTCGGCTTGATCAGCCAGCGCAGCACTCTCGAAACCTTGCCGAGTCCGGCCTCCGGCGGGAAGATCCGCTCGCCTCGTTCGAGATAGATGTTCAAGGCCTGTTGGGCCGTCATGCCGCAGGCAAGGGCGAGTGCGATGATACCGCCCGTTGAGGTGCCCGCGATCATGTCGAAGTAATTTGCGATAGAGCCTCCGCGCAGAAAGCGGCTTTCGAGTTCGGCCAGGACGGCTGCAGGAAACACGCCGCGAATCCCGCCACCGTCGATCGACAGGATGCGGAAAGGGCGGCCTTGCGGCCATGGCTGCTTAAGGCGCGCGTGCTGGATTGTGCCATCCGACCGCCGCGGCGGAACATAATTCATCGCGTTATCTCCCCGACCTCGTTGAGGGCCTGGCCGGCGTGGCGCCCACCGCCGGTCCAACGCCCGGTCATCAACCAAAGCTCGTAGCAGGCGAGCCAGTCGAGCGCCCAGGGCAGCGTCGTGCTGGCGATGGTCATCGCCGCCGTCCATTCATTCTCGCGAGGATCGAACAGGCAAAGCGTCGGATCCTCGGCCGGCGGATAGACATGGGGCAGTTGCCCCTCGGAATTGCCTGGCAATTGGATCAGCTCCGGCGAGAGCACCCGTACTTCCGGAAACGATCCGAGTTCGTAGCGGATCTCCAGCGAATAGTTCGCATATTGCGGCCTTACGCTCCCAACCCACTGCGCTGACTGCGCGCGGCGGTCAATCCGGCGCGCCGAGAATTGCGGCCAGGCCGCCTTCATGGCGGCGATCTGCTCGTCGATGGAGAGGATCGCCGCCATCATTAGATCTTGCGCCCGAAGAAGGTGTGCGGCCGCGCCGTCGAGACCGCTGGATTGACGACCGGCGCCGCGACGGCGGCGGCGGAAGGCAACAGCACACCGCCCCGCCGGGTGTAGAGCTGACGCGACTGCTGGATGCCGCCACCGATTTCGGTGGCGATCTGATCGGCGGCCCGGGTCACGACGCGGTCGCCGAAATTCCCGCGAAAGACGTCCATCATCGTATTGGGGAACATCCCGCCCTTGCGCATCGCCTCCAGCGAACGGACGAGTTCGCGCAGATACTCGGCGAACTCCTTCTGCTGAGCAATGGACTCCGGCCAGCGGTCGGTGAAGACATCGGCCTCGCAGATCGGGTTCGCGATATGCAGGAGCCGTCCGTAGAGCGAGGCCTGCTCGATGTCGCGGATGATCCAGCTTGCGAGACGAACGAGCATGGCGCTGAGCGACATGTTCGGCTGCGCGGCGAGCCCGGCGTAGTAGGAGAGCATCACCGACGGCGGGATGCGGCCGCTGTAGGTGGCGTAGCGGATGTTGCGGTAGCGTTTCAGGAGCTGGAGTGCGAGCGTCGCAGTATTCTTGACGATGAAGTCGCACTGATCCGGGACCTCATCGACGTCAGCGTCGGTGCGCGCCGCAAGGCCGGCATGATCGAGCCACCGCCGGTGAAACTCCTTCGCCATGCGCAGTTCGAGCGGTGTCCGGCTCGCATACCATTGCGCAAAGCCGCAGGCGTTCATGTCGACGAAGCGATCGTCAATCGAACGGCGCGGGCCCTTGGCGTGGGTGATAAGGCTCTCCCGATCAAGGGTGCCATAAACGCGCAGAGACGGCGTGACGTCGAGGTGCATCTTGTCGGCGTAGAACAGGGTCACGCACCGCGTCTGACGTAATATCTGCTGCACAGGATAGTCCGCGAGGGCAGCTTCGAGCTCGGTCAGGATTTCCAAAGGCGCCATGCCGCAAAAGCGGCCTACGAGTTGCGAGACGATGTCGAGATCGTACTCGTCGTCGGTGCCGCGCGTTGAGATCGTGGCGTCGATGGCCATAGAGCCCTGCGGGTAAAAGTGCTCGATCTGGTCGAAGAAGACGGTCGTGGCCTCGAGATGGCGCCGCACCGCCTCGTAACGCGATTTCGCCTTGTTATGCAGCGAGGGCGGCAGCTGAACGCTGAGCGCGATCTCGGCGAGGATACGGTCGAGAGGGTCGTCGAAGGGGTTAAGGCCGGTCGGCGCAAGCTGGATGTTCACATCGATCTCCATCGCGGGCTGGGCTGTATCTGTGCATCTCACCGCCCGCTCGATTTTCGGGATGAAATGAGTCTATATACGTCTACTCCGAACAGGATGGGGAGCTTGAATGCGCCTGTCAAGGGACATAGAATATAGCCACTCCGAACATGCGGTGAAAAATAGCGACTGGAAGGACGGCCATGAAATTTGGCGCGCGAATCAAGAGTTTACGGACAGAGAAAGGTCTGACCCTCGACCAGCTCGCGCAGGAAACCGGCTCGTCGAAGAGCTACATCTGGGAGCTTGAGAACAAGAATCCGCCCAGACCATCTGCCGAAAAGCTATCCGCGATCGCGGGTGCCTTAGGAGTGACCGTCGATTATCTGATCGGAAGCGACACGCAGACGCTGAGCGACGCAGAAGATACGGCCTTCTTCCGGCAATATAGCGGTCTGCCGGAGGAGACCCGCCGGCAGATCCGCGAGATGGCCCGCATCCTGGACACGAAAACGCGCAAATGAGTGAACCGAGCCGCCTCCGCCCGCTGAAGGAGGCAGCGCGCATCACGCAGATGTTAGATATCGTGCTCGGAGCCGATCGCTTCGATCGGGCACCGGTGGACGTAATCGGCCTCGCGTTGGAGTACTCCCGCCAGATCGCCCCCGACAGCCCGATCCACGAGGTGGTCGCGCGCAACATCCCGGGCTGCGTCGGCGCGTTGGTCTATGGGGAGGCGCGGCCGCGGCAATGGGCGATCATGTACCATGCCCGCCAGTCGGACGGACGCCGCTCGTTCACCGTCGGACACGAGTTCGCCCATTATCTCCTGCACCGCCAGTTGATTGAGCAGGACGGAGGTTTCGACGGCGGCATCTACTGCGACGAGAATGCGGTGGATCGTCGGGGTGGGTCCGGTATCGAGCAAGAAGCCGACGAGTTCGCCGCGGCTCTGCTGATGCCGCTTCACGATTTTCGCCGACAGCAGCCGGCCAAGGCACCGGCAGATTTTGACACCTTCATCCGCCTCGCGAAGCGCTACGGCGTGTCGTTGACTGCGGCGATCCTGCGCTGGCTCGAATACACCGAAACGCGGGCAATTATGGTGGTCTCGAACGAGGGTTTTGCCCATTGGGCGAAGCCAAGTGGTCCTGCGCTGAAGTCGGGACGATTCATCAAAACGAAGAACACAGTTTACGAGCTGCCCTCGCAGGCTTTCGCCGCAAGACGCGACCACTCCGACGGTGCGCTGACCGGCATCATGCAACAAGCTGGTGTCTGGTTTCCCGAGCCGGTGCACGAGATGTGCTTTCGCTCTGACCTATATAACCAAGAGATCACTGTGCTGCAGTTCGAATCAGACGGTCCGCGCTTCCAGGCGGAAGAGGAAGAGACCGACGTGTACGATCGGTTCATCAACAGCGGGCAGCTGCCGAATCGATAGTGCGCCGGGAGGGACTGCGGTGGCCGAGCGGTCCCCTCTGATGGAAAGGCGAGTCCGGGTGTTGTGCTCAGCCCCACTTAAGGAACCAGGTGCGGCGCGGGAAGCTCTCGGCGTCGACCAAAGTGGCGCGCTCCGAGCCGATCTTTCCAGCGTTGCGGCATCGCGAGTGAAATCTTGACGCTGGCCTGCTTTGGCTCTGCCGAAACGAGCTCGTACCGCAAGTCCGAGAAACGTAAAACGGGGAGCAATCGCTCGACCCTCGAAGCCCACCCTCAAGGGGGTGGCGCACCCGACACAATTCGAACGTGTGGCCTCTATCCAGCTGAGCTACGGGTGCACCAATGTACAGCCAATGTCCGAAACCGAGCAGGATCAATCCCGAATCCGGTAATCGCATCGGCGCAAACGGGGCGGGACGAACCCTGCCGATTGTCGCCGTCTGTCCTCCAAAACCTCCTATCAGTTTGCTTCCGTGGTGCTTCCGCGACCTCGAAAGCGATTTCGATGCTTCCTTCGAGTTTCTCCAATCGCTTGGTTTCCCTCGATTTTTTCGACGCCCGCAATCACCACACTTGACTTAGCGTTGCCTTCGGAGGGGGTTTTTGAATACGCCCGAGTGAATTTAAGCTGCGCGAATCATGCAAGCATGAACACAGGCGATTCGAAATCGGGGCTGCAAAAATGAATGCCAATCGATCGAGTGAACCACGATTCAACATCGTCATCTGGAAGGGCGCGAAGCAACTCGGAACGCTACGAGATCGCGACGCCAGCCGGGCGCGCAGCAATTTCGGCGGCGTTGTGGCGCGCTATAAAAATTCCACCGAAAATCACCGGGTCGAACTTTACGACGGAGCTGACCTGATCGAGGCCTGGTCGAGCGAGGACGGAAACAAGGCTCCTTCCGCAGAGGCGCCTGTCCCCGCCAGCGGAAAAATTCATCGCGAGGGCGAGTGCGTCGGGCGGGCCATTTCGATCCCCTGTCAGCTTGTTCCATCACGTTCGGCGAAAGCGTGAGCTAGCAATGAGAAAGTGGGAGATTCTCACGTCTCTCACGCGCCGCATTCCGGAGAGGACCGTGAGCTAGCGTGAGAGGGGTCTATATCCCCCTCACGCTTTCTCACGCTCCGGTACCCGCCGGCGAGCCGTGCTCGCGGAGATGGTCCCGTTGCCGGGGCAATCGCTGCAAGCGCAGGCCGAATGGCGGATGCAGGAGCTGCTGGCGCGCCCCGACGAACGGGCGCTCGACGCCCGCGCCGGGCTGAGTCGCGCGACGTGCATGTAATGCCAGACTGGCCGCCTTATCGGTCGCGGGGGTGATGACGGGATTTGGCAATGAAAACAACCTACCTGCAAGCGCATTGGGAAAATCTTTACGCCACCAGGAGCGAAACCGAAGTCAGCTGGTTCGAGGAAGTTCCGGCTCAATCTCTTGAATTGATCGAGCTTGTCGGCGCGCAACCGGCATCGGCCATCATAGATGTTGGCGGCGGCGCGTCTCGACTTGTCGATAACCTTCTGGCGAAGGGCTTCGAGAACATAACCGTGCTGGATTTATCAGCCGCCGCGCTAAACTCAGCGCACGCTCGACTCGGCGACAAAGCCGATGCGGTGAAGTGGATCGTCGCCGATGCGACGGAGTGGCGACCGACAGAAACTTACGACATCTGGCATGACCGCGCCGCCTTCCACTTCCTGACCAATGAAAGGGAACAGCGCGCCTATATCCAGCGGCTCAAGCAAGCGCTCAAACCGAGCGGCTACGTGATTATCGGGACGTTCGCGCTCGATGGTCCCCAAAGGTGTAGCGGCTTGGCGGTAGCGCGACACAGCGCCGAAAGCCTTTCAACCCTTCTCGGCTCCGACTTCACGCTGATCGACAGTCGCCGCCGTCAGCATGCAACGCCCTGGCATGCAGTGCAAAAGTTTCAATTCAGCACGTTCCGGCGTGTCGCATAAGTTCGGAGCCGGTCCGCCCAGTCCACCCTGATGTTGATTTCGGCTAACGACCTTCGCCACATCGTTGCGTCAACCTGCTATGCTCCCGCCATGTGCGGACGTTTCACACAGCATCTCTCCTGGGAAGCGCTTCACCGGCTCGCTGACCTGATCGGCCAACCGCGCAATCTGGCACCGCACTACAACATCGCCCCGACGACCAGAGTTGAAGTCATCCGCCCTGCGGGGGGCGGCAATGAGCTTGTCCCGATGCGCTGGGGGCTCGTGCCGTCATGGTGGAAAAAGCCACTCAACGAACTTCCCTCGACGTTTAACGCCCGCGCTGAAACTGTCGGCGAGAAGCCGATGTTTCGCTCGGCGTTCAAATCGCGCCGCTGCATCATTCCGGCGTCGGGATTCTATGAATGGACGGGCAAGCGCGGCGCGAGGACGCCGCATTATTTTTCGTCGCCTGACGGTCGCCCATTCGCTTTGGCTGGACTATGGGAAAGCTGGCGCGATCCTGAGAGCGACGCAACGGTCGACTCGGCGACGATCATCGTCGGAGCCGCGAACCAATGGATGTCGTGCTTTCATAACCGCATGCCGGTGATTTTGGATTGGCGCGACGTGAACGCTTGGATGGTTGGCGACGATCCCGATTCGTTACTGCGTCCGGCTGCGGAGAATCGTTTGCAGGAATGGATCGTATCGCCGCGCGTGAACCGCTCAGGCGTCGGCGACGCCGATTCATCGCTAATCGAGCCGCTCATGTGTGACGTAATGTTCGAGTGCGCTTGAGGCTCCATGTCTATTGGCAGTGACTGGTTGTTTCCTCGAAGGTTGGGACTGTGTAAGACGCCGAAATCATTTCAAATAGCCCGATGGATGCCGCAAAATGCACGATGAACTGAAACGACTCCTCAAAATCGCCGGAGCTGCATTAGAGGCAGAAGATCAATTTCTCCGTAAGGCGGTCGCCAGCAATCCAGTCGCATATCATAATGAAAAAGCTGGCATTTTGAGGTTCAATAACGAACACTACTATCAATTCGTTGTTGCGCGCGCGCTTGTATCCTCCCTCCGGTTGGCTGCCTCTATCGAAGTCACCTCCAACGATTTGGTGCTCAAAGACCCAAACAACCTCAACCGGTTCGCGGTGGTCGAAATGAAAAGGTGGATGAGCCCCACCCACGAGCGGGAACTCGCGCATATCCACTATGATGTCGGCAGACTTCGATCTGCTAGCGACGCCGAGCACGCTTTCATGCTTGTTTTCTCAGCGAACAGCGACGATACGTGGTCTGCCCCCTGAAAAGTGATCCTCCGTGAAGTATGGCTTTGAGCCTATGAGGAGGATTTGAGATGGGCAGGAAACGGCACAAGCCCGAGGAGATTGTCGCGAAGCTTCGTCAGGTCGACGTGCTGACGACGCAAGGG
>NZ_JBPFEA010000018.1:0-95000 GCF_051061285.1 Methylocystis sp.
GGGAAAGAACCCCTTTTTTAAAAGGCTCGCCGCCGTGCGATGCGCTTTCAGATGCGTCGAGTCGATCATGATGCGCTCGGGTCTTGGGCCCTCGCCGGAAAGTGCGGCGAAGATGCGATCGAAGACCTTAAGCCGGCTCCAACGGATGAAGCGATTGTAAAGCGTCTTGTGTGGCCCGTAGCCTTTGGGCGCGTCCTTCCATTGCAGACCGTGCTTGATGACATGGACAATACCGCTGACCACCCGTCGATCGTCGACGCGCGGCACGCCATGCGCCAGAGGAAAGAACGGCGAAATCCGCGCCATCTGGCGCGCGCTCAACAAAAACAATTCGCTCATCACAAGGCGCCTCCGAATCAGACGCCCTTGTGAATCACGCCTCTCGCTGTATCGAAAAGGCAGCACGACGACTCGGCTTGGTGGCTACCCCCCCTTCACCGGTCGCACAGCGGAAATGGCAAGCGACGAGACGGGCTTAACGAGCGCCGAGGCTCGCGCGCGTCTCGCCGAATTTGGCCCCAACCTGTTCGATGTCCGTCAACAGCAACCGTTGGTCCTGCAATTTTTTTCGCGGTTTAAGAATCCCCTGGTCATTCTGCTGCTCGTCGCCAGCGCTATTTCGGCTCTCAGGGGGAGGTCGCCAATTTTACCATCATTTCCATGATCGTGCTGTTCAGCGTCACATTCGATTTCGTTCAGGAACATCGCGCTGGAAAAGCCGCGGAGCGTTTGCGTCAGTCAGTATCGGTACGCGCCAAGCTTGTTCGCGATGGCAGACCGGTTGAGGCGCCCGTTGCCGATGTCGTCCCGGGAGATCTTGTCTTATTGTCCGCGGGCGACATGATTCCCGCTGACGGACTGGTCTTGGAAGCGCACGATTTGTTCGTCAAGCAGGCGCTGTTGACCGGCGAGCCCTATCCTGTCGAGAAGCGTCCTGGTCCCTTAACGGATTGGATGCTTCCGCTGGAGACGCTGAGTGAAGGTATCGCCGCATTGAAGCGGAAGATGAGCGCGGGGGTGGGCTCGAGAAGACTAAGAAATTCAGTGGACTTGAAGAGCTGCAGTAAAGGCACAAGGCGCTGGCCGAGAATCTGGAAGTGCTCAATCGTGATGGTCCGGGTTTCTGTCGGGACGTCAAAGCCGAGTTCGGAGAACTCGGCATATGGCTACGACGTCCATCGAAGACGCCATGATTTACTCCGAATAAAAAGGCGACCGTCAGAGCCTGCAGCTCTGACTCGACGGGCAAGCCGAGGACTGACAACAGGTGAGCCAATGGACCTCATGACTCGTATCAATAGGACGAAGACATGACCGCCTCCATGTCCTCACGTCAAAACAAAATAGGTCTTGATCACCTGGCGCTGACGGCCGGCTGGTGCACGGAAATCCGCCGTTCTTCGAAGTGGCGCCGCGGGCCGAATCAGGCCATCGCCGGCGACATTCGTCGGACTGGCTCATGCTGCTGAGAAGGTGCTGAAGATGCTCGGGCAAGAACCTGCGAGGACCTCATTCCTGGGCGCCGTAACCTCAGTGCGCGGAAGCGTGGTAGATATACGGTTTGATGAGCATTTGCCGCCAATCTACTCGTTGCTGCGGGCTGGAGATGACGAGCTAATCTTCATTGAGGTACTGGCGCAACTGGATTTGCGTCACGTGCGTGGGATAGCATTAACACCGACGCAAGGTCTCGCTCGCGGGATGGCGGTGAAGGACACGGGCGGGCCGCTAAAGGCGCCGGTCGGCAATGAAATTCTCTCGCGCATGTTCGACGTGTTTGGAAATGTGATCGACCGCGGAGCGACATTACCCGATGTCGCATGGCGTTCAGTGCATCGGGCTCCGCCGTCACTGGCGCGACGATCCACCAAGTCTGAAATCTTCGAAACGGGCATCAAGGTCATTGATGTGCTCGCGCCGTTGGAGCGCGGCGGCAAGGCCGGCTTATTCGGCGGAGCGGGCGTAGGCAAGACGGTGTTGCTCACCGAGATGATTCATAACCTCGTCAGAGAGCGCGAAGGCGTCAGTATTTTTTGCGGCATCGGCGAGCGCTGCCGCGAAGGCGAGGAACTCTATCGCGACATGACTGCAGCAGGCGTGCTGCGGAACATGGTGATGGTGTTCGGCCAAATGAACGAACCACCTGGCGCCCGTTTCCGCGTCGGCCATGCAGCGCTGACAATGGCCGAGTATTTTCGCGACGACGAGCATCGTGACGTTCTGCTGCTTGTCGATAATATTTTTCGCTTCATTCAGGCTGGCATGGAGGTGTCCGGCTTGATGGGTCAGATGCCGTCGCGCTTGGGTTATCAGCCAACCATGGGCACCGAGTTGTCGCAATTCGAAGAACGCATCGCCAATACCGATGCCGGCGCCATCACCTCAATTCAGGCGGTGTATGTGCCGGCGGACGATTTCACCGATCCCGCGGCGGTACATACCTTCTCGCATCTTTCTGCGTCCATCGTGCTGTCACGCAAGCGGGCAAGCGAAGGGCTTTATCCGGCCATCGACCCCCTACAATCCAGTTCGAAGATGGCCACGCCGGGCATCGTCGGCCCACGGCATTACGGCCTGGCCCATGAAATCCGGCGGACGCTCGCGCAATACGCGCAACTCAAGGACATCATTTCGATGCTCGGCCTTGAGCAGCTTTCGCGGGAGGACCGAAATGTGGTCGCTCGCGCCCGCCGCCTGGAACGGTTTCTTACTCAGCCGTTTTTTACGACCGAGCAGTTTACCGGCCTCAAGGGCAAACTCGTCAGCCTGGAGGAAGCACTGGACGGCTGTGAGCGAATATTGCGCGATGAATTCAAAGACTACCCGGAGAGTGCGCTCTACATGATCGGGGGGATTGGCGAAGCGAAGGCAAAATCAAAGCTTGGCCGGCATTAGCAAATGTCAAACCCGCGTCAAAATCTTAGGCCGAGGCCGACCTCAACCCTGCTGCGGCGTCGCTGGCCAAAGCTCCGCCCGAGCCGCATCCCAAGGCCAGGGCAAAGCCCCGCCAGAGGTAGAATCGCCGCCGATGCTCATGAATCTTAAGATTCTCCTGCCCTTCGAAATCTTCGCCGAGAAAACCGGCGCATCGCGCATCGTCGCGGAGACGCCCGAGGGCTCGTTCGGACTCTTGCCGCACAGACTCGATTGTGTGGCGGCCCTCACGCCGGGAATACTAACGTACGAAACCGAATTGGAAGGCGAGGTATATGTGGCCGTGGATGAAGGGGTTCTGGTCAAGACCGGCCTGGATGTGCTCGTTTCCGTGCGCAACGCCATTGCCGGACCGGACCTCGGCCAATTGCGCGAGACGGTGGAGCGGGAGTACCTACGCTTGAACGAGCAGGAGCAAAACGTGCGCACGGTATTGGCGAAAATGGAAGGCGATCTCATCCGTCGCATGGTGACTTTTCGCAGTGGCTGACGAATCCGAAAACAAGCCTTTGAGGCCGAAGCCGTCGCTCAGTCAGGAGGTCGGCGCGAAGGCGGCGCGCAAACTCAAGGCGCGGCGCAACTCCAAGCAGGGCGTCTGGTACGGCTTGGGCATGATGGGCCTGATCGGCTGGTCGGTGGCCATTCCGACGCTGCTCGGCGCGGCGCTCGGTCTATGGTTGGACAAGCGCTATCCCAGCGCCCGCTCTTGGACGCTGATGTTGCTGGTCATGGGGTTGATCATCGGCTGTTTGAACGCCTGGCATTGGGTGGCTCAGGAAGATAAGGCGATCCGGGACGAACAGGAGGATGACGATGAATGAAGTTCTGTCTCTCGCAGGGGCGATGGCGGCGGGCGTATTGCTCGGCGCCATTTTCTTTGGCGGCCTTTGGCTGACAGTTCGCAAGGGCGTTTCGTCGAAGCAGCCGGCGCTCTGGTTCTTCGGCAGCCTGGTGATGCGGATGAGCGTTGTGCTGAGTGGTTTTTACTTTGTTTCCGGCGGCCGCTGGGAGCGGCTGCTGGCTTGCCTCCTTGGATTTATCATGGCGCGCCTCGTCGTGATGCGGCTCACGCAGGCGTCGGGAGATAACCACCCCCCCGCGGCGCAAGAGGCTGACTATGCGACTTAGTTCCGATGAGATGATCTTCTGGCAACATGGGTTTCTCAAACTCAACGCCACCATCGTGTTCACATGGGGGCTGATGCTCTTGCTGGCCGTCGGTTCGAAATTCATCACGTTAAAACTTTCCACGGGTCTGGAGCGTTCTCGCTGGCAGAATCTTCTGGAAATCGTCGTCACCGGCATCGAGACGCAAATTGAAGACGTCGGCCTCCGCGACCCGAGGAAGTATCTCGGCTTTCTGGGGACGCTCTTTCTGTTCGTCGCCACCGCCAGCCTTTGCACCGTTATTCCCGGCTTCGAGCCGCCGACGGCGTCGCTCTCGACCACCGTGGCGCTGGCGCTGTGCGTGTTGGTGGCCGTGCCGTTTTTCGGCATCGAGGAGCAGGGGCTGGGAGGCTACCTCAAGTCCTACGCGGAACCGACGGTCATCATGCTGCCGTTTAACATCATCAGTGAACTTTCGCGCACGCTGGCCCTGGCGGTCCGCCTCTTCGGCAACATGATGAGCGGGACGATGATTCTCGCCATCTTGCTGACTATCACGCCCTTCATCTTTCCAATCGCCATGAGCGCGCTCGGTCTGCTCACAGGCATGGTGCAGGCCTACATCTTCAGCATACTCGCCGCGGTTTACATCGCGGCCGCCACGCGTGGCCGCAAGCCCAAGTTGGAACCCGACGCGCATAACATTGTCGCATGAATTATGACCACAAGAGGCGATACTATGGATAACGTCACGCTCATCGCAGTTGCTTCAATCGTCACCGCGGGCCTGACAATCGCCCTAGGAAGTATTGGACCTGCGCTCGGCGAAGGGCGGGCCGTCGCCACGGCATTGAGTTCGCTGGCGCAGCAGCCCGACGCCGCAACGACGATCACACGCACCTTGTTTGTGGGCCTGGCAATGGTTGAATCTGTTGCGATCTACTGTTTCGTGGTCTCGATGATTCTCATTTTCGCCAATCCTTTCTGGAATCACGTCATCGCTGAAACTGCCGGAAAGTAATTCGTGCTCATCGATTGGTTCACCGTCGGTGCGCAAGCGCTCAACTTCATCGTACTGGTGTGGTTGCTGAAGCGTTTTCTTTACAAGCCCATCCTCAACGCGATCGACTCGCGAGAGAAGCGGATCGCCACGGAACTCGCGGACGCCGACGCGAAAAAGGCCGAAGCCCAAAGGGAGCGCGATGAGTTCCAGCACAAGAACGAGGCGTTTGACCAGCAGCGCGCGGCACTCCTGAGCGAGGCGACTGAGGAGGCGAAAACCGAAACTCAGCGGCTCCTCGGCGAAGCGCGGGAGGCGGCCGACGCCTTGAGCGCTAAACGAATGGAAACGCTGAGCAACGACGTGCGTAACTTAAGTAAGGCCATCGGTCGCCGGACACAGCAAGAAGTGTTCGCCATCACGAGAAAGGCGCTGATGGATCTCGCCTCGACGAGTCTGGAGGAACGCTTGGTCGAGGTGTTCATTCGCCGGTTGGGGGAGATGGACGGCCCGGCGAAAGCCGGGCTCGCCGAGGCCCTCAAGACGACATCTTACCCCGCGCTCTTGCGCAGCGCGTTTGACCTGCCTGCGGAGCAACGTGCGGAGATCCGAAATGTGCTCGAGGAAACCTGCTCGGCTGAAATCCACATCCGGTTCGAAACCGCGCCGGAGCTGATCAGCGGGATAGAACTCACCACGAATGGACAAAAAGTCGCCTGGAGCATCGCGGATTACCTCTCGTCGCTGGAAAACGGCGTCGGCGAACTTCTGAAAGAGAAGGACAAATCTGAAGCGAAAACCGAGCTCAAATCTGAAGAATCGAAGCCTGACGCCAGGAGCCAATGAACATGGATCATCCCGAGGGCATCGAGGACGTTTTCGACAATGTGTTTGCTGGAATAAGCCAAGTGCTGGGAGCATTCACGCCGCATTTGAAGCCACGGGAAGTTGGCGCGATCACCAGCATCGCCACCGGCATCGCCAAGGTCTCTGGTCTTCCCGGCGTAGGCTATGATGAATTAGTGAAGTTTCCTGGCGATCTGCTTGGCATCGCGTTCAACGTGGACGAGGACGAACTCGGCGTCGTACTGCTCGGCGATTACTGGCATCTGCACGCTGGCGATGAAGTCGAGCGCACGGGCCGGGTCATGGATGTCGGTGTGGGCGACGGATTGCTGGGACGCGTCATCGACCCGCTCGGTCGGCCACTCGATGGCGAGGGGCCGGTGTCCGCGAGCGATCGCCTGCCTATTGAACGCCCCGCCGCGTCTATCATGGACCGCGCGCCCGTCACCGCGCCGCTCCAGACCGGACTCAAAGTCATCGACGCGCTCATCCCTATCGGGCGCGGCCAGCGCGAGTTGATTCTGGGTGACCGGCAGACGGGAAAAACCGCCATTGCGATCGACGCTATCCTCAATCAACGGGGAGAGGATGTCGTGTGCGTCTATAGTGCGATTGGCCAGCGCGCGTCCGGCGTGGCCAAGGCCGTGGCCATCTTGCGCGAGAAGGGCGCGATGGGTCATACCGTTGTTGTCGTGACCGAGGGCAATGATCCGCCCGGTCTCACTTACATCGCTCCTTACGCCGCGACCAGCATCGCGGAACATTTTATGGAAGCGGGTCGCGACGTGCTGATCGTTTACGACGACCTCACGCAACACGCCCGAGCCTATCGCGAGCTTTCCCTCCTGCTCCGTCGACCGCCGGGACGCGAAGCCTTCCCCGGCGACATTTTCTACATCCACTCGCGCCTGCTCGAACGGGCCACCCACCTGCGCAAGGAGCTCGGCGGCGGTTCACTCACTGCACTGCCCATCATCGAGACCGAAGCACAAAACATCTCCGCCTACATTCCCACCAACCTCATCTCCATTACGGACGGGCAGATCTACCTTTCGCCGTCGCTGTTCGAAATGGGCGTGCTGCCCGCGGTCGATGTCGGCAAATCCGTTTCGCGCGTCGGCGGCAAGGCGCAACTGGCTGCCTACCGCGCCGTGGCTGGCGACCTCAAGCTCGCCTACGCGCAATTCGAGGAACTCGAGACCTTTGTCCGGTTCGGCGCCCGCCTCGATGAGGCCACTCGCAAGATCATCGAGCATGGAAGGCGAATCCGCGCCTGCCTGAAACAGTCGGAATTGGCTCCGGCGCCGGTGCCCGGACAAATCGCCATCCTTCTGGCTTTAACCGCAGACCTCTTCGATCCGGTGCCGATTGACCAGATGACGGACGCCGAGCACGCCGTAAAGGAGGCTGCGGCGTCCATCCCGGAGGAGGTGTGCGCGCGACTCATCACCGCGGAAAAACTGAGCGACGAAGATCGGGCGACGATTGTCCAGATTGCCCGCAATGCGCTTGCAGGCTTTCAAACCAAGCCGGAATCAAAACCAGAAGCGAAAGCCGCCTCCATAGCTGAGACCAAAGTCGAGACGACGCCTGACCCCGAGTCCCAGCCGGATGGCCGAACGGAGGTCAAACCGAGGCCCAAGGCGGTACGGGCCGTTAAGGCGGGGGAAATGCTGGATCAGGCGTCTGCGGGTGGGGTTTCCATCCGTTGGCGGGCGGCCGCAGCCCTCGTCATTTTGGCTTTCGCTGGCGGCTGGCTCGCTGTGCATTACCTCTCTCAGACGGTCGAACCCCTTTCCGTCGTCCGCAGCCTGACCGCGAGCGGCGTCGTCGTTCCCACGACGACCGCGACAGTCGGCGCGCGCGTTTCCGGCACGATCGAGGCGGTCTATTGCGTTGCTGACATGACCGTGAAGGCGGGTCAGCTCTGCGCCAAAATCGATTCGCGCCCCTATCAAGTCGTGGTGGGTCAGGACAAGGCCAAGCTGGCGGCGGCCAAGACTCGGCTCGAAAAGGACGAAGCCGATCTCGCGCGGGCCAAAGCCGCTTTCGATCGCCATGAGGCGCTGAGGAAGCGTCGAGCCATTTCCCGGAGAGCGCTCGAACGCGCGCGCAAGGCTTACGAGCGCATGCAGAGGCAGGCGCAACGCGAAGAGGCGACGGTCGCACAGCTCGAAGCGGCCCTTAACGCCGCCGAGACGAGCTTCGGCTTTACCGACATCATTTCGCCGATTGACGGAACAGTGGTCTCGCGCAACGTCGAGATGGGCGAGACGGTGGTGGGGGGCGCTGAGACGCCGCTCTTCCTCGTCGCGGCGGATTCGACTGTCATGCAGGTCAACGCCCAACTCGCCCAGAAAGACATTGGCGAGGTCAAACTCGGCGACAAGGCCTCGCTCACGGTCCAGGCCTTGCCCAACCGTCCCTTCGCCGGTGAGGTGACGCAAATTCGTCGATCGCCGACGACTCTCCAGAACGTGGCGACCTACGACGTCGTCATCAGCGTTCCCAATCCCGATCTGTTGCTTAAGCCAGGCATGAACGCGACGATCTCCATCGGGATCGACAGACGCGATAACGTCCTCCGCGCGCCCAATAAGAGGCGGTCGTGAGCGAAACCACAGCGAGCCTGCGGCGCAAGATCAACAGTGCCGGCGATCTCCAATCCGTCGTTCGCACGATGAAAGCCCTGGCTGCCTCTAACATCGGCCAATACGAGAGAGCGGTGCACGCGCTCGGCGACTATGATCGCAGCGTAGAGCTGGGGTTGAGCATTTGTTTCCGGCGAAGCGCGCCGGCGGCGACGATGACAACAGCTATAGGACGAAGCGATAAGGGGTGCGTCGGCGTGGTCGTGTTCGGTTCGGACCAGGGACTGGTGGGCCGGTTCAACGACGTAGTGGCTGATTATGCGGTGAAGATCCTCGCCGCACGGCCTGGCAAGCCCCTGGTCTGGGCCGTCGGCGCGCGCGTGCATGCGTGCTTGGCGGAAGCTGGACTGCCGCTGAGGGGACTCTTCACCGTGCCGAATTCGGTCAAGGCCATTACCCCGCTCGTCGGGCAGATTCTTATCGAGAGCGAGACGCGCCATAGCCAGGGTGAAATCACCGAACTCCACCTCTTCCACAACCGCCCGACATCCGGAGCGGTTTATGCGCCCGTCAATCAGCGACTGCTGCCGCTGGACGAGATTTGGCGACGCACGCTTGCCGAACTTCCCTGGCCGACGGCAAACTTACCCGAGCTCATGGGCGGCGGCGCTGTAACCTTGCGGGCGCTCATCCGCGACTATCTGTTCGTCTCGCTCTTCCGGGCGTGCGCCGAATCCCTCGCGAGCGAGAACGCGAGCCGACTGGCGGCGATGCAACGCGCCGACAAAAACATCGACGAATTGCTGGAGGACCTAAACGGCGCGTTCCATCGTTTGCGCCAGAGCATGATCGACGAGGAGCTGTTCGACGTCACCTCCGGCTTTGAAGCGCAAAGCACAGAGGCGAGACGATCCGCACTGACACAGTCGCAGGCCCATGATGCGTCGCAATGGCCTGGCGTTGATCGACCTAGCAAATAACTGCGGGGATTCGTCAAACAACGTGACACCACGCGTCAGCGTTCCAGGAGGGGCCAATAAATTAACTGGGGTTGCGACGAACGTGAACGACTTGCGATGCAAGAACATGCCGACTTCACAGAGGACGGCGACGCGTTGAAAGATCACGATCGAAGGACAAATTCGGCGGTCCTCAACGGCGACTTGAGCGAGCGTTTGGCTTGGCGACCCCCAAAGCTGACATATCTCTTCGCGTGGATGTGCGAGCCAAGCCGCCCTTGCTTAGAGCCAGTTAATTTAACGCTCTCCTGAAAACTCTCAAGCGCGCGATGTACAGCCGAGCGAGTCCGGAACTCTTGCGTGCGCGCATGATGCCGTTTTAGCCGGCGTCACCCACAGAGAGTGAGGGAGACCCACCTATCCGGAAAATCCCAGCTTAAGGCATTTCGCTCTTTATCGCGAACCTCTCGCGCAGGCGCGAAGACAGGACACCTGCTCTTCCCTGCAAGGCTCCTCCGGGACTTGCGGCTTCAAGGCCTGTTCTCCCCGGCTGTAGCACGCGCGATAGTTTTTTCGACATTTCGCTTCGCAAGTTCTCTGCTCGTCCGACGCCCCTTTTTGTCCTTTCGCCTGGACGACGTACTTTGAGATGAGTTCCGCATCGCTGAAGGTCGCAATCGGTCCCGCCGCAGGCTGGGCCACCAACGACAACGGCAAAACGCAGAAGCATAAAGCGGCAAGAACGCTAAAATAACAACGGCTTTTCATCGGCGTGACTCACTTTTCGTTTTGCCCGAGAGCGAAAGCCGTCGAGCAAGCCCTTTGGTTATGGTTCCGCCTTCAACTATAGCCGGCACGCAAAATCGCCACCTGACGGCGCTAAATATTCGCCTTAATTGGGGAGCTTCGAACTCATTCTTTGCGAAGCATATGTCCGCTATTGGTTTTGGTTGTGTGAAACGCGTTTGCGGTAGCACGACGGCATCCGCCATAGCGGCTGCACGCTGAGGCGATCATTTTCGCGGAGTTTTGACATTTTCGAGTGGGTGGCGCCCCTGGGGTTTTCTCGGGCCATTCCAAGCATCTTCTGGGCCGAGGAGAGCCGCTCGAGGAAGCCGCGACTATCACTATATTGCGGCCATCAGCAGCCTGACCCCCATGATATTCAAGACGCGCGTGAGATTATAGGCGAGGAAGTGCAACGCCATCTCGCTGGCGACGTTTGGCAGCCGCTTCATCAGGAAGTGGGTTGCGCCCATGCGAGCCTTGACTCGGCAGGTTGATCTCTTCCCCCGGATGTAATTGACGCGGATCCAGAAGCGGATTGGCCGCCGAGATGTCTCGCCACCGGCTGGCGTCATGGTAGATTTTTCTGGCAATGCTGCGGAATGTGTCGCCAGCGATAACCGTATAGGAAACGGCTTGCTGGGCAGGCCGTCGCGTCCCAAGCACTTCAGTTTTCTCTGCCCGCTTTGCTGGGTTGCCGGTTGCTTCCGACGATTTCATCGCAGGCGGCGATATGGGCGTAGCCTCCACAATTGGGCGGGTCGCACGACTTCCGGATGGAATCGTCTGTCGCGCGCGCAGGTACTCGTAACGCCAGGCGAGCGCTCCAACCGAGAGAACTGCAACCGCCAAGGTGGCCAAGGTCGCAATCGGTCTCCTGTTCGCCGCGCCTGCGGCAGGCGGGAGGGGCGTTGCGCGCGCGCCGGACGATGGCTGAATATAAGCCGCTGCAGCGACATATTTTCGCTCGACCTCCTCCCTCTGACGCTTTTCGAGCACGCCGAGCCCGATCTCGGCGCCGTCTGAATCAAGAATCCGAATGTCAGGCTCTGCCTGCGCTTCGAGGAGTTTGACCAATTCCAGGGTTTCGCACGCCGATTGGGGACGGTCGATGTCCCGATCGAATCCATGAACGACAGCGTATGGCATGAAAATCCGCGCCTCATCGAGCCACGCCAAGGCCGCTGGAGCCGAGCCGACCGTCAGATAGAAACCAAAGCGAAGAAGGCAAGCGGGACACGCTCCTTTTCAGAACTTGCGCGGCGACTTCATCGCTCTATTTTGGGCTTTTTCCCAGCGAGGCGACGGCGCTACCTGCATGTCGACCGATTCTCAACAGACCGCCAACTTCGGGCCGGTGCACCCTGCCGCGCATGGCGTTCTTCGACTAATACTGGAGCTTGATGGCGAGGTCGTGCTCCGAGCGGGACCCCCACATCGGATTTTTGCACCGGGGCGCCGAGAAATTGATCGAGCACAAGACTTATCTGCAGGCGCTCCCTAATTTCGATCGCCTGGATTATGTCGCGCCAATGAACCAGGAGGCAGCGGCTCTTGAGGCCGTGAAAAGCTGACTGCCGAATCGCTTCTACGCGCAATGCCTCCGAGGCTGTTTCGGCGCCGAACTAGGCTGGTAATCGTAACAATCGGCACTGGACTGATAAACGGCTATTCTCAAGCTGGCGTGACGCTCCGCCACCGCGAGTTCCGGTGGCTCTGCATGCAATTCGTGGCTCCGGGGAGCCGCTCGGCGCCTGACAGCTCGGTTGACGCCTGTTGGGATTACAATGCCGATGATTGGCGTGAGGACGTCGTCGACGCCGTGTGTGAACTCAAGCTGAACACCGTCCGCTTTGGACGCTTCAGCGCTTTGCCACAAGTGGCGCGAAGGATCCGTCTGCGGCCAAGCGGCCGCCGATGCGCAACTATGTCTGAGGCTGGCGGTAGACCGCAACGCGCCGCGGAGGGAAAAATCAATTCGGGCTTCACCGCCCAATAGCTGCGCTGTCTTGATCGGCGCAACGCGCTATCTGCGAGTTCGTGGCGAATGTTCGGAGGCGCGTCCCTTGGCCAAAGCGTCGGCTTCGAAGTCATCGGCAAAAAGGCCGCTCGCCAAAAAACTGATTGATCTGCACCGTATTGACGGCGGCGAGAAAATCGGCGCGCCGCTCGCATTGCGCATTGATCAGACACTTACGCAAGATGCGACGGGCACGCTCGCCATGCTTTCGCTTGAGGCGATGCGCCTCGATCGGGTGAAAACGGAGGTCAGCGTCCAATATGTCGATCACAATCTCCTACAGGTCGACAATCTCAACGCTGAAGATCACATCTTCCTCGAAAGCGCCTGCCGCCGATTTGGCCTTTGGTATTCGCGGCCCGGCAACGGCATCAGCCACGTCGTACATATGGAGCGCTTCGGTCAGCCAGGGAAATCCCTGCTGGGTTCCGACAGCCACACGCCGGCCGCCGGTTCGCTTGGCATGCTGGCGATCGGCGCTGGCGGGCTCGATGTGGCGCTGGCCATGGCGGGAGAGCCCTATCTGACGGAGACGCCCGAGATATTCGGCGTCGAACTCAATGGCGCGTTACCACCCTGGGTTAGCGCGAAGGACGTAATACTCGAGATGCTGCGCCGTCACGGCGTCGCTGGCGGCGTGGGAAAAATAATTGAATATTACGGCAGCGGCCTTCGTGGCCTGACCGCGATGGACCGGCACGTTATCGCCAATATGGGCGCCGAACTCGGCGCGACGACGTCCGTCTTTCCTTCCGATGAAGCAACGCGGGAGTTTATGGCAGCGCGCGGGCGCGAAGCGCAATGGCGAGCGCTCGCGGCGGATGAAGGCTGTGAATATGATATTCACGACAGCATCAACCTGTCGGCGCTCGAGCCGCTGATTGCGCTGCCTTCCAGTCCCGGAAAGGTCGTTCCCGTCACCGAGGTTGAAGGCCGAGAGATGGGCCAAGCCTATATAGGCTCTTCCGCCAATCCGGGTTGGCGGGATTTCGCCATTTGCGCCGAAATGGTTCGAGGCAAGACGATTCCGCCAGCCGTTTCCCTCGACGTGAATCCAACGTCGCGAGAAATGCTGCAGATGCTGCTCGACGACCGACGGCTTGCGGCGCTCCTCAGCGCTGGCGCCCGCATTCATCAAACAGGGTGCAATGGCTGCATCGGGATGGGTCAGGCGCCGGCGATCGGTCGAAATTCCTTGCGCACGACGCCGCGCAATTTCCCCGGACGGTCCGGTACGAAGGAAGATTCGGTCTTTCTCTGCTCGCCAGAGACCGCGACCGCCTCGGCGCTTGCGGGCCGTATCGCTGACCCGCGCAAGATCGGCAATCCTTATCCGGAACTGGTTGAGCCCGCGCCAAGGTCCGAATTGTCGCTGATTGAGCCGCCCCCGCCGCTAGCGGAAGCGAAGCGCGTCCTTTTGGAAAAGAGCGCCAATATTCATTCGTTGCCGGACTTTGCCCCTCTCCCTGACAAGGTCGAGTTAGAGATCCTACTGAAAATGGGCGACGACGTCTCAACCGACGAAATTCTTCCCGCAGGAGCCAAGGTGCTGCCTTTCCGCTCAAATCTGCAGCGCATCTCAGATTTCGCGTTCGAACCGATTGATTCGGACTACTCACGTCACGCGCGCGCGCTTGGCGCCAAACTTGGGCACGCCGTTATCGGCGGCGAGAATTATGGTCAGGGATCGTCGCGCGAACACGCCGCCGCAGCGCCGCGCTATCTTGGCCTGCGCCTGGTGATCGCAAAGAGTTTCGCGCGCATTCACCGCCAAAATTTAATAAATTACGGCGTCCTCCCGCTGCTCTTCGCGAACAACGACGCTTATGACCGCCTGCAAATCGGCGATAAGCTGAACTGCGAAAACCTGCGCAGCAAGCTCACGAGCGGGGAGGCCATAGTCTTCACGAGCGGCAAGGGAGACGTCGAAACGGTCCACCATTGCACGCCCGATGAAATCGCTGTCATTATCGATGGCGGCGTGATTGGCCACCGACGGCGCCTTGGCCATATGCGCGAGGGGTCTGAGAGGCGCTCGGCATAGTGGATTGGTTCGATTGCCCCGCCATCGATCTCACCAACGGCGGCAGGACCGTACAAGGATAAAAAGCCTGCGACTCGAAAGGTCGCGGGCGAGCCTGTCGCTCTTGAAGGGTTGAAAGCGGCAGTGCATCCGTCCAATTAGGCGAGTCGCAGCGGCGAGGTTTCCGCACGACGGGACGAGCCTGTTCGCACGTCGGATCATCGGTCTATTTCACCGAATACGATATCAAGTGAGCCGACGATCGCAGAAACATCAGCCAGCATATGGCCACATGCGAGGCGGTCAATGGATTGCAGATTGGCGAAGGAGGGAGCTCTGATCTTGCATCTATATGGCTTGTTGCCGCCTTGGGAAACGAGATAGACCCCAAATTCTCCCTTGGGCGCTTCGACCGCGGCGTATACCTCCCCGGCCGGAACGCGGAAACCTTCAGAATAGAGCTTGAACTGCTCGATCATCGCCTCCATGGAGCGTTTCATCAGATAGCGCTTGGGCGGCGCGATCTTGTGGTCCTGGATCTGGACCGGTCCCATCCCTTCGCGAGATAGCAACTTTTCAAGGCATTGTTTCATGATGCGCACGGATTGACGCATCTCCTCCATCCGCACGCAATAGCGGTCGTAGCAGTCGCCATGCGATCCTACGGGAATGTCGAAGTCGAGCTGCCCGTAACATTCGTAGGGCTGGGACTTGCGGAGATCCCATGGCGCGCCGCAGGCGCGCACCATGACGCCGGAAAATCCGCGAGCCCAGGCTTCGTCGAGCTCAATCGCGCCAATGCCGGCATTGCGCTCCTTGAAAATGCGATTCTTCCCAAGGATGGCGTCCAGGTCGTCAACGACACGGAGGAAAGGATCACAAAACGCGAAAATATCTTCCAAAAGCTGTTGCGGTAAATCTTGATGCACACCTCCCACGCGGAAATAATTGGCGTGAAGCCTCGCGCCGGACGCCCGTTCATAGAAGCACATAAGCTTCTCTCGCTGCTCGAATCCCCATAGGTTGGGCGTGAGCGCTCCGACATCCGACGCCTGAGTCGTGACATTCAGGAGATGGGAGAGAATTCGGCCGATTTCGCAAAAAAGAACGCGAATGAGCTGAGCACGCCGGGGCGCGCCGATGTCGAGGAGCTTTTCTACGGCCAGACAAAAGGCATGCTCCTGGTTCATTGGCGCGACATAGTCCAGTCGATCGAAATACGGAAGCGCCTGAAGATAGGTCTTGTGCTCGATCAATTTCTCTGTGCCCCGGTGCAAAAATCCGATATGGGGGTCCGCTCGGACCACGACCTCCCCATCAAGCTCCAGTATTAAGCGAAGGACGCCATGCGCGGCAGGGTGCACCGGCCCGAAGTTGAGCGTGAAGCTTCGCTGCGGAACGTAGTGCGCCGTTTGTGCAGATTCGGTAGACATAGACAGGGCGTCGCGTCGCGGGATTAGTGCCCGAAAATAGGGCGGCGACGTCACCGCGCAAGTTCTGAAATGGGGCGTGTCCTGACTTGCCTTCTGCGCTTTGGTTTAACTCAGAGTCGGTTCAACCGCAGCGGTCCTTGGCGCAGCTCGACGAAGTGCGGATGTTATCGTGAAGTATGATGTCATTTTAAAGCGCGGGCGCAAAGTGTACCACTGAACCGGCTTTGATCTGCCGCTTTGATGGCGGGACAAAAGTGTAACGGTCCTGATAGGCCGACTCGATGTCTTTGAAAGGCGTGGAGAGGCTGATGGAGGACTTCCATCAACATCTCGTCGAACAGACCATCGCGGAGGCGCTGCGTTTTGGCGCAACGCGAGGGTCTGTCGCGCCGACCGTCGCCACTGGCAAATACGTTGGCTGAGCCAAGTTGGAAGGCAACTTAGTCTAGGGCAGTTAAATGCCGAACTCTACTGCCAAAGCAACGATCCCTTACGCACATCTGGTGGTTCCGCGAGGACCCTCTCTTTCTTTACGCGCCCGTCCTTTACGCGCCCGTCGTGTTCTCCGCCGTTCGACAGCCCAACCGTGAGCGACGCCCCCGGCGGCGCCTTGAACAGATCGGCCGACCAGCCTGGACAAGGGTGGCGGCCCAGGAACATTGCACGGGTGTTATGCGTTCTCGGTGCAAATGACGCCGCTAGCTTTTTGCCTCGATGCGAGACGTCCAACCCACTCCCAACAAGAGCTGAGCAGGGGATGTTGCTCGAAGGCGGCGGATGGCGGCCATACGCAAGGGAAAGTGCAAATGGCTACTGCAGCAAATCGGAACACCAACTTGATATCGAGCCAGCATATCGATAGCGCGGCCGTTTACGATACGGGCGGTAAAGAAATCGGCAAAATCGACCATCTCATGATTGATATGGTGTCGGGCCGAGTTCTTTACGCGGTCGTCAACTTCTGCGGCTTCATGTGCCTGCATCCGGGTCATCATCCATTGCCTTGGACATCGCTGAAATACGACGGAGACCGTCGAGGATACGTGACGGATGTGAGTCAGGACTTGGTCGAGAGCGCGCCGGACTACACCGACGAAAGCTGGATGGATCGTGAGTGGGAGACGCGCGTGCATCAGCATTATAGCGCTCGGCCTTATTGGCAAGAAATCGGCGGGTCAACCGCCGCAACGAGGTGAGCAAAGAGAGCGGTCAAAAGGCCTCGGATTATCGCAGCGTCTTCTTCCCGAGAAGTTGCTGCAACTCGCGGATTTGTTCTTGCTGGGCGCGGAACGCCGAAGCAGCCACGACCTCTTCCTCGGCTTGCGGCGCCGCCAGCGCGCCTTGCGCGGCCAGCCGACGCCAGGTGAAGAGCTGGTTGGGCGAAATCTCGGCCACGGTCCAGCGCGGGGGATGTCCCGTTCGCTGTTGAAAAGCGCGAAGCGGCTGCTGCGTGACGAATCTTATGCGGCCGCGGCGGTTTGAACAAGATGCGTCCGCTGACGCGGCCTTTGCGTTTCGCTGCACGAGAGCGGCTCGGAGAGCTTCCAGATGCTTGTGCGCCTTCAATCGCCGGA
Organism: Methylocystis sp.; assembly: GCF_051061285.1. Lineage (GTDB taxonomy): Bacteria > Pseudomonadota > Alphaproteobacteria > Rhizobiales > Beijerinckiaceae > Methylocystis. The sequence goes on from NZ_JBPFEA010000018.1 coordinate 17,274, forward strand.
AGCCTTTCCTTGCTTCCTGCATGGCGGCGGCGGCCCACGAGGCCGAGCGGGTGTTTGTCGCCGTTCGCGTCGACGCCGATCGCCGCGACGAGGATCATGTCCTCGTCCATGTGAATGCCGTCGATCTGGATCGCCAGCAGATCGAGATCATCGAGTCTGCTTCGCAGGGCCATCGATGGCGAGCGCGAATATTTGACGTTTCGGCAGACGCGCCGCACCGTGCTCATGACATTCTCGACGATGTTCACGACGGAAAACGCGACGACCGTGCAGGCGCTCATCGACAATCTATCGACGTCGAGTCCGCGAACGCGCGGGCGCTCGATCTCGACCTTGCCGCCGTGGAAGCCGATCTTGCCTCTCGTCCTCCCCCAGCGATGCGCCTTGCGCCGTTCGCCCCGCTCGTGACGCTCGCCGCAGACCGCCGCCGCATCCTGCTCCATCATCTCGTTCGGCGTCTCGACCCCGGCGGCAAGGCAAAACCGCTCGAAGCTCGCCGACACGCTCGCCAGCGCTCGGCTTTCAGCGCATGCGTGGGAATCGCCTTCGATGTGGTATGTTCCTTCATGGCGTTGCTTTCCTTTCGTGGTATCAGCACCCCGAGCCTAACGGCTCAAGGCGAGCAACGCCGCTCCTCCATTTTCAACTTTCTCCGGGACATCCCCCCAGCGCGGCCGGCGGATTTTTGGCCCATCTAACTGCAACTGGGCGAATAACCATCCGCCCCACATTTGGAAGATGCGGGGAGATTCCTCGAGGTATGCCAACTTCGAAACTTACATCGAAGCTCCTGCTCGCGGACTGAGAGGAAGCGTGATGAATCCACTCCTCTCCCTTGCAGTTGCGCTATTCCTTGTTGATGCGCCGTGCGCCTTCGCTTGCGAGCCGCTTCCACAAATCGATGACGCGTGGCTTCGCCCATTCGAAGAGGGCCTTACCCCATCTCCATGCGAGGCGCCCTGCTGCTTTCGCTAACTCGATCGCTCGGTCGAACCACGGCAAAAACGGGCTGTCCGGCGGGATTTTCGCGCGCATCCAGCCGACCGAATTGCTGACGATCTGCGAAACCGCGCGCCACAATACGCCCCACGGGTCTTCAACTGGCGCATCCTTCATCGCGTCGCGAAAACGGGAAAATTCCGCAGAGATCTCGGCTCTCTTCCGGCGCTCTTCGTCGAGCTGGCGCGAAAGTTCAGTGACGTGCGTGGCCTCTTGCTCCGCGCGATGCTCGCTCGCCTCGGCCCTTTTGGCATTTTCCTGTGCGTCCAGCTGATCAGCGGCGATTTCTCGGACCGACTCGTCGACTTGAAACGCCATGGCCTCGTATTTCGAAAGCAGGTTGTCGCGCTGCTCCGTCACATCGCGCAGGAGGGCGAGCAGTTCTTCGCGGACCAGGTTTTCGAGGCCAACGTCCGTGGGGGCCTTTTGGATTCGATTGTCCGACAACTTCACCTCCCAAGCAACTCTTTAGCCAGTTACACCCAGCAACTTGTGCGAAGGCTAGCCACCGCGACCATTGTTAGGTAATGCGGCCGAGCTTGCTGTCCAACCATAGCGCTTTGATGTGAATTTTCCTTTGACGCCAAACGTGGACTTCAGTGCACGAACGCCAAAATTCTTCGCGGCAGTTGAAGCGAGCCACGCCGATCGCCAGCCGCGCGTTCAATTCTGAGCGAGGCCCAGGATCGAAACCTTGGCCGTGGTGATCTCGGTCGGCCAAAGGACCTCCGTGAGACCGGTCGCGGCGGCCACGCGCTGGCCCTTCGCCGTCGCGAAAGTGATGACGCCGCCGCCGACCGCGCCGCCGATCTTCCTGCCCCAGAGCTTGCGGCCCGTATCCGCGTCGAGCGCATAGAAATTGCCGCCCATATCGCCGAAGAAAACGACGCCGCCCGCCGTCGGCGCCACGCCGCTCTGCACGGGATAGTTGGTCTTGGCCCGCCAGCGCCATCGACCGTTGTCCGCATCGACCGCATAGAGCCAGCCCGCCCATTGAAACACCGGATCGGCTTTGCCCCACATGTTGAAGGGATTGATGGAGTCCTCTCCGGACCAGGGCGTGAAATTCGCCGCGCCCTCGACCTTTCGGTTAGGTTCGACTCTGACAGTCGTGCACCATTGAACCTCGCCGACTAGAACAAGATTGTTCTGCGGGTCGTAGGCTGGTCCGTTCCATTCGGCGCCGCCCACCGAACCGGGACAAAAATGCACGCTTTTGTCGGCTGAGAATGCGACGTCAGCATTCTCGATCCTCGTCACCGGGACGCGATAGAGCCGCTCTTTCGTCTCGAGGTCGAAGCCGTAGAGATGGCCGTCCTTGGGCGCGACCAGCATCATGCGCCGACCCGACGCGGTCGCGACCAGCGCCGGCGCGCTGGAGACGTCCCAATCGTGCCAGTCCTTGGGCAGCAGCTTGAAATGCGCGCGATAGGCTCCGGTCTTCGCGTCGAGCACGATCACCGAATTCGAGTAGAGATTTTCGCCGCCCCGCAGCATCACGTCAAAGTCCGGCGCAGGATTGCCGCCCGGCACATAGAGCAGCCCTGTTTGCGGATCGAGCGTATAGGACGTCCAGGTCGCGCCGCCTGAGATCGGCGAATCGGCGGCCATTTTCCAGCTCGACGCATCGAGCGGCGTTTCGCCCTGAGGGCCGCGGGTCGGATCGCCGGGCTGTTTGGGGACGAGATAGAACTCCCAGACGATCCGCCCGGTCGCTGCATCGAGCGCATACATGCGGCCCTTCACGCCTTTGAAGTCGCCGCCCGCATTGCCGATGAAGACGAGGCCGTTCCAGGCGATCGGCGCGGCGGGCGCGCTCTCGCTCTTCTCGGGGTCGGCGATGGCGGTCTCCCACAGGCGTTCGCCGGTCTTGAAATCATAGGCGAGCACGCGCCCGTCCTGTGTGCCCCGGAATACGCGCCCGTCGAGATAGGCGACGCCGCGGTTAACTCCTTGAGGCGTCGCCGGCGTATAGCTCTCATGCTTGCGCCAGATTTCACGGCAGGTCGTCGGGTCGATGGAAAATGTGTCGTATTCGGTTGCAAAGAGCAGCGCCCCGTCCACCAGGAGGAGACCCGAGTTGAAGCCGGTGTATTGGCCCGTGTCATAGGTGCAGAGCACTTTGAGCTGGCCCGCGTTCTCGCGGTTAATCTCGTTTAAGGAGGAGAAGCGGTCGGAAGTGAGCGTCTTGTTGTAGCTTGGCCAGAGACCGTCATCCGGCGGAAGAGAGCGGGCGGGGCCTGTGTTCGCGGCGTCAAAACCCTCTGCGGTTTCGACCGTCAGCTCGCCCCGGGGCGCGTTGAGGTAGCGCACATAGTTTATTCCCATCGCCGCGATCGGAACGAAGGCGTTCCAATTCGCGACAATCGTCCCCGCGACCGCAATGCTGACGGCGGCTGTGACGCCAATCGCGATTTTTGCCGCTTTGTTCATGAACGACCTCCTCTCGCCCGGACAACCTCGGCTTGCAAAATCGTCCTTGGTCAAATCCAGCGTCGCCGCCTCCGCCGCGCGTGATCGAGCGGGCGATGGTGAAAATTTGCTCTATCGCGCCGGGATGCGCACCGTCGCCGTCATTCCGGGCCTGAGGACATGGCTCGGATCGGACGCCGCAATGCCGACGATCGCCTCAGCGCCGCTCGGCGAGGGCTCGATCTTCGTCACCTCGCCGGAAAACGCCCGCCCTGGAATCGCGTCCACGGTGAAGACCGCCGTGTCGCCCACCGAGATTCGGCCGCTTTCCGCGGAGCTGATCGTGGCGTCGACATGCGCCGAATCGGGAGCGACGACGAACAGCGGCGTCTGGGCTTTCGCCGAAACCTGGCGGCCCGGCTCGACGTTGCGCGCGTGGATCGTTCCCTCGATTGGAGAAACGATGCGCGTCTCGCCCACTTCGATCTTGGCCACTGCGAGCGCCGCCTGCGCCCGTTGAACATCGCTTTCGGCGCCGTCAACCTGCGTCTGCAGTCTCTCGACCGACCTTCGCAGCCGACCGACCGCCTTGCCGCGTGCGCCGGCCGCTTCCTTGCGCTGCAGAGCCGCGCGCGCCGCGCCGAGCTTTCTTTGATCTTTTTCGAGACGAGCCTCGGTCACGCGCAGTTCGTCAGCCTTCTTATCGACGGCCGCCTGACCGGGCTGCGGATTGATCTCGGCGCAGACCTGACCCGCATCGACATGCATGCCCTCATCGCATTGAACGGATGTAATGACGCCTGAGACGCGCGCCTCGAGCGCCTCCGGCGCGATCGGAGCGACGACGCCCTTTGCGCGCACGGCGTTCTCGGCCGCGAGAGTCTCGAGGTCCATCCGCCCCAATCCATGCCCGGGCATCACATTCTGATTGAGATGCGCCATGATCCACAAGGAGCCGCCAACCACGAGCGTGACGATCAACACGCCGAATGCGAGCGCGAGCGCATTATTGGTGTTGTCCGGCGCCGTGGTGAGGTGGAGAAAAAAAACGAGATGCACGCCGATTTGAGCGATCGCCAAGGCGACGAGCGCCATGACGATGCCGGGTCCCCAGATCAGATTCGTTCGAACAAGAACGAAGGACCCCACGGTGAGCGCCGCAGCGAGCACAAAGCCCGTCGCATAGGTCAGGAGGCCCTCGCGCAGACCGCCGCCTGGCGCATCCATGAATCCCGGTGCGACGTCCTCGGCGTTTCGTCCTTCGACTTCGCTCATCGCCCTTCTCCGATCAAATAGACGACCGTGAATATCGCAACCCAGATAATGTCGAGCACATGCCAGAAGAGGTTGAAGCAGACCAGCCTGTAGAGAATGGGTCCGAAGCCTTTGACGAAGAGCTGCGCCATCATCGTGCCGAGCCAGAGCAGGCCGATGCTGACATGAGCGCCATGCAGGCCGACGAGGGCGAAAAAGGACGAGAGAAAGGCGCTACGGTCCGGGCCCGCGCCGCTGGCGATCATGCCGTAGAATTCATGGGCCTCGAGGGACAGGAAGGCGAGGCCGAGCAGGCCGGTCGCGAGCAGCGCCGCCTGCGTCCAGAACAAATTGCGCGCATTCGTCGCCACCGCCGAGAGGCCGCAGGTGAAACTTGAAACAAGCAGACACCCGGTTTCGATCGCGACCTTTGACGGATCGAACAACTCCTGACCCGTCGGTCCATTGTCTGTCGCGGTCTGCAATACCGCATGCGCCGCGAAGAAGGCGGAGAACATCACGATGTCGCTGAGCAGGAAAATCCAGAAGCCGAAGGCGATGATGACGCGCTCGGATGCGGGTCCCGCGTCGCCATGGCCGGTCGCCAGGCCGTCGGCGCGGCCGAGTCTGTAAGGGTCGACAGGTCGGCCGTGCGCGGCCGTCGGCGCTTCGATCATCGTCATGCCGCCTCGCCCCTCTCGGAATGGCGCGCGAGCCACTCGGCGCGGCTCTTGCGGTGCGCGCGATCGATGCGCGCAGCTTCTTCCGCCGGAATTTTCTCCTCAGGGACGTCGCGCCATGCGTACCAGACAAACACCGCATAGGCGGCGACGAGGCCCAGGGCCGCCAGCCACCAGATCCGCCACACCATCGCAAACCCGGTGACAGTCGTGAAAAAACCCGTCACAAATCCGGTAGCGTTGTTTCTCGGGAGCTTGATCGATTCATAGCGCTCTTCGTTCTGTTGGCTCGCAATCGCGCGCTGCTTGATCTCCCAATAGGGCTCCTCGCCATATACGGTGGGCTGCACGGCGAAGTTGAATTTCGGCGGCGGCGACGGCGTGGCCCATTCCAGCGAGCGGCCGTTCCAAGGGTCGCCAGTCTCGTCCCGCAGTCGATCACGCTGACGGATACTGACGACGAGCTGGATAATTTGGCAAATCAAGGCGAGTCCGAAAAGCCCAATGCCGACCATCGCCGCGAGCATCCAGGGCCGCCACATCTCCATATCGTAGTGCTGCATGCGGCGCGGCATGCCAAGCAGGCCCGTGACATAGAGCGGAACAAAGACGGCGTAGAAAGCGGCGAGGGTGAGCCAGAAGGCGGCGACGCCCCAACCTTCCTGCAGGCGAAAGCCGAAAGCTTTCGGGAACCAGTAGGCGATGCCTGCAAAGGTGCCAAACACGACGCCGCCGATGATGGTGTTGTGGAAATGGGCGACAAGGAAAAGGCTGTTGTGCAGAAGAAAATCCGCGGGCGGAACCGCGAGGAGAACGCCCGTCATGCCGCCGATCACGAAGGTCACGAGGAAGCCGAGCGCCCACAGCATCGGCGTCTTGTAGTGAATGCGGCCGCCATACATGGTGAAGAGCCAGTTGAAGACTTTGACGCCGGTCACGACTGCGATCACGCTGGTGGCGATGCCGAACGCCGCATTGACGGTTCCGCCGGCTCCCATGGTGAAGAAATGATGCAGCCACACCAGAAAGGAGATGACACAAATTCCGAGAGTCGCGATCACCATCGACCGATAGCCGAACAATGGTCTGCTCGAGAAAGTCGAGATGACCTCGGAAAATATGCCGAAGGCGGGCAGCACGAGGATGTAGACCTCGGGATGTCCCCAAGCCCAAATCAGATTGATGAACATCATCATATTGCCGCCGCCCGCGGCGGTGAAGAAATGGAAGCCGAGATAGCGGTCGAGGGCAAGCATTGCGAGCGTCGCCGTCAGTATCGGGAAGGCGGCGACGATGAGCATATTGGATGCGAGCGCCGTCCAGCAATACATGGACATTCTCAGATAGCCCATGCCCGGAGCGCGCATCTTGAGGATCGTCGTGACGAAGTTGATTCCCGTCACAAGCGTGCCGACGCCGGAAATGAGCAGCGCCCACAGATAATAGTCGACGCCCACGTCGGGCGAGAACTCCAGTTCGGAGAGAGGCGGGTAGGGCAGCCATCCGGCGCGTGAGAACACGCCGACGACGAGAGAGATATTGACCAGCAGAGCGCCAGTGGCGGTGAGCCACAGGCTGGTTGAGTTCCATGTCGGAAAGGCCACATCCCGCATGCCGAGCTGCAAAGGGATGACGAAATTCATCAGACCGATCATCAGCGGCATGGCGCCAAAAAAGATCATGATCGTGCCGTGCGAGCTGAAGATCTGATCGAAATGCTCGGGCGGAAGGTAACCTTGCGCGCGGAACGCATAAGCCTGCTGCGAGCGCATCAGGATCGCGTCGGCGAATCCGCGCAGCATCATAACAAGGCCGAGCAGAATATACATGACGCCGATGCGCTTGTGATCGACGCTGGTGATCCATTCCTTCCAGAGATAGGGAAGATGACCAGCAAGCACGATCCATGCCGCGATCCCGATACAAATGACGATCACGACTCCGCCCGCAATCAGTGGGAGCGGCGAATTCCATGGGATCGCGTCCCATGACAGATTACCCCATAATTTCATTGCGCCGTCTCCGGGCAAGCAACAGTGGACGGTTCCTGCTCGCCCGTACTATTCGGCGTAGAGAATTTTCCTGTAACGATTTTGACGAACAGGGCAGGAACGACTGAGCGATAGACGAAAGGACGCACATCCTGGCTCGGGCGCAGAAGAGCGGCGTAGCCGGCGCGATCGAGATCGCAAGCGCTCTTTCGCGCATTCTCAACCCAGCGCTCGAAATCCTCGTTCGATTTTACCCGCACGTCGAAGCGCATTCCGGCGAAGCCATCGCCGCTGAATTGGGTCGAAAGGCCCCAGAGATCGCCTATGTGATCCGCTTTCAAATGGAGCTGCGTTGTCATCCGGGGCATCGCGGCGATCATGCCTCCCAGCTGCGGCACGAAGAACGAATTCATCACCGTAGCGGAGGTAATCGAGAAATGGACCGGCGCTTCGACCGGCAAAACGAGTTCATTAACGCTTGCGACAGCCTGTTCAGGATAGATGAAGAGCCATTTCCAATCGAGCGAAACGACTTGCACTTCAAGTTGCTTGCCGGCTGCGGCGATTGGCCGAAACGGATCGAGTCGGTGCGAGCCGATCCAGATCAATCCGCCAAGAAAGAGGATGATGAGCAGCGGGTAGCCCCAGTTGACCAGCTCCAAGCGTCCAGAGAACACCCAGTAGGGAAGATAGCGCGCCTTGCGATTGGATGCGCGGAACCACCATGCGAAGCCGAGCGTCGCCAGGAGGGTTGGCGCGACGATGATCAGCATGGTTCCGACTGAATTGAGGAGAATTTCACTCTCCTCGGCGGCGATCTGGCCCTTGGGATCGAGGACCCCGCCGGAGCAGCCCGCCAGCAGCAACATTGCAGCCTTCGGCGGAAGGGTCTTGATACTCTTTAAGCTCGCCGCGAAAGGGCGCCGCGCTGCATGGCTCGGCTGCATGTCAACAATCTTTCTCAGTTAAGCGATCTTTTTAGGTCGGCACATGAGAACGGCGTGACGTGAACTTCGCTGGTCATGGTGGGTCGGTCGACGAGCAACCCAAATGTAAAACCATTTTGCGAAGGATAAGTTTCTGCCGCAGAACAATCAAGACGAGAGTCCATACGGCCTAACATAAGCGCGCTACCGAACTCATGTCTGCGCCTCATCTGCATTGCTTTCGGGCGTAGCACGGCGAGGATGCGTGCGCGCTAAACATAGGATAGCCTCGCAGGCGTCGCACCCGCGGAATGCCTGGCGAGTAGGCAACCTGCCAAAGATCTGGGATGACCGAGGCGGGCTCGCGAGAGAGTCCGATTCCAAGTAGTCTTTCAACTGACGCGCAAACGGGATTCGCTCAACATCATCGACTGCAACAGCCATGGGGGGTCACATTATGAAGATCGACGACGTGCGAAAGACCGCCTTCGCCATGCCGCTCACGAGCCCCGCCTTTCCGCCCGGGCCCTATCGTTTCTTCAACCGCGAATTTCTGATCATCACCTATCGCACTGACCGCGAGGCGTTGGAGCGAGTCGTGCCGGAGCCGCTCGAAATTGACGAGCCAATCGTCAAATTCGAATTCATTAAAATGCCCGACTCGACCGGCTTCGGCGATTATTGCGAGTCGGGACAGGTCATTCCGGTACGTTTCAAGGGCGTCAAAGGCCAGTATACCCACGCGATGTTTTTGAACGACGGGCCGCCGATTTACGGCGGCCGCGAACTCTGGGGGTTTCCCAAAAAATTTGCGCAGCCGAAACTTCACGTCGTGCGCGATGCGCTTATCGGCTCGCTCGACTACGGGCCCGTGCGCGTCGCGAACGGCATAATGGGCTACAACCACACGAGCCTGGATCACAACGAGATCCTCGAGGCGTTGGCGACGCCCAACTATCTCCTAAAGATTATTCCACATGTTGATGGCTCGCCGCGCATTCTGGAGCTTGTCGATTATCGCCTCGAGGATGTCGTTTTGAAAAGCGCCTTTACGGGGCCGGCCTCGCTCGATCTACATCCGCACGCGCTGGCGCCCGTGGCGGATCTGCCTGTGCGCGAAATCCTTGGCGCCACGCACATCGTAGCCGATCTCACGCTCGGCCTCGGCAAGATCGTATTCGATTATCTCGCCTGAATGAGCCGAGCTCGAACTAGATTCATAATCGTTTGATCGTTCAAGGAGTTTGTCGGTTCAGATCGCGTTTGCAACTTTATGAAGTTGTGAATGGCGCGGATGAACGCCCGTTCGGCCCGAACGGCTTGTATGCCACGCCGCAGGAATCTTTGAAATCCTGACGCATTTTTATGTCCGAACAGAATGCCGACGAAGTTCTCGCTCCCGTCAAACGTCAGAAATCAAATCGGAGATTATGTAGCGATTTGTAAAATCAGATGACGACCGCCACGCTCAAGAGCGATAAAGGCGAGCGTCAATTCGTAACCCGGATGTTCAATGATGAAAAATCAGCCTGGGCTCGACAGGGAATATGACGAAACGATTCTCGTTCTCCAAGGAGGCGGATCGTTGGGCGCATATCAAGCGGGGGCCCTAGAAAGTCTCTCGCGCGCGGGGATCGAATTTGATTGGATCGTGGGGGTTTCGATCGGAGCAATCAACGCGTCGATCATAGCTGGCAACGCGCCCGAGAGTCGCGTAGACAAGCTGCGCTCCTTTTGGGAAAGCGTGACCGCGGATTTTCCGCCCGCGGCCTTAGCCTTTTCAGGCGCGAGCAGCGAAAGCCTTTATTCGTCGCTCAGCTCCTTACGCTGTTTCACATTCGGGGTTCCCGGATTTTTTTTGCCGCGCGTCGAGTTTCCGTTTGACGAACTTATCGGCGACGGCGACACCAGCTTCTATGACACGTCGCCATTACGAAAATTACTCGAACAGCATGTCGATTTCGACATCATCAATTCCGGCTCCGTGCGGTTTAGCCTTCGCTCTGTGAACGTTAAAACCGGGCAGGTGGTTTGTTTCGACAATCGTGAGACGCGCATCGGCCCTGATAATGTCATGGCGAGCGGCGCGCTGCCGCCTGGATTCCCGCCGATCAAAATCGGCTCCGATTATTACTGGGATGGCGGGATCGTCTCGAATACGCCGCTTTCCTATGTTCTCGACGCCGCCCGGCGCCCAAAATCATTGATCTTCGAAGTCGACCTTTTCAACTCTACAGGGAAAGAGCCGAGAACGATCAACGACGTTCTTGAGCGGCGAAAGGATATTATCTATTCGAGCCGTACGCGCACGAGCGTTGCGCATTTCAAAGAGATACATGAATTGCGGCGCGCCATCTTCCTGTTGCGGGACGTCATACCGCCTGAGATGGCGTCGACGCCGAAGATTTCACAGTTGCTGTCGCGGGGCGAGCAACGCATTTTCACCATCGTGCGTCTCGTCTATTCCGGCGCGGCCTTTGAAGGCGCGGCGAAGGACTGCGAATTCTCAAGGGTTTCGATGCAGCGTCACTGGGCGGCGGGGCGTGCGGCGGCGGACAGCGCCCTATGGTCGAAACAGTGGCGAACGCCGCCGAACGGGGCTTCGGGCGTGGCGCTCTTTGAACACGATGAACGTCTGAATGAATTCGTGCTCGCCGAGATGGATTGACAGGATAGGCGCATCCACCGGAGTTGCCCTCGCCCATACGAGTGAGCCAGTGTGAGGCAAATCGGCGCCGGCTTGCGGCGCATGTCACTCACCAGCCAAGTCGCGATACATCGAAAGATGGTCTGCGTCCTTTTACGTGCTTTGCATCGCCAAAGCGGAATTCAGCGCCGCAATAGCGCATGACAAAGAAAGCGAACTTAGTGTCTGAGGTCTCGGCCGAAGGATGTTGAAGGAGGCTGCCCCTATCGAGATGTGAGAACGTGGTCGGTGCCGAATCGTCCCGAGCATCGGGAAGCGGCAGCCATGACGTTTTTTGCCGGACTGGACATGTCATTGGAAGAAACAGCGATTTGCACCGTCGACGAGGACTGGGCAAATCCTCAAGGTGGCGCGCGCCGCCACCGAACCGGAAGCGCTCGATGCTCTTTTTCTCGCCCCTTTGTCGGGAGCCGCCTTGGCGCATCGCGATGCCGTCAGGAGGGGGCATCCACTCCATCAGACCCTAAGTTGGTGAATTGGTCGGCCCTCACGAGACCGGAACGAAGCAGGGGGTCAGGCGGCTTGCAGCAACCGTCAGCTACTGGTCATGAGTCCGGAGCTTAGGCAAGATGGGCGCCGCGGGAAAGGCAGCTGACCACACCGGTCCTTGAGCGAACGGACGACGACATGATTACCCCTCAACCGAATCTGGGCGCGCCAACTGCGAACAATGGACTCCTTTCTTTATTAGCGACGATGGCGAGTCTGCTGCGTCTTTCTCATCAACGCTCCGCATTGACCTCTCTTCTAATCGGTCTTGTTGGGGTGATCGGCGCGACTGCCTATGCACAGGTCAAGCTCAATGCCTGGAATCAGCCATTTTATGACGCGATCGAGCGAAAAGATTTGTTGACCTTCTTCAATCAGCTCGGCGTTTATGGGGTAATTGCCGGCTCCTTGCTGATCCTGAATGTCTCACAGACTTGGCTTAATCAGACGCTGAGAATGAAATTGCGAGAGGGCTTGACGCGTGATTTGTTCGAGCAATGGCTAATACCGAGGCGCGCGTTCCTCCTCGCCGGCGCCAGCGATCTTGGCGAAAACCCAGACCAACGCATCCATGAAGATGCCCATCATCTTGCGGAGCTTTCAACCGACCTCGGTGTGGGACTGTTCCAGGCCTCCCTCCTTATCGCGAGTTTTCTCGGGGTTTTGTGGAATCTTTCGACGGGCGTAACCTTCCATTTGGGCGATCGGAGTTTCGCCATTCCCGGCTATATGGTGTGGGCGGCCCTTCTTTATGCCGCCATCGCTTCTCTCGCGACGTGGCGTGTCGGCAGGCCGCTCATGGATCTAAATGCGGCGCGTTACGCGCGTGAGGCCGAACTTCGCGTCGCTTTGGTCCACACTGCTGCGCATTGCGAAGGCATTGCTGTTTACCGCGGCGAACGCGAAGAGCGGGCGCGCCTAAACGGCGAATTCGACCGTCTTCTCGCAGTCCTGAAGAAACTCGTCGCTGCGACGACCCGGCTAACTTGGATGACCGCGGGTTATGGCTGGTTCACGATCATCGCCCCCCTTATCGTCGCCTCTCCCGCTTACTTCGGCGGCGATCTTACCTTCGGCGGCATGCTCATGGCTGCTGGAGCCTTCACACAGGTCCAGACATCTCTACGATGGTTCGTCGATAACACTGGCCCAATCGCGGATTGGCGGGCGACACTGTTGCGCGTCGGCGCTTTTCGTTTGGCGCTGCTGCAAATGGACACGGTCGGAACAGGCGATGAGCGCATCAAGCTGTCGACGGTCGAGACCGGCGAGCTCATGCTCGAAGAGCTGAAATTACTGTCGCCAGCGGGCCGCATAATTTTGAGCGAGTCCCACCTAAAAGTTGCGCCGGGCGAGCGTGTCCTTGTGGTGGGCGGGGTCCGTTCGGGTAAAACAAGTCTATTTCGCGCCGTAGCTGGATTATGGCCCTGGGGCAGCGGCAAGATCGAGCTGCCGACGACGACAATGTTTCTGGCGAAACGGCCTTATATCCCCGAGGGATCGTTGCGCGAAGTTCTTGCCTATCCCTCGAGGCCAGACACCTTCTCCGATGCGGAATACCAAGCTGCGCTTGCTCGTCTAGGACTTTCTTATCTCTTTGAATCACTCGATCTCAGGTCGCATTGGGACAGGGATCTTACCGATCCCGAGCAGCAGGGCGTCGCCTTCGGTCGACTGCTGTTGCATCGGCCCGCTTGCGTCGTCGCCGATACGGCGATCGAGACGCTTCCCGTACCCTTGCGCACGGCCGTATTGGAGATTTTTGATCAGGAACTCGCCGGAGCAGCGCTTCTTTCGATCGGCAGCGAACGTGAAAAGAGCACATTTTATACGCAGGTCATCGAGCTCTCGTTGGAGCGTGGCGGTCAACATCTCAAGACGCCTGACCATCCAGGCCGACCGTCTTCGAATGTGTCATTGTCGAATGCGACAAAGGCAGCGGAATAGGGACGCGTCGAATTCTAATTGACGCTTGAGCGTTTCATCTTTTTGCCGAGTCTGGTCGATTGAACGAAGCCGCGGTCGCGTCGCCATTTGAGACGCAAGGCAAGTCGCTTCCATCTGCGCTCAAGCCGAAGGGACCGAAACAATAGCGACCCGCGATACGCAGCAAGAATGGCCGGACACCGAGGCAGAGGATGAACCAGGAGCTGAATGGACTTTTGGAGTGGACGAGGGAGCAGCATCGTTTCTGCGCAAAGGCGATGCTGCGCGCAGTCTCCGCGACGAGCTTGGTGAAGCGTCGGCTCGCTTTGGGGCAGACAATCCGCCCCGCGCGCGGATCGATCGTGGCCTCGCCTGAGATGGCGGCATATGACCCGAAGCCCGACTATTTCTTTCACTGGCTGCGCGACTCCGCGATCGCCGTCGACGCGCTGCGCGAAGCCATCGAAGACAAAACGCTCGAGCCCTCCGAAGGCCAGCATCTTGTCGACTTCGTCGCTTTTAGCCTGACGCTTTGCTCGCTGGACGGCCCAGCGTTCCTGCAGCGTGGCTGCTATCCCGAAACGGTCGAGACTTCCTTTCTTGAGCATCTGCGCGCGCGCGCGGAGATCGCCGAAATCACCGGCGACAAGACGTTGGGCGAAGCGCGCTACAATGCTGACGGAAGTCTCGACGTGCTAAAGTGGGGTCGGCCCCAAAATGACGGCCCTGCTTTGCGCGCGCTTGCGGTGATGCGCTTTTTCTCGCTCGACGCCTTCCGGGCGCGGGCGGGAGCACCCGCCCTGGCGCTCTTGCGCTATGATCTCGACTATACGCTTTCACACTGGCGGCTGCCCTGTTGCGATCTGTGGGAGGAAAGCATTGGCTTCCATTACCACACGCGTCTCGTCCAGCAGGCGGCGCTCGCCGCAGGCGCCACGTTCCTGGCCGCGCAGGGCGATACGGTGCGCGCGACAGCCTGCGCCGCCGCCGCAGGCGCGCTTCTCGCCGAGCTCGATCGGCATTTCGATCCCGAGGATGGCGTCTATCGCGGCCGTCTGACTGAGACGGACGCTGGGCGGGAGGCGCCGGCGCCACGGCGTCTCGACATCGCCGTCGTCCTTGCGACTGTCCACGCGGGTCGACGCGCGGGTCCGCATAGCGTCGTCGATCCCAAGACGCTCGCGACGCTGGCGGCGCTCGAGCGCTTGTTCGAGAAGGAATATCAAATAAACCGCACCCGCCCCGCCAATTGCGCGCCGGCGCTCGGCCGATATGCCGGCGACTGTTATTTTAGCGGGGGCGCCTATTACTTTTCGACGCTGGGCGCGGCGCAATTTTGCTTTCTTCTTGCGCAGGCCGCAGCCGAGGAAGAAGAAGTCGTCGTCGCCGAGGAAAGCCGCGCGTCGCTCGCCGCTCTTTTGCAAACGCCCGCTGCGTCTCTCTCGAACGGCGCGCTTGCGGCAAAGCTTCGTGAACGGCTGGCGGCGGCGGCGCTTCACCGGGGCGACATGTTCCTAGAGACGGTGCGCCGCTTTACGCCGGCGTCGCGTGAGCTGGCTGAACAATTCAGCCAATATGACGGGATGCCGACATCGGCCGACAATCTCACCTGGAGCTACGCCTGCTTTATCCTGGCCCATGCCGCGCGCCGACGCGCTGCTCGCGCGATCGACGCATGCAACGAAAGCTAACAAATTCTCAACGACAGGCGGTTTACGCCAGCCGTAATCCGGCTCCGCACCGCCTTTATCGGAATTTCAGCGGCGCCGAGGCGGTAGGGGTTGGCGCGACGCTCGAAGGGTAGATCGGCGCCGTTGAGGTTCACGCCGATCAGCCCGCAGCCGATGCGCGCGATCCTGTAGCTTACCTCGAAGGGACGGCCGAAGAGCGCGACCTCAATCCGCAAGCCATCCAAGCTTGGTGGGATCGCCGGGTCGAGGACGAGCGCCGACTTTTCCTGGGTCAGTCCGAGCAAGCAGCAGAGGATCAAGCGGACGGCGACGCCTGGGCCGCTGGAATAGATCCGCCAGCCGCCCTCGGTCGGAACCGTCCCGAGCATGACGCCTCCGTACTGATCGCGAGCTTCGTAGCGGTCGTCAAAAGCGGCGTCGGAGCTGGTGAAGTAGCAATTCGCCTGACGCAGCGCCGCCGAGGGGATGAGACTGCGCACGCCGATCGGATTCGCTTGGCAAAGCGCGCGAAAGAACCCCTCCGCGTCGCCGTAACGCCACAACGCTTCCGCGTAGCGCAAATGAGCGTGCGTATACATCAGGCCGATTTCGCGGCCAAAGAACGCGGCGCTCTCCGCCCGCCGGAAATATTTTTGAAGCCCGCCACGATATTCCATCGGCCGATCGAACAGTCTGGCGCCGTCTGGCGCCGTCAGATGCCGCTCGATCAGCGCAAGATGCTTGCGCGCCTGCTCGGGCGTGAACAGGCCGTTGATAATCGCGTGGATCATGGGAATCAGGCGGTAGGAAACGCCCGTCGCCGCATCGCGCGGATGCAGTAGATACGCGACATCATCCGTACCATGGAAAAAGGCGAGGCCTGCAAGCACGCCGTCGACGATCAAGAGGCGCTGAAAGTCCTTTCGCACGCATTCGGCCTGGCTACGCAGACTCTCCGCCTCAATGATCAAGCCCAATTGCTGATATGCGCCAGCGAGCGCGACAAAAGTCTGGTGGTGTAGCGTCACCGTCCAGGAGCTGCAGAGATTTTCGCGCTTGCTCGCGTCGGCAGGCTGCAGTGAGTCGTTCCAGTCGCCGTGACCATAGGCGGCGAGATCGGTCCCGCAAATAACGCGGCGTTCGATGAGAGTCAGCGCCCGCTCGACATGGCGCTCTATCGTCGTCCGTTCGCTCGCCGCGTCTTCTTCGCCAAAGAAAGGCGCCTCCTCGTCGAGAATCGACCGATCTCCGGAAGCGCAGAGATATTTGGCGAGCGCCAGCAGCGGCCAGAACACGATGTCGCCGTGGGAATACTCAGCGCGGCCGCATCTGTCCCGCTCGAAGATTCCGAACCATTGCGGCCAATCGCCGTCCGGGTTCTGTTGGCGAAAGAGGCGCAGCAGAAGGTCGCGCAACGGCTCGAAGCGGCCAAGCGCCAGGAGCATCTCGACAGGTCCCTGGGCGACATCGCGGGCGCCCCAGCCGCCGCCGGAAAATTGTTCGAGGCCACGCGGCGCGAGGTAATGGACGAGCGCGTTTTGCGCAAACCAGGGCAGGATTTCGCCGAGCCGAGCCGCGTCCTTGGCCAGAGGGCCGTCGGTGGGCGCGAGGATGCGGAGCCCCAGCGACATGCCTCGCCAATAGCGATCGGTTTCCATGGCTGCAGCCGGCTCGGGCGCCAACAGGCGTCCCTGGATACGAAAGCAGATCGAGCTTGCGGGCGCGACAATGAGGCACAGGAACGGCTCGCGCCTTGAGACGCCGTCAGGAAAGAGCGCTTCATCTCCAGCGACTCTCTCTAGGGACGCGCCAGGCAACAGATCGATACGGAAGCCGCCATGGGGAAAGCGTCTTCCGACCTCGCTGTCCGCGTTCGGTCGAACAAAAACGCCTTCGCCGTCCCGCTCATAGCGCGCCGCCGCCGCGTCGACGCCGTCATCGCCGTCGAGGGCGATGCGGTTCGACAGGAGTAGGCGCAGCGGCGCTCCGGAGAGAACGTCGATGGAAAGACGCAACTCGTGGGTCTCGGTGAGCGCACGGCTCTCGACCCGGATCAGTCCCGTCTGGTGCTTGTAATGCCAGCGGCAGGCTTCCGGCGTCATTTCGAAGGCCGAGGGCTCGTCGAGCAAGCGCCATCCGTCGCCGGCGTCAACGAACAACCGCTGGCCATGCGAGCGGAACAGGCCGAGATAGCTGCGGGTTGTGGACAGAAACCGATTAACGCTTGCATGACCCTGGGTCAGCATCGAATTGAACACGCCCGACATCCAGACGGTCGAGGTCATCGCCGCCTCGTCGGGAATGAGACCGCCGCCGGTGCGCAGGATATGTCCATGGGGCCGCAGCACAGCGCGTTCTTTCGCCTTGAGCGCGACATGGCTGCGCTCGCCGGTAAAGAAGGAGAGAAGGCGGCCGTCCTCGCGCTCCGCTTCCCGCAAGTTATCGCCGAATAGATTGACAATCTCGGCTTCACTCAGCTCGATCGCGTCGAGAAGAGGCGCGGAGCAGAACAGGCTCGGCGGGGCCGAAGCGTCTTGTCCGCTAGCGTAGCGAGGGCAGTCGGATTTCGCTTCGGGCAGCGCCAGCGCCAGCTCGACGAAAGCCAAATCCGCGGGCGACGTCGCCGCCGGATGATCCCGTTCCAACCAGCCAAAGAAGCCGCACTCCGCTCGTTCTCCTTTCGCGAGCGAGATCGGCGCGTCCTGGATGGCGGCAAGAGAATGCTCGTGCTGTAGACGTTTGCCGGCTAGCCCCTGCGTCAGGGCCGCAGGCGCGCCCCCAGCGCGCGTCGAGAGACCGTAAACCTGCAAAGCGTCAGTGGCGAAGCTGACGCCACGCCGCAGAGAGCCGATCACGCACCACGGGTTGCGTCCGCCGACATGCTGGTTCTGGCGGGAGGCGACGACCACGCCCCGCTCCGGGTGAAACAGAGGCGAATGATCGACATATTGGCTGACATAGTATTCGTTCGACCGTGCTGCGCCGTAATCGGCCAGCGCCAAGTCCTGCACATAGATGAGATCCAAGGTTTGGGAGGTTTCGCCGCGATTTTCCAGCGTCAGACGCCAGAACCATGAGGCGGCGGATGAGGAAAGAAGCAGAGTCAGCGAAAAGCTGATATCCCGCCATTCGCCCACAAGGTTCATGCTGCGATTGTCGAAGCGCGCCGTCTTGCGGCTCAGCGGCGCGAGAAAGCCGATCGCCTCGCCCTGACCGTCCAGTCGCCGCAGGTAAATGTTGGCCGGTCCGCCCTCGATCTCATCTCCGAGGAACAGATTGAGCAAGACTCCTTGGTGAGACATGCGCCGGATCGAGCCGTTGGCATTTGCTTTAACGGTCAATCCGGATTCGCTCTCCAAGCGGCGGCGATCCATGGTCGGCGGGCTGTCTTCCATGCGGGCGGCGACCCTTCGTTGTGCGACGTGGCGCCGGCGCGCAACTGAACTCGCGCACTCTCGCCGAGCCTGAGCCTCGTCCCGACGGCCCAAAGAACCAACTATATACCGAAGCCTCGGCGTAATCGCCGAAGTCCGCAACCTTCCAAAGGAGAGCCATGACCGTCCCACGGAAAGCGATGTGGAAGGCGAGCGCCAGCAGCGATGTTCCTCGTCATGCGATCGACGATCGCTACGCCACGATTTGGGTCTCAGATCTCTCGGAAAAGCCCTGGCTCGAGATCGATCTCGGCGTCGTCGCCACGCTCGGCGGATTGGAAATCTACTGGGGTCATCGGTCGGCGCGCCAATATGTGTTCGCGGGCTCGCCGGACGGCGAAGCCTGGACGCGTCTTTGCGCCACCCGACACGGCGAGGGCGGACAGGAGGTTTTCGGCTTCCCGCCGGCACAGGCCCGCTTCGTGCGCTGGAGCTGCGAAAACCCTGAGCGCCGGCCAGGTCCAGAGATCGTGGAAATCAACCTCTATGGGCCCGCAGACGCGGTTTCGACACTGGAGGAGGGCCGGATCGCGGCGCTCGGCCATGCGCCGGTCAGGCTCGCGGCGGGCGAAAGCATCACCGTCGATCTCGGCTATGTCCGATCGGTGGCGGGGACGCTGGTGGAATGGGGAGAAACATACGGAACGGATTTCTCGGCCTATCTCTCCGATGACGGCCAAGAGTTTCGCGAACTCGGCCGCATCTCGACCGGAGAAGGCCAGAGCGACAGCTTCTGGTGGCCTTACTCGGCCAGCCGCTACATTCGCCTGACCGTGCATGCGGCGAGCGCGCCCGACGGCGCCGTCGTCAATGAACTCAAACTCCGCATCCTCGACAGGGATCGGATGCCGATCGGCCAATTGGAGCGGGCGGCGCGCGCGGGACGCGGCGATCTCTACCCGCAATCGCTGCTCGGACGCCAAGTCTATTGGACCGTGCTGGGAGAGTTCGAATACACGGAAGAAGCCCTTTTCGACGAATACGGCAATCTCGAACCGCGACGCGGATCGGCCCAAATCATGCCCCTGCTGCGCGTGGGGGCAAAACTCATCGGCGCTCCCGCGAGCGAACAAATTCGCTGCTCTCTTGAAAGCGGAACGCTGCCGATCCCGAGCGTCGTTTGGTCTGCGCAGGACATGGAGGTTCGGGCGACCGCCCTCGCCCATGCCGGCCAGGCGCTGGTCGAGTATCGCATCGTCAACCACGGCGGCGCGCATCGCGATGGCGCGCTCGTGCTGGCGGTGCGGCCGGTTCAGATCAATCCCTATTGGCAGCATGGCGGCCACACGCTTATCGACGCCATTTGCGTCGAGCGCCGGGAGGTGCGGATCAACGATCGTGTCCATGCCGCCTTTTCGCGCGACCCCGACGTCATAACCGTGGCCGACTTCGACAATGGCGACGTCGTAAGGCACATCGAAAACGGCGCGAGGGCGACGGACCGGAGCCTGCGTTCGGAGTCAGGCCTTCTCAGCGCCGCCTTAGAGTTCGCTTTTTCTCTGGCGCCCGACGCAAGCGACGCCATCCTTGTCGCCGCGCCGCTTCAGGATGGCGTCGCGCCCGACGCCAGCGTGGCGTTCTCCGCCATCCGCAAAAGCGTCGCCGATGGCTGGAGAAGAAGGATAGGCCCCAGAAGAATCGTGGTCGGCGATAAGGAGATTACCGAGACGGTCGAAGCGCAAACCACGCTGATCCTCGTGAATGCGACGCGATTCGCTTTCAAGCCCGGTCCGAGAAATTATGACCGCGTATGGATACGCGACGGCTCCGCCCAAGCCCTCGCCTTGCTCTGGGCTGGATTGATCGATGAAGCCAAAGCCTTCGTCCTCTGGTACTCGAAACGAATTTGCGCGAACGGCTTGGTTCCGCCCATCCTCGATGAGGACGGCGCGCTCAACCATGGTTATGGCAGCGGAATCGAGTTCGACGCCCAGGGCGAGTTCGTCGGCATCGCGGCGGAGGCATATCGGATATCGAAGGATCGCGCCTTCCTCGCCGCCATTATCGAACCCGTGGTCCGAGCGACCTTTTTCATCGAAGAGCTTTGCGCTCGAACCAATGCGCTGCATGGGCCAGAATCCCGATTTCATGGGCTCTTGCCCCGCTCCATCAGTCATGAGGGCTATGGCGAGCCCACTTATAGCTATTGGGACGATTTCTTCGCCTTGAGCGCCTGGCGCAATTGCGAATATCTGGCGAACGAAGCTGGCGAGAGGAAGACTGCGGCGCGCGCCAAGGCAAGGGGACAGGAGTTCGCCGCAAATCTCGCCTGCTCTCTTCGCATGACTGCGGCGTTCCTGGGCAAAGGCCTCATCGCAGGCTCGGCCGACCGTGGCGACATTGATCCGACGTCCACCTCGATTGCCTTCGAGCCCTGCCGCGTCGAGGATGTGCTTCCTCACGAGCTCCTGCGAGCGACCTACGACCTCAGCGCCGCTCGCATCAAATCAATCAGCGCGCCGGATTTCGAAGGCGGCTTCGTGCCCTACGCCATCCGCAACCTCAACGCCTTCGTGTCGCTGGGCCGATTCGAAGACGCTTTTCGTCTGCTCGCCCTCGTACTCGATTGCCGGAGGCCAAGAAATTGGCGACATTGGGCGGAAGTCGTGTGGAGCCCGCCTCGGTCGCCGCAATATATCGGCGATATGCCGCACACCTGGGTTGGGGCCGAGTTCGTTGCCGCCGTTCGAAGGATGTTGGTTCGGGAAAACGGCGCCACTCTCGAACTATTCCGCGCCGTTCCTGATCACTGGTGGGAGGGAGAGGGCATAAGGCTGGAAAAGCTACCAACAACTTTCGGCTTCCTTGATCTCCGAGCTAGCCGGGTGAATTCCGCCGTGACAGTCGAACTGGCCTTGACGGGACCGTCGCCAGACCGCGTGACGCTACGCTATCCCGCGGCTCGGCGCGCTGTGGCGGATGGGAGGCTGTGCGACATCGACGGCGATGTGATCTCTTCTGCGTATTTCCGCAGGCTGGTTATCGACTATTGAACACATTCACTGGAGCGCGCCTCCGCAGAGGTCGGGGGCTTACTCCAAAAGGCGCCCGCGACGCCTTTAGATCGAGAAGGGCGGCGCGTCTCCCCGAAATGTTCTCGATAGGATCCGCCACGCCATTCTATCGCCGGTCAACGCCAAATCGCCGTCATCGCAGCAGTCAGCGGCGAGTTCAGCAACTTTTCGCCACTCGTCGGTGGTCGGCGCGAGCCATATCTCCTCTGGGGTCCGGTCATTCGTGGAGAGCGAAAGAATCGCATGCACAACCACGAGGTTGGTCCGGGGATGTTCAGCCCACCACGCGGATGATGCAAATCGGAGAGTGGCTTTTTCATTCATCACCCTTGCTCCTTCGCTTGGCGAATTCGCTTGGCGCTCTGCCGCGACGCCGGGCGTGTTCACGAAATGGGCGTTGCTGCCGATGAAAGCAATTTCTTTTGGACCTTATTTCGTCTCGAAGTTGAAGCTGAACCTATTCTTGCCTCCATCAACGGGTCGGAATGTTTCGCCTTCGAAGGCCGGCCGAGGCGTCATATTCGCTCAGTTCTTCTCGCGTTTCAGCTTGTATTTTCGCCCATATGCGCTAAATATTAAATATCGAGTTTCGGCCGAATGATCTTGCTTCCGCTCCCTTGGCGCGTCGGCTTCTGACTTCCTCTCCAGAACTTCGATCCCCAAGCGCCACGCAATCTTGCGTGGCGCAGACAGCTGTTCTCGAAAGGACATGTCATGCAGACCGGTATCGTAAAATGGTTCAACGCCCAAAAAGGCTTTGGCTTCATCCAGCCGGAATCCGGCGGCCCGGACGTATTCGTCCACATCAGCGCGGTTGAGCGCGCGGGACTTATGGGTCTCGCGGAAGGCCAGAAGCTCAGCTACGAAATCGCCATCGATCGTCGTAGCGGAAAGTCTTCGGCCGATCAGCTGCAAGTCGCAGCCTAACCATTCGTCCCGGCCCCCGGCGTTCTGCAATGCGGCACGCCAGGGGCCGGGGAAGTTCCTTTTAGGAGGAACAAGACTCTTCAAGAGTCCGCGCAGGATTGCGCAGCAGTGGACGTTGAGCGCGCGGCCCATTCATACGAGGGGCGGACATGGCTAAAGGCCAACAACGCAGTAATCGCGAAGCGAAAAAGCCCAAGAAGGATAAACCCCGCGACGGGGGTGCGGCGGCAGTCGTCAAGGATTCGTCCTGGCTGACCGTTGAAAAGCTCCAGGCGCGCGAAGCCGAAGCGAAGCGACGGCGGTAAGTCGAGCGCATGGCAGGCTCCAGCGCCTGAATGCGCTCATGACGATCACTCGAGGAGCGCCTCCACATGACCAATGACAACGACACGATCCGAAGCTTTCGGCGTCCGGCGCAAAGGCTTACCGCCTCTCCCTCGCATAAATTCGCGATTGGGGTTCGCGTGATCCAAAAATTCGGGGCTGCGACGGGGACGGATTCGTTCAGCGTCACGCGCCATCTGCCGGACGCCGGCGCCGGCCTGCAATACCGAATGAAGAGAGAACGCGATGGGCAGGAGAGGGTCGCCGTAGAATCCGCTCTCGAACTCGTCGCGCGGGAAGACTTCATGCAATAGTTTCTGGAGGGGTCGATGGACGCGAAGCAATATCGAACGGAAGCCGCCCTCTTTTTTTCCAAGGCTGCCAATTGGAATTCGAAGTCCCTCAATTTTCGGCGCTTCGCGCACGCCTCGGAGGCCATACGCTTCGCCGTAGAGGAGCTTACGCCAAAAGCGCTCGCCGGCTGTTCCCTCGAAGTCGATGAACAGCACTTTTTCGGCCGCGAGATTCGGCCGCTTTACGACAGCAAAGATTACCCGTTGCGCCGCCGCCGGTCGATAACAAGTCCCGCCTGAGGCGCAGACGCGGATTAAAGATCCCGCTAGAGCGCGGCGTCGCGCAAAGCGCGCAGCGCTCGTGGGCGACCCTCTTTAAGCTGCTTCAGAGTCCTTAGCGCCTTACGGCAGTATGCCCCGGTGGAGAGAGGCGCCCTATCTGTCCTTGCGAGCGCGATCAGGCGGAAGGCCTGAGCGTAAGCGAGGATCAGAACAATGGCCAAGACACCGAAGATGGCCAAGCCATACGCCAAAACATTCGCCAAGACGGACGCAAAGACCTCTGACGACATCAGCGGCGCGACGGCTCCGCTTGCCTTTGCCGGAATCGGCTCCGCACTGGCCGCAGGTTTGGGCGTTGCTGCGGCAGGACTTTCCGTTGCATTCATATGCGCCATCGCCGGCGCGATCGGCGGCGCGATCCTCGGCGTGTGGGTCAACCGCCGCTGAGGCAATTTCCTGCTGAAGGCGCAGAGAAGCCAGGCGACGATCGGTCCTCGTGAGGGCCGCGTGCGAAGGCGCACATTCGCACGGTTCTGTAACGCGTAGCGTTCTCCTCAGCAAAACAACAGGAGGACGTCATGTCGAAATTTAGCAGAACGATCGTCGGAGCCATCATCGGGTCGGTCATCTTCTTCGGAGTCGGGGTCGGTTTGGCTCACGCACACACTGCGCCTCAGCAGACAGGTTCTGTTGTCTATGTCGAGGCGCCTTAAGCGCGCCTCGGCGACCACGCTCGAAACAGCAGATGGTCAAGGGAGATCGCGCCGGGCCCACGGGCGATCAACACGGTGAGGATCGCCATCCAATAGGCATGGACCGTCCACCATGCATCGGGATAGACGAAGATCTGGATGACGATTGTCATCCCCAGAAGAATGAACGCCGACAAGCGCGTCAAAAGTCCAAGGACAAGCAGCAGCGGCAGGACGAATTCGAGGCCGCTCGTCACATAGGCGGCGGCGTTCGGCGAAATGAGCGGCAGTTTATATTCGTCGGCGAATAGCGCGAAGGTCGCGCTGCGCACGGCTGTCGGGATCTGGAACGACAGATCAAGGCCGAAAATGTCGCGGCCGAGAGTTGGTCCTTCAATCTTAGTCTGACCGGAGACGAAGAACGGATGCGCGGCGACGATGCGCAGGAAGAGGGCGATCAGAGAGTAGGGGATCGCATCCAACCAGCGTGCGATCTTTCTTATGAAATTCATTGCATTCAAGCTCCATCAATGATCGCCGCGGCCACGCCAAAACGCGTTTTTTAAGTTCAGTGCGCGACGCTGACGGCCACGAAGGCTCCAGTCAAGAGAAGCTCGCGCAAGCAGTCGGTCAGTTTGAAATCCGCCGCGACGCCGGTCGCCGCATTCACGGCTTCGCCGAATGTTCCTCCCCTCCTGAGCGCATCCACGAAAGCCGATCCGCCGGCAGGAAGCGTTGACACGCTGATCGCCAGCTCGGGACGGACGACAAGCGCCTCTTCGCCGCGGTCCAATTCCAGCGGCTTCATCTTTTCATCCGACATGTGCCGTCGCCAGATCGAAACGATCGGATGTTTTGATGCGATCACATGCGTCGAGGGATGTAGAGCAGCCGTTGCGCTTTCCAATCGATCGAGCGGCAGGGCGCGCAGGAAATCCAACGACAGCGGCGCGGCGTCAGCGGCGTGATAGGCTGCGCCTACGGCATATTCCAGCCGCGCGACGTCCGGAAGGTAAGGAAGTTCGCGCGCCGGCTCAAATTCCGAAACGAACGTCGCAAACGCGTCGCCATACTCGAAAAGCATCGGCGTGCGCGGAAGGCGTTCGCGCGCATAGCATTGCGCCATGGCGCGGAAAAATTCATCGCCGACCAACTGCAAGCAAATTGGAAAGCGCTCCGCCAGCGCGTCGACCAGTCCGACGCACATATTGTTGCGATAGACCGCGAATCGTCGCTCTGGCGGAAAGCCGCCGGGGGTTTCAACCCCCTTCGGCGGCGGCTGCTCTGGCTCGAGCAGCGCGCGGACAAATGCGCCCTGATCGAAGTCAGCCGAGGTCGTCATGAAGCGCCTCCGATCTCAAGCTGTCTTCGACAGCGCGCCGCCGCCTTGCAAGGAACGCCTCCGCTTGCGTGGCTTGCGCCAAGAGGGTCGGCCAGGAGGGAACGTCGTTGTCCCATTCGATCAGCGTCGCGACCGGTCCGCGTCGCGCCAGCGCGCGATCATAGAGGCGCCAAACCGGGTCAGGGACGGGCGCGCAATGCGCGTCGATCAGCAGAGGGCCGCCAATTTCGTCGACATCCTCGGCATATCCGGCAAGATGTATCTCTTCGACATAGGACATCGGGAAGGCGTCGATATAGTCCTCCGCCGAATAGGCGAGGTTCGCTGCGCTGACATAGGCGTTGGTCACGTCGAGCAGCAGCCGGCAATCCGTGCGGCGCACGACTTCGCGCAGGAATTCGATCTCCGAATATTCCGAGGATCGGAACCGCAGATAGGCTGCTGGGTTTTCGAGGAGCATCGGCCTGCCGAGCGCCTCCTGGATTTCATCCACATGAGCGACGACATGCGCCAATGTCGTCGCATTATAGGGCAGGGGCAGCAGGTCGTTCAGAAAGCGCGCGCCCTGCGTCGACCAGGCGAGATGTTCGGAGCACGCCGCTGGATCATAGCGTTCGACAAGCGTCTTCAGGCGGCCAAGATGCGCGCGGTCGAGAGGCTCAGCGCCGCCGATCGACAGGCCGACGCCATGGATCGAGAGGGGCGAATCTCGGCGCAAACGCATCAGCTGCGCGTGCGGAGTCCCGCCGGCGCCCATGTAATTCTCGGCGTGGATTTCGAAAAATCCGACATCGCGCGCCGAGGCTTGGATGTCCGCGAGATGCGCGCTCTTGAAACCGACGCCAGCGCGAGCGGGCAGCGAGGAGGCTGCGTGCTCGCGGCAATGTTCGGGGGCGGAACGCGTGCCCATGCCTGGCCTCAGTGCGAAATCGGCTCGAGGCTGCCCTTGCCCTTGGGCGTTACGATAGACGTGCACGTGCCCTTCGGAACATATTTCCATGCGTCGCCTTGATAATTGGTCTTTGACGTTCCTGCGCAGCTGGTTCCCGGGCCCGCCGCGCAATCATTCTTGCCCTTCAAGGAAACGCCGAAGCACTTTTCTTGGTCGTTCGCGGCCTTAGCCGTTTCAGCCAGAGCGACGGCCGTCGCAAAGGCGCCCGCGATCGCAAAGGCGGCGCAAAGTTTCCTGTCTGACATTCTGATCTCCCTCTGCTTGCGTCCGATTCATCCATAAACGGCGATCGGTTGAAGTCTGACGTATTCGACGTGCAATACAAGATGACCGTTCGCCGTCTCGAGGGTCAAATTCGTCGCGACGGCGTCAAAGGTTACAGTCTGTGTTCCTCTGCACGAGCAAGTCAGGCGAGATGGCGCGCCGCCGCATGATCGATTAAAATGATCGCTAGCGGACTCCCCGCTCCAGCGCAGAGTCGATATCGACCTCGGAAGCGGCGGAGCGGCAACTCAGATTCGCAGTGGACATGAGCGAATTGAGCGATACCTCGAACGACCGGGAAAGCCGCTGGCGCGCGCTAATGGCGTTGGCGCAGGACGGCGATCACGCGGCGTATGGCGAGCTCTTGTCCGATCTCTTTCCCGTTTTGCGCCGGTTCGTCATGCGAAGATGGCCGAACGCGCATGACACGGAAGACGTGGTTCAGGAAATCCTTGTGTCCATTCACACGGTGCGCCAGACCTATGATCGCCGGCGTCCGTTTACGCCTTGGCTGATGACCATCGCGGCGCGGCGCGTCGCCGACGCCGCGCGAAGCCGTTACGCGCGAGGCGCCAACGAAACGACGGTCGATATTTTGCCTGAAACCTTTGACGGCGACGGCGCGAAATCCGAACAAGAGACGAGGGATGATCGCGAGGCCCTTCGTAGAGCCATGGCGATCCTGCCGGCTGGCCAGCGCCAGGCGATCGAACTGATCAAGATCCAAGGTCTTTCGCTGGACGAAGCGTCTCAGGCCACGGGGAAGAGCGTCGGTTCGCTGAAAGTCGGAATCCATAGAGCGATCAAAGCGATGCGGCAGGCCCTGGAGCGGAATGGCTAGGCGAATGTTGAACCAAGACCTGATCGAAGCCCTGACCGACAATTGCGCGCCGATACGCCCGATCCCACATCCTGCGTGGCGCGCGCTCGTTTGGTTCGCGGTGTCGCTTTGTTATGTCGCGATCGTTGTGGCGGCGATGGGGGTGAGGCCCGACTTTGTCGCCAAGCTTGCCGACCCGCAGTTTGCGACGGAATTGGCCGCGGCGTTCCTGACGAGCGTCGTCGCCGCGGCGGGCGCCTTCAGCGCCGGCTGTCCGGCGCGCCCGATCTGGGAGCGGTTCGCCGCCGGATTTTTCTTCTTGATCTGGATAGGCGCGCTCGCCGTTGGATGTTGGAGGGACGTCGACGCCTTCGGCCTGTCAGGTCTCCTCTCGCATTCGGACATTTATTGCCTGCCCACCATTCTCGCCATCAGCATCCCGGCGGCGGTTTTGATACTTTCGATGGTCAGGCGCGGCGCGCCCATCGCGCCATTCGTGACGATTGGGCTTGCCGCGCTCGCATCGACGGCCATGGCGGCGGCGGCGCTACGTCTATCCTTCAGACAGGACGCGGCAGTGTCGGTCTGCATCTGGCAGTTCGGTTCCGTCATCCTGCTGACGGGAATCGCCTCGCTGTTCGGCCGGGCGCTCCTGCACTGGACCATGCGCGACGAGTTGATCGCCTCTTTTCAAGCGCATCGCCGCTAATCTTACGGTCCGGAAATTGAAAAACGGCGCGGAACGGATGAAGGGCGCGGAACGGATGAAGAAAGCGCACCCGTCCGCGCCGCGTGGCTCACATCTCGGCGACCTTGCCGCCCTTCGCCTCGCAAGCCTTTGCCGATTTTTCAGGCAGCCACCCCTGACCCTTGCAGGAGTTCATGCCCTTGCAGGCGTTGTTCGCAGTCTTGCAGGAGCTGGTTCCCTTGCATGAATTGATTCCGCTGCAATGGACAGACTTGCTCATTTTTTTGGCGAGCGCCGGCGCCGGGGCCGCGCCGCTCAGAACCAGGGCGATCGCCGCGGCGGCCATTGAGGCGCCCGAAACGACTTTGACGTTCATTTCCATCTCCTTGAAAATCAGCTCGCAGGACGAGCGTTCCAGGTTCTTTGGGAACCTGCGGACGCTATTCGTCGCGGCGACGAATAAGGTTACAGCCGAGACTCCCCGAGGGACGGGCGCCGCGTCGCTGACTTCTCCTTTTGCGGCCGCGCCGGCGGAGCGACGCGCCCACCGCCGAGCAAGGCGTACGGCGAGATGGCGCTGATCGAATGCGCGCGCAGCGAATGCGCGCGCAGCGCAGACGTGTGGGCCGACACGGCGGCGCCGTGCCTCGAATTGCCGCTGAACGGCTATTGATGTGCGAAAAGCGTCTGAGGCCGGAATCCTACGCCGTTATTTTAGGCGTCATGCTCGGGGCGGTGGCCGCCTGCAGGAGCATCGCGCTCGTCTCGTCAGCCGAGAATACTCTGGTGAGGCGATTGCGGCTCAGATGCCCTGCGGCGACGTCCGCGATCTCAATAGCCGCGGCGGTGGTTTCATCGGGCGCTTCGAAGAGCGCAAATCCGTCATATTCTGCGCCGGGCGTGTAATATAATCCGATGAGGCGGCCGCCGAAGTGCCTGAGAAGCGCTTCTGAAGCCGCGGCGCGATCCTGGGGCGCCTTGATGAAGGTGGACCAAGCGGCAGGAGAATAGGCAAACTGCGCCAGGAACAAGGGCATGTTTTTAGCTCCTTCGTCCGGAGGCGGCAGTTTGCGCGTTTCGGCAATGCTTGGCAACGCGGGGCGGCAAGGCGCTGCAGAGCGCGATTGCCTTCTGGGAGCGCTGCCCTTAGGTCGTCCCTGCGTTATGCGCCGGTCAAGAATGGCCGGTTTAATGCGAATGTCAAAACCGGAGGTGAGATGCTGTTGACTTTTGTGGCGGCGCGCGGCGGCGATGGTCACGGGAGAGTCGTAAGCGCAGTGTTTAAAACGCTCGCGGCGTTGGTGTTTCTCGCCCAATCAGTGGGCGCGCGCGCAGAGGGTCCAGCCCCCGAAGTGGTGGTCTCCCGCCCGCTCGCCAGGACGATCCCGCGCTGGGACGAATATACGGGTCGTTTCGAGGCCTTAAAGCAGGTCGAGGTGCGCGCCCGCGTCTCCGGCGCTCTGGAGAAGATCAATTTCACCGATGGGCAGTTCGTCAAAGCCGGCGACGTCCTCTTCGTCATCGATCAGCGGCCGTATCAGATCGCGGTCGACAGCGCGCGTGCGGAACTCACTCGGGCGCAGGCGCAAGCCGTAGCGTCGACTCGCGATTATGCCCGCGCGCAGGAGATGACGCAGGGCCGCACCATCACCGCGCGCGACGTCGATCAGCGCAAAGCGAGCAATGATATCGCCAAGGCGCAGGTCATGAGCGCCGAAGCCGCGCTTCGCAACGCGGAACTCAATCTGGAATGGACGCAGGTTCGCGCGCCGATCGCCGGGCGCGTGTCGGACCGTCGCGTCGATTCGGGCAATCTCGTTCAAGGCGGACAGGCGGATGCGACTTTGCTCACGACGATCGTGACGCTCGATCCCATTCACTTCATTTTCGACGCCTCGGAGGCCGACTACATTCGCTATGCGCGCTCAGCGGAGCGCCAGAAGGAAACTTCGCGCGAGTTCAAAAATCGCGTTTCCGTGCGGCTTGCTGACGAAACGGAGTGGACTCGCGGCGGCGTCATGGACTTCGTGGACAATCAGCTCAATCGGCGCTCCGGCACGATCCGTGGCCGGGCCGTCTTCGACAACAAGGACTATTTTCTGACGCCCGGCACCTTCGGTCGCCTGCGCCTGTTCGGCGGCGACGTCTCCGCTCTGCTCATTCCCGATGCTTCCGTCGTCTCCGATCAGACGAGCAAGACCGTGCTTGTCGTGTCGGATGATAACAAGGTCATCGCCAAATCCGTGAGTCTTGGCCCCATTCACAATGGTCTGCGCGTGATCCAATCCGGCCTCGACGCGAAGGATCGGATCGTGATCGGCGGGCTCGCAAATCCGATGGTGCGGTCCGGGGCGACCGTCCAGCCCAAGGAAGGCGAGATCAAGGAAGCGCCTGTCGCGGTCAGCGACCGATAGACGTCGAGATCAGGAACGCTATGCGCATTTCGCACTTCTTCATCGAGCGGCCGATTTTTGCGGCGGTGCTTTCTGTGCTTCTGACGCTTGCGGGAGCGATCGCGCAAGGCGCGCTTCCCGTCTCCGAATATCCGGAAATCGCGCCGCCGACGGTGAACATCAGCGCAACCTATCCGGGCGCGTCGGCGGACGTGATCGCCGAGACCGTGGCCTCGCCCATCGAGCAGGAGGTCAATGGCGTCGACGACATGCTCTACATCACGTCGCAATCGACCGGCGACGGACGCGTGTCGATCGACGTCGTATTCAAGCCGGGCGTCAACATCGATCTCGCGCAGGTGCTCGTTCAGAACCGCGTCGCCATCGCCAATCCGCGGTTGCCAGAGGAGGTGACGCGCTTCGGCGTCGTGGTGAAAAAGGCCTCGCCGGACCTGAT
Organism: Methylocystis sp.; assembly: GCF_051061285.1. Taxonomy (GTDB): domain Bacteria; phylum Pseudomonadota; class Alphaproteobacteria; order Rhizobiales; family Beijerinckiaceae; genus Methylocystis. Next base: position 48,210 of record NZ_JBPFEA010000018.1, read on the forward strand.
GATGGTCGTCCATCTGCTGTCGCCCGACGGCTCGCGCGACCAGCAATATATTTCGAACTACGCGACGCTATACGTGAAGGACGCCATCGCCCGGATCGACGGCGTCGGCGACGCGCGCCTGTTTGGCGCGAGAGACTATTCGATGCGCGTCTGGCTCGATCCGGCGAAAGTCGAGGCGCGCGATCTGACGGCGGGCGACGTCATCGCCGCGCTGCGCGGCGCCAATCTGCAAGTCGCCGCGGGCGCGGTCAATCAGCCGCCCGCGGCCTCGGCGGGCGCCTTCCAGCTTTCGGTGCAGACTCTGGGACGGCTCAGCACGCCGGAGCAATTTGGCGACATCGTCATCCGCGCCGACGCCGACGGCCAGATTTATCTACGCGACATTGCGCGCATCGAATTCGGCGCGCAGGACTATACGCTCAACGCCTATCTCAACCACGACGTTGCGACGGCGCTCGGCATCTTTCAGCGTCCCGGCTCGAACGCCTTGCAGACGGCCGAAGCCGTCAAGCAGGAGATGGAGCGGCTCAAGAAGAATTTCCCCGCCGGCGTCGATTACACGGTCGTCTACAATCCCACCGAATTCATCCAGCAGTCTGTGGACGAAGTCGTCCATACGCTGCTCGAGGCGATTGTCCTCGTCGTCCTCGTCGTCATCCTGTTCCTGCAGACGTGGCGGGCGGCGATCATTCCCGTGGCGGCGATCCCGGTTTCACTGATTGGCAGCTTTGCCGTGATGAAGGCCGCCGGCCTCAGCTTCAACACGCTCTCGCTCTTCGGTCTGGTGCTCGCCATCGGCATCGTCGTCGACGACGCGATCGTCGTCGTGGAGAATGTCGAGCGCTATCTCGCGCAAGGGCTCTCGCCCAAGGAAGCCGCGCACAAGACGATGGATGAAGTCGGCGGGGCGCTGATCGCGATCGCGCTCGTGCTCTGCGGCGTGTTCATCCCCACCGCCTTCATCAGCGGCCTGCAAGGCGCCTTCTATAAGCAATTCGCCATCACCATCGCGAGCGCCACGCTGATTTCAGCCTTTGTTTCGCTCACGCTGTCGCCGGCGCTGGCGGCGATGTTGTTGAAGCCGCATGATGTCGAGGAGGAGGAGAAGACGCATCGGCTGAGCTGGGCGCATGCGCCGCTGCGCCGCTTCTTCGACGCCTTTAACGCCGCGTTCGACAGGGTCTCGACGGCGTATGGCGCGGCGACGGGCCGTCTCGTGCGGCTTGGCGTCGTCATGCTCGCCGTCTACGCGATCCTCATCTTTTTCGCCTTCGATCTGCTGCGCCGAACGCCGACCGGCCTCATTCCGCAACTCGATCGCGGCTATGTGATCGCCGCTTTTCAATTGCCGCCCGGGGCGACGCTCGATCGCACGGACAAGGTCATGCGCGCGGCGACCGACATTATTTTGAAACGTGCGGGCGTCAAGGACGCGGTCGTTTTCACCGGCTTCGATGGCGCGACATTCACCAATGCGCCGAACACCGGCGTGATCTTCGTCACGTTGGAGGCCTTCGAGGAACGCGCAAAGAAGGGGCTGTCCTCGGCGCAGATTCAAGCCGACCTTTACGGCCAGCTGTCCAAGCTGAACGACGCCTTCGTCTTCGTGCTGGCCCCGGCTTCGGTTCCCGGAATCGGCACTGGCGGCGGCCTTAAGGGCTATGTGCAGGATCGCGCCGGGCGCGGACTTCCTGCGCTCGAAAACGCGACGTGGACGCTCGCTGGCGCGGCTGGTCAGTCAGGAGAATTCACGCAGGCGTTCACGCTGTTCAACACGCGCACGCCGCAAATCTTCGCCGACGTCGATCGCACGAAGGCCGAACTCATCGGCGTGCCGGTCTCGCGCGTTTTCGAGACGCTCTCGGTCTATCTTGGCTCGACCTTCGTCAACGACTTCAATGTCCTCGGACGCACCTACCGCGTCATGGCGCAGGCGGATGATCCCTTTCGCCTGACGCTGCGCGACATCGCCAATCTGAAGACCCGCAGCGCCTCGGGCGCGATGGCGCCGATCGGCGCCGTCGCCACCTTCCGCGACACGACGGGCGCGTTCCGCGTGCCGCGCTACAATCTCTATCCGGCCGCCGAGGTGCAGCTCAATCTCGCCCGCGGCGTCTCCTCCGGGCAGGGCATCGCGGCGGTCGAGAAGCTCGCGGCGGAGAAGCTGCCGCAGGGATTTGGCTTCGAATGGACCGAAATCGCCCTGCAGGAGAAGCTTGCCGGAAACACCGCCGCCGTCGCGTTTGGCCTCGCGGTGATTTTTGTCTTTCTGCTGCTCGCCGCGCTCTATGAGAGCCTGCTCTTGCCGGTTTCGGTGATCCTCATCGTGCCGATGTGCATTCTCGCGGCGATGCTCGGGGTCGTCTCAAGGGGGCTCGATCGCAACATATTGGTCGAGATCGGGCTGGTCGTGCTGATCGGCCTCGCGGCGAAGAACGCCATTCTCATCGTCGAATTCGCCAAGCAGGCGGAAGACGCCGGCCAATCCAAATTCGACGCCGCCGTCACCGCCGCCCGCACGCGCCTGCGGCCCATTCTGATGACGTCGCTGGCCTTCATTCTCGGCGTGCTGCCGCTCGCCGTCGCGCAGGGCGCGGGCGCCGAAATGCGTCAGTCGATCGGCACGGCGGTGTTTTTCGGCATGCTCGGCGTGACGCTGTTCGGCCTCGCGTTCACGCCGACCTTCTATGTGGTCGTGCGCATTTTCGCGCGTTATTTCCAATCGGCGAGCGCCCGCGAGTCCACGCCGGCGGCTGTAAGGTCGGACGGGAGTTTCGCGCAGGAAATCGGCTTGCAGGAAGCAAAAAAGATTGATCTGGGCCAAGCCAAGAGGTGGCTCAACGGCCTTCGGCGCAGGCTGCAATGATCAAGGTGGCGCAGACTTAGCCGCGCCTGGCGCAGACTTATCGGAAATGTTCTTCGCGCAGCTTCGTGCTCTGCGTCGGGCCGAACTCACGGCGGCAGGCGGGGCTCAGTCGCGCCACATTGTCGCCCAGGCAGGCTTCGATCTCTTCGACGAAAGGAATGTCGGAGCTGCAGAATCGCAAGGCGTCGCCCATGCAGTCGGAGCGTTCCTGCGACGTGCCCTGAGCGGAGGCAGGGGTCGCGGCGAACGCCAGGAGAAACGGGAAGAGAAGCAAAAACGGAATGAGTTTACGCATGTTGTTCCTCTTACACCTATGCGTTTTATAGTGCGCGAAATTTAGCGTAGAACCGTTCACTGGAAAAGCAAGACGAGTTTACGGAGCTTGGTAATCAGAACGTCGCGTTGGCGCGAGGGCTTGCTCGGCAAGGGCGGCGCGGGTGAGACGCAAGAGTTCGTCGAGCGAGGGATTGGACAGGGCGTCGCCTGACGGTTCGAAACGCACGACGGGATCGCGCGTGCAGAGTCGCAGACAGTCGCGCGTCGCAATAACGATACAGCCGGATGCCAGCTCCTTCGAAAAGGCCTGCGCAAAAGACGTCTCGATCGACGCGAGCAGCGTGCGGCCTTTCCCTTCGGCGTCGCAGCGCGGGCCGACGCAGACGAGAAGACGAACGGGGCCAGCGTTCACGAGCGCGCCTAATAGATTGGGTGTTGCGTGCAGAGCGCCGCGACGTCTTTGCGGACAGCTTCGATCAACGGGGCATCCTTCGGATTTTTCAGCACGCGATCGATCCATCCCGCAATCGCTTCGAATTCGGCGACGCCGAACCCGCGCGTCGTTCCGGCATTGCTCGAAAGGCGCAGGCCCGACGGCGCCTCGGGCGGACGCGTATCGAAGGGGATCATATTCTTGTTGACGGCGAGGCCGGCGCGCTCCAGCGCTTTGGCGGCGACATCGCCAGTCAAACCGCGCGCGGCAAGATCGACGAGCAGCAGGCCCATATCCGTGCCGCCGGTGACGATGCGCAGGTCTGCGTCTGCAAGCGCGCGCGCCAGCGCCCGCGCATTGTCGATCACCGCGCGGTTGTAGGCCGTAAATTCCGGACGCATGGCTTCGCCAAGGCACGCCGCCTTGCCGGCGACGCCATGCAGCAGCACCGAACCCTGCACGCCCGGGAATATGCCGGCGTTGATCTTGCTGCTCAGGCCTTCGTCGTTCCACAGAACCATGCCGCCGCGCGCGCCGCGCAGCGATTTGTATGTCGTCGTCGTCACGACATGCGCGTGGGGGAGGGGATCGGGATAGAGGCCGGTCGCGACAAGGCCGGCGAAATGCGCCATATCGACGAGGAGATAGGCGCCGACCTCATCGGCGATCGCGCGCATCGACGCAAAATCGATGGCCCGCGCATAGGCCGAGCCGCCGGCGATGATCATGCGCGGGATTTCGCGCCGCGCGAGATCGCGCACCTCGTCGAGATCGATGCGTTCGGACTCGCGGCTGACGCCATAGGAGACGATTTTGTAGTCGCGCCCGGTCAGAGTCGCCGGATGGCCATGGCTGATGTGGCCGCCGGCGGCGACATTCATCGAGAGGATCGCATCGCCGAGTTTCAACAGGCCGAGAAACACGCCGGCGTTGGCGTTGGAGCCTGAATGCGGCTGCACATTGGCGAAGCGGCATTTGAACAGCTTCTTCGCCCGCTCGACCGCGAGCGCCTCGATGGCGTCGGCGAAGTGCGCGCCGCCATAGTAACGCGCATAGGGGAGGCCCTCGACGGTCTTGTTGGTGAGGACCGAGCCCTGCGCCTCCAGCACGAGCCGCGAGACGATATTTTCGGAGGCGATCAGCTCGATGCAGTCCTGCTGCCGGCGCAACTCGCCGGCGATGGCCGCGGCGAGTTCGGGGTCGGCGGACAGGCCGGCGGTGAAGTAGTGATCGTGTAGGGCCGCAATCGCAGACAAAGCACTCTCGATCTCCGATGGATTTCTTCCCCTTAACATCGCCCTCCGGGAAAATCGATCGACGCTAGACGCCGTATTCGGGCCTGTCGGGGGCGCGTCGCTGCGTCCGCTCATGGAAGGGATAGCGGAAGCGGGGGTCGCCCGGCGCTGGCGGCGCGCCTAGTTATGATCTATTACTAATAGATAAGAGTTTATCCGAAAGTTGGGAGAAAGCGATGGCGACGGTGACGATTTCGCTTCCAGAGTCGCTCAAGAAATTCGTCGAAGATCAACTGGCCGACAAGGGCTATGGAAACGTGAGCGAATATTTTCGCAGCCTGCTGCGCGAGGCGCAAGCAAAGGAACGCGACGCGCGGCTTGAGACGCTGTTGCTTGAAGGATTGGCGAGCGGCGAGGGCGTCCCCTTGTCGAAGGAGTTCTGGGCGCGATTGCGGAACGACGCCGTCGCTTCGGCCAAGGCGCGCGCGGGCCAAAAGAAGAAAGCATGAAGGCGTTCATTCAGCGGTCGGCGGGCGACGATATTTTTCGGACGCGATGAGTTATATGCCGTCTTGCAGGCGCTGCAGCTCGTCGGCGATGGCCGAAGCGAGTTCGGGATCGGCGGAGAAGGCGACGGTGAAGTAGGTGGAGTGTGTGTGCAAGGGCGCTCTATTCACGCCAAGGCTCGGAAATCTTTATGGTTGCAATGGATTGAAACCTGTATGTTTTTTGCGGATAATTTCCTCAATGACTTGCTCCTTCCATACGGTCCCGATGCTAAGATTTTCGTCGGCATCGGTTCGGCCGGAGTAAATTCCGATGAATTTCTCTACTCTTCCAAAGACGGCATCGTTAATATCTTTACCTTTCGGCACATGCCAGCCATTGGATATTGCAACCACAGGCGCGCCGGACATTCCCTTGCGTGTCGCGGTGTCGACGAGTAGCTTCGGAAGACTGTCAAGATCAATGCTAGGTTCGCTCGCAATTGATGCCCTTTTCCAGAGAGGGAAATGGAATCCTCCACTGTATCCTCCCGGGTACCCGAGCACGAAACAGTCGTCACCCGGGTTGAGCCTTAAGTCGAACCAATCATCATGCTTATTAACTGCCAAAGATGCTACTGTGGCGTCTGTTGGGTCGTAATTGAAGATGGCGAGTGCTGCAACGTCAACTTTTCGTCCGAAAACTGGATGCTCGAACCAAAGCGGTTTCCCGTCCTCTTCGTATAGGCTCAGTTCGTGAGTGCTCCATCCAAACGCGCTCTTACCGTCGACCGTAATATTATGTAGGAAGCGCACTCTGACGTGGGTTGGAACTGCTCCTGATGAGGACAGCGCCGTTTCTTTTTCTGGGTCGCACCCCGTCAAATTGTGCCAGTTGGTGATCAGGTACCACTTTTCGTCATATATCCAATAGCTTCCTGTTGCTGTTGCGCAAACTAGCCAAGACCCGTCAAACTGGCGTCTTAACATTTCAATTTTTTGAGCAATCCTCGAGCACTTGGTTGAAAGCGAAACTCCGCCACTGAGTTTTTGCATACCAAGTCTCACACATCCAAATTCGCTACGCTCAACGCATTCTCCTGAATGAATTCGCGCCTCGGCTCGACGACATCGCCCATCAGCTTGACGAAAATGTCGTCCGCCTCCACGGCTTCCTTCACCTTCACCTGTAGGAGCGAACGCGCGTCGCGGTCGAGAGTCGTCTCCCAGAGCTGTTCGGCGTTCATCTCGCCAAGGCCTTTGTAGCGCTGAATAGTGAGGCCCTTGCGGCCGATCGAGTTCATCGCGTCGTAAAGCGCGAGCGGCCCGGAGAGCGGGGCCTCGTCGCCGCGCCGGATCAGAGTCGCCGGCCCGGCAAAAACGTCGCGCAGGCATTCGGCGCGCTCATGCAGCTTGCGCGCCTCGCTGGAATTTAACAGCGAGGCGTCGAGCGTCACCGCATGCGTCACGCCGCGCAGCGTGCGCTTGAAGACATATTCGAGACTCTGCCCGCCGTCGCGAATCTCGCCCGACCAGCCGCGTTCGGTCTCCTCCGAAATCGCGTCGAGGCGTCGCGCGATGTCGTCAGCGTAGCGCTTCGCCTCTGCTTCATCTGTCTGCGGAGTCAGATCGCCGGCCATCGCCGCCTGTTCGACGACGGCGCGGTCATAGCGCGAATGCAGGCTCAGCATCACGTTGCGGAACGCGCGGGTATCTTCGAGCGTTTGGCGCAAGTCGGCGCCGGCGCGATCCTCTGAGCCGGTGCGCAGCACGGCGCCGTCGAGCAGACTTTCGATCAGATAGTCTTCAAGCGCGCGTTCGTCTTTCAGATATTGCGTCGACTTGCCGCGCATCACCTTGTAGAGCGGCGCCTGCGCGATGAAGATATGCCCGCGCTCGATCAGCTCCGGCATCTGCCGATAGAAGAAGGTCAGGATCAGCGTGCGAATATGGGCGCCGTCGACGTCCGCGTCCGTCATGATGATGACCTTGTGATAGCGCAGCTTGTCGGCGCTGAACTCGTCGCGGCCGATGCCCGTGCCGAGCGCGGTGATCAGCGTGCCGATCTGTTCGGACGACAGCATCTTGTCGAAACGCGCGCGCTCGACATTGAGGATCTTGCCGCGCAGCGGCAGCACCGCCTGGAATTCCCGATTGCGGCCCTGCTTGGCCGTGCCGCCGGCGGAGTCGCCCTCAACGATGAAAAGTTCGGCCTTGGCCGGATCGCGCTCCTGGCAGTCGGCAAGCTTGCCCGGAAGATTGGCGACGTCGAGCGCGCCCTTGCGGCGCGTCAGCTCGCGCGCCTTGCGCGCCGCTTCGCGCGCCGCCGCCGCTTCGCAGACTTTGGAAACGACGGTCTTGGCTTCGGCCGGATGCTCCTCCAGCCACTGGCCGAGCAATTCGTTGACGATATTCTCGACGGCCGGACGCACTTCCGACGAGACGAGCTTGTCCTTCGTCTGCGAGGAGAATTTCGGGTCCGGCACTTTCACCGACAGAACGCAGGTCAATCCTTCACGGCAGTCATCGCCGGTGAGATCGACTTTCTCGCGCTTGGCGAGGCCGGAGGATTCGGCGTAGCCGGTGATCTGGCGCGTCAGCCCGCCGCGAAATCCAGCGAGATGCGCGCCGCCGTCACGCTGCGGAATGTTGTTGGTGAAGGCCAGCACATTTTCGTGATAGCTATCGTTCCACCACAGCGCGACTTCGACGTTGATTTGGTCGCGCTGGCCGTGAATGAGGATCGGCGCCGAGACGAGCGGCGTCTTCGCGCGGTCGAGATAGCGCACGAAAGCCTCGAGCCCGCCCTCGTAATAAAGCTCTTCGCGCTTGACTTCCGCGTGTCGCGCGTCGGTCAAAACGATGCGCACGCCGGAATTCAAAAAGGCGAGTTCGCGAAGCCGATGCTCGATCGTCGCAAAGTCGAACTCGGTCATCGTGAAGGTCGCGGGGGAGGGCAGAAACGTCACTTCGGTGCCGCGCTTGGGCGCGCCGCCGACGACCGGCGCATCGCCCACGACGACGAGCGGCGCGACCGCGTCGCCGTTGGCGAACTCGATTGCGTGTTCTTTGCCGTCGCGCCAGACGCGCAGCTTCAACCACACGGAGAGGGCGTTGACCACGGAGACGCCGACGCCGTGCAGACCGCCAGAAACCTTGTAGGAGTTCTGGTCGAACTTTCCGCCGGCGTGCAGCTGCGTCATGATCACTTCGGCCGCTGAGACGCCTTCCTCGTGATGGATGTCGGTCGGAATGCCGCGGCCATTATCGAAGACCGTACAGGAGCCGTCTGCGTTGAGCGTCACGTCGACATGGGTGGCATGGCCGGCGAGCGCCTCGTCGATAGCGTTGTCGACGACCTCGTAAACCATGTGGTGGAGGCCGGTGCCATCGTCCGTGTCGCCGATATACATGCCGGGACGCTTACGCACGGCGTCGAGGCCACGCAGCACCCTGATGGACCCTGCGCCATATTCCGCGGGGTCGTTCCGTTCGGTTTCTTCGTTCATGTGACCTATTCGTCGGGGGGTCGAACGACCCTCGATTCGAGAAGGCCGATTTTACCCCGGAATGGTTGCAAAATGCACGGAAATAACTGCGCTTTCGGGCGGCTTCACCGCCTTTCCGGCGGGCGGCGGGCCCGCGCCGGCTTCCCGGCCAGGGTTATGCCTGGGCGCCGGGCAGAAAGCTAACGCAGCGCCTCCGCCAAGGCTTCGAGAAAGGCGTCGCCGTAACGCGCGACTTTCCTCTCGCCGACGCCGTGCACCGCGAGCATGTCGTCGAGCGTCGCCGGCCGCTTTTCCGCCATGTCGATCAGCGTGCGATCGGCGAAGACGACATAGGCCGGCACGCCTTCCTCCTGCGCCAGTTCGCGCCGCTTGCGCTTGAGGGCCGCGAGAATGCGGTCCGTCGTCTCGTCGAGGCCGGCGGCGGCTTTTTTGCGGCGGTCGCTGCGCGTCAGCGGATCGTCGCGCAGCATAATCGTCTCGCGGCCGAAGAGGATCTTCTCGCCTTTCGCCGTCAGCGCGAAACCGCCCATAGGGCGTCCGTAAGGACGCCCGTCTTTCGACGAGCTATGTTCCGCGCTTGCGGTTCGCAGCGCGCCGGCGGCGAAGAGCTGACGCATGATCGACGACCACTGCGATTTGGAAAATTCCTTTCCGACGCCGAAAGTCTTGATCGCGTCATGCCCATGCCGGCGCACGGCGTCCGTCGCTTCGCCTCTCAACACGTCTGCGATATGTCCGGCGCCGAAGCGCTGGCCGGTGCGATAGATGGCGGAGAGCGCCTTTTGCGTCGGGATGACGCCGTCGAAAACCGCGACCTTGCCCTGACACACGTCGCAGCATCCGCAAGGCGCGGCTTCTTCCGCGAAATAGGCGAGCAGCGTCTGGCGCCGGCAGCGCGGCGTCTCGCACAGCATGGCCAGCGCGGAGAAGCGGTCGTGCTCGATGCGGCGGCGCTCCTCGCTCACGTCCTTTTCGTCGATGCGCCGGCGGAGGAAGGCCATGTCGTCAAGCGAGTAGAGCGTCAGCGTATCGGCCGGCAGCCCGTCGCGGCCCGCGCGCCCGATCTCCTGATAGTAGCTCTCAACGGACGACGGCATATCGGCATGCGCGACGAAGCGCACATCCGGCTTGTTGACGCCCATCCCGAAGGCGATGGTCGCGACGGCGATGACGGCGTCTTCACGCAGGAAACGGTCGCCATTGCGATTGCGCGCCGCCTGATCCATCCCCGCATGATAGGCCAGCGCGTCGTAACCTTGCTCCTGAAAGTAATACGCAAGGTCTTCGGTGCGCTTGCGCGACGAGCAATAAACGATGCCGCTTTCGCTCTTGTGTTTTTCGAGAAAGTGCGAGAGCTGGCGTTTCGGCTGGTCCTTCAGAGCGAAATTAAGCGCTATGTTGGGCCGATCGAAACTGTGCAGGAAGAGCTGTGGCGGCGAGGAAAAAAGTCTCCTGGCGATGTCCTCGCGCGTCGCGGCGTCGGCCGTAGCGGTGAGGCCGATCGCCTGGATGTCGCCGAGCGCCTCGGCGGCGCGACCGATCTCGCGATATTCGGGACGGAAATCATGGCCCCATTCCGAAACGCAATGGGCTTCGTCGATGGCGAGGCGTCGCGCCCCGGCGCGGCGCACATCGGCGATGAGTCCGTCCATCATCAGGCGCTCGGGCGAGACATAGAGCAGCCGCAACGCGCCGTCTCGCATCGCGCGGCGGGCTTCATCATTCTCTTCCGCGCCGTTCATGGAGTTGAGCGTCGCCGCCGCAATGCCGAGCGCCCGCATCTGCTGCACCTGATCGCGCATCAGCGCGATGAGCGGCGAGACGACCACCGTGAGCGCGCCTTCCATGATCGCGGGAAGCTGATAGCACATCGATTTGCCGCTGCCGGTCGGCATGACCGCGAGCACCGGCCCGCCCTGGAGCACGGCGGCGATGATCTCGGCCTGACCGGGGCGGAAGTCGTCATAGCCGAAAATGGATTTGAGCAGGGCGCGCGCCTGCGGGGGAAGCATGGCCATGGCGGCGGGATAGCATAGGCAAGGACGCAGCGGCGATCAGGAACTCAAGCTGGCGGACGCGCCAGGTTGATGGAGCTTGGGTCATTACTGGGGAGGGCTAGGCTTCCTCCACTTTCCCGGGCGTTACCCGCAAGAGCTGGGCGCGTCCCTGTAATGACGCAAACAGCGCCGGGTCCGCGCCCGTCATCCATATCTGCCCGCCGAGCGTTTCAAGCTCCTGAAACAAGGCTTCGCGGCGCTTCGCGTCGAAATGCGCGGCGACTTCGTCGAGCAGCGCCAGCGGCGCCTGTCCGGTCATGGCGCCGATCAGCTTCGCATGCGCCAGGGTCAGTCCCATCAACAGGGCTTTCTGCTCGCCGGTCGAACAGGCCCGAGCCGCCTCGTTCTTCGGGCCGTGGCGCACCGCGAGATCACTCGCCTGCGGACCGATCAGCGTCCGTCCGGCGGCGGCGTCACGGCGTCGGGACGCGGCGAGTTCGCCGCGGTACCACTCCTCCACCACGAGCGCCGGATCGAGCGCCAGCCGTCGCTCCAGCTCGCCCTCGATCGTCACGTCCGCCCAAGGAAAGGGCGAGGCGTCGTCGCGTCCTGCGGCGATCAGCGCGACGAGCCTTGATACGGTCTCGCGCCGCGCCGCGGCCACGGCGACGCCGAGCGCGGCGATCTCCTGCTCGGCGGCGTCGAGCCAGCGCCGGTCGGCGACGCCTTCTTCGAGAAGCCGGTTGCGGTTGCGCAGCGCCCGCTCCAGCCGATTGGCGCGCGCGCCGTGCTCGGCGTCGACGCCGAGCGCCAGCCGATCCAAAAAGCGCCGTCTTTCCCCGGCTGCGCCCGAGAAAAGCCCATCCATCGCCGGCGTGAGCCAGAGCACCCGGACATGATCGGCGAAGGCCCGCGCCGAAGACGCCGGCGCGCGGTCGATGCGAAAAAGGCGTTCGCCTGACGGAGTCAGACCATGGCCGAGCTGGGTCCCCGAGCCGTCGCTGTCGACTTCGATCGAGACGGCGAAACCGCCGGCGCCGCCGCGTCTTGCGCATTCGGCGAGTTCCGCGCGGCGCAGACCGCGGCCCGGCGAGAACAACGACAGCGCTTCAAGCAGATTGGTCTTGCCCGCGCCATTCTCGCCAAAAAGCGCAATGATCGTCGACTCGAAGCGGCAATCGAGCGCCGCATAGGAGCGGAAGTCGCTGAGCGTCAGGCGGCGCACACGCGGCGCGCTTCTTGTTGCAAGGGTCATCATGACGCCGTCGCGTCAAAGCGACGCGGCGCCTTCGCGTGAGCGATCATTGTGGCCGGGAAACGCGGCGGCCCGGCGAGAGGATGGCGTAGCTGTGGGGACCTGTGTAGGAGGTCATCACGGCTTCGATCAAGGGTTCGTCCGATCCTTGCGCCGTTGACCAGTCGACCGTGAAACTGGCGCCGGTGCCGCCGCGAACGTCGTCTTGCGCGATGGTGACCTGCAGTGAGGCGTAAGGCTTCAGATAGATGGGATCATTCAGGTAGCTTTCGATCAACTGACCCGAGCCGTTGCGGTATTCGATCTTTTCGATCGCGAGAATATTCGTCGCCGAGGCGTTGTGGATCGAGAGCGCGCCGGAGAAGTTCAGCCGCGTCACGCCGCCTTGCCCGATAAGCGTCGAATGCAGCGGAATGAGCGTGCGCCCGCGAAGCGCGAGTTTCTCCGCCGGAGCGGCTGTCGTGGCGTCGGGGCTGACGATGACGGGCTGAGCCGACGACAGTGGCGACCGAGCCGGGCACTCCGTGACGAAGGCGCTCACGACGAGAGCGAGCGCAAGAACACGCGGGGCAAGAACACGCGGGGCAAGGCTAAGCGGCATGCGCACACCTTTTCCTTTCGACTCGACATATGCGGCGCCGGCGCACACTAGCATCGCGCTGCGAAAGGTCTAATCGAATGTCATTCGCCGTGGAGGCCGCTTGGAGGCCGACTGTTGGCATGCGCGACGCGGCGTCGCATCGCTGGAGCCTTTTACGGGTTTCGGTGCTCCTGGAGGCCCGCGAAGCCGCGTTTCAACCGGGAGAGGCCGTGCTTGTCGGCGGGGACGCCGGCAAGCGTCGCTCGCGATCTTGTCGTGGAGCGACGAATGATCGCGCAAGCATTCCTTGCGTGCGGAAAGGCTTTCCCGCACGGATGAGCGAAGTCGTTTGGCCTTACGCATAAAATCTGTATTCTCCGCCTGCGGCGATCGGAGTTTTTTCAGTGGCGGGCGTGGGTTGTGCGCGGAGCCTCGAGGCTAAACGCGTCTTGCTGATCGTCGGCGGGGGGATCGCCGCGTATAAGTCGCTTGATCTCGTGCGGCGTCTGCGCGAGCGCGGCGCGCGGGTGCGCGTCGTCATGACGGCGGCGGCCAAGGAGTTCGTGACGCCGCTCGCCTTCGTCAGCCTGGCGAACGAAAAAGTCTACGACGATCTCTTCTCCGCAACCGACGAGCAGGAGATGGGCCATATTCAGCTGTCACGGGACGCTGATCTCATCGTCGTCGCCCCCGCGACGGCGCATCTCCTCGCGCGCGCGGCGCGCGGTCTCTGCGACGATCTGGCGACCACTCTGCTGCTCGCGACCGACAAGCGCGTTCTTTATGCGCCGGCGATGAATGTGCGCATGTGGCTTCACCCCGCAACCCAGCGTAACGTCTCGACGCTGCACGGCGACGGGGCCTGGTTTGTCGGCCCAAACGTCGGCGACATGGCCTGCGGCGAATATGGACCCGGGCGCATGAGCGAGCCGCTGGAGATCGTCCAAGCGATCGAGACCGCGCTGCAGCAGGACACTCGGCTGCCCGCGCCCGAAGGCCTGCTGACGCGCGGCGGCGCGCTCGAAGGGCTGCATGTGGTCGTCACCTCCGGGCCCACCCATGAGCCGATCGATCCGGTTCGCTACATCGCCAATCGTTCCTCAGGGCGGCAGGGGCACGCCATTGCGGCGGCGGCGGCGCGCGCAGGGGCGCGTGTGACGTTGATCTCAGGGCCGGTCGCCCTCTCAGATCCGTCCGGCTGCGAGACCATACATATAGAGAGCGCCCGAGACATGCTGGCCGCCGCAGAGGCCGCGCTTCCGGCGGATATATTCGTCGCCGCGGCGGCTGTCGCCGATTGGCGCGCGGAGCCGGCGGTCGACAAGATCAAGAAAGGCGCGCGCGGCGCGCCAAGCCTGTCGCTTGTCGAAAATCCCGACATTCTTGCGAGCGTCTCACGCGGACCGAACCGTCCGCGCTTGGTCGTCGGCTTTGCTGCGGAAACGCGCGACCTTATCCGCCACGCGCAGGAAAAGCTCGCCCGAAAAGGATGTGATCTCATCGTCGCCAACGACGTCAGCGAGGGGACCGGCGTATTTGGCGGGGCCACGAATGAGGCCCATCTCGTTTCGCGAGGGGGCGTCGAAGACTGGCCGCGGCTTCGCAAGGAAGACGTCGCCGAGCGGCTCGTGGCGCGCCTCGCGCAGATGATCGGCGAAGCGTCATGAAAGTCGCGATCCGCCGACTGCCGAACGGCGATGGTCTGCCGTTCCCGGCCTATGCCAGCGAAGGCGCAGCGGGCCTTGATCTCCACGCCGCGCTAGCGCCGGGGCAAAAGCTGGTGCTGGAGCCGGGGGCCCGCGATCTCATCCCCACAGGGCTCTCGATCGCTCTGCCTCAAGGCTATGAGGGACAGGTTCGCCCGCGATCGGGCCTCGCCGCTGAGCACGGCGTCACCGTGCTCAACGCCCCGGGCACCATCGACAGCGACTACCGCGGCGAGATCAAGACGCTGCTGATCAATCTTGGGGGGCGGCCCTTCGAGATCGTTCGCGGCATGCGCATGGCCCAGCTCGTGATCGCGCCGGTGACGCATGTGACGCTTGAGGAGGTCGACGATCTCGACGCAACGACGCGCGGCGCGGGCGGCTTCGGGTCGACGGGACTGACCGGAGAAGGCGCGTGATGAAGCTCCTGCCGCGCACCGCTCGCTTCGCGCTCATGGCGACGCTCGACGTGGCGCTTCATGCGCGTGGTCGGCCGGTGTCGTCAAAACAGCTCGCCGCGCGTCACGATCTTCCTCCGCGACGATTGGAGACGGTCCTGCAGGCGTTGGTGAGAGCGGGAATTCTCAAAAGCGTAAGAGGGCCAGCGGGGGGCTATGCGCTGGCGCGTGAGAGGCGCCGTCTCTCCGTCGGCGAAATCGTTCGCGTCGCCTTGCGCGCTGAAGAGGAGGAGGAGCCGGACGTGGCGCCGCCGCTGCTCTCGGCGGTGCTGGAGCCGATCATCGCTGAAGCGGAAGAGAGCGCGCTGCGGCAACTGGACGCCGTGACGCTCGACGATCTGCACGCCCGCGCGGTCACGCTTGGTTTTGGAGAAAGGGCGGACGCGAGCGGCGATTTTGAGATATGAAGCGCGCGAGCCGGCGAAGTCGCTGGACTGGCGAGGTGGCGCGCATGACTTATGACACGATTGCAGTCGAGACGCAGGGCCGAGTCGGACTGATCCGTCTCAACCGGCCCGAAGCGCTCAACGCGCTGAACGCGCGGCTCATCGCCGAGCTCGACGACGCGCTCGCGAAGTTTGAATCCGATGACGGCGTCGGCTGCGTCGTCCTCACCGGCTCCGAGAAGGCCTTCGCCGCTGGCGCGGACATCAAGGAGATGCGCGACAAGGGCTTCGTTGACGCCTTTCTCGACGATTTCATCGGACGGTGGGACGTCGTGGCGGGGGCCCGCAAGCCCATTATCGCCGCCGTCTCTGGCTTCGCGCTGGGCGGCGGCTGTGAAATCGCGATGATGTGCGACTTCATTCTCGCGGCGGACACGGCGGTATTCGGCCAGCCGGAAATCAAGCTCGGCGTGATTCCCGGCGCCGGCGGCACGCAGCGGCTGACCCGCGCCGTCGGCAAGGCCAAGGCGATGGATCTCATACTGACGGGTCGGATGATGGGCGCCGAGGAGGCCGAGCGCGCCGGCCTCGTCGCGCGGATTGTCCCGGCCGCCGATCTTCTCGCCGAGGCGATCAAGACGGCCGCGACGATCGCGTCTATGTCGCTTCCCGCGGTTCTCATGGCCAAGGAGGCGGTCAATCGCGCTTTTGAATCGACGCTCGCCGAGGGAATCCGACATGAGCGAGGGCTTTTCTATTCACTTTTCGCCACGGGCGATCAAAAGGAAGGCATGAACGCCTTCGTGGAAAAGCGGAAGCCGACCTTCGCCAATCGATAGGGCGGCCATTGACGAAAGGCGGCCGTCGCGCTTATAAACCACGCCACTTGGCCGCGATTTCGCGGCCGTTTGGTTTTTGGGCGGCATCGCCGTCACTTTCAAGGACACGCAAAGCATGGCCAATACGAGTTCGGCCAAGAAAGCCGTTCGCAAGATCGCCCGCCGCACTTCGGTCAATCGGGCGCGTCGCAGCCGCATGCGCACTTTTGTGCGCAAGGTTGAGGAGGCGATCGCCTCGGGCGACGCCTCGGTGGCGGCGGACGCGCTGCAAAATGCCGTGCCGATCGTGATGCGCGCCGCGCAGCGAGGCGTCATTCACAAGAACACGGCCTCGCGAAAGGTTTCGCGACTGACCGCGCGCGTGAAGGCGCTCGCCGCACAGGCGTAGAAAATTCGCCGCGCGTAACGTGGACGCAGCATTTTTGAAGCCCGGCGAGAGCCGGGCTTTTTTATTGCGCAGGACGGCGACGGCAATTCGTCGCATGAAGCGCAGATGACACGGCCAGGAATTTTTTTTCGCAGCAATAATTCGTGATCATTCAAAATTCTCCCGATTCAATCTCTTGCAATCAAGCTGTCACGAACGGGAAATAGCTCGGGCACTTGACACTATTTTTGGCGCTTGTCCGGCGCGCGGCGGTCGCCCCGACGCGCATGTCACCCGCGGAATTTTAAGAGCGGCGAATCATCGGCTTATCGCCGAAGATGAAGAAAGTTCACGGCGCCGCGCGACAAAAGCCCAATCATTATGACAGATTTAATTGCGAGCGTCGTTGCGCGCGATGGCGCTGACGTGTAGCTTCGAAGGGTCGAACGAAGGGCGGTCGGCGTCAGTTTTTCATGGGCGCGCAATAGGGGGAACGACATGCGTTCCCCGGCGCGGATGGGCCCACAGAGCTAGACGCATTGCCGCCTTCCAGCCGTTCGGCTTGAAAACTCAAGTGATCAGTTCGCAAGGGCGTAGAGTAAATTCCGTTTCCTGCGACGCGTATCAATCCGGGATTCTCGCTGATCCCGGACGAGGGGAGACTTTGCCATGGCGAAGGGGCGGTTGGCCGAGACAGTCCAGGGAGTGCGCAGCGTCAACGATCGCATCAATACGCGGTCGCTCGCGGCGTATTGCGGCGTCTGTGTCACGCAGGAGGCCAACGTCGGCAGATGCGCGCGGCTCGCGATTGGGCCGCCTCCAAGAGTGCTGATTTAGCGCCGTTCGCGGCGGCAATTACTCGATCCAACTAGGTTCCTTTCGATCAGCGCCAGCGGCGAGATTCGCCCGGGGGCTCCCTTTCTGGCGCTCGTTTCGGAAAAAAGGTCTGATATGTCCGATCATAGAGAACAATTGGCAGACGACGGAGTAACCGCTGAAGATCGCTCGAAATGGGACCGAGTCCGACACAGACTGAGGAGCGACCTCGGCGACGCGGTTTACAATTCCTGGTTCACGCGATTGGAGCTCGAGCGTATCGACGGCGGCGCGGTGCATCTGACGGTGCCCACCAAATTCTTGAAAAGCTGGGTGCAGTCGCACTATGCGCCGCGCATCAAGGCGCGCGTCGCGAGCGAATTCTCGAAAGTCGAGCGAGTCGTCATCGACGTACGTTCGCCTATGCGCAAAGCGCGCTCGCGTGAAGACGGCGCAGATCAGGTCGAGTCCAACACGCCGCACTGCGTCGCGCGCGCCGTCGCGTCATTCGCGCCTGCTCTCGAAGCGGCCAACGAAGGAAATGCGCGCCGCGCCGCTCGCCCGATGACCTTGCGTCACGACGCCGACGCATTCGTCGGCTCGCCGCTTGATCGTCGGCTGTCCTTCTCGACCTTTCTCGTCGGGCCATCGAACCAGCTCGCCTACGCGGCCGCCTGCCGTGTTGCGGAGGCGCGCTCCGGCGATCTTCCGATGTTCAATCCGCTCTACGCCCATGCGGCGGTCGGGCTCGGCAAGACGCATCTCCTGCAGGCGCTCGCGCATGCGTCGAACGACAACCGCCGCCATACGATTTATCTGACGGCCGAGCGCTTTATGAGCGGCTTCGTCTCGTCGCTGACCACGCATACGTCGCTGGCGTTCAAGGAGAAGCTGCGCGGAATCGACGTGCTGATCATCGACGACGTTCAGTTTCTCCAAGGCAAATCAATTCAGCAGGAATTTTGCCACACCCTGAATGCGCTGATTGACGCCGGCCGTCAGGTCGTCGTCGCCGCCGACCGGCCGCCGTCGGAGCTCGACACGCTCGATGAGCGCGTGCTGTCGCGATTCAAGGGCGGGCTTTGCGTCGACATCGGCCCGCTGGACGAGTCCTTGCGCATCAAGATCCTCGCCGCGCGCATTGCATCGGCGAAGGAGTCGCAATCCAGTTTCCATGTGCCGCCGGAGGTCATCTCCTACGTCGCGCGGACGATCGCGACCAACGGCCGTGATCTTGAGGGCGCCGTTAATCGGCTTCTCGCCCACGCCACGCTGACCGGCGCGCCGCTGACCGTCGAGACCGCGGAATCGGCCATTCGCGATCTCGTGCGCACACAGGACCCCAAACGCGTCAAGATCGACGACATTCAGAAGCTCGTGGCGAGCCACTACAATATTTCGCGCTCCGATATTCTGTCGTCTCGACGCACCGCCAATGTGGTGCGGCCTCGGCAGATCGCCATGTATCTATCGAAGGTGCTGACGCTGCGCTCGCTGCCGGAGATTGGCCGTAGGTTTGGCGGCCGCGATCACACCACGGTGCTGCACGCGGTGAGGAAAATCGAGGAGCTCGCCGCCAAGGACAAAGGGCTCGCCGAAGTCATCGAACTTCTGAAGCGCATATTGAGCGAGCAGTAGACTGCGGCGCTCGGCGGGGTTCACGCGTCATGCGTGACGCGATCCGCCGGGCGCACGTCGGCGCCGGATCTTTTCATCGTCCGGTCTTCACCGTCGTCCACATTCGGGTGATCAGTTTCTGAACTGTCTGATCGGGCGCCGTGACGGTAAACAGGCGCCGCATGGTGAGGTCGTTTGGATAGACCGACGGATCATTCGCGACCGCCTTGTCAATCAGCGGTCGCGACGGCGCGACGCCATTGGCGAAATTGGTGGCGATCGAATTGCGCGCGGCGATGTCCGGTCGAAGCAGATAGTCGATGAAGAGATAGGCTTCGTCGAGATGGCGCGCATCCTTTGGAATCGCGAGATTGTCCAGCGACAGGAGCGAACCTTCAGTCGGAATCACGTAAGCGATATCGACGTCGGTTCCGGCCTCGCGGGCGCGATTGCGCGCTTGCAGGCTGTCGCCCGACCAACCGATGGCGACGCAAATGTCGCCGTTCGCCAGCGCATTGATATATTCAGAGGAATGAAATTTCTTCACATAGCGGCGCAGACTTCCTAAGAGGGTGGCGGCCCGCGAAAGGTCCTTCGGATTTTTCGAATTCGGATCGAGCTTCAGGTAGTTGAGCGCGATCGCGAACATGTCCTCCGGACTGTCGAGCATGTAGACGCCGCAGTCGGCGAGCTTCTTTAAATTCTCCGGTCGTAGGACCTGATCCCAGCTCGTTATCGGCTTGCCAAGCCGCTCCTGGACCTTCGCGACATCGTAAGCGACGCCCGTCGTGTACCACATGTAGTTGATGGCGTGGCGGTTCCCCGGATCGAAACGCGAAAGTCTGGAGTCGATCTCGGGCCAGACATTGCGCGCGTTGACGAGCTTGCTTCTGTCGATCGGCTGCAGGACGCCGGCTGCGATCTGCCGCTGGAGGAACGTCGCCGACGGCACGACCACATCGTAGCCGGTGTCGCCGGCAAGAAGCCGCGCCTCGAGCATCTCGTTCGAGTCATAGGTGTCGTAAATGACTTTGATTCCGGTCTCTCGGGTGAAGTCCTCGAGCACGCTTGGATCGATGTAATCGCTCCAATTGAAAATGTTGACGACGCGCTCTGCGCCCAGGACGGGCGATGTTGCGGCGACGAGCGTGAGGAGGCATGCGAGAAGAAGCCGTTTCATGCGACAAGCCTGTAGTGGATCAATGGGGCGAACCTATCATGGTTGCGCGCGCTTTGGCGACGCGCCATGCTGGCTTGAGCGGGCGGCACGTCAGCGGAGACAATATGACCGCGATCCTCGTAAAACGCGCGACGGGGCGCGAAAGCCGCGCCGACGTGACCAAATGCGTGGCCCGCGGCGCCCGCCGTTATCTGAGGGCCTGCGGCTTTTCGGTCGTTTGCGAAGCGCCCCTGCCGAACGGCCGACGCGCCGATCTCATCGCGCTCGCTTCCGACGGCGTCCTGCGCATCGTCGAGGTCAAGTCGAGCTACGCCGACTTTCATGCGGATCTTAAATGGCCGCAGTATCGCGGCTTTTGCGATCGGTTCTATTTCGCGATCCCCGCATCGCTCGATCCAGCGATTTTTCCAAACGATGCGGGCTTGATCGTCGCGGACGCCCACGGGGCGCTACTGACGCGCGAGGCGCCGGCTTTCCCCCTCGCGCCCGCGCGTCGACGCTCGATGCTGTTACGCTTCGCGACGATGGCGGCCGACCGTTACTGCCTGCTGGCCTTCGGCGACGAACAGGCGAATTAAAGCCGTCAGCGGGGCGCACGCTTGGCGAGAATGCGTTGCAGGGTCCGGCGGTGCATGTTGAGGCGCCGCGCGGTCTCGGAGACGTTGCGGTCGCAAGACTCGAAAACCCTCTGGATATGCTCCCACCGCACGCGGTCGGCGGACATGGGGTTTTCTTGAGCGTCGGGTTTGTCGACCTGCGTCGCCATCAGCGCGTGATAGATTTCATCGGCGTCGGCGGGCTTCGCCAGATAGTCGAAGGCGCCGAGCTTAACCGCGGTCACCGCAGTCGCGATGTTGCCGTAGCCGGTTAAGATGATTCCGCGCGCGTCGGGACGTGATGTCTTCAGCTTTGAGATGACGTCGAGGCCATTGCCGTCGTCAAGCCGCATGTCGATGATGGCGAACGCCGGCGGGTTCGTCTCAAGGGCGGCAAGACCCTCGGCGACCGTTTCGCAGGGCGTCACCAGAAAGCCGCGGGCCTCCATCGCACGCGTCAATCTGCCAAGAAACGGCTTGTCGTCATCCAGGATCAGCAGTGAACGATCCTGTGGCAGCGTTGGAACTTGCTCAGGTTCCGAGACGCCTTCTCGATCCGCCTTAATTTCTTCGGTCGACATCGCGCGTTTCCAACCCTGATTTTTGTCAAATCTAGCTTATCGCCAGCGTCGCGTCGATTCTATTTGTCCTGTTGGGGAAGCCTTGGCCTGGCCGCGGCGGGCTCGAGCGCGGCGCGCGGCCACGTGATTTTGGCGATTGCGCCGGTGCGCGGCGGAGAAACATTCATTGTTTCGACTGTAGCGCCCGAGCGCTCCAACAGGGTTTTGGCGATGAAGAGGCCGAGGCCAAGCCCTGACTCGGCATCGTTTTTCGTGCGCCGTTCGAGCGGCCGACCCCGCAGATACGGGTCCCCGAGACGATCAAGAATGTCTGGAGAGTAGCCGGGCCCATCGTCCTGAATGGCGATCGTCACGTAGCTTGAACTCCACCAAGCGTCGATCTTCACGCGTGAACGGGCGAAGTCCATCGCGTTTTCGACAAGGTTGCCCAGTCCATAAAGAATCGCTGGATTACGCGCCAGCACCGGCGGGTCCGAGGGCCCATTTTTGGAAATTTCGACCTCGACGCCGATTTCACGCTGCGGCTCAACCACCTCCTGGATCAGCGTGTCGATCGACAGCAGATTCATGACGCTGCTCTGGTCCGTTGCGCCAAGCGAGGCCAGCTTGCCCAGGATCTCCCGACAGCGCGCCGTTTCCTGCGCCAGGAGCGCGAGGTCGTCGCGCAGCGCCGGCGCATTCTCTGGCAGGGAATTCTGCAATTCTTTGATGATCAGCGTAATGGTCGCGAGCGGGGTGCCAAGTTCATGCGCGGCGGCGGCGGCGAGGCCGTCGAGTTGCGAGAGGTGCTGCTCGCGCTCAAGCACCAATTCCGTCGCCGCGAGCGCGTCGGCCAGGAGTCGCGCCTCGTCCGACACCCGCGCGGCGTAGATGCCGATGAACGCCGCGCTGAGCGCGAGCGCGGCCCAGACGCCGGTGCGGTAGAGGAGGGGGAACGTCAGCTTTTCGTCGGCATGCCAGGGCAAAGGATAATATTCGACCGTGAGCACCGTCGCGACCGCGATCATGACGATGCCGAGCAGCAGCGTCAGGTTGCTTGGCAGCGAAACCGCCGAGATGATCACCGGCGTCAAAAACAACATCGCGAAGCTATTCGTCAGGCCGCCGGTGAGATAGAGCAGAAATCCCAGCTGGATGATGTCGTAACCCAGCAGCACGGCGGCCTCGACGTCGCCGAGGCGGAAACTGCGCGGCGTGCCAAAGCGCATGCCGATGTTGAGCGTCGCCGAGGCCGTGATGAAGACGAAGCAGAGGCCGACGGGAAAATCGAATCCCAGTACGAAATAGACGCCGATACATGCCGCCGCCTGACCGGTGATGGCCACCCAGCGGAGCATGAGCAGCGTCTCCATGCGCAGGCGCCGGGCGTCATAATCATATTCGACGGTTGTCATTTCAGTAATTCCATGGAGCGCTGCATTTGGCGCGCGTCACAATCCCACGCCGCGCGACGCGCGCCAGATGCGCCACTGTCGCCGCAGCGGCGAGGGTTCGCCAAGCGGCCGAAACGGATCGTAGTCGCTTCGCGCCAGCCGCTCCAGATAAAGTGGAGCGGTGGCGCACGGGAGCAGCGCGGCGCGGGCGGGTCCGAGATCGACGGCCAGCCGGCGCGCCTGCTCATAGTGGGACTGCGCCAGCGCGTCCAATTTCTTCACGATCGGACCAAGCTCGCTGCGCCGGCCTGAGGGGTCGCCGTCACGCGCGAAGGCCTCGTCCGGCAGGAATTTCTCCTGTTGGGGAACCTCGGGAAGAGCGCGCAAGATTCGCGTGAGGCCGAGCGCGACTCCCGCCTCTTCGAAAGCCCCCGCCGACGGCGCTTGAAGATCTGCGCCGAGAATTCGCGCCGCCCAGCGAATCGGGGCCGACGCCGTAGCGCGGCAATAGTCTTCGAGCGCCGTCCAAGTCGGCATCGCATCGTCGTAGAGATCAAAGATATGCGCCTGCGCCAGCGCGACGAATTCGTCGCGGGGCAGGGAGAATCGCTCGATCGTGTCGATCAGCGCATCGGCCAGGGGATTGGCGCGCACGCCTTCGCCTTGCGCGGCGTCGGCCTCCAGCGCGTCGACCCACCACTGCAGCCGCATTTCGCCGAGCAGCGGTTGCGTGACCTTGCCGCTGACGTCCGCCATTTCCTGGGCGAAGGCGTAGAGCGCATGAATGTGCGGGCGCGCGTCCCGGGGGGCAAAGAGGCAGGCGAGCCAGAGGTCGCGATCACGCGCGCGCAGCAGTTCCTCGCATTGCACATAATGCTCCTGCGAGGCGGCGGTCATGATGTCACACGGCGATCAGCAACGCGCCGACTCGCCGATTCTCGTCGACGAGCACATTGTAGGTCCGCACGGCGGCTCCCGTCGCCATGGTTTCGCAACCGACGCCCGCCGCGCGCAGCTTGGCGCGCAGGCCGCCGGCAAGCGGCAGCAAATCCTTCCCGGTGCCGACGACAAACACGTCGAGGCCGCCGCTTTCGGAAAGCGCGCTATCGATCATAGAGTCGTCGATCTCCGCGGCGCTGGTCAGAGGCACGGCGCGCACGCCGGAGGGCAGCGCGAGAATAGAGCCGCGGTGGGACATGTCGGCGAAGCGGAAGCCGCCGCCGCCATAGTCATCGATTTTGTGACGGCCGGGAACATAGCCGCCGGACCCGCCCGTCAAGCCGGCCTCGTCTTGGCGCGTTTGCCGGACGCCGTCCGAGAGGGCGCGGGCGTCTTTTCAGCGGACTTCGTCGGCGCGGAGACCGGCGCTTCCGCAACGTCCTCGCGCGCGGAAACTGCTGCGTCGGCCTTGCGCTCCGTCTCGTGCTTCTGCGCCGCCTTGTCGGCGCCTTCATTGCGCAGCCCGAGATAGATCAACATCGGCGAGCAGATGAAGATTGACGAGTAGGTCGCGACGAAAATGCCCCAAATCATCGCGACCGAGAACGAACGGATCACTTGGCCGCCGAAGGCGACGAGCGCGAACAGCGCAAGCATCACCGTCGTCGCGGTCATGATCGTGCGCGGCAGGACCGCGTTGATCGACATGTCGACCATCTGCGCTGTCGGCAGTTTCTTGTATTTGCGCATGTTCTCGCGAATTCGGTCGAGCACCACCACGGTTTCGTTCAGCGAGTAGCCGACGATGGTCAAGATCGCGGCGATCGATGTGGTGTTGAATTCGAGCTGCGTGATCGAGAAAAAGCCGACGGTGAGCAGCAGATCGTGCATCGTCGCGATCACGGCCCCGATCGCGAATTGCCATTCGAAGCGGAACCAAAGATAGGTCAGCACCGCGATGATCGACAGCACGACGCCGAGCGTGCCGGACTGCACCAATTCGTTTGAGACGCGCGGGCCGACGACCTCGACGCGGCGCAAATCATAATATCCGCCGACGGCGCCACGCACGCGCTCCACCGCCGCCTGCTGGGCGACGTCGCCGCCCGGCTGCAGACCGAAGCGCAATGTGGCGTCTGCCGGATTCCCGAACGCCTGCACCTCGATGTCGCCCAGCTGGAGGCCTTCGCCAAGCGTGCGCAGCGTGCCGACTTCCGCGGCGCCGGATTTCGCGCGCAGTTCGATCACCGTGCCGCCGGCGAAGTCGATGCCGAAATTCATGCCCTTGAAGACGAAGAGGGCGACCGCGATCAGCGACAGCACGGCCGAGAATGGATAGCTCACGCGGCGGAACCGCATGAACGGGAACTTGGTGTTCTCCGGCGCGAGGCGCAGAAGTTTCATAAATGTCGCCCCTTCAGATCGGCAGTTTTGTCGGCCGCGCGTAATGATACCAGACGGCGATCATCATGCGCGTCATGGTCACCGCGGTGACGATGGTCGTCAGAATGCCGAGCGCAAGCGACACGGCGAAGCCGCGCACCGGTCCCGAGCCAAGAAAATAGAGGATCGCCGCCGCAACGAACATGGTGACGTTGGAGTCGACGATGGTCGCGAAGGCGCGCGTGAAGCCCGCGTCGAGCGAGGCGAGGATGGAGCGCCCGGCGTGATTCTCCTCGCGTATGCGCTCGTAGATCAGCACGTTCGAATCGACCGCCATGCCGATCGTCAGCACGATTCCCGCGATGCCCGGCAGCGTCAACGTCGAGCCGAGCAGCACGAGTCCGGCGAAAATGAAGGCGATGTGCACAAACAGCGCGAGATTGGCGAAGACGCCAAAGACGCCGTAGGTGACGAGCATGTAGACGACGACGAGGCCCGCGCCGACATAGGCGGCGCGTTTGCCGGCGTCGATCGAGTCCTGGCCGAGGCCCGGACCGACGGTGCGCTCTTCGACGATGTTGAGCTTCGCCGGCAGCGCGCCGGCGCGCAGCAGGATCGCAAGGTTGTTCGCCTGTTCGACGGTGAAGCGCCCGGAAATCTGGCCGGAGCCGCCGGTGATCGGCGTCAAGATCCGCGGCGCGGAAATGATCTTGTTGTCGAGGATGATCGCGAACAGGCGCCCGACGTTCTTGGAGGTCACTTCGCCGAAGGCCTGGGCGCCGCGGATGTTGAAGCGAAAATTGACGACCGGCTCGCCGCTTCTTTGCTGGTCGAATCCCGGCTGCGCGTCCGTCAGATCCTCGCCCTTGACCATCACCTGCTTCTCGACGCCGAGCTTGCCTTCCTGTTCGACCTGATCGAGCTCCTCGACTTCCGACGGATTTTGGCCCGGATCGGCGACGAGGCGGAATTCGAGCTTCGCGGTTTTGCCGAGGATTTCCTTGAGCGTTTCAGGGTCCTGAAGGCCCGGCACCTGCACCAGCACGCGGTCGTCGCCCTGACGCTGAATGCTCGGCTCGCGCGTGCCGAGGGCGTCGACGCGCCGCCGAATGACTTCGATCGATTGCTCTACGGCCTTGCGCGACTTGTCCGTGATGCCCGCGTCGGTGACGGTCACGCGGATGAGGCCGTCCGGCGACGCCTCGACGTCGAGCGGCGAAGGCCCGCCCATGAGAGCGCCGCTGAAGCTGTTGCGCAGCTGCCGCAATTTTGGAAGGACTTTCTCGCGATCCGCGGGGTCGGCGACGCGCACCTGTACGCCGCGGGCAGTCGTTCCGATGCCGCCGGTGATGGCGACCTTTTCTTCGCGCAGGATTCGGCGCACGTCATCGCGCAGATTTTTCACCTGCGTGCTGATGAGATCCGCCTGATCCACTTCGAGCGTCACATGCGAGCCGCCCTGCAGGTCGAGGCCGAGCACGATGGTCGGAGGCGTAAGCCAGGCGGGCAGGCGCGACTTCAGCTCTTCATAATGGGACGGCGACAACATGCTCGGCGCGACGACAAGCACCGCGGCGACAGTCATCGCCACAATGGCGAGAAATTTCCAGGTCGAGAATCGCAGCATTGTCCTGCTATCGGCTAGTGATCGAAAGGACCCGCGTCAGCTCTGTGAGCCGGATCCGGCGTCTCCGGGCTTGTCGCCCGCCTTGCCGTTGCCGGTCTTGACGTCGCTCGACTTGGTCTCACCAGACTTCGCCGACTTTCCGCCGCCTTTGGCCCCGCCAGTCTTGGCCGTCGGCGGCGTCTCCTCTCTTACGGGTTCGCCCTTGGCGCGCACTTCGGCGACGGCCGTGCGCAGCATGCGCACCCGCACGTTGGGCGCGATCTCGACCTCGATTTCAGCGTCGTCGATGGATTTCGTCACCTTGGCGACGATTCCGCTCGTGGTGACGAGCGTGTCCCCGCGTCGGACGTTGCGCAGCTGCGCGAGCTGCTCCTTCTCGCGTCGGGAGCGCGGGCGGATCACCAAGATGTAGACGATGCCCATCACCACGAAGATGGGAATAAGCTGCCCGAGCATCTCCGGCATGGTCGGAGGTTGATGCTCTTCGGGCTGCGTCTCGACGGTTTGACCCGTCTGGGTGGCGGTTGGCGGATGTGGCGGAGTTGGCGACGTCGGCGTGGAAGGCGCCGTCGGCTGGGCCGGCGGGCTCGTAGGCGTCTCGGCGGCAGGTGGTGAGGGCGTCTGGGCTTGGGCCAAAGCGTCCGGGATCAGCTTCATCGCGAAAATCTCTTTAAAGGGCTCGGAGCCCGACGCGGATTATTTCCAAGCGCCGAACGGGCGCGGACTATAGCCGCTCACTTCACGAAAGCAATGGCGCGCGGCCGACTTCAGGCGATGCGCGCGCATAAGCGCGAGCAACCGAATATGCGGCCACGCACAGTCCTTCGCCGCTGGAGAGCATAGTCAGTGTAAGGCGCCTTAAGGGCGCTTTCGCGAAGCCGCTTACTTGCGGCGCCGGAGAGGGATCGCTCGCAAATTATAGAAACGACTCCACATAGAGCTGTGGGGTCATGCCTCAGTCCAAGCCTCCCGCCGATCCGCGGACTGTGCTGAGCCATTCAATGGAAGGTGGAGTCATGTCAGCTTTCAAGAACATTTCTCTGGTCGCGGCGCTCATCGGCGCGCTGGCGATGCCCGTTACGGCCGGCGCCGCTGGAGGCGGGCATGGCGGCGGTGGCCAAGGCGGCGGCGGCGGCCATGGCGGCGGCGGCCATGGTGGGGGTGGCCAAGGCGGCGGCGGCCAAGGCGGCGGCGGCTGGGGCGGCGGCGGCCATGGTCCCCACGGCGGCTGGGGCGGCGGCGGCGGTCACCACGGCGGCTGGGGCGGCGGCGGTCACCACGGCGGCGGACGCTGGTGGCGCGGACGCTGGTGGGATTACGGCGTGGGCAGTTGCTGGCGCTGGCATCCCTACCGCCAGGCCTGGATATGGGTCTGCGGCTAACTAACGAAGGACGCTTATGCGCGAAGTTGCTGCGCTAGGCCGCGCAGGAACTTAAGACAGGCGGCCAGCTCGGCGATGTCGATAAATTCGTCGGGCTGGTGCGCCTGGTCGATGCGGCCAGGGCCGCAGACGACCGCAGCTACGCCCGCGCGCTGAAACTGACCGGCTTCGGTCGCATAAGGGACGGCGATCGTCGCATTGCGCCTGGCGAGCCGCAGCGTCAGGGTCTCCGCCTCGGAGCCCGGCTGCGGCGCGAGCCCCGGCACCTGATTCTCGATCGTGGTCTCGACGCCGGCGTCGGGAAAGCCGACGAAAAACGTCTGCCTCAGCTCCTCGCAATAGTTTTCCAGCCGGTCGTAGGCGAAATTCGCCGGCGCGCCGGGCAACGCTCGAAACTCCCATTGGAATTCGCAGTCCTTGGCGACGATATTGCGCGCCGTTCCGCCGTGAATCACGCCGACGTGAATGGTCGAGAAGGGCGGATCGAAACGCCCGCTCGGATCGCCTGCCGCGCGCAACTCCTCGCCGAGGCGCTCCAGCTCGCACACGAGTTTGCAGGCGACATGCACGGCGCTGACGCCGCGATGCAGATTCGCCGAATGGATCTCGAACCCGCGCACGCGCGTCACATAGGTGGCGACGCTCTTATGCGCGTCGGCGACCTCCATCGACGTCGGTTCGCCGACGATCACGGCTGATGGAAGCGGCAGGTCGGCCCCGAACCGCGCGATGACGTCGAGAGGACCGAGACAGGTGGTCTCCTCGTCATAGCTCAAGAGTATGTGGATCGGGCGAGACAGCCGCGCCGCCTTGAATTCAGGAATCATCGCGAGACAGGCGGCGTCGAACCCCTTCATGTCCACCGCGCCACGCCCATAGAGTCGCGTCGCGTCGCGTCGTAGCGTGAACGGGTCGGCGCTCCAGGCTTGCCCGGCGACCGGCACGACATCTGTGTGGCCGGACAGGAGCACGCCGCCGTCAGCGTCGGGGCCGATCGTGACGAAGAGGGCGGCCTTGTCGCCGGAAGCGTTCGGCGCACGCACGAAGCGCACCTCCTGTTCGCGCAGGTAAGCTTCGACGAAATCAATCAGCGGCAGATTGGATTTGGAGCTCACCGTGTCAAAAGCGACCAATCGGGAGAGCAGGTCGATCGCGTCTTCCAGGCGCTCCATCTCGCCGGCCTAATTCAGCGTCGGACGCGACAGCGGACTGTCGAGCGAAAAAGCGGGCACTTCGACGTCGAAGGTTTCGCCGGCGTCGGTGATCATCCGATAGCTGCCCTGCATCATCCCCGAAGGCGTGGCAAGCGGACAGCCTGAGGCGTAACGAAACGTCTCCCCGGGCTCCAGCACCGGCTGTTCGCCGACGACGCCCGGTCCGCGCACTTCCTCGCGGCGACCGTTGGCGTCGATGACGATCCAGTGACGCGACAAAAGCTGCACGCGAACGCGCCCGAGATTGGCGATCTCGATCGTATACGCCCAGAAGTAGCGATCCTGGTCGGGGTCTGAGCGATCCGGCAGAAAGTCGGGAAGCGCCGTGACCTGAATGTCTCTGGTGATGGAGATGTACATGGATGCAAGATTAGAACGGGCGCCAGCAAAGTGAAACGTTTTTGATTGGGCAATGGTCGGCGCGCGAACGATCACAGACTGTGGCCCAATAGACACACCAGCTGCCTTTCGGACCCATTTCGTCGCGCCGCGGGTATCCGCCACGCACTGAATTGTAAATAGTGGGTTGTCAGTTTTGACCGGAATCAAAATGCGGCTCACGACGCTTCGCACCCTGCTGCTTATCCTGGCCATGGTCGTCCAGACCGTCGCCGGCGGAGCCGGGCTGGCGCGCGCCGCTTCGATCTCTCCCGAAGAGACGCTCGCAGCTCATTGCCAGCAGGTGCGCGCAGGGGAACAATCCGCGCCCAACGACCGGCTTGGCCATCGGCACAACTGTCAATCCTGCCTCTTATGCGGGGAGCCGCCGCCGGCCTGGGTTTCGCTGGTCTCGGACCATGTTGTGGCGCTGGGCGAATATGCGCTGATCGATGCGCCTACATATGCGGTGCGGTCGCTCTCCGAGCGATCCTCGCGCGCGCATAGCGCACGGGCGCCGCCCTTCTCTCGCGGCTGAGACCGCTGACGCGCGCAAGAGCGCGCAGTCCGGGTTCTCGCCGCTGCTCGAAGCAGCCTCCACGTCACTGATCCGCGTGCGCGTTGCATTCAACGCTGCGGCAACTCTCCCTATGCCGACTGGCGTCGGCGCCAAGGAACACCGTCATGATCCGTCGTTCTCGCCTCCTCGGAGGAACCTCTTTCGCCGTACTTAGCCTACTCGCCCCGTCGGCCGCCGATGCGCAGCAGGCGCTTCCCACGATCAGCGTCGGCGGCGTCCGCGGCCCTGTGCGGCCGGGGCCTGTCGGCCGACCCGTTGGCGGACAGGGACGCGTCACCACCGCGGCGCCCGTGCCGGGGCCTGCTTTGGCGGATCGTTACGCCGAGCCAAAGCCAGCGCCGTTCAGCCGCACCTTGCCGGCGAACATTCCGGCGGTGGTCGAGAGCAGGACGCGCAAAGAGATTCAAAAAACCACAAATATCATGACGTCTTCCGACGCGTTCAGATATATGCCGTCAATTCTCGTCCGCGAACGCTATATTGGCGATCGCAACGCGATCGTCTCGACGCGCACCACGGGCACCATTCAGAGTGCGTTGGTGCTTGTCTATGCCGACAATGTGCTGCTCTCGAATCTGCTCGGCAACAGCTACAACTTCGCGCCGCGCTGGGGCATGGTTTCCCCGGCCGAAATTTCGCGCGTCGATGTGATGTACGGGCCGTTCTCGGCGCTTTATCCGGGCAATTCGATCGGCGCCGTGCTGACGATGACGACGCGCATGCCGGACGATTTTGAGGTCCACGCCATGGGCACCGTGGCGGTGCAGCCGTTCAGCCTCTACGGCAGGAAAGAACTCAATCTCGGCGGCGTGACAAACGTCCTGGTCGGCGATCGCATCAACGACTTCCGTTACTGGGTCGGCTATGAACACCTGGACAATCAAGGACAGGCGCAAACATTTCCGGGCAATTTTCTGACGCCGGGCACAGGTTCGGCGTTCTCTGGCGGCTTCCAGGACTTCGACCAACAGGGTCGTCCACGCATCATTACGGCAGCCGCAGGCGCCGATTATGTCCAAACCGATTTGGCGAAGGTCAAAGTCTCCTATGACATCTTGCCGCTTCTGCGCGCCAAATATCAGGTCGGTTTCTGGACGCTGAACAACACCACCAGCGTCCAAAGCTTCATTAACGACAGGAACGGCGTGCCGATCTACAACACCCAAAACGGGCGCGTGCAGCTTGGCCCGTTTTCGGTTACGCCTGGCGGCGTCAATCCCGGGCACGGCGCCGCAAACCACCTGATGCAGGCGCTCGA
Organism: Methylocystis sp.; assembly: GCF_051061285.1. GTDB lineage: Bacteria > Pseudomonadota > Alphaproteobacteria > Rhizobiales > Beijerinckiaceae > Methylocystis. The sequence continues at coordinate 79,526 of NZ_JBPFEA010000018.1, forward strand.
GCTCAGACAGGACACTGGCGGCGTCTTCGATTTCGATTTGTCGGCGACGTCATTCAACTTCCTTCGCGATTTCACCAACAATGCGCAGTCCTACGGACCGCGCGTCAACGCTGCGGGAACCGCCTATAACGTCGATCCGCGCGGGCTGAACACCAATAATGGCGGAACGTTCTGGCGCACCGGCGACGCGCGCTTCATTTGGCGCCCGCCTTACGACATTCTCGGTAAGCACGAAGTGTCGTTCGGCGCCCATGGCGATCTTTATTCGCTGGCGACCAAGCAGACCAGCACCGTGTCCTGGCCCAATAATTACTATATGGGGATCCAGGCGCTGAACTTCGGCAAAACCGAGACCAAAGGCCTCTACGTTCAGGAAGTCTGGCGGCCTCTGCCGGACTGGAAATTCACCGCCGGCGCGCGCGGCGAGTGGTGGCGCGCCTTTGGCGGCATGAATGGCACTGGGGGGTTCGCCAACGCGTCGAACCCTGCGGGCCAGGCGATCGTCGGCCTTCCCTTTAGAGCCGCGAACATCACCTATTTCCCGGATTCCTATAAGGGCGCCTTCTCGCCGAAGGCGGCGCTCGAATATTATTTTACGCCAGAGCTCTCTTTGCGCGGCTCGATCGCGCGCGCCTACCGCTTCCCGACAGTCACAGAATTGTTCCAGTCTCTGTCGAGCCCAAGTTCGGTGCTCATCAACAACCCGAATTTGCAGCCTGAAATTTGCACCTGTTACGATCTGACCGGCGAGTATCGGACGGTCGACGCGTTCGGCGGCGCGATCGGGCTCTTCAACCCGCGCATCAGCCTGTTCCTCGACGACCGCTGGAACGCCATCGCCAGCCAGACCGCGCTCTCGATCTTCGGCACCCAGGTCTCGCAAAACGCCAACCTCGACAAGGTTCGCTTTCGCGGTATCGAGGCGGCGGCGCATATGAAGGACATTCTCGTTCCGGGACTGGATTTCGAGGGAGGCCTGACCTTCACCGACGCAAAAATTCAGACCAATCTGTCGAGCGGCAATCTCGACAGCATTCTCTATGCCGGCAATCAATTTCCCCGCGTCCCCAGAATTCGTTTCCGCGGCGTCGCGAGCTACAGCCCCAATCCCGACATGTCGTTCGCCCTTGGCGCGCGCTATTCGTCCCCGGCGTTCGTCACCTTTGCGAACACCGACTTCAACCACAACAATTACGGCAGTGTGGACAGTGAAATCCTCGTTTTCGATATGAAGGCGAGATACCGGCTCGAGACGAACTGGTGGCTGTCCGTCGGCGTGAACAACATTGGCCGCTGGAAGGCCTATGTGAATCCCAATCCCTATCCGCAGCGCACCTTCTTTATCGCGCTCAACTATGACTTCGGCGGCCCGGACGGTTCGGGCGTAACGATCGACCGGGGTGGTTCCGGAGGCACGTCGGCAGTTAGGTAAGCCTCCCGGGCGTTCCGAGCGTGCGATCGTCCTGCTGAGACGCTTTGCCGCGGCGAGGCGGTCGCTCCAAGATTAACTTGTCGTGGCCTTCGCTTTTTGCTTACATCAATGCGCGCATGTGAATTCCGCATGCGCGCCGATTCCAAGGCTCGAGACTTTATGCGTCGTAACTGGCTGACAGTTCTGCTGTTCGCGCTCGCGGTGGCCGTTCAGGCCTTCGCGCCTGCGGCGGCGCAGGTCGCGTCGCGACTGGGAGCTGGCGACGCCGTCAGCGAATTTTGCTTTACCGACGTCGCCTCGAGCGACCGATCGCAGGCGCCAGGCCACGCAAAGGGCCACCGCGACGTCTGTCTGTTTTGTCAAAACCATTGCGATGGCGTCGCGCCGCTGGCCGCGCGCGTCATTCATCTCGGCAAGGCGCCCGTCCAATGGACAGCGCTTGATTGGACGGTGGCGGACTGCGCCCTGCCGACCCGCCTGCAGGATTTTTCCCGACAGGCGCGAGCGCCTCCCGCCAACTCCTGATCCTTCGCACGCTGCCGCGCCGCTTTGCGCTCTCGCCCGGACTCCGGGCGCGCGCAGCATCGGGTGCAGCTTAAGGACAACGCCGCGCCAAAGCGGCGGATTCGGGAGTGAGCCCATGTTTCGTAAACGTAGCCCGAGCGGCCGGGAAAGCGTCGTCGCCGGCGCGACGCTGGAATCTCTCATCGAGCGGGAGCACGCGCAGCCGGGGCATGCGCCCGGCATGGCGGCGCTCGCCGCCATCGTGCCGGCGCCTCTGTGGCGTGGAAATGACCAGCGCGTCATTCGCCTCATCGACCTCGAACGCCGCGCGAGATTCTCGCGGCCTTTGACCGACGCGACCTGAACCGATGTCTCCGTCGGCGTTCAGGCTCGCTTCGCTGCGTCGCGCGCGTGCGCGGCTTGGTGCGATTCTGCTGTTCTCGGCGGCGTCGCTCTGGGCTGTCGCGCCGCTCGCGCGCGGCGTCGCCGAGTCGGGCGTCGGCGGCCGTCTGGTCGCCCAACTCTTTATCTGTTTCGCGCCGGGGGCCTCCCAACCCGGCGCGCTTGCGGGGCGGCTGGGCCCCAAAGACGATCGCTCCGCCTGTATCCTCTGTCAGGCGTTTTGCAGCGGTCTTGCGCCTCTCGCGGCGCGGCCCGGCCCGATCGGCGCGACGCCCGTCCCGAGCTTCAAGCTCGCGCGGACGGTGGCGGACTGCGTCGCGCCGACGCCCCGTCCCAGCCCAGCGCACCGCCCGCGCGCGCCGCCGCAGGCCTAGCGCTGCGTCGCGAAACGGCCTGCGTCGGCGTCAATTCTCTTCTCCCGCCGCCGCCGCGGGCCGCCGCTTCGACTTTCACCATTCCGCCGCGATTGCTTTTCAAAGGGCATGCTGATGAACGAACTGATCACGGGCGTCGTGCTTGAGGCGCTTTGCGCCATACTTGCCGTGTCCTACTTCGTCGCCGAATGCGCGATGCAGGAGGCGAAAATTCCCGCCCGCCGCAAGAGGCGGCCTGGCGCCTAGAGCAGGTTCCGAAAAAGTTGACAGACTTTTTCGATGAGAACCTGCTCTAACATTTTGATTTTGAGCGATTCCTTATCGATCACATGATTCCATGTGATCGGGAAGCGCTCTAGCCGTAAAGCTCAGGCGCGCGCGGCGGCCCACAGCCCGCGGGCGAGATCGTCGACGAGATCGTCGGCGTCCTCGAGGCCGACCGAAAGACGCAGCAGGCCGTCGCCGATGCCGAGCGACGCGCGCGCTTCCGGCGTCAGCCGCTGATGGGTCGTCGTCGCCGGATGGGTGATGAGGCTCTTGGCGTCGCCGAGATTGTTGGAAATCTTGATCACGTCCAGCGCATTGGCGAGGCGGAACGCTGCGGCCTTGCCGCCCGCCATATCGAAGCTCACCAGCGTGCCGCCGCCCGACATTTGGCGGCGCGCCAGATCGGCTTGCGGGTGATCGGCGCGGAATGGGTAGAGGACGCGACCGACGGCCTTCTCCTCGGCCAGAAAGTCGGCGATTTTGGCCGCGCTCGCGGTCTGCTGCGCGACACGCAGCGGCAAGGTCTCGAGGCCCTTCAGCATCACCCAGGCGTTGAACGGCGACATGGCCGGCCCGGTCTGGCGCAGGAAATTGTGGACGCTCTCTTCAATCAGCGCCTGCGAGGCCAAAATCACGCCGCCAAGACATCGGCCTTGCCCATCGATGTGCTTGGTCGCGGAATAGACGACGACGTCGGCGCCGAAGTCGAAGGGCTTTTGCAAGAGCGGCGTGGCGAAGACATTGTCGACCACGAGCTTCGCGCCGGCCTCATGCGCAATGTCGGCGATCCCCTTGAGGTCATAGACCTCCAGCCCGGGATTGGTCGGGCTTTCCAGGAAGAAGAGCTTCGTCTCAGGACGGACGGCCGCCTTCCATTGTTCGAGCTCGGCGCCGTCGACGAGCGTCGAAGCGATTCCCAGTCGCGGCAGGAGGTCCTCGATGACATAGAGGCAGGAGCCGAACAGCGCGCGCGCCGAAACCACATGGTCGCCGGCTTTGAGCTGCGCGAGCAGGCTCGCGGTCACCGCCGCCATGCCGCTCGCCGTGGCGCGGGCCGCTTCCGTGCCCTCCAGAAGGCACATGCGCTGCTCGAACATCGCCACGGTGGGGTTCGAGAAGCGCGAATAGATGAAGCCCGGCTCGTCGCCCTTGAAGCGCGCCTCGGCCGCCTCCATCGTCGGATAGGCGAAGCTCTGCGTGAGATAGAGCGCCTCCGACAATTCTCCGAAGGAAGAGCGCTGGGTCCCGCCATGCACGAGTTGCGTCGCGGGTTTCAGCGGCCTGCGGGGCGGGGCGTCGGCGGACATTGGTTCTCCCTCGGCGCGAAGGCGCGCCATTCGCTTGATGCGCGCCGAACGGCGCTGCGACGCAAAAAGCGGGCTTCCTTAGGGAGACCCGGCCTTTTAGCGCGTTGTTTTTCGTGGCGGCAAGCCGGCCGGCTCAAATAACCACGTGCGCTTATAGAGGCCAGAGGGACCTCAGCTGTCAACAGCCTCGGCTTGAAAGGCGGCGCGATTTGGCGCTTATGCCAGCGCAAGGAAAGGCGACGGGGCGATAGACGAATGGGCGGCGTGCTTTCCAGCCGGCAGATTCAGGCGATGGCCGAGGCCGGTCAGATCCGCCTCGCCGCGCCTTTGGCGCATGGGCAGATTCAGCCAGCCAGTCTCGATCTGCGGCTCGGCCCCAAGGCCTATCGCGTGCGCGCCAGTTTTCTGCCGGGAAAGCGGCGCGGCGTCGACGAGCTCCTCTCCGCGCTCAAATATGACGAGATGTCGCTTGCAGGCGACGGCGCCGTGCTGGAGCGTGGCTGCTTCTATGTCGTGCCGCTTCTGGAAAGCTTGGCGCTCGGCGACGCTGTCCTTGGCGCCGCCAATCCGAAAAGCTCGACCGGGCGCCTCGATATTTTCACGCGGCTGATCACGGATCGCGGCGACCGCTTCGACGAGGTCGCCCCCGGATATCACGGTCCGCTCTATGCCGAAGTGTCGCCGCGCAGCTTTTCGGTGCGCGTTCGCACAGGCACGCGATTGAACCAATTGCGTTTTCGCAATTATGCGCAGAGCGAATCGCATGGCGGGACGCTCGGCGACGCGGCGCTCGCCGAATTGCATCGCACTTCGCCGCTCGTCGACGGTCCGCTCAACTTACGCGACGGCGTCGTGCTGCGGGTTGCGCTCGACGCGGACGCGTTCGGGGGAATCATCGGCTATCGCGCGCAGAAGCACACAGACGTGATCGACGTCGATCGGATCGGCGCCTATCACATCGACGATTACTGGGACCGCTTGCCGGCGCGCGACGGAAGGCTGATTCTCGATCCGGGCGATTTCTACATTCTCGCCTCGCACGAGCGCCTCGCGATTCCGCCCGATCTCGCCGCCGAAATGGCGCCGATGGATGCGGCGATCGGCGAGTTCCGGGTGCATTACGCCGGCTTCTTTGATCCCGGCTTCGGCGCCGGGCCGGACGGGCGGCCGGGGGCCCGCGCCGTTCTCGAAGTGCGCTCGCGCGAAGTGCCCTTTATCCTCGAAGACGGTCAGTTCATCGGCCGCCTCGTTTATGAACACATGGCCGAAACCCCAGAGGCGCTCTACGGCCAGAGCGGCGTGTCGAATTATCAGGGGCAGGGGCTCAAGCTCTCGAAACATTTCATGGTGGAGTGATCTCATGCGCAAGGCGCTTACTGGCGGCGCGCTCTTCGCGTTCTTGGCGCTCGGGTCTTCCGCCGCCGCCGAAGAACTCGGCGCGTCGAGCGCGAAGTTCTGGTCGGTTCCACAAGTCGACGCGCTGCCTTATGACGCGCATAGCCGGCTGATCCGCCACGGGCGCGATCTCATCACCGCGACTTATTCCCATATCGGGCCGGACATGCCCGACCCCGCGCAGCGCTACGCTGGAAACAATCTCGCCTGCGGCAATTGCCATCTCGACGCCGGCGTGAAGAAATTCGGTCTGCCGATTTTTGGCCTCGCCAAGGATTTCCCCGCCTATAGCGCGCGCACCGGCGCGCAGATCACGCTGCAGGAGCGCATCAATTCCTGCATGACGCGCAGCATGAACGGCCGCCCTTTGCCGGCATCGTCCGCGCCGATGCGCGCCATCGTCGCCTATATTCAGTTTCTCTCGTCCAGCGTGCGCAAGGGAGAAAAGCTTTCGGGACTCGGCGCTGGAACCATGCCGGAGCTTGACCGCGCCGCCGATCCGATGCGCGGGCGCGATATTTATCAGGCGCGCTGCATCGGCTGCCACAACGTCGACGGCGCCGGCGTGCAGAACAGCCTGCCGGGGCTTGGCGCCGGCTACGCCTTTCCGCCGCTCTGGGGCTCGGACAGTTTCAATGACGGCGCCGGCATGGCGCGGCTGATCACGGCGGCGAACTTCGTTCATTCCAACATGCCGGACGGCGTCGATTATCTGCATCCGCGGCTCTCCCCGGAAGAAGCCTGGGACGTCGCGGCGCTGATGATCTCAAAGCCGAGGCCGCATCGCGCCGGGCTGGAAAAGGATTTTCCCGACCTTCTGAAAAAGCCGATCGACGCGCCTTACGGCCCCTATGCCGACGGCTTCTCCGAGGAGCAGCACAAATACGGGCCCTATGGCCAGATCCGCGCGAAGCTGAAGGAGATCGAGAAGCAGAAGGCGGAGGTAAGGAATCCGAATGTGAGATGATCGTGCGGTCTTGTGAGAGCGGGGCGTTCGCAACGAACAATTGAATCTTTTTCCGATCTGAGGGGACGCCCTTAAACGAGGTTGGATCCGCGTGTGTCCCGTTTGCAACAGATCAGCACAATCGCGAAATTCCTATAAAAACACTCTTTAACTTCAGCGCCCGGCCGCCGAGAATAAGCTGTCACGAACAATTTATCATACACGGCAGCCACGCATGAACCGACGTCACCCGACGACTGCCTCGCTCCTCGCTCTTACGGCGGGCTGGGCGTGCGTATTCTTAAGCGAGGCGTCCGCTCAGACGGCATTGCCGACGATCAATGTTGGCGGACATGCGGCGCGGCGAGCGACAAGTCAACATGCGGCCCGTCCGGCGGGTCCGGCGCGGCCGACCAGGCTAGTCGAAGTCGCGCCGGGGCCCTCCGGACAGTCGTCCGAGAATGACACCGCGCTGGGGCCCAAGATCGATTATCCCGCGGGTCCGCAGGAAATGACCTCGTCGAGCGAGAGGTTTTTCACCGGCGGACAAGTCAACGCAATTCCCTTCTATCGCCCCGGAGAGGCGCTCGAAATCGTGCCAGGCCTCGCCGTGACCCAGCACAGCGGCGAGGGCAAGGCCAACCAGTACTATCTGCGCGGCTTCGATCTCGATCACGGCACCGATCTCGCGCTTTATCTCGACGGCATGCCGCTCAACATGCGCACCCATGGCCATGGCCAAGGCTACGCGGATGCGAATTTCGTCATGCCGGAACTGCTCGCGTCGATCGATGCGCGGAAGGGCCCCTACAACGTCGAGGATGGCGATTTCTCGAACGCCGGCACCATCCGCATGCAGTATTTGAACAGGGTGCCGACGGGCGTTTTCACATCAAGCGCGGGCGAATTCGGATTCGCGCGCCAATTCGGCATGAAATCTTGGGCGTTCATGGGCGGCGACATTCTCGGCGCCGCTGAGGCGTCGGTGTATGACGGTCCTTGGCTCGTGCCGAACAGAGTGCGCAAGATCAACGCTGTGATGCGTTGGATACGCGGCACCGAGGCGGATGGGTTCGGCATTACCGGCATGGCCTACGCCAATCGCTGGAATTCGACCGACCAAATTCCGTTACGCGCCGTCGAACAGGGGCTGATGTCGCGCTGGGGAACGATGAACCCGACCGATGGCGGCGACACAACCCGCTTCTCGATATCCGGCCATTGGAGCCAGCTCAGCGAGACAAATTATTCCCGCATTGAAGGTTACGCCGTACATTCGACCTTGGATTTGTTCAACGATTTTACCTACTTCTTGTCTCATCCCATTCTTGGCGACCAGTTCCGTCAGTTCGATCGTCGAACCATGCTCGGTTCGAATGGCGTTCACGGCATCAAGTTCAACGTCGCCGAGACGCCGTTCGAACTGCGTTTTGGCTATCAGGGGCGTTACGACGACATTCGGGTCGGGTTGCAGGACACATACAACCGCCGGGCCTATGATGCGATTCGCAATGACCGCGTTGGCGAGGCGAGCATCGGCCTCTTCAGCGACATCAGAACAAAGTGGGCTCCTTGGCTGACGACGGTCGTCGGCACGCGTTGGGACTATTATTGGGCGAGCGTCGGCGGCCTTCAAAGCTATTGGGCTTCGCCCATCGTGGGTTACGTCGGGGATAATCCGAGTCAACCAGTCCGGCTTTGGACCGCGCCCTTCAATAATGGGGCGAGCACCGGACAGCTGCTTAGTCCCAAGGCCTCGGTGATCATCAATCCCTTCGACAACAAAACCGACTTCTATCTTAACTTCGGACGTGGATTCCATTCGACGGACGCGCGCGGCACGACGCAGACGTTCTCGACGACCGAGGCGTCGGACGATCTCGGCTACACGTTCGCGCAACGCCGGCCGCTGCTTTCGCCATCGACAGGCGCTGAAGTCGGCGTCAAAACGAGAGCGATCGACAATCTGGAATCGGCGCTGACGCTCTTTTGGATTCAGCTCCAATCGGAAAATGTCTTTGCCGGCGACGAAGGCAATACGGTGTTCGGGCCTCCGAGCCGCCGCGTTGGATTCGAGTTCACCAATCATTATCGGCCGTTCTCATGGTTGGGATTCGAAGGCGACCTGACCATGGTGAACGCGCGTTTTCTCGGCTTCGACAAGGATCAGGCAGACCTTTACTACGCGCTGCTGCAGCCGGATGCGCTGCCCTGGGGAACTTTTCTTGGCAACAAGCCGGGAAACTTCCTGATCAACGCCGCGCCCATCGTCGCGACGGCGGTTCTGGAATTGGGCGAGTCGACGGGCTGGTTTGGGGCGCTCAAATATCGCTACATCGGCCCGCGCGCTCTGACGCAGGACGGCTTTTTCAAAAGCCCCGCGATCGGCACGGTGAATGCGCGCATAGGCTATCGCTGGAAGGAAGGTTGGAAGTTCCAGCTCGACGTCTTCAACATGCTCAACTCTCGTTCGCAGCTGATCGCCTATGGCTATGGCTCTCTGATCGGAACGGATCCGCTCTACCAGGCCTGCAACGGCGTCAGCGCCGCGCCGGTGACCGCCGCCAACTGCGCCGTCGGCAGAATGGATGTCCATGCGCATCCGATCGAGCCGCCGGCTTGGCGCCTGACGTTCGGAGGGCCTATTGAATTTGACCCATCCGTTAAAGGCCCGGACCTGATGGAGCCGTTCAATCTGGTGAAGTTCTGGGAGTGAGCGGAGCGGCGCATTTCTGGCCGAAATCCAGAAGTGAAAAACGGAGTGAGGAAGTCGACCGGCCGTGATTGCAGGGGGGAATGGTCTTCCTCACCAAAACCGCGCGGGAAAGGCTTTCCTCGTCCTTCGAGACGCGCCTCCGGCGCTCCTCAGGATGAGGAAGCCCTTCAGCCCCGACCGGAGGGAGGGTGCTCCCGTTGAAACGGGCGGCCTCCCGCGTTACACAAGGAGCGCGCGGGCGTAGTTCAGAGGTAGAACGTCAGCTTCCCAAGCTGAATGTCGTGGGTTCGATTCCCATCGCCCGCTCCAATCTCACGCGCTGCCATATATGCCGGCCCCGTCAGCCTATGCCGGCCCCGTCAGCCGCCGCTGTTGAGCATTATCGCCAAAAGTGCGAAGCGGGTGGCGAAGCCCTCGACCGAAAGTGACGATGCCGACCGCCGCCGCCCATGCTCACGCCCCCGCCGCGCCGCTCAGCGCCCATCGATCCGGGCCGCTGTCGGGCCGCGTGCGCCCGCCGGGCGATAAATCGGTTTCTCATCGCGCGCTGATCTTCGGCCTGCTCGCCATCGGCGAGACGAAGGTCGAAGGGCTTCTCGAAGGCGAGGACGTGCTGCGCACCGCGCAGGCCTGCCGCCAGCTTGGCGCGAAGATCCTGCGCCACGCGGACGGGCGCTGGAGCGTCTGGGGCGCCGGGCTCGGCTCGCTGCTGCAGCCGACCGAGACCCTCGATTTCGGCAATGCCGGCACCGGCTCGCGGCTGATGATGGGCGTCGTCGCCGGCCACCCGATCCTCGCGCGCTTCGACGGCGACGCCTCGCTGCGGAAACGCCCGATGAAGCGCATTCTCGATCCCCTGGCGCTGCAGGGCGCGCAGGTTCTGGAGCAGGCCGAGGGCGGCCGTCTGCCGCTTGTGCTGCAAGGATCGAGCGAGCCTCTGCCGGTCGAATATAAGACGCCCGTCGCCTCGGCGCAGATCAAATCGGCGGTGCTGCTCTGCGGACTGAATTCGCCTGGCCAAACGACGGTGATCGAGGCCGAGGCGTCGCGCGATCACACCGAAAAAATGCTCGCGCATTTCGGCGCCAAGGTCGTGAGCGCGCCTCACGGCCCGCATGGCCGCAAGATTGCGCTCGAAGGGCGCCCGGAAATGATCGCGCGCGACGTGCGGGTTCCCGCCGATCCGTCATCGGCGGCTTTTCCGCTCGTCGCCGCGCTGATCGTCGAGGGTTCGGACATCGTCATCGAAGGCGTCATGATCAATCCGCTGCGCAGCGGTCTGCTGACGACGCTGCAGGAAATGGGCGCCGATGTCGCCTTCGAGAACAGGCGCGAGGAGGGCGGCGAAGAGGTCGCCGACATTCGCGCGCGCTCCTCGCATCTTGCCGGCGTCGACGTGCCGGCGGCGCGGGCGCCGTCGATGATCGACGAATATCCGATCCTTGCCGTCGCGGCGTCTTTTGCACAAGGCGAAACGCGGATGCGCGGGCTCTCCGAATTGCGGGTGAAGGAATCGGATCGTCTCGAGGCGGTCGCCGCCGGGCTCAAAGCCAATGGCGTCGACTGCGAGATCGTCGATGACGACTTGATCGTGCGCGGCGGCAGGGTCGCCGGCGGCGGCATGGTCGAGACGCATCTCGATCATCGCATCGCCATGAGCTTTCTGGTCATGGGGCTCGCCGCCGAGAAGAACGTCACGGTCGACGATGAGACGATGATCGCGACGAGCTTTCCGGCGTTTCGCCCGCTCATGGAGCGACTCGGAGCGCGCTTCTCGTGAGCTTCGTCATCGCCATCGACGGCCCCGCGGCGTCGGGGAAGGGCACGCTGGCGCGACGCCTTGCGGCGCATTACGGCCTGCCGCATCTCGACACGGGGCTGCTCTATCGCGCCACGGCCTGCGCGTTGCTGGAGGAGGGGCTCCCGCTCGACGACGTCGAAGCCGCGGTCGCCGCCGCGCGCAGCCTGTCGCTCACTGACTTCGACGAAAAGCGGCTGCGCGCCCGCGACATGGGCGAGGCGGCGTCCGTCGTCGCCGCCATGCCGGCGGTGCGCGCGGCGCTCGTCGACATGCAGCGGGGCTTCGCGGCGCGGCCGGAAGGCGCCGTCCTCGATGGCCGCGACATCGGCACGGTGATCTGCCCCGACGCGAAGGTGAAGATTTTCGTCACCGCGGCGCCGGAGACGCGCGCCACCCGCCGCGCTCTGGAGCTTGCGCGCGCCGGCGAAGAAGCGGACTACGCCGCCATTCTCGAAGACGTGAAGAAGCGCGACGCCCGCGACAGCGCCCGCAGCGCCGCGCCCTTAAAGGCGGCCGCTGACGCGGTGACGCTCGACACGACCGACCTCGACATCGAGGAGGCTTTCGCGGCCGCGCGGGGAGTGGTGGAAAAGGCGCGACGTTGAAGTTTCGTGATTGCAAGCGAAGCGAAGCAATCCAGGCATTGGTGGGCGGCTGGATTGCTTCGTCGCTGCGCTCCTCGCAATGACGTCGGGAGTGACAGCGGATAGCCAGCGCGTCTTCCGCTTCGCGCCGTCGCCGAACGGCTATTTGCATCTTGGCCACGCCTATTCGGCGCTTCTGAATTTCGATCTCGCGCGCCAGTGCGGCGGGCGCTTGCTGTTGCGCATCGAGGACATCGATACAGGCCGCGCCCGCGTCGAATTCGAGGCGGCGATCTATGAAGATCTCGCCTGGCTCGGGCTCAATTGGGAGCGGCCGGTCCGCCGCCAGTCCGAGCATTTCGGAGACTATGCCGGCGCGCTCGAGCGCCTGGACGCGATGGGGCTCATTTACGCCTGCGACTGCAAGCGCTCCGACATTGCGCGCCTTGCGGCTGGCAAGCCGGGCTGGCCGCGCGACCCCGATGGCGCGCCGCTCTATCCGGGGACATGCCGCGACAAGCCGCGACGTGCGGCGCGCGAGGTCCTAACGCAGCGCGGCGTCGCGCTGCGGCTCGATATGCGTAAGGCGGCCGCTCTGGCGGGGCAGGGGCTCTCGTGGCGCGAATTTGACGCCGGCGACATTGTCGCCGATCCGTCAGAGTGGGGCGACGTCGTCCTCGCGCGCAAGGACACGCCGGCGAGCTATCATATCGCCGTCGTCGTTGACGACGCGCTGCAGGGGGTGACGGACGTCGTGCGCGGCAAGGATCTGTTTGAAGCGACGAGCCTGCATCGCCTGCTGCAACGACTGTTAGACTTGCCGGCGCCGGATTATCGCCACCACGGCCTCGTTCTGGACGAGAACGGCGAGAAGCTTGCGAAGAGCGTCGCTTCGACGGCGCTGCGGGCGGAGGGCTGGACGCCCGCCGACGTGCGCCGGCGCATAGGCTTATAGAACCGAGATTCCGATGCGCGCAGCGGCGGATTGCAGTCGTTTGTCCCCCGTCCAAAGCGACGCCGGCGCGGCGAGCAGCGTTGCGGCGAGCAGATGGGCGTCGACATATCCGATGCCCGCGCCATGCAACGCGCGCCGGTCAATCAACTTCAAGACTTCGTCGTCGCTGGCAAGCGGCGCCCTCGGAAGATTGCGCAACAGCGGCAGCAGGGTGTTTCTGCTGGCCATATTGCCAAGCGCGAGCTCGCCGATGACGAAATTATGCGTCAATGCTTCGCTGTTGTTCAGCAAAGCGGCGAGCCGAACATTCGTTTGGCGGAAGTGGCCAACCCATATCGATGCGTCGACGAGAATCACTTCGGGGTCGATCGCCGTCGGGGAATGTCTTGAAGCTGTGGTTCCGAGCCCCCGAGACGCGCCAGCCTTCGTGCGCTTTCTCGCTCGATAAGCGCCTTGAGCGCTTCGCGGATCAGCGCCGATTTTTCCGTAAGTCCGGTGAAATCCTGGGCCTTGGCCACGAGCTCATCGTCGAGCGCGATTGTCGTGCGCATGCGTGCTCCCACTGAGAAGCACAGAAATAGCATCATTTGATGCCGGTAACAATGCCGATGCCGGTTCTCCGCAGGGCGATCGGGTGAAGGATTGTTTTCCTCACCCTCATCCTGAGGAGCCGCCCGCAAGTCGGGTTTACCCGACTTGCGAATTTAATGTCGATCTCGGGCAGGCCCGAGATCGCAGGCGGCGTCTCGAAGGACGAGGGTGAGGAAAAATACGCGAAACGGGCTTCCTCGCCCTTCGAGACGCGTGCTGCGCACGCTCCTCAAGATGAAGAAGCCCTTCGCCCGATCGCCCTGCAGTTCTCCGTGTGTGTCGGCGCACGAACATTTTCTCGGGCTCCCGGTAGCTTTCGATCATTGAGTTCCAAAGCGGCAAGGGAGAGCGAAATGTTCGAGACGATCCAAAGCCTGATCGATCAGGAAGCCCAGATCTGCGTTCCGGCGAGCCATCTGACGCCGCGCGCCAATCTCTATGAGTTGGGCATGACGCCCTATACGGCGATCCGCCTGCTGCTCGCGATCGAGCGCGACTTTCGCGTCGAATTCCCGCGCGACTCGCTCAATCGCCGGACGATGGCGACGATAGAGAATATTGTCCGGGGCGTGCGCGCCGCCCAGTTCGCCCCCGCCTACGAATGGCTCCAGGCGGCCTAAGAAAGGTCGTTTCGGGCCGCCCAGCCCGGAGGCCGCAACAAAGATCGAAGCTTACCGGGCCTGACGAGTCGCCACTTTTGCGCTGTTGTTCGGCGCCTTCGCCATCAGCGAGTCAATGCGATCGCGCTCTTTCCTGAATTCTGCGAGAAGCCGGCCCTCGATCTCGCGCGTGCGCGCCAGCTTGACGCGCATCGGATCGACGAAATGGCCATTGACCATCACCTCGTAGTGAAGGTGCGGTCCGGTCGACAATCCGGTCGAGCCCAGGAAGCCGATCACCTGGCCCTGTTTGACCCGCATGCCTTCCTTCACGCTGCGCGCAAAGCCCGACATGTGATTGTAGGTGGTGATGTAGCCGTTGGCGTGCTGGATCTCGACGCGCCGTCCATAGCCCGAATCCCACTGCGCCTTGATGACCGTGCCGTTGCCGGCCGCGAGAATCGGCGTGCCGATCGGCGCCGCCCAGTCGACGCCCGTGTGCATCTTGTAATAGCCGAGAATCGGATGGCGGCGCATGCCGAAGCCTGAGCGCGTTTCGCCGATGGCGATCGGCTTGCGCACAAGGAATTTGCGGCTCGAGCGGCCGTTCTCGTCGTAGTAGTCGAGCAGCCCGTCGTCGGGGGTAAAAAAGCGGTAATAGCGATAGGTTTCGTTACGGGTCGTCAGCGACGCATAGAGCAGCGCGTCGCGACCCGCGGTCGCGCCGTCCTCCGCTTCGTCATAGAAGACGTCAAACGTATCGCCGCCGGAAACGCCGCGCTGCAGATCGGCGTCATTTGCGAAAACCCGCACGAGCTCATTGATGATCGGTCGCGGAATTTGCTGCTTGAGCGCGGTTTCGTAAAGGGAATCATAGAGGCGCATCGCGCCTTCATCTTCCTCGACCTCATTGTGCGACTTCGATCGGCCATTTTTGGCGAGCGACGTGGGCGCCGTCGGCGTCTGCATGAATGCGCCCCTGTCGGTCGCAGCGACGACCGATTCGATCGTTTCGTCGTTGTAAACCGACATGCGGGCCAGCTGCATGTTCTTGCCCGAGCCGTCGAAGTCGGCGAAGAGCAGCTTGACGCGCTGGCCTTCGCGCACCGGCTCGCCGCGCTTGTTCTTGAAGGCGGCGGCGACCGCGGCGGCCCGGCCTTTGGGCACGTCCACGCTGTCCAGCACGTCGGCGAGCGTCTGTCCTCGCTTCACGACGACAAGCTTCTCTTCCATCTGCGTCGGCTGCAGCGTATCGCGCGGCGCGACGGTGACGTTTTCCGCCACCATGCGCACTTCGATTCCGGAGAAGGGCGTGAGCGATCCGCCAGGCGTCGCATAGGCGAGCGCGAGAGGGTCGATCGCCGCCCGGCTCGTGCGCGTGAGCAGCATCTGGCCGGGCAGGGGCAGCGCCGCCGCTTGCGTTCCGGCGGCGAGGCTGGATTTGACCTGCTCGATCACCTGCGCCTGCGCTTCGGCGAGCGTCAATTGGGCGCTCTGAGCCATCACCGTCACGGCGGCGAGGTCCCGGGTCTCGAACGAGACTTCCGCCAGATCCGGGGCGAGATCGGCGTCGGCGGCGTTTTCGGGAGCGCGGGCGTCGGT
>NZ_JBPFEA010000018.1:100000-101707 GCF_051061285.1 Methylocystis sp.
ACCAGGGGGTGGCAACTGTTTAACAAAAACACAGGGCTCTGCGAAATCGCAAGATGACGTATAGGGTCTGACGCCTGCCCGGTGCCGGAAGGTTAAGAGGAGGAGTGCAAGCTCTGAATTGAAGCCCCGGTAAACGGCGGCCGTAAATATAACGGTCCTAAGGTAGCGAAATTCCTTGTCGGGTAAGTTCCGACCTGCACGAATGGCGTAATGACTTCCCCGCTGTCTCCAACGTCAGCTCAGTGAAATTGAATTCCCCGTGAAGATGCGGGGTTCCTGCGGTCAGACGGAAAGACCCCGTGCACCTTTACTGTAACTTTGCATTGGCATTCGTGTCGGCATGTGTAGGATAGGTGGTAGGCTTTGAAGCATGGGCGCCAGCTCGTGTGGAGCCACCCTTGAAATACCACCCTTATCGTCATGGATGTCTAACCGCGCGCCGTCATCCGGCGCCGGGACAATGCATGGTAGGCAGTTTGACTGGGGCGGTCGCCTCCCAAAGAGTAACGGAGGCGCGCGATGGTGGGCTCAGACCGGTCGGAAATCGGTCGTCGAGTGCAATGGCATAAGCCTGCCTGACTGCGAGACAGACAAGTCGAGCAGAGACGAAAGTCGGTCATAGTGATCCGGTGGTCCCTCGTGGAAGGGCCATCGCTCAACGGATAAAAGGTACGCCGGGGATAACAGGCTGATAACCCCCAAGAGTCCATATCGACGGGGTTGTTTGGCACCTCGATGTCGGCTCATCACATCCTGGGGCTGGAGAAGGTCCCAAGGGTTCGGCTGTTCGCCGATTAAAGTGGTACTTGAGCTGGGTTCAGAACGTCGTGAGACAGTTCGGTCCCTATCTGCCGTGGGTGTAGGAGAATTGAGAGGATTTGTCCCTAGTACGAGAGGACCGGGATGAACATACCTCTGGTGGACCTGTTGTGGCGCCAGCCGCAGTGCAGGGTAGCTATGTATGGACGGGATAACCGCTGAATGCATCTAAGCGGGAAACCCACCTCAAAACGAGTTCTCCCTTGAGAGCCGTGGAAGACGACCACGTTGATAGGCCGGGTGTGGAAGTGCGGCAACGCATGGAGCTTACCGGTACTAATAGCTCGATTGGCTTGATCGCTCTCATTTATCGACGCCCATACTCGTGTGGCGCGAATTGAAAGACCTTATTTGCTTCGAAGATGTGTTTCGCCGGCCTGGTGGCCTTCGGCGGAGCGATCAGACCCGATCCCATCCCGAACTCGGCCGTCAAACGCTTCTGCGCCAATGGTACTATGTCTCAAGACCTGGGAGAGTAGGTCGTCGCCAGGCCTGCGAAGCACATCAGATCCTCTTAACGATACTTTTTCAGCAGTGCTGCTTTCGCCGCGCTGCTTTTCGGCTTCGCGCTGTCTCTTGCGCGGTTCTTTGGCGCCTTTCTCTTGGCGCGGGGTGGAGCAGCCCGGTAGCTCGTCAGGCTCATAACCTGAAGGTCGTCAGTTCAAATCTGGCCCCCGCAACCAATCCGATTCCAAAAACCCCGGCTCCTGCGGCCGGGGTTTTTCTTTGTGCGCTGGTGGGCCTTTTGTATCCCTCCGTCGTGGGCCACCTGGCGTTGATCCCGGTTTTCGAGATAGCTGCCTGACGGTGGCGCGATGATCGTGTCCATTTCAAATACAAGCGGACACTATCGATGTCGGGCAGCGATGCAGATCGGGCGGCTCTCAG
>NZ_JBPFEA010000019.1:0-82999 GCF_051061285.1 Methylocystis sp.
TCACCCATCCATCCAACTCCAGCGCGTTCGAGATGTGCAGATCGACCCAGCGGAAATAACGCAACGCGGAATTGCGTCCGCAATCATGTCGCGAAGAAAATCAGAAATGCGTGTCGGCAGGGCGAATAAGACGGGCTAAGATCATAGACCCGGCCAACAAACCCGTGGTTGTCAGAGGCGACGATGTGACGGATGAGCGGCTTTGCCCGTGGCCGTTTCGGCTTGAGTTCCGCCGATTTCCTCGTAAGCGTTTGGATACGGGTGCCCATCTCTTCTTCTAGCAAGGCGATTGGAAGTCTGCAATATTATGTGATCTATCGTAATTATGTGATCTATCGTAGCATTAGACGATGTAAACGAAGTTCCATCGGGCGGCCAATGAGCATTAAGTCTCTCAAAATCGAAGACCTAGTTGTGAATCGTGCGAATGACCGGCACGGCGAACTAGAAAACGAAACTGCGGCTATCGCATGGCTCTTCAACGCGCGTGAGACGCACATGCGCAACCTCGCAAAAGACATCGTCGACAAAGGCGAGATATTTGAGCTTCCGCTCGTCTCCCCAGAGGGTAGCAAGTTTATCGTCTTCGATGGCAACCGGCGCGTGACATGCCTGAAGCTCTTGGCGCATCCCCATAAAGCGCCGAACGCCGAGTTGCAGGAATTCTTTGCTGAGCAAAAAGCGCGTTGGAAGGGAGAGTTTCCCGAATCCGTGCAGTGTCAGGTGGAAGCTAACCGAGAGCGTATCGACGAGATTCTCTTCCGTCGTCATACCGGTACCCAGAATGGTGTTGGACAGTCGACCTGGGACGACCGTATGAAAGCGACGTTTGTTGCCCGCACCGGGCAACGAAGCGGGATCAGCGTCGCAGACGAGATCGAAAATCGCCTGAGAGAGGCCAACCTCTTGCCTGGCCGTAAGAAGATTCCGCGATCGACAATGAACCGTCTTCTGTCAGCCGAGCCCTTCAGAAACCGACTGGGTTTCAGTGTATCTAACGGGCGCTTCGAGTTCACTCACGAAGAAGATGTGGCGCTAGGCGCGATGGCGCGCGTTGCCTACGATCTCGCCAACAAGCGTCTGGTGCTTGGCGATATCTGGGATGTAGACGGAAAGCGAAAGTATCTTGACGGGCTGGAACGGGAAGGAGTTCTTCCGAGTGTGCAGTATGCCCTGTCGGGACGTTCTGCCAGTGCGGCGGCCGCCAAGGTGCAGAAGGCAAGGCCTGCCGCGGCACGCAAGCCAAGCAAGCGAACGACGCTCATACCGCAACTCGATTATGGCCTCGCATGGCCCGGCAGGTTGCAGCGCCACAGGCAGATTTGGGATGAGCTTCAGTTTCGCCTCACGCTTACAGAGCATCCGAATGCTATCTCGGTTCTCTTCCGGGTGCTGTTGGAGCTAGCTATGGAGAATTGCATCGCGCAGGCCGGCGTAACAGTGAACAATGGCGACAAGCTCGCGGCGAGACTTGTGAAGGTCGGAAAGCACCTTCGCGGCGCGGGAAAGATCGATGACAAGCAACTCGGTGTGCTGACGAAGTTCCAGCACTCGGACCAGCTTGTTTCGGCAGATACCTTGAACCGCTACGTTCATTCGCCAAGCTTCGCTCCCTCGCCCGAGCATCTCGCCTCGATGTGGGACAGTTTGGCGGACGTCATCTGTCTTTGCCTTCGGGCGTGAGGTTTCAAAGGCTCTCCTTCTCGCGGACGCCAGAAGCCGCCAGTCCGCAACCGGCCCCACATCGGACGCTTGTGATCGGGCAATCAACATGCCCGGAATAGGACCCAGGCCCGCTTTGGGTCAAATCAAGCTATTCATCCGCCACTCGGCGGGGGAGAGGCTCGCTCCGAAGCCCTCACGAAAAATGCCGCAGCAGCGACAGGCCGGCGAGGAGGCCGGCGACCGCAAGGCCGATTGACGCCACGACATAAACGGCCGCCATCGCCAGTTCGCCGCGCTCGTACAGCAAGACCGTCTCGAGCGAGAAGGCCGAAAAGGTGGTGAAGCCGCCAAGGATACCGGTCGTGAGAAACAGGCGCCAGTGCTGCGACGCCCCGCCCTTGAAGGCAAAATAGCCCACGAGCGCGCCCGTGAGGAACGAACCCAAAACATTGACAGCCAACGTTCCGAAAGGAAAATTGAGGCCGATCATCCGAGCGAGAAGAAGATTCACGCCGTGGCGCGTCGCCGCGCCAAATCCCCCGCCGATAAATACGATCAAGAAGCCCATGTTTGTCGTCCTTTCCAATGAGCGGACGACAAACATGCTGCGGCAGGCGGCGCTTTAAGCGCGCTCCTCCCGCAGGACGCGCGTCCTTGCGGCAGGAGCCATCAGCCTCATCAGGCGGTTACCGGGAGCCCCATCCCGTGTGGGAGCCAGCATAGTCGCGCCGGCGCGAACGATCAACCGGCCGCCAGCCGCCGTCAGGGCTTCGAACTCTGGTTAATTTCAGCTCACTCTCAGCCGTCATGCCCGGCCTTGTGCCGGGCATCCACGCCGGTCAACCGCGAAACGCATCGCGCGGAGAGAGTAGGTTCGGCTCATATCCTCACATTTGCCTCGCGTCATCGCGTGGATGGCCGCGACGAGCGCGGCCATGACGCGGGTGAGATGACTCCTCGTAAACCTGGATTCGGAGCCAGCAGCCGCCGTCGCCGGTGCGGGAACGCTTGCGCGCCAGATGCGTTATCTCACCGTTACGAAAGCATTTTTTGGAGAATTGCGATGAATTTACGCCTTGGCTTGCGCCTCTGCGCGCTCCTCGCTTCAACGCTCTTCGTGCTCTTCATGGCGACGTCATCGCCGGCGCTCGCCGCCGGAGGCGTCGGCGCCAAATGCGGCGGCATTATCGGCCTTCACTGCGCCAAGGGCTTGTGGTGCGAGATGCGCCCCGGCTCCTGCCGCGTCGCCGACGCTTTTGGCCGTTGCTCGGTCAGGCCGCACTTCTGTCCCCGCATTTTCAGGCCGGTGTGCGGGTGCGACGGCCGCACCTACGCAAACGACTGCGCGCGCCGCGCCGCGATGGTCAACAAGCGGCACAACGGCCGCTGCAGGCGCCATTACTGACGCTGGTTGAAGCCTCGCCCACGGCTGGGCGAAGCGAACGGCGAAAGCAGACGCCGTAGCACTTGCTGCAGTTTTTTAAGGGAGGACGACGATATGACGAAAATACTTTGGACATTCGCGAGCGCCCTGGCGCTCTCACTCTTTGTCTCCGCGCCTGCCTCGGCCGCCAAGGTCGGCGAGATGTGCGCAGGCATCGCCGGCATTCAATGCGACAAAGGCTTGTGGTGCGACCCCGAGCCGGGCCAATGCCGCGGAGCCGACATCGCCGGCAAGTGTGTGGAAGTTTCAAAGATCTGCACCAAAGACTATCGTCCCGTTTGCGGCTGTGACGATAAAACCTACGGCAACGACTGCACGCGTCGCGCCGCCAAGGTCGCGAAAAAGTCCGACGGCGAGTGCCCGAAACCTTACAAATGAGCCCGGGTGGCGGCGCGGCGCAATCGGCCGCGCCACTTCTTTGGCTAGTTTAAGCAGCCGCTGGCCTGCATCTGAGCGATCCAGATCGCGCAGGCCGCCTGAGAGCGCTGGCGGCGGGAGCCGCCGCCATAGCCGTCGTCGCCGCCAAATCCGCCGTAGCCGCCATCGCCATCGTAGTCGCCGGGATCGCCGTCGAAATAGCCACGGCGATAGCCATGGCCGTATCCATGGCCGTAGCCTTGGCCGTAACCCGGACCATAACCGCCATGCCCGCCGCGCCCGTATTGATGCTGGCGCATGCATTTGTTGTAGTTTTCGGCGATCGCGAAGCACAGCGGCGCATTGGCCGCCTGGGCGACCGGCGCGAAAAGAATGCCGAGGGCGCAAGCCGCGCCGACGATAGAATAGGTCACGAGCCGCATGCCGGCGTTTTCCTTGTTGGCGCCCCCCAGCGCTTTTGCATACGCATCCTCGCGCGCGCCGACTGAAACCAAGCTGAACAGTCTTGCCTCAGCGTTGCGCGCCTCGATCACCAGCCGGCGATGCGTCGGCAGGACGAATCGCCCGCGCCAAAGGCGTAATGATCGCCGCAGGCGAAGGCCACCGGCGGTTCGCCGGTCTGCTCGAAGATATCGTAGCCCTGCTTCAGATTATGCCAGAACTCGGTCCAGTGCTTATAATTGCCGCCCGCGCCGACGAAGGCGAGCCAGCTTCCGCCGGTTTCCCGAGCGATCGCCTGCTCGGTCAAGCGGAACGGAAAAATATGCACCTGCACTTCGCGCTGGCCGGCGCGCATCGCCGCCTCGACGAAGGCGTAGATTTCCTCGATGCCGCGGTCGGTCATGGCGAAGCAGCCAACCGACTTGCACGCGCCATGCACCATGACGAGGCCGCCGGTCCGCCCGTTCTGGCGATCGAAGGCGTTCGGATAGCCGACGTTGAACGCGCGGTGATAATTCGAATGCGGATGCAGCTGCTTCGCCGAGACGCTGTAAAAGCCTTCCGGCGACTGGTAATCGGCTTCCTTGAGCTTTGGCCCGAGCCTGCCTGACCATTTGCAGATTGGATAGGTCTTGTAGAGCGAGAAGCGGCTGTTGCTCTTTCGAAGCCAGAGTTCGAGCTGGCCTTCCTGCTTGAAGATGCGCACGAAGACCTGGTCCCCCATGCCGTAGCGGATCGGGGCCTCCTGCTGAAAGGCGTCCTCGGGCGCAGCCCGCAAAGTCGGCTCGACGGCGCGCGCCACCTGGGTCGGCGGCGCCGACTCCTGCGCCGTCGGCGTCGCCTCAACCGCGGCTCTCGCCGAGGGCTCCTGCGGCCGGGCCGGCGGCAGCGGCGCATTGGCGAGCGTCGGCGCCGTGGCCGGGACCTCGGCGGGCGGGGTCGCCTCGGCGGTTTGCGGCTGCTCGGCGGGGGCCGCCGCCGCCGTCTCGGCGAATTTGTCGGCAAGCTCGGCGAGATTGGCCGGTCGCGACGGGGGCAGCGGCGTGGGCTTTTCCACAATCTCCGGCCGCGCGGGCGGCGGCGCGGGCGGGAACGACACCGACCCTTCGACGCCGTCTTGCGCCGGCAGCGTCGCCACCCCGATGGTCGGCTCTTGCGGCGCCGCTATTGTGGGCTCGGGCGGCGGAGCAGGGGGGAATGCGCCGGGCTTCATCCGCAGGGCCATGCTGCGCAGGCCGGTCGGCAGCGCGCCGCTCCAGGCGCCGCGCGCGGCGTCGCTGCGGACGGCAGACGCGCTCCCGCCCCAGGGCATATAGCGGAGGGCTGCGACTCCGCCGACGAGCGCGGCGACGGCGATCGCCGCCAGCGCCAAATGGGTCTGTCGCGGCGTCATGCGCCTATGCAGCCTCTCCTGGAAGATTCTGAACTTCGAGCCTGGGCTGAGCAAGACCACTCGAAAAAGGCGCTTTAGTGGCCTGCGAAGGCGACGAGCGTGCGCACCGGGACGCCCAGCGTCTGGAGCCTTTTCACGCCGGCGAGATCGGGCAGGTCGATGACGAAACAGGCGGCGACGACGTCGGCGCCGGCCTGGCGCAGGAGCTTCACCGCGCCCTCGGCGGTGCCGCCGGTGGCGATCAGATCGTCGACGAGAATCACCCGCTCGCCGGGGAGGACCGCGTCTTCATGCATCTCCATTTCGTCGACGCCATATTCGAGCTCATAGGCGATGGAGACGACGCGATGCGGCAGCTTGCCCTTCTTGCGAATCGGGATGAAGCCGGCGGAAAGCTGATGCGCCACCGCGCCCCCCAGGATGAAGCCGCGCGCCTCCATGCCCGCGACCTTGTCGATCTTGCCGCCGCACCAGGGCTGCACGAGTTCGTCGACCGCCTTGCGGAACGCCTTGGCGTCGCCGAGCAGGGTGGTGATGTCGCGAAAGAGGATTCCCTTCTTGGGATAATCGGGAATGGTGCGAATGGCGGCGGCAAGCGGCATGAAACGGCCTTGCGGTCAGCGGCGAATGTGGCCGCGTGGATGGAATGGCGAAGCCGCCACGCTCAAAGAGATACACGGATGGCGGGGGAGGGCGCAAATGCGGGGGCGTGGCGGGGGACGGGCTTCGCGCGCAGGCGCCCCCGATCGCTGCTCGTCGTCGCCCCTGAATTTCCGGACAAGGTCTCCAAAAAGAACTTGGCAAAAAGAACAAATCATGCACACTGCGGTTCAGGGTCGAGCGCGCTCTTTCGCCCAGCGCCCTTGCCTCGCGACCGTCCTCGCAGCCGCATTGCCTGCGCCTAGCTAACCGTGTCAGAAGGAATTTTCAGCCGTGAGCCAAGCCAATCTCCGCCTCGTGGAAGGGACGTCCGTGGACAAGACCAAGGCGCTTGACGCCGCTCTGTCGCAGATCGAGCGCGCATTCGGCAAAGGTTCGATCATGCGGCTCGGCAAGAACCAGAAGGCCGTCGAGATCGAGACGATCTCGACCGGCTCGCTGGGGCTCGACATCGCGCTGGGCGTCGGCGGCCTGCCGCGCGGCCGCGTCGTTGAAATTTACGGGCCGGAATCCTCGGGCAAGACCACTCTCACCCTGCATGTCATCGCCGAGGCGCAGAAATTAGGCGGCGTCTGCGCCTTCGTCGACGCGGAACATGCGCTGGATCCGATCTACGCCCGCAAGCTCGGCGTCAATCTCGAAGATCTCTTAATTTCGCAGCCCGACACCGGCGAGCAGGCGCTCGAGATCACCGACACGCTGGTGCGCTCCGGCGCCGTCGACGTGCTCGTCGTCGATTCGGTGGCGGCGCTGACGCCCCGCGCCGAAATCGAGGGCGAGATGGGCGACGTGCAGCCGGGTCTGCAGGCGCGGCTGATGAGCCAGGCGCTGCGCAAGCTTACCGCCTCGATCGCCCGCTCCAACACGCTCGTCATCTTCATCAATCAGATCCGCATGAAGATCGGCGTGATGTACGGTTCGCCGGAGACGACGACCGGCGGCAATGCGCTGAAATTTTACGCCTCGGTGCGGCTCGACATCCGCCGCATCGGCGCGATCAAGGACCGCGACGAGACGACCGGCAACCAGACCCGTGTCAAAGTGGTCAAGAACAAGGTGGCGCCGCCGTTCAAACAGGTCGAATTCGACATCATGTATGGCGAGGGCGTCTCCAAATTCGGCGAATTGATCGATCTTGGCGTCAAGGCCGGCGTCGTCGAGAAGTCGGGCGCCTGGTTCTCCTACGACAGCCAGAGGCTCGGCCAGGGCCGCGAGAACGCCAAGAGTTTTTTGAAGCAAAACCCCGAGGCCGCGCAGCGCATCGAACAGGCGATCCGCGAGAACGCCGGGCTGATCGCCGAGCGTATTCTGGACGCGCCGGATGAAAACGAGGCTTAGGCCGTAAAGGATTCCATTTTAGGCGCAAATCAGATTCAAGGCTGCCTTTGGGGAGGCGGCCTTGGGTGTGATGGATCGACTGGTTTTGACCGACGCGGCGTGGGAGCGGATGGCGCCGCTGATCATAGGTCGGCCCGACCTACTGTGGATCGTGCGCACGGGGTCTCCCTGGCGTGATCTTCCGGAAGCGTTTGGGGATTGGAACAGCGTGTTCCGGCGTTTCAGTCGAGCCTCAAAGGGGGGCTGGCGGCGAATTTTTTTCAAGGCGATGGCTAATGATCCGGACGTCGAATATCTGATCGTCGACTCCGCCACCGCCGATCGCTTGCGTCACGTCATCGCCGCCAAGGGCGCGCTCGCCGTCATCCCCAACAACCCTCATCATAAGACAAGCAGGCTCCGAAAAAGTTGACAGGTTTTTGGCGAGAACCTGCTCCAACATTTTTGATTTTGCGCGCTTCCTTATCGATCGCGTGATTTCATGTGACCGGGACGCGCGCGAGCGGCCGTGGCTTGCGACGGCGAAGGCGACGACGCCACACGCTCGGACAATCGAGAAATTTGCATGGATATGCGCCAAAATATGCGCCAAGTGAGCGCGCCAGCGCCCACACAGATCGCGGCCGCCGTGATTGGGAATGCGTTGGAATGGTACGATTTCGTCGTCTACGGCTTTTTTGCTTCCGTTCTGGCGCAGGCGTTCTTTCCAAGCCGAGATGAAACGGCTTCTCTCTTGCTGGCGCTCGCGACCTTTGGCGCGGGCTTCTGCACGCGCCCGCTCGGCGGCCTCTTCTTCGGATTTTACGCGGATCGCAAGGGCCGTAAGGCGGCGCTACAACTCGTCATGTTCGCGATGACCGCCGCGGTGGCTGTCATCGCGCTCACGCCGACCTACGCGAAGATCGGCGTTTCTGCCCCTCTGCTTATCGTCGCCGGCCGCTTGCTGCAGGGATTTGCGACCGGCGGAGAATACTCCAGCTCGACCTGCTTTCTCATCGAAATGGCGCCCCGAGGCCGGCGTGGTTTCTATGGCTCACTGCAAGTATTCGGGCAGGCGCTTTCGATCCTGCTCGCGACGCTGGCAGGCATTATTGTCACGAGCGTTTTCTCGGTCGATGCGGTGAATGAATGGGCGTGGCGGCTGCCGTTTTTCGCGGGCCCGCTGATTGGTCCAGTCGGACTCTATGTCCGACGCCATCTCGACGAAACGCCGGCTTTCAAGGCGACGGCAAGGGCGTGCGGCGCGCGGGAGGCGTTTGTCGATCTGATCCGCCGGCGCGGCGAGAGGCTGCTCGTCTGTTTCGTCGCCACGATCGGCACGACCATCTCATTCTATGTGATCCTCGTCTATATGCCGACCTACGCAAAGACCGAGATGGGATTGACGCTTGAACAATCCTTCCTCGCCCAGGCGCCCGCGCTCCTGCTGCTGATGGCGCTGACGCCGTTGATGGGCGTTTTCTCCGACGTCGTTGGCCGTCGGCCGCTGCTGCTGGCGTCGAATGGTTTGCTTCTACTGTGCGCTTATCCTCTCTACGTCTGGCTTCAGGCCGAACGGTCGGTTTTGGCGCTGGCGCTGGCGCAAATAGCCTTCTGCGTCATGATGTCGGGCATCTGCGGGGCGTTTTCGACGGCGCTCGCGGAGCAGTTTCCCACGCATATGCGTTCCGCGGGCCTTGCGATCCCCTACAATCTCGCCGTGATGATCTTTGGCGGCTTCGCCCCGTTTATCGTCGCGTGGTTGATCGGCTTTTTCGACACGCCCGTCGCGCCCGCCTTCTATCTCATCTTCGGCGCCGGCGCGGGCCTCCTTGGCGTCGCGGGTCTGCACGAACGGCATAGGGAGTCGGATCTCGAATGACCGCCGCATTGAACTATGGCGTTCGACGATCGTTGATTGAGTTTGGCGCCTGCGGCGGACGCTACGACGGGAGACTTTCATGAAGAGAATTGCGGTTTTGATTGTTTCGATCGTTATGATGCAGCAACTTTTGATCGAGGAGGCGGTGGCGCGATCCGCAAGATGCGTCGTCGTCGGCGCCGGCGCGCCGCCCTATCAGGGGAAGTGCGAATTTTCGGCTGAGGACGGCGGCAGCTTTTCGATTACGCCAGTTGGCAAGCCCGCATTTGGCGGCGCGACGCAGATCAGCGTCGCCATTGTTTCGCCGGGCGTCGCGGAAGTGAGAGGGCTGACCCGCGACGGAATCAACTCCCGTTGGGGAGAGGCGAAGCGCTCCAAAGCCGATCCCGCCTGTTGGGTCGGAAGCGACTTCAAGATCTGCGTCTACTGATCAAAACAAAAGCGGCGCAGAAGCGCCGCTTTTGGAAATGCTTGCCTTGAAGATCGCGAAGCTTAGCGCTTCGAGAACTGGAAGCTGCGGCGGGCTTTCCGCTTGCCGTATTTCTTGCGCTCGACAACGCGGGAGTCGCGCGTCAGGAAGCCTTCCTTCTTGAGCGCGGGACGCAGTTCCGGCTCGTAAGCGGTCAGCGCCTTGGCGAGGCCATGGCGCACCGCGCCGGCCTGACCCGAAAGTCCGCCCCCGGCGACCGTAACGACGATGTCATATTGACCCGCGCGCTTGGTGACGCCGAAGGGCTGGGCCAGAATCATGCGCAGCACCGGACGGGCGAAATAGACTTCGACGTCGCGGCCGTTGACGGTGATCTTGCCGGGGCCCGGCTTGATCCAGACGCGCGCGACGGCGTTTTTGCGCTTGCCGGTCGCATAGGCGCGGCCCTGCTTGTCGAGCTTTTGCACATAGCGCGGCGACTCGGGCGCCGTGACGACGCTTCCCTGAAGGTCGGAAAGCGAGGAAAGAGTGGTCTCGGCCATGATCAGGCGCTCCGGCTATTCTTGACGTTCAGGGCGGCGACGTCGAGCGTCTGTGGGCTCTGCGCCTCATGCGGGTGTTCCGCGCCCTTATAGACGCGCAGATTGCCGAACTGCTTGCGGCCCAGGGGGCCTCGCGGCAGCATGCGCTGCACGGCCTTCTCCAGGACTCGCTCCGGGAAGCGCCCGTCGAGAAGGAACTTCGCCGAGCGTTCCTTGATGCCGCCGGGAAAGCCCGTGTGGTGGTGATAGACCTTCTGGTCGCGCTTGCGGCCGGTCAAAACCACTTTTTCGGCGTTGATGACGATGATGTTGTCGCCGTCATCCATGTGCGGCGTGAACGTCGCCTTGTGCTTGCCGCGCAGACGCAGCGCGATGATGGAGGCGAGGCGGCCGACGACGAGCCCGGAGGCGTCGATCAGCACCCACTTCTTTTCGATGTCGGCGGGTTTCGCCGAATAGGTGTTGCCAAACATGAGATGGGAATTCCGTGTGAACGGTGTGTTCGGATGGGCGTGGATAGGCGATGCGGCAGGAGGGGTCAAGCGGTTTTTGCGCGGCAAAGTCTCCACAATGCCTAGAAAACTGGGCGCTAGGGTTTGTTGGTATTAGGATACCTTACATGTCGCCCCGATCTGAAGTGACATTGCGACGCGATTTGGCCGGGGCAAGCCCGGCCATGACGCTATAGGAGGCCGGCGTTCCGGCGGCTCGCTACTGATGCAGCGCTTCGCCATGCAGCGCGATGTCGAGGCCCTCGCGTTCATCGTCGTAAGTCACGCGAAGCGGCGTGATCATCGAGACAATTTTCAGCGTCGCTAAAGTGCCGATCACGCCCCAGACGATCGTGACGAGGACGCCGATCGCCTGCACGTAAAGCTGATGCGGATCGCCTTCCAACAGGCCCGCGACGCCGGGGTCGCCTTCCGAAGCCGTGATCGCGCGGGTGGCGAAGACTCCGGCGAGCAGCGTGCCCATGATGCCGCCGACGCCATGCACGCCGAAAACATCGAGCGTATCATCGTAGCGGAATTTATATTTCGCGACGGTGCAGAACCAATAGCAGACGCCGCCGGCGATCATCCCAATGACGACGCCGTGCCATGGCAGGACATAGCCCGAGGCCGGCGTGATCGTGCCCAGGCCGGCGATGGCTCCCGAGATGACGCCGAGCACCGACGGCTTGCCGCGCTGGAGCCATTCCAGGCCGCTCCACACCAGCGCGCCGGCGCAGGCGGCAAGATGCGTCGCCACAATGGCGAAGACCGCGCGGGAATTGGCGGCGAGCGCCGAGCCGCCATTGAAGCCGAACCAGCCGACCCAGAGCAATCCGGTTCCGACGACGGCGAGCGAGAGATCGAAGGGCGAGAGGTTTTCGCGTCCGAACCCGACGCGATTGCCGAGCACGAGCGCGCAGACGAGGCCGGCGATCCCGGCATTGATGTGCACGACCGTCCCGCCGGCGAAATCGAGGAGGCCCAGCTTCTGCAGAAATCCGCCGCCCCAGACCCAATGCGCGGAAGGCACATAAACGATGAACAGCCACAGCACGCAAAACAGCATGAAGGCGGAGAACTTCATGCGTTCGGCGACCGAGCCGGCGACCAGCGCGCAGGTGATCACCGCGAAGGTCATCTGATAGAGCATGAACAGGATTTCAGGGATCGTCTTGGCGAACGGGCTCACCGTGTCGAGCCCGATCCCTGCAAGAAGCGACCGCGACGCGTCGCCGATATAGGCGCCCTCGCCGCTGAAGGCGAGGCTGTAGGCGACGCCGATCCACAGCAGCGAGACGAGCGCGGTGGCGATGAGGCTCTGCGCCATGGTGGCGAGCACATTCTTCTTGCGCACCATGCCGCTGTAAAAGAGCGCCAGCCCCGGCAGCGTCATCATCAGCACCAGCGCGGTGGCGGCGATCATGAAGGCGGTGTCGGCGGCGTCGATCTTGCTCCCGCCGTCCTGCGCGAGGGCGGGGCCGGCCACAAGGGTTGCGGCGAGCGCCGCGCCAAAACTATCCCACCGGACTCGCGGAATCCTCGCGCCGACGAATGTTATAGCCGCGCGCGTAAACGAGCTGTGCATGCCCTGGTCCTGATTGATGATGGGAGATCGCTTAGAGCGCGTCGGAGTCGGTTTCGCCGGTGCGGATGCGCATGGCGCGGTCCAGCGGCGAGACGAAAATTTTGCCGTCGCCGATATGGCCGGTGTAGGCGGCGAGTCTGATCGCCTCGATGGCGCGATCGACGAGCGCTTCAGGGAGCGCGATGTCGATCTTAACCTTGGGCAGGAAGGCGACGATATATTCGGCGCCGCGATAGATTTCGGCGTGGCCCTTCTGTCGGCCATAGCCTTTCACTTCGGTCGCGGTCATTCCGTGCACGCCGATTTCCGTCAGCGCCTCGCGCACCTCGTCGAGCTTGAAGGGTTTAATAATCGCCGTGATGATCTTCATTTGCGCAGACATGCCCTCATGGTTGGCGAATTGAACATTGTCTCAGCAATTGGCATGCCATTCTGCGCAGAAAATAATCGTTTTCCGTGCTGGCATCGAGTTTGAGCCTGGCCAGTCGTGAGGCGCCAGGCGGCTAAGTTTTGTACACTATGCTTACATTGTTGGCTGACATGGGCGCGGCTCGCCGCCTTCGTCCGCCACGCCGCTTGAGATGAGCGATCTTTCCCTTTTGTGTGATGCGGGCGCCCGGTAGAGGTAGAAGCCGATCGTCGGGAGCGCAGAAAGCGGCGGAAGCGGATGAAGCTTGAAGACTGGTCGCCCGAGGCGACCGCCATCGATTTCGTTAATAAGGAAGACTGGCCCGAACGTCGCGCGAAGCTGCCTGAGCCTACAGCGCGTCTCGCGGAGCTTGCCGGATTTGAGGCGAAGCCCGGCTCGCTTCTGATCGCGCCTGACGCCGATGGCGCGCCGCGGGTCTTTTTCGGCGCGGAGGGCAGGGCGCCAAAGGCGCGCGATCCGTTCTTTGCCGGAAAGCTCGCGACTGCGCTGCCCAAGGGGCTCTACCGGTTTGGCGATGGCGTCGACGCGCCGGCGCAGGCGGCGCTGGCGTTCCTTCTGTCGACCTATTCCTTCTCGCGCTACAAGGCGCCAAAGAGCGAAGCCCCGCGTCTGTGCGCGCCGCAGGGCGTCGACCGCGCGCGCGTCGAGCGCATCGCCAGCGCCGTCGCCCTCGGGCGCGATCTCGTGAATACGCCGACCAATGACATGGGGCCGGAGGCGCTCGCCGAAGCGGCGCTCGCTCTCGGCGCGAAACATGGCGCCAAGATTCGCGTCATTGTCGGCGACGCTTTGCTCGCGGAAAACTTCCCCTTGATTCACGCCGTCGGGCGCGCGGCCGCGCAGGCGCCGAGGCTCGTCGAATTTGAACACGGCCCGGAGGACGGTCTGCGCGTCACGCTGGTCGGCAAGGGGGTCTGCTTCGATACGGGCGGTCTCGACATCAAGCCTTCGAGCGCGATGGCGCTGATGAAGAAGGACATGGGCGGCGCCGCGACGACCCTGTCGCTCGCGGCGATGCTGCTTGACGGCAATACGCCGGTCCGTTTGCGCGTGCTGCTTCCGATCGTCGAGAATTCGATTTCGGCCTCGGCGTTTCGAACGAGCGACATTTACCGCAGCCGCAAAGGGCTGAGCGTCGAAATCGGCAACACCGACGCCGAGGGCAGGCTTATTCTCGCCGATGCGCTCGCCTATGCGAGCGAAACGCCGCCTGATCTGCTGTTCGATTTCGCGACGCTGACAGGCGCCGCGCGCGTCGCGCTGGGTCCTGAAATTCCGCCGTTCTATACCGGCGATGACGCGCTCGCCCAAGAGATCGCCGGGCAGGCCGCCGCGGTGAACGATCCGGTGTGGCGGATGCCTCTATGGGACAATTACGACAGCGGTCTCGACGGCAAGATCTCCGATCTGGTCAATGTCACGAGCGGTCCCTTCGCCGGATCGATCACCGCCGCGCTGTTTTTGAGGCGCTTCGTGGCGGATCCCAAGCGCTGGGCGCATTTCGACGTTTACTGCTGGAATCCGTCGGCGAAGCCCGGCCGCCCGGAAGGCGGCGAGGCGCAGGCGGCGCGTCTGCTTTATGAATTGATCGAGGCCCGCGCCGAGCAGAGGAACGCGAAGCCGTGAGCGAAGATTTCGATCGGCGGCTGACGCCCGCGCGCCCAGAAGTCGCCGCCGCCTATCTCAAGGGACGCGTGAGCGCCGACCGCTATGTGGAAGGCGTCGCGATGGAGGTCAGAGACTGCGTCGTCGACCTTCGGCGTGAACCACGTCCCGACGCCGCCGTCGACACTCAGGCGATCTATGGCGAGCGCGTCACCGTTTACGATGAGGAGGAAGGCTGGGCGTGGGCGCAACTTGCGCGCGACAATTATGTCGGCTGGATCGCCGCGAATACGCTATGGCGCGAATTGAGCGCGCCGACGCATCGCGTCCGCGTTCCACGGACCTTCATTTATCCCGGTCCGAACATCAAATTGCCGCCGCTCAACGCGCTGCCGCTCGGCGCCGAAGTCGCGATCGCCGAGGAGCGCGGCGGCTTTGGCGTGACGCCGGAGCTCGGATTCATCTATCGCAAACATCTCGCGCCGCGCGAGGCGAAGGCGCCCGACTTTGTCGCCGTGGCCGAGACGCTTCTAGGCGCGCCCTATCTCTGGGGCGGCAAGTCTTGGATGGGCGTTGATTGCTCGGGACTGGTGCAGGTTTCCTTGCTGATGGCGGGAGTGCAGTCGCCGCGCGACACCGATATGCAGGAAGCCGCGCTCGGCGCGCGGCTCGATCCCGGCGTCCCGCTCCTGCGCGGCGACATCGTCTTTTGGAAGGGCCATGTCGGCCTCATGCGCGACCCCGTGACGCTGCTGCACGCCAACGCGACCCATATGCAAGTCGCCAGCGAGCCGCTCGACGTCGTGCGCGCGCGCAACGAGGCGGCGGGGGCTGGACCGGTCACCAGCGTGAAGCGATTGCCGAGAGACATTTTGGCATGACGAAAAGGCTTTATCTGGAAGATCTTCGCGTTGGGCAGCGGTTGCGCTCGGCGAGCGTCACGATCACCGCGCAGGACATCATCCGCTTCGCGCGCGACAGCGATCCTCAGTATTTTCATCTCGACGAAGAGGCGGCCAAAGACAGCATGTTCGGCGGGCTCGTCGCCAGCGGTTGGCAAACCGGCGCGCTGAGCGTGAAGCTCCTCATCGACTCTGCCGATCCGCCTTTCGCAGGCGGGCTCGTCGGCGTTGAGGCGCATATCGCCTGGAAACTGCCGGTGCGGCCGGACGACTCCCTGCGAGTGGAAGCCGAAGTCACGCGGATCGTGCTTCCGCGGCGCTATGCCGATCGCGGTTTCGTTTCGATGGAGATGGCGACCTATAACCAGCGCGGCGAAGTCGTGCTGACGCAGAGCGTCACAGTGATCGCCTTCCGCGACCCTGCGCGGGCGGGCGAAAGTTCAAACGGCGCCACGGCGATTCCGGAATCATTTTCCGGCGACTGAGTTGCCCGGAATGGGCTCCGCCTCGTTGCGAAACGCCGCTGCGAAGAGCGCGCGCGTATACTCGCTCTTGGGCTGCGAAAACACCTGGCTCGCCGGCCCTTCCTCAACCACCTTGCCATAGCGCATGACGATGAGATGGGCGGCGAGCGCCTTCACGACGCGCAGATCGTGACTGATGAAGAGATAGGCGAGCGAGCGGCGACGCTGCAGGTCGCGCAAGAGATCGATGATCTGCGCCTGCACGGACATGTCGAGCGCCGAGGTCGGCTCGTCGAGCACGACGAATTTCGGTTCGAGCACAATGGCGCGGGCGATGGCGATCCGCTGCCGTTGGCCGCCGGAAAATTCGTGCGGGTAGCGGTCCATCGTCGATGGATCAAGCCCGGTTTCCTGCAGCGCGCGCGCAACGATTTCTCGGCGCTGATTGAGCGTAAGTTCGGGCCGCTGAACGGTCAGTCCTTCGGCGACGATTTCCGCGACTGACATGCGCGGAGAGAGAGAGCCGTAAGGGTCTTGGAAGACGATTTGCATGTCGCGGCGAAGCGGACGCATCGCGTCGACGCTTTTGCCGTCGATGCGCTCTCCGAGGAAGACGATCGGACCTTCCGAGCGAATGAGCCGCAGCATCGCCAGCGCCAGCGTCGTCTTGCCGGAGCCCGACTCGCCGACGACGCCGACGGTCGCGCCCTCGCGCACCGAAAGGGTGACGCCGTCCACCGCCTTCACATGGCCGACGATCCGACGCATGAAGCCGCGCCGGATCGGAAACCAGACGCGCAGTTGCTCGGCCGATGCGACGACGGGCGCTTGCGTGTCTTCGATAATCGGCGCGCCCTTGGGCTCCGCCGTCAGCAGCGCCTTGGTGTAGGGATGCTGCGGCGATGTGAAGACCTCTCCCACCTCGCCCTGTTCGACGATCTGGCCCTTCTGCATCACGCAGACCGTGTCGGCGAAACGGCGCACGAGCCTAAG
This sequence comes from Methylocystis sp., assembly GCF_051061285.1. Taxonomy (GTDB): domain Bacteria; phylum Pseudomonadota; class Alphaproteobacteria; order Rhizobiales; family Beijerinckiaceae; genus Methylocystis. Next base: position 16,626 of record NZ_JBPFEA010000019.1, read on the forward strand.
GTCGTGGGTGATGAACAGCATCGCCATGCCGTAGGTTTTTTGAAGCCGCTCGAGCAGCGCGAGAATCTGCGCCTGAACCGTGACGTCGAGCGCGGTGGTCGGCTCGTCGGCGATCAGCAGATCGGGCTTGTTGGCGAGCGCCATGGCGATCATGACGCGCTGACGCTGGCCGCCCGAGAGCTGATGCGGATAGGCGCTCAGCCGCGCCTGAGGATCAGGAATGCCGACTTCACCCAGAAGCTCAACGACTCGGTTCCGAACCGCGTCTTCGCCGCGCATGCCGTGCAGTTCGAGAATCTCCGCAATCTGCCGCTCGATCATGTGCAGCGGATTGAGCGAGGTCATCGGCTCCTGGAACACCATTGTGATGCCTGCGCCACGAATGGCGCGCAGACGATTGTCGTCGACCGTGAGCATATTCTCGCCGTCGAACAGCGCCTCGCCGGACGCGATCGCGCCAGGAGGAAGCAGGCGTACGATCGACAGAGCGCTGATCGACTTGCCGGAGCCGGATTCGCCGACGAGCGCCAGCGTCTTGCCCCGCTCAAGAGAGAAGGAGACGTGATCGACCGCCTTGGTCTCATGCCCGCCTTGCCGAAAGGTGACGGAGAGATCGCGAATGTTGAGGAGAGGAGGGGACATCGTTGGCATCACGATAATTGCGACGAAGCCGCTAGGATGCGATCAACGCCAGAATGGTCGGGCCCCACTTGAATCATGCCTGGCGGAAGTCGCATTCGCCTATCCTTGGAGAGGAAAAATCCGCACTTGGCTTGAACAGCCGTTGTGACGTGGATCGCATCAGGTAGCTTACAGGGCGTCGCTTCTCTCAATTCAGCTGTTTGGATGAGGATATCTCGAGTCACTGGCCGCAGTTCGACAAGTCGACTCCCAGTCAGAAGATCGAGGTATAGACGCCGCCTTTGGCTCGGAACCAGAGCCTGTGGGCGGATGACCGGCGCCAACAACTCTGCGAGCGTGAGTTCGCTTGTTACGGCCGAAAGCGGCTTTTCACGTATTGCAAGGAGCAGCTTCTGGACCGGCGTGGCCAGCTCAAGGGGCGACTCGAAGCCAATAATAAACACATTTGTGTCGATATAGACTGGCGGGGCGCGCACTTTGCTAGTGGCTCCACTCGTCTCTCATGGCGCTGACGTGTTCGTCGACGTCGCGAATTGACATAAACACATCGCGTCGAAGCGCAAACATTTCCTCCAAAGAGAGAATTTCCTCAGGCGGGGGTTCGATCTCGACCGTTATCGTCACGGTGGCGTTCGAATCGATACCATCCCTTAGTTCCTCGGGAAGTTTCGCCGCCGGATAATGTTCACGCACAATTCTGTTCATCGTGATGCTCCGCCTGCAATCTACCACGCCGTCACCGGAAATTCTTCCTCGGATCGAAGGCGTCGCGGACCGCCTCGCCGACAAAGACCAGAAGCGACAGCATCAGCGCGATGATCGCAAAGCCGGTCAGTCCCAGCCACGGGGCCTGGAGATTGGATTTTGCCTGCAGCAACAGTTCGCCGAGCGAGGGCGAGCCCGGCGGCAGGCCAAACCCCAGAAAGTCCAGCGCCGTAAGCGTGGTGATCGACGAGTTGAGAATGAAGGGCAGGAAGGTCAGCGTCGCCACGGTGGCGTTCGGCAGCAGGTGCTTGACGATAATGCTGAAATTGCTCAGCCCAAGCGCGCGCGCCGCATTGACATATTCGAAGTTGCGCGCGCGCAGGAACTCGGCGCGAACGACATGCACCAGCGACACCCAGGAGAACAGCAGCAGGATGCCAAGCAGTACGAAAAAGCCGGGCGTCAAGAACGATGAAATGATGATGAGCAGATAGAGCTGCGGCAGCGACGACCAGACTTCGATGAAGCGTTGGAACACAAGATCGACGCGCCCGCCGAAGTAGCCCTGTATCGCCCCCGCGGCGACGCCGACGATCGAGGAGATCGTCGCCAGGATCAGTCCGAACAGCACCGAGATGCGGAATCCATAAAGCAGGCGCGCGACGACGTCGCGGCCCTGATCGTCGGTGCCGAGCCAATTATATTCGAGTGCGGCGCAGCCGCGATTGGGTTCGCCGGGCCGCAGACCTTTCGCCGCCGCGACCTCGCATTGCTGATGCGTCAGCATCCAGGTTGGCGGCGAGGGCGCGGGCGTCGGCAGCTCGAGATTATGCGTGTCATAGGAAAAGCGAATCGGCGGCCAAAGCATCCAGCCATGCGCTTTGATTTCGTCGGCGATAACAGGATCGCGATAATCGGTGCGGGCCAGGAAGCCGCCGAATTTTTCTTCCGGATAGGACACGAAGGCGGGGAACAGCAATTGGCCCTTGTACCAGGCCAGAATCGGCCGGTCGTTCGCCAGGAAATTCGAGCCGAGCGCCATGATGAACAGCGTCATGAAGACCCAGAACGACCAATAGCCGCGCTTGTTCGCCTTGAAACTGTCGAGGCGTCGCCGGTCGAGCGGCGTCAGCCGCAGCCAGCCTTCGCGATGAAGGGGCGGGGCGAGGTGAGTTTCGGCGTCGGCTGCTGCGCTCACCGTCACACCTCGCGCGTTTCGAAATCGATGCGCGGATCGATCCAAGTATAGGTGAGATCGGAAAGGAGATTCACCACGAGTCCGAGCAGCGCAAAGATGTAGAGGTTGGCGAAGACGACCGGATAGTCGCGATTGACGATGCTCTCGAAAGACAGGTAGCCGAGCCCATCAAGCGAAAAGATCGTTTCGATCAGCACCGAGCCGGTGAGAAAGGCGTGTACGAAGGCGCCGGGAAAGCCGGCGATGACGATCAGCATGGCGTTGCGAAACACATGTCCATAGAGCACGCGCCGCTCGGTCAGGCCCTTCATGCGCGCCGTCTGCACATATTGCTTGCGGATCTCGTCGAGGAAAGAGTTCTTTGTCAGAAACGTCTGCGTTGCGAAGGCGCCAAGCGTCATCGCGGAGACGGGCAGAATGATGTGCCAGAGATAGTCCTTCACCTTGCCAAATAGCGACAGCTGCCAGAAATCGTCCGAGGTCAGGCCGCGCAGCGGGAAGATTTGCCAGAAGGAGCCGCCGGCGAAGAGCACGATCAGCAGCATCGCAAAAAGAAAACTCGGAATGGCGTAGCCGACGATGATGGCGTTGGACGTCCACATGTCGAATTTCGTTCCATCGCGCACCGCTTTGGCGATGCCGAGCGGAATTGAAATGGAATAAGAGAGAAGCGTCATCCAGAGGCCGAGCGAAATCGACACGGGAAGCTTTTCGCCGATCAGCTTGAGGACGCTCTCGTCGCGAAAATAGCTGCGCCCGAAATCGAACATCGCATAATTCTTCACCATCAGCAGGAATCGCTCCCACGCCGGCTTGTCGAAGCCGAACTGCTTTTCGAGCTCCGCGATGAATTTCGGGTCGAGCCCCTGCGCTCCGCGATATTTCGAGGCGGTTTCGGCGGCCATCGTTCCGGTCTGGCTCGCGCCGCCCTGTCCGACGTCGCCGCCCCCGCCGGAAAAGCGTCCGGTCGCGCCGACGTCGAAGCCTTGCAGTTGCGCGATGATGCGCTCCACAGGACCGCCCGGCGCGAACTGCACGATGACGAAAGAGATGAGCATGATGCCGAGGATCGTCGGGATCATCAGCAGCACGCGGCGGGCGATATAGGCTCCCATTAACGTCTCGCGTTCTTTTGCATCGGCCGCATTTCGGCTCCCGACGGACTGCGCCGGGAAATTCCCTTAGCGTCCCGTGAAGTTGATTTTTTGCGCCTTATCCTCGTCCCACCACCAGGTCCACAGCACGCCGGTGTCGAACTTCGGCGGGCGTTCGGGCTGGCCGAAGAGATCCCAATAGGCGAAGCGATGCACCGGATTATACCAGTGCGGAACCCAATAGCGTTCCGCGCGCAAAGCGCGGTCGAGCGCACGGCTGCAGGTGACGAGCTCTTCGCGCGTTTGCGCCTGGAGCGCCTTTTCGACGAGCGAGTCGATCGCCGGATTGGAGACGCCCGGCAGGTTTCGCGAGCCGGGCACATTGGCGGTCTTCGAGCTGAAATAAGCGCGAAGCTCCTCTCCGGGGTTCCAGCTCATGAGCAGCACGTCGTGAACGACGTCGAAGTCAAAGTTTTCAAGTCGCTGCTTGTACTGCGCGGCGTCGACGACGCGGATGTGGGCGTTGACTCCGAGAAGCTTCAAATTCTTGATGAAGGGCTGCGTGTGCCGCTCGAAGACGTTGGAATTGTCGAGAAACTCGAACTCCAGCGGCGTTCCGTCGGGCAAGCATAGAACGCCATCCTTGCGCGTGCAGCCGGCCGCAACGAACAGATCATTCGCCTTTTTGAGCAGGACGCGATCCTGACCCGTGCCGTCAGAAACCGGCGCGACGAAGGGCTCGCCAAAAACTTCCGCTGGCAGATCAGCGCGATAGGGCTCCAGCAGCGCCTTTTCCTGTTCGCTCGGCAAGCCTTTCGCTTCAAGCTCGGAGTTCTCGAAATAGGACGAGATGCGCTTATAGGCGTCATACATCAGGTTGCGGCTTGTCCATTCGTAATCGAAGGCGTAGCCGATCGCTTCACGCACCCGCGGATCTTTAAAAATCTTGCGGCGCGTGTTGAAGAACCATCCCTGGATCTGCGGAATATTGTTGTTGGGCGTCGTCGTTCGCTTGACGCGCCCGTCCTTGAACGCCGGAAAATCATAGCCCGTCGCCCAAACGCGCGCGATGTTTTCCTCTCGCTCGGTGAATGCGCCGGCCTTGAAGGCTTCGAAGGCGACCTGGCTGTCGCCGAAATATTCGAAGCGCACGACGTCGAAATTTGCCTGGCCTGTTGCGATCGGCAGGTCCTTCGCCCAATAGTCAGGCATCCGATGATAGGCGATGTATCGACCCTGCTCGAAGGCGCCGACTTTGTACGGCCCGGAGCCGAGCGGCGGCTCCATTGTCGTCGCTGCGAAGTCGCGGTCCTTGTAATAGGCGCGCGAAAAGATCGGCTGACCCACGACGCTGAGCGGCAGATCGCGCGTGCGGTCAGGCGCGAAGCGCAGCACGAGAACGTCGTCCGCCTCGGCTTCGGCGCTTTCGAGGTCACGCAGCATCTGGCTGATGACAGGATGGCCCTTGCTCTTGAGAATGTTGAGCGAAAAGGCCGCGTCATGCGCCGTGAGCGGCGAGCCGTCGTGGAACCGCGCCTCTTTACGTAACAGAAAAGCGTAAGTGAGCTTGTCAGGCGAGATGCGCACCTTTTTGGCGACGAGGCCGTAGTAGGCGTCGCGCTCGTCGAGGCTCTGATTCATCAGACTGTCGAAGACGAGCGTTAGGCCCGTCGCCGGATTGCCCCGCAGCACATAGGCGTTGAAACTGTCGTAGGTCGAGCTTGCCGGCGACAGCGCCAAAGTCCCTCCCTTGGGGGCTTTCGCATTCACGTAGCCGAAATATTTGAAGTCGGCCGGCTCGCCAAGGTCGCCAAAGGTCGAAAGGCCGTGGCTCTCGACTTCGCCCTGGGCGAGGGGACCGAAGCGGTTGGGGGCGCCGGTCGGCGGCGCTCCGGGCTTGGCCAGAACGCGCGGCGCGACCAATGCGGCGGCGCCGGCGCCGATAACGGAGCGACGGGACAGGCGAATGCGCGTCAGATCGACGATTGTGGAACGAGCCAAATGTGACCTCAGGCGGAGGAGGGCGCTTGCCCATGAGCCGCGATTATGTCGGTTTTTTTGCGGGTTCGCGAGCGGCCCGTTAAGGACCGTCACGCCGCTTTGGCCCTTTGTAGCAAAAATGCGCGACGCGCGCCCAGGGGGAAGTCGAAATGAACTCTGTCAGCCTAGGCCTTCGCGAGCAAGCATTCATCGGCGGGCTTTGGGTCGGCGCCGACAGCGGCGTGACCTTCGCCGTCAATAACCCAGCGACAGGCGCGGTCCTCGGCCACGTTCCCGACATGGGCGCAGCCGAGACGCGCCGGGCGATCGAGTCTTGTGCGCGGGCGCTGCCAAGCTGGCGCGATCGCGCCGCCAAGGAGCGCGCGCATATCATGCGTCGCTGGTTCGAGTTGATCATGGCCGATCAGGAGCGGCTGGCGGGCATCATCACCGCGGAGATGGGCAAGCCGCTCGGCGAGGCGCGCGGCGAAATCGCCTACGCCGCCAGCTTCATCGAGTGGTTCGCGGAGGAGGGCCGGCGCATCTATGGCGACGTGATACCGGGTCCGACCGATCGTCGCCTGCTCGTCTTCAAACAGGCGATTGGCGTCACCGCGGCGATTACGCCATGGAACTTCCCTTCGGCCATGTTCGCGCGCAAGGTCGGCGCGGCGCTTGGCGCCGGCTGCACGATGGTGGTGAAGCCTGCGGAGCTGACGCCCTTCTCCGCGCTGGCGCTCGCGGAACTTGCCGAACGCGCCGGCGTGCCCTCCGGCGTGATCAATGTGGTCACGGCGAAAGACCCCGCGCCGGTCGGGCGCGAATTCACGCAAAATCCGGTCGTGCGCAAGCTGACCTTCACCGGCTCGACCGAAGTGGGCAGAATTCTCCTGCGGCAAGCGGCCGAGAACATCCAGAAATGCTCGATGGAGCTTGGCGGCAACGCGCCGCTGATTATCTTTGAAGACGCCGATCTCGATCGCGCCGTCGAGGGCGCGATCGCCACCAAATACCGCAACAGCGGTCAGACCTGCGTTTCGGCGAACCGCATCCTCGTGCATGCGTCGATCGTCGACGTTTTCGCCGAAAAACTCGCGGCGGCGACCGGCGCGCTAAAGGTCGGCGAAGGGACGGAGGCGGGCGTCGCCATCGGTCCGCTGATTGAAGAAGCGGCGGTCGAAAAGGTCGAGCGTCACGTCGCCGACGCCGTCGCCCGCGGCGCAAAGATCCTCACCGGCGGCGCCCGCCACGCGCTCGGCGGTTCTTTCTTTCAACCCACGGTGCTCGCCAATGTGCCGGCCGACGCGCTCATCTTCAACGAGGAGACCTTCGGTCCCGTCGCGCCGCTGATTTCCTTTGAAAGCGAGGCGGAAGCGGTGCGTCTCGCCAACGCCACGCCTTACGGTCTCGCCGCTTACTTCTACAGTCGCGACGTCGCCCGCGTCATCCGCGTCGCCGAGCAGTTGGAATTCGGCATGGTGGGCGTCAACGAGACGCTGATCTCGACCGAAACGGCGCCATTTGGCGGGGTGAAACACTCGGGCCTGGGACGCGAAGGATCGCGCTACGGCGTCGATGATTATATCGAGATCAAATATGTCTGCCTCGGTGGACTTTGATCATTCGATCCTGATGCGGCCGTCGACGACGGGCGCAATCACGCCGGCCTTTTCGATTGCGCCGATGATAACGTTCGTCAGCAGCGGACCCTCGAGGTCGCTGACCAGCGGTTTCCCCCGCGCAAGCGCAACATAGCCGTCCTTGCCGCGCGCCAGGAAGTCGATCGTCGCGACCTTGTAGAGCTTCGTGTCGTCGAGCGGCTTGCCGCCGACCTCGATTGAAACAAGCCGCGAGCCTGGCACAGCATTACGCCGCACGACGATGCGCGCGCCGGAAATCTGAGCGAAGCGGCCGGCGTCCTTGCCGATCAGCCAGACGGCGTTTTCCAGGGCGGCGCGCAGATCGGCGCCTGAAAGCTCCAGAGTCACAAGCTGATTGTTGAACGGCAGCTCCTTGGCGATGTCCTTGCGCGTCAGCGTTGTCCCGGAAGCGTAGCCGCGGTTGCCGCGAATGCCGCCGCCGTTGAGGATTGCAACGTCAGCGCCGGCGGCGGCGCGCATCGCGTCGGCGAAAAAGTCGCCGATCGCGGTCTCTTCACTGCGCACGCTCGCCTTTCGACTGTCGAGCGGCGTCTTTGTGCGCCCGATGTCGACGTCGAGCGCCTTGTCGACCTCGGCTTCATATTGCGCGACGCGTTCTGCAATCGCGGCGTCTGGCGTCACGTCGGCCGTGTCGATGATGCGGAACCTGGGCGTCCAGCGCTTGACGCCGTCGTCGGCGATCCGCATCTCGACATCGATCGCGACGAGATTGACGCCGTCGGCCTGGGTCTCGCCGATGGCGGCGCGCCCGTCATAGGCGACCAGAAGATTGTGGTCATGCCCGGACAGAACAATGTCGATCGTCCCGAGTTTCGCGAGGCGCAGATCGTCCTGCCATTCGGAATGCGTGACGACGACGACCAGATCGGCGCCGGCGTCGCGAAGCGCCTTGGCCTGGCGTTTCGCCGTCTCGATCGCGGGCAGAAGTCTCAGGCTTCCGGGACTGGAGCGTCTGGCGGCCTCGTCATCGGTCAGACCGAAGAGTCCGACCTTCACCCCATCGACGTTGATGATTTTGCTGTCGGCGAAGCCCGGCGCGGTCTGGCCGGAGGCGTCGCGAAGATTCGCGGCGAGCAAAGGGAACTTCGCTTCGCCCATGCGCTGGCGAAAAACCGCTTCGCCGAAATCGAACTCGTGATTGCCGGGCGTGAAGACGTCAAGGCCGATGCGGTTGAGAAGGTCCATGATATGCGCGCCCTTGTCGACGCTCGAAGTAAGCGAAGGCGATAGCGTGTCGCCGGCGTGCGCGACGATGACATTCTTCCTTTTCGCGCGCTCGGCTTTCAGCCCACCGGCGATCCGGGCGAACCCGCCGCGTCCGTCTCTCTCAGCCATTTCGTAGATGTCGCTGAAGACGACGAAGGTGAGATTGACGACGCGCTCGGCTGCGCGCGCGGGAAAGGCGAAAGCCGCGAGGAGAAAGAGAAACGCCAGACCCGCGCGCCGCATTTCAAAAAACATCGATCCTGGCCCCTATCGACTGATGGGCGCATGTTGCATCGGCGCAATGATAAGGGCAACACGCGCGCAAACCCTCTCCCTGTGGGAGAGGGTGGTCGCCGGAGTCGACCGGGAGAGGGGTTTGAAACTTGGGCGCCTTCTTGAGTCGCCGGATCGCGTGCGTCGCCTGCGAACACATTTATCGAAAGATTTCACCCCTCATCCGACCCGGCTTCGCCGGGCCACCTTCTCCCTCTGGGAGAAGGGACGCGCGCTCTTTCTTGAGTGGGTTTGCGCTTCGCCAACTTACAAAATGAAACGGCGCCCGTGGGCGCCGCTTCGCATCGTGTCAGGAGACTAAACCTAGTAGTTGTAAGCGCGCTCGCCGTGATCGCTGATGTCGAGGCCTTCGCGCTCTTGATCCGGCGTCGGCCGCAGACCGACGATGAGGTCGACGAGCTTGAAGAGGATCGCCGAACCGATGCCGGACCACAGAAGCGTCGCGATGACGGCGATTCCCTGGGCCTTCATCTGCGCGACCATGTCATAGGTTCCGGCGTAGTTTTCCAGATTGGTGTAGTCGGTGATGCCGACGCCGCCGAGATCGGGACTGACCAGAATTCCGGTCGCCAAGGCGCCGGTGATGCCGCCGATGCAGTGCACGCCGAAGACATCGAGCGCGTCGTCGTAGCCCGCCATCTTCTTCACGAAATCGACGAAGAAGAGACAGATCGGCGAAACGGCGAGGCCAAGGACGATGGCGCCGACCGGACCTGCATAGCCCGACGCCGGCGTCACGGCGACGAGGCCGGCGACCGCGCCGGTGATGAGGCCGAGCATCGACGGTTTGCCCTTCACCAACCACTCGACGATCATCCAGGAGAGCGCCGCAGCCGCCGTCGCCACCATGGTGTTGACGAATGCGAGCGCGGTCGCGCCGTTCGCCTCGAGATTGGAGCCGGCGTTGAAGCCGAACCAGCCGACCCACAGTAATGAGGCGCCGACCATCGACAGGGTGAGCGAATGCGGCGGCAAGGCCTCTTTGCCATAGCCGATGCGCTTGCCGACGATGATTGCGCCCACCAAGCCGGCGATTCCGGCGTTGATGTGCACCACTGTGCCGCCCGCGAAGTCCAGCGCGCCCTTGCCGGCGAGCCAGCCCACGGCGGCGTTGATCTCATCGATCTTCGCCTGCGCGGCCGCTTTCGCCGCCTCGTCGCCGGCCGCGGCGAGTTGGGTCGCAGCGTCGACGAGCGCGTTCGGATCGGCGACGCCCCACACCCAATGCGCGATGGGGAAGTAGATGACCGTCACCCAGAAGGCGACGAACAGCAGAACGGCCGAAAATTTCATGCGCTCGGCGAAGGCGCCGATGATCAGCGCCGGGGTGATCATCGCGAAGGTCATCTGGAAGACGAAATAAGCATATTCCGGAATGACGGTGCCGGGGGTGAAGGTCGCCGCATTGGAGGCGGCCGTCACGCCCTTGAGAAACAGCTTGTTGAAGCCGCCGATATAATTGCTGAGCGATCCGCCGTCGCCGAAGGCGAGCGAATAGCCGTAGACCGTCCAGATCACGCCGACGAGCGCGACGATCGCGAAAGTTTGCGACAGGATCGACAGCATGTTCTTGGCGCGCACCAGGCCGCCGTAGAACAGCGCGAGGCCCGGAATCGACATCATCAGCACCAAGAGCGACGACGTCAGCATCCAGGCGGTGTCGCCGGGATTGGGGGTCGGGTCGTTCGCGGCGAAGGCCGGAAACGCCAAGGATGCCGAAATCGCCGCTCCCGCGATGACCGAAGCGACAGAAGCGCTTCGAGGCGAAGGAAGTTTCATGTGTGAGAGCTCCTGATGTTGCGGGGAGGCGATCAAAGCGCGTCGGCGTCGGTTTCGCCGGTGCGGATGCGGATGGCGCGCTCGAGCGGCGTGACGAAAATCTTTCCGTCGCCGATTTGTCCGGTGCGCGCGGTGTTGGAGATTGCCTGGATCACCTGTTCGACGAGGGCGGCGTCGACAGCGACTTCGATTTTTAGCTTTGGCAAGAAACTGATCGCATACTCGGCGCCGCGATAAATTTCCGTATGTCCCTTCTGACGTCCGTAGCCCTTGACCTCAGTCACGGTAAGGCCGTGCACGCCGATGTTGGTCAGCGCGTCGCGGACCTCATCGAGCTTGAACGGCTTGATGATCGCTGTCACGATTTTCATCTGCCAATCCTGTTGGTTATCGACCTCGTTGGCGAGCGTTCGCTCGCGTGACGGCGGCGTTTCTTGATTGCAATTCGCGGGAGGACGCCGCCGCGTCGGCGACTTGCCGCTTTCAAATGCCGTGCCAGCCGCGCTGACGACTGAAATCTACTGACCGGAAGCGTATCTGCTGAGACACAGGCTGCGCCGCAGCTTGCTGCGGGGCTGGCTATCGCCTTTGCGGGCCTCGGCTATGCGCTCGAGTCAGGGGCGCCCCCGGTTCGCCCGCGCGCTTTCGCTTAGGGCGCCGCCGCCCGGCTCTGTGCCTAGATATTACGCAGACTTTCTTCATCTGCCTGCTGTGTAGGCAGTCGCTCAGGATCGCGTCGAGTCGCGCTGGCGCACCAGGCCTTCCTGGCTCACCGAGGCGACGAGGCGTCCCTCGCGGGTGAAGATCTGGCCGCGCGTCAAGGCGCGCGCGCCGCCGGCCCACGGGCTTTGCTGCGCATAGAGCAGCCATTCGTCGACTCGCATCGGCCCGTGTATCCACAGGGCATGATCGAGGCTCGCCACCTGGATCTTCGGATCGAAGATGGTAAGGCCGTGAACGAGCAGCGCCGTATTGAGCAGCGTCATATCGGAAAGATAGGCGAGCAGCGCCGTGTGAATGGCGGGGTCGTCTGGCGCCGCGCCGCGCACGCGAAACCAGATCATCTGGCCGGCCGCGCGGCGTTCGGGAAAAAACACGTCGTCGGGCGCGACGACGCGCATGTCGAGCGCGCTTCGCCGCTGCAGCCAGCTCTCGGCCTGTTCGGGAAGAAAGGCGCGAAAGCGCTCAACGAGCGTATGCACGTCGTCGAGACTCTCCGGGTCCGGGGCGTCCGGCATGTGGGCGGCGTGCGTAAGACCTTCTTCGCGCCGTTGGAACGACGCCTCCATTGAAAAGATCGTATGTCCGCGCTGCGTGGCGTTACAGCGCCGCGTGGTGAAGCTCTTGCCGTCGCGCACGCGTTCGACGGCGAAGTCGATCGGAATCGACGGATCGCCGGCGAGGACGAAATAGCCGTGCAGCGAATGAGCAGGACGGTCCGCAGGGGTCGTCCGCGTCGCGGCGACGAGCGCCTGAGCCACGGCCTGACCGCCATAGACCTGACGGCCGGAAGAGGCCGGGCTATGGCCGCGGAAGAGGTCTGGTCCGACCTCCTCGAGATCGAGAAGCGCCAGAAGCTTGGATGGCGCGGTTTCGTCCATAGCGGACGAGCCGGTCAGTCGATCTGGCGCGCCTCTTCGGGCAGCATGATCGGAATGCCGTCGCGGATCGGATAGGCAAGCCGCGCCGAGCGCGAAATGAGCTCCTGGCGCGCGCTGTCATATTCGAGCGTCGTCTTCGTCAGCGGGCAGACGAGGATTTCGAGCAGGCGCGGATCAATCCGCGTCGGCTCCGCTGGGGATTCAAATCTCTCGGCGCCGGAATCGCGTTCGTCAGTCATGGTCGTCAATTTCCCTTAATGCCACTGCGGCCGGTCGCCGGCTCGTTGCGCGAGATCGAGCTTCGCGAGCGCGATGAGCGTTTCCGCGCGGGTTTTCAGATCGATGGCTTCGATCAGCGCCTGCTTGTCGTTGGCGCCGAACGGACACATCATCGCGAGCGCGTTGACGAGCGTCTCCGTCGGCGCCGCGTCTATGCTCGCCCAGTCAACTTCAAGTTTCGAACATTCGGCGAAGTTGCGCAACATTGACACCATGCTTTCGCGGTCGACCGCGTCGGCGCCGGCGCCCGTCGTCAAATCCTCCAAGAATTCGTCATATCCGACCTGACACTGCCGATACTGCGTCCGAACCCTAAGCTCCTCGAGAACGCGAAACCGCACGACGCCGGTGAGGGTGATGAGATAGCGGCCGTCTCCGGTCTCGGCGAGACGCGTGATCCGTCCGGCGCAGCCGACATTATAGAGCTGCGTCGCGTCGGCGACCGTCTCGTCGCCCGGCAGCGGCTGGATCATGCCGATCAGCCGCGCGCCGGCGATCGCGTCGTCGACCATCGCGAGATAGCGCGGCTCAAAAACATTGAGCGGCAGTTCGCCGCGCGGCAGCAATATGGCGCCCGAAAGCGGGAAAAGCGGCAGAACCTTCGGCAATTCGTCGATGTCGGCGTAGGGACGGTTCAGGCTCATATCGGCGAACGCCTCCCTAGGAGTAGAGCAGCGTGGACAGTCGTCGCCGTGCGTTCACGGCCGCCCTGTCCATCGGTCCCCACGCCTCAAAAAACTGAATGAGCTGCCTTCTTGCCCCATCGTCATTCCAACTACGGTCGCGGCGGATGATTTCAAGCAGCGCATCCGTCGCTTCCTCGCGCAGTCCTTTGGCGTTGAGCGCGAGCGCGAGATCGAAATAGGCCTGCAGGTCGTTGGGATCGAAATTGACGCGATTTCTCAGTTCGTCGATCTCGCCGAGATCCTGCGCCTGCTGGGCGTTCTGAAGCGCCGCCGCAGCCGCCGCGACGCCGCTGTCGCGGCGAAGAGCGTCGGGAAGGGCCTCAAGGAGCGCCCCGGCCTCATCGAAGCGTCCCGAGTCGATGTAAAGACGCAGCAAGGCTGCGGCGGCCCTGGCGTTGGGCGGTTCGCCGCCGGCGAGTTCGCTCAGCAGCGACTCCGCGCCGGCGAGATCGCCCTCCGCGATCATCGCCTGCGCCGCTTCGAGCGCATCGCCCTCGTCCTCGATCGGGCCGATCAGCCGCTCCAGAAAGCCCTTGATTTGACTCTCGGGCAGCGCGCCGACGAAACCGTCGATCGGTCGTGCCCGCTGAAACGCCACCACGGCGGGAATCGACTTGACGCCAAGCTGATCGGCGATCAGCGGATCGGCGTCGATATTCATTTTGACGAGCGCGATCTTGCCGGCCGAGGCGGCCACCAGACGCTCGATGACGGGCGCGAGCTGGCGACAGGGGCCGCACCAGGGGGCCCAAAAATCGACGAGCACGATCTGCCGCATCGAAGCGTCGAGAACGTCGGCGCGGAAACGATCCGTGGTCGTTTCGACCGGCGTCGTCGGCGCGTTAGCCATTCCCGCCGTCTCAACCATGCGCTTCTCCCCCTGTCGTCATCGTCGGCCGTGTGATTTTTGAAGGCTTTGCAACTTGGAGGCGGCTTAGCGCAGCGCCCGGACGAAGGTCAGATAGACCGGATCGCGGCCTTCGGCCATGGCTTTGGCTTCATATTTGGTTCGGGTCCAGCCTGGCCATGGCGTTCGCCAGTCCTCGGCGCGCTGCGCGCGCCAGCGGAAGGCTGGGTGCGCGCGCAGCCGCGCCAAGCTCCAGGCGGCATAATCGTCGATGTCCGTCGCAAAGCGCAGCTCCGCGCCCGCATGCATCGCCCGCGCCAGACGGTCGAGATTTTCCCGCGCCACGAAACGCCGCTTGTGATGGCGTCGTTTGGGCCAGGGGTCAGGATAGAAAAGATATACGCGCGACAGGCTATCTTCCGGCAGCCAGTCGAGCACATCTGCGGCGTCGCCTTGATGCAGGCGGATATTCGTCAGTCCACGCTCGTCGATCCGGGCGAGGAGCTTCGCCACGCCGTTGAGGAAGGGTTCGCAGCCGATGAATTCAACCTCGGGGCTGTCGCTTGCCGCCGCAATCAGATGCTCGCCGCCGCCAAAGCCGATCTCGAGGCGCCTTTCGCGGGCCGTGGGCGCCGGCGGCTGCGCAAGATCGAGCGACAGACGCGGCAAGAGCTCTTCGATCAGCGCCGCCTGACGCTTTCGGAGCGCCTTGCCTTTCGAGCGGCCATAGAGACGGGCGTGCGCGCCGCGTTGCTGAGAGGTCTCGCTCATAAGCGCTAATTGGCCGCGATCATTTGGAACGTCGTCCAGTTTGTGGCGCTGGCTTGCTCCCGCGTCACAAACTGAGCCATCTCGCGCCGGACAGAGCATTTCTCCGCTGCGGCGTTCGCCTTCCGAGCCGCTCGAACCGGCCGAACTTAGGCGAAATGCGACTTCAGCTGGTCGACGAGATCGGTCTTCTCCCAGGAGAAGCCGCCGTCCGCGTCAGGCGTCCGGCCGAAGTGGCCGTAGGCGGAGGTGCGCGCATAGATCGGTCGGTTCAGCTGAAGATGCTCGCGAATCCCCCGCGGCGAGAGGCGAATGAGCTGAGGCAGCAGCTCTTCCACCTTCTCCTCGCACACATGGCCGGTGCCATGCAGATCGACATAGATCGACAGCGGCTCGGCGACGCCGATCGCGTAGGACAGCTGCAGCGTGCAGCGGTCGGCGAGCCCGGCCGCGACGACGTTCTTGGCGAGATAGCGCGCCGCGTAAGCGGCCGAACGATCGACCTTGGTCGGATCCTTGCCGGAGAAGGCGCCGCCGCCGTGCGGCGCGGCGCCGCCATAGGTGTCGACGATGATCTTGCGGCCGGTGAGGCCGGCGTCGCCGTCGGGCCCGCCAATGTAGAATTTACCGGTCGGATTGACGTGCCAGACGGTCGTGTTGGTGATCCAGCCGTCGGGCAGCGCGTCGCGAATATAGGGCTCGGCGATGCTGCGAATGTCGGCCGGCGAGAGGGTTTCGTCGACATGCTGATGCGACAGCACGATCTGCGTCGCCTCGACGGGCTTGCCGTCGGCGTAGCGCACCGTGACCTGGCTCTTGGCGTCGGGACCGAGGCCTTTTTCCTTGCCGCTATGGCGCGCCTGGGCGAGCAGCTCCAGAATCTTATGCGAATAATAGATCGGCGCCGGCATCAGTTCGGGCGTTTCGCGCACGGCGTAGCCGAACATGATGCCCTGGTCGCCCGCGCCTTCGTCCTTGTTGCCGGCGGCGTCCACGCCCTGTGCAATATCGACGGATTGCTCGTGCAGCAGCACTTCCACATTGGCGGTGTTCCAATGGAACCCGCGCTGCTCGTAGCCGATGGCGCGAATCGCGCCGCGCGTGATCTCGATGATCCGATCGAAGGGAATATGCGGCCCGCGCACTTCTCCGGCGATGACGACGCGGTTTGTGGTCGCAAGAGTCTCCGCGGCCACGCGAATGGCGTAGGGATCGATGCCGGCCTTGGAACCTTCACGGAAAAACTCGTCAACGATTTCGTCTGAAATACGGTCGCAAACCTTGTCCGGATGGCCTTCGGAAACGGACTCGCTCGTGAAAAGATAATTTTTCCGGGTCACTTCCAAATCTCCGATGGCTTTGAGGAAGAGTTGAACAACTGCGGAGCAGGGGGAGTCATCTGCCAGCGCGCGTTCGGTGCGTCAAGCCGAAAAGGCCAAATCGTTCGTTTTGGAGAACGACATTCTCTTACTCCCGCGCCGGCTCCGACTGGTCTGCGAGCGTCGTCACCAGATCGAGCACGCGCTTTCGCACCTTGGGATCGCGGATGCGGGCGAAGGCGCGATTGAGATGCAGGCCTTCCGTCGTCGATAAAAAATCGACGACGTATTGCGACGAGGACTCCTCAGCGAATCCGCCGGTCGGCGCTGGCGCGCCGCTCGTTGGCGCGCCTTCGAAGAAAAAGGACGGCGGCACGTTCAGAGTCTTCGAAATCTGTTGCAGGCGGCTCGCGCCGATACGATTGGCGCCTTTCTCGTATTTCTGCACTTGCTGAAAAGTGAGTCCGAGCGCGTCTCCAAGCTTCTCCTGACTCATTTTCATGAGAATTCGCTGCATGCGAACGCGGCTGCCGACGTGACGATCGATCGGGTCTGGCGCCTTCTTCAACTTTACCGCCTCCTGCTCAGTTGTAGCCGAATTGTCGTCGGGCGCGCAAGCTACATCGCAGGTAGGTGCATGAATTTCAAGAAGATTTCAGCTAAGCGCGGTCGGGCGGCGATCTTCCCGGCAAGGACAGTCTACATTTCCCGGCCTGCTCCGATAGCTGCGTGGCCCGTAGAACCGTGAAAAGTGCAAGGTCCAGGCGCCGAGGCCAGCGTCGCCCCCATGCAAGCGGCGTCTTTTCGCCGCGGGCGGATCATCGACCGCTCGACAAAGAAGAAGCGACTTTATGGCTGGCGCCGGGCGACGCCGAGCAAGGCCATGGCCGTCGCTGCGGCAAGGAGCGCTGGGAACGCCAGCGCGCCATAAGCGGCGAAGACAGTGGGCTCCGCCTCCCTCGGCAGACGCCCGTCGATGAGGCCTTCTTCGCCGAGCGGCAGCGACTGAAGGATGCGTCCGTAGGCGTCGATGATCGCCGAAACGCCGGTATTGGCGACGCGGATCATTGGCAGCCCTTCTTCGATCGCGCGCAGGCGGGCCTGGGCCAGATGCTGATAGGGCCCGGTCGTGCGGCCGAACCATCCGTCATTGGTGACGTTAAGGAACAGAAGGGGGCGATCCGCGGCCCCGCGCGGGATCGTCTCGCCCGGGAAAATCGCTTCGTAGCAGATGAGCGGCGCAATTGGCGGCAGACCGGGCGCCGCGAGAAGGCGCGGCCCCGCGCCGCGGTCCCAGATGCCCGGCACGAGGTGATTGATTCCAAGCGGCCGCAGCAGGTCCTCCAGCGGCAGATATTCTCCGAAGGGAACGAGATGAACCTTGTCGTATAAAGCGACGATCGACTCTCCCTTCAGCGCCTCGATCGAATTGAAGATCTTGCCCTGCCGTCCGTCGCCATCGCCTTCGGCCCGCGCCGCGCCGGTCAAAAGAACGCCGCCCTTGAGCGCGCGGGCGATCGCCGCCAGCGCCTCCGGGTGGCGTGAAATGACATAGGGAAACGCCGATTCCGGCCAGACGAGATGGGTGACCTCGGCGAGGCCGGACGGCCGCGCGTTTGTCGCGCGTTCCGAGAGCGCGAGATAGTGACGCAAAATGTTCGCGCCATTCTCGGGGCGAAATTTCGCATCCTGAGGGAGATTGGGCTGCATCAGGCGCAACGCCACGCCGTCGACATATTCCGTTTCGTCGGCGCCAAGCCGAAACACGCCATAAGCGAACATCAGCAGGGCCAGCGCCGCCGCGGCGAACATCGTCCCGCCGATGCGGCGCCCGTCGCGCGGCGCGCGATCGATGAGCGTCGCCGGCGCGGCGAAAATCACGATCGCTATGATGTCGAGCCCATGCAGGCCGACGAGAGAGGCCGTCTGCGCCATTGGCCCGGCGCTCGTGAGCGCCATGCCGAAATCGTTCCAGGGAAAGCCCGTGAACAGATGGCCGCGCAACCACTCCGCGGCCCCCAGTCCCGCGGCGAGCGCGAAGACGCGGGCGCCGCCAGGCGACCACAAGAGGCGCGCGACGGCGAAACCCGCGGCTGGAAACGCCGCAAGAACCGCCGGCAGACCGAACACGGCGAGCGGCAGCGCCCAGGCGAACTGATCGGCTTCGACGAGCATCGCGGCGCCCATCCACCAGAGGCCCGCCACGAAATAGCCGAAGCCCAGCCACCAGCCGGCTCCCGCCGCCGAAAGAATCGGGCCAAGGGCAAAGCGCGGCGAGTCGTCGCCGTCCGCCGCGCCGTCGATGAGCCAGACGGCGACGGTGAGCGGCGCGAACATGGCCGGAATGAAATCGAAAGGCGCGAGGGCGAGAGCGCCGGTTGCGCCGGCGCAGAACGCGATCGCGCGGCGCGTCCAGCCGCGGGACATGGCGATTCGCAGCAGAAGCGAGGGGGCCAACGCGGACGCGCGGGAGATCTCGGCAAACTCCGCCATGATTGGGCCTTGTCCCGTTGAATCGACGGATGCGACTCTAAAGAGTTTCCGGGAGGCGCAAAGCTTGCCCGGCAGGCGAGACAGCCTTCGCCTCACTCGCACCACATGCGCATGAGGTCGCCGGAATTTTTCACAAGCAGATCGCCGATCTCGTCGCACCCGTGTCGCTGCAGATAGTTTCTATGCGCGTAATTCAAATCGCGCAGAATCTTGCGTTTCGTCTCGTCGCGGACGCGGCTTTCGATCCAGCCGACGCAAGCCAGGCGGCTGCCCCGCGTGATTTTTTCCACGCGGTGAATGAGGCCCGTCGAATAGATGAAAACGCTGCCGATCTTCGGCTTGAGTTTCAACAGCCCGTTCTCTTGCTCGAGCACCAGTTCGCCGCCATCGTAATTCGTGTGATCCTCAAGGAAGAGCGTAAACGACAGATCGCAGCGGAAGCCATTCATAATCGGCGCGTCGGAATGATTGGCGTAATGCATGCCCTCGTCATATCGGTTCACCTGCATTGCGGCGATGCGCTTTGGTATGGCGTAAAAGTCGACGCGCGCGTCGCTCATCAACCGATGCGCTATGTCGTTAAGAATCGCGTGTCCCTTGGCTGGATCCATTTGTAAATTGTTCTTGGCGCTCGCCGCCATTCCGGTCGCAGTGGCGCCGCCGCCGACAAACGGCGTCGCGAGAATTTTCTTGCGCAACTCAATGCAAGCGGCCTCGTCGTAAAAGTCCTCAATCAGCTGCAAGGGAAATCCTTCCGGAAGCGACAGAGTCTGCGACCCCTGCCGTTTGAATGTGACATGCACATTGCAGAGGCGCTTCAGACGCGCCGGCGCACGCGCAACTTGCCGACCCGCCGCGGATCGGCGTCGACGATCTCAAATTCGTGGGAGTCGACCGGCGTCGCGATGATCTCGCCGCGCATCGGGACGCGGCCGGCGAGCCACGCGACCATACCGCCGAGCGTCGTCACCTCGGCGGGCGTATCTTCAAGTCGGAAGTCGACGCCGAGCCGCGCCGTCACTTCATCAAGATCGGCGCGCCCGTCGATGATGAAATCGCCGTTCTCAAGCTCGACGAAGCCCGACTCGTCGATGACGTCATGTTCGTCTTCGATATCCCCGACGATCATCTCCATGATGTCCTCGATGGTGACGAGGCCGTCCGTGCCGCCATATTCGTCGATGACGAGCGCCAGATGCGTGCGCGTCGCCTGCATACGGATCAAAAGATCGAGCGCCGGCATGGAGCGCGGCACGAAGAGCACCGGCTTGAGCAAATTCGCCTGCGACAGCGGCGTGTCGAAGTCGATCTTTCTCGGTTCGACGGTCGTCGCGTCGGAGTCTTCGCGCCGATCGGCGCAGCACGCGATATGATTGACGAAATCGCGGATATGGATCATCCCGCGCGGATCGTCGAGCGTATCGGCGTAAACCGGCAGACGCGAATGGGCGGCGGTGCGAAACAGCTCCAAGGCTTCGCGCAGCGGCGCATCCAGCGAGATGGCGACGATGTCGGCGCGGGGAATCATCGCGTCGTCGACGCGCATGTCGTGCAGGCCAAGGACGTTCTTCAAGAGCGCCCGCTCATGCGGGGTCACGTCGCCCGCCGACTCTTCAAGCCTGTCTTCGATGTCCTCGCGCACCGAGGCCGGCGCAAGACCGAGCAGCCCGCGCAGCCTGTCGACGAGGCTCAGGCGCGGTCCATCGCCAGTGCGTCTTAATGGAATGGGATCGTCGGCGTTATCGTATCGCGTCGACATGCGCTTTGTTCAATTCGCTCCGCCGGCCGGCCCGTCTGCATCATCCGCATAGGGGTCGGGAAATCCAAGCGCCGTCACGATCTTACGCTCCAGCGCTTCCATCCGCTCGGCCTCGGCGGCGGTCTCGTGATCATATCCGATCAGATGCAGAAATCCATGTGCGATCATATGCGCCGTGTGGGCGCGCAAAAGCTTGCCCTGTTGCTCCGCCTCTTTGGCGACGGTTTCGAAGGCGACGATTACGTCGCCAAGGAGAGGCTTGCGCTCGAGCGCGCCAGGCGTCGGAAAAGACAGGACATTCGTGGGTTGATCCTTGCCGCGCCACTCGGCGTTGAGCTGCTGAATCGCCGCGTCGTTGCAAAATGTGACGCTGATTTCACATTCGGGAGCTAGCGCAGCCCCGCTTATGGCGAGACTCTGACAAACGCATTCTTTCGTTAAATTTTCCAGATCCCCGACGCGCCGCCATGCAGGCGCCGCGATATTCACGTCGATCTCCAAAGTTAGGGTTCCCCGCGCGTCTGCTTGTTGGCGCGCGCGGCGCGCTCATAGGCTCCAACGATTTGCCGCACAAGATCGTGACGCACCACGTCGCCTTCCGAAAATCTCACGCGACCGACGACGTCGAGATTGGCGAGCAGGTTTACGGCTTCCGAGAGGCCGGATTTCTGCCCGGGAGGCAGATCGGTTTGCGACGGATCGCCGGTGACGATCATCCGCGAGCCTTCGCCGAGCCGGGTGAGAAACATCTTCATCTGCATCGAGCTGGCGTTCTGCGCCTCGTCGAGCAGAATGCAGCTTCGCGTCAACGTGCGCCCGCGCATGAACGCGAGCGGCGCGACTTCGATGAGTCCGGTCTGCATGCCGCGCTCGACCATCCGCGCATCCATGAAATCATGCAGCGCGTCGTAGATCGGGCGGAGATAGGGGTCGACCTTGTCGCGCATGTCGCCAGGCAAAAAGCCGAGACGCTCGCCAGCCTCGACGGCGGGACGGGACAGAATCAGCCGTTCGACCGCGCCTTGCTCCATCAGCTGCACGGCGTGGCCGACCGCGAGCCAGGTCTTGCCGGTGCCCGCAGGACCCTCCGCGAAGACCAGTTCGTAGCGCTTGAGCGCGCGCAAATACTGGTCCTGCGCGGCGTTGCGCGCGCGCACCGACCCGCGTTTGCGGGTCAGGATCTGCTCGAAAGCGCCGCGTGAGGGCTCCGAATCCGGAAACAGGCTGCGTTGGCGCGCTGATTCCTCTATGGCGCCGTCGACGTCGCCCAGCGTGATCGTCTGACCCAGCGCGACGCGCTCGTAAAGCGCCTCGAGCACGCGTCGCGCATGTTCGCAGGCCTCGGACTTGCCTTTGAGCGTGACGTGATTGCCATTGGCGAAGGAGGCGACGCGCAAGCGTCGTTCGATCTTGGCGAGATTCTGGTCGTAGAGGCCGAAAACGAGCGAGGCGTGACGGTTGTTTTCAAAGGCGAGCGTGATTTCCGCTTCCGGGTCAACAGGCTCCGGTCCCCGTGCGGCGAGCAACGGGTCGTCGATCGTCGTCAAGCCTTCGCCTCCTCGCTCATGAGCCGTCCGCCCAAGGAATTCGAGCCTGCCGCGATGATCTTCACTCTGGCTTCGCGGCCAACGCACGCCATCGGGCCTTCAACATGCACAGCCTGCATATAGGGACTCTTGCCCGCGATTTGCCCCGCGTGCCGACCGGCTTTTTCAAAGAGCACGTCGAACTCTCGGCCGACCGTCGCCGCGTTGAAGGCTTGCCGCTGCTCTTCAAGCAGAGCCTGTAGCGCGGCGAGGCGTTCGCTCTTCACCGTCTCATCGATTTGATCGTCCCGGTCGGCGGCGGGCGTGCCCGGCCGAGGCGAATATTTGAACGAAAAGCTTGAAGCGAAGCCCACAGTGCGCGCGAGCGCCATCGTCGCCTCGAAATCCGCGTCGCTTTCGCCGGGAAAGCCAACGATGAAGTCCGACGACATGGCGATGTCCGAGCAGGCCTTTCGCAGGCGCTCGACGATGGAGAGGTACGCGTCTGCGCCGTGCTTGCGGTTCATGGCTTTCAGAATGCGGTCCGAGCCCGATTGAACCGGCAGATGCACATTGGGCATGAGCTTTGGAATCGCGCGATGCGCGTCAATCAACTCCTGCGCCATGTCGACCGGATGACTTGTGGTGTAGCGCAGGCGCGCCAACCCTTCGATCCGCGCCAGCCGGTCGAGAAGCTGCGCAAGGCTTGCCTCTCCGCCGTCTCCATCCGGACCGCGATAAGCGTTGACGTTTTGGCCGATCAGCGTGATCTCGCGCACGCCGGCGTCGACGAGCCGCAGGGTCTCGGCGATGATCTCGGCGACAGGACGCGACGCCTCGGCGCCGCGCGTATAAGGCACGACGCAGAACGAGCAGAACTTGTCGCAGCCTTCCTGAACGGTGACGAAAGCCGAAACGCCGCGCGCGCGAATCTGCGCGCGGTTCGGGGCGGGCAGGGCGCGAAATTTGTCCTCGACGGCGAAATCCGTATCGGCGAGGCGAGCGCCGTCCCTGGCCTGGCGCAGAAGCTCCGGCAGCCGGTGATAGCTCTGCGGACCGACGACGAGATCGACCGCGCGCTGGCGCTTGAGCACCTCTTCGCCCTCAGCCTGGGCGACGCAGCCGGCGACGACGATTTTCATGTCGCGGCCTTGCGCGTTCAGCGCGCGTTTGGCGATCGCAAGCTTGCCGAGCTCAGAATAGATTTTTTCCGCGGCCTTTTCGCGGATATGGCATGTGTTGAGAATAACGAGATCGGCGTCTTCTTCGCTCTTGGTCTCGGCGTAGCCCTCGCGGCTGAGCAGGTCAGCCATGCGCGTCGCGTCATAGACGTTCATCTGGCAGCCGTATGACTTGACCAGAACTTTGGAGGGTCGTGGAGCTTCGGACCGCTGAGGTTTGGATCGCGCCTCAATCAGTTCTTTGACGTCTGTGACTATTTTTCTGCTCCATCGTCGCCCCGGCGACTCGGCGCGCCACCCGAGTGGACGCAGTATACGACTTTTTTTGCGCCTTAGAGCAGGTTCCGAAAAAGTTGACAGACTTTTTCGATGAGAACCTGCTCCAATATTTTGATTTTGAGCGCTTCCTTATCGATCACATGATTTCATGTGATCAGGAGGCGCTCTACCGCCGCAAGCGGCGCCTTGCACTCATATTTTTTGAACTGGCCCGCCATAGCGCAGGAGCAGCGCATCCGCCGTGAGCAGCGTGACGCCTTCGACGACCGCCTGAGCAATAAGCAGTCGATCGAACGGATCCCGATGAATCAACGGCAGCGCATCCGTCGCGAGCGCGTGTTGACTGAGCACGGGCAACTCGTTGTATCCATTGTTCAAGAGACCCTGACGCAGCGCACGCGGGTCGACTTGAAAGTCGGCCCGATTGAGGCTGCGTTTGATGGCGACTTCCCACAGGCTTGCGACGCTGTAGACGAGTTCATTTGCCTCTTCGAGCAGGACCGCTTGAGCCTTTTTTGAGAGGCGATCGGGCGACACTGCGGCCCATAGGATGATCTGCGTATCAAGCAGCAGTCTCACGCGTCGCCTTCGAATAGCCGTCCAATCTCGATCTCGCCCATGCGGTCGAAATCTTCTGGGATAACCCCCTGTCCGGCCATAAAGCCGAGCCGCTGGATCTTGGACTGAGCAGCCGACTCGAGCGGCGTGACCTTTACCAAAGGTTTTCCGGCCTTCGCAATGATGAAAGGCTTTCCCTTAGAGGCAAGATCGACCAGCTTGGAGAGCTGGGTCTTGGCTTCGTGCATGTTGACGATGCGCATGAGCGTCTCGGCTCGACTAAACTAACTTAGTCTAGTTTACCGAGAGGCGTTCTGCAAGCCGCGCGCACTCAGGTCTCCAGCCGCAGAGCGATCGCCGCGCGCCGTTCGCCGTCGGCGCGTTGATAGTAATTCTCCCGCCTGCCGATCTCTTTGAAGCCTTCCCGCGCGTAGAGCTTCAGCGCGGCCTCATTGTCGTCGGCCACCTCCAGAAAGACGAGCCGGGCGCCGCCGCGCTCGAGATTTTCGAGATGCTTTTCAAGAATGCGCCGGCCCAGTCCCGCGCCGCGTCTCGCGGGGTTCACGGCGAAAGTGAGGACTTCGGCGTCGGGCGGCGTCAGCCGTGAGAGGATGAAGCCCCCAAGCTCGCCCTTGCGGCCCTCCGCGACCGCGCCGTCGGCGATGATATGGGCGTCGGTCAGATAATTCTCGAAGTCGATTTTCGACCAGCCAAATGCGAAGGACGCCCCATGCAGACGTTCGCAGTCGTCGGCGCGCTCCGCCCCGATGGGTTCGATGACGAAAGTCGGCTTGGCGAAGAAGGACGAAAGCAGCGTCATGGCGCTAGCTCACGCTTGGGCCGTGGCGGCGGCGCGGGCGGCCGCATCGCCCAAACGCGTGGCGTCTTTTTGGGCGTCGGGGCGCGCGGCCGGCATCGTGACGTCGGGCTCCTTAAGATAAAGCGGCCGCGCGGGCGCGGTGTCAGGCTGGGCGGCAAGGCCCAGACGCGCCACGAGGGCGATATCGGGCGCAGGCCGCTCGCTTGCGATCCGGACCGGAATGCCGCGGGCGCGCGCCTCCTTCGCAAGGAGCGGCGCGCCGGAGCCGGTCAGAAGCAGCGGGCCGGTTCCGAGCGCGCGTAGCGCTTCAGGGGCGTTCATCCGGCGCGCGGTAAGCAGCGGGCGGCCGCCCGGGCCAAAGGCGGCGATGTAGACTTTGTCGTGGCGCGCGTCGATCGCCGCCGCGACGACGCCGTCGAAAGGATCGATAATCAGCGGCGCCGCAAGCGCGGCCAGCGTCGAGACGCCGACGATCTCGGCTTTGCAGGCGAGCGCGATCGCCTGACCGGCGGCGAGGCCGATGCGGATGCCGGTGAAGGAGCCGGGGCCGACCGTCACGGCGACGCGATCGAGCGAGGCGAAGCCCCCCTCGACCTGGCTCATGATTCGCCGGATCAGCGGCAGCAGCGCCTCGGCGTGGCCGCGCTCCATCTCCACAGATTCGGCGGCGATCGGCGCCGCCGCGTCATGGTCCAGCACGCAGGCCGAGACGGCTGGCAGAGCGGTGTCAATCGCAAGGATTCGCATGATTCGTTGATTATGACGCTTTTCGAGGCGCGATCAACGTCGCCTCCGGAGACGCCGCCCCTACGCCGGCTCGACCCCCTTCACCTGCGGCAGGAAATGCTTGAGCAGGTTCTCGATGCCGTGCCGCAACGTCGCGGTGGAGGAGGGGCATCCAGAGCAGGCGCCCTTCATGGCAAGATAGACGACGCCATCCTTGAAGCCGCGGAAGACGATGTCGCCGCCGTCGCCGGCGACCGCCGGCCGCACGCGCGTCTCGATCAGCTCCTTGATCGTGGCGACCGTCTCCGCGTCGGCCGAGTCATAGAACTCGCCGCTGGACTGCGCCGGCGCCGCGCCTTCGGTCAGGAGCGGCGCGCCGGAGGCGAAATGCTCCATGATCGTGCCAAGAATGGCCGGCTTCAGATGCGGCCATTCGGCGCCGTTCTTCGTCACCGAGACGAAATCCGCGCCATACATCACCGCCTCGACGCCGTCGATGGAGAGCAGCGCCTCGGCGAGCGGCGCGTGGGCGGCGTCGTCGCGCGAGCGGAATTCCATCGCGCCCTGGCCCAAAACATCTTGGCCGGGCAGAAACTTGAGCGTCGCGGGATTAGGGGTAGCTTCAGTCTGGATGAACATCGGGAGCCTCCTGCGTCCGGTTCAAGGCCGGCGCGAAGTGCGCGATATCACAAATTGGGCGATCTGTGACATCGTCGACATTACATTTAAGCGCTTCGCCGCAGTCTTGCGAGGCTCTTCGCCGCGAGCGCCACCGCTTGAGCGCGACCCCCGTCCACACCGCCTCGACCAGGCCGAAGGGCCAAGCGCCTTGAAGAAATCCATAGACTGACCCCAAAGCGCAGGCGACGGCGAATCCCAGCACGAACCAATGGCTGCGTTCTTCCAGAGTATAGGCCAGCAGCATCGCGCTTACCGCGAAAAGTCCGAACCAGGTCAGCGCATCCATCGATCGATCTCTCTGGGCCACGTCTTGCATTTGCCATGCCCAAGAGAATCTCGCAGTGTCCCCCGATGGATGAAACCTCGCTGCTCGACGCCAACGCTGCTTATTATCAGGCCTTCGCCGCGCGTGACCTTGGCGCTTTGAACGATCTTTGGGCGGAGGAGGGCTGTTCCTGCGTTCACCCAGGATGGCCGGCGCTCGTCGGGCGCATGCCGGTGCTTGCCTCCTACCGCGACATTTTCCGCAACCCGGGCCAAGCGGCCGTGTCGGCGCGCGACCCGCAGACGCTCATCGAGGGCGCCGACGGCCGGGTCTTTTGCATCGAGGAGGTCGGCGGCGGCCTGCTGCTCGCGACCAACTGGTTTCGCTGGAGCGGGGAGCGCTGGCGGCTCGTGCACCATCAGGCGAGCCCGCTCGCCCCGCCGCCTTCGGCGCGGCGCGAGGCCAAACAGTCGTTTCATTAGACCTATGCCGGCCGTCGTCGCGAAGAGGCGGAGCCGACGAAGCGATCCATAGGTTCATGACCGCGCCCTGGATTGCTTCGCCTTCGGCTCGCAATGGCGCGGCTTTACGACTCCGTCTCCTCCTCTTGCTTCTTCCGGCTCGTCTTCTTCGGCTCACGGCGCGGGCCTTCCACCAGCCGCACGACCATGCCCCACAGCGTGCGCACGTCCTGCTGGGTGAGGCCCATGCGGTGGAACATGTTGCGCAGATTGCGCGACATGACGGGCTTTTTCGTCAGCGGACGGAAGAAGCCGCGCTTGTCGAGTTCGCCTTCGAGAAAATCGAAGAAGGCGAGCGTCATTTCGCGCGTCGCCGGCGGCGAGCGCTCTTCGATCTCGAAGGGAATGGCGTCGCCATGCGCGGCGCGAAACCATTCATAGCCGGTGAGCAGCACCGCCTGCGCGAGATTGAGCGAGGCGTAGGCGGGATTGACCGGAAAGGTGAGGATGAAGTCGGCGAGCGCGACGTCGTCATTGTCGAGGCCGGTGCGCTCGGGGCCAAACAGCACGCCATGCTTTTCGCCCGCCGTCATGCGCGCCGCCGTGCCCGGCATGGCCTGGGCAGGCGTCAGCACCGGCTTCATCTGGCCGCGTCCGCGCGCCGTCGCGGCGTAGACGAAGGAGAGATCCTCAATCGCATCGCGGACGCTCTCGTAGAGTTTCGCGCTTTCGAGGAGATGCACGGCGCCGGCGGCCGCCGCATAGGCGCCCTTGCGATAGGCGCCGGTGCGCGGCCAGCCTTCGCGCGGCGAGACGAGGCGTAAATCGGAGAGGCCGAAGTTGGCCATGGCGCGTGCGCACATGCCGATGTTGACGGCGAGCTGCGGACGCACGAGCACAATCGCCGGCCCCCCGGAAAGGGCCGTCTTGCTGCGATCCGTTCCGGCCCCGACCAATTCGCCTCCTCGCCCCGAGCGGCGGCAAATTAGGGCGGAAAGCGCGCGGGGGGAAGGGCGCTTCGGCGCTTAGAGAAAGGCCCCCCAATTGCTACCCAAAACCTCTAGCCGACGCTATAAGGCGCGCGGCACAGGAGGAGCCGGCGCATGCGGAAGATCAAGGTTGCAAGCCCTGTCGTCGAACTTGACGGCGACGAAATGACCCGCATCATCTGGGCCGCCATCAAAGAAAAGTTCATTCGGCCCTATCTCGACGTCGATCTCCTTTATTACGATCTCTCGATTCAAAATCGCGACGCCACCAATGATCAGGTGACGATCGACGCGGCCTACGCCATCAAAAAGCATGGCGTCGGCGTGAAATGCGCGACGATCACGCCCGATGAAGCGCGGGTGAAGGAATTCCATCTCAAGGAGATGTGGAAATCGCCGAACGGCACCATCCGCAACATCTTGGGCGGCGTCATCTTTCGCGAGCCGATCATCTGCAGGAATGTCCCGCGATTGGTCCCAGGATGGACGCAGCCGATCATCATCGGGCGCCATGCATTCGGCGATCAATACAAGGCCACTGACTTCCAAGTGCCAAGCAAGGGTCGTCTGACGATCAAATTCGAAGGCGTCGACGGCGACGTCATCGAGAAGGAAGTCTTCAACTTCCCCGGCTCCGGCGTCGCGCTGGCGATGTACAATCTTGACGAGTCGATCAGCGAATTCGCGCGCGCCACGTTCAACTACGGGCTCACACGCAGATATCCGGTGTATCTGTCGACCAAGAACACGATCCTGAAAGCCTATGACGGCCGTTTCAAAGATTTGTTCCAGGAGATTTACGACGCCGAGTTCAAATCGAAATTCCAGGCGCTCGGCCTCACCTACGAGCATCGTCTGATCGACGATATGGTCGCCTCGGCGCTCAAATGGTCGGGGGGCTACATCTGGGCGTGCAAGAATTACGACGGCGACGTCCAATCCGACACGGTGGCGCAGGGCTTCGGTTCGCTCGGCCTGATGACGAGCGTGCTCATGACGCCCGACGGCAAGACCGTCGAGGCCGAAGCCGCCCACGGCACGGTCACGCGCCATTATCGCGAGCACCAGAAGGGGCATGAGACCTCAACCAATTCGATCGCCTCGATTTTCGCCTGGACGCGCGCGCTCGCGCATCGCGGCAAGCTCGATGGGAACGACGAGCTGACCCGCTTCGCCCGCACGCTCGAGGAGGTGTGCGTCGCGACCGTCGAGTCGGGCTTCATGACCAAGGATCTGGCCCTGCTTGTCGGCTGCAATCAGAAATGGCTGTCGACGACAGGCTTCCTGGACAAGATCGACGAAAATCTGCGCAGAGCCATGGAGTGAGGGCGGCGCGGGGAATGATTGTATGTGGCGCCCGTCGCGGCTATATAGGCGTCGCCTATAGGCCAATTAAGGATTCGCGAGATGGCGGTGGATCTGGAAGAAACGTATAAGCCTTCCGAAGACGAACCCTTCATGTGCGATCGGCAGCGCGAATATTTCCGGCGCAAACTGCTGGCTTGGAAGGAGGACATTCTGCAAGAGAGTCGCGAAACGCTGGCCACTCTGCAGAATGAAAACGAAAACCATCCTGATCTGGCGGATCGCGCGTCGTCCGAAACCGATCGCGCCATCGAACTGCGCGCGCGCGACCGGCAGCGCAAGCTCATCGCCAAAATCGACGCGGCGCTGACGCGCCTCGACGACGGCAGTTACGGCTATTGCGAGGAAACGGGGGAGCCGATTTCCCTCAAGCGCCTCGATGCGCGTCCAATCGCGACGCTGTCGATCGAGGCGCAGGAGCGTCACGAACGGCGCGAAAAAGTCTATCGAGACGATTGAGTCCGAAACCTTTGGGGAAAAGTGAGGGCGTCGCCGTTGGCGACGCCCTTTTTCATTCCTTTTGATCCGAGCGGCCGAGCAGTCGCGCCATCTCCGCTTCAAGCGAGTCCAGCGGATCCACGTCGGCCGGAGGCGGCGGCGTCGCGGGTTTGGGCGGCGGCGGCGCAGGCGGAGGCGCTGCAGGCCTGGCGGCGGCCGGCGGCGGCGCTGCGGGCCTTGGCGCCGGCGGCGGTTCTGCCGGCCTCGGAGGAGCCGCGGGCGGCGGCGGAGGCGGCGCCGGGGTCGCGGCTTCTGACGGCGGCGGCTCTTTCGGACGCGGCGCCAGCCGTTGCTGAGCGCGCGCAAGGAAAGGCGGCGTCGGCGAGCGGGGCGGAGCCGGGCGCTGCGGCGCGGCCGGACTCGAAACTCTTGGTCCGGCTGGCGGCGGCGGCGGGGGAGGCGGCGGCGCAGCGGGCCTCGGAGGCGCCGGCGCGAAGAGGTCAGGCGGCAGATTGACGGGGCCCGCCGCCGCGGGCTTGGGCAGCGGCGTTTCCAGCTCTCGTGGCGGCGCCGGGGGCCCGGCCGGCCAGTTCGCTGCCGCCGGCGGTCCCGGGCGCTGCTCCGGCCCGCGGCTGACAGCGCCTTCGAGCCGGCTGATCGTCGCTTCGACGAGGATGTCGGTAGGGCCGCCGATCAGGAGCAGATGTTCAACGTTGTCGCGCCGCACAATGACGAGCTGGCGCTCGCGGTCGAGGTCATAGACATCGACGACGTCCAGCCGGCGCGCGCGATTGCGGCCGCCGGGCGAACGGATGCGGCGTCCGAACAACAGACGGAAAATGTAAAGCACGAGCACCGCAGCGACGAGGAACGCAACGAGCGCTCCAAGCGCCGGCAGCAGTTGAGTGAATTTATCGGGCATGAACGGCTAGTCTCTCGTTCGAACGCGCGTGAACCTTGCCAAATTAACAGCTTTCCTGGCAAGCGCCGAAAAAAGGTTAATGAATGGTTAATGTTTGACTAATCAGCGCCCTTTCAGCGTCCGGCGTTGCTATTATTGGCGTTCACGGCCATTGTTTTAGATGATTCTGTAGGCGTCGGCAGACTAATAATCGGCGCGCCGGCGTCAGCATGGCCGTCGCGATCGGCGATATATGACGCGGGTGGTTAAGAAATGAGCGACAGGACCGAAGCGTCCGACTTGGGACGCAGCGAGCGGCCCGCCAATGTGGGATTGACGCTTGCCCTCGTCATCGCGTTGGTCGCGGGCGTCGCCGCCTATTACCTCACGCCTTCGGACCTCGCGCCGCGCATTACCATTCTGGCGCTCGCTGTTTTCGGCGTCGCCGGAATCTTCTTTCTCTTCGCCTATGCGGTCGGATTGATTCACTTCTCCGGCCGAGTCGCGGGTAACGAGGTGACGAAGCTCATCGCCGACGCTTCCGGAGAAGGGCTGCTCGTCACCAGAGGCGACGCGCGCATCGTTTACGCCAACCAAGCCTATACGGCGATGTGCGACGCGAAAGACGCTTCCGGCGTTCAGCTGGTCGAGCGGCTGTTCTCAGGGCCGCCTGAGGTCTCGGAGGCGATCTACCGACTGGCCCAGGCGGCGCGCGCCGGCGTTTCGCATAGCGAAGATCTGCGGCTTTCGCCGCCGCTCTCGGGGCAGGGGCCGGTCGGCTGGTACCGGATTCGCGTCCGGCCGTTGCCGACGACGTCGAGCGGGCGGTTCTGTCTATGGGCGGTGGCCGACGTGACCGCCGATCGACAGCGGCAGGAGAACGTCTTCCAGGAGCTGCAGCACGCGATCGACTTTCTCGATCACGCGCCGGCGGGCTTTTTTTCCGCGAGTCCGGACGGCGCCGTCTCTTATATGAACAAAACGCTTGCCGGATGGCTGGGCTACGATCTCACGCAAGTTGGATCTGGCGGCGCGACGCTGTCCTCCATCGTCGCGCATAGCGGCGCGGCGCTTCTCGCCGCCATGTCGGGCGCGCCGGGGGACGTGCGCACTGAGCAGATCGACCTCGACCTGCGATGCCGCAACGGCAAGTCGCTGCCGGTCAGGCTGCTGCACCAGGTCGCGTTTGGCCAGGACGGCGAAGCCGGCCCTTCGCGCACCTTGGTGCTCAACCGCGCCTCCGGCGAGCAGCCAGAAGAGAATTTGCGCGCGGCGGAGGTGCGTTTCGCGCGCTTCTTCAATTCGACGCCGATGGCGATGGCGACGCTCGACGGCGAGGGCCGCGTGCTGACGTCGAACGCGGCCTTCGCGAAATTGCTGCCGCAGGCGCTGAAGTCGGGCCAGGGCGCGGCCGCGGCGCCCTGGTCGGTGCTGACGGGACTCGGCGAACGCGACGGCGCGGCCCTGCGCGCCGCGATCGAAGATGCGATCGAAGGCAAAGGCGAAGTGCGCCCGATCAATGTCGTGTTCGAGGAAGACGCCGCCGGCGCGGCGACACGTTCGGCGCGCTTCTTCGTCTCTTCCGCCGAGGACGCCGGCAAGAAAGGCGCGATGGTCTATGCGCTCGACACGACCGAGCAGCGCAAGCTGCAGGAGGAGTTCGCGCAGTCGCAGAAGATGAACGCGGTCGGCCAGCTCGCCGGCGGCATCGCGCATGACTTCAACAATATGCTGACGGCGATCATCGGCTATTCGGATCTGCTGCTCTCCAGCCATAGGCCGACCGACCCCGCCTTCCGCGATATCCGCCAGATCAAGGAAACCGCCAATCGCGCGGCGGGCCTGACGCGGCAGCTGCTCGCCTTCTCTCGCCGGCAGACGCTGCGCCCGCAAGTCCTGCAGCTCGGCGACGCGCTCTCCGAAGTGCAGAATTTGCTGCGCCGCGTCGTCGGCGAAAAGAACGAACTCGAACTGCGTCTGGGTCGCGATCTCTGGTTCGTGAAGGCCGACATCACCCAGGTCGAACAGGTGATCATCAATCTCGTCGTCAATGCCCGCGACGCCATGCTGGAATCAGGCGGACGGGTGCAGATCCGCACGCGCAATGTCGCCGCCTCGGAATGCGGCGCCTTCAACGAAGCGGCGCTGCCGGCGGCGGATTATGTGCTGGTTGAGGTCGAGGACTCGGGCAGCGGCATTCCCGCCGATGTGAAAGAAAAGATCTTCGAACCCTTCTTCACGACGAAGGAGGTCGGCAAAGGCACGGGCCTCGGCCTTTCGACGGTCTTCGGCATCGTCAA
The DNA here is from genome assembly GCF_051061285.1 of Methylocystis sp. Lineage (GTDB taxonomy): Bacteria > Pseudomonadota > Alphaproteobacteria > Rhizobiales > Beijerinckiaceae > Methylocystis. The sequence continues at coordinate 49,427 of NZ_JBPFEA010000019.1, forward strand.
GCAGTCGGGCGGCTTCATCTTCGTCGACAGCGAGGTCGGGCGGGGCGCTGTGTTCCGCATTTTCCTGCCGCGCTACGCGCCGGAGGAGAAGGAGACGTCGCAGAAGGCCGATACGCCCAAGGTCGCCGCGGACTACACGGGACAGGGCGTGGTTCTCCTCGTCGAAGACGAGGACGCCGTGCGCTCGATCGGCGCGCGAGCTTTAAGTTCGCGCGGATTCACGGTGCTCGAAGCGGCCACGGGCATGGAGGCGCTCGAGGTCGTCGAGCGCGTTGACGGCAAGATCGATCTCATCGTCTCCGACGTGGTGATGCCGGAGATGGATGGTCCCGCGATGTTCGCCGAACTGCGCAAGCGCGGCGTCGCGGCGAAGGTGATCTTCGTTTCCGGCTATGCCGAAGAGGCCTTCGCCAAAAACCTTCCCGAAGGCGACTTTGGTTTTCTGGCGAAGCCGTTCTCGATCAAACAGCTGATCGAGACGGTCAAGGCGCATATGCCCTGACGCGGCGCAGACATCAGCTCACAATGCCGGCGCGACGACTCGCACGCGGCGCTTGATTCCATCAGGTCCGATAACTTCGCGATAGGTTTCCGGCGTAGCGGCCGCGCCGTCCGCGGCGCTGGGCTGCGCCTGGGCCGCCGGTTCCACCGTCGTCGTTGGTTCTGGCGCCGCCGACGCGGAGCCCTTCGCTTTCCGACCGCGTGCAACGCCGGGCGGCGGCGCGCGCGACAATTGCTCGGCCTGCTCCGCGGTGACGACCTGATCCTTCGCATGGCGCTCGGCGATGAGCAGCTCGGCTTCGGCGAGCGCCTCGGCCCAAGACCGCCCCGGCGGCTTGCAGCCGCAGGACGGATCATAAGTCGTCTCGAATTTACGCGCGTTGGGATGGTTCGAATAAGCTTCGCCGTCGATCGAAAGCGCGGAACTGAGACCCTTCCATTGCGACGCCGTATAGAGTTTCACCTCGGCGTTGGGGCACAGCGCCCGGCACATCGTCGCGAGATCGTCGAGATTGGAGCTGCGCGCCGAATAGCTGATCGGGAAAAAGCCGCCGTCGCACGCGCGCACGCAGATCGCCATTGGGCCCCCGCGCGGCGTTCCGTCCGAAGGTTCGTACTCCTGCTCCGCGTCCGGACCGAGGGGCATGTCGCGCGCTCCCGGGCTTTCATCGGGCGGGACGCCAAACAGCTCCTCGAAGAAATTGCGCGGTCGTGCGACGCGCGCCTGCGCCGCCTGAGGATTGCGGCATTCAGCCTCGTAGCGGGCGGCGAGCGCCTGACGCTGGCCGCCGTCGTCGGCGCTTGCCCGTTCGTAGGCGGCGACGGCGCCCGAGAGTTGGTGCAGTTGGGCGTTGATTTGTCCGCACTGGGGCGGCGGCGGATCGCCGAAGAACAGGAATTGGCCCCGGTCGCAGCCCAGCGCGCGACCTCGCGCGGCGACGCGGGCGTATTCGCCGCGCTGCTTGGCCGCCGCGGCCTGGAATCGACCAACCCGGCTGCCGGCGCTGGCGCGGGCGATCTGCGCGCGCAACTCCGTACAGTAGGGACTTTCCCCTGCTGCCGGCGAAACGGCGAGGAGGCTGAAAGCGACGCCGACGGCGGCGGCGAGTTTCGTTCGCCTCAAGGCGCTTTTCGTCAAAAAGAGCTTTATGGTCGCGGCCTCATTGAAGTTTTTGGCTCTCTTCACATTCTGGCAAGAAGCCGAGAAACGCTCGCGCGGTCGCTTAATGACGGATGTTCCGGCGCGCGTCGCTTGCGACGAATCGCGCCATTTTCACCAATCCAGGCCGCAGAGCAAACGTCGCTCGATTAATCGCGTCCATCGTGTCGGCAACAAGGCGCCGGCCGACGCGGTCAACCCTCCTGGGGCGCGTCGAATTTTTTGCCGCGCCCAGGGGTCGAAGCCCTTCCCTTGCCGCGGCGCTTCGCCCATATCGGCAACGGCGTCGCTCGAGCGCGGCGCACGAAAAGTGGAATTCGGTATTTCGTGTAGAGCGCGCTCTAAGCTTTCGAGATCGATCACGTTATCCGCCTGGGGCGATTCCGCCGAAGGCGGCGTGATCTAGGAGGTTGCCGACATGAAGCGTTCCAAATTGCTGGCTTTGATTTCGACGGCCTTTCTTTGTTTCGGCGCCGCGACGGCCTTCGCGCAGAATGGACCGGATCTCATCTTCCGCAAATCGGTGGATTTCAAGCTCCTCACCCCGAACGACAAGCTCGCGACCTATGGAATCGACGACCCGGTGATCGACGGCGTCGTCTGCTACTATACGGCGCATGAAAAAGGCGGCGTCGCCGGCCTGTTCGGGGTCGCGGAGCAGTCGTCGGAGGTTTCGCTCGCCTGCCGGCAATATGCCCCGATTAAATTCAAGGAGAAGTTCGGCCAGGGCGATACGGCGTTTAGCGAGCGGCGTTCGCTGCTGTTCAAGCGCATGCATATCGTTCGCGGCTGCGATGCTAAGCGCAATGTGCTGATCTATATGGTCTATTCCGACAAGCTCGTCGAAGGCTCGCCCGAAAGCTCGACCTCGACCGTCGCCATTCAGCCCTGGGCCGGCCAGAACGAAGTCCCGCAATGCGGAGAATTTTTGCGCTGATTAATCGACGCAGGAGACGACCGCCGCATCCGGCTCGATAGAGGCGCGCGCAGCATGGACGTCGCTCGAGGCGGTCACATCGTTGGCGCGGCCATAGGTTCGGGCCGCGCCATGGCCGTGCGCCGCGCACCAGGAGTCGGCGACGATCTTGCCGCAATCGGCCTTGCGCGTGAGGCATTCCGTCAGGCCGTAGCCTTCCTGATCGGAGATGACATAGGCGGCGCCCGCGCTCGCCTCGGCCTGTGCGTCGCAGGCGTAGCCGACGCCGAACAGCGCGCCCGCGAGCAGCAGCGCAAGCGCGCGCCGCGCGATCGGCGCCTCATATTTCCACATAATGAACGAGTCCCAAACGACCGAGACGGCCCCCGTCAGAGCTAGCGCAAAGCGGTAAAACCCGAGTTAAACCGCCGCGGCTCGAATTGGCCTCGCGCTTGACGCGGCGGCGCGCTTTGGCGCATGGTCGCCGCCATGACGCTTCGGCTCACCATTTGTCGGAAGACCATTATCAGCTAGCGATCACGCTGGCCGGAGCCGTCACGTCTCTCAAAACGACATGAAGCGACGCCCCGGCCGGCGCCTTGCGGGGAAATTCATGTCGACGCCTGCGCTGAAAATCTACAATACGCTGACCCGGACGAAGGAGGAATTCCGTCCGATCGATCCCGCGCATGTGCGCATGTATGTCTGCGGGCCGACAGTCTATGACTACGCGCATATCGGCAACGCCAGGCCGCTCATCGTCTTCGACGTGCTGTTTCGCTTGTTGCGCCATCTCTACGGCGCCGAGCATGTCGCTTACGTCCGCAACATCACCGACGTCGACGACAAGATCAACGCGCGGGCCGCTGAGCGCGGAATCACCATTCGCGAACTGACGGAAGAGACCAACAAGGTCTTCCAGCAGGACGTGAAGGCGCTCGGCTGTCTCGAGCCGACCATGCAGCCGCGCGCGACCGAGCATATCGCGCAGATGATCGCGATCATCGAGCGGTTGATCGCCTCTGGCCATGCCTATGCGGCCGATGGCCATGTGCTCTTCGACGTGCCGTCCATGCAAAATTACGGGCGCCTGTCGCGGCGCTCGCTCGATGAAATGATCGCCGGCGCGCGCGTCGACGTCGCGCCTTACAAGCGCGGCGATATGGATTTCGTGCTGTGGAAACCGTCAAAGGAGAACGAACCCGGCTGGGACAGCCCATGGGGCAGGGGGCGTCCCGGCTGGCATATCGAATGTTCGGCGATGTCCTGGGCGCATCTTGGCGAAACCTTCGACATTCACGGCGGCGGCATCGACCTCGTCTTCCCCCATCACGAAAACGAGATCGCGCAAAGCTGCTGCGCTTTTGGGCGTGACGTGATGGCCAATTACTGGATGCATAATGGCTTCCTGCAGGTCGAGGGCGAGAAAATGTCCAAGAGCCTGGGGAATTTCGTGACGATCCACGAGTTGTTGCACACGGAGAAGTTCGGGGGGCTGCAATGGGACGGGAGAATCATTCGCCTCGCGATGCTCGGCACACATTACCGTCAGCCGATCGATTGGACCGTCGCCAAGGTGTTGGATGCCGCGCAGGCCTTACGAAATCTGAAGCCTTGGGTCGCGCGATCGCAACTGCGAACGTCGGATGTTTATCCGCCTTTTTTGGAAGCGCTCTGCGACGATCTCAATACACATGGAGCAATAACAGAATTATTTGCGCTCATAAGGCAACTGCGCGACGACTCACACACCCTGAACACGTCTTGGCAAACCAACTCTGACATGCTGACAAACTCTTTGGGTCTCCTCGGCATCGAAGACCTAGTTGAATTTGAAAAGGGGCCCGACAAAGAACTCGATTCGAGTGCTCATCAAATTATCGATGCTCTCCTGAGCGCCCGCAACGCCGCCCGCGCGACAAAAAACTGGGCCGAATCCGATCGCATCCGCGACGAACTCGCCGCCATGGGAATTATTCTCAAGGATCACAAGGACGGCGCGACGACCTGGGAGGTGAAGCGGTGAGCGCGCCTCTTTCAATCAAACGCGCGCAACCCTCTCCCATAGGGAGAGGGTGGCCGCGGAGCGGCCGGGAGAGGGGTTGCGGCGCTGCTCGCTTGTGCGCGCCTTCGGGCCCAAGATCGTTGCTCCTCACCCCGGACCTTCGGTCCGACCCTCTCCCGATGGGAGAGGGCGCCACAAACCATAATTCAGTCGAGGCGGGGCAGAGGCGCTCGCGGCGCGCGCGCGCGCGCAATATCGGCGGCGCGAAGGATTTCCTGCAGCACCCAATCCAGTCGCTCCTTCACCTCATCGTTGGTGAAGCGCAATTCCAGATAACCGTGACTTTCGATCGCAGCGCGGCGCGCGGCGTCAGCAAGCGGTTGATCTGCATGATGGCCGCCATCGAGTTCGATGGTGAGTCCGAGGCTGTAGCAGCAGAAGTCTGCGATATATCCCGCAATCGGAGCTTGACGGCGAAACTTGAGCCCATGGAAACGCGAGGCGCGCAGTTCGCGCCAGAGAATTTCCTCGGGACCCGTGCTCTCGCGCCGCAGTCTGCGCGCGATGGAAATGTTCTTGCCCGCCACTTATCGATCAAATCGCAAAATTCGATAGCGGGAAACCCCTCTCCCGGCCGCTCCGCGGCCACCTTCTCCCACCGGGAGAGGGTCTGTTCCGCGAGGTCGCGAAATGTCCAATGACGACTGGAAGAAGACGCTTCCCTTCAAGCGACACTGGGCGCTCTATCTTGCGTTCAAGCTGATCGTGCTGGCGCTCGCCGCCTTCATCGCTTGGCATCTGCTGCGCGCCTTCGAGATCGTGTGATGGCGCGCAGCGCGCAAACGCCCGGTCTGCGGCCGTTTCTTCCCGCAGACGCCGCGACGCTCGCGGCGCTGTTTCGCGCCAGCGTCGAGGCGCTTGCAGCCGATGACTATGGCGATGCGCAGCGAGAAGCCTGGGCGGCTGCGGCTGACGACGAAGCGGCCTTCGCGTCGCGCCTCGCCGACGCGTTGACCATCGTCGCGCTCGTTGACGGGGACATCGCCGGCTTCGCATCGCTGCGCGACAACAAGATGTTCGACATGCTCTATGTGCGGCCCGACATCGCGCGCAAGGGGGTCGGGTCGGCGCTCGCCGAGGCGATCGAAAAACTCGCCGCCGCGCGCGGCACGACACTGCTGACGGTCGAGGCCTCCGACGCGGCGCAGGACTTTTTCGCGGCGCGCGGCTATGTGGCCACGACCCGCAATATGATCGAGATCGGCGGCCAATGGCTCGGCAATACGACGATGACCAAGGAGCTGGCGGCGCCCGCCGCCGGGAGAGCGCATTGATGGCCAAGGAACGGGCCAAGGAACGGCTGACGCTATACGACACGACGCTGCGCGACGGCGCGCAGACGACGGGCGTCGATTTCTCGCTCGACGACAAGCGTCAGATCGCCGCCATGCTGGACGAACTCGGAATCGACTATATTGAAGGCGGCTATCCCGGCGCCAATCCGCTCGACACCGAGTTTTTTGCGCGGCGTCCGAAACTGCGCGCGCGCTTCGCCGCCTTCGGCATGACGCGGCGGCAGGGCCGCTCGGTGGAGAATGATCCGGGCGTCGCGGCGCTCCTCGACAGCAGCGCCGACGTCGTCACCTTCGTCGCCAAGAGCTGGGACTTTCAGGTCCGCGTCGCCTTACGTTCAACGGAAGAGGACAATCTCGACAGCGTTACGCAATCCGTAAAAGCAGCCGTCGCGCGCGGCAAGGAAGTCGCCGTCGACTGCGAGCATTTCTTCGACGGCTTTAAGGCGAATCCCGACTACGCGCTGGCCTGCGCCAAGGCCGCCTATGACGCGGACGCGCGATGGGTCGTGCTCTGCGACACCAATGGCGGCACGCTGCCGCACGAGGTTGAAAGCATCGTCGCGGTGGTCGTGAAGCAAATTCCAGGAGACCGCGTCGGCGTGCATTGCCACGACGACACGGGGCAGGCGGTGGCGAATTCGCTTGCCGCCGTGCGCGCCGGCGCGCGGCAGATTCAAGGCACGCTCAACGGTCTTGGCGAACGCTGCGGCAACGCCAATCTCACGACGATCATTCCGACGCTATTGCTGAAAAGCGAATTTGCCGAGCGCTTCGAGATCGGCGTGACGCAGGAGAAGCTGACGCATCTGACGCGCGTAAGCCACGCGCTCGATGAGCTTCTCAACCGCGCGCCGAACCGCCATGCGCCCTATGTCGGCGCCAGCGCCTTCGCGACCAAGGCCGGCATTCACGCCTCGGCCGTGCTGACCGATCCGCGCACGTATGAACATGTCACGCCGGAATCGGTCGGCAATGTGCGGCGCGTGCTCGTATCGGATCAGGCGGGACGCTCCAACATCGCGGCCGAGCTTGGCCGATTGGGCGTCGTCCTCGACAAGGACGATCCGCGTCTGGCGCGGCTTCTCGACGAGGTGAAGGAGAAGGAAGCGCAAGGCTACGCCTATGAGGGCGCCGACGCCTCGTTCTTTCTTCTGGCCAAGCGCGTGCTCGGCGAGGCGCCACATTTCTTCGACATCGAACGCTACAGCGTCGCGGTCGATCGACGCTTCGCCCGGAATGGCTTCGAGGACCAGGGCGCCGAGGCGATCGTCAAGATCAATGTCGATGGCGAGAGCCGCATTTCGGCCGCCGAAGGCAATGGTCCCGTCAACGCCCTGGATCTCGCGCTGCGCAAGGATCTCGGCGCCTATCAGCGCTTCATCGAGGACGTTCGGCTCGTCGATTATCGCGTCCGCGTGTTCCAGGGCGGCACCGACGCGGTGACGCGCGTCCTGGTCGAATGCGCCGATGCGCAAGGCGAGCGCTGGTCGACGGTCGGCGTTTCGGCCAATGTCATCGACGCATCCTTCGAGGCGCTCGTCGACGCGATCAACTACAAGCTGCTGGTGTCAGTCGAGCGCAACGACCGTGAAACCGCTAAAGCCGTTCGGTAATAGCTGTCTCGCTGATGTCAGGCGAATGGCGGACCGCCGCGAAAATCATCGGCAGAATGTCTTCGACGCGTTCGGCCACGAGATAGCGCACGTTATCGACTTCGCCGAAGAATTCCTCGTTCCGCATATGAGCGAAAAGCGACAGCAGCGGCCGCCAGAAGCCGCCGATGTCGGCGATGACCAGAGGCTTGGTGTGACGGCCGAGCTGGATCCAGGTCAGCTGCTCGGTCAGCTCCTCCAAAGTGCCGATGCCTCCAGGCAGCGCGATGAAGGCGTCGGATCGCTCGAACATCAGGCGCTTGCGCGTGTGCATGTCGTCGACGACGACGAGTTCCGTCGCGCCCGTAAAGGGAATCTCCCTTCGGTCCAAGAACTCGGGAATGATTCCCGTGACAACGCCCCCGGCGGCGACCGTGGCCTTCGCCAGAACGCCCATTAAGCCGATCGCCCCGCCGCCATAAACGAGGCCGACCCCGGCGCGCGCCAGGGCGACGCCCAACGCGCGGGCCGCCGCCGTGTGACGCGGATCGGCGCCGATCGAGGAGCCGCAATAGACGCAAACATTCTTGATTTCTCGCATGTGCATTCTCATGCAGCGTTCGACGGCGCCTCGCGCGGGGTGCGCATTGCTTCTAAACGTCATATATGACGCCAAGCCAGCCATGACGCCAAAGGCCGCGACGACGGCCCATTCATTCGGAGACATATGATTAGACCCGATCAAGGCGAATCGAGCGATCCCCACGCGCTCGATCCGGACGACGCCGCGCCTCCGCCTGTTCCTGAGCAACAATTGTCGGAATCCTCTCTTTTCAAGACGATACGGCATTTGTGGCCCTATATTTGGCCGCGCGGGCGCCGCGATCTCGAGCTTCGGGTCGCCGCCGTGTTTGCGCTGCTCATCGTCAGCAAGCTGTTCAACGCCGCGACGCCATACGCCTTCAAATGGGCGACGGACGCGCTCGCCGAGGGCGGCGTCGGCGCCTGGGGAAAGGTGGCGGCCGCCGCGATCTATTTCACGCTGCTGATGGGCGCCATGCGCATCGTCACCGTCGTGCTGATGCAGCTGCGCGACGGCATTTTCGCCGCCGTGGCGATGCACGCGGTGCGCCGGCTGGCGACCGATCTCTTCGTTCACATGCATGAGCTGTCGCTGCGCTTTCATATCGGCAGAAAGACCGGCGGGCTGACGCGCGTGCTCGAGCGCGGGCGCAACGGCATCGAGACGCTGTCGCGTCTCATCATGTCGACGGGCGCCCCGACAGTGCTCGAGGTGGCGCTGGTGCTCGGCATTTTTCTCTACCAGTTCGGCTGGCGTTACGGGCTCGTCCTGGTCGCGACTCTCGCCGGATATTTTCTCTATACGATGCTCGCCACAAACTGGCGGATCGCCATTCGGCGCAAGATGAACGACAGCGACACCGACGCCAATCAGAAGGCGATCGACAGCCTGCTCAACTATGAAACGGTCAAATATTTCGGCGCGGAAAAACGTGAGGCTGAGCGCTACGACAAATCGATGATCCGCTACGAGCAGGCCAGCACGCAGTCCTATGTCTCGCTTGCGGTGCTTAACGCCGGCCAGACGGTGATCTTTATCATCGGACTCACCACCATGATGGTGATGTGCGTCTATGGCATCGAGGCGGGCCGCAATACGGTCGGCGATTTCGTCCTGATCAACCTGATGATGGGGCAGCTGGCGCAGCCCTTGAATTTCATGGGCACCTTCTATCGCGAGGTGCGGCAGGCGATCATCGACATCGAAACCATGTTCTCGATCCTGGCGCAGAGCCCCGAGATCTTGGACACGCCCGGCGCCGCTCCGCTCGTCGTGCGCGAAGGGCGGATCGTTTTCGACAATGTCTCGTTCCACTACGAGCCGAACCGGCCGATCCTCAAAGGCGTGAGCTTTGAAGCCGAGCCCGGACAAACGATCGCGATCGTCGGACCCTCCGGCGCGGGTAAATCGACGATCTCCCGGCTGATGTATCGCTTCTACGAGCCGCAAGGCGGGCGCATCATGATCGACGGGCAGAATATACTGGAGGTCACGCAGGAAAGCCTGCGGGCGGCGATCGGCATGGTGCCGCAGGACACCGTGCTGTTTAACGATTCGATCGGCTACAACATTCGCTATGGAAGGTGGGACGCGAGCGACGAAGAGGTTCGCGAAGCAGCCCGGCTGGCGCAGATCGACCGCTTTATCGAAAGCGTGCCGGAAGCTTATGAGGCGCAGGTCGGCGAGCGCGGGCTGAAGCTTTCCGGCGGCGAGAAGCAGCGCGTCGCGATTGCGCGCACGATTCTCAAAGGTCCGCCGATCCTCATCCTCGACGAAGCGACGTCGGCGCTCGACAGCTTGACCGAACATGAAATTCAGGAGGCGTTGAGACGGGTCGCGCGCGGCCGCACCACGCTGGTCATCGCGCATCGCCTGTCGACCATCGTCGACGCCGACGAAATCCTGTTTCTGGATCACGGCCGCATTGTCGAGCGCGGGACGCATAAGGCGCTGCTGGCGCTTGGCGGCCATTACGCCGGCATGTGGAACCGCCAGCGCGAGGCGGCGGAGGCGCGCGCGAAATTGCTGGAGGCGGAGCGAGAGGAATTGGAGGAAGCCGAGTAGCCGCTCAGCGCTTCGACAATCGCCTGAGATTGCGATCGACCCGCTTGGCGTAAACCGCAAGGGCGCGGTCGGCGGCGCGATGCGGCTGGCCGGCGAGGACGCTCATCGCCGCCTCTATGCTGGCGTCGACGGCGGCTTTGATCTTTTCATCGATCATCAGCCTGCTCTCGCGTCTGCCGCGCGCGCCGCCCGTGGCGATCTTCATCAGCCGTAAGCCGATGACCTGATTGGCCACGAAGCCCATCTTGAGCGTGTCGGAGAAAAGCTTGTTCATTCTCGATCGACCTTGGCGCATCGCAGCCTCCCGTCAAGGCAAATAGCGCGGCCGAGGCGTTGTCCAACTGCACCGTTAAGCATTGCAAATAACGGGCGCTGCGAGCGGAGCGTCGCTACGCCATCGCCGAGCGCAAACCAAGGCGTTCAACGAAGGGATCGAAATCTCTGTCGCTGTAGAGCAGCGGCAGATCGCTTTCGATGCAGCGCGTGGCGATGATCGTGTCGATGGTTTTCCTCGGCGTGACGCCGAGACCGCGCAGCTTGCGATAGTTTTTTGCCGCGCGCAGGGCGATTTCCTTGCCGCCGAGTTCTACGATCGTCAGTGTGGTCAGGAATTTCTGGGCGCGGTTGAAATCGCGGTCCCGATCGAAGCCTTGCAGCACTTCGCTCAAGATCAAATCACCGATCGCGATCAACTCCTCGTCGAGCAGATCATCCAGACGATCGGTCTGAGGCGAGGCGACGCCACGAAAATAGTCGATCCAAACGCTGGAATCGACGAGGATCATTTTTCTGTTTTCTTATCCGTGCGCATAGCGTCGAGATCGCCGCGCCAGTCGAGCTTTCCGCGCAGGCTTCGGATTTGCTTTTGCCGCTGAAGGCGCAGCAGCGTCCGCAGCGCGAGTTCGACGGCCTCCTTCTTGGTCTTGAGGCCCGTCGCGCGCAATGCCTCTTCCATCAGCTTGTCATCGATGACGATGTTGGTGCGCATGTGTATGATACTCTTGTTCTATACACATATTATGCCTGCGTGGCGCTGGCTTCAAGAGTTTCCGTGTGGTGAAGAAGCTCGGGGGGTAGGGAACCGGCGCTCAATTCCGACAATCGCCAAGAACTCGAAGCGAGGCTGAAGAAACAGCCGGAGCGTGACTTGCCCCCTCCCCAGCCCTCCCCCCGCTGACGCGGGAGAGGGAGCAGATTCGGGAAGCAGGGAGGGGGATTGCGAAACATCGGGCGTCATCCAACGATCGGCATTGGCGGAATCTTGACAAGGCGCCGAGTCGGACTCCCTCTCCCGCTTTAGCGGGGGAGGGTTGGGGAGGGGGCGTAGAGCCTTCCCGCCTTCCATCCCGCTTCCGTCTCCCCCATATTGCCGCCATGGCCTCTCCCCCCAAAAAGCCCAGAGACCCGGCGCGGCCGACGCGCGCCAAGGCGGCGAAGCCGGAGGTCGCGCCGCTCGCGCCGCATCTCGTGCAGCTCCTTAATCCGGCGCTCGCGCCCGGGTTCGGCGAGGCGCCGCAGGCGGCCTATGACGCTTCCTCGATCCACGGCCTCGACGAGGAGGACATCGAAAAATACGGGCTTGGCGAGGGGTTTCATGCGGGAGGCGCGACTTCAGGAAGCGCCGCTCAAAACATTGGCGGCGTCGAGGCCACCGCCGACAGCCTTGCGCAATTGCTGCGACTTGGCGACCCGAACATTCGCGACCAAAAGCCCTGGACCCCGCATCGGCCCGAGCGGCCGGCGAAGTCCGAAGGCGGCGTGAGGTTCGACCTCGTCTCCGAATACACGCCGAAGGGCGACCAACCGGCGGCGATCGAGGAGCTGGTCAAGGGCATCGCGGCGCAGGAACGCGATCAGGTGCTGCTCGGCGTCACCGGATCGGGCAAGACCTTCACCATGGCGAGCGTGATCGAACGCGTGCAGCGGCCGGCGCTCATTCTCGCGCCGAACAAGACGCTCGCGGCGCAGCTTTACGGCGAGTTCAAGAGCTTCTTTCCCAATAACGCCGTCGAATATTTCGTCTCCTATTACGACTACTATCAGCCCGAGGCCTATGTGCCGCGCTCGGACACCTATATCGAAAAAGAATCCTCGGTGAACGAGCAGATCGATCGCATGCGCCACGCGGCGACGCGCGCGCTGCTCGAGCGCGACGACGTCATCATCGTCGCGTCGGTCTCCTGCATCTACGGCATCGGGTCGGTCGAAACCTATACGGCGATGACCTTCTCGGTGACTCTTGGCGAGAAGCTGGAGCAGCGGCAGCTCGTCACCGATCTCGTCGCGCTGCACTACCGCCGCACCGGCGCCGATTTCACTCGCGGCACGTTTCGCGTGCGCGGCGACACCGTCGACATCTTCCCAGCCCATTATGAGGACCGCGCCTGGCGCATCAGCTTCTTTGGCGATGAGGTGGAGTCGATCTCCGAATTCGATCCGCTGACTGGCAAGAAGACGGTCGACCTCGAATTCGTCAAAGTCTACGCCAATTCGCATTATGTGACGCCGAGGCCGACGCTGCTGCAGTCGATCAAGGCGATCAAGGAAGAATTGCGCGCGCGGCTCGACGAATTGCACCGTTCCGGGCGTCTGGTGGAGGCGCAGCGGCTCGAGCAACGCACCCGCTTCGATCTCGAAATGATGGAGGCGACCGGCTCCTGCGCCGGCGTCGAAAATTATTCGCGCTATCTCACCGGCCGCAGGCCGGGCGAGCCGCCGCCGACGCTGTTCGAATATCTCCCGGACAATGCGCTGGTCTTCGCCGACGAGAGCCATGTCAGCATTCCGCAGATCGGCGCGATGTATAAGGGCGACTTCCGCCGCAAAGCGACGCTGGCGGAATATGGATTCCGTCTGCCGTCCTGCATGGACAATCGCCCGCTGCGTTTCGAGGAATGGGACGCGATGCGGCCGCAGACCGTTTCGGTGTCTGCCACGCCGGGAAATTGGGAGCTCAATCAGACAGGCGGCGTCTTCGTCGAACAGGTGATTCGTCCGACGGGATTGATCGACCCTATTGTCGAGGTGCGCCCGGCGCGCGCCCAGGTCGACGATCTTCTCGACGAAGCGCGGGCGACCGCGCAGATCGGCTATCGCTCGCTCGTCACCGTGCTCACCAAGCGCATGGCGGAAGATCTGACCGAATATCTGCATGAGAACGGCGTGCGCGTGCGCTACATGCATTCCGATATCGACACCATCGAGCGCATCGAGATCATCCGCGATCTGCGGCTCGGCGCCTTCGACGTGCTCGTCGGCATCAATCTGCTGCGCGAAGGTTTGGACATCCCCGAATGCGGCCTCGTCGCCATTCTCGACGCCGACAAGGAAGGTTTTCTGCGCTCCGAGACCTCGCTCGTGCAGACGATCGGCCGCGCCGCGCGCAATATCGACGGCCGCGTCATCCTTTACGCCGATCAGATCACCGGCTCGATGAAGCGCGCGATGGGCGAGACCGACCGCCGACGGGCGAAGCAGGAGGCCTATAATCTCGAGAACAACATCACGCCGGCGTCGATCAAGCGCGGCATCGCCGACATTCTCGGCTCGGTCGCCGAGCAGGATCATGTGACGGTCGACACCGGCTATGACATCGCCCCGGGGCATAATCTCGCGGCGACGATCGCCGATCTCGAAAAGCGCATGAAGGCGGCGGCGGCCGATCTCGCCTTCGAGGAGGCGGCGCGCATGCGCGATGAAATCCAGCGGCTGCAACGCGCCGAATTGCTCGCCGAGGCGAGCCCGCAATTTCGCGCCTCCTTTGGCCGGGGAGGGCGCGGGGCCATCCGCCGTGACGAAGCGGAAAAACTCGCAACCCGCGCGCATAAGCCGACCGACGCCGACATGGGGCCACATAATTTCGGCGGCGGGGAAGCGCGGCCTCTGGGTCGGCCCACGCCGCCGCCGCGCGTCTCGCCACGCTCTTCGGGCGGCAAGCCTGGCACGCGCACGGTGAAGGGCAAGCCGAAATGACGCCGCTTCGTCCTTCTCCCCTTGCGCGAGAAGGACGGCATGAAAGAGCCGGTCGAGATACTTGCTCGCGCGCCGGATTTCCGGTAGCTCTTCCGGAAGAAGGTTTAGAATGCCAAAGCCGCTAAAATCCAGCGTCCAACTCTATCGGCAACGCATGAAGCGAAAGGGCCTCGTGCGTGTCGAGGTGCAGGCGCGCAAGGAGGATGTCGCGCTTGTTCGCGGCGTTGCCGCCGCGCTCGCCGATCCCTTCCGCGAAGCGGAAATACGCGCCGTTCTCCGCGATGTCGTGCCCTCCCCAACTCCGGGCTCGCTCAAAGCGCTTCTCGCCGCAGCGCCGCTTGAAGGCGTTGACCTCGAACGCCCGCGCGATCTCGGCCGGGACGTCACCTTTTGAATTTTCTGATCGACACCAATGTAATTTCCGAGTTTCGCAAAGGCGCGCGATGCGATCCGCGTGTCGCCGGCTGGTTTGCCTCAGTGAAAGATGAGCAGCTTTATCTGAGCGTGCTGACGCTTGGCGAAATCCGCCGTGGCGCGGAAAGGTTACGTCGACGGGACGTAATCGGCGCCGACGCTCTTGACCGTTGGTTGGTTGACGTCGAACGCGCGTTCGTCGGACGCATTCTGCCGGTCGATAGCGATGCCGCGGCAGAGTGGGGGCGAATGGGCGCGGTTCGGACCGCCCCTGTTGTGGACTGCCTGCTGGCGGCCACGGCCAAAGCGAATGATCTGACGCTTGTGACGCGCAATGTTCGAGACGTAGAGGGACTGGGGGCCATCATTCTTGATCCCTTCGCGGCCGTGAAACCCAAGAAGGGGCGTTGAGGCCCCCCAACTCCCTGGTTCACAAATCCTTCGTTCTCGACTAGGGTCCGCGCCGAGTCCGCTCCCCGGCCGGGGCAGCGGGTTTTTCGCTTTTCACGCGCTATCTATGCCGCGCGGCCAAACTCGCGGCGAGAGCGCCTCACAAGGAACCACATGGCCAAGGAAGAACTGCTCGAATTTCCCGGCGTCGTCACCGAACTGCTGCCGAGCGCGATGTTTCGCGTCAAGCTCGAAAACGACCACGAAATCATCGCCCATACCGCCGGCAAGATGCGCAAGAACCGCATCCGCGTATTGACCGGCGATAAGGTGCTTGTCGAGATGACCCCTTATGATTTGACCAAAGGGCGTATAACATATCGTTTCCGGTAATTTTCTTTTGGCGGAGCGACATTCTTGACAGCCAATCCTCCAATCGCCCGTCCCAAGCTCGTTCTCGCATCAGCTTCGCCGAGGCGCCTGGCGCTGTTGCAGCAGGCGGGACTCGACGCCGACGCTCTGCTGCCGGCCGACATCGATGAGACGCCGCACCGCGGGGAATCGCCGCGCGCCTACGCCGCCCGAATCGCCAGCGAGAAGGCGGCCGCCGCCGCCAAACTGAGGGCGACGCAGCCCGAGCTGAAGGAATCCTTTCTCATCGCCGCCGACACCGTCGTCGCCGTCGGCCGGCGCATCCTGCCCAAGGCCGAGACGCGAGAGGAGGCCGAGGAGTGCCTGCAGCTGCTCTCGGGACGCCAGCACCGGGTCTATTCGGCGGTGAGCCTGATCACGCCGCGCGGCTACGAGCGCAAGCGTCTCGTCGAGGCGCGGCTGCGATTCAAGCGCCTTGGCTCGACCGAGATCGAGGCCTATCTCTCGACTGGCGAGTGGCGCGGCAAGGCGGGCGGCTACGCCATTCAGGGACGCGCCGGCGTGTTTCTGGTGAAGATCGTCGGGTCCTACACGGCCGTCGTCGGCCTGCCGCTGCACGAGACGGTGTCGCTCCTCGCCGGCGAGGGATATCCGGTGCTCGCGCCGTGGTTCGCGATGGCGTGACGCCGAGCTAAGCCCCGAGATAGCGCCGCGAGAATCGCGCGCCGAGCCGCGTGAGGATCTCATAGCCGATGGTGCCGGCGCGCGACGCCGCTTCCTCGAGGCAAATGCCGTCGCCCAGCAGCTCGACCCATTCGCCGCGCTGCGCGGCCTCGCGCGGCGCCTCGGAAACGTCCAGCACGACATAGTCCATCGACACGCGGCCGATGAAGGGGCAGCGGACTCCGCCGACGAGCGCTTCGCCTGCCGGCTTTTCAGCGCAAGAGGCGGCGCCGACCGGCACGCCGTCCGCATAGCCGACGCCGATCGTGGCGATGCGTGTGCGCCTTCGCGCCGACCAAAGCGCGTCATAGCCGACGCAGGCGCCGGGCTCGATCTCGCGTGTTGAGAGAATGCGCGCGCTGAGCCGCGCGACCGGCCGCACCGGGCATTCGGCATAGGGCGTGGGGTTGCCGCCAAACAGCGCGTAACCGGGACGAACGAGATCGAAATGCGGGCGCTGCGGCAGGAAGACGGCCGAGGAATTCGCCATCGACGCCGGAATCTCGGCGAAGCGCGCCCGGGCGTCGAGGAACGCCTCGATCTGCCGGGCGTTGCAGGGGGCGTCGCGCATTTGCGAACTGACGAAATGGCTCATCACCAGCGTAGGCGCGATATGGCGCGCACGCTCGGCCGCCTGCGCCGCCTCGCTGATCGGTATTCCGAAGCGATTCATCCCCGTGTCGAAATGGATGGCGGCTTTGGGCTTGCGTCCAGTCGCCGCCCAGTCGTCGATTTCGCCGAGCGAACCCAACGCCGGTATAAGATCGGCGGCGACGAGGCGCGGCGCCGCGCCGGGCACGAGCCCGTCCAGCACATAGATGGTCGCGTCGTGGGCGACAGCCCGGGCCGCTTCGCCTTCGACGACATTGGCGACGAAAAAGGTTCGGCAGCCGGCTGAGAGCAGCGCCCGCATCGCGGGCGCGAGCCCCAAGCCATAGGCGTCGGCCTTCACCACCGCGCCGCATTCCGCGCCGCCGGCCAGCCGCGCCATCGTGCGCCAATTGTCGGCGAGGGCGGCGAGGTCGACGATCAGAACGCCGGTCTCCGCCGGGTCCGAAGGCTCGGTCCGGGGCCGAAGGCGCGCAGCGGGTTCGTTGATTCCCATCTCAACGCCATTTTAGGCCGCAAAAGGCGGCGTCCAGATGGCGACGGCATTCTACTCTAAATTTGGCAAAAGACGTTCGAATTTCGCGCGCACCTCGGGAGGCAGGCGGCGCGCGCGGCCGGCTTCGACGCACACGATCCTGACTTTGGCGCGGACAAGCAATTCCGCCTGCCGCAAAACCCGCTGCTCAAGCGTGAGCGAGGCGCCGCCGAGCTCAAGAGTCTCGGTTTCGACGGTCAGCAGGTCGTCCATTGTCGCGGGCTTTTGAAAGTCGACGTCCATCGACCGGACGACGAAAAAAATCGGCGCGCCGGCGGCGCCCGCCAGCAGCGCGCGCTGATCAAGCCCCAGCGCGCGCAACATCTCCGTGCGCGCCCGCTCCATGAAGCGCAGATAGGAGGCGTGATAAACGAGTCCGGAAAAATCCGTGTCTTCGTAATAGACGCGAATGGAGAGGGACTGACATGGTTCGATCGTCGTCATTCTGCGTTCGGCTGGCGGCTAGGTTGGAGTTTCACCGGGAGGCGGCGCCAGGCTTGAACGCCGCTGTTCTTGATACTGAGCGCAATAATCGCATTTAAAGGGATACGCTCTCAAGCGGCGAAGAGCGTCGCTCGCGCTCCAAGGCGCGTCGCAACCATAACTGAGGAGCTTCCAGATGTCTTTCCACATCGGCGACACCGCGCCGGATTTCGAAGCCGACACCACGCAGGGGCGCATCAAATTCCACGACTGGATCGGCGATTCCTGGTGCATTCTGTTCTCGCATCCCAAGGACTTCACGCCGGTCTGCACGACCGAACTTGGCTACATGGCCAAACTCGAACCGGAATTTAAACGGCGCAACGTCAAGATCATCGGCTTGAGCGTCGATCCGGTCGACAATCACGCCAAATGGGCGGTCGACATCGAGGAAACTCAGGGCGCGAAGCCGAATTATCCGATGATCGGCGACCCGGACCTGCGCATCTCCAAGCTCTACGGAATGTTGCCGGCGAGCGCGGGCGGCGACGCCAGCGTCAGGACGCCGGCCGACAACCAGACCGTTCGCAACATCTTCGTCATCGGGCCCGACAAGAAGATCAAACTCATCATGGTCTATCCGATGACGACCGGCCGCAACTTCGACGAAGTGCTCCGAATCATCGACTCGCTGCAATTAACCTCCACACATAAGGTGGCGACGCCCGTCAACTGGCGGCCGGGCGATGACGTCATCATCGCGGGTTCGGTCTCGGACGAAGAGGCCAAGAAGATCTATCCGGAGGGCTGGAACGCGCCGCGGCCCTATCTTCGCATTGTTCCGCAACCGAAATGATGCGCGGCAGGAACGCGCGCGATGATCTTCCGGCAATTGTTCGATAGCGTCTCCAGCACCTACAGCTACCTCCTCGCCGGCAATCGCGGCGGGGAGGCGCTGATCATCGATCCGGTGCTCGACAAGGTGGACCGCTATCTGCAGCTGATGCGCGAACTCGATCTTCGGCTGGTCAAGGCCGTCGACACGCACACCCACGCCGATCATATCACCGGCCTCGGCGCGCTCCGCGACCGCACGCACTGCATCACGGTGATGGGCGAGCGCAGCAACGCCGACGTGGTGTCGATGCGCGTTCGCGAAGGCGAGCGCATCCGGATTCCGGGCGTCGAGCTCGATGTTCTCTACACGCCTGGTCACACGGACGATTCATACAGCTTTATCATGGCCGACCGGGTGTTCACCGGAGACACGCTGTTGATCCGCGGCACGGGCCGCACTGACTTTCAGAACGGCGACGCGCGGGCGCAGTACGAGTCGCTTTTCGGCAAGCTGTTGAAGCTTCCCAACTCGACGCTTGTCTATCCTGCGCACGACTATAAGGGCGATACGGTCAGCACGATTGGCGAGGAGCGGGCGTTCAATCCGCGTTTGCAGGTCAAATCCATCGATGAATATGTCGCGCTGATGGACAGTCTGCATTTGCCCAATCCGAAAATGATGGACGTCGCGGTGCCGGCGAACATTCACATCGGATTGCATCAGGAGGACATCGCGCGGCGCGGCTGGTCGTTGACGCCGCAAGAAGCGCTCGACGTTCTCGGTCAGCCTTCAACAGCTCTCGTCGATCTGCGCGAGGCGCGCGAGCGCGAAGTTCATGGCGTTATCCCCGGTTCGCTGCATATGCCCTATGACGAACTCGACGAGCACATCCGAGACGGCGGCCTGTTGCATGAATTGGCGGTCGCCACCGGCAAGCGCATCGTTTTTTATTGCGCCTTCGGCGAGCGTTCGGCGATGGCGGTCGAGGCCGCGCAGGAAGCGGGAGTAACGTCAGCCCGTCACATCCAGGGCGGTCTTGACGCCTGGATCAAGGCCGGCGGTCCGCTCGTAGGTTAAGTCGGACATTGGCTCGATCGAGTCGACTCCTCCGAAGGATCTGGAAAGCGTAGCTTGAGACGCCATGTACGCTCCTACGGAGTGTGCATCATGAACTCGAAATTTCTGAGCCGCGCGCTGAAGGCGCTGGAGCATGCCGGCGAGATCGCCGCCGTTCTCTTATTTGGCGCAATGATTTATTTCGTGCTCACCGCGTGATCGCCGATTAGTCTTCGCCTTCGCCAAACAATCCGAACTGCGCAGCAGGGCGCGCCGGCTCGGCGAGGCCAAGGTGACGGAAAGCGTGCGGCGTCAGCAGGCGCCCGCGCGGCGTGCGCTGCAAGAAACCCTGCTGCAAAAGAAACGGCTCGATGATGTCCTCGATCGCGTCGCGCGGCTCCGACAGCGCCGCGGCGATCGTCTCGATGCCGACCGGGCCGCCGCCGAAATTGACGGCCACCAGATTGAGATAGCGACGATCCATCACGTCGAGGCCGATTGAATCGACCTCGAGGAGCGACAGAGCGTGATCGGCGAGTTTGCGGGTGATTGATCCCACGCCATCCACCACGGCGAAGTCGCGCACGCGTCGCAGAAGGCGGCCGGCGATGCGGGGCGTGCCGCGCGAGCGGCGGGCGATTTCCTTCGCGCCCGAGCCGTCGACGCCGATCCCCAGCACGCGCGCGCCGCGCTTGACGATCAGCTCCAATTCTTCCGGCGTGTAGAAATTCAGCCGAACAGGAATGCCGAAGCGGTCGCGCAGCGGCGTCGTCAGAAGGCCGGCGCGCGTCGTCGCGCCGACGAGGGTGAACTTCGCAAGGTCGATCTTCACCGAACGCGCCGCCGGGCCCTCGCCGATGATCAGGTCAAGCTGGAAATCCTCCATGGCCGGATAAAGGATTTCCTCCACCGCCGGATTGAGCCGGTGAATTTCGTCGATGAACAGCACGTCGCGCGGCTCGAGGTTGGTGAGCAGCGCCGCAAGGTCGCCGGCCTTGGCGATGACGGGGCCGGAAGTGGAGCGAAAATTGACGCCAAGCTCGCGCGCGACGATCTGCGCCAGGGTCGTTTTGCCCAAACCCGGCGGGCCGACGAGCAGCACATGATCGAGCGCGTCGCCGCGCGTCTTGGCGGCCTCGATGAAGACCTTGAGATTGGCGCGCGCCGCCTCCTGACCCGTAAAGTCCGAAAGCGACAGCGGCCGCAGCGACGCGTCGGCGTCGTCGTCGCGCTGCTCGGGGCTGACAAGGCGCGCGGGGGTGTTCAAACGGGCGGCTCCCATGCGCTGGCGCAGGCGCTGTGCTAAGATGCGGCAAACGGAGCCGCGCCGTGAATCGCCCGTCCTCGCAGTATGAGTATATGTCCCTCGACGATTTCGAGGAACTTTTGCCCGACAAGCCCGCCAATGAGAAATGGGAGCTGATCGGCGGCCGCGTCGTGCGCATGATGGTCGGCGCGCGGTGGGAGCACAAGCGCATCATCCAAAATCTGACGGTCGCGCTGATGAACGTGTTTCGGCGGCGCGGGTCGGACTGTCGGCCGTTCGATGAGACGTTCTACCTGAAGCAGCGGCTGCTCGATCTCGCGTGCTTCCCTGACGTTATGGTGCGTTGTGGGCCGCTGCCGCCCGACGCGACCTCGCTCGACGACCCGGTCGTGCTGATCGAAGTCGTATCGAAAGGCTCCGCCCATCGCGACAGATGGGAAAAATGGGGGCTCTATCAAAAGCTTCCGTCGCTGCAACATTATGTGCTGGTCGAGCGCGACCATCTCGCCGTCGACGTCATCGACCGCGTCGAGGGCGGGTTCTTCGAACGCCCGAGACTTGGCGCATTAGAAGAGACTCTCCGCCTTCCGGCGATAGAGTTCGACATGACGCTCGCCGAAATCTACCGCGACGTGATCGCCGCCTGATCGCGCGTTCAGCGCGCGAGTTCGCGCAGGCCCTGGCGAATCAGCGCGCTCGCCTCGGCGGCTTCGCCGAGCTGCTTGAGGCTCTCGGCCACAGCGGCCGCCGCCTGCGGGCGCCCGTAGCCGAGATTGACCAGAGCGGAAATTGCATCGCGGGCGGCTGACGGCGCGCCTTCCGGCTCCTCGCCGGAGAGCCGCGCCAGGGCAGGGTCGATTACGCCGAAGGCGGGCGCCTTGTCCTTCAGCTCCGCGACGATGCGCGCGGCGAGCTTCGGCCCGACGCCCGGCGCGCGGGAGACGGTCGCCTTGTCCTGCATGGCGATCGCCGAGGCAAGATCATTCGCCGGAAGAATTGAAAGGATCGCCAGCGCCACTTTGGCGCCGACGCCCTGCACGCTCTGCAGCAACCGGAACCAGTCGCGCTCAGATTCGGTCGCAAAGCCGAAGAGCCGGATTGAATCTTCGCGCACTTGTGTCTCGATGGCGAGCGCGGACGCCTCGCCGACGCGCGGCAGCTTCTGCAACGTGCGCGTCGAGCAGTGCACGACATAGCCGACGCCATTGACGTCGAGGATGACGAAATCCTCGCCATAGCTGTCAATGAGGCCTTTGAGTTTGCCGATCATGCCGAAATCCGCAGTCTCGCGCCGCGATGCTGGGCGTGGCAGATCGCCACCGCCAGAGCGTCGGCGGCGTCGGCGCTCGTCGCTCCGCTCGCCGGAAGCAGCACGCGCACCATCATCTGCACTTGCGCCTTGTCGGCGTGGCCGGCGCCGACGACGGTCTTCTTGACGAGATTGGCGGCATATTCGGCGATGATGAGGCCGGCGAGCGCGGGCGCGGTCAGCGCCACGCCGCGCGCCTGTCCGAGCTTCAAGGCGGACTGCGGATCGCGATTGACGAAGGTTTCTTCGATCGCCGCTTCTTGCGGCGCATGGTCGGCGATGACGCCCATCAGCCCTAAATGCAGTTGCGAAAGCCGCTCGCCCATGTTGAGGCTTGCGTCCGAGCGCACGCGCCCGCAGGCGATGAAGGAGAGCCGCGAGCCATGCGCCTCGATGACGCCCCAGCCGGTGTTGCGCAGGCCGGGATCGATGCCAAGGATGCGAATCGGGGCAGGGGTCATGCTGCAAGCGTAGGCGGAAAGGGCCGTTGGGGCGAGACTCTTGGGGCGTCTCTTGCGTCGTCTTGGACGCTTCAGGGCGGTCGCGTATCCGGCTGCTCGCGCGTTTTGCCATCCAGCAGACAGCTGACAGTTACGTCGCCCATGACGTTGATCGCTGTCCGGCAGCGGTCCAGCAGCCAGTCGATGGTAAAAAGCATGGCGATGTAGTCGGTGGGCAGCGCCACGGCCTTGAAGACCATGGTCATCGTCACCAATCCCGCTTCCGGAATGCCGGCCGCGCCGACGGATGCGACGACCGACGTCACCACGACGATGAATTGCTGGCTGAGCGTCAAATGCATGCCGAGCAATTGCGCGACGAACAACGCCGACATGGCTTCATAGAGCGCCGTGCCGTCATTATTGAAATTCGCGCCCACGAGCGCGCCCATGCTGGCGGACTCCTCGCGCAGCCCGACATTTTCGCGCAGGCGCGCATAGGTCACCGGCATCGTGGCGGTGGAGCTGCCGGTCGAAAACGCCATCACCAACGCATCGCGCACGCCGCGCAGCACATAGAGTGGCGCCGCCCAGGAACCCAGCCGCACGCGAATGAGGTAGTAGGCCGCTTGCAACGTCAGCGCCGTGAGCACGGCGACGACGAAGCCCCCCAAGGCGAGAAAATCGCTAAAGCCTTTCACGCCGACGATGCTGGCGACGATGCCGAAAACGGCCAACGGCACCAGGTCGATGATCCAGTGCAGAATCGTAATCAGGCTGGTCAGCGCCACGTGAACGAGGTCTTCGACGGTGCGCACCTCATGATGCCGCAGGCTTCTCAGCGCGACGCCGAGCGCCACCGCAATGAAGATGACGCCCATCACCGTGCCATTGTCTGAAAATGGCCCGCCGATGCTTTTGGGCACGCTGTCCAGGAATTGCGCCAAGGGATCGGCGCCAGCGGCAGCCTTGGCGGGCGCGTGCGCCGGCGCAGGGTTCGACCACGACCCGGGCTGAAGGACATTGGCGACAAGGAGGCCGACGCCGATCGCCACCAGCGTGTTGGTCAACAGCAGCGTAACCAGCCGCAGCGCCTTCCGGCCGCCAAGATGCGCGCGCATCAGCGCTTGCATGATCGCCAGCAGGATCAGCGGAGGGGCAAGCGCCCCCAGGAGCCGCAGGACGAGCTTGGCAGGCGTCTCAAGCACTGCCGCCTGGTCGCCGAGCGTGACGCCAACGACAAGCCCCAGCGCCACGGCCCCCAGAATGCGCAGATAGAGGGGCGTCGCGCGCCACCAGCCGAGGGCGCCCTGGCGGCCGGTCGTTCGTTCCGCATCTTGTGAGATCAACTGGGACGGCCCTTGTCGTGGCTACAGAGTGTTTGTCGAGGCGACAGGATGAGAGCTTTTCCGCCCTCTTCGGCGTGCGATCAAGCCTCCGCCTTCGTCACCGCGTCCGCCACAGCGTCAAACGCCAGCATCGTCGACCCATGCCGGGCCTTATAGTCGCGCACCGGCTCCAGCACCGCGAGGTCGGCCCATTTGCCGGTCGGCGGCGGGCCGTTCTCCTTGAGCATTCGGCGCAGCGCCTCGCGCGCCTCGCGCAGCTCCTGCGGCGTGGAGCCGACAATGTTGCGCGCCATGATCGAGGCCGACGCCTGGCCCAGCGCGCAGGCCTTCAGCTCATGCGCATAGTCGGCCACTTTCCCGTCTTCCAGCCTCAGATCGACGGTGATCGTCGAGCCGCAGAGTTTGGAATAGGCCGAGGCGGTCGCGTCCGGGCGCGGCAGCCGGCCGATGCGCGGAATGTTTCCGGCAAGCTCCAGAATGCGTTGATTGTAAATGTTGTCGAGCATCGCCGCCGGTGCATCCAAGCCAAGGCCTTACCATCGCCTTGGTAAATCTCTATATAGGATTTTGCGCGTCCTCGCGAAAGCGGCGGGTCGCGCCGGGGCCGTCAGCGGCCCTCGTTAGTCTCGAATTCTCGCGTGATCTCGAACCATCTGGAGAGGGCGACGATTTGAGTGGCGCCTTGCACGTTTCGTGCTAGGCGCGAGACGGCCGACGCTTTTTCGAGGGCGGGCGGCGTTAGTCAGTTGGAGGCGCCACATGGATGACGTGGTTAAGACCTGTCCCTTTTCTTCGCTCGAGACGGTGAAAACCGTCGAACGCCCCTCCCGCGATGAAGCCGAAGCCGCCGTGCGCATCCTGTTGCGCTGGGCGGGAGACGATCCGGACCGCGAGGGGCTGCGCGACACCCCGCGTCGCGTCGTCAAAGCCTATGAAGAGTTTTTCAGCGGCTATCGGGAGAGCGCCGACGAGGTCCTGTCGAAAGTCTTCGAGGAGGTCGAAGGCTACGACGATCTCGTGCTCGTTCGCGACATTCCCTTTACCTCGCATTGCGAGCACCACGTCGTGCCATTCGTTGGAAAGACGCACATCGCCTATTATCCGGCGGGCGGGGTGGTCGGTCTGTCGAAGCTTGCCAGGCTTGTCGAGATTTTTGCCCGCCGCCTCCAGACTCAGGAGGCGATGACGGCGCAGATCGCGGCGGCGATCGACGAAGCGCTCGCGCCGCGCGGGGTCGCCGTTATGGTCGAGGCGGAACATATGTGCATGTCGATGCGCGGCGTGATGAAGCAGGGATCGTCCACGGTCACCATGCAGTTTTCCGGAGTTTTCCGTGACGATCCGGCCGAGCAGGCGCGCTTCTATACGCTGCTGCGCGGGGCGCGGTGATGTCGCAGGCGTCCAGAGAGGTGGAGGAGGGGAGCGTTTTCGCGCCGAAATTCGACGCGAACGGCCTCATCGTCTGCATCACCACGGAGGCGGCGACGCGCGACGTGCTGATGGTCGCCTATATGAACGCACTCGCGCTCGAAAAGACCATCGAGACGGGTTTCGCCCATTATTGGTCGCGGTCGCGGCGCTCGCTCTGGCGCAAAGGCGAAACGTCGGGGCAGACGCAAAAGGTGCTCTCGCTGCGCGTCGACTGCGATCAGGACGCCGTGCTGCTCGAGGTCGAAGTCGGCGGCGACGGCAAGGCTTGCCATACGGGGAGGAAGTCCTGCTTTTATCGGGCGCTCGGCGACGATGGCGCGCTGGTTTTCTCCGCCGATGGCGCGTAGGCGCCCATTATTTGGCGGAAAGTTAACCTGAAGGCCACCTTCCGAAGCGCAGTCTGGTCTCCAAATATATCTTGTGCCGCTGACCACGACGGCGACAGCGGCGCAGAAGGGCCCGCATGTTGTCGCTACGCTCACGCAACCCCCAACTTCTCGACGCCAATGCGGCCAGCGCGATGACGGACGAACCACAAGCCCCTCCGACGACCCTCGTACGCAAGGCGGATACCGAGGCCAAACAGCAAAGACGCGGTCAGCCGACGATCGGACTGGCGCTCGGCGCCGGCGCGGCGCGCGGCTGGTCGCACATCGGCGTGCTGCGCGAGCTCGCCGCCCATGACATCAAGCCCGATGTGATCGCGGGGACATCGATCGGCGCCGTCGTCGCCGGATGCTACGCCGCCGGCAAGCTTGATCAGATCGAAGCCTTTGCCCGCACGCTGACCAAGCGGCGCGTCTTCACCTTGATGGATCTCTCCTTCTCCGGCGCCAGCCTCATCACTGGCGAACGGCTGCGGTCCGCTCTGGAGAAGGAGCTCGAAGACGTGGAGATCGAAGACCTGCCCATACCCTTCGCGGCGGTGGCGACTCAGGTTGGCACGGGCCACGAGGTGTGGCTGCAGCATGGCTCCCTGTCCCTCGCCATCCGCGCATCTTATGCGCTGCCCGGCGTTTTTGAGCCGGTGCGCATTGGCGATCGCTGGCTCTTTGACGGCGCGCTGGTCAATCCCGTGCCGGTCACCGTGTGCCGCGCGCTAGGCGCGGAATATGTGATCGCCGTGAACGTCACGGCCGACACGATGTATCGCGCGCGCGTCATCCGTGACGATCCCGCCGCGCTGCATCGCGCCGCGGAGGCCGGGCCGTTCGGGGAGAAGGCCGACGCGTCCTTCGTCGATCGGTTCCTGCCCCGCTATTTCGATCGTCAGCCGGGCGATGCGCCGAACGTCGCCACTGCGATGATCGACGCCTTCAACATCATTCAGGATCGAATCCTGCGTTCCCGGTTGGCGGGCGACCCGCCCGACGCCACGATCACGGCGCGCTTGGAGGAGGTCGGCATGTTCGACTTTCACAAGGCGGAGCAGCTCATCCATGTCGGGCGCGAGGCGACGAAGCGCGCGCTGCCGAATATTTTCGCCCACATCCCGCTGCCGCCCTCGTCGAGTCCTTAGGCTTGGGCGATGTATTCGCGCATCGATCGGTGCTCTTCCTCGATGACCCGAATGCGGTATTTGACGACGTCGCCGATCGACACGAGGCCCACGAGGCGCGTTTCCCGGACCACGGGAATATGCCGGCGCCGTTCGATGGTCATCACGCGCATCGTATTCTCGACGGCGTCGTCTTCTCTCGCCGGCTGGGGACTGGGCTGCATATACGCTGATATGCGCTGCGTCAGCGCCTCTGGCCCGTCCAGCGCGACCGCTGAAACGATATCGCGCTCGGCGATCAGTCCAGCCAGTCGGCCGCTGTCGTCCAGAATGACGAGCGCGCCGATTCGATAACGCATCATGAGCTGAGCCGCCTCTTGCAGCGTCGTGTCGGCGCTCGCAGTCACCACCTCTCTTCCTTTCTCCGCGAGTATGTTCGAGATCGTCATCTGGCCCTCCTTTTCGCTCTCGATCGGCCTCCCTTGCCAGTCAAAGAGCGTTACTGCGAACTCAGGGCATGCCGACCCGCGCGATCGAAGAAGTTGAAGAAGAGCAGGCCGAACAAAAACCCTCCGACGTGAGCTTCCCAGGCGATCGCGCTCGACACGCCGACCGCCTGCGGAAAGACGCCAAGAAGCACGTTCACCGCTAACCATGCGACAAGGAAAAACATCGCCTGTCGGTTCAATGGCAGTTGCGACAGCGAAGTGAAATGCGATTCCTCGTCGTATGGCGTCCGGGGGCTGCGCCTGTTGTCCGCCAGCCGCGCACCTGGCGTAAATGCGAAACGCACAATTGCCCCCATTGTTCCAGAGATTGCGCCTGATGCGCCCACCACAGGGGCGATTTCGTAAGGGTGCAGCGCAAGAAACAACAACGCGCCTGCGAACGCGCTTGCGGCGAGAAAAAGGA
Organism: Methylocystis sp.; assembly: GCF_051061285.1. GTDB lineage: Bacteria > Pseudomonadota > Alphaproteobacteria > Rhizobiales > Beijerinckiaceae > Methylocystis. Next base: position 77,140 of record NZ_JBPFEA010000019.1, read on the forward strand.
GGTAGCGCGCCGAACCGAATCGACGTTCGACCGGCGTGCCGAATGCTGCAAGCGCTAACGCGTTCACGATGAGATGCGTCCAATCGCCGTGCAAAAAAAAGTAAGTCAGCATGGTGGCGTATTCGGCGCCGCCTTCAAGCGTCACGCGCGCCGGGATGAAGGCGAACGTCGTTAGCAGCCAGTTTGAGAACTCCAAAGGACCGTAAGCGACGACGAGCTGCGTCGCCGTTAGCGCGACGATGAGCGTCTTCGTCACTGTCGGGAGATTGAAAATTCGTTCTCGACTTGCGGGCACGTTCGCTCCTGTCCGTTTTGCTGGGCAAGGGCCCGCGCAGCCTCAATGCTAATCTAGCGCGACCGGCGTCGGCCAGCGTCCCGATTTGAGGCGCCTGGCGGCGAGGGCAAGAACTGATAGGTGAGCGCCCATCGGGTCGCTCGAGATCGCCTCCGACAAGTTCAGCTTGTTGCTTTCACTAGCCTTTTTATAGGCACGGGGTCCTGGCCGTTGGTCAGCTCCGCCATCTTGGCGGTCGCCGCTCCGATGGCACGATGGCTGCGTCAGTCGGGGTAGATTGGAACACTAAGTGGGAATGTGTCCCAATCTTGGGCGGGGGCGCGCGAGCGTCGGGCGGATTAGTTAGAATGAGATTGCCGGTCACCAGGGATCTTTACGACTATTGGGGGCGATTGAAGGGAGAACGGGCGGCGCCGGATCGAGCGGAGATCGATCCCGTCGCGATTCGTCACATTCTGCCCGACATCTTCATCATCGAAGTGGACCCGGAGCGCCGACTTCCGCTCCGTCTCTGTGGCGCTCGGGTTAACGCCCTCTGGCAGCGCGAGCAGAAGGGACGCCTCTTCCTTGGATGGTGGAGAGCGCAGCGGCAGGAGGCGGTGGCTGAGGCGATTCGCCGGGTCATCGACACCGAAACCCCGCTCGTCGCGCATGCTCGCACCGCGCCGGGCCGTGATGCGGCGGAATTCGAACTTCTGCTTCTGCCTCTGCGTCATTTCGGCAAGGGCTGTACGCGCGTGCTGGGCTCGCTTGCGCCCGCGCAGCGGCTTGATTGGGTGGGAATTTGCCCCGTGGGACCGCTCGATCTAATCGCCGCGCGGATGCTGGAGGACAAGGCGGCGGAGGGCCCGAAAGAGGATTGGCGCCGCGGCGCCATCGCGCGCCTGGCGGCCTCCAATGGCTAGCGGCCCTTTCGAAGCAAGGCCGGTCGCTGTGAGCCATCGCCTCCAACCACGTTCTTAGCAGGGCGAAGCGCCACGCCTGAGCGCGCGCCGAACACCCTTTTCGGCCGCTCCATGCTCGAGTCGCGATGGGATCTCCTGTCAGACGAGGGTATGTCGCCTGCGGCCGTCATGGCTTCGACCAGCCGCTTCGCCGTGGGCGAGATCAAAGTCGATCCGGCTCTGAACGTTGCGCCGATGTGGCGCCGGCGCCACACCAGCCGGAATTCCGACCGGACGCCCGCAACATCCGGGGCTTTTGGATTGACTGTGCGCGGCCTCGACTGATTGAGTGCAATGCATGGCGAGCAATCGCTGAGAGTTTCAACAAGGCAATCGGGCGAAGGTTTTCCGCCTCAAGCAACGAGGACACAGATGAAAAGAGCTCTTTCCGTCGCCGCTCTTGTGGTCGCGCTGACGGGCTCGGCTTTGGCGGCCGATCTTCCCAGCTACAAGGCCCCGCCGCCGCCCCCGCTGCCGCCGCCGCCGCTGTGGACCGGCTTTTACGTCGGCCTGAATGCGGGCGGCACATGGGGCAACAGCAATAACATTTGGACCCAGTCGGCTCCGATTACCTCCATCCCCGGAAGCGCCGCCGCGGCCCGTTACGCTGCATTTTCCGCGCTCGGCGCGTCGGGCGTTTCGCAGGGCAATACCAGCGGATTCATCGGCGGCGGCCAGATTGGCTATAACTGGCAGTTCTGGGGCGGCCGCCTCGTCGCGGGCGTCGAGGCTGACATCCAGGGCGTCGCCGGAAGCAACAGCAACAAGACTGCGATTACCGCGGCCGGCGGATTTCCGTTTTTCGGCGCCAATGAGGTCCTGACAACCGCGATCACGACCTCGAAGCGTCTCGACTATATCGGAACGGTTCGCGGCCGACTCGGCTGGCTGTTCACCCCGACCTTGCTTGTTTACGGCACCGGCGGTCTTGCCTATGGCGGCGTCTCCGTGTCGACCGGCATCGCGCAGTTCAACAACGACTGCGCTCAGTTCCCGGCGAACTGTATCACTAGCGCCGCTTTCTCGTCCGGAGCCTTTTCCGACACGCGCGTCGGCTGGACGGCGGGCGCCGGCTTGGAGTGGATGTTCATGCCGAACTGGTCCGCCAAGGTCGAATATCTGTATTACGATCTCGGCAATGTCAGCTACTCCGGGGGCCTCTTGGCGACCTTCGGCAACACGTTCCTTGCGAACAGGCTGATCGCCGGAGTGGTTTCGCAGTCCCAGACTCGCTTTAACGGCAACATCGTCCGCGCCGGCGTGAACTATCACTTCAACTGGGGCGCTGCCCCGGTCGTCGCGAAATACTGATCGAGCCTCAACGATCGATCTGAAAGAGCCCGGCCGATTGGCCGGGCTTTTTTTTGCCGGCGGCGAACGACGGCTTCGACAAAACCTTTCGACGCGCGGCGCATTGCCTGCCCGCCAGCGACTGTGTATCAAATTGCTTATGGATTTCGGCACGATAGGCGTTCAGCGTGTATCGCGAAGATGTTTTCGATCTTATCGATCAGCTCGCTCGCGCCGATCGGCGGACTGTTCGCTACAACCTTCTTGATGAAGTCTTGCGGGCGACGGGCGTCTCTCATGTCGGGTATGTCGCCTTCAACCTGCCGACCCGCCGCGTCGACCGACCGCTGTTGTCCGCCATTCACGCCGCCTCATGGCGAAAATCCTATGCCCAGGCGCGCTGTGTCGACGTCGAGCCCGTCGTACGCGCGGGTTTCGGGGGGATAACGCCAGTCGATTGGCGCCTGCTGGATCGCGACGATCCGGTGGTTGAAAAACTCCTGGGCGAAGTGCTGGAGTTCGACCTCGGCGCCAACGGCTTCTCCATTCCCCTGCGCGGCCGAAGCGGCGAATATGGGCTGTTTAGCGTCTGCTGCGCTGAGGACGCTTCATCCCTGCCGCCGCAGCGTCGCGCTCTGATTCGCCGGCTCACGGTTATGAGCGCGATCTTTCACTCGAGCGTGAAAGTCGCCCTTGCCATAGAACCCCATGCCGAAATGCGGTTGTCGGATGGGGAGCTCGCTAGCCTGCGCCTTAAGGCCCATGGAACCAGCGATCATGAGATCGGGGTTTTGCTTGGCGTTCGTGCGACGGCCGTGCGCTTCTGGCTCGAAACGGCGCGCGCCCGGCTTCGCGCCGCCTCGGTCGACGACGCCGTCGAGGAGGCCTGCCGGATAGGGCTCATTCGCGTCGGCGTCGAACGGCTTCATTCCGCGATCGAGGCCACTCCCGCCGACTTTCCCTCAAATGATCGGCGGGAGCGTTGATCGCGCTGCTGCCTGGCGAATCGCGCGCGCTCTTTCCCCGACTCATGGATGAGATGTATGGCCTGCGTCTCGCATCCGCTCGCGCGCATGTCATACAGCCATACGGCGCCGTCCATCGGCTGGCGGTCGTCGATTATTTTGATTCGCTGGATCCGCTCTACGTTCTTGCGCTCGACGACATGGAATGCGTCGCGGGAGCGCTGAGGTTGCTGCCGACCGCCGGCGTTACGATGTTGAGCGCCGCTTTTGCGGGGGGCTTGCCGGACGGCTTACGCGTCGAAAGCCCGCTGATTTGGGAAGCAAGTCGTTTGACGCTTCGCACTGCCGGAGATGCTCGCGCGACGGAGGCCGCCATCGATCGCACGATTGGTCAACTCGGCGTCGCGCTAAATGCGATCGCCGAAACCGCCGCTCTGACGCATATGATCGGCGTTTTCGATGAATCGATGCATCGCCTGCTGTCGCACCGCGGCTGCGCAGGCGAAACATTCGCGCCGCCGATGCGCATCGACGGCGCCGACATGTTTGCTGTGCTTTATGAAGTCGGCGCTGCGATGAACGCGCCGTTCAAAAGTCTCGCGGGCGACGCCACGGCGCCGCCGATCAATCTTGCCGATCTGGAAAGGCTACGCCAAACGGGCTGCCGCCGCCCGTGAGCAAAACAACTTTTCGCCGGGGAGCTATCCGAGGGGCAATTTATAAAATGCAGGGCGTCGACGTCTCGCCGCGGGGCGGCGAGCGACGCTTCTTAGATTTGGGCAAGCGACGGTCAGGCGTTCACGAATGCGGTGATCGCAAGCGTGATGGCGGCGGCGGCGGCGAAAATCGAGAGAATCGCTGAGATCGCGTTCATGGCGTTTTGTCCTGTGGCTCGCTGCCCATTGAGGAAACGAAGAGCCGCATCTGAGGCAGACGCGACAAATTAGCGCACCGACTCCGAAATATGCCAAGTGGGAAAAGCTGTTGCGATGCACCTGCGGCGCCGGCAAAGAGAGCGCCGCGCTGATTTGGCTAGCAGCCAGTAATCCGGCTTTAAACAATGACTAGTCGGTCAGACTTCAGCGTCTTTGCGCCGCAATGACGATTAATCCGTCAGGGACATAAGCTTCGCTTTAAGGTCGCCGGTTTCCAACTCGGGCCTGCACATGAGCGCTGACGTCATATTGCACGCCGAGGAAATACAGGAGGCGGCCATCGGCGTCGAAGAGGGGCGTGATGTTGAGCGTGTTGTGAAAGAGCGCGCCGTCCTTGCGATAATGGAAAGAAAAGCGCCTGATCCGCAGCCTGCGATGAGCGCGCCGCGCGCATGATGGCGGCGTAGCCAGGCGGCCATCGCGCCAAAGCGCGAATTGTCCGGCGGCTTTCCGTCCTCGCCGGGCCAGAAACTCGGCGCGATGATCGCGTCGAAGGACGTGATGGCCTCGAAGGACGCGGCGACGGGGAAGCTTGCCCCGCGCGATCGCGGATCGACTCGCCATCCGCGCTTACCGTAACGACATAGAAAGGATCTTTAGCGCTTTCAGTGGGCGCGGCGGCGCCAACGACGGCGCGCCGCGCGAGCGTCAAAACATCGTCAATCCCGAGAAAGCCGAGCTTAGGCATTCATTTAGGCCGGCGATGACGATCTTACGCATCCGCCCCAACCTTTGGCGAATTATGACGCCTGTTTGGCTATTGCGCCATCCTGACCTAGATTACTTCTAATCTCATCCTGCGCTCGTCGAGGCATCTTTGGCTCCGGCGGGGGATGCATACATATTGACGACGACGCCCGGCCCGCCGCGGCTCTCGTCATGGAGGTGAAAATGAAGGCGAATTGGAAGAAATATTTGCCTTGGGTCCTGTTCGTCGCAGTCGGCGCGTTGCTTTTCGGGCTGTTCCAGCATCAGCAGACCCGCACGCCGGCTCGCGAGATCACCTTCAGCGAACTGCTTGTGCAGATCGACGAAGGCCGCGTCCATGACGTGACGATGTCCGGCAACGAGATTTCCGGCCACTTTAACGACAACCGATCCTTCACGACCTATGCGCCGAGCGATCCGGGTCTCGTGCAGAAGCTTGAGTCGAAGAAGGTGCAGATCAGCGCCAAGCCCGCGAATGACAGTCCAGGTTGGCTCTCGACTCTTCTCGTCAATGGGCTGCCGCTGCTGCTCTTCATCGCCGTCTGGATTTACATGGCGCGGCAGATGCAGGGCGGGGCAGGCGGCCGCGCGATGGGCTTTGGCAAATCGAAAGCGAAACTGCTGACGGAGACGCAAGGCCGCGTCACCTTCGAGGACGTCGCCGGCGTCGACGAAGCCAAGGAGGATCTGCAGGAGATCGTCGAATTCCTGCGCGATCCGCAG
>NZ_JBPFEA010000020.1:0-10691 GCF_051061285.1 Methylocystis sp.
GCAAGACCGATAGCGCCCGATCGGTGACGCCGAGCGGCGCTTTGGCTTCAGTGAGCGCGCGAAACAGCCGCCATTTATGGACGACAGTCTCGGACGCGTCGGGTTTTGCCGCGAAATCTCGCGTCGCCGCCTGCGCCGCCAACATGGCAAGCGACAGCGGTCGCCGCCCAAAGGGCGTCGTTGAATGTGTGCGCATGATCCTTCGCCTCTTTCAGGCAAAAGAAATCTGCTCGCCGAAATGGCGCCGACTCTTGACAGTGATTCGCGGAAGTGAGACCTTGTGGTTGCTTAAGACACACAGGGGCTTCCGTTCGGCAACGATCGGGGGCCTCTTTCTTTTGCTGCTATCTCCTCGGTGAGTTAGTTACGCGGGTCGGCAACGCTCTCGCAAAAAACGCAAGTATGGGCATAATTTCATTTCGCCGACGTCTCGGCAGAAGCCTCCTTGGCTCTTAGGAAGTCCCTGTAGAGTTCGGGAAGCTGCGCGAAAAGAAAGCGCCCGAACTCCGGTGCCTCCTTTTGATCAACGATCAACGAAGCCCTTTTCCCACCCTCTCGGAACGTCGCGATAGGTCGGCCGCCATCCACCGACCAGGACTTCGACTCGAGTGAGGGTCTTTCGATTTGGGGCTGCAACGCGTTGAACAAGGTGAGAAAACGTTCGTCGCTATCGCCGGAGCCGAACGCTTCCGATCCGATAACCGCAGCGGCGATCTCCGTTCCACACACTTCAAGTCGATCTGCAAGCGCCACCCATCTCGGCTCACCTGTCTTTGGAGCTGGGCCAACGGCCTGAATTATGGTGGCGGGAATCCGTCGACCGACCGAAATAAGCGTCGACAGGTGAGATTTCGACACGCTCAGCGCGGCCATAATCACGTCGCGTTCAAAACCACTGTCGCTGAGCCGTATCGAGAAAAACGCTCGCTCAATGTAACTCAGAGCCATTCTCGCGGAATTTTCTTGTCCTTGAGCAACCACCAACTGCGCGTCCGTCAGTGTCTTCACTACTGCACGAACCGCGCGACCCAACGACTGACATGCCCGCACACGACGATGTCCATACACCACTTGATATCGAGCGCTATTATCGGGGTGCGGACGCAGAAGCACAGGAACTTGCTGTCCGTGATCACGTATCGATTCCACGAGCTCGCTATGCTCGCTGTCGAAGCCGTCAATTCGATCTTTGATAAATGAGGAATCGATCAAAGTTGGATCGACCTCAATCACAGCGTCGCCACTCTCAGCCCGAAGATCCGACGCGAGATGCAGAATGGGGCCGGTCTTGATCCTCAAATTCGCTCCACGCGGACGAACAGAGTGCACCAGCGTTGATGGGATCGAAGTGTCATCAGCAAAACCAGCGTCAGGGTCTCCTGCTAGCAAGCTCTTCAACGTGTCCCGCCTGCTCATGCCTTACGTCCCCATACAGCGAGGAGAAGCTCCTCGATTTCAGAGTTTACGGCATTCATTGCCGCAATCGCTCGATCGTATGTGCTCCGACTGAAACTCGTGCGCTCCACTTCATAGAGAGTCTGCTTCGACAAAGATGAGTCGGAGATCGCCGTTGTTTTTAGCATTGCATTCTTTAGGACATGCTCACCGCAGAGTCGCCGCATTAGAGTGTCCATTTGCTGTTGCGGCAAATCTGTAGGCTCAAAACGCGTCACGAGAAAACGAAAGGCGTCGTATTTCAAAACGAGCCCAAAATCCCGAAACACAGCCAAGAGATCCCCTGCCATCAGCAGATACTGGGAGGTCGATGAGACATCCAACATCTGCGGATGACAAGGAATGATGACAGTCGTTGCTGCACATAAGGCAGAGAGCGTGAGGTAGCCCAGTTGCGGCGGACAATCGAAGATGACAAAGTCGAAATTCTCTTCTACCCGGTCAAGCATCACTCTGAGAGCTTTGTAGAATGGCGTCTTGCCCTTGACCCCTCGATTAACCGCGGTGGCGTGTTCAAACTCCATCAAATGTATTGATGACGGGACGAAGAACACTCCATCAAAATACGATTCGCGTATGACCTCTTCGATTTGGACGCGCTCATCATCATAACGAAGCGCCCCGTATAGCGATTCATTCGGTTGCACCTCGGTTTCAGTGTGATATCCGAACATGGTGCTGAGACTGCCTTGCGGATCGAGATCGATTGCTAGAACGCGATATCCTTGAAGAGCGAGGTATTGGGCCAAATGGGCGCTATGGATTGTTTTTCCTATCCCGCCCTTAAACCCTGACACCGCGATTACTTGTAGCTTTTCGCCGTCGCGCCGGCGTTTGACGTAGCGCCGCGCGCCACCCCCGACGTCCAGAAGCTCCCGAATTTCGTTGATCTGTTGAAGCGTATAGAGGCGGCGTCCGGTTGGAGTCGTTTCCAGCTCCGGGCCCTTACCGTCCAAGGATATTTGGCGAAGATAGGCATCGCTCACGCCGATGAGCTTTGCCGCTTCCGCGCAACTAAATGATCGAAGCCCCTTTTGTGAATTCGGAGGGAAGAGCTTGCTCCTCAGCTCCTGGAGATTATTCGACAATATCTCCCCGAGCTCCACCATAAGGGTGTCGCCTTCGTCAGCGAGTGTAACGCGTGGGGCGGGCAGGCTCATGCTAGTTACGATCTATTCGCGTCCATCGGATTTGATCGTAACGAGCATCCGCCGATTCGCATCAAACAGCAAGCCTAGTCCGGGGCCATTTTTCGTTAACGAATCGTTGATCGGAATCACGACTATTTGTTGCAGGCATGTCGCGGCAGGCGGTCGTATGTTCGCCCGAACAATTCCGAATCGCGACGCATGAGGCAAAAAAGTTCCGAGCTCGGAACACTTCTTTTCGCCGCCCCTGCCTTATCTGCATTACGCAGTCTGGGTTCCACGTTCGCCCCCGTTGGGCAGCGCATCTGCTCCAAACGAGAGTTCCGAGCTCGGAACCGCGGCAATCGACTTTAGATCAACATCGCGTTGCCGCCCGGGCGACTCAGCCGTGGCCGAGGCGGCCGTCCGCGCGTGGCGAGGCAAGAGAGCGGCGGCCGAAAAGACCCCGCGACCTGAGAGTTCTTTACTGTCGCCGCAGCGGGGCTCCCACAATTCTTATCGAGGCTCTACGCCCCGCCACCCTACGAGCCTCGCTTTGTCCCACCTCCGATTGCGGCGCAAGCATCTCCACACATAAGGTGCTCACAATCGAGCTTGTTGAAGGAGCGTGTCGCGCGTCGCGATGAATTTCAGGTTCCCCCTACCGCCGCCGTTGCGAAACGCGCCATGCAGATCCATCAGTGCCCGCCGCGACTCAAAAAGGGCGGTGAGGATTCCCAAATCAAAGGCGGAGCGCCGCTCGGCATTGAGTGCAGGAGCGGCTGGACGAGGATCGTGCCGCTGTCGCAGGATCTTCGCGAGAAGGTGATGAAGGCGATACTGCGCGAGATGTCTCGCCCCGACACTCGGTTCGATATTGGTCCCGCAAGCGATACGCAGAGGTTAGAATAGTGGTGGGCACTCACGCGCCCGCCGAAGAATCGAAGCGCCATACCGGAGGGCCCATCCCTCGCCTTGTCGGCGAGGTTCGCGACAATGCCCGCTACGAGAAGCACGATGACACTGAAGGGGTGTCTTTCGAGTGTCGCGTCGTTGCGCTCAAAGGACTCCTCGTTCCTGTGATGCGTCTAATCCGGATTGAAGGCGACGGGATTCAGCGGCGTTACGCCTTTGAATTCTTCCCCACCCATCTCGCGGAGCACTATGCGACCGAAACCGATTCTTCTTGGCGTCTGCGCTCGTCTCACGTCGATCACTGCGCCCTCGTGGGACGCCGATCAACAGCCAGGATTCCCTCTAGGCCAAAAAAACTTGCCGAGATACACGCGCTCTTTCCTCATAGACATCGCAACACTCCCGCCGGCGGAGCGGACGGCGTCGATCGCTCGGCGGGTGCGCGCGAGATGCTGGGTCCGAAGAGGGCAGGGGACGCTAGCCAGGGAAGGCAAGTTCGCCGAGAAGATGCGAGGGCTGCAAATCCTCGCGATCCGCAGCAAGCATCCCTAAAGACTGGAGGCGACTCCTTCCGGCGGAAGGCGGCGCTCCGAAGCGTCGAAGCAATCCGAAGAACACTTCCCCGAAGACTTCATTATCGCCCGAGCAAAGCAAGAGCCAAGCGCTGGCCGGGCAGGAGGAACAAGCTGGCGCGGGCGCTGCGGAAAACGAGCAACACCTAGCGACCTCGCGTCAAGCCCGCCGAGCGCCCGCTCCGCGGCGCTCAGGTCACCCCGCGGCGCCAGAGGCTAGGGGAGGAGGCTCGACGCCGCGCACGATTCCACCGCCGACAGGCATTTCCCGATGGTGGCCCAGACGGGGTGCCTTTAGAACTCCAGCGCTAAAGCATCGTCCGAGCATGGCGATTCAATAAAGCCGGGCGGATTCCCATATCGTAAGCGGACCGCCGATCGGCATTGACTGGCGCGAGTGGCCCGGGAGGGGATCAGGGCGCTGTCGATGGATCTTCGCGAGAAGGTGATGAAGGCGATCCGGGGCGGGATGTCGCGCCGTCAGGCCGCCGCGCGGTTCGATATCGGTCCGGCGACCGACGTGTGCTGGGCCAAGCGCGTCGAGATCACCGGCGACGTCGGCCCGGCGAAAATGGACGGCGACCACCGCTCGCAGCGCATCGAGGCGCATGCCGACTTCATTCTCGCGCAGATAGAGGAAAAGCCGGACATGACGATCATGGAGCTGAGCGACAAAGTCAGGCGACGCTGCGGCCTCGCCGTCGGCTAGGGCAGACTCTCCAAGCCGCCGATCGCGGTGACCCGGCTGGCCCGAATTCGAATGAGAAGACGCGCGCATCGAGGCGCTCGACGCGTTGAACCGAAGCGAAGTCGTGCAAGACGTGCGCTGGTCGTGCTTCGAATTCGCGCTCGATCAGAGCCGATCCAGCCGCTACAAGCACGCCGTGCGCCATTTGCTGGAATGCGCGAGCCTGGCGGCGAATGTCGGCGACTTCGGAACGCATGAAGCCTACGGGGCGCGGATACACGGTAAGAACACTTCGTTTTGGTCGCCTCTCTAAAGCATTATCAAGAAACCGAAGGGCAAAATAGAAGGCTCACTATAAGCCCACATTATCGGACATGCGCGCGTGACGACAAGCGCGGCGGATTATGCGAAGATTTCAATCTTAAAGCGCCGTCAGAACTTGCCGCCGGACTCGATCTGCGGCTACGATTCCGCGCATGCTGGAAAGCGATTCGCCCGACTTATCCGAGCTTGCGCCCATCGCTGCGAGGCGTCCGTCGCGCGTCGCCCGTCGGCGCCAAACCGGCCCGTCGCTTGCGCAAACTCTCCCGGAAATCCAGCCATTTCCACATTGGGCGAGACTCTGCGGCGCCGCCGGCGGCGCTGAGTCGGCGATGTTTTTCGCCGGCGCCGGGATCGCCCCTCTCGATATGATTTTACGCACCGGCGAGGATGGCGCTGAACCTCCTTTTTCTGGCGTCCTCCGCCAACGACTCGCGCTCAAGGCCGCCGCGACTAGCGTCCGTCTCGCCCGGCTGCGCGAAGACGAAGCGGCGTTGCGCGACGCCGAACATCTCTCCGGCGTCGGCGTCGAGACGAGTCCTTCAGGGCGCGTTCATCGTCTGTGGCGGCTGTTTGCGACGCGCGCCGTGAAATTTGAAGCGCCGACTTTGTCGGCGGCCGCCGAACATATCGGGGCGCAAGGCGCCCTGGAGGCGCACAGGTTCGCCGACGCCTTGCAAAAAATCATGACAAGCGCCAATGATCCGCTTGCCGCGGCGGCGGGCGTGAGCGCAGCGGCGATGTATCATTTGGCGGCCGTTCCGGCGATCGACGCGGAGATTTTCGGGCTCTGGCTCGCCGACGCCGCCCTGGCGCAAAAGCTAGGCTGGAGTCGCCCGCTTCCGCTCATTGCGACCGCGATCGGGCATCCCGCGCTGCGCAAGGATCGCGACGGCCGCCGTCCGCGCCCGAGCGATCCTGATTGGGCTGACGCTTTGGCCGGCGCTTATGCGCTTTCCGCCCAACAGGCGTTCGACATCGCTATTGATCTTTCGCGTCGCACGCAAAAGCTTTCACATGTCGCGCCGAAATTGCGCGCCAAAGGCGCAGGGCGCGTCATCGAGATGCTGCTCGCCGATGATTGCGTTGCGCCGGCGTGCGCCGCGAAAACGGCAAGGCTCACCGACCGCGGCGCGCGGCGTCTGTTCGATCGGCTCATTGAACTTGGCGCCGTGCGCGAGCTTTCCGGGCGAGCGAGCTTCCGGCTCTATGGTTTGTGAGGCGCAATCATGGGCCGCCGAAATAAGCGCGCGTTTCACCACGCTTTCGATCCGGTTCTTATGGACCTGCCGGAAGCGGCGCGCTGGCGCGAGTGGATGGGGCGCGTCGAAGCGGTGATTTTCGCCGCGCGAAGCCCGGTGCCGCGCGAAGCGCTCGCCATGCTGGTTGGTTCGACCTGCAATCTCGATGACCTTATCGCCGACATCCGCGACGAATTGCGCGCGCGGCCCTATGATCTCGTTCATGTCGCGGGGGGCTATCAATTGCGCACCAGGCCCCGTTTCGCGCCGGCGATCCGGGCGGCGGGGGGGGTCGATCTGCGTCACGCCGGCGCGCCCGAGCTGACCCCGACCGAGATTTTGGCGGTGACCGCGATCGCTTATCTGCAACCCGCGACGCGCAGCGACTTGTCCCGTCTTGCTGGGCGGGAGATTAGCCGCGACGTGATCGGCGCACTCAAGTGCCATGGCCTGATCGACGGCGCTCTTCGCGCGCCAGAACCCGGCGCGCCTTTCGCTTATGTCACGACGCGAAAATTCCTGGAGGTCTTCGGGCTGGCCACTCTGCGCGATCTTCCCGACGTCGAGCGACTCGAGGACGAGGGGTTTTTGCAAAAGCCTCGGGAGCACATCGATCTTGACGGCGCCTTGGGGCTTGGCGACGGCGACCAATTACTCGAGGACGATTGCGACTTCGACGAAACGGGTCTGGGCTGAAGTTTGGATGTCGGCCGGCAGTCGATCACCGGGGCCGATGAAAGGGAGAACCTTGTGCAAGATAGATAATTTCAAGGCGGACTGCGGCCCCGATGGGGTCGCAGTCCGCCTTGAGTTTTACTGATTATTCCACGAGGCCGCGCGCAATGCCGCCGGGAATATGGCAGGAGCATCCGGTTCCGAGCACGCCCGGCTCCCGAAGCAGGCACATCTTAACGGAAGTCGCGCAGTAGTCTCCACTCGGCACGATCACCTCCACAGGCGCCCTGATCGCCCGCCATGCGCGCAGCTACGCCCGCGACGACTTTGTTTTCGAGCCGCGTCATTATCTGGCGCTGCTGGAGCAAAAACCGGGCGCGCTCGATCAGGCGGCGCCCTTGCAAGGCTGGACATTGCCAGAGACTCTCGCGCATCTGCGCCGGCTTCTGGAAGCGCGTATGGGCAAGCGCGGCAAGCGCGAGTTCATTCAGGTGTTGCGGCTGACCGAGGTTTTTCCCGAGGCCATCGTCGTCGGCGCGGCGCTCGACGCCATAAGACTGGGCGCCATCGGCTTCGACGCGGTCAAACAGCTCGTCGTCGCCAAGCTGGAGAACAGGCCCGCCCGTCTCGATCTTGCCGCCTATCCCTATCTGCCGTCGCCGAGCGTCAAGACGACCTCGCCCGCCGATTATCTCGCGCTCGTTTCCAGGGAGGCGGCATGACCACGTCCGCCTCCGCCGATACCCCTGCGCCGCCACGGGTGTTGCTCGCGCATCATTTGCGGCAGCTCAAATTGCCGACGATCCTGCGCGAATACGAGAAGGTCGCGGCCGAGGCGGCGCGCGAAGGTCAGGATCACGTCCGATACCTTCTACGCCTCGTCGAACTCGAACTCATCGATCGCGAACGACGCATGGTCGAGCGACGCATCCGCGCCGCGCGCTTCCCGGCGGTGAAAAGCTTCGACACATTCGACTTTACCGCTATCCCTTCGCTCAACAAGCCGCTCGTTCTCGAACTGGCGCGCTGCGAATATGTCGTCGCCCGCGACAATATCATCGCGCTGGGCAACAGTGGCACGGGCAAGACGCATGTCTGCCTGGCGCTCGGCCTCGCCGCTTGTCAGCGCGGGCTTTCCGTCACCTTCGCCACCGCCGCCGGCCTCGTGCATCAGTTGATGGAGGCGCGCGATGAAAAGCGTCTGCTCAGGCTCCAGGCGCAACTCGCCGCCGTCAAGCTGCTCATCGTCGACGAACTTGGCTATGTGCCACTGTCGCAGACCGGCGCCGAATTGCTCTTCGAAGTATTCAGCCAGCGCCACGAACGCGGCTCCATGATCGTCACGTCCAATCTGCCGTTCGACGAATGGACGAGCGTCTTTGGCAATCAGCGTCTCACCGGCGCGCTGCTCGACCGCCTCACCCATCACGTCCACATTCTCGAAATGAACGGCGAGAGTTACCGGCTCAAGCAATCGAAGGCCCGGCGGAGCGAGGAGCCTCAGTCAGCCGCCGATCAGCTCGTCGATCCCGAAACAGGCGAAATCTCCCCGACGTAGCCCTGCAAAATTTTCGCCGCCGACATGCAAAGGGGCCCGATCGGGCCCCTTTGCATGTCGGCGATCGCGCACAACTGGCCTGGTTTTACTCCGCCCCTCCGGCCGGGATTCTCTCCGCCGTTGACATGGGATGGGGAAGGCGAAAAACGAGCCGTTAGTATTCTCAAGAAGCATTCGGGGCGTGACGTTCATGTGCACACCCTCTCCACGACGAGTTGATAGCTGAAGGCATATCATGATGGAGGGGCCTATGACTGATAGGCGGACGATTGAAGCCCTTTCGGAGGCTTTAGACGACGAATACAAAGCGCGGGCTACCTATCGTAAGGTCATCGAGCGCTTTGGGCCTGTGCGCCCGTTTGTAAATATCGTCGAAGCTGAAGACCGACATGTCGCTGCGTTCTTGGCTCAGTTCCGCCGTTTGGGCGCAACTCCGCCAGAGGATACTTGGGCGCCGCGCGTCAAAGCACCGGAGTCCGTGGAACAGGCTTGCACAGACGCGGTGCAGGCCGAGATTGAAAACGATGCGATGTATTCTCGCCTTCTTGAGCAAGTGACCGACGCCCAAGCGCATTCCGTCATGCTCCGCCTGCAAGACGCCTCCCGAAACCAGCATCTGCCCGCTTTCCGCCGCTGTGTGGAGCGTGGAGGTGGCGGGGGCGGCTTAGGCCGCGGGAGGCGGTGATGCTTTCGAGACCCGGCTATCGATCCGGCGACCGGCTAGCAAATCTCTCCGGTCGTTGCCGCTTCTCTCTATATCAAGCCGAAGCGGCTGCTCTCGCTCACACATATGCCGGAGGCCCCAACTGTTGAGAGGATGGGGTTATGGAAGCAAAGCAGCTGGAGCGCTACAGAGCCCAGCGGAAGGCACGACGTAGCTCTGCAGCGCCATTCCTCGTACCAGCGGCCGTGCGCGATGACGATGCGCTCCGGATTCCAGTCGATCATCTGTTGCGCCGCCCGGCCGATAGCTGCACGATGACGCCAGAATGTCATCTGCATATCGAAAGGCGCCTTGCCGTCGGGATCGGCGGCGCCGAAGAGACGCATCATGGAGCGCCAGAAGTGACTTTTCACGCGCTTGGGCTCGAAATTCTCGATGAGGTCGGTGAGGATGAGCGTGCGCGAGGGGTGATGGAAGAAGTCCACCTCGTTCAATAGATCACCTTCAACGCAAATCTGATCGAGAACGTCGGCCCAGTCGGAAGGGGGAGTTTCGCTCAGGCGCTCGCCATCGGGAAGTGCGCATTTTGCCTTGGCCTCAAGGCCAGGCGCGTAGAAGAATTTCGTATCAGGGAAACGCCTCTTCCAATCAGGGGCGTACCAATAGTGCAGCGTGTTCGGTGCTACGACGAAGGCAATGCGCCCGAGCCTTTCGACTTCGTTCGCCAACGTCTCGTCGAACGCGATCGGCGAGTGAATCCAGATTGCGTCGTCGGGCAAGCGCACGATCGTCATGCGCGTCGAAAAGGGAACCTTCATGCCGAGATAGCCCATACGGATTTCGGGACCATCGACGATCCACACGTCGTCCGCGATCGGCTTGAGCGTATCGAGCGGCGCATAGGGAATGTAGGCCTCGGACATTTCGTTCTCTCGTTCTGCGTTGCGCCAACCAATTCTTTTGCCGATGGCAACGCCCGAGCGATGCGCTTTCCTGCTGATGATCATTCCGCTGCCTGGGGGCTGACCGCCAGCGACCTACGGAAGATCAGTCTGTCGATGGCCTGCGGATAGAGCGGGCGCAGCTTGACAACGAAGTCCCAGGCCATCAGCAGTGCCCCGATCGCGAACACCACATCGCCCGGCAGGCGCATCCACTGCCAGAACAGCGTCGTGTTGTAGAACGCGCTGCTGCGGGCATAGGCCAGCCCGTGCTCATAGACGGCGTCGAGTTGCGGCCAGCCGATCGGAAAGAAGTTCAGCAGGATCCACAGAACGAGCCCGCCATTGTAGAGCCAGAACGCCCACATTCCGAGCTTCTCGCTGAAGGCGGGCCGTTCGGCATGGATGTAGCGCAGGCAGAAATAGATCAGCCCGATCGCCAGCTCGCCGAACGCGCCGAATAGCGCGGTGTGGGCGTGGTTCAGCGTCAGGAAGGTGCCGTGCTCGTAATAGTTGACCAGCGGCGCGTTGAGC
>NZ_JBPFEA010000021.1:0-48392 GCF_051061285.1 Methylocystis sp.
TGCTGAAGACGCCAGCCGCATCCGCGTCAATCCAGGCGTCATGGCGCGCCTGCGTTCGCAAGCCCTCAACATCGCCAGGGCAAACGGCGTCGCCAACATCGCCCAAGCCCTTTGGAGCGGCGCACTCGATCCCGCCGTCACCCTCTCATACCGTGGCCTGTAAACAGCGTTGAACAGCCCTGGTGCCTATGGGAGACATGGTTTCGGAGGTGCTGACGCGTATTGGCAAAGAAATGTCGATTTCCAATGATAAGATTTTTGTTGGTATGCCCCATGCGAGCGGGG
Source organism: Methylocystis sp. (assembly GCF_051061285.1). Classification (GTDB taxonomy): domain Bacteria; phylum Pseudomonadota; class Alphaproteobacteria; order Rhizobiales; family Beijerinckiaceae; genus Methylocystis. Next base: position 286 of record NZ_JBPFEA010000021.1, read on the forward strand.
CTAATAACGGACCGATTTCCAAATTCCTCCGGGGCGCTGGGGAGGACGAGTGGAGCCGTCGTTTCATGAGTATTGCAGCCAAGGTCAGAAACCTCTCCGGTTAAGCTGGAGACGTTCGGTTCAGTTAGAGCGCTATGGCGTAGACGTAGTGCTCATCATCGTCCGGCGTGGCCCGCCATCAAAGTGTAGCGTAGCATAGCGTGCCGACGGTGGTCGAAGCGTAGAATCGGTATTCTCTATGCTACCTGCTGACCGGTCCCTCGGCAGCAATGCGCCCCCATCTCTGCCATTACACCGGCCTTGGCGCCCCCCTAAACCGGACGTTTTTGAGTCTCGGTGGCGCTCGCGGCTTCACGGCGGTAGCGGTAATCCAAGAGGCGAGCGGTAGGTTGCACGTTCACTCATTGCCCACTTCGGACTACCCTGCAACGATATGAGCGAGTCGAGTTGGAACTCCACCGAAGCGCTCGATCACTTCTATTCCGGGGCGCTATTTGACAAATTCCAGGAAAAAGCGGGCTACCTCGACCGAGCTAACTGGCGGGGCGGGATTCACCTACGAAGACACGGTCGTCGCCTATTACCTTGTCGCGCTACTTCGGGAAGAAAGCGCGGCACTGCAGAGTGGTGTCGTCCGTAGCGTGGCAGTTCAGCAGGCCGGCCACGGTTACCCGATGGACGATCTGATCGTCGAGACCGACGACTTGGGCGAGCGGGCCACGCTAGGACTACAGGTCAAAACCGGCTTTGCGATTAGTAGCGGCGATGCGCTCTTCAAAGACGTCATTGCCCGCGCGTTGGAGACGCGAGCCTCAGCGAACTTCCAGCCCGAACGAGACGCATACGGTTTCGCGGCCGAGCACCTTGCCGTGGATGGATTACGGACGCTGGAACGGCTGATCAACTGGGCGAAGTCTAGTCCCGATGCGAAGCACTTTGAAGAGCGCTTCGCTGAGGAGGCCTCGGCCGCGAATGCCGAGCGCGGGATGCGAGACGATCTTAAGACCATCATTAATCCGGCCAGCGCGGAAGACGAGTGGCAGTTCTATCGCCACTTCGTCGCAACACGTTTTGATGGGCTTAGCCCCAGTGGCGTCACCAGAACCGACCTAACTAATCGGCTGCAGGAACTGGTTGCCAGCAATGAAGATGGGCAAGGTACGCTGCTTTTTGACCAACTTTGCACGCTTGTCCGGCAGGGCGAAGGCAGCGCGCGGAAATGGACGCGGGAGTCGCTGCTGGCCCAGCTAGGCGGCGTTGCGCGCTTGAAGGTTGCGCCGAACTACGCCGACGACATCAAGCTCCTGCAGGATTTCTCGACATCCGGGCTTGCAGCAATTTCGGACGACATCGACGGCGTTCGCATCGAGCGGCCCGAAATAGAGCGGCTCATTCGTGAGCGCCTTGCAACGGCAAAGGTGCTGAACGTCAGCGGTCTGCCCGGCTGCGGCAAGTCGGCGATGTTGAAGCGTATCGCTGCTGCCGATACGGCAAAGGGGCCGATACTCTTCCTCAAATCGGATCTGCTTGAGGGAAAGACGTGGCTGACCTTTACCGGCACCTTGGGCTTGAAGCACCGGTCCGTCGCCAGCGTGCTCGCCGAAATCGGCGCAACAGGAACCCCGATCCTGTTCATCGATGGCATCGACCGGATACGGCCTGACCATCGCGGCATTGTCAGCGACATCGTGAAAGCGATCGAAGAGAACGAGGCGCTTTCGAATTGGAAGGTGCTGGCAACTTCACGCGACCAAGGGCTCGAGGCCTATCGCACGTGGTTCCCCGCCAGTTTCTACCGCGGGACGCAAATCAGCGACGTCCCGGTATCGGCTTTCACGGACGAGGAAGCGACGATCCTTGCCGAAAAGGTGCCCGCGTTGTCGCAGCTCCTGTTCGGCGCAGCGGCGGTGGTGGAGATTGCCCGGCGGCCTTTCTTCGCCTCCGTGCTGGCTGAGACGTTCGCCGATAACACTGTGACGCCCCAGACCGAGGTGGACCTTATCTCGGCGTGGTGGGCCCGCGCCGGGCACGACGCACTGGAGGAGACGGTGCCGCAACGCCAGCGCGCCCTAATTGATCTGGCCGAGATCGGCGTTGAGAACCTTGGAAAAGGTGTCCCGGCGCGCAAGCTAAAGGACGCCACGACCGCGCAAATCGCGGCCCTAAAAACCGACCGCATTGTTCGAACGGACGACGACGGCGCGTCATACTCATTCAGCCATGACATCTTCTTTGAATGGGTCTTCTTCCGCCTTCTGATCGAACTGGGTACCGATTGGCCCAACGGGCTTGGAGCCGCGGGCGAGCCACCGCTGCTAGGTCGGGTGGTTGGGTTGCTGGCCCAGAGCGCGCTCGGCACCAAAGGAAAATGGCTGGCGGGCTACCGCACGCTGGAAGCCGAGTCCCTTCGATCGCAGTGGCGGCGTGAATGGCTGACGGCCCCGCCATTCTCGACGGCCTTCGATGCGACCAGGGACGAGTTCGGTGAACTCGTTGCAGCTGACGACTACGCGCTCCTCGAAAAGCTGATCGTCTGGTTTCAAGCGGAGCACACAGTGCCAAACCAATTTGTGCTGCAGAACCCGGCCCTCGTCAACGGAAGCGACATGATCGGCATGGCCGAATATCTGAGCTGGCCTTCGGACTTTAGTGGCTGGCGACGGCTCCTAGGCTGGCTGTTGCCTCAAGCGCCGAACTTGCCGGCTCGGCTTTTGCCAAGCCTGCTGGAACTTTTCGGGGCCTGGCAAAATGCGCTTGCTGACCACCGGAACCCGATCTCCGAAGCCATCGTCACCACCTGTAGCGCATGGCTAGTCGAGCTTGAACGGGACCTTTACGCCGAGCGGTTTTCTTCCGAACACGGACGTTGGGGAGCGCTGGGAAGCGAAGCTCGGAAGAGCCTAGCGAGCGCTCTTCGAATGCTGATCATGCGGGCGGCACGCGCATATCCAGCGCCAGCGATCGCTCTGTTCCATCGGGCGGTTGCAAACGGCCGTATGAGGCGCGAAGCATACAGTGAGCTGATGGCCTTCTCGCCAACCATGGTGGACGTCTCGCCGGAATCCATGATGGCGGTCGCCAAGGCGCAAATCATGGAAGAGCTTCCCCAAGACCGCGCAGAACGCAAAAAACGTGAGCACGACGAATACTTCGAGCGGCTGCAGCGCGTCCGTGAAATTCCAGAAAAAGACCGCACCGAAGCGCAACGCAAGTTCCTAGAGAACACGCACTTCCATGCCATCGGCATGTATCGTTATGACCTCGATGACGTCGGGATCAGTCGCCATGACAACTACTACTTTCCGGGCTCGGCCTTGCACGAACCGTTCGTCACCCTGTTTGGAAAGCGCCCGGACATTGGCCGTGCGCTCGTCCGCGATCTGGCGAACCATGCCACCACGGGATGGCGGCAGATACACGCCATCAACGTGAATCAGATGGGCACACCGCTGCCGATTGAAGTCGACTTCCCTTGGGGCAAGCAAACCTTCTGGGGCGATTGGCACGTCTACAACTGGTTCATGGGCCAGCTCGCACCGCAGCCATTGGAATGTGCTTACCTCGCGTTGAGCTATTGGGCTTTCAAAGAGATTGAGGTTGGCCGGCCGACGTCTGATGTTATCCGTGAAGTTCTGGAGGGGCATGAGTGCCTGGCGACCCTCGGGCTCGCGCTGGTTGTTGCCCTCGAGACATTCGAAGTATCGGAAACCACGCTGCCGATCGCATCTTGCCAGCGCATGTGGGAATACGACATGGCCCGCGTCGTGCAGTTTCCCAACCGCGACCTCGACATCCTTGGGTTCGGGTTCATGAACCGGCTGACCGGTGCGAAGGCCGAAGCGAAGAAATTTCTCGACAGCCGTGTGAGCAACAAGCGCGAGGTGAAGGAGCTCGCCATGCGCTTCGCGGTCTCCAAGCCCAGAGAATTGCGAGAGCGGTTCCGCGAGGCGCTTGCCGCCTTCCCGAAGGACCTGCCGTATCAGCTCGCGGAGCATCGATCTGATGCGGCCGTTACAGCCAAGCTGAAGGAAGCCGCCCAGTGCTGGGCCCCGCTGGGTGACATCAAGAACTACCGAAAGTATGAGCAGGACGACGGTGCTGCGTTTGTCGGCTATGAACCGCCAAATCCGCTATCGCCTGACCAAGAAAAGCGGTCGGCTGAAACCACAACATTCCTGCAGGAGCACACGGTTATCGGGTGGGCAACGCAGTCGGTCGTGGCCAACGCTCTTCAGCCGCAGATCGACTTGGAAGTCGCCGTATCGTTCGCGAAGGAACGTGACGGGCGCGGCGTGTTGGCTCGCCGCCGGGACGCCGGGAATCATGGTTCACAGACGGTGCTTTCGGCGGTAGCGGTCGCCGTCATCCGCTTCGCTCCTCCTGAAAGCCTCCATCATACGTGGGCGTGGGATGTCATGAGCCGCGTCGCAAAGATGGCCGAGCCAGCCAATGTATTTGGCGGCGAACGCATCCCATGGCATCCGGCGAAGCATCTGGTCGTCGCGCTGTTCCACGACCGGAAATCGCAGACGCCACGCCCCAACGACGTGAAGCATCTGATTGCGATGGCCATGCACCCGAACGAAGAAGTATCAGAGCTTGCTTTCGATGCGCTGTTCATGGACTCCGATCGACACGTTCGTTGGGTGGCCGCCCAGATGGCCATGGACCTGTGCATCCACCACGCATTCGAGATGGGCGATAACGGTCGGCGCGATCACAGCGCCAACCAGAAGGCGCGGCGTGACAGCAAGGCTCGCGCGCTTCGCCGCCTCAACGCCAAGAAACCTGAACCGCTGACGACCATTCCCCCGGCGTGGGTTCGATCGCCCCGACGCCCACGGTTTGACCGCGACGGTGAGGCGCTTGAATGGGGCGATCCCAACCCCTCCTTCAACCCCCAGCTCGCCGCCAAACTGTTTGTGAAATTCCCGATCGAGAAATGGCTCGCGAGCACAACGTACAAGCTGCTTGTCGAGCAGTGGCTCGTCCAGCTCGTGAACTGGACGGTCGAGCGGATGATGCCTCCTTGGCAGGACCGGAAGGATCGTCGGTTCGATTCGTCCTCCGACGGGGCTCATCTAACGGAATGGAACAGTGCTCTTGGACAATTGATCGCGCGGGCCGCGCCGCTCGTAACGCTTGCCTTCGCAAGGGACCGCCTTCTCGCTCCATTCCTGACCGACGACGACCAAGGGCTATGGGTTCTTGCGCCCTTTGCGACGGAGGCTGTGATACGGCATGTGATCGATGCGCCAACGGTGCCGCCCAATACGTTCGAGCTGTTGGACGATTGCGCTGCTCGCGTGATCCAAGACCCCACCTTCCGACCTGGCAACTACAGAGCGGGCGAAGTCAGCGGTTGGGATATGCCAAAGCTCATAAGGGCGTTAATGTTTGTACCGTTAGACAAACCCGCCTCTGGTTCGGCGCGATTTGCGAACGGCGACTGGTCGCAGGTGGGCATAGTAATGCCGATCGTCACGAAGATGGTCGCAAGCGCGGGATGGTCGACATTTGTCGCACAGACCTTCATGACGCTTTGCGAGCGCGCGGATACGGCCTATCCGGTTCGCGACTTCGCAGCGCAGGCGAACACAATGCTGGATGCTCTGCCCAATGCGAAGGGAGCATGGTCGGGGACGACCCTACCGGCGAGGATCGCCGCTACGGTTCAACGGCTCGCCGATGGGAACTTTCCGTTGCGGCGCGATGATGCCCAAAGCCTCCTTCGAATCCTCGACGCGCTAATCGACCTCGGCGACCGACGCAGCGCCGCCCTTGAGCAGACTGGCGCTTTCAAGAACGTTCAGCGCCCTACTCCGGAACAGGGTGCAAGATGACCGATCTCTCACGGAGGAGGGCATGGGAGAGGCTTGGCGTTCCTTAGGTGGCTATGGCGTAGGAATAGTGCCCATCTTCATCGTTCCCGGCCCGCCAGTCCTATCGAGGGCAACTGTCTTCGTCGACTTTTGAGCGCGCATAGAAGCCCAATAACCACGCGCTTCGCACGAAAACCTCCGGACTGCGGTGCATCGGCTGAGACCCGAAATTGTCTCTCTCCGGCCGTTTGTCTCCAAACCTCCCGACTGCGCGGATTTAGTAAGGAACTCGTAAGCATCTCATTTTGAATCGCTTTTTGCGACGCCGACCTCCGCACTTTTCACAGATATCGCGGGGTAGCGGAAGCGACCGGGGACCAACATGGGCATTGATCGGGCGAAGGTTTTTCGAGTCGCTCGGTGCGGCCACCGCGCGAGACCACCTGCGGATCGCACGAGAAACGGTGGAAACGTACAACTAGGCTAGGGTGACTGGCTTTATCTCGGGCCAAGACACGGCCAGCTTTCACGACGGGTGATAGCCGCCTAAGTTCCACACGTCTTTATCTACCGTCATCATCAATTCGTTGAACGTCTCGGGCTCACCAGTTGCGCGCGCTGGCGCGCCAGAAGATCACGGGCGCGAAACGGCATCGTGCGCGCCTGCTGCGCAGCCCGACGGCCTAGGAGCCGTGATCCCCTTTCTCAAGGGCCGCCTGTGCGTCGAGCAGATGACGATGACGACGCAGGAAAGCGGCCCCAATTCGACCTGCAGAATGCCACGAATAATGCTCCGGGCGCATCAAGGCGCGAAACCGCGCCTGCAATTCGGCGTCGTCTGGATCTTCGACGAATTTTCCTTCGAGCCGATCCATCATTTCCACGCTAAGTTCGGCGATTTCCTGCGGCGTATTGTCAATATGCCGCAAGCCACGTTCGGCGAACTGCGTGGCAAGGTGGTATTCGGACGAGGCGTCCGCCAGCGCCTCGCCAAAAGACAAAGTGCGTCCGCTCGCGTCCTGAAGCAATTTGGGAATGGTTATATCGCCCGGGAAAAGTGGATAAGCCACGCCCATTGGCGCCATATTGGCGAGCACCGATCGCTTGCCGAATATTCCGGAGATTATGAAAACGCCGGACGTATTGCCGAGCACAAAGCGACACCGCGCGAGGAGAAAAATATCCATCCACGCGCTCTTCGCAGGAGAGCGCGCATAGTCCACCACCCCCGGCGCCGGCACCAGAGGCTCCATTGTCGCGTCGCCCACCCTTACGCACCAGCCGCCCCGGGCGACGATTTCCCGCATCGCCTCTTTGTAACTGTCGATCCGCGAGTTTCGAAAGCAATGCGCCCAGTCGTGGACGGGCTTGAAGCCGGCCTCACGCGAATGCACGCATACGAACCAGGCCCCTTCCGGCATCCCCCAGGCTCGCAACTGCTCCTCGCCTTTCGCGATTTCTGCATCGGAAAGCTGCAGAAGCGGCGGCCGATCCCCCCAGAGCCGCAGAATTTCCTGATTATGCGACGCGCCCCCCTGCGCAATGGAATAGGCCGGAATAACGTCGACGACCTCCGGAAACTGCAAGAATGGCCGCAGCAGGACATTCATCGCGCGTGAGCGCACGACATGAATATAGCGCGTCCAATGCGCCAAAAGCGCCTCATTGGCGGGCGTACGACCGTCAACCAGGAGGATTGGTTTGACCTTTCGTCCCGAGAGTATTTGCCGCTTCAGATAAACGTCTAGGTCCATCGCGAGCTGGCCGAAATCCTCGATCAGCCAGATATGCGTGTGCAGAAAGCGATACCCCAACCGACTGAGGATTCGCGCCAACGGGGCGTAAATTGGGTAAAAGAAAAGACCGTGCAGCCCCAACTTTTGTTCGGTGAGGCCTGTTCGATCGTCATTCATCCCAATTGATCCCTTCCTTTAGGTTTGCGAGCGAATAATAGCGCTCGCTGCAAATAATTTGGGAGACGCTGTCGCGCGAGCGTCGAGCCTGCAAAGCCGTTTCCGCCACTAACTGTGCGCGGCGATCGGCCCAGCGCAAAGCGCGATGTTGTAATGCGTCATTTTCGCGTAGCCCGTGTGAAGAACTTCGTCTTTCATGCCCCACATGAAGATGTCTTGCAAGTGGCGACGCAAAGTCACGAACATTGCTCGACGCCACTAAAACGTTAGAATTTGGCCAGTAGATGCGGTAGCGTGCCCCTTGCGACGGCAGGCGCAAATCTCATTCGAGCCCCTCGGCCAGGACTCCATGCTGAAAGTACCCTTTCTCGATCTTCGCGTCACCGACTCGGTGGAGCGAGGCGAAATTTTGACCGCCATCGAAACGGTTCTCGACCATGGGCGGATTCTCTTAGGGCCGGAGGTCGACGAGCTGGAGCGGCGAGTTGCGGCGCGGACTGGCCGCGAGTACGCGGTTGGTTGCAACTCCGGAACCGACGCGCTCATTATCGCTTTGCGCGCCTTGCGGATTGGGCCAGGAGACGAAGTCATTGTCCCGGCCCTCTCTTTCATTGCGACCGCCAATGCCGTATCATTGGTTGGCGCGACGCCGGTTTTCGGTGATCTCAACGACGATCTCAACATCTCGATCGAGTCGGTCGCGAGTCTCGTCACCCCCGCGACGAAAGCCGTGATCCCGGTCCATTGGGCGGGACGAATGTGCGACATGGGCGCGCTGAGCGATCTTGCCCGACATAAGGGACTGCATATCGTCGAAGACGCTTCGCAGGCGTTCGACGCGTCGATCGGGGACCGAAAGGCAGGCGATTACGGGATAATCAGCTGTTTCAGCATGAACTCGATGAAAGTGTTCGCCTCCCTGGGTGAAGCCGGCATCCTCGTGACCGATGATCCTCAGCTTCATGAGCGCTGCGTCTCCTTGCGCTACCATGGTCTGGTCAATCGGGAATTCTGCACGGAGCTCGCGCAAAATAGCCGACTCGACACGCTGCAAGCCGCAACTCTGTTGGTCAGACTGCGACGTCTCGATAATGTCATCGAGACGCGGCGCCAGAATGCGCGTTACCTCAATGGGCGCATCGAAAAATATGTCGACGTCCCGCGCGAGTCGGAGGGTCAGCGGCATGTCTACTATACCTACACGATACAAGCCGACCGCCGAGACGATTTGAGTCGCTATCTCGCGGCGCAGGAAATAGAAACCAAGATCCAACATCCTTTGCTCATGCCTCAGCACCCCGTCTACGCTGGCCGCGCGCGGGGGACATGGCAAAAAGCGGACAGGCTCATCAAACGCGTGCTCTGTCTCCCTTCCAACGAGAAATTGACAGCTGAACAGCTTGCGCGCGTTGCCGACGCGGTGAGCGAATTCTATCGAAGCTGAACGGACTGATCGAGATGGCCTCGGTCTTCGAAAACAAGGACGACATCATCGTCGTCGACAAGTGGTGGATCGAACGCGTTAAGGCCGCCGCACGAACGGCGCCGTTGCGCCGCGCCCGCCTGAATCTGCACAAGTCGGCAGACGACCAAGTTCAGGAAATGTTGATCGCCTTTTGTGGCGATTCGTTGAACGCTCCACATCGCCACGTCGGCAAGAGCGAATCTATGCATTTGATCGAAGGCCGCGTTCTCGTTGTTTTTTTTGATGAAGAAGGAATGGTCACGCGTCGGCAAGAACTTGGCGCGCCAGGGACGAATTTGGCGTCGCTGTACCGACTCTCCTCGCCGGAATGGCATACTGTCGTACCTTTGGACGACGTCGTCGTAATTCATGAAGTCACGACGGGGCCATTTCGGCCGCGAAGCGAAGCCCTTCCCTCATGGGTTCCAGTCGACGACGAAAACATTCGAAGACTCTTCGATCGCCTGAAGCTTGAATCACTAATGGAAGAGTCTCGATCGGGTCAGAAATGATCCGTCTCCCCAGACCGCGTCACCTTTACTTTGTCGGTCTGGTCGGACCTCGCACTTAATCGTCCCTCATGCACGAGTTTGCTTGGGCGAGCAACAAAGCGCCATCAGATAGTGCGCCATCTTGGAATAGCCCGTGTGCACGACCTCGTCATTCATGCTGAAAACGAACACGTTTTCGAAATGTCGTCCAAGAGCGACATGGAGTTCGTCAGCTGTCTTACAATTGACATGCCCTTCCTTGCTTTGCGGCGAGGCAAAATTCTGCGACTCCAGCGAAGGACTTCCGATTATGAGAACGCCGTGCCGGCTCAGAGATTGCGTAATATTCGACAAAAACACATCTTCGAGATCCAACGGAATATGCTCGATGACATCGAGCGAGTAAGCCGCATCAAATATTTCGGCTACCGGTCCTCTCAGGATATTATGCGTCCGAAATTCGATCGGCCATCGCTTTGAGAAACGCATATTGGCGTCGCCGATAAACTCCGAATCGAAGTCGATGCCGACGACCGATTCGACGGCTTGAGCGACCAGTCTCGTAGGGAAGCCGTCGCCGCATCCCACCTCGAGCACGCGCTTCGACCCCGCCAACATCTTTGCGACGAACTTATAGCGAGCCAGAGTAAAAACCAGATGGCGTGGGTCGTCGTGCCACGCCCAACTCGTCGCGAGTCCGAGCTGTTCGCGGCCCTGTGCCTTTATCAGGTTCACACGGCTGCGGTATTGCCGTTCGCCCTCTGCTTCGTCCTTGCTCATAAAACTCCTTCCATTAGAGTCCTTGAAATTTGCTAATTAAGAAGGAACCGTCTTCGTCGTAACCACTAACCGACGAACCTTCCGGTCACGCATCATCCGCGCCAACGACGTTCGTCTCGACGTTCAGGCCGACCGTGGATTTTTATTTGCGCCGAAAGCCGATGTCTATCTTTTTCTCTTGATTGCAAAAGGCATTTACCTATAACGACCACAGATTTTTCGATATCGCGGGAAGGGCCATGGTTTCAAATCGGAAGTTCACTAGACAGGACATCCGCAATCTTTACGCCAGCGAAGCTGAAAAACACGGCGTCGGAGGCGCCAGCACAATTCAGGATATGCGAACGAGGCTCTTTGAGATCGAAGCAATCGCATCATATCTTCGTGACGACATCCGCGTTCTAGAGATTGGCTGCGGCAACGGCTATCTGGCAACCCGGATGATCGAGAAATTCTCGATTTTCCTCGAAGGCTTCGATTTTTCGGAAGAGCTGATAAGTGTCGCGAAGTCGCAGACCCCATCTCACCCCCGCGGAAGCGCGTCGTTCGAGGTGGGGGACGTCTTGACTTACGACAAGAAGGATACGTTCGACCTCGCCTATTCGGTGCGCTGTATTCAAAACCTGCAAACCTTCGATGATCAAAAGATAGCTCTCCGTAATATTGCTGCCTCGCTCAAGGTCGGGGGCGAATATATTATGGACGAATGTTTTTGGACCGGCCTTAACAACCTGAACGAGGCGAGAGCGGAACTCGAACTGGCTCCTATCGCAGAATCATGGCACAATACGTTTTTCCACGAAGCCGAAACCATAGAGTACATGAAATCGCTCGGCTGTGCGTATGTCGAACAGAATGCTTTCCTCAGCGGCTACTATTTCGGATCACGAATACTGCTGCCCGCGCTGTCCGCCAGAAACAAGAAGATTTCGTCGAGCAGTCGTCTGAACGACTATTTTGTAGCCTTGCCGCCGGCCGGCGATTTTTGTCCGATGAAGGTGATTCGCTTCAGACGCGAGCGTTGACTGTAAACCGCGTTACTTTCCGCACGGCGCAACCAGTCATCGACTCAGCCCATTCGATCTGCATGCCTCGCGCGCGTCAGATGCATCCAGAGCGCAAATGCGTCGTATGGCGTCACTCGTTCCCTCGCAAGCAGGTCGGGGCCTTCGAACGCGCGCATCGCGCGCCCCTCTCCGAGGACAAGCTTCTCCATCTGTGCGGCCGCGAGCGGCGTCTCGAAGAAATGGCGCTCGACAGGGCCGCCGCCTAATGCGGTAAAATCGAGCGTGATCGTCGTAAACCAGACCATGGTCTGGGCGTCGTATCCAAGTTCTTCCCGCAGTTCGCGCCGCAACGCCGCCTCGGCCCCTTCGCCGGGTTCGACGCCGCCGCCGAACAGGCCCCAATGGCCCGGGAAAAAAATGCCGGGCTTCTCATCCCTAAGCTGCATGAGATAGCGACCGTCGTCGAGGACAAGCAGCGCAACCGCCGCATCGCCCGGCGTCAGCGGTCCCTCGTTGAGGAAATAGTCTGGGACGCGGTCACTCACTGAGAATTCGCCGCGTCATATCCTCGACCGAAAGCCCGTGCGCGTCGAGGATGTCGTCATGGCTTCCGTAGCAGTGAATGAACTCATCCTTAAGCGTGAACGAAAAGAGCCTTGTTCGCGCGCCGATATCGAAGGCGATTGCTTTGACTTGCATTGCGAGACCGCCGGTTGGCGCGCATTCCTCGATAACGACGACAGAGGGAAATTGCGTCAGCACGTCGGCGACTCCGCTGACGTCGAGCGGCTTCAATGTGTGAACCGAATTGATCGCCACGCTGTGGCCGGCCGCCTCGAGCCGCTCGGCCACGGCCCACGCGCGTTTCATGATCGGACCGTATGTAAGAATGCAAACGTCCGCGCCCGGGCGAATTTGTCGCAGCTTGCCGAAGGTCCAGGGTTGTGGCGCGTTGCTGGTGAAGTCCGGCTCACCCGCCTTGCCGAGGCGCAGATAGACCGGCCCATGCTCCTGCGTGGCGCACCAACGCGTCGCCGCTTCGGTTTCCGCCGGGTCGCAAGGCGCGATAACTGTGAGGTTAGGAATCGCGCAGGCGATCGCTACATCTTCCTGCGCGTGATGCGTCGCGCCGAGCGTCGAATAGGTGAGGCCGCCGCCGATGCCGACCACGGTGACGCATAGATTTTGGTAGCACAGATCGTCTCGCACCATTTCAAATGGGCGGTAGAGCGAGAAGGTCGCAATCGTGTAGGCGAAGGGCCGCAGACCACGCTGCGCCATCCCGGCGGTCATGCCGATCATGATCTGCTCGGCGACTCCGGTATTCACGAAGCGCTGCGGAAATTTCGTGCGAAACTTCTCGATGCTGCCGGCAGGAGATATGTCCGCTACGACAAGGCACAGGCGCTCGTCCTCCCTGCCCAATTCATAGAATGTATCCGCAAATCTATTCCTCATGGGGCGTTCTCGATCTCGTTCAACGCCTGCGCATATTCCTCCGAATTGGGCGAACGGTAATGCCAGATCGGAACGCTCTCCATGAATGAAACGCCTTTGCCCTTCGTCGTGCGACAAACGATCAACTTCGGGCGAGGGGTCGCGTCATTCGAACAGTCGTTGTCGAGCGCCGCGAAAATCTCCGCGCTGTCATGTCCAGCGACTTCAGCCGTGCTAAATCCAAAAGCGCGCGCTTTGTCGAGTAGGGGGTAAAAGGCCTTGTGACCCTCGCTTATGCGTTCGAGGCCAGAAAAATCATTGTTGTCCATCAGCGCGACAAGATTGGAAAGACCGAGATTTGCGGCGGCCATCATCGCCTCCCAGGTCGAGCCCTCCTGAAATTCGCCATCCGATAGGACGCAATAGACCCGCGCGTCGCTCCCCTTCAGCTTCTCAGCGAACGCCTGTCCGACCGCGATTCCCAACCCATGTCCCAACGATCCGGTCGAAGCCGCAATTCCCGGCGTGCCGTAATCGGGATGCGCGCCGAGCCGCCCGCCGGGCTTGCAATAGGCGTCGAGGTCTGCGCGCGACAATATGCCTTGCTCCTCGAGCACGACATATTGGATCATGCAGCCGTGACCTTTGGACATCAGAAAGATGTCGCAATACTCACCGTTCGCGTCCCGACGCATCGCGCCATTATACAGCGAGTCGACGATCTCGACGCAGGAAAAAGCCGGCGCTACATGCAGCGCGGAAACTTGTCGCGAGATTTCCAGAATGCGCCGGCGGTAGCGGCGGCAGCGTTCCTTTGCCGCAGCGGCGTCGAAATTGTTGCGCCGTCGCTCGTCGCGCTGACATAGCATGAGTCCGTTGGTCATTTCACATTCCGCCCAACTCGTTGCGGTCGATCATGCCCGCAAAGTGTAATCGCGAGGCGCGCGTTTCAAAGCGGGAAGATTCGCACGCGCCCAGTCGACCATTTCCGACAAGCCCTCCGCCCAGTCAATGCGGGGCTCCCAACCCACGTCGCGCTTGATTGCTGAAGAGTCGAGCCAGTAGCGGGAGTCCTGCCCGAGTCGATCGCCGCTGACCTCGCACAATTGTTCGAACGGAACGCCGACAGCCTCCGCGCAAAGCTCGACGACGCGCCGAATCGAAGTTGGCTCGCTCGGACCCACGTTATAGACGGCGCCGAGCGGCGCGCCTTCCGCAACGAGATGGATCGCCCGGCCGAGATCTCGCGCATGAATATAGGACTTTTCCGCCTTGCCGCCGCCATGCAAGGGCAGTTTCTCGCCGAGCAGCCCCGAGACGATCGCCTTGGGCACGACGCGATGCAAAAGCTGCCCGGGGCAATAGGCGTTGGACGGCCTCAAAATATTCATCGGGAACTTGAGGAATCGGGATATCGACAGAAGATGCATGTCGAAAGCGACCTTGGAGGCGGCGTAAGGGCTCGACGGCTTGATCGGCTCGTCCTCCGTCACGGGGCGATCGACGGACCCGTACATTTCAGACGTCCCGATCTGAATGAAACGCTCCAACCAATCGCGCTTCATCAACTCTTCCGTAAGGCGCGCCAACGCCATCGAATTGGTCTCGAAGAACCGCCAGGAGTGCTTCCAGGAGACGGCGCCCTCTCCCTGCGCGGCGAAATTGACAATGATCTCCGGCTTTTCGCGATCGAGCAGTTCGAGCAGCAGATCGATTTCGTAGGTCACGTGACGAGCGTGATATTCGTAACCTTCGCGCTGATCGATATCCAGCGAGAACGCGCGCTCGCGCAGCGGATTGCGACCAATGCCGATCACTTTTCGCGGGTTCGCGTGATCGAGCAGCCAGAGCGCGGCGTGAATGCCGAAGCTGCCTCCGCCGCCAAGGATTGCATAGGTCTTATTCGACATGTGTTCGCCTTCGCTTCTTCAGGGAGCGTCACGTCACTCGACGATCGTCCAATAATAGTCGCCCGTATAGCCGGCTTCGGCAAAGACTTCGATCCAGCCCTGCGGGTAATCGTGGAATTTCGCCGTCAGCACCCAACTTTCGAAAAGACTCTTTTGCTCGGGCGTACGATACGAATCGACCTGCACGAATGAGCTTTGGCGAGACACGCGCTCGATCTCTCGCAAGGCCCTCAATGCGCCGGCGCGGTCGAAATTGTGAATCGTGTTGATGCTCACGACGCAATCGAAGCTCTTGTCGGGGAATGGCAGGGCGTCGGCGGAGCCGAGGTGCAGACGGCCCACGACCTCCGGTTCGCAGTGCATGAGGGCATAACGCGATATGTCGAGACCGAAGGCCTCCAGCCCCGGCTCCGCCAGCATCAAGTCTTTGACAAGAAAGCCCTTGGCGCATCCGACATCGAGAATTCGCGCGCCCGCCGCGAGACCGAAATGAGCGATGATATCCTTCGCGACCGGTCGCCAGCGCCCGTCGTAGCGATAGCCGCCATAGCCATATTCTCGCGGCCCGTCGAAATAAAGCTCCCCATATTCTCGCGAAAGCGCAATGGTCTCGGGCGTCTTCGCTTCGCCGCGCTGCGTGACGTTGCGCCGGGATTTCGGCAGCGCGCGCAACAGATCGACTTCCGCCATGGCCTTATCGCTCCGCGAGAATTTGTAGCTTCGCGACGGTCGCTATGGTCGGCGCGTAGGCAAAATCAGGGAATGCGGCGCGCGTCGCTTCGATGTCAAACGGACGATAGCCGTTATGCGGCATAGGTCCAACGCGCGGCGTCTCTTCGACCGCTACTTTACGCCGCGAGGCGCCGGCTACCGCTTCCGCTAGCGCGCGGAACGAATGCGCCTCTCCGGTCGCTACATTAAGCACGCCGATCGAGCGCCGCATCAATATCCGGAAAAGGATCTCGGCGAGATCGTCAATCCAAACATGGTCGCGTCGCTCCTCGCCCGCGCCGAAAACCGCGATATTCTCACCGGCCGCCGCTAAGCGACGAAAGCGATTGGGGCCATAGCCGTTGTGCGGATCCTCAAGACCATAGAGAAGGGTCGGACGCACGATCGTCAACGGCGCCGAGATATCCGAGCGAAATGCGATTTCCCGAACAAGGTGCATGGCGCCGTGCAGCGTTCCAGGCGCCGTGGGCGTCTCTTCGTCAATCGGAACCGGCACGTCGGCGTAGACGGCGTCCGAGCTGATGTTGATCACATGCGATGGAGCCGCATCCTTTAACGCCGCGACCATCGCGCGCGTCATTTTGACATTCTCGATAAGCATGTCGAGAGAGCGGCAAGGCGCGCGCGCCGCGGCCGCCACGACCGCATCGCCCGGCTGCAAAATCGCGCGCAATTGCTTCTCGGCGCCGTCGGCAAGCAGATCGATCTGCTGGCGGGCGATCGCCACTACGGGAATTTGCGCGCGCGCGATGCGGCGACAGAGCGCGCCGCCGACAAATCCACTCCCACCGATGACAACAACGCGAGCGGGAGCCATCGGAGCGGGAGCGAGATGACGTAGCATTAGACGATTCCCGCGCTCGAGTTATGGCGAGACCCGAGCGTGTAGTAATCGAGGCCGGCCGCCGCGGCGGCGCGTGGATCGAGTAGGCGATAGGGATCAATGACAATGCGACCCCGCATCGTCCGAGCTATTTCCTCAACGCCAACTCGACGATAAGCGGGCCAGGGCGTCAAGATCATCAAGGCGTCGGCGCCTTCTAGCGCCGCGAGCGGCGAGTCGACGCCCGTCAATCGCGCATGAGAAATTGCGCTTGCTTGCACCACAGGATCATGCGCGACGAATCGCGTTTCTGGCAGACCCGTGATCGTTGCGACGGACGGCGAATTCTTAATTGAATGCGTATTCTCCTTGTAGGCGAGGCCCCAAACCGCGATCGTCGCCTCGGGCTTTTCACGAAGCAGAGCGGTCGAGATCGTGCGACGCGCCCAATCGCGGCGGCGCCGGCTGTTATCGATCCATGCGCGCACGACGCCCGCGTCCGTTTCGAAACGCTCGGACAATGCAACGACCGTCGCAAGATCACGTTCGAGATTCCCGCCTGCGATCCCCAATCCCGGCGAGAGATAGGCGCTTGGGCCGATGCGGGCGTCGAGCTTCAACGCGGGAACGATCTCGGACCACTCGGCCCCTATATTTTCACAAAGTTCCGCCAGCGTGTTGGCGACGCTGATCGAAGACACCAAGCAGCAGTTGATCGCGATCTTGCAGAGTTCGGCGCTCTCGTAGCTCATCGGGATCAACGGACATCCGAATGCGGAGAGCAACGCCTTGTAGCGCGGCTCCAGCGGCGCATCGGAATCCGCGCATCCGATAATCGTTCGCTCCGGATGCAGCGCGCGCGCCATGGCGCGGCCAAACACGAGCGTTTCGACCTGATAGTAAAGCCGCTCCGGCGGAACTGCGCGCACGCCCCGCGTAAAACCCGGCGGCACCTGACAAAGAATGACGAGAATCCCATCGGGCCGTAGCGCCTTCGCCACCGCCTCGATAATGGCGACGATCGGGCTAAGATCGCTTTGGCCCCTATCGTCGGTCGGCACGTCGTATGAAATATAGACGATGTCGCATTCCGCGAGCCGCGAAAGATCGTTGGTGAAGGCTTGCCGAGCGCCATTGGCGCGCAGGAGCTCATCCAGATCCGGTTCGTCGATCGGAGGCTGGCCCGCCGAAAGCCGCCCGATTAGTTGCGAATCGGAATCATAGCCGATCGTCTTAAAGCCTTTCGCCGCGACGGAGGTCGCGGAGACGATTCCAAGGTGGGTCATGCCGGCGAAGCCGACGATAATATCCGAAGCGTGCTTGATTGCGGAAGTCATGCGTCTTGCCTGCGGCGTCGCCGCGATTGTTCGAGAACCACTTCCTCGAGTCGCGCCAACACGTCTCGCAGCCATAGGTCGTTTGAGAGGTCGGTCTTTGCTCGAGATTGGCACATGCGCTTGAAATGCTCGTATTCGACCTTCCAAGTCGGATCGTCCTGCACGAGCGTGACCGCCTGTTCCGGCGGGCGCCCCGACGGAAGAATTCGCCGTCGCATCGTAAAAGTCGACGGACCCCATTTGCACAGCGATTCAATGTGAGCGCTGCCGTTTTCTGCAAGGATATCGCAAGCGAAGTGATTGCGCCATGAGAGCAGCGTCATTTCGAGTTCGATGCGACATGCGCCGTCTTCATTGCCGATAATGACGTGATCGGGCGACTTGTTCTCAAAGCAGTTGACGGCGACCAGTTTGAATCTCGCATCGATGTCGCCGAACCAGAAACGGCATGTGTCCAGAAGGTGCGAGCCAAGATCCGGTAGCACGCCGGCCCCGCTATCGCGCCATTCCGAATTTCGCACGAGGCGCGCCGTTCCATTGCCGTAGAACATGCGACAGGAATAGATCCGCCCCAGTTCGCCCGACGCAATGAGGTCGCGCATGCGCACGAAATGCGGTTCGAAGCGATGATTATAGGCCGTGTAGCAAACGACGTTCGCGGCGCGCGCGAGGCGCCCGAGTTTGTCAATTTCTGAGGCCGTACGCGTCCATAGCGGCTTTTCGACCAGCGCGTGCTTTCCATTCGCCAGCAGGTATTCAAGAATTGCGAATTTCGGCTCATCGGGTATGCAGCACAGCGCCGCATCGAAGCTATCGAGCGGAACGTCTTTTATGTCTCGATAGTCTGCGGCGGCATTGTAGGGGTCGACGGTCGCGACGAAGTCTTCGCCGGCAAACGCACGCCTTTTATGTCCCTGGACCCCGAGGCCGACAACGATCACTCTCATGGCGCTATACGTAATTCGTTTGTTTTTCCACCGCATCCAGCTTTTCCAAAATTTGCTTGGGCGCGATGGGCGCGTTGCCGTCACATTCGCACTCGCAAGCGGCCGCGAGCAGACCGACGATGGTTGCCTGCGTCGGATCCTTCGTGGCGAGCATGGCGAGCGTCGAATATGCGAGGAGCGCATCGCCGGCGCCGACGGGGTCGACGAGAGTCTCGACAAAGCTGTCGAGCACGAAAAAGCTATCCAGCGATTCGTGATCTGTGCTTTGGCAGACGAGCACCCCGCGCTGCCCGAGCTTAAGGATCAGCAATTTACATTGCGCCTCATCGAATATCGCGGACGCCAGAGGTCGAATGCCTGAGTCCTGATCGCCCAGCGCAAATCGCGCCTCGCGCTCATTCGGCGTAATCAGATCGAAACCGCGAAATTCAGTGATGTTTCCCCAACGGCTCGCGACCTGGCTGTCGGCGACGCGATACGCATTCGCCGGAATCGCCTCGATGAAATCGGGTATCGTGCGGCGATTGAAGATACCGTGACGGAAATCGGCATAGATAACCGCATCAGCGCCGCTGTTGCGCACCGTATCGGTCATCTTGTTGCACATGGCGTCCGTAATTGAGTTGTTGTCGAGCGTGTCGACTTTCAAAAGGCGATAGCCGCCGACGACGATTGCGTTCTTGTTTACCGTGGGACGACCGCGCTCCGTCACGACCGAGACATCGACGCCGGCCCGCTGAAGGTCGTTCAGAACAAATTCGGCGTAGGCGTCATCGCCCAACACGGTGCAAAAAGAGACGTTCGCTCCGGCGGCGCGGCAGTGCTTCGCGACGATCGCCGCTCCTCCTGCATAGTCCGTTTTCGACTCGAACAGAACGGACAAGGTCGGGGTCTTGGTCTGGCCTCCGATCATGACGCAATTGGTGTAGCTGTCGACGATCGTGTCGCCGACCACATGAACGCGATAGTCGGAAAGCGCATTTATCGCGCGGCGCAGGTCTTCGAAGGAAATTCCCTTCCTCTCCATGATGATTTGGAGTTTTTCGAAGCGAAGCTTGGGAGCTTCGAGTTCAATGAGCTTCGAAGAGGAATAAACGATGTCGCCGGGCGTGAAGACGATCTCGCCGCCATAGGCGCGCACGGCTTCCGCTTCCTCCGCGGTCTTCGGACGCAACCCGGTTGTTGTGTATTCGTATCCTTTTGCGAAGAGGTCAGGCTGAATGAGTTTCAGATTGGCGAGCGGCGTCGCATTGACGTCCACGACCACATAGTCAACCATCTCGAGAGCGGCGAGATTGAGCGCGCGCAAGTCCTGCGGCACGTGCGGCCGATGAAGCCCCTTCGTGATGTGCGCGTCGGCCGTTATGCTCGTAATCAGAATATCTGCTTTGCTCTTGGCGTAAGCGAGATGCCGAATGTGGCCGGGATGAACCACATCGAAAACGCCGTGGCACATTATTGCGCGCTTTTCGCGCGGCATAGGACCGAGGATTGTGCGCAACTCTTCCGGCGTCTTGATTTTGCGGCCATAGAGTCGATTGAGTGAGCTATTGGGCATGAGCAACTCTGAGAGAAAGCATCCTCGGTT
Organism: Methylocystis sp.; assembly: GCF_051061285.1. GTDB lineage: Bacteria > Pseudomonadota > Alphaproteobacteria > Rhizobiales > Beijerinckiaceae > Methylocystis. The sequence continues at coordinate 20,538 of NZ_JBPFEA010000021.1, forward strand.
GGAGTGAAGGCTTCGGTTGGGCCCCTACTCGTCGCGAGTCTTGTATCAAACTACTCCGCGTGCGGACTCATATCCGAGCCGCGTCGCCTCCAAGAAATTCGAACCAGGTCTTCGTCGCCTTTGCGATCGACTCGGGATCCCAAAGCGGAGCGTCCTTCCAATGATGTATCTGCTGCATCATCCTCGGCGCCCCCTCTTCAAACGGAACTTTCGGCCGCCAATTGAGAAGCGTAGAAATCTTCGTTATGTCCGCCCAGGTGCAATCGGGCTCGCCCGGCCGCTTAGGCACATAGACCACGTCGCCGCCGAGCAGGGACACGAGTTGATTGATTGATTTCGGAGCGCCGGCGCCGACATTAAAGCGCTCGCCGACGATATCCGTTTCGGCGGCGGCAAGAAACGCTTCGGCTACGTCCGTTGCGTAAATGAAGTCGCGTGATTGCGACCCGTCGCCGACCACAGTGTACGGCTTGCCCGCGAGTTTCTGGCGAAAGAAGACGCCAAAGACGGCGCCATATGCGCCCGTGGTGCGCACGCGCATGCCGTACGCGTTAAATATGCAAATCGAATTGACAGGGAGCCGGTAGACGTTTCCCCAGTGAAACACCGCTTGCTCGCCCTGATATTTTGAGAGAGCGTAAGGATATTGCGGCGCGATCGGGTGATCCTCGCGCGTTGGCGTCGCGGCGAGGCCATAGCAGGATGAAGATGCCGCATAGACGAATTTTTTCACCTTTGCGGCGCGCGCGCATTCGAGCGTACGGACCGTTCCCTGGACATTGATGTCCATGTAATCGATCGGGCGCTCGATTGACGGAACGATGTCGCCAATGCCTGCAAAATGAAAAACATAGCGGCAATCCGAGAAGATCGGATCACCGGGCGCCAGCGTGCGTATATCTCTCCAATGACAGGCGAGGTCCGAGTTCTGCGCATGATGCGCAAGATTCGCTTCGCGCCCGCCCGACAAGTCGTCGATCACGCGAACGCAAAATCCGCGATCCAGCAGCAGGTCGACCATATGGCTCCCGATGAAGCCCGCGCCGCCTGTCACCACAGCAATAGGTTTGTCGTTCATGCTGCTTTCAATCTTTGCAGCCGCTTGACGTTGAAATAGGAGTCGTCGTCGAAACTGTTCGGCAAGCGATTTTCTCGGAAGGCGACGCAGAGTTCGCGCACCGCGTCCTCGATCGTGCGCCGCGGCTGAAAGCCCAGCGCGCGCGCGATCTTGTCCGAATTGATGTGATACGAGCGCAGATCGTCGCTCGGCGTCGTCACGATTTCGAGATCGCCTCGTTCGGGATATTCTTCGAGCACGACCTTGCGAACCAGTTCGGCGATTTGCATCAAAGAGAGATTTTGATATCCGACGTTGAAGATCTCGCCTTGGATCTTTTCCGCCGGCGCCTCCAGAAACATCTCCAGCGCGTCGACATAGTCCTGAATATGCAGGTTTGGTCGTAATTGTGAGCCGCCGAAAACCGTGATCCTGTTCTTGTTCACGGCGTGATTGGTGAGAATGTTTACGGAGAGATCCAATCGCTGGCGCGGCGCGTAGCCGCACACGGTCGCCGGACGGAAGGTGACGCCCGTGAAACCGTCATCTATGTGTCTGTTGAGCAGCGGCTCGCACATTCCCTTGTATTTATTGTAAAGCGTCAGGGGCACGAGCGGATGGTCTTCCGTCACCTCGGGTTGGTCGGAGACGCCATAAACCGAAGATGAAGACGCATAGATGAAGCGCTTGACGCCCGCGTTTTTGGCCGTGAGCACCATTGGCTCGAAGGCCTCCAAATTCACCGAGGTCGAGAGCCGCTCATCGAGTTCGAAGCTGGCGTCATTGGAGATGCAGGCGAGGCTCAAGAAAGCATCGTGGCCAGCGACCGCAGCGGCGAGCTTCGCTCTGTCGCGTATGTCGCCCTGAACCACTGTGAGGTTTGGGTCGTCTTTCGGCAGGAATTCGCAACCGAAATACATGACGTCATACACGGTCACCTTGTAACCAGAGCGAAGGAGCTGTGGAACGAGGCGGCTCCCGCAATAGCCGGCCCCGCCTGTAACGAAAACTCGTTCGAACAGTCGCGTCATCGAACATCCTCGCGTATGTCGTTTACGCCGCCGACGTCGGCGGTCGATTTTTGCTGCGCGACGTCGATGTCGAATCCCGAAGCCGTCGCGTCGCGATAGAACATTTGCACCGTCTCGAGAGAAAACTGCGTGAGATCCTTTCCAACCAACTCCAGCTTGGAAAGAATGCCGGGCGTGGCGGTGATGATATGGCAGCCCGCCTCCTGCGCGTGAAAAACGTTTAGCAACTCGCGCGGGCTCGCCCAAAGCAGCTCCGCTCGCGGGCGCGACGCAAGCGCCGCGCGGCAGGCCTTCATGTGAGGAACAGGATCAACGCCGGTGTCGGCGATTCTCCCGGCAAAGACCGAAATAATCGCCGGCGTTTCGGGCGCGAGCGCCGCGGCCACGTCGCGAACCTGCTCCACTGTCATGATCGCGGTGACGTTGAGCGTCACGCCTTCGCTAGACAGCGCGCTCAGAATAGGGCCGGTAAACTCGCCCTTCGTATTAACAACTGGAATCTTGACGTTGACGTTTGGGCCCCAACCGGCAATGACGCGCGCCTGGCGCGCCATCTCGGAGAGGTCGTCGGCGAATACTTCGAATGAGACGGGACGATCCGGAATCGCCGCGAGCACCTTGCGCGCGAATTTTTCGTAGTCGGCCACGCCGGCTTGGCGCATCAGCGTCGGATTCGTCGTGAAGCCGACGATCTTCGGATCGCGATACATGGAGATCATTTCTCCAAGATCGGCGCCGTCGGCAAAGAGTTTAATGAAAATTTTCGGCATGAGCGACTTTCAGCTGTGTTCTTGTGGCATTGATAATATCCAGTCGGCGGCCTCGGAAAGCGAGCCGACAATTCTGTTCGGGCGTTCAGGAGGCTGTTCCGCCGTATAGCCGAGATCTATGAACACGGTGCGGCACCCGGCCGCAGCGCCGGCTTCTACGTCGCTCGCTCGATCGCCTACCATGAAGCTCTCCTTGAGATCGAGCCCGATTTCGCGCGCCGCTTCCAACAACATTCCAGGCCGCGGCTTGCGGCAGGCGCACGGGCTCACGTTCGTATGGCAGCAGATCTTTATCGCGTCCAGAGGCATTGCGTGGCGAAGTCGGAGGCTCATTTCATCGACGATCTCACGCGCAACTCGGCCCGCCCCCACATCTGGCTGGTTTGAAACGACGACGGTGAAGAAGCCTGCTTCCTTCAACCTCGTAACGCACCTCGGCGCGTCCGGATAAATGGCGAATTCCGCGAGAGTCGTCGGTGCGAAACTGCGGCCTTCGCGAAACTGCGGCACCACGAGAACGCCGTCACGATCCAAAAAAACGGCGCGTCGCGGCCCGAACATCCTTGGCTCCTACCACTTCGTCCCACGCGACTGAAGAGCTGGATGAGACACGAGGCAATGCCAGACGACTGCCTGAAACGCTTCGGAAAGCGGCGTCACGCGGCCGGCGTCGACCTGCGGAATCACGACCACCACGTCGCCATGGGCGCTGGCGTGGCCGTCGGCGCGACCCACGATCGCAAAAACGCGGGCGCCACGCTGCTTTGCAAGATCGATGGCCTTCACAAGATTGACGCTGACATTGCGAGCCGCGTTCCCGCCCCCAACTGAAAAGACGAGGATTGCGTCGCCGCTGGATAGCCGGCTGACCTCAAGCCATCCTGTGAAGATCGTATCCCATCCCTCATCATTGGCCCGAGCCGTCAGCTCCGAAACATTGTCCGTCGGCGCATAGGCTTCGATCCCGCACAATTTTCGAAAATCATTCGCCGCGTGACCACAATTTCCCGCGCTGCCCCCGACGCCCAATAAAAACAATCGTCCCTCGCGCTCACGCAATTGACTCAACTCTTGAGCGAGCCGCTCGACCACGCGGGCGTCAAGAAGTCCTGCAACCTCTCGTACCTGCTCCATAAAATCGATGACATGCGACAGGGCGGCGCTCCCGTTTAACAAGCGAAAGCTGGTTAGAATATCGCCCTTTGAGAGTCAATCCAGGCGACGCGTCGAATCGGTAGCGTCTCAACTTCATTTTAGCCACGCAATCACTTGCCGCAAGAGCAAGCCAGGGAAAGCCGACGCTCGAATGCGGCCTATGTCGAGCGGGTCAACCAGGTCATTGGCGACTTGGCGTCGCCGAAATGCTAATCTGTCTTTCGCCCCGAAAATACAACATGCGTCCTATAAATGGGTGAGCTGAGATTTAATCCACAAATCGCGCTGGACTAGACGACGAAAGCCAACAAAACGAGGCGCAGGGCGCACAAGAACGCGAGGCGGGCGAGCAAAGATGAGCGGTGCGAATTTTGACGTTGTCATCGCGGGCGCCGGCGTTGTCGGTCTCGCCGTGGCCCGCGCGCTCGGCGAGACGGGATACAAAGTTCTGGTTACAGAAAGCGCTCCGACGATCGGTTCGGGCGTCAGCTCACGCAATTCCGAAGTCATTCACGCTGGTCTGTACTATCCGCCCGACAGTCTGAAGGCGCGACTATGTCAGCGAGGCGCCGAGTTGCTCTATCGATATTGCCTCGATCGCGGCGTTGGATTCCGGCGGGTCGGAAAGCTGATCGTGGCGACGCAGCCCGATCAGGAGGCCAAACTCGATCAGATCGCTTCGAACGCGCTCGCGAGCGGCGTTCGAGACCTCATTCGACTCGAAGCGGCGGAGGCGCGCAAGCTCGAGCCGAGCCTTGCCTGTTGCGGCGCGATCCTGTCTCCGTCGACCGGTATTGTCGACAGTCATGGGTTGATGTTGGCGCTGCAGGGCGACGCTGAAGAGTCCGGCGCGACTTTCGCTTTCAACGCCAAAGTCGTGGGCGGCGCGGTGACGCAAAGCGGGATGACGCTGCATATTCGCGACCGCGCCAGCGACGACGTCTCCTCGCTTGAGACGAGGGCTTTCGTGAACGCCGCCGGGCTCGGCGCGACGACGCTCTCCCGAGCCATTGACGGATTTCCGGCCTCCATGACGCCGCAGCTTTATCTCGCGCGCGGTTGCTATTTCACGCTCTCCGGGCGTGCGCCTTTTTCCAGGCTCATCTATCCCGTTCCTGTGGAGGGCGCTCTCGGCGTTCATCTTACGCTCGACCTCGCCGGACAGGCGCGGTTTGGTCCAGATATCGAATGGATCGATGAAATCGATTACAACGTGGATCCGCGGCGCGCCGAGGCCTTCTATGACGAAATTCGTCGCTACTGGCCCGTCCTTCTAGACGGCGCCCTGCTTCCCGGCTACGCCGGCGTTCGACCGAAAATCTCGGGGCGGGGGACGCCTGCCGCAGATTTTCGCGTCGACGGGCCAGGCCAACACGGCGTCGCCGGCCTCGTCAATCTGTTCGGAATTGAAAGCCCGGGACTGACGGCCTCACTCGCTCTCGCCGAGCTGGTCCGCGATCGCCTCGGTGAGGCGCCTTGATGTGGAACTCACAACGCGACGCCCGCAAGTCCAGTCGTCGATATGGCTTGTGGCGCTTGTGGCTGGAGAACGAAAAGAGGTGGCTGGCTGCGAGCTGCACTCAAGTCGATCTGACAAATCTCGCACAAAGGGAATGACGTGATTCAGCGGTTCCTCTGGCTTGCGATGGGCTATTGGAAAGGCCAAACGCAACGCCCGGCGTGGGTTCTCTCGGTTGGATTTCTCATATGCCTTGTCGTGAACACTTACATGGCTCTGGCCGTGAATCGCTGGAGCAAGAGTTTCTTCGACGCGCTTCAAACGCATAAAGTCGATGAAGTTACCGGGGGAATTCTGCAACTCGCCATTCTGGCCGTCGGCGTCGGTCTTGCCTCAATCGCCACAACGCAGTTTCGTATGAGACTTCAGGTCAACTGGCGATTGTGGCTCACCGCCTCGCTCATTGAGAAATGGCTCGTCAACGAATCTCGCCAAGCATGCGCCATATCTCCCGCAATCGATAATCCGGAAGCCCGCATCGCCGATGACGGTCGGCTGGCGATCGAGCTTTTTGTCGATCTCGCCGGAGGCGTCATCAATATCTTTTTGGTGTCGGCCGCCTTCATCCTCGTTCTCTGGCAAGTCGGGGGATCCTATGAGTTTCTTGGCGTGGTCATACCCGGTTATCTGGTGCTCGCGGTCTTCGTCTATTCAGTGGTGACTTCGTTTTGCATGTGGGTGTTGGGGCGACCGCTGGTGGCAAGCGTCGAAGCAAAGGCCGCGGCGGAGGGGAACTTCCGCTATGCGCTCACCCGCGCCCGTCATGAGTTCGAGTCGAGAGCGGTGGTGGAAGCCGACGAGGACATCGATCGCGACATTGGCGATTACCTGCGTCACCCGGTCGTTAAGGGGGTGCCGATCATTCCGGAACGGCTGGCCGAGATCGACGCCAAGGGCGGAAATCCTTTCGACAGATTTCTCTTTCTGCTCGCAGCGACCTGGGGGCGCGTCATCCAGGGGCAGACAAAGATCGTTTTTTTAACGCATGCCAACAATCTTTTGGCTCCCGCTGTCCCCCTGTTGCTTGGCGCGCCGAAATATCTTGCCGGCGATTTAACGCTCGGAGATCTGATGCAGGCGGCCGCAGCCTTTTTGCAGGTGCAGCTTTCCCTCAATTGGCTCGCCGACAACGCCCTGAGCATCGCGAACTGGTCGGCTTCGGCGCGGCGCGTCGCGGCCCTTGATTTAGCGATCGACACGACACGTGAGGAATAGCGGTGCGCTTGCGACACCGCGCCCACCAAGAGGAAACATGAGCCGACTTCGCATCCACCGGGAGAGTCATCTCGTCCAGCGCATCGGCTGGCTGCGAGCGGCGGTGCTCGGCGCCAATGACGGCATCGTGTCGACCGCGAGCCTCATCGTCGGCGTCGCAGCGGCGCAAGCCACGCGCAATGATGTGCTCGTCGCCGGCGCGGCGGGGCTGGTGGCCGGCGCCATGTCGATGGCCGCGGGCGAATATGTTTCGGTCAGCTCCCAATCCGATACCGAAAAGGCCGACCTTGCGCGCGAACGTGCGGAATTGAGCGATTACGCCGAACTGGAACGAGAGGAGCTTGCGCAGATCTATGTCGAGCGCGGCGTCGACCTTGAGCTGGCGCGGCAGGTCGCTTCGCAGCTGATGGAGAAGGACGCGCTGACGGCGCATGCGCGCGACGAATTGGGCATTTCGGAGATCGCCAGCGCGCGGCCGGTGCAGGCGGCGTTGACGTCGGCCGTCACCTTCGCCGCCGGCGCCGCGCTGCCGCTCCTCGTCGCCGGGATCGCGCCGCAAGCTGCGATCATCCCCATCGTCTCGGCCGCGTCTTTGGGGTGCCTGGCGCTGCTCGGCGCCATCGGCGCGAAAGCCGGCGGCGCCGGCGTCCTGCGCGCCGCGGTGCGCGTGACCTTCTGGGGCGCATTGGCGCTGGCGCTGACGGCGGGCGTCGGCAAGATTTTCGGCATGACCGTTTAAAAAGGCCGCGACCGCCGAAGGGGTTCTATATGGCGAACGCAAGAAGCAGATTGCGAATGGAGCAGCAGATGATTCGCCTGGGGTTTGTCGCGGTCCTTGGTTTGTCGTTCGCCGCAGGCGCCGCCGTTGCGAAGGAGCCTGCGCCAGCAGAGGTCGTGACGGAAATCGCCAGGACGACAAAGACCGCCGTTGGGCAGCCGATCACGCTTCCGCAAGGTCCCTTAGAGGTCGTGGCTTCGATTTACACTCTGGCCCCGGGCGTCAGATTGCCGGAACATAAGCATCCGTATCAGCGCTACGCCTATATTCTTGAAGGGCAGCTGATGGTGCAGCAGGGCGATTCCGCGTCCCGCGTCTATCACGCGGGCGAATTCGTCATCGAGAGCGTCGACCGCTGGCATTTCGGCGCGACGGTCGGAGCCGTTCCGGTCAAATTGCTGGTCATCGATCAGTTGCCGCCGGGCGGCAACGTCACGATCAATCGGCCTGCGGCGCCATAACGGCAAGTCAGAACTCGCCCGTCCGTTAGACATCCGCGAAGCGTTTACGTGTCGCGCTAGAGCCGCGCCTCGAGGATCATGTTGAACGGCGTCGCCGCCGCCTTGCGGAAATGGGAGAAGCCGCCTTCGCGCACGACCTCGCCGATGCGCTTGGCGCCGGCCTGGGCGCCGAGCGCGAGTCCGACGTCCTGATTGAGCGAAGTCGGGACGCAGATGTGGGTCGAACCGGCGTAATAGACCCGCCCAACGGGGTTCAGATTTTCCGCGAGACTGTCGCCGGCCGCGGGCTCGATCAGCATCAGCGTTCCGTCTTCCGCCAAGACGTCGCGGATATGCGCGACGGCGCCGACGGGATCGCCCATGTCATGCAGCGAATCGAACATCGTCACGAGGTCGTAGCCCGCGCCGGCGAAATCCTGCGCCCGCGCCACTTCGAAGCGCACGTTCGTGCGCCCGTCGGCCTTCTCCCTCGCATGAGCGACCGAACCCTCATGGTAGTCGATCCCGACAAATTCCGAGTTGGGAAAGGCGTCGGCCATGAGCAAGGTCGAGACGCCATGTCCGCAGCCGACGTCTGCGACGTTCGCGCCGCGTTCGAGCTTGGCGGTCACCCCGTCAAGCGCCGGCAGCCATTCGGCGACGAGATGGGTTCGGTAGCCCGGTCGGAAGAAGCGCTCTACGCCGCAGAACAGACAATTGCAGTGGTCGCCCCAATGCATGCCCTTGCCGCTCTTGAAGGCCTCGGCGAGTTTGGGCTCGTCGTGAAAGATCGCCGACATCAGGCTGAAGCCTCCCACCATGAAGGCGGGGCTGTCCTCGGCGGCAAACACCGCCGTCTGCTCGGGAGACATCGAAAATTTGCGCGCCTCGGCGTCATAATCGACGAAGCCGGAGGCCGCTTGCGCGGAGAGCCATTCGCGCACATAGCGCTCGTGCGTGCCGGTCTTGTCGGCGAGTTCGGCGGAGGTGGCGGCGCCTTGCGAAAGCGCGCGGAACAGGCCGAGCTTGTCTCCGATGATCACCAGAGCCGCATTGGAAGCGGCGCCCAGTTCATTAACGACCGTTCCGAGCAGCGAGTCGAGCTTGTTCATGTCCAGGTTCATCGCTCACCTCCCAATGTGGATGGACGCGAGACGCGCTTTCGGCGATCGCGCCGGGCGCCGACATCACGCGCGCCGGCATAAGGTCGGGAGAATACAGGCGCGACTTCCAGCCGCCGAGCGCGTCGTCGCCTTGCGCTGCGCTTGATTTCGGTCGCTGCGAACCGCGACTACCGCCTAGCGCAATTTTATCGTCAGATCCGTGCCGTCGTTTCCGGTTTCGCCGCTGACCGGCTGGTCCGAGATGATGAGCGACGCTCCAGTCCATAACCGCTCTGCGATCCGCTCGCGAACGTCTTTTGGAATGTCGACGCGCTCGAGCGCCTCGGACGGGGTCGCGCTCGCCGGGCGCCAATCCCAGGATATGTCGGCTTTAGCATCGGCCGACGCCAGATTCCTCCTGCGCTCCGTCCGCGCCTCCGGCATCGAGACGACCGACCATTTGAGCGAACTCCCGTCCTCCTTGGCCGCCGTCGCAATATAAAGATGCGAGCCGAGCGGCGCGTCCGGCTCGCGGATCTCGATTGGCGCATCGAAAAGCGGCGAGAGGCCCTGGCGAACATAGATCCGCCGATCCTTCTTGCTGATCAGCACCGAGATGGGCGCCACGCGCCGCTCGGCTTCTCTTTGAGCGGTTGCGGCGGCGGCGGCGGTCGTTCTCGCCTCCTCCAAACGCCGGTCGGCGTCCGCCCGATCCGAGTCACTGGCGGCGAAGGCCGTTCTCGCCTGTTCGAGCTTTGCCGTGGCTTCCGCAAGCGCGGAGTCGGCGTTGATCTTCGCCTGCAGCGCCGCGTCCCGAGCGAGGAGAGCTTTTCCATAGGCTCTCGTCAGGCGGTCGGCTTTGGCTTTGGCAGGCGCGTCGCCCGCCGACGCGCTGCGTTCCGCCGTTACGGCCGGCTCGTGCTGGCTATCGGCCGCCGCCGTTGCAGCGCCGGATAATGCAGCGGCCGCGTCCGCTTTGGTGCGGGCCGAGGCCTGCGCGGCCTCTGCGGCGCGGAGCGCCGTCGCTGCGCGCGCGGCCTCTTTTTGCTTGAGTGCCACTTCGGCCGATAACGCCTTGACGGCTCTGTTGGCGGCGGCGGCTTCAGCCACGGCCTTGGCCTTGAGTTGCTGGGCATATTGGCGCGGATTCACCGTCAGCCGTTCGGCGGCGGCTGGACTTGAGGGAGCCGATGACGCTGGTTTGTCTGCCACATTTCCGAGTTTGGACTGCTCCGCATCCTGCTCGATCTTAGCGGCGGGCGCGTCGGCGGCGTCGAGCGCCGGCTGCTGCTGGTCTGCAGCGGGCGCGTCGTCCGAAGCGACCTCAGCGCTGGCTTCCTCCTTGGGCTGCTCGGCGTGTTGCTGCGAACTGGCGGTCGGCGCGTCGGCCTCGACGGCGGAGGGCTGTTGCAGATCGGCGGTCGGCGTGGCGGCTCCAGCCGTTTTGCCGTCAGCGTCGGCTTTGGGCTGCTCCGCCTGCGGCTGCGGAGCGATCGCGGGGCGATCTTCTGCGACGTGGAGAGGCGGTTCAGAGTCGGCCGCTGGCGCGCCTTTTTCTGCTTCTGCGGACGCGCGCATCTTCGGCGCGGGCAGCAAAGGGTGTTCGAATTCGGCGGGAAACACATCATGCGGCGAGATCACGACCCGCTCGCCGATTCTGGTCATGCCCCAGATCTTCGCCGCGAATGCGGCGGGCAGCCGGATGCAGCCGTGCGAGGCCGGATGTCCCGGCACGACCCCAAGATGCATGGCGATGCCGGACCAAGTGATCCGCTGCATGAACGGCATTGGCGCGCTGGAATAGATGTTGGATCGGTGGAATCGTTCGCGGCCGATGATGGTGAAAATGCCTTTCGGCGTCGGATGTCCGGCGACGCCTGTCGAGATCGCCGAACGGGCGACGAGGCCGCTATGGTTGTAGATCGACACCTGCTGGTCGGCGATGGAGGCGATGAGGAAGAGCGGCCGATCGATCGGTGCGACCTCGGGCTTGGCGTCGCGCAAAGACGCCGCGCCGCTTTTGTCGGCCGCCGGCCGGGAGATTTTTTTTCGCGCGGCCGGGCGCTGCGGGCGAGCGACGCGCTCTGGCGCTGGAACCGCATTGATGAGAGGCTCGCGGTCGCCCCAGAAATAATAGCCCTGCGCCATGGCGGGCGTCCGCGCAAAGCCGAGCGCCGCGGCGGCGGTCACCGCCACCTTCGAAAAAAGCCGGGCGCGAGAGCGCGTTCGTAAGCGCATGTGCCGCTCCAAACTGCGGTTGAGCACCTTCGGTACTAAGGCGAATTTGTTATTTAAACGATAATGAATGGCTAATACGTGGCCAAACAGCGACCAAGATCAAGATCCGATGCTTGAGCTTTGCTTCGTGCGCCGCGAAGAGAGGATTGTTTTGACTTAACTTTGCAGCGCAACGGCGACGAATCTCAGGATCGCCGCGAAGGCTGCGTCGGTCTCCTTCAAGACGCCGGGGAAGAAATAGAAGCCGTGCGGCATGGCCTCGCCGATGGAATGCGTGACCTCCACGCCCGCCGCCGTCAATTTCTCGGCAAAGGCGCGATTGTCGTCGACAAGCGGATCGGCGGTTCCGCTGATGAGCAGAGTTCGCGGATAGCCGTTCAAATCGCCGAGCGCCGGGCTCGCCCAGGGGTCCCGCCACTGCTGCGATTTCGTAAGATAGGCGCCACGCGCAAATCCCATGAAGGACGCATCGATCACGACGCCCGTCGGGGCAAGCCGCTCGTAGGACGCAAATTTTTCGAAGTGAAAATCCGTGACCGGACATAAAAGTACTGTCGCGAGAATGGATATGCGTTCCTCGCGCCCTCTTATCGGCGCCGCCGCCGCGAGGTTGCCTCCGGCGGAATCGCCGCAGACCAAGAGGCGCGATGCGTCGCCGCCGATGTCGGCGCCTCTATCGCGCATCCAGCGTAGAACCGCCATGCAATCGTCGAGGCCGGCGGGAAAGGGCCATTCGGGCGCCCAGCGATAATTGACGCTGACCACGATGACGTTGTTTTCGGCGGCGATGCGGCTGGTGACATAGGCCGTGTCCTCGGACCGTCCGACGACAAAGCCGCCGCCATGCACATACAGCATCATCGGTTTTGGCCCGTCGCCGGGCGGCGTGAAACATTCGCAGCGGATCGGACCTGCGTCCGAAGGAACGGCGAGAGTCGTGACTAAGACCTGCGGATAGAGCTGTGCGGCGCCCGGCGGCAGTTCCGCCGGGTCGATCGCGAGCCCCTCGCCTCTGTAGCAGGCGCGCACCGGCGCCATCATCATGTCTCGCATCGCGACGGGCGCGCGCAGTTTCGACAGCAATCGATAGAAGGGCGCGGCCGGATCATCTTCCAAGATGCGGACGACGCCTGGTCCGTCCGCGCGCTCGTCGACAAAGTCGGACGGCGCGGCGCGGCGATTTTCAATGTCCCCCATCTCCAAACCTCTGCGCTTTCAGGAATATCCTGCGTTCACGACACAATGTGAAAGGCGCGGCCAACGCCCGTCCGTCGGCCCGAGCGCGATCTTTCGAGAAGCGACGCGATCTTCGACGGAACCGCGTGGCAAATTGACAGGACGCAGCCGCGAGAACAATATCGTCGCCTACCGTCTGCGGGGGCGAGTTCCATGACTGACAATGACGACGGCGCCGACCGTCGGCTTTCGCGCCGAGCTCTCTTGCTCGGCGCGTTCACGCTGCCTTTTGTCGTGTTGGAGCCTGAGCCGGCATCCGCGCAGCTGGGTCTCATTGGCGCGATGCTCGGAGGGTTTCGCTTCCGATCTCATCGGCGCCATTACGGCGGCTATCATCGTGCGCGGCCCCACTACGCGCGCCATCGCGGACGCGTACATGTCGCGAACCGGCGCCGTCATGGCGGCGGCGGTGGCGGAGGGGACAGCGGCGGTGGCGGCGGCGGTTCTGGCGGCGGCGGACAATTCAGCAAAGGCGGGCTTTAGCGCCGGCCGCGTCGCCGCTTGAGTCTCTGCAATGCTTCGGCGGCGTCGGGAACGTCCTGGAGACTCGCCTTGTAATAGAGTTCTTCGGCCTTGCTGCGACTAACGTCCAGTCCGGCTAAGCCCTTCTCATAGGCTTCGCCGAGCCAATATTGGGCCCTGCCGTTGTTTTGCGTTTCCGCCTGCTGAAACCAGCGCAAGGCTTCGGTCGGGTCTTGCCTGCCGTCGGGCGTCATGCCGTCCTTGTACATGACGCCGAGCGAGGCCTGCGCGTCGGCATAGCCCTGCATCGCGGATTTCTTGAACCAGTTGAAAGCCTCCGAGAAATTCTGCCGGCCCGGCGCCTTCGCGTAGAGCGTGGCGAGATGATACTGCGCTTCCTTATCGCCTGACTCCGCCAGTTTTTGCGCAAGAGGGAAGGCGACGTCCCATCGGCTGCGATCCTTCATCGCCGCGCGCAGGTCGTAAATCGAAGCGCTCGAGCTTGACGAGGACGGCTGGCGCCAATTGCAGCCCAAAGGATCGTTCCGCGTCGCGAACTGAGAATTGCAGTCGCCGCGCGATTGGAGGGGCTCATCGTTGACTCTACTGATGGGGTGGTGGTCGCCGTCGCCTGAATCGGTTCGGGTCTGGCGTTCGTCCCGTGCTGGCGACGATGGCTCGATCAGCGCGAGAAAAGCTAACGTGGCGAGCGCCGCGGCCGCGACGCCAAGTGAAGCGCCCTGAGCGGCGGGATGCAGCCGCTTGAAGCGGCGCACGAGCGTCGCGCTGCGACTTTTCGCGAGGGCGATAAGCTTCGTCGACATGTGCTCGGGCGTCGGCACGTCGCGTTCGGCCGTCGAATCCTGGACGAGATGTCCCGCGCTTCGAACGATGCTCGAGGCGTCGATGCGCAGCGCCGTGGCGCCGAGCGCGTCGCTGAAGGCGCGCATATTCGGGAAGCGTTGCTCCGGACGCTTCGACAGCGCCGTCATGATCGCGGATTCAAGTTCCGGCGTCACGCCAGATATGCGCGGCACGAGCGGCGGCGCCTCGGCGTGGATCTGCGCCTGGGTGAGGTCATATTCGGTCGCGCCGGAAAAGGGCGGCGCGCCGGCAAGCATCTCGTAAAGCACGACGGCCAACGAATAGAGATCGCTCCTCTCGTCGCCTTCGCCGCCGCGGCACTGCTCTGGCGACATGTAAAGCGGCGTGCCGACCGCCGTGCCGGCGCGCGTGAGACGCACGCTGCCGCGCACCCGCGCAATGCCGAAATCCATGATCTTGATTCGGCCGTCGTCGGCGACCATGAGGTTCGACGGCTTAATGTCGCGATGGATAACGCCCATCTGATGCGCATAGGCGAGACCGTCCGCCGCCTGCGCGATGACGGCGAGACTTTCCTTGACGCCGAGCGGCTTGCCGCGCTCCCTCAATATCTCGTCGAGCGGGCGGCCGTTTACGAGCTCCATGACCATGTAAAGGTCGCTGCCTTGCAGCACCGGCGAATAGAGCGTCGTGATGTTGGGATGGTTGAGTTTGGCGAGACTCGTCGCTTCGGCGCGGAATCGCCCGACGAAATCAGGATCCTGCGTGAGTTCCGCGCGTAGGGATTTGATCGCCACTTCGCGTTCGAGGAAGGTGTCGAGCGCGGCGTGCACCTTGCCCATCGCGCCGACGCCGAGCAGCTTGACGATGCGATAGTGTCCAATCATCTGCGGGTCGGTCATGGCTCAACCCTCTGCGATGGCGTCGATCTTCGCCGTCAGGGCGCCCGTCGGCGGGTCGGCGACGTTAATCCGCTTCGTCGCCGCTTGATCAGCTGTCCGATCGGCGGCGTCGGTCTCCGCCACAAAGACGCCCACTGAAATATTGTCGTGTCCGCCGCCGCGGCGCGCGGCGTCGATCAATAGCCGGCAGGCCTCCGGCGGCGGGTTTTTTGAGACCACTTCGGCGATCCTTGCGTCCGAGACGAGATTGGTCAAACCGTCGGAGCACAAGACCACGATGTCGCCCTGTCGCAGCGGCAGGCCTTCCGTCCAGATTGTCGGCTCGACGTCGAGACGCGTGCCGAGCGCCTGCAGAATGACATTGCTTCCGGCGCCTTTGCCTGCGTCCTCCGGCGACATCACGCCGTCGCGCACCAATTGCGCGTGCAGCGTCTGATCGTCGGAAAGTTGGGTCAGCCGTCCGTCGCGCATCAGATAGGCGCGGCTGTCGCCGACATGCGCCAGCCATAGAAGATTGTCCCTGACGCCGAGCGCCGTGCAGGTCGTCCCCATGCCGGCGCAGTCCGGATGTTTGGCGGCATAGTCGAAGATCGCCCGATTGGCGGCGTCAAAAGCCGCGCGCAGCGCCTCGGACGGGATCTTGTCGAGAGAATAATAGACGCGCCGCACGACTTCGAGCGCGAGCGCGCTCGCCACCTCCCCGGCGGCGTGGCCGCCCATGCCGTCGGCGACAAGCGCGAGCGCGCCATAGTCGCGAGCCTGCGCGGGGCCGGCGCTCGCGATGAAGGCGACGGAGTCTTCGTTGAGCTGTCTGACGCATCCGACGTCCGTGCGGATGGCGCCTGCGATGCGCAACGGGGCTGCTGGCCGGTTCGCCGTCATGGGAAGACGGACCCTTTGCTATTCGCGCTGCGCCTGGGTGAGCTCGGCGCCATATTTGATCGGCACCGCCATGGTCGCTTTGGTGTCGCCGACATTGCGGCTGTAGGTGAACAGACCAATGACCTTGCCGGAGGAGTTGAACACCGGACCGCCGCTGTTGCCCGATCCGGTGGCGACGACGCTGAGCTGGTAAACGTCGCCCATGTCGCTGGCGAAGGTGCCGCCTTCCGTCGACTTCACGCCGCTGGCGGTCTTCGACACGATGCCTTCGGTGACGGTCGCCTCGGTGATCTTTTCGAGCTGGCTGCGAATGCGGCCGCGCTCTTCGGTTTGCCGCAGCACGAAATTTTCGACCGAAACGGCGGGATAGCCGAGCACGGTGATGTTCTCGCCGATCTCGACGGCGGCGTTGGGCGCCATATCCACTTTGGTCAAGGTCTGGGGCGAATCGATCTTGACGAGCGCCGCGTCGGCGTCCGCCGACGTCCTCACCAGGCTGGCGTTCACGCCCAAACGGCTGCCGTGAAATTTGACCTCCAGAACTTCGTTGCGGCCGACGAAAGACGCCTTGTTGTTGGAATTTGGATCAGGGGTGTTGCCGGCGAGCGCCGTCGTCGGATCGTCGGTCTTGAAAATGTAGCCGCCGGATTCGGGAATCCAATGGAACACGTCAGCATAGGCCGAATCATAGAGATCGATGAGCTTCGGCTCCTTGATTTTGGCTTTGCGCTTCTTGCCCGATGCGACGACGATGTAGTCATAAAGGATGCCGTCCCTGCCGCCTTCGGCGCCATAGGCGACCTGCCAGCCGGCGGCGACATGCTTGTTGGTGAGAATGTAGCCCTGCTCGCTGATGACGAAGCCGCTGCCCGTGCCGCCGCCGCCGACCATGAGATTGGTGATGTGATCGTCCTCAAGGGTCAGCCAGCGCACGACGCCAAGATTGTTCGGCAGCTGCACATAGGCGGGATAGCGCCGGCCTTTGTAGTCGACGGTCTTGTGCTGAATGGGCCTTCCGGTCTGCTTATCGTACAGCCGCCACATCATGCCGACCTGGACAGTCGCCTTCGCGAACTTGTCATAGATCTCGCGCGGCTTCATGCCGATCTTGAGATTGACGTCGCCGGGGATGCGCGACAGCCTTTCATCCGTCTCGGTTTGGGCGAGCTTGTCTTCCGCGTCTCGTCGCTCGAGTTCGCGATGCTGAGCCCAGTAGAGCGCCGCGCCGCCCAGAACGAAGAAGGCGACCACTGCGGCGATCGCGCCGGTCACGGTTCGATTGGCCTTGCCGCGCTCTTCGCCGATGAGTCGCTGCACAGTTTCGTGGCCGATTCCGACCTTCTTCGGCGCTCCGCCGTCGGCGTTCGGTCCTGCCGCCGTGCTGGCGCCGGTAGCGGCGGCGTTCACCGCCGTCGAGGCGGCGGCTTCGGCGGTCTTGATGACGCGGGTCGCCGCCGTGTCGCTGACGCCGATCACTTTAGTTCTGGCGGCGAAATTGGCGGGCCGCGGCTGCACGTCGAAGGTGAATTTCGGACCTTTGGCGCCAAGTTCGATCGTGTCTTCGGGAAGAAGTTCGACTTCGCCGTTCACCCGCTCGCCATTGAGAAAGGTGCCATTGCTGCTGCCGGCGTCCGAGAGCTTGAAGGAGATATTGTCGCCTTCGCCCATGATGCGGATGAGCGCGTGTTTGCGGCTGACGACGCTGTCGCCGACAGGATCGAAAGCGATCTTCGACGCAGGATCGCGGCCGATGGTGAATTCGCGCGAGTCGCCGACGGGCAGCTGTTCGATCTGATTGGCTTTGGAGCCCGACAGATGTCGTATGATGATACGCTCGATTGGAGTCGTCATTTCAGCCCCCTGCGCCCAAAAAGGCGCGCTCGTCTTACGCTCATTCGAAAATGAACGCATACCCCCAAGATCGAGGATAGACCCGACTTTCCTTGGGAGGCAAGGCCGCTGGGCCGCAGCTGCTGAAGGCGCGCGCAAGCGCTTCTTGGCCGGCGGCGCCGATTGGCTCGGACCTTGGCGGACCGCTGCGTTATTTCGTCAACGATTTCTGGAGGCTAGTCGCGCGTCTTGTCGACCCGCACGTATCCCGCCGTTTTTTCAACCGCGTTCTTTTGCCGATGGAGGTTTTGAAATTTTTTTTGCGGTTGCGCGGGCGCGCAGGCGTCCCGCCAACAGGTTCGCCGCGGCGCCGCGCTATGTGTCGCCAAACGGCCGATCGGCGCCGCGAGCGGGATCGTCAGATCCGCTCGCGGCCATCCTCTGCGTCACGCGTCCCGGGCGCTTAAATCGCCTGCATGGCTTCGGGCTTGCCGCGCGCGCGCTTCGCCATCAGCCGGTTGAGCGCCGAGACATAGGCGCGGGCCGAAGCGACGAGCGTGTCGGGATCGGCGCCGCGGCCGGTCACCGACTTGCCGTTCTCGCTCAGGCGCACGGAGACCTCCGCCTGCGCGTCGGTGCCTTCGGTGACGGCGTGGACCTGGAACAGCTCCAGAGTGGCCTCATGCGGCGCGAGCGCCTTGATGGCGTTGAAGATCGCGTCGACAGGGCCGTTGCCGGTCGCCTGATGCGTCAGCTTCTGTCCGTCGACGTCGAGCGTGAGGGCCGCCGACTGCGGACCATGCGTGCCGGCCATCACCATCAACGCCTCGACCTTGATATGGTCATGGGCGTTGACGATCTCATCGTCGACCAGCGCGACCAGATCTTCGTCATAGACGAATTTCTTGCGGTCGGCCAAATCCTTGAAGCGGTTGAAGGCGTCCTGCAGCGCGTTCTCGCCGAGATCATAGCCGAGTTCCTTCAGCTTTTCGCGGAAGGCGTGGCGGCCCGAATGCTTGCCCATGACGAGCGAGGTCTTGGAGACCCCGACGCTCTCCGGCGTCATGATCTCATAGGTGTGCGCATTCTTGAGCATGCCGTCCTGGTGGATGCCGCTCTCATGCGCAAAAGCGTTCCGCCCGACGATCGCCTTGTTGTATTGCACCGGAAAGGACGTCACCGCCGAGACGAGCTTCGACGCGCGCGTCAAGAGCTTGGCGTCGATATTGGTGAAGAACGGCAGCGCGTCGCCGCGCGTCTTCATCGACATCACGATTTCTTCGAGCGCGGCGTTGCCGGCGCGCTCGCCGATGCCGTTGATCGTGCATTCCACCTGCCGCGCGCCGCCGCGCACGCCGGCGAGCGAATTGGCGACGGCGAGTCCCAGATCGTCGTGACAGTGCACCGAGAAGATCGCCTTGTCGGAATTGGGCACCCGCTCGCGCACGGCGCGGAACAGCTGCTCATATTCCGCCGGCGTGATGTAGCCGACGGTGTCGGGAATGTTGATCGTGGTCGCGCCGGCTTTGATCGCGGCCTCCACGCAGCGGCAGAGAAAATCGAACTCCGTGCGCGTGCCGTCCTCCGCCGACCATTCGACGTCGGCGACGTGATTGCGCGCGCGCGTCACCGAGGCGGAGACCATCTCCAAGACGCGCTCCGGCTCCAGCTGGAGCTTGTATTTCATATGCACCGGCGAGGTGGAGATGAAGGTGTGGATGCGCGGGCGCTTCGCCTCCCGCAGCGCTTCGGCGCAGCGGTCGATGTCCTTCTCGGAAGCGCGCGCCAATCCGGCGACGGAGGCGTTCTTCACCCGCCGCGCCACTTCGCTGACGCTCTCGAAATCGCCGGGGCTGGCGATCGGGAAGCCGGCCTCGATAATATCGACGCCCAATTGGTCGAGGAGATCGGCGACCTCGAGCTTCTCTTCGAGGGTCATCGAGGCGCCGGGCGATTGCTCGCCGTCGCGCAGGGTGGTGTCGAAAATCAGGACGCGCGCGTCGTTATCTGCGACGGCGCCGGGCTGTGACGTGTTGCTCATCGGTTTTGAAATCCTGCTGTGCCGCGCCCGCTGAGGGGCTCTTGTCGTCTGACTGCATGACATGTCCCCTGAAGGCCTGGGCGTGAGCCCGTCGGGCGCTCAGGGGCGACTAAGAAGCAGCAGGCCGAAAAGCGGCAGGGAACGCGGCCGAGCGAATCCGCGCGCGCGCGCTGGCGTCGCGTGGTCAATCACAAAGGCGGTTGCGTGAGGCAACGATCTCGTCCCGTTCCGGCGGCGTTTGGCCGCAATCGCGATCAGAATAGCGCAAGACCCTGCTGCGCCGCAAGCGCCGCATCGTCGCCCGCGATCGCGCGCGGCTCGCGGGCCGTCTTAAAGTGAAACAGACAATGACGCCAAACGCCCAAGCGTCTCGACGAGGAGAATTTTTGCGGCCGAAACGCTTATGGCTCTTGCCGAAACGAACCGATGAGACCTAACATTCAACTATGGTCAAAACCGCCTTCTCCATCCGCCATGCGCGTCCCGGAGACGCAGAGCAGATCACGCGCGTTCACGACGCCTCGTGGCGCTACGCCTATCGCGGCGTCATACCCGGCGCCGAGCTTGAGCGGATGATCGCCCGCCGCGGCCCCAACTGGTGGCATTCGGCGATCGTGCGCGGCACCGGTCTTCTCGTGCTCGACTTCGACGACGATATCGTCGGCTACTCGACCTATGGGCGCAACCGCGTGCCGTCGATGCCCTATTCCGGCGAGATCTTCGAGATCTATCTGGCGCCGGAGCAGCAGGGGCTTGGCTTGGGACGCCGGCTGTTCAACGCCACCCGGCGCGAACTCGCCGAGCACGGCTATCTCTCCACCATCGTCTGGGCGCTCGCCGACAATGAGAAGGCGCTCGCCTTCTATCGCAGCCTCGGCGGGCAGACCGTCCGCCGCGCCGAGGAGCGGTTCGGCGCGGACATGCTGACGCGCGTCGCCTTCGGTTTCGTTTCCGCCCCGGTGCGATAAGCATATTTGGCGACATAAACGCGAAGCAATGTGAGGATACAGACCGCGCAGCGCCGCGATCCTCGCCGGGTTTGTTGCGCGACCTTCCTCAACACAACCCAATACTGCGCCGGCCGTTCAGGCTGCGCCATCTATCGCAATCGGAGCACTTGAATGCGTCTCGACGCCATTCCTATCGGCGCGAACCCGCCGCACGAAGTCAATGTCATCGTCGAGGTGCCGCTTGGCGGCGAGCCGATCAAATATGAGCTCGACAAGGCTTCCGGCACGCTCTTCGTCGATCGCTTCCTCTATACGGCGATGCGCTATCCCGGCAATTACGGCTTCATTCCGCATACGCTTTCGGACGACGGCGATCCCTGCGACGTGCTCGTCGCCAATACCCGTCCCGTGGCGCCGGGCGCGGTTATCGCGGTCAGGCCGATCGGCGTGCTGCGCATGACGGACGAGGCTGGCGGCGACGAGAAGATCGTCGCCGTGCCGTCGGCGCGGCTCACGCAACGCTATATCGACGTCAAGAATTACACCGACCTGCAGGAGATGACCTGGCGTCGGATCGAGCACTTCTTCGTGCATTACAAGGATCTCGAGCCCGGCAAATGGGCCAAGATCGCGGGCTGGGGCGACGCCGCCGACGCGCGCGCGCTGATCAGCGAGGCGATCGAACGGGCGCGAGCGGCGAAATAGCGTTTAGCGAAGCGGCGGCGTGCGCGACACCACGCCCTTCTTGAAGCACGCTGGCCTGTCCTTCCAGGCGACAAGGCCATTGTCGGTCGCGGCGAAGCTTTGCGCTGAATCAATCAGTTCGTCGATATGGACGCCGCCATCGAGATCGCCAATCACATAAGTCCATTTGCCGCCGCCGGCGAAGGCGACCGTCGCCGGGCGCTTGCACACCGCGAGGCATTCCACCGGTTCGACGGCGATATCGAGATTGCGCTCGTCAAGCCGCGTGCGCAGCGCCTCCAGCAAAAGCGCGCCGGGACGCATGTCGGCGTTGTCGCCGTCGCGGCAGGAGACGCAAACAAAGACCGTGACGCCCGGCGCAGCCATTTTCGAACTCCCGTCTATGGACGCGCCTTCTCGACCAAAGCCGCGCCAAAGACAAGGGCGTCCGCCTCTCAGATCACGCTGCATTTGGGCCGAATCGCCCAAATGCAGATAAATTGATCGATTCAAAAAGTTTAGAGCGCGCTCTATGCGAAAAACCGGTTCCCACTTTTTCGCAGCGCGCTCTAAGGCGTAAAGGCGCAGCGTGCGCCGCCGCCGGCCTTCTCCGCGACTTCATCGGCGTCGACGATGCAGTCGAGCGCCGTGATCGACGCATGCGAAGAGCCTGCCGCGCCTTCCGCTACGACGCCATTCTCGATCAAGGTCGCGTAGAGTTCATTCGCCTTGCGGCCGCTCAATTCGATCTTCTTCGCGCCGAAGGTCAGTTCGCAGGCGCGCGACGTGATGTCGACATTGCCGGCGCGGCAGTCGATGGCGTCGGCCTTCACCGCGACGCGCTGGCCCTTGGCATGCGGCGCTTCGGCGCGTCCGGCGAAATAGGCCGCGAGAAGCTTCTTGTCGGCGGCGCTCGTTTGAGGCGACAATTCGCCGACGATCGCCGAAAGCGCCAGCGCGCTCGAGCCGCTGCTCGCGCCCGATTGAGCTGCCGCCGGCGCGAGGGCGGACAAGAAGACCAATCCAACCGTCTTGTATGCGATCATGGCGAATCCTCCGATAAATAGAACTGCGCAATTGACGACGAGTCCCCGACGAAAGTGCGGCGCAGGCGTTCAGTCGACGGCGGCAAGTCTATCCGCCATTTGCGCGAGCATGAATGCGCGCTCTTTAAAAATAGAGGCGAGGGCGGCCCGTCGAGGCCATTCGAGGCAACTGGGATTGAACGACCGCACGGCGGCTCAGCACCCCTTACGGCGCTCCCACATTTGAAGTTGATTGACGCGGCTTTTCTCCCAACCGCTCAGCCGCCCGTAAGGTGGAAAACAACCAGCTCCGAACACGGCCCGCGCGCGGTCGGTATTGAAGCAATAGCCGTTACGCGCGTAAATCCGGTTGCGCGCGTACCAGAGATCTTCACAAGACATGTAGGCCGGATCCCGCGCCGCCGCCGGGGTCGGCGCAGCAATGATCAATCCCACGCCTATCGCGCCCATCAGGCTAAGCGCCGTGAAAATCTTCTGTGTTCTCATCGGAAGTCCCCTCCTGTAATTGGGGTTACGTACGGTCTACGCCATTCTTTTCAATCGCTGTGTTGTTATTTCTCTTCGCCGCCTGGCGGCGTGTCAAAAAATTCCGGCCGGTATTCGAAATGCATCGTGTCAAAATGCCCCCATTTGCCGCCCCAGATGAACCCATGGCGTTCGAAAATCTCCACGATCTCGTAAGGAATCCGATTGCGGTAACCGCCTTTGCGCCAGAGCCAATAATCAGAGAAGGCGGTGTTGAGATCAATCGCCGCGCCATAGGCGTGCATGCTGCGTTTGCCAGTGTCCTTCACAACGCGGCAATTGAAGGCGCCGGCGCTCGGATAAGCTTGACGCTTAATGTCCTGCGGCAGACGATCGATTTCCGTGGCGACCGCGCGCAGCTTTTCGGCGACGCCGTTGATCGTGGTGACTCGCACCTTGCCAGTGAACCAGGGAATATCGGTCAAATGCTTCTGCGTTTCGCGCTTGTCGCAATCCCCATACATTTTGTCGAAGAAGGCGGCGTTGCGGAAACGCCCCGGATCGTCCTGCGGTCCCGGAGGCTTCGTCAGCGCGCCCTTGGGATAGGGAAGGCTCAACTGATCTAGGAGAGAGGCGTTTTTCAGCTTCTCGTCGAAGCTCTTGTCGGTCCTGCCGTCAGAGAGATTTTGTCTTGTTCCGTCGCGGAATATGATCCCGGCGTCGTCGCGACCGGCGATCTGATCTGGATAGGCGTGCGTCAACGCGTCGGGCGAAATCGCCTGCCCGCGAGCGGCGATGGAAAAGAAAAGCATCTCGACGCCCGCGAGGAGCAAGACGATCTCTAAGCGGCGTCGCACTGCGTCACGATCTTGCGTCGTCCCAAAGACAGGCGCGGCGGACGACCGAGCCGGTCGCACTGGTCCGCGAGATGCAAGACGCTTTCGACATGCACGTTGCGCGTCTCCGTGCGGACGCCATGGGCGCGGAGTTTGGCGAAAGCGCGCGACAGCGTCTCCTGCTTGACGCCGAGCCGCGCGGCGATCAGGCGCTTGTCATAAGGCAAGCGGAAGCGGCACCGGTCTTCGCCCGGCGGGCAGAGGCCAAGTAGGAAATGGGCGAGGCGCTGATCGGCGTTCTGGCTTTTTAGCGACTCGACCTCGCCAATGAGACGCGCGATGCTCTCCTTGGAGTCCTGCATCAGCGCGGCGCAGAGCGACGGCGACTCCAGGAGAAGCCGAGCGAAGGGCGCCGCCGGCAGCTTGAGCGCGCGCGTCGCGCCCACCGCCTTGGCGGAGAGCATGTGAATCTCATCGGCGTCGGTCGGCGCCTCGCCGACCATTTCGCCGTCCGAGCGAATGCCGATGAGCGTTTGGCGTCCCGAAGACGAAAGGCGCAGCAGCTTCACATAGCCGTTCAAAACGAATGCGAGGTCTGTGACCACAGCGCCTTGATGGAAAAGCGAGTCGCCGTCCTGGAAGGACTCGATCCTGGCGTCTGCCGACAGACGCGACAATGTCGCTTCGTCGACCCCGGCGAAGAGTGGGGCTCTGCGCAGCTCCCCCGGGGCTGCCGGCTGTGGCGCGCACGGACCGGCGCGTCTCTTTTGCGAGGCGCTGGCATAGCTTCGCATGGCGGGGCCGGTGTCGACTGTCAAGCTCGCGCCTCCTCCCGACGCGCGCGGAATCACGCGCGTCATCCAAGGGATGACGCGACGCATGAAGCGGAGGCGCCGCCGCTCCCTCCCGCGCATGTTTCTCTTAATGCCGCCAATGGGAAAGCTAACGCGAACCGTCAACCCGCGAAAGGCGATGCACGCGGGACAAACCGTCGCACGGGTTACGGTCGTCGGCCGCCACGCTCCAGCAGAAACACAGCCTGTTCGCCGAAGAAATTCCAAACCCACCAAGGCGCGCTGAAGCGGATCGGCGCGCCGGCGCGGTCAAAGGCGACTCCGCGCTCGATGTGCGCGCCGAGTTCGTCGACGATCTCGACGAAGTCACGGATGGTGCAAAGATGAATGTTCGGCGTGTCATGCCAGTGATAGTCAAGGCGCCCGGTGACCGGCATGCGGCCGCTAAAGGCGAGCTGCGCGCGCACGCGCCAATAGCCGAAATTGGGAAATGAGATGATGGCGCGCCGACCGATGCGCAGCATATTGGCGAGCGCCGCGCGCGGGCGCCTTGTCGCCTGCAGCGTCTGGGAAAGAATCACGTAGTCGAACCCGTCGTCCGGATAATCGGAGAGGTCGGTATCGGCGTCGCCTTGAATGACCGAAAGTCCTTTCGCCACGCATTCGTTGACGCCGCGCTGCGAGAGTTCGACGCCGCGCCCGTCAACGCCCTTCTTCTGCGCCAGGAGCTGCAGCAACGCGCCGTCGCCGCAGCCGACGTCGAGAACGCGCGCGCCGGGCGCGACCATCTCGGCGATGACCGCGAGATCGAGACGTGGGTGCTCGAGCGGCTGCGCGGGTCGCTCAGGCGCGTCGGCCGCAGGCGTGAAGGTCATTTCGAGCTTCCGTCAGGGGCGAGGCCGCGCGCGTTTGCGGCTGAATCGAGAAAGCCGCGCGTCGTCGCAATGAACATCGGCTCGTGCAGCAGGAAAGCGTCGTGCCCCTTGTCGGATTCGATTTCGACGAAGGACACTGACGCGCCGCCGGCGTTGAGCGCGTGAACGATGGCGCGCGAGTCCGAGGTGGGATAAAGCCAGTCCGACGTGAAGGAGACGACGCAAAAGCGCGTCTTGGTGTCCTTGAAGGCCATGGCCAGCGAGCCGCCATAGTCGGCGGCAAGATCAAAATAGTCGCAGGCGCGGGTGACAAAGAGATAGGAATTGGCGTCGAACCGCTCGACGAAGGCGAGGCCCTGGTAACGCAGATAGTTCTCGACCTGAAAATCCGCGTCGAAGGAGAAGGTCGGCGCGCTGCGGTCCTGCAGCTTGCGGCCGAACTTACGCTGCAGCGCCGGTTCCGAGAGATAGGTGATATGCGCCGACATGCGCGCCACCGCGAGTCCCTTCTCGGGGCGCACGCCTTGCTCCTGATAACGCCCCGAGCGCCAGTCCGGATCGGCCATCACCGCCTGTCGGCCGACTTCGTGAAAGGCGATATTCTGCGCCGAATGTTTGGCGGCGGTGGCGATCGGCATGGCCGAAAAGACCCGCTCTGGATAGCTGGCCGCCCATTGCAGCACCTGCATGCCGCCCATCGAGCCGCCGGCGACGCAAAACAGCGTCTCGACGCCAAGATGATCGATGAGCATCGCCTGCGCCCGCACCATGTCGCGGATGGTGACGACGGGGAAGTCGAGCCCATAGGGCTTGCCGGTCGTCGGATTGATCGACGCCGGGCCGGTCGAGCCCATGCAGCCGCCGACGACATTCGAGCTGATCAGAAAATAGCGATCAGTGTCGAAAGGCTTGCCGGGGCCGACCATGGCCTCCCACCAGCCGGGCTTGCCGGTGACGGGATGAACGCCTGCGGCATATTGGTCGCCGGTGAGCGCATGGCAGAGCAGAATGGCGTTGCTGCGGGCGGCGTTGAGCGTTCCACGGGTCTCGTAAGCGATGGCGAGCGGCGCGATGCGGCCGCCGCCGTCGGTCAACAGCGGTCGGTCCGGGGAAAAAACGACGGTTTTTGGCGTGAAGCCCTCGCTGCAGGCCGGCCGCGCTTCTGACAATACGGACAAGCGATCATCCTAGCGTTCGATATGCCGAACAATTCGTTCGGCAACATCGATGGGGCCGGCGGAGGTGTCAAGCGCCGCGCGGCGGCGCACAAAGTTTGTCGCCGTCTTGAATTGTCCGGCATATCCCCGTACACGATCAACAAAGAAAAATCCCTAAGGGCAATCGCGTGAAGGATTGTTTTCCTCACCCTCATCCTGAGGAGCCGCCGCAGGCGGCGTCTCGAAGGACGAGGGTGAGGAAAACTACGCGAAGGCGGGCTTCCTCGTCCTTCGAGACGCGTGCTGCGCACGCTCCTCAGGATGAGGAAGCCCTTCGCCCGATCTTCCTGGGGGGGAAAGCCCTCTTCCAAGAGAGGATAATGCGATGCCTCAAGAAAAAGCCCGAACGGCCCGCATCGAGGCGCGCCTCGCGCCGGATGTGCTCGCCCTCGTCAAACGCGCCGCTGAAATTCAGGGGCGCAGCGTCAGCGACTTTGTCGTGAGCGCCGCGCAGGAAGCCGCCCACCGCGCCATCGAGGAAACGGAAATCATCCGCCTCTCGGTCGCCGGTCAGCGGGCTTTCGCCGACGCGATCCTCAAACCGCCCGCGCCGTCGGAAGGATTGAAGCGCGCCTTCGCCAGTCACCGCCGCCTTATTCGCGAGGTTCGTTGACGGCTTTCGTCACCGCCAGCCTCAGCCGCGATCACGACCGCAACGGCTTTCGCTCCGGCGTCGAGGCGCTTGATCGCTATCTTCGGGAATTCGCTTTTCAGGACATCAAGCGGCGCGTCGCCGGCTGCTTCGTCGCCCTCGACGACGCCGGTGAAGTCGCCGGATTCTACACGCTCGCGGCGACGAGCGTGCCGCTCAATCTGCTGCCGCCGGCGGCGGCGAAAAAACTGCCCCGCTATCCCGTGCTGCCGGCCATGCTGATCGGGCGGCTGGCCGTCGCGACGAAGCGCCAAGGGCAAGGGCTTGGGCGCGCGCTCATCGCCGACGCCATCATCCGCACGGAAAGCTTTCGCATTGGCGCTTATGCGCTGATCGTGGACGCCAAGGACGAACGCGCACGCGCCTTTTATACAGCGAACGGTTTCGCCTCGCTTCCCGACGAAGCCCGGCGGATGTTTCTGCCCATGGCGACCGCGCTGCAGTTTATTGACAACGAGCGGGGAGGGTGATTTGCGGAATTGCGGAAGCTCTAACTTTAGCACTTATGCAAGCCCTCAATTTGGACCTTTCCGGAACACTCCGAAAAATCCGGAGTTCTTCTCAAGAACGCCAAGGTCAAGATAATTGAGGTGCCACTTCCACTTTTGCTTGGCTGGTAGGTTGAAACCGCTTTCCGCGGCAAGGCTCAATCTATACTCCGTTTCATCTAGTTTTCGGTCTACCTCCGTAATGAGCCGCGCGTAATCCATCGTAAGCGCCTTTCCGATCACCTATGCGGCGAGGCTTGACGCGGCGACGAAGCTCCACGGCATCAGTTCGTCGATGCGGCTTTGAGGATGTCCGTCGAGAATGGCTTGCAGCGTTTTGGCGATGTAGGCGACGGGATCAAGG
>NZ_JBPFEA010000022.1:0-50524 GCF_051061285.1 Methylocystis sp.
CCGCGCCGCCTGTCGCGCAAACCAAGCGCAGCTTCCGATGACGACGCGCCTTCTGCGCGAACTTCTGACGCGTCTGCTGCGCGACGGCGCTGCGCCGATCGTCAAGCGGCGTCCTGCAGGCGCCCCGCGAAATCCTGCGTAATGCGAACATTCGCGCCCAGGCGCCGTGCGGCTTCTATTTCTCTGTTTCTGCGGGCGCTTGTTTCATCAAGCGCCGCTCACTATAAAATACGGGGTTAAGGCTGCCTCGTGACCGGCGGAGCATTCGAGCGTCGCCGAGAGGCCGCGCCCCTTCCATCGCCTCGGCATTGCGCCTGAGGAGCCCACGGCGAGCACGATGTCCGACCTCTCCGAAGTCTTTCGCGCCGGCGCGGCGAACGCCTGGATTTTTGCGCCGAGCGCGGTGGCCTTGGGCGCGCTGCACGGACTCGAGCCGGGCCACTCGAAGACGATGATGGCGGCGTTCATCGTCGCGGTTCGCGGCACCGTGGCGCAGGCGGTCCTGCTCGGCGTCGCGGCGACAATTTCCCATACGGCGATCGTCTGGGCCGTGGCGCTGACCGGGCTTTATCTCGGCGCGCAACTGAACGTCGAAGCGAACGAACCCTATCTGCAGATTGTCTCTGGCGCGTTGATCTTCGCCGTCGCTGTTTGGATGATGTGGCGAAGCTGGCGCGATATCGCCGCCAAAGGCGCCGTGACGGCGCCCGCGCATGAGCGCGGACGGCTTCCGGCCGACGCCAGCGCGGCGCATGGCCACTCGCACGACGGCGCCCATATTCACGGGCATGTTCACGGCGATGTTCACGGCGATGTTCACGCCCATGTTCACGTCCATGACGGCGGCGTGCCGCATAGCCATCAGGAAGAGGAATTCGAGAGCGAACTCCTCGACGTCGATCCCACCGTCTACGCTGACGCGCATGAGCGCGAACATGCGTTGGATATTGAGCGGCGCTTCGCCAGTCGCCGGGTGACGACCGGACAGATCATTCTCTTCGGCCTGACGGGCGGGCTCATCCCCTGTCCCGCATCGATTACCGTGCTGCTGCTCTGCCTGCAGGTCGGCCGCATCGGGCTCGGCGCGCTGCTCGTGCTCTGCTTCAGCGTCGGTCTGGCGCTGACCCTCGTGCTTGTCGGGGTGGCGGCGGCGCTCGGCATGCGTCACGCCGCGTCGCGCTGGCCGGGATTGGAAGCGCTGGCGGCCCGGGCCCCCTATGTTTCAGGCGCGATCGTCGCCGCGGTCGGCGCCTATACGATCGCAGTTGGCGCAGCCGCGCTGGGGTAGCGTTATTTGCCGAGGTGAAACGCCGACTTCGTCACCTTTGCGGTGATCGGCGCGTCGAGGAAAAAGTCGAGCACGGCGTCAACCCTCGGATCGACGGCGTAGGTCGAGAAGTCGGTCATGCCTTCTTCCGCCAGAACGCCAACGTCGATGAAGAAATTGCCGCTGCAGCTCTTTGCGGGACGAACCAGAATGGCGTGCGCGGCGTCCGCGACGATCTCGGGCTTTCGGGACCGGCGCAGCAGTTCGTCGCCGCCGAGAAGATTGCCGACGGCGGCGGTCGCGATCGCGGTCTCCGGCCATAGCGAATTCGCCGCGACGCCGTCGGCGGCGAGGTCGCGTGCGAGGCCGAGCGTCACGAGGCTCATCCCATATTTCGACATTGTGTAGGCGAGGTTGGGAGAAAACCACTTCGGGTTCAAATCCAGCGGCGGCGATAGTGTGAGAATGTGCGGATTGGCGGATCGGCGCAGATGCGGCAACGCCGCCTTGCAGCACAGATAGGTCCCGCGGGCGTTGATCTGATGCATCAGATCGAAGCGCTTCATCTCGAGCGCGTCGATCCCGCGCAGATCGATGGCGCTGGCGTTGTTGACGAGGATGTCGATCCCGCCGAAGCAGGACGCTGCCTGACCGACCGCCGCCTCGACCTGATCGTCGAAACGAATATCGCAGGGCACGGCGAGCGCCTGTCCGCCCGCCGCTTCGATCTCCGCCGCCGCCGTGTAGATCGTGCCGGGAATTCTCGGGTTTTCGGTCACGCTCTTCGCTGCGACGACGACATTCGCGCCGTCGCGCGCGGCGCGCATCGCGATGGCGAGGCCGATTCCTCGGCTCGCGCCGGTGATGAAGAGCGTCTTGCCGGCGAGCGAGCGCGTCATTGTCGGCGTCATCGCGCGCTCACGCCGTGGTTCGTCGCGAAATTCACGCGGCGACCTGCGCCGGATAGCCCGCTTCGCTGATCGCCTTGGCGAGCGCCTTCGCGTCTTTCGGCGCCGGCGTCACGTCGACCTTGCCGGTGGCGAGATCGACCTTGACGTCGGCGTTCGGCTCCACGGCTTGCACCGCCTTGGTGACATGTTTCACGCACATATTGCAGGTCATGTCTTGCACATTGAATGTCGTCATTGCTTCCTCCTTGAATTCCTTATCCACCGCTTGCGTTTCGATCGGCGTCGCTTGCGGGCCGTGGTCGGCGCTTGCGATGACCGGAGCCTTGAAGCGGCGCAGGCGCAGCGCATTGGTCAGCACGAAAACGCTCGACAGCGCCATGGCCGCCGCCCCGAACATCGGCGAGAGCAGCATGCCGTTGACGGGATAGAGCGCGCCTGCCGCGACCGGTATGAGGACGACGTTATAGCCGAACGCCCAGAACAGATTCTGCTGGATGTTGCGCATCGTCGCGCGCGAGATCGCCAGCGCCGCCGGCACCTTGGCGAGATCGCCCGACATCAGCACCACGTCGGCGGCTTCGATCGCGATGTCGGTTCCCGTGCCGATGGCGATTCCGGCGTCGGCGGCGGCGAGCGCCGGCGCGTCATTGACGCCGTCGCCGACGAAGGCGATCCTGTTGGCCTCGCGCAGGCGCTCGAGCGTCGCGACTTTTCCGTCGGGAAGGACGCCAGCGACGACCTCGTCAATGCCCAGTCTCGCGGCGATGGCTTTCGCCGTGCGCGCGTCATCGCCGGTGATCATCGCGGTTTTGACGCCGAGCGAATGGATCGCGTCGATCGCGGCGCGGCTCGTCGGCTTTAGATCGTCGGCGACGGAGAGTATGGCGCCAAGCTTCCCGTCGACCGCGACGTAAAGCGGCGTCTTGCCTTCCTCGGCGAGCCTCTGGGCGTGCTGCGCGAAGGGCGATGCGTCGAGGCCAAGCGTCGTCATGAAACGCTCGGCGCCGATGGCGACGGTCTTGCGGTCGACGATTCCCGTGACGCCCATGCCCGCCACGGATTTGAACTCGGCGCAAGGCGAAAGCGAAAGGTCCGCGGCCTTGGCCGCGACGACCAGCGCCGCGCCGACGGGGTGTTCGGATTGCGCCTCGACGCTCGCGGCAAGCCGCAGAAGCTCGTTCTCCTGCTGGCCGGGCGTCGCGACGAGATCGGTCAGGCGCGGCTTGCCATACGTCAGCGTGCCGGTTTTATCGAAGGCGATGAGGGTCACGTCGCGTAGCGTCTGCAGGGCTTCGCCCTTGCGAAACAGCACGCCGAGCTCCGCCGCCCGGCCTGTTCCCGTCATGATCGCCGCCGGCGTCGCCAGCCCCATGGCGCAGGGGCAGGCGATAATCAGCACGGCGACCGCGTTGACGAGCGCGTAAGTGAGGCGCGGCTCCGGACCGATCAGCATCCAGACGACGAAGGTCAGCGCCGCGACGGCGAAAACAGCGGGAACGAAGACGGCGGTGACGCGGTCGACCATCGCCTGAATCGGCAGCTTGGCGCCCTGCGCCTGCTCGACCATGCGGATGA
The DNA here is from genome assembly GCF_051061285.1 of Methylocystis sp. Lineage (GTDB taxonomy): Bacteria > Pseudomonadota > Alphaproteobacteria > Rhizobiales > Beijerinckiaceae > Methylocystis. The sequence goes on from NZ_JBPFEA010000022.1 coordinate 3,754, forward strand.
TGCCGGCGAGCATCGTATCGGCGCCGACGCGGGTGGCGCGAAACGCGAAGGCGCCGGAGCCGTTAACGGTCGCGCCGGTGACGGCGGCGCCCGGCCGCTTGGCGACGGGCGCCGGCTCGCCGGTGACCATCGACTCATCGACATGGGACGCGCCCTGCGTGACGACGCCGTCGGTCGGAATGCGCTCGCCCGGCCGCACCAGAACGATATCGCCGACCCTCACGTCGTCGATATCGACGTCGACGGCGGCGCCGTCGCGCTCCACGCGGGCGGTCTTCGGCTGAAGCCGCGCCAGCGCGCGGATCGCCTCCGACGTGCGACCCTTGGCGCGCGCTTCGAGGTAGCGGCCGAACAGGATCAGCGTGACGATGACGACCGCCGCTTCATAATAGACATGCACCGAGCCGGCCGGCAGCGCATGGGGCGCGAAGGTCGCGACGACCGAATAGAGATAGGCGCTGAGCGTGCCCGTGGCGACGAGGGCGTTCATGTCGGGCTGGCGCCGCAACAGCGACGGAATTCCCTTGAGGAAGAAAACCAGGCCGGGGCCAAACAGCACAACGCTGGCGAGCAGGAAGGAAATCTCGCGGATCTTCGCCTCGCCGATCACGCGCATCGTCCAGTGATGGACGGCGGGAATGAGATGCCCGCCCATTTCGACCACGAAGATCGGCGCCGTCAGAATGGCGGCGACGATGAGGCGGAAGCGCAGCGCGCGCATCTCTTCCTCACGTCGCATCTTCTCGCGATCGGCGCCGCCGGAATCGGTTTCGATCGCTCGTGGCTCATAGCCGGCCTGTGAAATCGCCCGGCGCAGGCGGTCGGTCAGGCCTGGCCCGGCGAGCGCGCGCACGGTCGCGCGTTCGGTCGCGAGATTGACTTTCGCTTCCATCACGCCTGGAACGGCGCTGAGCGCCTTTTCGACATGCGAGACGCAGGAGGCGCAGGTCATGCCGCCGACGCCAATCTCAATCGTCTCGACGACCGCCTCGTAGCCCGCGTCCGAGACCGACTTTACGAGTTGCGTGAGACTCGCCCCCGGCGCCAGCGAAACTTCCGCCCGTTCAGTGGCGAGATTGACGCTGGCGGCGTTAACGCCCGGCGTATGCGCGAGCGCTTTTTCGACATGCGACACGCAGGAGGCGCAGGTCATGCCTCGAACGGTGAAATCAAGGCGTTCGCCGCCCGGTAAAGGAGTTTGAGCGTTCATGCTTGCCGCCTCATTCGCAACGCCCTCGCGCATCAGTTTAAAGCCACCGCCGCGTGCGCGCCAGATAGGACCGATAGTCGTCGCCAAATTTCTCAACAAGATGCCGCTCTTCGGGCTCGATCGCCAGCTTCGTCAGCCCAACAGCGAGAACAGGCGTTAACAACAGCGTGAAGGGCGAGCCGAGGAACAGACCAAGTCCAAAGATCAGGGCGACATGAGACACATAGATCGGATTGCGGGAAAAGCGGAACGGCCCCTCGGTCACGAGAAAGGACGCGGCGCGATGCGGCATGATCGTTGTTTGATGGCGCGAGAGGATGCGGAAGCACCAGACGTCATTCGCCAGCGCGAGGACGGCGATCGCCGCGCCGGCGAGCTGCGGCAGCGGGGAGGACGCGCGATCGATGAGCGAAGCCCCTGTCGCGGCGTCGAGCGCCAGCCCGGCGGCGAGCGTCAGCCCCATCAAAATCGGCGGCCAGGGAACGCGGGAGGGAGGCGCGTTTGCGTCGATCTGCGCGTTCATCGCGGCTCCTATCGGTGGAAAACGCTTCTCCTTAGATCGCGGTTCGGGGCGCACGTTTCAAGTGCGCCCTTGTCAAGGACGACTTGACGGCGGTCCTGCAGGCTGTCAAGATCAGCTTGACACACGATCGCCCTGGACATGCGAGAGCTGTGATGCTGGCCTTTCCCAAACGTAAGCTGCGCTGCTCATTCTGCAAGAAGTCAGAGACGCAGGTCGCGCGGCTCATCGGCGGCGCAGCCGGTGGCTACATTTGCGAAGATTGCGTCGGGGTCTGCAACAAGATCCTTGACGCCGCGCCTTCGCCGTTCAAAAGCTGGGACGACCTCACCGACGAGCAGCTGCTGACCTCGATCAAGGCGAGCGAGGCCAGCGTGGCGGCGCTGCATTCGCTGATCCACGCGCAAATCGCGGCGCTTCGCAAACGCGAGGTGAGCTGGACGGCGATCGGCAAGGTCCTGGGCGTTTCCCGACAGGCCGCCTGGGAGCGTTTCTCCTGATCGAGCATCGGCCTTTCATGCTTGAGCGCTACGCGCAAGATCTTGCGAGCCTCGCCGCGCGCGGCAGGCTGCGCACGCTCGCCCCGCGCGCCGGACTGGATTTCGCGTCGAATGATTATCTGGCTTTGGCCGAGTCGCCGGAACTCGCCGCGGCCGTGACGACGGCGCTCGCGCGCGGCGTTCCCGTCGGCGCCGGCGGTTCGAGACTTTTGCGCGGCAATCATCCGGAGCATGAAGCGCTGGAAGAGGACGCGGCGCGTTTTTTTGGCGCGGAAAGCGCGCTGTATTTCAGCGCCGGCTTTACCGCCAACGAGACGCTGCTCTCCACGGCGCCGCAGCGCGACGATCTCATTCTCTATGACGCGCTCGCGCACGCCAGCGCCCATGAGGGCATGCGATTGGCGCGCGCGCCGAATGCGAAGTTCCCCCATAATGACGTCGGCGCCGCCGAGGACGCGATCCGCGCCTGGCGCGAAAAGGGCGGAACCGGGCGAATCTGGATCGTCGTGGAAAGCCTTTACAGCATGGACGGCGACAAGGCGCCGCTCGATGATCTGTTCGCGCTCGCCGCGAGGAACGACGCCTTTCTCCTGATCGACGAGGCGCATGCGACGGGCGTCTATGGCCCAGGCGGCCGCGGACTCGCCGCGCGTTTTGAAGGCGCGGAGAACATCGTCACTTTGCATACCTGCGGCAAGGCGCTGGGAGTCGCCGGCGGTCTGCTCTGTCTGCCGCGCGTCCTGCGCGACTTCATGGTCAACCGCTGCCGGTCCTTTATCTTCGCGACTGCGCCTTCGCCCGTTATGGCCGCTTGCGTGCGCGCCTCGCTCAAGATCATCGAAGCGGCTGACGATCGGCGCGCCGACTTGATGTCGCGCATCGATTTCGCCGGGGCCGAGCTGCGGCGGCTCTGCGCAATCGAACCTTCGGGCAGCCAGATCCAGCCGATCATCGTCGGGGCCGACGTCCGCGCGACGTCGCTTGCGGCGCGCCTGCAGGCGCATGGCTATGACATTCGCGCCATCCGTCCGCCAACGGTGCCGAACGGCTCCGCTCGCTTGCGCATCGCGCTGACGCTGCATGCGCGCCAAGATGACGTCGCGCGCATGATCGCGCATCTTGGCGAAGAGCTCGCGAGGCTCGAACCATGAAGCGCCGCTTCGTGATTGTGGGAACGGATACGGGCGTCGGGAAGACCGTCGTCTCCGCCGCGATCGTCGGGGCGCTCAACGCCTATTATTGGAAGCCGGTGCAGTCAGGCCTCGATGGCGAGACGGACTCGCAGATCGTCGCGCGGCTTTCGGGCGCGCCGGCCGAGCATATTTTCCCAGAGGCCTGGAGGCTGCGTCGCCCGGTCTCGCCGCATCTTGCCGCGCGCGACGAGGGCGTCGAAATCGACGCCGCCGCGCTGAATCCGCCGCCATGCGACGGTCCTCTGATCATAGAGACGGCCGGCGGCGTGATGACGCCGCTCAGCGATCGCGCGCTGACCATCGATGTGCTCGAACGCTGGCGCTTGCCGGTCATACTCGTCGCGCGCACGCGCCTCGGCGTGATCAATCACAGCCTGCTCACGCTCGAAGCATTGCGCAGACGCGGAATCTCGATTGCCGGAATCATTTTCGTCGGCGACGCCGACGCCGATGCGCAGCATTCGATCGAGACGATCGGCGGCGCGCGCATTCTCGGCCGGTTGCCGAAGCTCGATCCTCTGAATAAAAAAAGGCTCGGCGCGGCGTTTAACGCCGCAATCGCGCGCGACGCTTTCGGGAGCGGCGCGTGAGCATCGTCACAGAGTCCCCAGTCTGGCGGCCGTTCACGCAGCATGCGCTGCAGCCCGGCGCCTTCAAGATCGCGCGCGCCGAAGGGGCCTGGCTCGAAGCCGAAGACGGCGCGCGCTTTCTCGACGCCATCTCGTCCTGGTGGGTGATCACCCACGGCCATCGCCATCCTGCCATTATGCAGGCGATCCGCGAAGAAACCGAGCGACTCGATCAGATCATCTTCGCCGGCTTCACCCATGAGCCGGCGGAAGCGCTGGCGCGGCGCCTTGTGGCGCTGACGCCGCCGGGCCTCGACTACGTGTTCTATTCCGACAGCGGCTCCACCTGCGTCGAAGTGGCGATCAAGATGGCGCTCGGCTTCTGGCGCAATCGCGGGGACTCGCGCACGCGCATCGTCGCGCTTGAACACGGCTATCATGGCGATACGATCGGCGCGATGTCCGTCGGCGCGCGCTCGCCCTTCAACGCGCCTTACGAGCCGCTGCTCTACGAGGTCTCGCGCATTCCCTTCCCCTCGCGCGGGCGCGCGCAGGAGACGCTCGACGCGCTGGAGCGCGCCTGTCGCGACAGACCCGCCGCCTTGCTTGTCGAGCCGCTGATCTTGGGCGCGGGCGGCATGCTCATCTATTGCGCCGATACGCTCGCGGAGATGCAGCGCATCTGCGCGCGTTACGGCGTGCTGTTCATCGCCGATGAGGTGATGACCGGCTTCGGCCGCACGGGAACGCTCTTCGCCTGCGAGCAGGCGGGCGTCGTGCCGGATATCGCCTGCTACGCCAAGGGTCTCACCGGCGGCGCGCTGCCGCTCGCCGTCACCATGTGCAAGCGGGAGATTTTCGAGGCGCATCTATCGCCGGAACGCGCCCGCGCCTTTTTTCATTCGAGCTCCTATACCGCCAATCCGATCGCCTGCGCCGCGGCGCTCGCTAATCTCGACGTCTGGGCGACGGGCGAACCCGCCGCCCGCGTCGCGGCGCTGTGCGACATGCAGGCGACGCGCTTAGCGCGCTTTGCCGATGACGCGCGCTTCTCGAACGCGCGTCAGCTCGGAATCATCACGGCGCTCGATCTCAATGTCGCGGACGGCGGCTATCTTGCGACGATCGCGCTCGATCTCATGCGCTTCTTCAATGCGCGCGGGCTCGTGCTGCGCCCGCTCGGGCCGACGATCTATGTGTTTCCGCCATACTGCGTTGAGGCGGCCGAACTCGATCTCGTCTATGACGCGATCAACGAGGCGGCCGATTGCTTCGGCGGATCTGCATAGTGCGATCGTCAGCCTTTGAGTTCGGTTCTCACGCTCTTGCCGCGTCCCTCATCGGCGACGGCATTCTTGCGCGCGAGAAATTCGTCCTTGAGCGCGCGCCGCAAAATTTTGCCGACGTTGCTCTTGGGCAGGCTCTCGCGAAATTCGTAATAACGCGGCACCTTGTAGCTGGTCAGTTGCTCATGCGCGAAGGCCCGCAACTCTTCGCGCGTGAGGCTTGGATCGCGCGCCACGACGAACGCCATCGGCGCTTCGCCGGAATGTTCGTTCGGCACGCCGATGACCGCTGCTTCCTTCACCTTGGGGTGTTCGACCAGGACCGATTCGACTTCGTTCGGATAGACGTTGAAGCCCGAGACGAGGATCATGTCCTTCAACCGATCGACGATCTTGATGAGCCCGTCCGGCGCCATCACCGCAATGTCGCCGGTCTTGAGAAAACCGTCGGGGGTCAGGGCGTTCGCCGTCTCATCCGGCCTGCGCCAATAGCCGCCCATCAACTGCGGGCCCTTGACGCAGAGTTCGCCGCGCTCGCCGAGCGGAACGGGCTCGCCCTCGGGCGAACGCACCGAGATTTCCGTCGACGGCGCCGGATAGCCGATCGCGCCGGTGAATTCGGCGATCGTCGGCTTGTTGATCGTCACGATCGGCGACGTTTCGGTCAGTCCATAGCCTTCGACGATCGGCTTTCCCGTCAAGGCCTTCCACTTTTGCGCCACGACCTCCTGGGTCGACATGCCGCCGGAGATGGTCAGGAGAAGATTGGAATAGTCGACCGAGCCGGCGGCGGAATGGTCGGCGATCGCCGCATAAAGCGTGTTGACGCCGGAGAACAATGTGAACGTCGATTTCCGTAGCGTCGCGATCAGGCCCTTGATGTCGCGGGGATTGGCGATCAGCAGGCAGCAACCGCCGGTCTTCACCACAAGCAGCAGGCAGGCGGTCAGTCCGAAAATATGGTAGAGCGGCAGCGCGGTCACCATGATCAGCGGCTTACCTTCGAGGTAGGGCTTCAGCCAGGTCCATGACTGTTCGACATTGGCGGCGACGTTGCGATGCAGCAGCATGGCGCCCTTGGCGACGCCGGTGGTGCCGCCGGTGTATTGCAGAAAGGCGATGTCTTCCGGCCCGACTGGCGGCGGCTTGAACGGCTCCTCGGCGCCCGCTTGCAACACATGCGCGAAGCCGACGCAGCCGGGCAGCCGATAGGCGGGGACCATGCGTTTGACCCAGCGCGAGACGAAATTGACGATCAGTCCGCGCAGCCCCATCAGATCGCCGGGCTTCACAATCACCGCACGTTCGACTTTCATGTGCGGCCAGGCGGCGGCCGCCGTATGCGCGAAGTTTTCGAACACGAACAAGAAGCGCGCGCCGGAGTCGTTCATCTGGTGCTCGAGCTCATGCGGCGTGTACAGCGGATTGACGTTCACGACGACGCCGCCGGCCAGCAGGACGCCAAAAAGCGTCGCCGGGTAGGCGAGGACGTTGGGCGACATAATCGCCACCCGATCGCCCTTTCTCAGTCCGCGCGTCTGCAGCCAGGCGGCGACGGCCACCGCGGCGCGGCCGAGCTCCTCGAAGGTGAGCGTCGCGCCGAAACTCTCCATCGCGGTCCTGTCGGCGAATTCCGTAACGCTCGCGTTGAACATATTGACCAGCGTCGAATAGGAAGATTCGTCGATGTCCGCCGGGACGCCAGCGGGGTAGGACGAAAGCCAGGGCCGCTTGACGTAAGGGTCCTCTATTTTTTCTGCGTTGGTCATGTCGTCCTCGGCTTCGCGGGCGTGAAGCGCGCGACGCGAATCGTCCGCTCCGCCTGTGTGTTCTTGTTCAAGATAGCGCGTCTCGCCTCGAATGAGGCCATTCTCGCGGCGATCATTATGTTGCATCGCCGCGAGCCGCGTCATGCCGTCCCGGGCGGCGCCGGCCCGAGGCCGAAGAGCAGCGAAACGCCGAGCGCCAGAACGAGAATTGCGGCGATGAACTCGCCGCCGCGGGCGATGATCACCGCGCGCCGCGAATCCTTCGCGCCAAACCGCATCGCGGCGCTCTTGGCGTAGACAGCCGTCATGGCCAGGGCGCCCGTCGTAATCGCCGTTCCCGCCGACATGGCGATGACCGCCCCGGCGCCGGCGGCGAAAAGCCCCTGCGACAGGGTGAACGCCAGCACCAGAATCGCCCCCGAGCAGGGGCGCAGGCCGGCGGCGACGACGGTCGCGGCGGCGTCGGCGAGGCGAAACTTCGGTCCTCCCAATGTCGAAGGGTCTGGCGCGTGGCGGCAGGTCGCGTCATGCACATGCGTCGGGTCGTCGATGGCCTCGCAAACGAAGCCGCGCGCCGCCGGCGCGATTGCGGGCATACGGAGGGCCGCCGATAGCGCGTGGCCTTTCACCCAGGCGAGGCGCGCGCCGAGCGCCGCGACCGCCGCATAGCTCGCAAGCTCGATGAAGTGAGTCGCGTCGCTCATCTGATTCGCGGTCGCGCGGAACAACGTCGCCGCCGCGCCGACGACGGCGATGGCGACCAGTCCCTGCAGCAGCGCGGCGAGCGCCGCGAGCAGCAGACCGCGGCGCAGGGCTGTTTCATTGGCGAGCATGTAGGATGCAAGCACCGCTTTGCCGTGGCCGGGGCCGGCGGCGTGAAAGGCGCCATAGGCGAAACTCGCCGCGGCGAGCGCGAAGAACGCGGAAGAATCGGTCTTCAGCGCGCGGACCGCTGCGTGCAGTTCAGCGTGAAACTTGCTTTGCCATGCAAGGATAAGCCCGGCGACGCCCGTCGCCGCCGCGGTCGACTCTTGCGCGCCGACCGCAAATGGATGGCGCGGCGCGCCCCAGGCCGATGCGGCGGCGATCGCGGCCAGCGCCGCGACGGCCACGCCGAGCCAAACCACCCTACGCCCGCTTTTCACGGACAGGCCACGATCGCGCGCGTCGCCAGCTTCATGCCGAAATCGGCGCCCGGCGACATGTTCTGAAAGAACGCTTCGCTCAGTTTCTGGTTTTCGTTCGCCATGAGCGGCGCAGGTTCGACAAGACTTAGCGAACATCCGGCCGGCGCTCCCGCAAGGGTCACGGGATCCTTCTTTTCCAGTCCGAAGGAGACGAAATAGGTCGGGTCATAGACCTGAAAGGAGAACGGCTTCTTGGCCGTGACCGGCGTCTGCAGCGGCAAAAAGAAGCGCAGGGTGACGATCTTTTTGTCATTGGCGTCGAGCGTCACATTCTCCGGCTCCTTGAACGCAAGCTTGGCGCTGTTCTGCTTGGCGAAGGTGAAAAATTCGAATTCGGCCAGCGACTCGACGTTCGTTTTGGCGAGCGGCGCAAGTTCTTCCCGGGTGGGCGGCTTGCCGTCCTTTCCGAGGCCCTGCACCGCATAGGCCGAATACATCTCGTCGAATTCCCAGGCGTGCCGAACGCCCGCGATCTTGCCGTCTGGCGCGAATACGACTTCGCTGCGCACCGCCACCCAGACATGCGGATGGGCCGAGGCCGCGCCAATCCCCGCCGCCAAGGTCAAAAGGATAAGAATCGAGTTGATTTTCAGCTTCATGCGAGTCTCGCGCTTAGGCGGCGAAGGCGGCGAAAACGCGGCGCTGACTCCCGCTTCGAGCCTGTGCATGCTAGCAGATCCGTCCTTGAAAAGGCGCTTCCGTGTGGCATAAGGTGGCGGGTGTAGAATCGGCGCTAGTGGGCGCCTCTGCGGCGGAAGGCCGCCCAGCTGGGTCTTTAAACCGGATTCGTTCACGGGTTGATCCTTGCTTTTAGCGTGTGAGCGCAAGAGTCCCAAGCGCGCTTCGCCCCGATTTCTTGCAGGAGAGCAGTAATGGCGGACATCGCCGCCAGCGACGCAAAGACCGGCTCCGCCTTCGCCGAGGCGTCGCTCTCCGATCGATTTGATCTCGATAGGTCCCGCGTTCTGATCACTGGCACCCAGGCGATCGTGCGCATGCTCCTTATGCAGAAGGAGGCGGACCGCCGCGCCGGACTGAACACCGCGGGTTTCGTGACCGGCTACCGCGGCTCGCCGCTCGGCGGCGTCGACGCGCAGATGCACAAGGCCAAGGCGCTCTTCGACGCCAATAATATCTTGTATATGCCGGGGCTCAACGAGGATCTCGCCGCGACCGCCATCTGGGGCGCGCAGCAGGCCGAGATGCGCGGCGAAGGCAAATACGACGGCGTCTTCTCGCTCTGGTACGGCAAAGGTCCAGGCATCGACCGCAGCGGCGACGCTTTCCGCCACGTCAATCTCGCCGGCACGTCGCGCCATGGCGGCGCGCTGGCCCTCATGGGCGACGATCACACCGCGGAATCTTCAACCACCGCGCATCAGTCCGATTACCATTTCGTCGATGTGATGATCCCCATCCTGTCGCCGGCCGGCGTGCAGGAAATTCTCGATTACGGGCTTTACGGCTTCGCCATGTCGCGTTTCGCGGGCGTGTGGGTCGGTCTGAAGCTCCTTAAGGATACGGTCGAGTCGACGGCCTCGATCGACGGTTCGCTCGACCGCATCCGCCCGATCGCCCCCCCATCTTTCTTCATGCCGCCGGGCGGCCTCAACATCCGCCCCGGCGATCCGGTTCTCGCGCAGGAAGAGCGCATGCAGGAGAGCAAGCGCGACGCGATGCTCGCCTTCATCCGCGCCAATCGGTTGAACCGTATCATCACGTCCGGCGGCGCCAATCCGAAGATCGGCGTCATCACCGTCGGCAAGTCCTATCTCGACGTGCGCCAGGCGATGGACGATCTCGGCCTGGACGAGGTGAAGGCGAACGATCTCGGTCTGCGCCTTTACAAGATCGCCGCGCCCTGGCCGCTGGAGCCGCAAGGTCTGCGTGAATTCGCCCGCGGCCTCGACCTCATCATCGTCGTCGAGGAGAAGCGCTCGCTCATTGAAGTGCAGCTGCGCGAGGAACTATACGGCGCGCCGCATCAGCCGCTCTGCATCGGCAAAAAGGACGAGCGCGGCGAGTGGCTGTTCCCGGTCAAGGGCGCGCTCGACTCCAATGACGTCGCCATCGCCATCGGCCGACGGCTGTTGAAATATCATCCGCTCGAAGAGCTGGAGGCGCGCGTGCGCCGGCTCGAGAAGCTGCAGGATCGCCGCCGGACGATGACCGACGTCACCGTTCGGGTGCCGCATTTTTGCGCCGGCTGTCCGCATTCGACGTCGACCCATGTGCCCGAGGGCTCGCGCGCCTACACCGGCATCGGCTGCCATTACATGGCGCAATGGATGGACCGCTCGACGGAAGGCTACACCCATATGGGCGGCGAAGGCGCGAACTGGATCGGCGAAGCGCCGTTCTCGACGCGCAAGCATATGTTCCAAAATCTCGGCGACGGCACCTATAATCATTCAGGGTCGCTCGCCATCCGCTTTGCCGTCGCGACCAACACCAACATCACCTTCAAGATTCTCTTCAACGGCGTCGTCGCGATGACCGGCGGCCAGAAGCATGAAGGCGAGCTGACCGTCGAGACGATCGCGCGGCAGGTCGCGGCCGAAGGCGTGCAGAAGATCGCCCTTGTCTCCGATGAGCCTGGCAAATATGCGCCGACGATCGGCTGGCCGCCCGGCCTGACGATCCATCATCGCAATGTCCTCAACGAAGTGCAGCGCGATCTGGCGCAAACGGACGGCGTCACCGTGCTGATCTATGATCAGACCTGCGCAACCGAAAAGCGTCGCCTGCGCAAGCGCGGGCTGATGAGCGATCCGGATTCGCGCGTCATCATCAACGAACTCGTGTGCGAGGGTTGCGGCGACTGCGGCACGGCGTCGAACTGCGTCGCGGTGCAGCCGGTCGAAACCGAATTCGGCCGCAAGCGACGGATCGACCAGTCGGCCTGCAACAAGGACTTTTCCTGTCTCGAGGGGTTCTGCCCGAGCTTCGTCACCGTACATGGCGGGCGCATGAAAAAGGCGCCGCTGCCCTCGACGCAGGATAACGGCGGACTGCCGGCGTTGCCGGAGCCTGCGATCGCCGAAATCGGCGCCGTGCCCTACGGCGTTCTCATCGCCGGGCTTGGCGGCACGGGCGTCGTCACCGTTTCCGCCATTCTCGGCATGGCTGCGCATCTCGAGGGCAAAGGGGTTGGCGTCATCGATATGGCCGGCCTCGCGCAGAAGGGCGGGGCGGTCTATTGCCACGTGAAAATCGGCCGCACGCCGGCGGAGGTTCACGCCATCCGCATCGCCGCGGGCGAAGCCGATCTTCTGCTGGGCTGCGACCTCGTCGTCGCCGGCGCGAAGCAGGTGCTCGCCGCCGTCGAGCAGGGCAAGACGGCGGTGCTCGTCAACAGCGCCGAGGTGTTTCCCGGCGATATCGAGCGCAATCCGGACTTCGTGCTGCCTTCGGAAGAGATCAAGCAGGCGATCCGCTGGGCCGCAGGGCCGGAGTCGACCTTCATCGACACCACGGCGCTCGCGCAGGCGCTGCTCGGCGACTCGATCGCCGCAAATATTTTCATCCTCGGCTATGCGTGGCAGAAGGGCTATCTGCCGCTGTCCGACGCCGCGATCCTGCGCGCCATCGAACTGAACGGCGAATCCGTGCCGATGAATCAATCGGCCTTTCTGTGGGGTCGGCGCGCCGCGCATGATCTGAGCAGCGTGCTCGCCACCGTTAAGTCGCTGCGCCAGCCCAACGGCGATCGCGAGAACTCGAAGACGCTCGATGAGATTATCGAACGTCGCGCGGCTTTTCTCGTCGGTTACCAGAACGAGGCCTACGCCGCGCGCTATCGCGCCCGCGTCGAGAAGATCGCCCAATTGGAGGCCGCGCGCGCGCCGGGTTCACGCGAACTCACCGAAGCGGTCGCCCGCTATCTCTTCAAGCTGATGGCGACGAAAGACTATTATGAGGTTGCGCGGCTATACACGGACGGCGCTTTCCAGCGCCAGCTCGAGGAAACATTCGACGGCGATCTGCGTCTCGAACTGCATCTCGCGCCGAATTTTCCGTCGCTGCAGCGCAAGACCGACTTCGGCGGCTCGCGCAAGATCACCTTCGGACCCTGGATGTTCAAGGTGCTGCGCGTGTTGGCGCGAATGAAGAGCTTGCGCAACACCTGGTTCGACGTCTTCCGCTTCGACCACGACCGGGTGGTCGAGGGCAGGTTGCTGAAGGATTACGAAGCGCTGCTCGATGAGTTTTCTGCTTCGCTGACGCGGGAAAACCACGCGGGCGCCGTCGCGCTGGCGCGTGTGCCGGAATACATTCGCGGCTTTGGCCACATTAAGGCCCGCCACATCGCGGCGGCGGACGCTGAGCGCGAGCGGCTCATGGCCGAATATCGCCAGCCAACCGCGGTGAAACTCGCCGCAGAGTGAGCCCCTCCGGGACGAAGCGGTGATATAAATCCGACCGCCAGCGCCTTGGGGCTGTCATTCCCGACAGGCCAAAGGCCCGATCGGGAATCCAGAGCCGCATTGCGAGGCTCGGATTTGGCCCTGGATTTCCGATCGCGCTTCCGCGCGTCGGGAAAGACATCCGCGAAGCGGTCAATCAGTTCTGCTGCGATGTGAGTGAATGGAGCGATGGAATTCGGCGTGAGAGAGTCGTATTCGACGCCATCTCTTTTCTCCGCAGCGATCGAGCGGCGCCGCGCGCTCGTGCTCGGCGGCTCGAGCGAAGCGCGCGCGCTTGCGACGCGGATCGCCGCCGACTCGCGTCTCGACGGCGTCATTTCGCTTGCCGGACGCACCAGCGCGCCGAGCGCGCATGATCTGCCGGTTCGCGTGGGCGGGTTCGGCGGCGTCGAAGGATTGACGCGCTATCTCGTCGAGGAGCGCATCTCGCATGTCGTCGACGCGACGCATCCCTTCGCCGCGCGCATCTCCGCCAACGCCCGGGCCGCCTGCGCCGCCGCCGGCATGCCGCTGCTCGTCCTGACGCGCCCGCCATGGGTCTCTGCGCACGGCGATCGCTGGATCGACGTCGACGACAACGCCGCGGCGGCGCGCGCGCTCGGCGCGGCGCCGCGCCGCGTCTTTCTCGCGATCGGCCGGCAGGGCGTCGCCGATTTTCGCACCGCGCCGCAGCACGACTATCTCTTGCGGGTGATCGAACCGCCGCAGGCCGCCGACCTGCCGCCCTCCTGCGAGGTGATCTTCGGCCGCGGTCCCTTCGCGCTGGAGGATGAGATCGCGCTGATGCGCGAGAGGCGCATCGAGATCGTCGTCACCAAGAACAGCGGCGGCGCGCTCGCCTACGCCAAGATCGAAGCGGCGCGGGCGCTCGGGCTTGACGTCGTCATGATCGCGCGGCCGGCAAGCGCGGACGCCCCGACGACGCATAGCATCGACGCGGCGATGGCTTTCCTCGCGTCATGAGCCGCACGCTGATGATCCAGGGCACGGGCTCCGACGTCGGCAAGTCGCTGCTCGTCGCCGGGCTCGCGCGCGCCTTCGCCAATCGCGGCGTCAGGGTCGCGCCCTTCAAGCCGCAGAACATGTCGAACAACGCCGCGGTGACGAGCGACGGCGGCGAGATCGGCCGGGCCCAGGCCTTGCAGGCGCGCGCCGCGCGGCTTACGCCTCGCATCGACATGAATCCCGTGCTGCTCAAACCGCAAGGCGCCTCGGGCGCGCAAATCATCGTGCAGGGACGCGTCGTCGGCCAGGCGAAGGCGCGCGACTACCAGGATTTGAAGCCGCGCCTGATGCAGCCTGTGCTCGAAAGCTACGGGCGGCTGAAGGCTGAAGCCGAGCTTGTCATCGTCGAAGGCGCCGGCAGCGCCGCCGAAATCAATCTGCGCAAGAACGACATCGCCAATATGGGCTTCGCCCGTGAAGCCGACGTTCCGGTCGTGCTGGTCGGCGACATCGACCGCGGCGGCGTCATCGCCCAGCTCGTCGGCTGCAAGGCGGCGCTCGGCGATGACGACGCGGCGATGATCGAGGGGTTCATCGTCAACAAGTTTCGCGGCGACGCCTCGTTGTTCGACGATGGCCTGCGTTTCGTCGAAGCGCGGACCGGCTGGCGTTCGCTCGGCCTCGTGCCTTTTTTTGAGGCTGCGGCGCGGCTTCCGGCGGAGGACGCCTTCGGACTGCGCACGAGCAGCCGCGATCAGCGCGACGGCGTCGTGATCGCCGTTCCGCTCTTGCCGCATATCGCCAATTTCGACGATCTCGATCCGCTGAAAGCCGAACCCGGCGTGCGCGTGGTCTTTCTGAAAGACGGAGAGCCGCTGTCGCCGGAGACGCAACTCGTCGTCCTGCCGGGCTCGAAAGCGACGATCGCCGATCTGGCGGCGCTACGCGCCAATGGCTGGGATATCGACATTCTCGCGCATGTGCGCCGCGGCGGCCGCGTCTTCGGCATTTGCGGCGGCTATCAGATGCTGGGCCGCGTCATCCGCGATCCGCTCGGCGTCGAAGGCGCCGCCGGCGAAGCGCAGGGATTGGGTCTCCTCGATATTGAAACGACGCTGACGGGAGAAAAAGCGCTGGCCCCGGTCAGCGGCCACGCGCCGCTTTTCGACGCGCCGTTCTGCGGCTACGAAATGCATGTTGGCGCAACTGCCGGTCCCGACTGCGCGCGGCCGACGCTCCAACTGGCGGATGGTCGCGCGGATGGCGCGAGCTCATGCGACGGGCGTCTGGCGGGCGCCTATGCGCATGGAATCTTCGCGGACGATTGCTTGCGCGCGTCGCTGCTGCGCACGCTCGGCGCGCCGCAATCGTCGCTGCGTTACGAGGAGTCGATCGAAGAGACGCTTGACGCGCTTGCGGCGCATTGCGCGCGCCATATCGATCTCGACGCGCTGTGGGAGATGGCGCGATGACGGCGCATTCGGCAATCGGCGCGCCGCCGCTCGTCGCGCATGGCGGGCGACTCGACGCCGCGCGGCGGCTTTTTCCCGACGCGCCGCAACCCTGGATCGATCTGTCGACGGGCGTCAATCCGCGCGCCTATCCGCTGCCGCTGCTTGCCGATGAGGTTTTCACGCGCCTTCCGGACGATGACGCTTTCGCCGCCCTCGACGGCGCCGCGCGCAAGGCCTATGGCGCGCCCGCCGGAGCCGACGTCGTTCCAGGCGGCGGCGCGCAAGCCTTCATTCAGATGCTGCCGCGCGTTTTCCCGGCCAAACGCGTCGCGATCCTCGGCTTCACCTATGCCGAGCACGCCGCCTGTTGGGCGGCAATGGGCGCGCAGGTCGATATGGTGGAAACATTAGACTCGCTTGCGAACGCCGACGTTGGCGTGATCGTCACTCCCAATAATCCGGACGGACGCGTGGTCGGGACGCAGGACATATTGTCCGCCGCCACGCAAATGTCGCAACGCGGTGTGCTGATCGTCGATGAATCCTTCATGGATTTCACGCCGGAAGCGAGCGTCGCGCGTTTCGCGCAGAATGAGAGCCTCGTTGTGCTGCGCTCCTTCGGCAAGGCCTATGGGCTTCCCGGATTGCGGCTGGGCTTCGCGCTCTGTTCGCATGCGCGCGGGGCGAAGCTGCGCGCCGCGCTCGGACCCTGGGCGGTGTCCGGTCCGGCGCTGGCCATCGGCGCCCGCGCGCTTGCGGATCAAGCATGGCGCACAGGCGCGGCGCGAGCCTGCGCGGGCGAGGCTGCGCGCCTCGACGCGCTGCTGACCAAGGCCCGTTTCCAGATTGTCGGGGGGACAACTCTGTTTCGGCTGGCGGCGCGTTCGGACGCCTCCCGCTGGTTTGCGCGTCTCGCCGCGCATGGCATATTGACCCGAGGCTTCGCCGACAGGCCAGACGGGCTGCGGTTCGGTCTGCCGCCAAACGAGTCCGCCTGGGCGCGGCTTGCCGCGGCGCTGGAGAGCGTCGATGGCGGCTGAGTCATCGAAGCCGGATGAGGAGCAAGCGGGTCTTGCGCCCGCCGACGCCTTCAGCGACGCCGAACGCGCGGCGATCTACCGCGTCATTCACACGCGCCGCGACGTGCGTGACGAGTTCCTGCCTGACGACGTGCCGCGCGAAGTTCTGCTGCGCATCCTCGACGCAGCGCACCATGCGCCCTCCGTCGGTTTCATGCAGCCATGGAATTTCATCATTATCAGGGACGTCGAGAAGCGACGCGCCGCCTACGCGGCCTTTCAACGCGCCTGTGAAGCCGAGGAGCAGGCGCTGGAGCCGGAGCGTCGCTCGCTGTATCGCAGCCTCAAGCTGCAAGGGATCATCAAGGCGCCGCTGAATATCTGCGTCACCTGCGATCGCGCGCGGTTCGGCGCGACCGGGCTCGGGCGCACGCAGCAGCCGGACACCGATATCCTCAGCACCGCCTGCGCAGTTCAAAATCTATGGCTGGCGGCGCGCGCCGAAGGCGTCGGCGTCGGCTGGGTAAGCATCGTCAGGGAAGCCGATCTGCGCCAGATCTTCAGGATTCCCAATGAGATAGCCATCGTCGCCTATCTCTGCGTCGGCTATGTCGCGCAGGCCTACAAGCTGCCGGAGCTCGAAGCGAAACGCTGGGCCTCGCGTCTGCCGTTGGAGAATCTGATCTTCGAGGACAGCTGGGGAGAATTGGCCGTCCACAAACCCGCCTTAAATAACTGAAAGGCTGAGCCCGGCTTTCCTGTGGACTTCGATCGACAACCTGTTAGCGTCGTTCGCTTTTTAGCGTGACGCGTGAAAGGGTTGGAGCGTAGGAACCGCCTGATAGTCGAAGCTCCAATTAGGGGGCGTCGGAGACGCGAATATGGCGCCGGTTAATTTGGAACAGCTGTTCGAGAAAGACTTCCCCCTCGCCAACAACATCATTCTCACCGTCACGGAAGTGCCAGACTGCGAAGAGCAGCTGCTGAAACTGTTCGAACGCGCCATGCTGCGCGGCTTCGACAATCACGCGCGGCTCACGCAGATCCAGCTGCCGATGGAGCGGTTTCCGGATCTCGATTCGAAATTCTGGCACATTCCGATCGAGGATTGCGGCGCGGCCCAGGTGTTGCGCTTCTTCTTCGAAACGCCGCAAACGCCGGCGCACTAGATCACGCTGCGTTTAGGCGGAATCGCCTAAGCGCAGATGACGTGATCGATTCCAAAAACTTAGAGCGCGCTTTACGCGAAAAACCGGCGTCCACTTTTTCGCGGCGCCCTCTAACGTCAAGCGCCGTGGGCTTTTAGCGGCGTGATGCGCTGGTGCGCCGGCGTCGCCGGTTTTTTGCGCCTAAGCCTGCTCATCAGCAGATAGATCACTGGCGTCGTGTAGAGCGTCAGCGCCTGGCTGAGCAGCAATCCGCCGACGATGGTGATGCCGAGCGGACGCCGGAGTTCGGCGCCGATCCCGGTCGCGAAGGCGAGCGGCAGCGCGCCGAAAATCGCGGCGAGCGTCGTCATCAGAATGGGACGGAAGCGTTCGCGCGCCGCCGCGAGCGCCGCGTCATGCACGGACATGCCGCCGTCGCGCTCCGCCTGCAAGGCGAAGTCGACGAGCATGATGCCGTTTTTCTTGACGATGCCGATCAGCAGCAAAATGCCGATGAAGGCGATGATGGTGAATTCGACGCCGAACAGTTCGAGCGACAGTAGCGCGCCGAGACCGGCGGACGGCAGCGTCGAGATGATCGTGATCGGATGAATGAGGCTTTCGTAGAGAATGCCGAGAATGATGTAGACCGAAAGCAGAGCGGCAATGATCAACGCCGCCATTCCCGCCGCCACCTTGCGGAAATCCGCGACGTCGCCTGCGAATTCGGCGCGCAGGCCACCCGGCGGATTGAGTTCTGCAATCGCAGTTTCGATCGCCGCGACGGTCGCGTCGAGGCTGTAGCCGGGCGCGACATTGTAGGAAATGGTCGTCGCCGGCACCACGCCCTGATGATTGACGACGAGCGGCGTCGAACTGCGCTCGATATGGGCGAGCGCGGTCAGCGGAATCTGCTCGCCGGTCGTCGACGTCACGTAGACTCCGGCGAGGTCGCGAATGTCTCGCTGCCGTTCGGGCGGCGTTTCGTAGATCACGCGATATTGGTTGCGCTGAGTATAGATGATCGCGTCCTGCCGTTGGCCGAACGCGCTATTCAGCGCCGCGTCGATGGCGGCGATCTGCACATTCATGCGGGAGGCGGCGTTGCGATCGATGACGATTTTGGCGCGAAGGCCGCCGCGCTCCTGATCGGTGGTCACGTCGACAAGCTCGGGCGCCTGCTTTAGGCGCGCCACCACCTTGTCGCGCCACGTCTCGAGAGTTTCGACAGACGGACTCGACAGAGTGAACTGATATTGCGACTTGCTCATCCGCCCGCCCTTTCGCAGATCCTGCGAAGGCACCATGAACACGCTGAGGCCGGGGATTTTCGCGAATTGGCCGCGCAGGCGCGCGATCACCTCCTTGCTCGACGCACGCCGTTCGTCCGCCGGCTTCAAGGCGACGAACAGCCGGCCCTGATTCATCGAGGCGGTCAAGCTTTTCGCGCCGATGAACGAGCCGACATTGGCCACATCCGGATCAGCGAGCAGCGTATCAGACGCGAGCCTTTGCAGCCGCTCCATCTCGGCGAAAGACACGTCGCCAGACGCCTCGGTGGTTCCATTGATCAGGCCGATATCGTCTTGGGGCAGCGTGCCCTTGGGGATCGTTTCGTAGAGACGCACCGTCCAGGCGATCGAGACGACAACGACAATAAGGGTGGCCCACGGATGATCGATCACCGGCCGCAGGCTGCGCGCATACAGATCGACGACCGTGTCGAGAGCGCCTTCGACGATCCGATCGAAGCGCGATGGCGGCTTCTCGCGATGCGCAGGCAAGCGCGCGCAGATCATCGGCGTCACTGTCAGGGAGATGACCGTTGAAATCGCAATCGCGAAGGTCAGCGTCCAGGAGAATTCGCGCAGCAGCCGGCCCATCACGCCTTCCATGAAGAGCAGCGGTATAAAAACGGCGACGAGCGAGAGGCTGATCGAAAGGACGGTGAAGCCGATCTGCTTCGCGCCCACCAGCGCCGCTTCCATGCGGTTCAGACCGCGCTCGGCGTTGCTTTGGATGTTTTCGATCATGACGATAGCGTCGTCGACGAC
The DNA here is from genome assembly GCF_051061285.1 of Methylocystis sp. Classification (GTDB taxonomy): domain Bacteria; phylum Pseudomonadota; class Alphaproteobacteria; order Rhizobiales; family Beijerinckiaceae; genus Methylocystis. Next base: position 23,035 of record NZ_JBPFEA010000022.1, read on the forward strand.
GAAGCCGACCGAGACCGTCAGGGCCATCAGCGATAGATTATCGAGCGAGAAACCGGCGGCCCACATCGCCGCGCAAGTGCCGACCAGAGAAAGGGGCACGGTGACGCCGGCGGCTATGACTGGCGTCGAACGGCGCAGAAATACGTAGACGACCATCATCACCAGCAGGACGGAGATCGCCAGCGTGCGCTGAATGTCATGAATGCTGGCGCGAATCGTTTGCGTGCGGTCGGCGAGCACGTCGATCTTGATGCCGCTCGGTATCCATTCCTGAAGCCGCGGCAACAGCGCCTTAATCTGATCGACCGTTTCGATCACATTGGCGTTGGGTTGTTTGGTGACGATAAGCAGCACGGCGGGCTTGCCGTTGAACCAGCCGGCGGCGTTGCGGTTTTTGACGCCGCGCTCGACCGTGGCGACGTCGCCGAGCTTGACCACCGCGCCGTTGCGCGATGCGATGACGATGTTGCGATAATCGTCAGGCGTCGACAGCTGATCGGTCGTGGCGAGCGTGATCTCCCTCCTATCGCCGCCGAGCGCCCCCACGGAGGAGTGGGCGTTGGCGGCGTTGAGCGCATTGGCGACGGCGTCGACGCCGAGCCCCATGGCGGCGAGCCGCGCGCTGTCGACCTGGACGCGGATCGCCGGCTGCTCGGCGCCGGCGAGGCGCGCCTCGCCGACGCCCGGAACCTGCGAAACGCGCTGCAGCATCACGGAGTCGACGGCATCGAAAATGGCGCTCGTCGGCAATGTGTCGGAGGTCATCGCCAGCACGAGCACGGGCATGCTGGATTGGCTTGCCTTTCGATAGGTCGGCATCGTTGGCAGATCGGTCGGCAGGTCGGTGAGCGCGGCGTTAAGCGCCGCCTGCACGTCGCGCGCCGCGGCGTCGATCGGCCGCGAGATGTCGAACTGGGCGATGATCTGAGTCGAACCGAGTGAATTGGTCGAAGTCAACTCATTCAGGCCGGAGATGGTGGACAGGCGACGTTCGAGCGGCGCCGCGACCGACGCCGCCATCGTCCGCGGATCGGCGCCCGGGCGCTGGGCGGAGATGCCGATGATCGGAAAATCCACCTCCGGCAGGCTGGCGACGGGCAGGAAAAAATAGGCGACGGCTCCCAGCAGAAACAACGCGCCGGCAAGCAGCGTCGTCGCGACTGGCCGCGTGATGAAGGGCGCGGAGACGTTCACTCAGCGGCCTCGCGGGTTGGCGGCTTCGGCAGTTGGCCGATCGGTTCAAACTCCTCCGCGGCTGGCGGCTCGGCCGGCGGCGAGAGCCGCACACGTAGCCGCTCCACGGCGAGATAGATGACCGGCGTCGTGTAAAGCGTCAGCGCCTGCGAGAGCAGCAGGCCGCCGATGATCGCGACGCCCAGCGGAATGCGCAACTCGTTGCCCGGCCCATGCGAGAGTGCGAGCGGCAGCGCGCCGAAGAGCGCGGCAAGCGTCGTCATCATGATGGGACGGAAGCGCAGATGGCAGGCGCGCACGATCGCGTCGCGCGCCGAGAGCCCGTCGTCGCGCTCGGCGTCCAGCGCGAAGTCGATCATCATGATCGCGTTCTTCTTGACGATGCCCATCAGCAGAACGACGCCGATCAGCGCGACGATGGACATCTCGATGTGGAAGGCGAGCAGCGCGAGCAGCGCGCCAACGCCCGCCGACGGCAAGGTCGTCAGGACGGTGAAGGGATGGGCGAAGCTTTCGTAAAGAACGCCGAGCACGATATAGATCGACACGATCGCCGCGAGAATGAGCCAGGGTTGGCTCGCCAGCGACTTGTTGAATTCGGCGGCGTCGGCGCTGAATACGCCGACGATTGACGACGGCATGCCGACTGCGGCTTCCGCGTTGGCGATCATTTTCACCGCGTCGCCAAGCGAATAGCCCTCGGCAAGATCGAAACTGATTGTCGAGGCTGGAAACTGATCCTGATGCGCGACGGAAAGCGGCGCGGAGAGATTTTCCAGGCGCGCAAAAGTCGCAAGCGGCGTCTGCGGTCCGCCGCCAAGCGGCGCGACATAAAGCTTCTCCAAAGCCGACGGGTCGCGCAGATATTGAGGCGCAGCTTCAAGAATGACGCGATATTGATTCGACTGCGTGTAAATCATCGAAATCTGCCGCTGCCCAAAGGCGTCGTTCAGCGCGTCGTCGACATTTTGCGCCGTAATGCCGAGCCGCCCCATTTTGTCGCGGTCGATTCGCATCAGCGTGCGCAAACCGCCCTCCTGCGTTTCGGCGGCGACGTTACGCAAGCCTGGGGTCATGCGCAGTCGATCGAGCAATCGGCCGGACCACGTCAGCAATTCGCCGCCGTCAGCGGCGGTCAGCGTATATTGAAATTGCGACCGGCTTGGCCGCGTCGTAATCTGGATGTCTTGAACCGGCTGGACGTAAAGCGTGACGCCCGGCGTTTGTTCGCCCGCCGCCTTCAGACGGTCGGCGATCTTTTCGGCGTTCTCCCGGCGCTCGTCATGCGGACGCAGCATCACGGTGAGCCGCGCGACATTGGTCGTCGCATTGAGGGGGCCGACGCCGAGCACCGATGTCACGCCGCTCACGTCCGGGTCGCGGCGAAACTCTTCGGCGATCTTCGCCTGTAGCGCCGTCATCTTATCGAAGGACGCGTCCGACGAGGCCTCTAAAACCACCGACAGCACGCCGGTGTCCTGTCGCGGTAGGAAGCCTTTGGGAATAACGGCGTAGAGCGCGACGGTGAGCGCCAGAGTCGCGACGGTGAGCGCAAGCATGAATCTCTCGCGCTTGAGCGCCCAATCGAGCGAGACGTGATAAGCGCGATCGAGCGCCAGCGAAAGCGTCTCCCATCGCGATTGTCCCCGCGGCGGCGACATCCGCAGCAGCGCCGCACAAAGCATTGGCGTCAGCGTTAGCGAGATCACCGCCGAAATGACGACGGCGATCGTCAACGTCAGCGCGAATTCGCGGAACATCCGTCCGACGATGCCGGTCATGAACAGCAGCGGTATAAAGACGGCGATAAGCGAGACGGTGAGCGATACGACCGTGAATCCGATTTGGCGCGCGCCGTCGAGCGCGGCCTGACGCGGCGCTTTGCCTTCCTCGATATTGCGCACGATGTTCTCGATCATCACGATCGCGTCGTCAACGATGAAGCCCGTGCCGATGGTCAGCGCCATCAGCGACAGATTGTCGAGCGAGAAGCCCGCGGCCCACATGATCGCGAATGTGGCGATGATCGAGAGCGGCAGGCTAACGCCGGCGATGACCGTCGCCCGCCAGCTCCGCAGGAACATCAGCACGACGAGCACGACGAGCGCCGAGGCGATGACAAGCGTCAGCTGCACCTCGAAAATCGAGGCGCGGATCGTTACGGTACGGTCGTTGACGATCTCCAGAGACATGCCGGCGGGAAGCGCCCGCTGAATCTGCGGCAGTTCGCTCTTGACCAGCTCGACCGTGTTGATGATGTTGGCGCCCGGCTGGCGCAACACGTCGAGAACGACCGTCTGCTCGCCATTGTGCCAGCCGCCGACGCGGGCGTTCTCCAGGCCGTCGATGACCTGAGCCACGTCGCGAAGCATCACCGGCGCGCCGTTGCGCCAGGCGACGATGATGTCGTTGTATTCGCTCGCGTGCAGAATCTGGTCGTTGGCGTCCAGCATGTATGACTGTCGCCTGCCGTCAAGCGAGCCCTTGGCGCCGGCGATGTTCGCCGCGGCGATGGCGAGGCGCAAATCCTCCATGCCGATGCGATTGGCCGCCAGGCGCGCAAGATCGGCCTGAATGCGCACGGCCGGCCGGACGCCGCCCTGCACCGACACGCGGCCGACTCCGGAGACCTGCGAGAGCTGCGGCGCGATCAGCGTATCGGCGCGATCGCTCAAATCGCGCAGGGTGGCGGTCTTTGAACGCAGCGTCAGCGTCAGGATTGGCGTGTCGGCGGGATTGACCTTGGCGTAAACCGGCGGATAGGGGAGATTGCGCGGCAGCGTCGAGGCGGCGGCGTTGATCGCCGCCTGAACGTCTTGCGCGGCCGCGTCGATGTTGCGGTCGAGATCGAATTGCAGCGTGATCTGCGAAAGCCCGAAAGAGCTCTGCGACGACATGCTGGTCAGCGACGGGATCTGGCCGAACTGCCGTTCGAGCGACGCCGTCACCAGCGATGCGATCGTATCGGGATTGCCGCCGGGGAGCTGCGTCGTCACCTGAATGGTCGGAAAATCGACCTGCGGAAGCGGCGAGACGGGAAGTCGCAAATACCCCATCATGCCAAACAGCAGCACGGCGAACGCCAAGAGCGACGTCGCCACCGGCCGGCGGATGAAGGGCGCAGATACGTTCATCTTTGCGTTCGATTACCTCGCGTGCGTCGGGTCGGCGCTCCGCGCGCCGCGTTTGAACGCTGGTCTTCGCTGCTGGCGCCGACATCGTCGGCGCTTGCAGCCGAAGGCGCATTCATGATCTGAATTTTTGCGCCGTCCGTCAGCCGGGAGAAGCCGCTGGTGATGACGACCTCGCCGGGCTGAAGCCCCGAAGCGATGACGGCGATTTTCTCGTCCTGGCGACCCGTCGTCACCTCGCGCATTGTCGCGATATTGTCAGGGCCCGCCACATAGACGAAAGCCCCGTTCGGCCCACGCTGCACCGCAGGACTCGGGGTCACGATAACATTTTTCAGCGTGTCGAGCATCAGACGCACATTGACGAATTGGCCGGGCCAGAGCGACAGCGTTTGATTCGCAAAGGTCGCCTTGATACGCACCGTTCCCGTCTGCTGGTCGATCTGGTTATCGATGACGCTTAGCTCTCCGATTTCGATCGGCGTCGCATTGTCCGGACTGAGCGCCGAGACCTTGGCCCTTCCCTGAGCCTGCGCCTTCTGCACCGCGGGCAGCGCCTGCTGAGGCAGGGTGAATACGACATAGATCGGCTTGAGTTGCGTGATGACGACAATGCCGGTCTGGTCCGAGGCATGCAGAATATTGCCGACGTCGACGAGGCGGATGCCGGCGCGCCCGTCGATCGGCGAGCGGATCGTCGCATAGTCGAGCGTCGTCTTGGTGTTGTCGATCGCCGCCTTGTCGGCCCGCACCAGCGCTTCGAGCTGAGCGACGGTCGCCTTCTGGGTGGCGTGCTGCTGCTTGGACGCAAAATTGCCGACGACGAGCCTTTCATAGCGGGCGAGATCGACGCGGGCGTTGGCGAGATTGGCCTCGTCCTGCGCCTTCTTGGCGACCGCCTGATCATATTGCGCCTGATAGAGCGCCGGATCGATTTCGGCCAATATGTCGCCCTTGCGGACGTCCTGTCCCTCGGTGAAGGTGAGGCGCAGCAGCCGCCCGTCGACCTGCGTGCGGATCGTCACCGTGTTGAGCGCCTGCACGGTGCCGACGGCGTCAATGGTCACGGGAACGTCGTCGAGACGCGTCTTCGCAGTCGTCACCGTAACGATACGGTCGCCGCGCGGACCGCCGGAACGCGCCGCGCCGGGACCCTGGTCCTTGGCGCCGAATCCGGGAATCTTTCCGGCCTGATACGCCCAGCCCAGGGCGACGGCGAGCGCGAGCGCGCCGATCGTGAGCAGCGCCCTTCGGCTGACGCGGGTCATGGCCATGGTCCCCTGTCGGCTTCATAGGCCGCGTTGGAGCGGGCGATCTCGATTTCGCGGGTCGTCGGCCCCCAGCCGCCGCCGAGCGCCTGATAAAGGCTCGTCGCCGCCTGAAAATGAGAGAGCCGCGCGATGGCGAGCTGCTCCTGCGTCTGGAAATAACTCGTCTGCGTCTGCGCCAACGTCACGATGTCGATTGTCCCTTCCCGCAGAGTCATTTCCGCCGCCTCCAATGCGCGGCGGGCGGCCGTCACCGCGACGCTCAGGAACTTCATCTGGCGGTCCGTCTCGCGTATTGCAATCAGCGCGTTCTCGGTATCGGACAACGCCGTCAGAATTTGCTTGCGGTAAAGCGCCGCGAGTTCCGAGTAGCGGCCTTTCTGCAGGTCATATTGCCCCTGCAGATTCCATCCGTCGAACATCGGCTGCGTGATCGTCCCGGCGAGCTGTATGGCGATGGCGTCCGGCCGCAAAAGCAGCGTCGAGAGCAGCGCGCTCTGGAAGCCATAGAGGCTGGTCAAGGTTAGAGACGGGAAAAAGGCGGCCCGCGCCTGCAACACTGAAAATTCCTGCGACGCGAGTCGCGCTTCCGCCTCGGCCACGTCGGGGCGGCGTAGCAGCACTTCCGACGGCAGACCCGGCGCAATCCGAGGAAAGCTCAACCGAGTCAGCGAACCGCCCCTGATGGTCATGCTTTCGGGCGTCTGTCCCAGCAGCACTGCAAGATTGTTGCGGGTCTGGCGCAGGGTCTGTTCGAGCGGCGGAATGGTCGCCTGTTGCTGGGCAAGGATGGTTAGCTGTTGCGACGTGTCGAGCACGGTCGCCACCCCCACTTCGAGCCTTGCGTTGATGGCGTCCATGACCTGCTGGGCGATCGTGACGTTCTGGCGGGCGATGCGCAGACGATCCTGGGCCGTGAGCACCTGGAAATAGGCGTTCAGCACGGCGGCGACGGTCGAGATTTCGACGACGTCGCGGTCGAAGCGCGAGACGTTGGCGAGGATGCGCCCGGCCATGGAGGCGTCCTCGTTCTTGCCCCAGAAGTCCACTTCATAGCTCGCGGTCAGGCCAAGTTGGAAAAAGCCGAAATTGCGCGCGCGGAACCCGGAGCTCGAGGTAGAGGTCGAACTCGAACTCGAACTCGACGTGGTGGACGGATTAAATCCGGAACTCGCGGAGCCGACGTTGATCGTCGTGCCGGGAGTCCGCGTCGTGCGGGCGATATCCGTCATGGAGACCGACGGCCATTGCGCGGCGCTTGAAATGCGCGCCTGAGCGTCGGCTTGCGTGATGCGGGCGATCGCCGCCGCGAGGTCGAGGTTGTCGTCGAGCGCGCGCTCGACGAGCCCGGTCAGCTCCTTCGAGCCGAATTTGACAGCGAAATTCCGTCCCCCGGAAATCGGCGGCTGCGGCTGCGGCTTCGCCTCTATGAACCGCGCCGGCGGCGGCGCCGACAGCTTGGGCTTGTCCCATTCCAGATCGCAGCCGGCGAGCGCCGCCGCGAGCGTCGCGGCGGCCGCCAGCGCTGGTCGAGAAGAGCGAGACGGAGCGGGCGCGGTCAAGTAGCAGACGTCTCCAGAGGAACCGCGGGAACGGCCTGAGCGTCCCCTTCCTTAAGCGCCAGTGGAGGCGTGGGGAAGGCCCGTCGCTCGTCTCTGCAACTCGCGAACTCGTATCGCTCGACCGAAGACCTGACGAGCGACGAGTTGCGGGCCTCTAAGCGGCGGCGGGGAGGCGCGCGATGGCCGTCAACGCGCGAAAAGCTGTGAATTCTAAGCTCGCGCGGCGCGCTGCGACGGTCAAGTTACCTATCGGTAAGGCCGTCCCCGCCGCGCGCTGGAGCGCGCCGCTATTCAGTTTGGGCTGGCGGGGCTGTCGTCTTGCCTTTCGCCGGTTTCGTCGCCTTGGCTGCAGGCTTCGCCGTCTCCTTGGCCGCTGGTTCGTGGGCTGCGGGTTTCGCCGCAGCAGGCTCCTTCGCGTCCGGCGGGGGCGCGGCCGTTTTGGCGGCAGGCTGACCGGCGGGCTTGGCGTCGGCCGCCGGCTTGGTCGGTCCGGAAACTTTCGTCCAGGTCTCGCTTTGGCAGAGGAAGGCGACGAGGCAGCCGGTCATCGTCAGCGACGTCGGCGAATCAAGCGCGATCTTGCCGATGTAGGTCTTGCCGCTCTCGGGATCATTGATCTCGCCCTCCCAGTGGTTGGGCGTTGTTTTGGCGGCGTCGCGCAAGACCTGCGGGGCCGGTGAGCCATCTGGCATCGCCTCGATCCCCTTGGCGCAAAGCTTGCCCGAGCAGTCGTAGAATTCCAGCTTGTCGTTCGGATGTCCTTCGCGAACCCAGACGCCGTAAACGGCGTCGACGGCGTACGCCGCCGTGGGGGCGCAGAGGGCCGTCGCCATCGCGATGCGTAGAAGTGCTTTTCTCATGACGCCGGACCTCTGTTCGGTTGCGATGAATATGATTCGCTCAAAGTAGCGAACGGCGGAACGCCGACTCCGTCAAGCCACGTCCCCCGCATCCGGTGCTGGGGCGCGCGGCGGGCCAAGAAACGCCGGCACGATAATGAAGGCGGCGAGCAATGTGAAGAACAGCGCAATGGCGAGAAGCTGGCCCATGCTCGCCGTTCCTGGATGGCTCGACAGAATCAAGCTGCCAAAAGCGGTGCCCGTCGTTAGAGAACTGAAAAAGATGGCGCGAGTCAGGCTCGACGCCAACATGTCGACGACGCCCTTTCGCCAAGCGATCACATAATAGATGTGGAAGGCGACGCCGACGCCGAACATCAGCGGCAGCGCAATGATGTTGGCGAAATTGAGCGACATGCCGAGCAAGTCGGCGGCCTGAAGGCTCATGATGCCGGCGAGCACCAGCGGGCCCAGCGTCAAGGCGACGTCGAGCGGATTGCGCAGCGCCACCGCCAAGATGATGAAGATCGCGATAAAGGCGTAGAGTCCAGCTTCGAGAAACGCGCGCGTAATCGTTTTTTGCGCTTCCGACACGATCACCGGCGGACCGCTCGCGTCCGGCGCGATGGCTTGCATCGCTTGCGCGAATTCGGTCATGACGACACGGTCGTTGCTGTCGCCTTTGGGCGTCACCTCGACGCGCACCAGGCCGGTGTCGGAAATCCAGTCGCGACGCAAATCCTCGGGCAGCGTTTCGATCGTCACGCGCTGCGCTTGCAGCGCCTGACGGATTTCGCCGAGCATCTTGTCGAAGCCGCCGAACACCGCCTGGCGCGCCATGGCGCGCGTCTCCGGGCTCGCCTTGGCGAGAGCGTCGAGGTCGTCGGCGAAGCGCGTCACGGCGGGGATGGGCTTCTTCGCCGTCGCGCGGCGCAGCGCCTTGGCGGCGTTCGTTAGCGTCTTGATGGTCTGGGCGTCGCTTGGCGGCGACTTCATCTTGGGATTCAGCACGCCGCGCAATTGCGAAACCGCCATGTCGACGAGGGCGAGCTTGTCGTCCTGATCCTTGGGGACCAAGGAGTCGATCGAGTCGACGTGATCGACTTCAGGCAGCGCCTCGATCTTCTTTTCCATTTCGCGCGCGGCGTCGATCGACGGCGCGAGCACCTCGATCTTGTTCGGCGCCGTCTTGGGGTCCTTGGAGAGATCGAGAAACGTCGCGACCGATTCCACTCTCTGATCGCGCAGATTCATCGGATTGGAGTCGAAGGTCAGATGCATCAGCGCCGGCATGCCGGCGAGCACGACAATCGCCGTGGCGATCAGCACGAAGGCCCGGTGATGCGCGATCCAGTGGTCCACGGCGGCGAGCGAGGTGGTCGCGATCGGCACATGCTCGGCGCGCGGGCGCAGCAATTTGATCGCCGCCGGCAGGAATGTGAGAGTCGCGATGTAGGCGACGATCATGCCGACGCCCGCGATGAGTCCAAGTTCGGACACGCCGCTGAACGAGGTCGGCAGAAAGCAGAAAAAGCCCGCGAGCAGCGACACCGCGGCGAGCGTGAGCGAGCTGCCGATGCCCCGGGTCGCCGAAAGCAGGGAGCGTTCGAGATTGTCGTCGCTGTGCCGTTCTTCGCGATAGCGGGTCGCGAACTGAATGCCGAAGTCGACTCCAAGCCCGATGAACAGCGCGGCGAAGGCGACCGAGATCAGGTTGAAGCGGCCGATCATCAAGATCCCGAGCCCTGACGTGATCGCGAGACCGGCGAGCAGGGTGGCGAGGACAGCGAGAATCAGCTTTGGCGAACGCAGCGCGGCGAACAGAATGAGCGTCACCACGGCGAGCGTGCCAGTGGTGTTGAGAGTCATGTTTTCCGAGATGGTGGCGAATTCGTCGTCCGCGAGCGGCACCTGACCCGTCAAGCGCAGCTTGACTCCGTGTTGCTCGTCGAGATGCAGGTCGGCCGCTGTCTTTCGCACCAGCCTGATCGCGTCGGCGCCCGGCTCAAGGTCGGAATAATCGACGACCGGCTTGGCGATCACGATGCGCCGCTTGTCCATTTCAGGCGCGGCGGGCGCGCTTCCGCTCGACGCCAGCAGCTTGCCCCAGTCGACCTCCGCCTGTTTTCCAGCGAGCGCCTGTTCGATCCCGGCGGAAAACTCCTCGACGCCGCTGATGTACATTTTCATGGCGCGTTCGCTGCCCGAGGCGGACTTGAAGTTGCCGACGAGCACGCTCGACAGGCCGCGCAAACTTGGATCTTCGGCGAGCGGTTCGAGAACGTCGCGCTGGCCGATCATCACGCCGACATTTTTTTCGATGTCGGGGACCGGCAGGAACAAGAGGCCGTTCTTGCGGAAATATTCGTGCTCGTCCGGGCGCCATACGCGCGACAGGAGGGGCTTGCCCTGCAGGGCCGCGTTGAGACGTTTCGCGGCGTCGTCGGCCTCTTCGCTGGTCTTGCCGTCGATGACGACGACGATGACGTCGAGGAGGTCCGGGAAGGCTTTATAGAGCGCCGCTTCATTCTTGCGCCAGGGGATATCTGGCGAGAACAGATTTCCGGTCTCCGTATCGATGGCGAACCGCTCAGCGGTGACATATACGCCCCCCGCCGTCAGACAGAGAGTGAGCAAAACCACTGTCCAAGGCCAGCGGAGGCAAAAGGCGACCAGCTTTTCAAGCATTCCGTTTTTCCCGCCTTCTGGCGTAAGCCCTCATGTGAGCGGGAACCGGCGCTCCTGGGTCGGGTTCCTCTATACAAGCGCGCTGCCCGACCACCAAGGCGGCTTACGCCGAAACCTTAATGGCGACGCCGTGCGCCAACTTGGCGCCGCGTCGTCACAAATACGTCAGCCACCAGAGATCGCGGCGTCGGCGCTTCACCTCCGCAAACCAGCGGCACAGCGGGTACAGCGCCAATACAATCAATATCCACGCGACGTAAGCGCCCGCGAGCCCCGCGCCGAATTCCGGCGGCGGGCCTGCGCCTTTTGCCCAGGCGGCGACGTCCTGCAGGGAATAGCCGCGCGCCAAGGTGAGCGCCAGCGCCGCGAAGGCGCCGACGTAAAGATGCAGGACATAAAAGAACAACGGGGTTCGGCCGAAGACCGTCAGCGCCTCGCCGATCTTTTCGCCGGCGCGCGCCAACGCGGGCAGCGTCAACGCCGCGCCGCCAAGCGTCACCAGAAGATAGAGAAGCGAGGGCGGATATTTCGTGACGTTGAGAAAGGAGAGCAGGGTGAAAATGGAGTCACGCTGCACGCTCCAGGGACGCGGATCGCCGTAGAGATTGGAGAATCGCAGCACGACGAAAAGCGCCAGCGCCGCGCCGCCGGCGAGATAGAGCGTGCGGTCGCGCCGTATCGCCGGCTTGAGGAACAGCGGCCCGATTCCGTAACCCAGCGCGCCGACGCCGATCCAGGGAAGCGCCGGATAGAGGACGCCGCCCGGCGCGCCGAAGGGCAGTTTGCCGGGTTCGTGCAGCAGAGACCACCACGGTCCGAACGCGCCAAGGTCGGCGGCGTGAATCCCATCGAGGAGATTATGGCCGAAGATGATCGCGACGCCGACGAGCAGCACGGTTCGCGGCGACAGGCGCGAGAGGGCGGCGAGGGCCACGAGGCTGCAGCCGATCGCCCAAAGCGTCGCCAGTTCGATCCGGCCCCAGCCCATGCTCCAGATCGGGCTGATGACGGCGACTTCGAGCAGGATGAGCCACAGACCGCGCGCGGCGAGAAATTTCGAAAGCGCCGCGGGGTCTTTCACCTTCACGCCGTAGAGATAGGCGCTCACGCCGGCGAGAACGGTGAAGGTCGGCGCGCAGAAATGCGTGATGAAGCGCGTGAAGAACAGAAAAGGATAGGTGTGATCGAGATCCGTCGGCGAGAAGCGCATGACGTCCGCGTCGAAGAAGTCGCGCATGTGGTCGAGCGCCATGAGGACCATGACGAGGCCGCGCAGCCGGTCGATCTCCGGCAGCCGATGCTCGTCATAGAGCGGGTTTTGCGTTCCGCCTATCCGAGCTTGGCGAGCCCGGGAAACAGCTCCAGTAGCCAATAGGACATCTCCTGCACGCCGCCAGTCAGAAAGGCGACGCCGGTAAAGACGAGCAGCACGCCGACGATTTTTTCGACTTTGCCGAAATGCCGGCGGAAACGCGCGACGAAAGCGAGGAAGCGGCCGAGCGCCAAGCCGGCCAGGATGAAAGGCAGACCGAGGCCGAGCGAATAGGTTGCGAGCAGAGCGGCGCCGAGCGTCACCGTCTCCTGCGTTCCGGCGACGGCGAGGATCGCGGCGAGGATCGGCCCGATGCAGGGCGTCCAGCCGAAGGCGAAAGCGAGGCCCATGACATAGGAGCCGAAAAGCCCTATCGGCTTCGTGATCTCGGCGCGCTTCTCGCGATACAAGAGGCTGACCTTCAGCAGGCCGATAAAGTGCAAGCCCATCAGAATGATAATCCCGCCCGCGACCCAGGACAGGATATGCAGATTGGCGCGCAGCACGCCGCCGAAGGCGCTGGCCGTCGCGCCAAGCGCGACGAAGACCGTCGTAAAGCCAAGAACGAACAGAATCGACGACAGCAGAATGTCGCGCCGCGCGCGGGAGCGGGTCTCGAGTTCGAGATCCTCCATGCTGACGCCGGCAAGATAGGTCAGGTAGGGCGGCACCAGAGGCAGGACGCAGGGGGAGAGGAAGGACAGTAATCCCGCCGCCGCAGCAGCCGGGAATGTGACGTCCGCCATTAAGGGTCCTCGTTAGGTCGCTCGGCGCGTCTGCCACAGGCGGGCCGTCCCGCAGAGGCGTACGCAAGAAGAAGCCCCGCCGAAGCGGGGCTCTCAATCGGTCTGGTCGACCGTTTAGTTGTTGCGCTGGCCGAACAGGAACAGCAGCGACTGGAACATGTTGATGAAGTCCAGATAGAGCGAGAGCGCGCCAAAAACGCTCTTCTTCTGCGCGACTTCATAGCTGTCGCTGCTGTAATACATGTCCTTGATGTTCTGCGTGTCCCAGGCCGTCAGGCCGGCGAACACAAGAACCGCGATGATCGACAGCGCGAACTGCAGGCCAGTCGACTGCAGGAACAGATTGACGAGGCCGGCGATCACGAGCCCCCAGACGCCCATCACCAGGAAGGAGCCGAAGGCCGACAGATCCCGCTGCGTCATGTAGCCATAAAGGCTCAGCCCGCCGAACGCTGCGGCGGTAATGAAGAATACCCGCGCGACCGATACGCCCGTGAAGACGAGCAGAAGCGAGGACATCGACAATCCCATCACCGCCGCGAAGGCGATGAAGAGATTGCGGGCCGTCGCCGCCGAAATCGTGTTCGCGCGCGCGCCCATGAAGAAAATGAACGCCAGCGGCGACAGAATCACCACCCAGCGGAGGGGCGTGGCGTAGAGCGTGTGGCCGAAGGATGTCAGCTCGATCGCGCCGGGCGCCACCTTGGCGACAGCAAGCATGTAAACGCCGAGCGCGACGAGCCCGGTCACGCCGAGGCCGAGCGTCATATAATTATAGACGCCAAGCATATAGGCGCGCAGGCCCTGGTCGATCTCAGCCGTCGTCGGCCGCGCGACCCCGCGCCCGTAGCCGAAGCTGGTGTTGCGGTCGAAGTTGGACATGTGATCCTCTTGGTCTGGTTGGCTGTTCCGCGTTTCGCAATATGGGAAGCGCACCCCAGCCTCGCGCTGAATATGGCTCCGCCTTAATTGGGTGGCAAGCTTTCCACGAATGAACTCTTGTTAAGGTGGTTTTTAACGTGGTTTCACGACGGAGAGCAGACTTACGATATTTTTTCTGATTTTGGTCAATTTTATTTTCGCGCTGCAAAATCGATTCCTCGGCGCGGCGTTCGTTTGAGCGCCGGCGATCCCGACAGCGCCGCGCGCGGGGTGGACCCGCCACGTTGCGCAGCGCGGAAACAGCGACTGATCGTCGCACCCTTGCTGATGCGGCGAAATCCGCTAACATCAAGCCTCAGGCGTTGTTAGAGCGGCTCCCTGGAGCGTAAGCTTTACGGGGGCGGGCTGTGCGGCGCGAAGGCAACATTTCTGAGAGTCGCGTGTTCTTGTCACACGAAGACCCAGGAGGTCATCATGCGTGATGGTGGAAATCCGGAAGCGCATCCCGCGCCGGACGTGGGCGAAGATCGCTTCACGCCGCAGGGCGCTTGCCGTTTCGCGAGAGGCGTTCGCCTCGCGATTTTTTTGGCCGCGGCTGGCGTCGTGGCGCTGGTCGCCGGCGCGCCCGCTCCGGCCGAGGCGCATGGGCGCTTGGGGGCGGCCGAAGGCCGGTGCCGGCTCTTCATTGGCCCGGATATCATGAATTTCACCGGCTATCTGCCGGAGGCGTCCAAGAACGAATTCTGCGAGGACATTCCGGCCACCGGGCCGATCATCATGGTTTTCGACGCGGAGCAGGAAGAGCTGCGCGACATGAAGGTCGAACTGCGCATCGTCAAGGATGTCGGCGGGGAGGAGAAGGAAAACGAGGATCTCCAGGCCGTCACTGTCGCCTACCGGGAACCCAAGAGCTACCCGACGGGCACCATTAATTTCGAACATACGTTCAATGAACCCGGGTATTTCGTCGGCATCGTCACCGTCACAGGCGATCATGGAGAGCGTTGGGTGTCGCGCTTCCCCTTCTCGGTGGGAAAGAGCTTCATGCGCGCCCTGCCGATCTATCTTACGCTCGGCCTCGGCACGGTCGCCGCCTTCGCGATCTATCTCGTCCATCGCCGTCGCGAGACGACGGCTGCGGCCAAGGCTCACAAACCCCCGCCGCCGCCTCCGCCGACTGCGCCAGACGAGGATCACGGACCCGAGGCGACTCCGGCTGAGTGATAGCGCCTCGCCTCGGGCGCTTTTGGAATGAGCGCCGGCGCCAATTGCGCCGGCGTTTTTTTGGCTTGGCGCGTCACTGGGAGGCGCCGCCGCCGTCGATCTGTCGGCCGATCTGCGCAATCGCCTGTTGATAGACCGAGGCCGCGTTCCACGCCTGGATCGCCCCGAAATTGCTTTCGCCGGGCTGATAGCCGCCGCCGGCGCGCCAGCCATGGGCGTGAAGGAAATTCGCCGTGGCGTTGAGCGCGGGCGCCGCGCTGTCGAGATTGCCGCCTCCGCCGTAGTTCAGGATGTTTTTCGGCAGGAACTGGGTCTGGCCGATTTCGCCATGCATCGAGCCGCGGGCGCTCGGCGACAGCGCGCCGCGATCGACCAGCGTCAGCGCGGCATAGAGCTGATCGGTGAAATAGTCGGAGCGGCGGCAGTCATAGGCCAATGTCGCGACAGCCGACAGCGCGTGCTGGTTGCCATGCACCGCGCCAAAGCCGGTCTCCATTCCCCAGATCGCGAGAAGGGGCCCCGGCGGCACGCCGTAGCGCTGCTCGATCTGGGCGAAGAGTCCGCCGTAAGACCGCTTGAGCGCGCGGCCGCGCGACACGATGGCCGAGCCGCCGCGCTTGGCGAGGAATTGGTCGAGCGAAAGGCGGAAGCTCTTCTGGCCGCGATCGGCGGAAATCGTCGCCGCGTTGTAATGGGTGCCCATCAGCGCGCTGATGCCAGCCTGACCTATGCCTTGGCCGCGCGCCTCCTGAGCAAATTCCTGCTTCCAATTGTCGAAGCCCGCCGCCGAGCGTCCGCACTGGGCCGCCAGTGCGGGATGGGAGATTCCAACAAACGCCAGCGCAATCGAAAATTTGAGGACGGTCCGCATAGTCTGTTTCCTTTTGTCTAAATTTCTGAACTCGCTTCCGTCGTGGCCACCAGGCGCGGCCGCCGCGGCGTTCCAGCTCTTTTGTATCTCTTCCCGCTCCAGCGAGAGCTTACCTCGAATGGCCGTTTCTGCGCCACCGTCACATGGCGCGTCCACATGGCGACACCACATGGCGACTCCACATGGCGTGTCGTAAGCTCGGCATTGGACGTTCGATCGCGGCTGCCCCTGTTTGAGCGACGCTTGCGTTATGGGGCTGTTCGAGCCGACATTTGGCGCGCCTCCAACTTGACCAAGTTGGAGTCTAGCCCAGGATCATTGACGCACGCCCTCAGTCGGCTAGCATCGAACATTGGTGTAGACCTCATGCGTTCCCGGATGATCGTCGCTGCAGCCTTGAGCGCAGGAGCGGAGCCGGTGAGTGGGG
This sequence comes from Methylocystis sp., assembly GCF_051061285.1. GTDB lineage: Bacteria > Pseudomonadota > Alphaproteobacteria > Rhizobiales > Beijerinckiaceae > Methylocystis. Next base: position 39,179 of record NZ_JBPFEA010000022.1, read on the forward strand.
ATGAGATTTTGCAAGAAATTCTCGAAAGCGATTGGACGCTCGGCGCCTTGAAACGCCGCGAAGACGCGCGGCGAAGCGGCGAGCGCGGCTCTTCCCCAGGCGATGTCGACATCGCCGAAACGCGCCGCGCTCACGACGGATCCGGCGGTAACTGGATCGCTGAAGCCTTCAGGCGCCGGCAAGAGGAGGAGCGCGCAAAAGCGGCGAGTCATCAATCCCGTAGCGCGCATACGGCAAGCAAGGAAGTTCCGGTCGATAACTGGCTCATCGAAGGCTTCAAGCGTCACCAGGAAGAAGAACGGCGACGAGAAACGATCGCTAGACCGGATGAAGCGGAAGCGGCGGGCGTTGGCGACGACCATTCCATTTCAGATCTGGACTCGTCGCCATCGGATAGCGGCTTCGTGGTGGAGCGCATCAGCCTGTCCGAGGATCTTGGGTCTGCGAACCAACACTTGGCGGGCGCCAATGATGAAGCTTCAGCAACAGCACTTGTACCTCTTGTAAGCCGCCACGACGGAACGGTTCTCGACAAGCGGCCGAGTCGCGCCGGCCGGATCATCATGATCGCCAGCCTCGTCGTTGTTGGCGGTTTGGTTTCCGTCATTGGCCTCACAACAGCGCTGTGGGGCCCTGTCGACTCCACCAATCGCGCTAACGCGCCCGGCGTGTCGCCGCCGACAAAAAAGCAAACGATCAATCGCAGCCAAGGCGCATTGCCCAAGGCGGAGACGTCGCACGCCCCGGCGACAAAGCCCATGGAGAATGGGAGCGCGCCGACAAACGACGCGCCGACACATCCGAGCCGCGCCGCGCCGGCAGGGTCGAGCGACGCCGCAATCATTGCCGCGCCTCCGGCCGAAACCTCAGAAGGATCAAAACAGAATCCTGTTGCGCCGGGCGCCGCGCCGGGCATCAAAGCGCCGTCTCCATCCCAAGAGCGTGAGCAGGGAGACAAGGCTCTCCCTGGAAATGAGGCTGCGCCAGCGGCGACTCTGCCGTCGCCCGTTCCGCGCGTCCCTGAAGGCGCCTCGACTGCAAAGCCGGACAAGAATTCAAATGCGGAGCCTGCGGCCGTCGCGCCGGAAAGATCGCGTGAGCAGATCAGGCCCGAACAAGAGCAAAATGCCTCTGAGTCAAAGCGCCGAGCGGTCAATGGCGGCGTGGACGCCAAACCGAAGCAGCAAGCCAAGGACAGGAACGCCAGCCGTCACGCCTCTCGAAAGACCGACGGCCTCTCCACTTTTCTGAAGCGCACCGCGAATTCGGTTCGCAAGTTTTTCGGACGGCTCGGGGAGAAGCAGTAACGATCGCCGTTGAACGGCGCAGTCGCCCATAATTGATGTCGCTGCATTTCCGGGCGACACGGCAGGGTTAGCGCAATCTGTCGGCATCCGATCGCCGCCATGCGCTTGCCGCGTCAAATGCGCGAACGCCAGAACGCTCGCGAACTGCCCGACGATCGCCAGTGAATCATCTACGAGAGCGAAGAAGCTCGCGCCCCTCTGAAAGAAGCGGCGATGCCGGCACTTCGCGCTTGGCGAAAGGAAGTGGACCAGCCATGCGATGGTGCCCATTTGAAGAGCACGTGGCCGACAGCCCGGTCGGTTTCGGCATTCAATCGCGAGCATTCCCGTGAGAACGATCATCGAGCCGTTTCGCATCAAGATGACCGAGGCGCTGCCCATCACCACGCGCAGCGAGCGTGAAGTCCTTCTCGCCAGGGCGTTCAACAACGTCTTCCTTCTGGACGCCGACCACGTCACCATCGACCTGCTGACCGACAGCGGCACGGGCGCCATGTCCGACCGCCAATGGGCGGCTCTCATGCTCGGCGACGAGAGCTACGCCGGCAGTCGCTCCTGGCGGCGCTTCGAACGAACCGTGCGCGAGATTACCGGTTTCAAACATATTTTCCCCACGCATCAAGGACGCGCCGCCGAGCGCATTCTGGCTGCGACGCGTTTGAAAAAGGGGAATGTCGTTCCCAACAACGGTCACTTCGATACGACACGCGCGAACATCGAATATGTCGGCGCCGTCGCGACGGATTTGCCGTCGACCGAAGCGCGCGATTTGCATTCTGAAAAACGGTTCAAGGGAAATATGGACCTCGCGCGACTCGCGCAGTTGATCGAGGCCGAAGGCGCCGGAAATATTCCTTTCTGCATGCTGACAGTGACCAACAACACCGGTGGAGGCCAACCGGTGTCGATGGAGAACGTCCGGAGCGTCAAGCAAATCTTGGAAAAGCATAACATCCCGCTGATCATCGACGCATGCCGCTTTGCGGAAAACGCGTTCTTCATCAAAGAGCGCGAACAGGGCTTCGCCGATCGGAGCCTGTTGGAAATCGCGCGGGAAATGTTTTCGTTCGCCGATGGGGCGACGATGAGCGCAAAGAAGGACGGGCTCGCAAATATCGGTGGATTTCTGGCCTGCAACAATGATTCATGGGCGGATGATTTCCGTAACCTGCTCATCCTGACCGAAGGATTTCCGACATACGGCGGTCTCGCCGGCCGTGATCTGGAAGCAATCTCCGTCGGCCTGTTGGAAGCGTTGGAATATGACTATCAGCGCTATCGGCATGCGACCGTCGAATATGTGGCGTCGGCGCTGATCTCGCGCGACATACCGATCGTGCGCCCAGCCGGCGGCCACGCCATATTCATCGACGCGGCCGCGTTTTGCCCGCATCTGAAGGCCAGCGACTATCCCGGCATCGGGCTCGTCAACGCGCTTTATCTCGAAGGCGGCGTTCGCGCCGTCGAGCTCGGCAGCGTCATGTTTGGAAAGCCTGCGCCAGAGGGGGGAGAGGAAATCCCAGCGTCGCACGAATTGGTGCGGTTGGCGTTCCCTCGCCGGGTCTATACGCAGAGCCATTTCGACTATCTGATTGAAGTGCTGGACGCCATCGGCCGCCAGCGCGAGTCAATCGAAGCCTACCGGATCACTGAACAGGCGCCATTTCTGCGGCACTTCACCGCCCATTACGAACGGGCCGGTTGAGCCGCGAGCGCTGTTGCGGCAAGTGAGGGGCCGCCAGGGGACGGCGACTCGCCTCAGGCGGTCGACGATGGGCCGCCCTGAGCCGCCTGAAACTGTGTAATGTCGGTCGCGGAATATTCGCCGCGTGTGTCGCAGTTCGGACACGTCACGCTGAACGTCGCGGGCCCGGATATCTCCAAAGCGCCCGTGCCTGTAGGCTCGGTCAAAATGGCGAAGTGCTGACCGCACTTTTTGCATGCAAACCCAATATACCAGCTTCCCGGGATCAGCGCCGGCAACGCTGAGACTTCGTAAGCGCCTGTGAAGCGAACGCCTTGGGGCATAGAGGGCTCCTATTTTGTGATTTAATCCATGTAGCGCTGGGAAAGGCCCGGCGCGACCCTACTGCAAAGTTACAGCATTCCCCACCGTGCAAAGCGAATATCGCCCGTAAAGAGGCGACGTTAACGGCTGATCCGGCCAATAGGTCCGATGAAGGTCGGCGACTGTGCAACGATCGAGCACGCTCGCCCCGCACCGCGCGGCTTGCTCCGCAAGATTCTCGATCCCGTACGTCCAAGGAGCGCCCATGGCGGCGAATCTCTCGACGACGCTGGTGATTTCAGGATCGCCAGTGGCGTTGTTGACTACATCCTCAGCCATATAGTCGAAGGACGCCGAGCAGCTCTTGATGTGGCGCATGAGGTCCGTCAAGATCTGGCAGACCGCCGCTTCATCCAAATACATCGTGTTCCCTTCCCATATGACATGCGTGGGAAGTTTGAAATCAAATCCGTTTCGACCAAGGAGACCGATCATTCCATCCGTCACATAATCCGCCCCGATATATTTCGTATTGGGATCAACATCGCTTGCTTCGAGTTTCGCCTTCTTGAACGCCTGGGTTTCTGCAGCATCGATCTCGAAATAGGCGACGCCTTCGGCCGCGATCCGCTGCGGCCTTGTGTCGAGTCCGGCGCCAAGTATGAGGATCTGTCGGCATCCTTGATCGATCTGAAGACGAAGCCGGTCGTCGAAGTAGCGCGTCCTCAGTCGCACATTGTTCCTGATCGGCGGGAACGATTGAGAAATGCGATCCGCCGCCTCTTTCGATTCCCGATTGAGGAACAGGTGGACAAAGGGATCGCGGTAGAGCGGATGAGCTTCCTTGTTTTCATCATTGCGGAATTCCGCCACGACAAAAGCGGTTCCAACCACCTTTCGTATTTCGACCATTTGGCTGTCTCGATCGAACCCGGGTTCGGCGCAGCAACGCGCCTCGCCGCTCGTTGAAGGTTAATGCAATTTTCTTGGAACTCTTAGCTGCCTCTGCAGGGCGCTTTCACAGAGGGCGGCCCGGTCACTTTTGCGGATAGCGCTCCAGGAGTTGCGCAAGCGGCTCCGAACTCACCGCACTGGGCGGCGAATAGGGATCGTCCACGGATGCGACGAGCGATATGGGGACGATCGCCGCCAAAGCGAAAATCGCCTGCGCGAGAAGCTGAGGCCTCGGGCGGTCGAGATGCACGATCGCAAGGGCGATTTGCGTGATGAAGGCGATGATGATCACCGCCGCCCATTTGCGATCGTCGGGAAAGGCCCCCGCAATCGCGAGTCGCTGTTCCCGCGCCGATCGCAAACGCATCACCGTATCGACGAGCGCGCGCTGAAAGGCCGGCTCGATTCGCGCGCTGGCGACCGCGCGCGTGAGTCTGTTCAGCGCGGCCTCGGTTTCCGGCGATTCTTTGCCGTCTTCCATGGTCTTCCATTCGAGGCCAACGGCGGTTTCCACATAGTCACGCACGGCGCGCGGAATATCATCCGCGTTGAGTCCATGATTGCCCGAAAGCGCCGCGAGCGTCGCCAATTGCTCGCGCTCCATGGCGATGGCGCGATAGGCGCTGCGATTTGCGTCCCAGACGTCCTGCGAGAGGAACGTCATCAGCAGGCCAAACAGGGTCGCCGGGACGGCCACGAAGGGCGGCACGACGCCTTTCCAGTTCTGCACATAGGCGGCAAAGCGCGAGGCGAAGCTAAGCCAGCACAGGAAAAGCGCGACGGCGGCCATGGCGAATGTGAGCATGAGCGCCATGACCAGCGTCGTCTGCGACATCCAGAATTTTAAAAGCACGTTTCCCCTCGAATCGACAGTGAATGGCGATTGACGGGCATCATAATCGAGATTCGCCGGACGATCGCACCCCCTTGCCCGCCTGCCTTCCGCATTACGGGGTTCCTCTCGCGTCCAAACGCCTTACCTTTCGCGAGGGCGATCGTCGATCTGAGTTCGGTAGGCATGTCAACCGAGACGGACATTTCCGCCTATGCGAGCTCGATCCTGGAGACCGTGGGCTTGCCCCTGTTGGCGCTCGATTCACAGCTCACGGTCGAGGTCGCCAACAAGGCGTTTCTCAGCCAGTTTCGGGTGACGCGCGAGGAGACAGTCGGCCGGCCGGTTTATGGGATTTGCGACGGGCAATGGGACATTCCGGAGCTGCGGCGCCTGCTTGAACAAATTGTGGAGCGGGACAGTACGATCGAGGATTACCGCGTCGAACAGGTCTTCGAAGGTGTCGGCCGGCGCATCCTGCGGCTCAAGGCCAAGCGCATCCGCAGGCCGGATGAAAAAGATTGCATCCTGCTTGCGATATCCGATGACACCGAGCGTGAGCGGCTCCGTGATGAACTCGATGGCCGAATAGAATTCGCCGAGAAACTGATCGACAGCGTGCGTGAAGCGCTATTGGTTCTCCACTGGGACCTCACGGTTCACTCGGCGAATCGGCCCTTCTATCGTCTCTTCGGTGGAGACCCCAAAGAGACGGAAGGACGTCTCGTTTACGAGCTGGGCAATGGCCAGTGGGACACCCCGGAGCTGCGACGGCTGCTTGAGGACATTCTCCCTCGCCGCCAGAGTTTCGACGACTACCAGATCGAACACGTGTTCCAAGGCTTCGGTCCTCGCGTGATGCTGCTGAATGGCCGTCGGCTCGACCAGCTTAACCTGATCCTACTCGCCATAAGCGACACGATGGAGCAGCTGACGTGCGAGGTGAACCGTCGGGACCGCGAGGCTCGGCAAAATCTCCTCATCGATCTGAATGACCGTTTGCGCCCGCTGGCGGATCCCGTGGCGATTCAGGCTGCGGCAAGCGGGGTCCTGGGCCGGCGCCTCGAAGCCAACCAGGCAGCCTATGCGGAGATCGACGAGGCCGGCGAATACGCAACTGTTGAGCACGACTGGAACGACGGCGCGGCGCCAGGCAGCGCCGGCCGCCATCGTCTCGAGAGTTGGGGGGAGGCCCTGATCGCAGACCTCAAGCGTGGCAAAACAATCGTCGTCAGCGACGTCCGCAACGACCCGCGCACGGCGGCGCCTGAGACCCTAAGGTCATTCGAAAGCCGTTCGATTTCCGCTTTTCTGGCCGCGCCGCTGGTCAAGGACGACCGGCTGGTCGCGGTGGTTACCGTTCATTCGCGGCTACCGCGGACGTGGAGCGCCGCTCAGGCGGCGGTCGCCGAAGATGTCGCCGAGCGAACGTGGTCGGCGATTGAGCGGGCGCGCGCGGAGGAGGCGCTGCGCAACAGCGAGTCGCGGTACCGCCTGCTGTTCGAATCCATTGACGAAAGCTTCACGGTGGTCGAGCCGCTCTATGACGAGGAAGGTCATGCGGTCGACTACCGCTTCCTTGAAGTCAATCCAGCATTTGAGGCGATTACCGGGCTGAAGAACGTTGAAGGGCGGAGCGGTCGCGCGCTTGCGCCCAGCCTGGAAAAGGATTGGATCGATACGATCGGCAGAGTCGGGGTGTCCGGGAACGCCGAACGCGTCGTCCGCAGAGCGCGCGCGCTCGGCAAGATCTACGACGCCTTTGTCTTCCGCATCGAGGAAGCGGAAAGCCCGCGAGTCGCCGTGCTATCGAGGGATGTGACTGAACGCGTGCGCGCGGAGGAACAGCGCGCTCTTCTCATGCGCGAGCTCAATCACCGCTCGAAAAACATGTTGAGCATCGTGCTGGCCATCGCACGAGCGACCGCGGGCGATTCAGGACGCGACTTCGAGGAAACATTTCAGGAGCGCATTTTGTCTCTCGCCGCCAATCAGGACCTGCTGGTCGCCAGCGATTGGCAAGGCGTCCCGCTAGGCGATCTCGTGCGCTCGCAGCTCGCCCATCTGGAGGATTTGATCGGCTATCGCATCGCGCTAACGGGCCCGCCGCTGATCATCTCGGCCGCGGCGTCGCAATCTTTCAGCATGGCGCTGCATGAGCTGGCGACCAACGCCGTCAAATATGGCGCTCTGTCCAATTCGGATGGCCGCGTCGACATCGAATGGGGCGTCCGCGAGCACGATGGCGAAGGCCGGCGCTTCACGATGCGCTGGCGTGAGACGGAGGGTCCCACGGTCGTTCCGCCCGCGCGCAACGGCTTCGGGTCCACAGTCATTCGTGACATGATCAGACTGAACCTGAGAGGGGATGCAAGCCTCCAATACGACAGCGCAGGCGTTGTCTGGGACTTCGACTGCCCGATTGAGAATGTGCTGGAGGCGCCGGAATCCCCCCGAGCCGAAAAGTAGCGCCGCGGCAAGAGCTGCCGCCGCCTCCAAGGACCCTCTATCGAGGCTGCATGCGACCTCTGCCGCTCTATGCAGAACGCCCCGCCGTTACATCCACGGTCGGGGCGTTCGCTTGCGGAACGCTGTCCGCGTCCAATGCTGGCGCGGCTGAGGCGCTCACAGGCGCCGCCGCCGCAAATCTCTATCGACGATCGCCTTGACCGCCGACGCTGGACGAGCCGCGCGACAGTTTCGGCCGGGGCTGACTCAGCCATCCGCCGGAGTGCGGCAAATGATCCCCGCAGAACGGACGAGTTTCGAGGTTCTGGAGAAGCGACCTGATCGCGCTTCGCCTTCGCTGAAGCTTCCTGGTGGTCATTGGAAATCTCCTTCTTTAGAGACGGACCACTGAACAACCGATTTAGGAGCGTCATCCTAACAACGAATGAAATCAAGCTCTGTTCCGATCTTCTCGCGTCTTTCATCGACGAATTGCGCCAAGCGTTGCAAATTTGTCGCGGCGCTTGTGGCTCTCGATAGATTTTCGGCGCGAAGCAGCTGCTCCCAAAGTCGAGGCGCCGGGCTCGAAGGCGACTCATGTTCGCGTCGGGATGGCAACCACAATCGATCACGCAAATCGCTTATAAATGGCCTCGCCCATCGTCTATCGTCGAGCATTCGTTAGCGCTGACATGCGACGTCGTCGGAGGCGCGCTTTGGACGACTGTCGGCTTATCAGGGAGGACTGATGAAAGCGCTGGTTCGATTGAGATTCCTGATCGCTGTGATGGTCACAACATGCCTGATGGCGGGATCGTCTGTCAGGGCGGGAAGCGATCCGCTTCCGTCATGGAACGAAGGTCCGACCAAACATGCAATCGTCGAATTCATTCGAGCGACGACCGATCCATCCAGTACGAAATTCGCCCCGCCCGAGGAGCGCATCGCGGTCTTCGATCAGGATGGCACGCTATGGGCGTCCCATCCGATATATCCACAGTTGATGTATTGTCTGGATCGCCTGCCTGCCGTCGTACAGGCAAGACCCGCGCTGGCGAAGATCGAACCCTTCAAGACAGCGCTCTCTCGCAACATGGCGGCGATATCGAAGCTTTCCACGAAGGAGCTCATCAAGATCATGGCCGTGCAGCCCAGCGGCATGAGCGTCGAGCAGTTTAGAGCGGATGCGGAGAAATGGCTTGAGACAGCGAGACACCCGCGCTGGGGGCGCCGCTATACCGAGCTGACGTATCTGCCGATGCTCGAGTTGATGAAGCATCTGCGCGCCAACGGCTATCGGACCTACATCGTCACCGGAGGCGGGCAAGATTTCGTGCGGGTCTATGCAGAGCGGACCTATGGCGTTCCGCCCGAGCAGGTGGTCGGGACTCTGGAGAGCGTAAGCTACCGTTATGACGAGCGTGGGCGTCCCGTTCTCATCGAGAGCCCCGATACGCTGCTCAGCGACGTCGGCGCCGGCAAGCCCGAGGCAATCCATTTGATGATCGGTCGTCGGCCGCGCGCCGCATTCGGGAACTCAACGGGCGACCGGCAGATGCTCGAATACACGACGTCGGGGGACGGCGCGCGATTCGGAATGTTGGTTTTGCACGACGACGCCCAGCGCGAATACGCCTATGGTCCGGCGCTCGGATTGCCTGACACCAGAATTGGGGCTTTTCCTCAGTCCTTGCATGACGAGGCGAAGCGGCACGGTTGGTTCGTCATCAGCATGAAAAGCGATTGGAGCCGGATATGGGCTTTCGAACAATGAAGCGCATGGGGGGTGCGAGTTCATTGCACAGGCTCAGACGCGTCAGGACTGAATCACCCCTCATCAAAATTAATAGAGCCCCATCCGGCCCTAGAAGGGGAAGTAACGGAAGCTGGTCAATAATTGGTTTTCGGAGCCGCGTGGCGCGCCGCCGACCGCGGTGAAGCCGTTACGAATGATATGGGCGAATTGCACGCCGACCCTGATTTTGCCGGCCGGTCCATCGTAGAATGTGTGCCAGCCTCCAGTGGTGAGTTCCCGCAAAGCGTGGGTCTGTCCGGAACAACCGAAAAGGGGATTGCCGAGCGCAGCAAGTGGAACGGGTGCGGCGACGCCCGGCGTAACCTGCGATATGGGATTTTCCAGACTACAGCCGACATTGTTATAGAGCGGATTGCCATATCCGCCGGCATAGATCGTGCCGTTGATGGCCGCGACTTGCGGGTTCTTGCCGGCGATGTCGCCGCCCGCGAATGCGAAAACATCGGTTTGCGGCGTGGGATGCAATGTCAGGCCGACGAGCAGGCTGCGCTGATGGAGGGGCTCGAGCGCGCCGAAAACGGAATAGGTCGCGTCGGGAAGCTGGCTCGCAGCAAGACGGCCGACCCCGCGTCCGACCATTCCCGATACTTGAAAATCCAGGATTTTAGGAATGATCGGGACGATTGCGCCGGCGCCAACGCCGCCGGCCCAAACTCGATGATTGCCGAAATAGACGCGCTCGGTCATCTCGCGCGCCACCCCGAACGCTTCCAGATGCACCGTCCGGTCGCCGAGTGGCGCATCCCATGCGACCTTGCCGATGAGATCGGGAAGTCGGTTGAAGGAATAAGTGTTCAAAGTATTGAATGCGCCGCCGTTCGTCGCCAGGCCGAGGACCGCGGGCGCGGGAATCCCCAGGTTGTTTGGAAGGAGCGTGGAGACGGGCCCGAATCCTGGGCCGGGCACTGCGAAGGTGTTGGCCGAGCCCTCTGCGGCCAGAGCCAACCAAAATTGCTTTCCGAAGTCCTTATAGATGCGGACGCCAGGATTTCGATCCCAGACATAGCCGGGCATGTAATTGTGGTCGATCGTCGGCGGCTGTAACGACGTATCCGGCCGGGTCCCCGCAGAATTCATCGTTATGAGCGACCAGGTCTGACCTGCCGTGAAATGAAGCCCATAATCGTCATTGTCGATATTCGTGTAGGCCTGTCGAACGCGGAGATTGTATGAATTGCTTTGGTTGGCGTTCGCCGTCTGGGCTGCGCCAAGGAAGTCCGTTTCGAAATAGCCCTGAATATGCGTCGTCGGACTAAGATCCCCGCGTATGAGGAGAGCGGGACGCGTCGCGCGCGCGCTGAAGTGGAACTCGTCCGTGTGGCCGGCCGTGGCGAAGCCATAGGGAATGGCGTTGAATGGGGTGGCGACGTCTGCGCCGAGCCAGTGGTTGCGCCAGACGGACTCCAGCGCCAGAAAGCCGCCCGGTATGATCTCCAGACCTTTGTAGAGGAATTTATTCGGCGGCGTTGCCGTTCCGCTCGACGCGATTTCCTTTGAGGCGGTTTGCTTGGCGTTTGAACCGCCGTTCGCCGTTTCCACGCGGCGACGCTCACGCTCTTCCCGGTCCCTTTTGTCCATCCGAGCTTTGAGCTCTCTGACCTGGTTGAGGAGCATTTGCATTTGCTCCTTATCGGTCATGGCCTTGGCGTGTTCTAACGGCAGGACAGAGACGGCGCCGGCGGTTGCAAGAAGAATGGCGCCAGACCTCGCGTCCCTAAACAATTTATTTCCCCCCGTTGCTTCGCGCCAGGAATGCCGATCAAGCATAACAAACCGCGTTACCTGGCGCGTCTGCATCCGTGAGCCCTCTTATAAGTAGGCGGCGCCTCGCCGGCTGCCGGAGCTATGGCCGAAAGTTGGTGACAGCATGAATCGGTAAGGCGGCGTATCGTGGGGGTGTTCGAGCCTCCACTTCTCCATTGAAGGAGTGATACGCCGTGTCCAACGATAATGTCATCAAGCTGATTCAGCCAGGGACCTT
>NZ_JBPFEA010000023.1:0-30880 GCF_051061285.1 Methylocystis sp.
GATGACGCCGAGCGGCGTCGAGACGCGCTCGATAATCAGGCCATTCGGCCGCTCGAATCGCCCCAGCAGCCGGCCGACAGGATCGGGCAAATCCCCGAGCTCCTCCACGCCACGGGCGATGGCCTCGACGCGGCCAGGGTCGAGGGTCAGCCGGTCGATGAAGGAGCCCGCCGTTCCGCGGCCCTTGGCGTCGGAGACGTCGAGCGCATTGGCGGCCAGAATGGCGCCGCTCTGCCGGCGGATTTCGCTTGCCGCGACGCGCAGCGCCTTGTCCTTGACCTCGGCGGGGGCCAGCGCCACGGCCCGCGCGGCCTTGCGGGCGGCGCGCCCGAGCGCGGCAAGCGCGGCCTCGAGGCTTTGCGCCCCGAGCATTTCTTTTGTGAGCGGCTGCGTCATTATCTCCGTCCCGAACCAGGCCCGATGGCTATCACGACCGACGACAGCGCGAAAGTCTCGGCAAGGCCCTTGCGAACAGGACCGGCGCAGTCTATAGGAGCGGCTCCGCGCTCCCTTCGTCTAGCGGTCTAGGACGTCGCCCTCTCACGGCGAAAACAGGGGTTCGAGTCCCCTAGGGAGCGCCATTTCTGCTCGCATTTTATTGATTTCTTTCCGCCGATCGCATCCAGTTGGCCGTTTGCGCTCCGAGCGTGAGCTTCGTTCCTAAAATGCCCACGACCCTGGCCCGATCCGACCAAAGCGATCGAGGACAGTCCGCAGTGGCGCCAGCCATGTTTTGATCCTCGTCCGACGCCTTGTCCATCGCGCCAGAGACGTCGCCTGATGCGTTTTTCGCCACAGTTCCGAAGACTTGGCAATAATCGAGACACTTCGCTGCAAAACGGCGAAGGCGCCGGTCTGCTAGAAGAACCACGCACGGGGAGTTACGGACGCCGCCGCCGCCCCTGGTTAAGGCGTCTGTTGCGGGGATGAGGCGAGACCTGGCGGGGTCGCCTCATCTTCTCCGGCGTTCAGGACTTCGGAGTTACGCGACTACCAGGCGCAGTGGCCCCGACGATAGCCGTAGTAACGGGGATAGGCGGCTCCATAGCCATAATAGCCGGGATAGGCGGAGCCCCAATAGCTGTAGCCAGAGGGGTAGCCCCAGCGGCCATAGCCCCAGCCTGAACTCGCGTCATAATTCCATGGGCGAGGCCATCCGCCTCCCCATCCCCAAGTGCTCCACGCCGAGGCGGGAGTAGACGCCGCTACTGCGCCAATGAGCATAGTTGCGGCGAGCGCTGTGGTGAGCAGCTTGCGCGAGTTTTTCATAGCCGGTTCTCCAAGTCCTCGTTCGAGGCCTCTCGCCACGCGTAACTCACGATCAAATTGGTTGTTCCGTCGTTCTCCGCGCAGCCTCGAGCGCGGACGGGCATTGGTCGCGCCGAAATTCACGGGGTCCGTGATCGCGCCTAACCATGAACGACGATGCGGCGACGGCCGCGCCGCCACCTTTTCGCCACAGCCGCTCGAACTTGCGCAACGCTCGAGACACAACGGCGCAAAAAGTCGACGGCTTCGGTCTGATAGAAATTGCCTTGCTGAGAACTCGCAGCGGACGCCCGGCTCCCCATTGTCGCGCGTCAGTTGCCAACTTGAGGCGGGCCTTTCGGGGCCCGCCGCTTTTCTCTTGCGACGATCCGGTTTCGACGCCGCTGCGATCCAGCGCTGAGGAGCTGAGAATGCTTGAAATGTTAGATTTCGTTTTCGGCGAGGTTCAGCCCGACACCAGCTGCTATCACAATCGACGAGCCTACTATTTCTGGGAAGCGCGATATCGAACCCAGTTGGTCCGCGTTTATGTCAGTCGCGCAGCATTACGAAATAGGTTCGGTCTTGCGCCGGGCGAGCATTTTGGTGGGGTGCTTATGAGATCGCGGCAAAGCATCGAGGACGCCGCAAACAGAAAATGGCTGCCCGGAGACTGCAACGTATTTCTCGAAGAGAGCGACTTTTGATGAGTCGATGTCCATCCGCGCGTGCGAGTTCTGCGTCAATCCACGCACACGCATCGCCTGATGCTCATCCCACCGGCGGATAATAAGCCGTCCGGAAGAGAACGCGCGTTGCGTCCCAAGACTCCCGCATAACGGTTTCCGCTGGCAGCTCCCGCAGTTCGCCCTCGGAAAAATTCGCTGGCAGTCCGACGGCGACGGCGATCCGCGAATTGATCGCGTTGCGTATAAGAGGCAGCGGGTTTGGCGAAAAACCCCGCCAGCCGACCCGCGCTTTCTCGACATACTCCGGTCCGCCCCAAGGCGGATCGATATTCAGCGCATCGAATGAGAGCTTGCGATAGGCCTCCATGACGTCGGCGTGAACGAATTCTATCCGCTGCGACACGCCATAGATCTCAGCATTACGTTTCGCCATGGACAGCCTGTCGCGAACCAACTGCTCGGCCTCTTCACAGCCGATCTCTTTCTTGGCGCGCGTCGTGTCGTCGATGCTGAGTTGGTTAAGGCGTCGCCGCACGGGCGCTCCGGGATCTCGGTATGGCGCCGCGGGCATGACTCTGACAGTCAAAACCAAATTGTGTCGAACCGATCGCGCAGAGCACGTGTAAAGCTATCGAACATTCAATGTATAAGTTTCAGTCAGTCGCGATGTTTGCCCACGAATGACGGACACATCGCCGCATATGCGAACAGCGTTTACGAAGATATAGCGTTCGAACGTCGAGGCATATCGAGTGGCATCTTCGTCGCAAGACGCCAATGCTGCTTGACGCTGTCTTCGATCAATCAACGATCATTCGAGGCGCACAGAGCGACGATGCAGGCTTGCGTCCTTGTCGCGCGCGGGTTTGCCGAAGCTGGGGTTCGAAAATGCGGACAACCTTTATGAAAATGCTCCACAGTAGAGTTATCAGATTGGCGCTGGCCGCTCTGGTTTTCCAGGCGCTCGTTGCGACGATTTTTGTCAATGCGACGTTCGATCGCGGGATCGCTTCGCCCAATGCGCCGTTGCGCCCGAACTTTCGTTTGCAGTCTTCGGAGGGCTCTATCATTGACAGCCATTTGCTGCGCGGGCGCCCCTATCTGCTCTTTTTTGGTTTCGCCAACTGCCCTGCGATCTGTCCGACAACGCTCATGGAAACGCAGGCGCTTTTGCGTGAAGCGGGCGCGGCGACTCACACATTTCCCATTTACTTCGTGTCGGTCGATCCCGCGAGAGACACGCCAGAGGCGTTGAGGGATTTCGTCAGAGGCTTTGGTGACAATGTCCTGGGCCTTACGGGCTCTGACGAAGATATTGCGGCCGCCGCCAAGTCGGTGCGAGTCTATTTTTCCAAAAGCAAGAATGCGTCGGTCGACAGCCTCGATCACAGCGCTCTTGTCTATCTTGTGAGCAGCGGCGGTGAGGTGGTCAGCACGTTTTCTGTTGATGAACCGAAGGCGAGCGCACTGTATAAAATTCGAACACTTTCCGTGTTTGGAAGATTATAGACAGGCAGCATCTGCTCGTGCGTCATATTGACGCCGCGCCTATTTAAGTCACGTGAATGTTTGACGCATTGTTGGAAGCGTTTTAGCGTTCCTGTTACTCAGAAGTGGCGAGCGAACTGTGATCCAAGCGGGGGACCAGAACACGGCGGCACTGCGCGGCGCCCTACATTGGGCGGCGGCATTTGTTCTGTTCTTCAATGCTGTCGCGTTCGGGTTTGCCAGCGGCGCGATGGCGGATCTCGGCGGGAGCGGCGTCCTGAGCGTCGTGTGCGGCTCCAGCGTCGATCTGGCGCAGGACGACGCCGGGTCGAAAGCGCCCAGCAAAGCGCATTGCGTCGCTTGTGCGATCCTTCACGCCAGCTCCGCAGTTGAAAATGCCTTGGCGGAGATTCCCGCGAAGACGGCGCCGGACGAAGCGCCGCCAGTCTTGCTTGTTTCTATTTTCAATCCCGACGCAATTCAGGCCGCGCCTGAATTGCGTCCTCTATGTTCGCGCGCGCCTCCTTCGCGCACT
Organism: Methylocystis sp.; assembly: GCF_051061285.1. GTDB lineage: Bacteria > Pseudomonadota > Alphaproteobacteria > Rhizobiales > Beijerinckiaceae > Methylocystis. Next base: position 3,961 of record NZ_JBPFEA010000023.1, read on the forward strand.
GTCTGACGCCGAAAAGCATGTCCGGGCGGCTGGCGAGAAGCCATCGTCCGTCGGATATGGGTTTCTTTCAGACGTGGCCACGCTTTCCGTGCGCCTTCAGGAGGACTGCTCAATGAGCGCTGCATCTAATCGCGCAATAACCAACGATGCCCTATACAACGATGCCCTTCGCGCCGTCGTCGTCGGCGTCGCCGCAGGAGCGCTGGCGTTTCTGGCGCTGGGCCCCACCTCTCCCTTCGGTCTGCAGGTCTGGGCGCTTCTGACCGGATGGGCTTCCTTTCTCCTGCTTGGAGGCGGGCTCGACGGCCTTCGTAAATCGGCGATCCATTCGCTCTTCGGCGCCTCTCTCGCACTCGGCGCGCTGGTCTTTGCAACGCATCAACCCGAAGCGCTCGGCGTCGACTTCGCCGTCTGGGCCGCGCTCGGCGTCGCTGTGACAGTGGCGCTGGTTACGCTCGCGGCGCGTTTGCCGTTGCTCGGCAGCGTTCCCGCGTCACTGCTAGGCTACGTCAGCGTGCTTGTCGCGACTTTGCCGGATTACCGTGTCGAGAGGATTTTGTCTCCGAGCGTCGGCAATCCGGTGTTTGGCGCCGTCGCGTCGCTGATCATCGGCGCCTTGTTCGCGTATGCAGCGGAAGAGATTGCGCAGCGGCTTCGTTCGCGCGTCAGCGAGTCGATCGCCAAGGCATAGCGGCGATCGCGTCGAATATCGGCACGGGGCCCCCGACATCGGGGGCGCCGCGCGCCAAGTTTCGCGCCGAGGACGGCCGTGATCGCTCACAACCTACAATCGCGAAAGACTGTCATGGGTCATATGATGCGTGGGAGCGCCGTTGCGGCATTCGCCCGCGACGGCGAAAAGCCCCCTCCGGAAGTTTTCGAACTCGAGAGACCGAGCGCCGCGTGGGACTGGATGCGCCAGACCGGTCAGGCTCCTCAGGGGGCGGACTGGGTACGACCACAGGTGCTCGAAGCTTGGGCGCGCTGCATCGACGAATATGATCTGCCGCCGGGCTCAGATTTTGGGCCACGAATGGCGATGCATGCGCAGGTTGGCCGCATTGAGCACGCCAAGCAGAGTTTATGCGACGCTTTCGCCGCGGGCCTGCCGCTCATGGTCTACAATCTGCGTCCATTCCTCGACGAAGGGAATGTGACGATCCTTCTAGCCGACGCTCAAGGTTATGTCGTGCACCTCCTCGATGCTGGTCTGCGCATCATGTCCGCTGGCCAAAATCTCGCCCGCATCGGCGTTGGTTGGCACGAGGCCAGCATCGGCAACAGTGGCCTGGGAACCGCGTGCCTTCTCGATGAGCCGACGGCATTTGAGGGCAAGGAGCATTTCTCGCGCGCGCTTCACCCATTCGCGACCGCAGGGTGTCCAATCCTTGGGTCCGACGGCCGCGCCTGCGCGACGATCGGCCTGGTGACCGACAGACGGGATACCGCGAAACTGATGCTCGGTTTTTTGCGGATCACGTGTCAGCTCCTTGAGGCGCGGCTTTTCGAACGCTTCGCGACCGAGGGCTATCTCCTACGTCTGCGCCATCGCAACGGCGCCGACACTCTCGCGGAACAGTCGACACTCATCGACGGCAAGCTTCTCGTTTCGGCCGAAGGCGTTATCGAAGGCGCAAATCGTTCGACCATCGACCTCCTTGGCGTGGATAGCGTCGCCTCTGTTATTGGCAAGCCGTTCCGCGATGTCCTTGGCGTCGATTTGTTCGACATTGTCGGCGAGAGCGAAGCCGCAGGCGTCCGCCATTTGACCGTCAGCAAAACCCAGCGGCACATCCGTCTCGAAGCGCTTCGTCTGGACGCCGTCGCTGAGGGGCGTCATGCGCGCGTGAAGCTCAAAGCGGCGCAGCGCGAAGAGCCGTGGCGAGATCATGTGTCGGAGGCTGCGCTGCAGAAGGCTTCCGCGGTGCTGCAACGGGATATCTCACTTCTGATCACCGGTGAATCGGGGGTCGGCAAGGATCATCTGATCCGGCGGCTGCATGCGAGCGGGCCACGAAAGGATCGGCCGCTCGTCGCGATCAATTGTGCGGCCATACCGCGGGAACTCATTGAAAGCGAACTCTTCGGCTATGAGGGCGGCAGCTTTACCGGCGCTCGAGCCAAGGGAAAGAAAGGAAAATTTGTCGAGGCCGACGGCGGCGTGCTGTTTCTCGACGAGATCGGCGACATGGCGCTCGATCTGCAGGCGACTCTGTTGCGTGTTCTCGATTCTTCAGAGGTGGTTCCAATTGGCTCTCACCGGCCAATCAAAGTCGACGTGCGCGTCGTTGCGGCGACCAACTGCCAGCTGCGGGAAATGGTCAAGGACGGAAAATTTCGCCGCGACCTTTATTACCGGCTCAACGGAGTGCAAATCTGGCTGCCGCCGCTGCGCGAGCGCCCCGACCGCCTCCAGCTTCTCGATCATCTGCTTGCATGCGAACAGGAAGGGCAAAGCGACCGTAAGCGTTTATGCGACGAGGTGCGCGCCTTGTTTTTTCGTCATCCATGGCCCGGCAATATTCGTGAGGCGCGTAACGTCATACGGTCTTCGCTGGCGGTTGCGCGTGACGGCGTGATCCGTTTTGAGGATCTGCCGCATGATTTTGTCGAGGAGGACGAGACGGAGGCTTCCGATAAATTCGCTGATATGCGCGCGTCTGTCGCGCCAGCCAACTGGCCGACAGCTGTCCGTAAAACGGCTCTTTCCGACTGGGAGGAGCAGGCTGTGCGCGCGGCGCTGACCGAGTGCGAAGGCAATATCGCCAAGGCGGCGCGTCGCCTCGGGATCACGCGCGCAACGCTCTATCACAAAATGGATCGCTACGGCATGCGCAGCGTGCGCCGCATCGCCGCCCCCGAGGTAAGCAGATGAATTCCGACGATCGTGAATTCATTGAGGAGGCGGCAAAGCGTCTCGACGCCGCGCTCGAACAACTCGAGGCCGAGGAGATACGCCTCCTCGGGATCGTTGGAGAAGAGCGCGCGAACGAGCTTCGCGCCTTCTGGCTCAGCGAGTTTGACGAAGTCGACATGGAGGAAATCCGACGCGGGTTGGATTTCGACGACCGCTCGCTGCTGTGGGTTTGGAATCGCCTGCATCGGAATCGCGATCGTCGCGCGCGCGCAGGCAGAAGCGCCATGATCATGAATGCCGGACGCGACGATCTCGACGCAACGCCGCCGAAAAAGAAAATTGAATAGCTGAAAAACAACAGAACAAGGCAAGGCAGGAAACCCATGGCTAAGGACATTCAATTCGGCGATGGAGTCCGCCGGGACATTCTCGTCGGCGTCCGTACCCTCGCCGACTCGGTCGGCGTCACGCTTGGACCACGTGGACGAAACGTCATTATCGAGCACCGCGCTCATGGACTGCCGCCGGTCGCGACCAAGGACGGGGTCACCGTCGCACAAGCCATCGAACTGCCGGGAAGACGCGAAAGTATCGGCGTGTCGATGGTTCGCTCCATGGCGACGACGGTCTCGCGAGAGGCTGGTGACGGCACGACGACCGCGGTCGTTTTGGCGCGCCGCATCGCCGAGGACACCCGTAAGGCTCTGGCGTCGGGAATGAACCCTCGCGAATTGACCATCGGGATCGAGCGCGCGATGAAGGCTGTCGATGAGGAACTCATTCGTCAGGCAAGGCCCTGTACGGAGCGGAACAGTCTTTCGCATGTCGCGACCATCGCGTCGGGGGGCGAGGAAGATATTGGCGAGATCGTCGCCGACGCGCTTGAGCAGGCCGGCGCGGGCGGCGTGATCTCCGCCGAACTCGGCGAAGGCGTCTGCGACGAAATCGAATGCGTCGACGGCATGCGCTGGGAGCAGGGCTATCGGTCGCCCTATTTCATGACAGACAGCAAGCGCCAGCTGGCGGAATTGCAAGACGCCTATGTGCTGATCTACGACCGGGTGATCAACGATTTTTCCGAGCTCATCCCGACGCTGGAAATCGTGCGCGAAACTGGCGGCAGTCTCCTCGTCGTCGCAGAAAATTTCGAGGAATCGGCGCTCCCCGGTCTGCTGCTCAACCACGTTCGCAAAAACCTGCTTTCGATTGCGGTCAAGGGGCCAGGCTTCGGCGACAGTCGCTACGACTATCTGCTCGATCTTGCGGCGTTGACCGGCGCGCGGCCGATCATGGAGTCCTTTGGCGAAGATCTCAGCAGCGTGACGCGGACGCATCTCGGCAGAGCGCGTCGTGTCGTCGCGAGCGAGGACGCGACGATCGTCATCGGCGCGGGCGGCGATCCGGAAGCAATCGCGGACCGTCTGGCGCGCGCGCGGCGAGAACTCGACTGGATCGTTAATGGAGATCGGTCCAAAGGCTCGCCTTCGGGAAAGCGCCGCGAGGTCGAAAAGCTCGAAGAGCGCATCAGCGCGCTCACCGGCAAGATGATGACGATTAAGGTTGGCGGATATTCGGACGTGCTCATCAAGGAGCGCCTTCAGCGCGTCGACAATGCGCTCAATTCGGCGCGTAGGGCGCGCGAGCAGGGCGTCGTCGCAGGAGGCGGCGTCGCGCTCTACCGGGCGCGGCGCGCGCTCGAACATTTGACGGGCGAGGGACTCGATCAAAACCATGGCATTGCGATCGTTCGCGATGCGCTTGACGAACCGTTGCGCCGGATCGCCGCCAATGCGGGGCTAGACGCCAACGAACTTCTGTTCGAACTGCGCCGCGGCGATAGCGATTTCTTCGGCTTCGACGTGCGCAGAGGGCAATGGGGCGATATGTACGAGATGGGCGTCATCGATCCTGTTGGGGTTACGCGTCTTGCCTTGCGTAATGCGGTCGGGACGGCGACATCGCTAATGATGGTGGAATGCGCGGTCACGATTCTTCCGCCAGACGATCCGACATTCGGCTTTAGCGGCGCAGCGGCGGCGGCGACGCGAGAGGATCCGCGTTGCTGACGACCAATCGCCTAACGGAAACATCAAGGCGGCGTATCGTGGATGCGCCGCCTTTGCATTTGGTCCTCGTCGTGAAGGCTGCGTCGTCCGATACGTATGGATATTGAACGCCTGTATAAATGTTTTACTTGCGCATGCATTTCGAGATCGCGGGCGTCGTCGCAAGAAGCCTTTCAAAACCAATGTGTTCCAGTAATTGAATCCGTTGGCATACGCTTTGCGATTATGTAAGTAACGTCGTTCCTTGAAATCATCATCTTGGCGCGGCGTAGGGTCGTTCGGTCTTTTGCGGCCTCGCAAGACTCCGGCGCCGAAGGGGCTCAGTCATCGCATTCGTCTCACACGGACGGGATGTTGGGCCCGAAAACATTCGAAGAAATCTTTGAGGAGGAAGCATGGCTATCAGTCTCGCGACAAAAGCGGCGACCGACGCGCTAAAAGTTAATCGCGCGCCGGTGGGAGTGGAGCCGCAGGAGGTCCACAAGTGGCTGCAAAGCTTCAATTGGGACTTCAAGAACAACCGCACCAAATACGCCACCAAGTATCACATGGCGAACCAGACCAAGGAGCAGTTCAAGGTCATCGCCAAGGAATACGCGCGTATGGAAGCGGCGAAGGACGAACGCCAGTTCGGCACGCTGCTCGACGGTCTGACGCGTCTTGGCGCGGGCAACCGTGTGCATCCACGCTGGGGCGAGACCATGAAGGTCATCTCCAACTTCCTCGAGGTCGGCGAATACAATGCGATCGCCGCTTCGGCGATGTTGTGGGATTCCGCCACGGCGGCCGAGCAGAAGAACGGCTATCTCGCGCAGGTGCTCGACGAAATTCGTCATACGCATCAGTGCGCCTTCATCAACCACTATTATTCGAAGCATTATCATGATCCGGCTGGCCACAATGACGCGCGTCGCACCCGCGCCATCGGGCCACTCTGGAAGGGCATGAAGCGCGTCTTCGCGGACGGCTTTATTTCCGGCGACGCGGTCGAATGCTCGGTCAACCTGCAGCTTGTCGGCGAGGCCTGCTTCACCAACCCGCTGATCGTCGCGGTTACGGAATGGGCGTCGGCGAATGGCGACGAGATCACGCCGACCGTGTTCCTCTCGGTCGAGACGGACGAGCTTCGTCACATGGCGAACGGCTATCAGACGGTGGTCTCGATCGCCAATGATCCGGCGGCGGCGAAATATCTGAACACCGACCTGAACAACGCCTTCTGGACGCAGCAGAAATACTTCACGCCAGCGCTTGGCTATCTCTTCGAGTATGGCTCGAAGTTCAAGGTCGAGCCGTGGGTGAAGACCTGGAACCGCTGGGTCTACGAGGATTGGGGTGGAATCTGGATTGGTCGTCTTGGCAAGTATGGCGTGGAGAGCCCGCGCTCGCTGCGCGACGCCAAGGTCGACGCCTATTGGGCGCACCACGATCTTGCGCTTGCGGCTTACGCGCTGTGGCCGCTCGGCTTCTCGCGTCTGTCGCTGCCGGACGAAGAGGATCAGGCGTGGTTCGAAGCCAACTATCCCGGTTGGGCCGATCACTACGGCAAGATCTACAACGAGTGGAAGAAGCTCGGCTACGAAGATCCCAAGAGCGGGTTCATTCCGTACGCCTGGCTGGTCCAGAACGGCCACGAGGTCTACATCGACCGCGTTTCGCAGGTGCCGTTCATTCCATCACTCGCCAAGGGCTCAGGCTCGCTGCGCGTTCACGAGTTCAATGGCCAGAAGCACTCGCTCACGGATGAGTGGGGCGAGCGCATGTGGCTCACCGAGCCGGAGCGCTATGAGTGCCACTCGATCTTCGAGCAGTACGAAGGTCGCGAACTCTCGGAAGTGATCGCTGAAGGTCATGGCGTCCGCTCGGACGGCAAGACGCTGATCTCCCAGCCGCATGTGCGTGGCGACAATCTGTGGACGCTCGAGGACATCAAGCGCGCCGGCTGCGTCTTCCACGACCCGCTCGCGAAGTTCAACTGATCTCTCCAAGTGTAACTCCCAAATTGTACGCCGGACGCACCCGCGCCCGGCGAACCAATCACGAATCACTAAAATCCGAGGAAATATGAGATGTCTCAACCGCAAAGCTCGGCCGTCACCAAGCGCGGCCTGATTGATCCCGAACGCGCCGCGATCATTCTCAAGGCGATCCCTGACCATCCGCTCGATACGCAGCGCAAATATCACTACTTCATTCAGCCCCGCTGGAAGCGCCTGTGTGAATACGAGCAGCTCTCCGTCTATGCGCAGCCCAATCCGGACTGGATTGCCGGCGGCCTCGACTGGGGCGACTGGACGCAGAAGTTCCACGGCGGCCGTCCGTCCTGGGGCAATGAAAGCACGGAGCTCCGCACCACCGACTGGTATCGCCATCGCGATCCGGCGCGCCGCTGGCATGCGCCCTATGTGAAGGACAAGTCGGAAGAAGCGCGCTATACGCAGCGCTTTCTCCAGGCCTATTCCGCCGAAGGCTCGATCCGCACGGTCGATCCCTACTGGCGCGATGAGATCCTCAACAAATATTACGGCGCGCTGCTCTACAATGAATACGGGTTGTTCAACTCGCATTCGTCGGTTGGCCGGGATTGTCTTTCGGACACCATTCGTCAGTCGGCGACCTTTGCCGGTCTCGACAAGGTCGACAATGCGCAGATGATCCAGATGGAGCGTCTGTTCATCGCCAAGCTCGTTCCTGGCTTCGACGCATCGACCGACATACCGAAGAAAATCTGGACGACCGATCCGATCTATGCCGGCGCCCGCGCGGCGGTCGAAGAGATCTGGCAGGGCATTCAGGACTGGAATGAGATCCTGTGGGCCGGCCATTGCGTCTATGACGCGCTGTTCGGTCAATTCGTCCGTCGCGAATTCTTCCAGCGGCTCGCGACGGTTTATGGCGACACGCTCACGCCGTTCTTCACGGCGCAGTCGCAGACCTACTTCCAGATCACACGCGGCGCGATGGAGGATCTCTTCGTCTATTGCCTCGCCAATGATCCGGAATTCGGCGCGCATAATCGCACCTTCCTTCACGCCTGGACCGATCGTTATCTCGACAAGTCGGTCGTGGCGCTCAGGGATTTCGTCGGTCTCTACGCCAAGGTCGAGAACGTCGCCGGCGCGACGGATCGGGCTGGCGTGTCGGAAGCGCTGCATCGCGTCTTCGGCGACTGGAACGCCGATTACGCCGACAAGATTGGCTACAAGGTCAATATCGACCAGAGGGTCGACGCCGTGCTCGCCGGCCTCAAGAAGTAAGGAAACGTCGAAATGACAACCTCCCATAACGCTTACAATGCCGGCATTATGCAGAAATCCGGCAAGGCCTTCGCCGACGAATTTTTCGCCGAAGAAAATCAGGTCGTGCATGAGTCCAACGCCGTGGTGCTCGTTCTCATGAAGAGCGATGAAATTGACGCGATCGTCGAGGACATCATCCTCAAGGACGGCAAGGCCAAGAATCCGACGATCGTCGTCGAGGACAAGGCCGGCTTCTGGTGGATCAAGGCCGACGGCGCGATCGAGATCGACGCGGCTGAAGCCTCGGATCTGCTCGGTAAGACCTTCTCGGTCTATGACCTTCTCGTGAATGTGTCGTCGACCGTGGGGCGGGCCTATACGCTCGGCTCCAAATTCACCATCACCTCTGAACTCATGGGCCTCGATCGCGCCCTCACCGACATCTGATCGTCGGCTGAACGATAAGGAATGCACCAATGGGGAAGAAAGAACCCATCCATGACAACGCCACGCGCGCGACTTGGGAAGACAAGATCTCCAAGCTGACGAGCGTCGATGCGGCGACGAAGTTCATTCAGGATTTCCGTCTCGCCTATTCGTCGCCCTGGCGCAAGAGCTACGCCCTCGACACCGACTATCAGTACATCGAACGCAAAATCGAGGAAAAGCTCTCGCAACTCAAAGTCGGCCACCTGCCCGTCAGCGCGCTGATGACGAAAACATCGGCCGGCGAGGACGCCGCCGCCGTCGAGGCGACCTGGATCGGCAAGATGAAGGCGGCGAAGAACAAATATGACGCCGAGCGCGTCCATGTCGAATTCCGGCAGCTCTACAAGCCGCCGGTGATGCCGGTGAATGTCTTCCTGCGCACTGACGCGGCGCTCGGCACCCTGCTCATGGAAATGCGCAACACCGACTATTATGCGACGCCGCTGGAAGGCTTGCGCAAGGAGCGCGGCGTGAAAGTCCTGCATCTGCAGAAGGCGTCCTGATCGCATCGTCGATCGATGGATTTTGAGGGCTCGGGCGGAAGCGCCCGGGCTCCTATCCATGACTGCACTGGAGGCGCGAATGTTTAGCTTGGATTTTGAAGCTCGCGGCGAGGGTCGCGATCCGGCTGCGGACCCGAACGCGATGCTGCTTCATGCATCGACGCTCTATGCCGCGTATGGCCGAGATCTCGAATATATGTGGCACTGGGAAATCCTGCGCGACGGCGAGTTCGTGCAGGAAGGATGTTCATTGTCGGAGCGCTCCGCGCGCGAAGCCGTCGCGCTCGTCGTCCGATTTTTCGAGCGTCAGGATTGCGCGAGCGCATCCGGCGTGAACGTAGACGGAATCCGGAACTTGCTCAGAGACGCTGGTCTCGGCGCGCCCGAAGTCGTGCGCGGCGCCGAATCCGTGCAACGAGGCAAAGATCATCCTCAGGGCGACTGAAATGTACCAGATCACGATCGAAACCGAGGAAGGGGAAACCTGTTCCTTCGAATGCGGGCCCAACGAAAACGTCATTTCCGCCGGCCTCCGCCAAAGCGTCATCCTCATGTCCTCGTGCCGGGCGGGCGGCTGCGCGACATGCAAGGGCGAATGTACGGATGGCGACTACGAACTCTTCGACGTCAGCGTTCAAGCCCTGCCGCCCGACGAAGAGGAAGACGGCATGGTGCTGCTTTGCCGCACCTTTCCGCGAAGCGACCTGCACATTATGGTTCCCTATACCTATGACCGCATTTCCTTCGAGGCGATCCAGACCAACTGGGTTGGCGAGATCAAGACCTGCGGCAAGGTGTCGTCGAATGTCATTCGACTGGTCGTGCAGGTCCTGACGTCCGACGGCGCGTCGCCGATTTCGCTCAACTTTATGCCGGGTCAGTTCGTCGACATTGAAATTCCCGGCACGCACACGCGGCGCTCCTATTCGATGGCGTCGCTTTCCGGCGACGGCGCACTCGAATTCTTCATCCGCATTTTGCCTGAGGGCGCCTTTTCGAAGTTCCTGACGAATGACGCCAAAGTGGGCATGAAGTTGAACCTGCGCGGACCGACGGGCGCGTTCAATTTGCGCGATAGCGGCGCGCGACCCCGCTATTTCGTCGGCGGCGGCACCGGATTGTCGCCTGTATTGTCGATGGTCCGGCACATGAAGAGCAGCGGCGATCAGACGCCGGCGAAGCTTTTCTTCGGCGTAACGCGTCGCGATGAGCTCTTCTATGTCGACGAACTCAAGACGCTTCAGAGCGCGATGCCCAATCTGGAATTGCGAGTCGCCGTGGTTGAAGGCGGCGATGGCAATGGCGTTGCGGGCGGGACGGTGATTGATCTGCTTCGAGCCGAACTGGCGAAAGATGACGCGCGGCCGGACATCTATCTGTGCGGACCGCCCGCCATGATCGACGCCGCCTTCGCCGCGGCCGAGACGGCCGGCGTGCCGAAGCAACAGGTCTATCAGGAGAAGTTCCTCGCTTCGGGTTAGACGCGCCTCTGTGGACAAGGGGTTATCGGGTTCATCCTGCGTTTGCGACGGCGATATGGATGCTCAACCTCTTAATTCGCCTCCGCCGCGGGCTCGGTATGCAGCTTGGCGGCGGCCACGCCCTCCACTAGAGACTCGAGCGACGCGCCGGAGAGGCCCAACTCCTTCATCAGGCCGTCGATCACCGGGGCCTGCGCGCGATAGGCCAGCGCTGCGGTAACTGCGTCATGGGCAAGATTGCCCGAGCCGTTGCTGACGCCGCCGTTGCCAATTTGCGACGGTCCGCGCGGCGTGATGCCGTCGACCTGCACGATCTTGATCGAGTCGATCGCTTCCAAGGGCCGGACGGACTCGCGCACGATCTCGGGCAGAACCTTCAGCAGTGCGAGCTTCATCTGCAGGGACACCTGATCGGACGAGAGCAGGTTGGCCGCCTCATTGACGGCCCGTTGGCCCGCCGCCTCGACTTCGAAGCGGACCCGGGCGGCGTCCGCCCGCAACTTCTCGGCCTCCGCCTCGCCTTCCGCCACGAGCTTCGCCGCGGCGGCGCGATTGGCGGCGGCGTCCTTCTCCGCCTCGGCCTCCACTTTGATCGAGATCGCCGCACGTTCGGCTTCCTTCGCGGCTTCGATCAGTTCGATTCGCTTGGCGCGTTCGGCGACTTCGGTCTGGCGGCTCGTGACGACCTGCTCCTCCGCCGCCACCGCCTTGGCGCGCGCGGCGTCGGCCTCGGCTTTGGCCTGGCTTTCCTCGCGGCTCTTGTTTTGAACCGCGATCTGCTGTTCCTGACGCGCGAGTTCGACCGCCTGCTGCTGCGCGATCTTGGCTTCCTGGATTGTGCGATCCGCCTCGATCTGCTTGGAGTCGACCTGCTGCTTGGCGAGAATGCGCGCTTCGTCCGCCTCGCGGTTGCGCTGCGCCTGCTCGCGCGCGATCTCGGCCGCCTGCTCGGCCCGGCGAACTTCGATCTCTCTTGTCTGCTCCAGCAACGCAAACTCCGTTTCGCGTTTGATCTGCAGCGACAGCCGCTCGGCCTCGAGATTCTTCGTCTCGATCTGGACACGCGTGTCCTGTTCGATATCGTTTCGCGTCTTCCTGCGCATTTCGATCTGCTCGGTGAGCTTGGTGAGGCCTTCCGCGTCGAATGCGTTATTGGCGTTGAAATGTTCGATCGAGGTCTGGTCTAGTCCGGTCAGCGAGACCGATTCAAGTTCGAGGCCGTTCATCGCAAGGTCTGACGACGAAACCTGCTGCACCTTCTGTACGAAGTCGGCGCGCTGTTCGTGCAACTGGTTCATCGTCATGCCGGCCGCCACGGAGCGCAGAGCGTCCACGAACTTGCCTTCGACGAGATCCTTGAGCGCCTCGGGTTGCATGGTGCGCGCGCCGAGCGTTTGCGCCGCCATCGCGATCGCCGCCGAGTCAGGTCGCACGCGCACATAGAACTCCGCCTTCACGTCGATGCGAAGGCGGTCGAGCGTGATCAATGCGTCGCCGTTCTTGCGCTCGACGGCGAGGCGCACGGTGTTCATGTTCACCGGCATGGTTTCATGCAGCACGGGCAGAACCAGCGCGCCGCCATTCATCACGACTTTCTCGCCGCCGAACCCGGTCCGGACAAATCCAATCTGCTTCGAAGCCCGCTTGTACAAGCGGGTGATGATCAGCCCGAATGTCAGCAGCAGGAAGAGAAGGATGACGGCGTAAACGCCGATCTGGATCAGATGAGCATCCATCTTATCACTTTGAATATGCAAGGCGGGCAGTTCGGCCAGGGTGATGGCCTCTTGCGTTGTTTTGATGACGTTGAAGGGAATCATGTTCGCCGCTCCAAATACAGGGAATCCAATACGGCCTGACGTTCGCTGATTCCGCCAGGTTTTGCCCCAACTCAGTCGAGCTGAGGCAAGTATGTGTCGCCGCGCGTGATCGCGCGGAAGATTTCGCCTTCCTGTCGGACAAGAAGGACACGTTCGCCCTCGCCGAAGGTCTGCCCGTCATTGTCCGGCTCGACCATGACATGATGCGTCTGGCCAAAATGATCGACGACGCGCGCGCGCGCTGGATTGCCCTTCGCGGCTCTGCCGATGACAATCTGCGCTTCTCGTCCGACCAGCGCGACCAGGTCGATCGCGGTGGTTTCGTCGCGCGGCATAATGGCGGCGAGCGGACGCGCCAGCGCTCCCGTGACCGGGACTGCGGCCAGCGCCGCGATGGGGCCGGCAAGCCATGCCGACAGCGTGTGTCCGGTCAACGCGGCGAGCGCCTGCTGGCCGGCCAGGCCGATCAGTCCGAAGGCTGTCAGCAGCAGCATCGCCCACATCAGAAATGGCAAGCGCCGTAGCCCCATCAGGGAAAGAAGCCCCGCATCGATCGTCAGGCTCCCCGGCGTATCGATCTCGGCGTCGCCACCAATCACGTCGCCGAGACCAACGACCTGCACGAGCCCCAGCAACACCATCAGCGCGATGGCGACGCTAAACGGCAGATTCTCTGGCAGAAGGAAGGGCTCGATCATTTCTCGCTGCGCCTCACTCAAGCGCGTCGAGCAATCCGCCGGCGCGCCCGCCTGCCGACTGCGCTTCCGTCTGGCCGTGGGCGCGGGCGATATAGGCCTTCGACTTGCCGACTTCGTTTTCCAAAGCCGCAACCGTCTGCTTCATGTTCTCAAGCGCCTGGGCTTTGAAGGAATCGATGCTGTCCATCGTGTCGTAGATATTCTGGAAGGCGCGGCGGAGCGTTTCGAGGGGGATCGTGGCGCTGGACGCCTGCTCATGGATTCGCGAAGTATTATCGCGCAGCATCTGACCCGTGCTGTCGATGATATTCGCGGTCGTGGCGTTGAGCGCGCCAATCTGATCGAGCACCAGCTTCTCGTTGGTCAGCGCCTGCGCGACCGTTACGGCGGTGCGCAGCGCGCCAACCGTCGTGGTGGACGCGCGGTCTACGCCCTTGATGAGCTCGATGTTGTTTTTCTTCACGAGATCAAGGGCGAGATAGCCCTGCACGCTGACCGCCATTTGAGTCAGCAAATCCTGAGTCCTCTGACGCAGATAGAACAAGGCGCTTTCGCGCAACGCTTTCGCCTTGGTCGGATCAGTCGCTTCGATTTCCGCCGCACGGGACTCGAGTTCGAGGTCAAGCGCCTTCGACATAAAGATCATCTGCTCGAGCCGACCGAGCGCGACCCACAAATTCTGCCGCTCCACATCAATCGCGGTGTTGTCCTTCAGCAATTCGTCCTTGCCGCTCTTCAGGCGGGCAAGGATCGTCGCGATGTGGCTTTGCGCGCTCCTGTAAGCGTCGAAATAGCCGCGGAGCCGGTTGCCGAACGGGATGACGCCAAACAGCTTGCGCGGGGCGAAAAGGTCGCCCTGCCGGAGCGGATCGAGATCCTCGACGGTGCGGCGCAGCTCGGCGATGTCGGCGCCGAGGCTCGACGTCTCATCCATCGCCCGGACCGGCCGATTCAGGAAACGGTTTGAGTGGTTCGCAGCTTCGGAAATTTCGCGACGGCCCAGATTGGCGACCTGGTCGACGCGCCGGCCGAATTCGGGCGAATGACACTCCTGCGCGACGAGGTCGTCCACGAACTCGACGACACGCCCCTTCAGTTTCGACTTTTGCTCTTCGTCGACCGGGACCAGGCCAATCGCCTTCTCGGGCGGCACGACTGGCGCAGGTTCAGGCGGCGCCAGTTTAAATCCATCGCTCACAGCGAGAGTCGTCCATTCCAATATGGCCAAACGGAATCGTTTTCGGAGGCAAATCTGTGCCCTCGGCTGGGCCTTGGCAAGCCGAGGCTCCATGAAGCGGGCGGTCGGGAGTTCTTGGTTCGCCAGATTTGCAGATATGCGGCGTCTCGTCCAACTATTTCACGATACGGGGCTGTAATACGAATTATTTTGAAACATTGCGGACGAAAGCATGGGCCTCAGTCCACCGGCGGATAATAAGCCGTCCGGAACAGCACGCGCGTGGCGTCCCTCGACTCGCGCACAACGGTTTCAGGCGGCAGCTCGCGCAGTTCGCCCTCGGAAAAATTCGCTGGCAGTCCGACGGCGACTGCGATTCCCGAGTTCATCGCTCGCCGGATGAGCGGCAGCGGGTTTGGCGAAAAATCCCGCCAGCCGAAGCGCGCTTTCTTGAAGTAGTCCGGTCCGCCCCAGGGCGGATCGATGTTCAGCGCATCGAATGAGAGCTTGGGATAGGCCTCCATGACGTCGGCGTGAATGAATTCGATGCGCTCTGAGACGCCATAGATCTCAGCGTTCCGCTTCGCCATGGACAGCCGTTCGCGGTCGACGTCGACGGCGATGACGCGCTTGCCGCATCTGGCGAATGCGATCGCCGAGCCGCCGATGCCGCAGAAGGCGTCCAGCACGGCGTGACCGTTGAGGAGAGCGCCGATCTCCAGCGCAAAGCGCTCCGGCTTGACGGAGAACAGCCCCACCTCATCGGTTTCGACGCCTTCATCCCATTTCGAAAACAGCTCGTGACGACGATCCCAATATTTCTGGGTCCGTTCGCCAAAAGGGCTTCTCAGGCTGGTCATCGGGAGTGCAAAGGGGCTGGGGAGAGCAAAGGGGGCAGGGCCTTCAGCACTCGATCATATGGCGCGATCCCAAACAAGCGCCTCACGCCCATCGCCAAACGCCACGGCTCAAGAAAAAGCGCCCGGCCAGGTTGACCGAGCGCCAAGTCGAGGGGGAGAGGGGAGCTCCGTGCGGATGGAACCCAGCGGGCCAAAAATTGTTCCAGCGGCGCGGCATCGGAACGCGCATGAACCCGCGCTTTATTGTCGAAGCTTCCGGTTCTGCTGATGAAGGTCCTTTTCACGTGAAGGATGCAAGGCGCGGGCTTTATTATGCGTCGCAGCTCGCGTCGCCTCCTCCCGCGTCCTCCCGCCGCCTTGACGAAACGGCTCCGCCTATGCCCATTGAGCGCGATTTTCCGATCGCGCCGGCGCGCCATTGCGCCAGGGAGACATAGCCGATGAACATCCACGAATATCAGGCCAAGGCCGTTCTGCGCGACTTCGGCGCGCCCGTCGCCGCCGGCGTCGCCGTGCTGCGCGCCGAGGACGCGCGCGCAGCCGCCGAAAAGCTTCCCGGCCCGGTCTATGTGGTGAAGGCGCAGATCCACGCCGGCGGGCGCGGCAAGGGCAAGTTCAAGGAAGCGAGCGCCGGCGACAAGGGCGGCGTGCGCATCGCCAAATCCATCGACGAGGCCGAAGCCTTCGCCAAACAGATGCTGGGCGCGACGTTGGTGACGCTGCAGACCGGCGATGACGGCAAGCAGGTCAACCGCCTCTACATCGAAGACGGCGCCGACATCGACAAGGAATTCTATCTCTCGATGCTGATCGACCGCGCGACGTCGCGCATCGCCTATGTGGTCTCGACCGAAGGCGGCATGGACATCGAAAAGGTGGCGCATGACACGCCCGAGAAGATCGTGACCTTCTCGGTCGATCCGGCGACCGGGCTGATGCCGCATCACGGCCGCCAGGTCGCCGCGGCGCTCGGCCTGACCGGCGATCTCGCCAAACAGGCGGGCGCACTGACCGAAAAGCTCTACGCGGCTTTTGTCGCCAAGGACATGGAGCTCCTGGAGATCAATCCGCTGATCGTCACCAAGGACGGCAAGTTGCGCTGCCTCGACGCCAAGGTCAGTTTCGAGAACAACGCGCTCTATCGCCATCCCGACATGGTCGAGCTGCGCGACAAGAGCGAAGAGGACGA
This sequence comes from Methylocystis sp., assembly GCF_051061285.1. Classification (GTDB taxonomy): domain Bacteria; phylum Pseudomonadota; class Alphaproteobacteria; order Rhizobiales; family Beijerinckiaceae; genus Methylocystis. The sequence goes on from NZ_JBPFEA010000023.1 coordinate 20,340, forward strand.
GAAGGAGATCGAGGCGTCGAAATACGACCTCGCCTATATCTCGCTGCCGGGCAACATCGGCTGCATGGTCAATGGCGCCGGCCTCGCCATGGCGACGATGGACATCATCAAGCTCTATGGCGAGTTTCCGGCCAACTTCCTCGACGTCGGCGGCGGCGCCACCACCGAAAAGGTGACGGCCGCGTTCAAGATCATCACCGCCGATCCGAACGTGAAGGGCATTCTGGTCAATATTTTCGGCGGCATCATGCGCTGCGACACCATCGCCGAAGGCGTGATCGCGGCGGTGAAGGAAGTGGGCCTCAAGGTGCCGCTCGTCGTGCGGCTCGAGGGCACCAATGTCGACCTTGGCAAGAAGATCATCAATGAGTCGGGCCTGAACGTCATTCCCGCCGACGATCTCGACGACGCGGCGCAAAAGATCGTCGCCGCGATCAGAAAGGCGTGAGCTTTCCTTTGGGCTTCTCTCCGCGAAGGGGAGAAGCCCTGCCGGGATTTCTTCCGCCTTGCGTGATCGGCCCAAAAGGGCCATCTTTAGGCGCGACCTTGGACTTTTAGGCCGCTGTTCCCCGTGGGGCGGCCTTTGCGCGCGATCGTCGCCTTTTAGGGAAGCGCCAGTGCCCAATTCAGCTCTTCTGCTTGCGTCTCCGGCCAGCCGCGCGAGACGCGCTCTGGCGCGCCTGTCGTGCATCTTGCTTGCCGGATCCGGCGCCTTCGGGCTCTCCTGCGACAGCAGTCTCGCGGCGCGGGAAAATATCGTCGTCGCGCGGCCTTTCGAGGTCGGCTCCAGCCTGTCGGGCAATTATCTCGCCGCGATCGTCGCCGGCGCGCAGCGCGACACGCTCGCCGCCTCGACCTTCTTCCGCGAGGCTCTGCGCGACGACCCCAAAAACTCTGATCTCGCCGACCGCGCCTTCGTCGCGGCGCTCGCCAACGGCAATATGTCGGAGGCCCTTTCGCTGACTGGCCGCGTGATCGCGCATGACCGCACCAACGGGCTGGCGCATCTCGCCCGCGGCGTCGATCAGATCAAGAATCGCAAATACGCCGCCGCGCGCGCCGAACTCGCCAAGGGCGGCGGCGACCGTCGCCGCGACATCACCTCGACGCTGCTCTCCGCATGGAGTTACGCCGGCGCCAAGGACACGCGTCACGCCCTCTCGACGCTCGATACGCTCACCGACGACGCCTTCGTGGTGTTTCGCGACTATCATGCCGGCCTGATCGCCGACCTCGGCGGCGACAAGGCGGAGGCTGAAAAGCGCTTCAAGTCCGCCTATGCCGCCGAGAAGAACACGCTGCGGCTTGTCGACGCCTATGCGCGCTTCCTCGCGACGCATGGGCGGCGCGACGAGGCGAAGCAGCTCTACCTCGCCTTCGACGAGGTCGCGCCCAATCACCCGATCGTCGTCGCCGGCCTCGCCGCGCTCGAGGAGGGCAAGCCGCTGCCGCCCTTCGTGCGCACCGCCGACGAAGGCGCGGGTGAAGTGCTGTACGGGCTGGGCGCCGTCGGCGGCCGCCAGGGCGACGAACTCGCCTCGCTCATCTATCTGCGCCTCGCGCTGCATCTTGCGCCGGAGAACGCTCTCGCCATCGTCACGCTCGGCGACGTCTATGAGCGCATGAAGCAGGAAGAGGCCGCCATCGATCTTTATCAAAGCGTGCCGAAGGACAGTCCGCTGCGCGTCAACGCCGACGTGCAGGCGGCGCTTCTGCTGGAGACGCTCGGCAAAACCAAAGAGGCGAGCGAAAATCTGTCCGCGATCGTCGCCGCCAACCCCAAGAATCAGGAGGCTTTGACGGCGCTCGGCAATCTTCAGCGCTCGCGCAAGGCTTTCGCCGACGCCGCCGTGACCTATACGCGCGTGCTCGATTTGCGGTCCAAGGCGGATAAGAGTCTGTGGCTGCTCTACTATTATCGCGGCATCGCCAATGAACGGCGCAAGGATTGGCCGGCCGCGGAAGCCGATCTCAAAAAGGCGCTGGATCTCAATCCCGACCAGCCGCTGGTGTTGAACTATCTCGGCTATTCCTGGGTCGACAAGGGCTCCAATCTCGACGAAGCCTTCAAGATGCTGCGCCGCGCCGTCGATCTGCGGCAGCGCGACGGCTATGTCGTCGACAGTCTCGGCTGGGCCTATTACCGGCTGGGGCGTTATGACGACGCCGTGCGCGAATTGGAGAAGGCGATCGACCTGAAGCCGTCAGACCCGGTGATCAACGATCATCTTGGCGACGCCTATTGGCGCGTCGGCCGCAAGCTCGAAGCGCATTTCCAGTGGAACCATGCGCGCGACCTGAATCCCGAGCCCGACGAACTGCCGAAGATTCTCGACAAGATCAACCGCGGCATGTCGGACGCGCCGACGCTCGCCCATGACAAGGCGGCGCGGAACGGCGGGTGATTACCCCTTCTCGCCCGCCATCTCCAGCACGATGCGCCATTCTTCGTCGCTCACCGGCTGCACGGAGAGGCGCGAATTGTTGACGAGCACCATGTCCTTGAGGCGCGGCTCGGCTTTGATCTCGGCCAGCGTCACCGGCTTTTTCAAAGCCTTCACCGCCTTCACATCGACCATGCCGAATTTGCCGCTCTCGTCGGTGTGGTCGGGATAATAGGTCTTGATGATCTCGACGATGCCGACGACCGCCTTGTCCTCGTTCGAATGATAGAAGAAGCCTTTTTCGCCCTTCTTCATCGCCATCAGATTGAGTTTGGCCGAATGGTTGCGCACGCCGTTCCAGAACGTGCCCTTGGCGCCGGCCTCGACCTGCTGATCCCAGGACCAGCTCGACGGCTCGCTTTTTAGTAGCCAATGCGCCACTAGAGCTGCGCTCCCACCACGCGTTTCCAGGGTTTCAGCTCCACCGAGGCGAAGAGGCCGGCGGCGGCGTAAGGGTCTTCGCTGAGCAGCGCGCGGGCGGCGGCCTCATTCTCGCAGTCAAGAACGAGCATGGAGCCGACGGGGGTCTCGCCGTCCAGAAAGGGGCCGCCGAGCTTCACGCGCGCGGCGTGCGTGTCGAGGAAGGCGAGATGGGCGGCGCGGGTCGACATGCGCAGCTCGACGTGATCGGGCTTATCCAGGCAAAGGGCGACGAAGAGCACAGGCGGCCTCGCGTAAGCGTGACGAACGCGCAACTTGTTCCAAAGCGCGCGCCGCGGGTCAACAGCGCCGCCGCGAAATTACGATTTCATGTTCGAGGCCGAGGCCTTTGGGAAGGGCAAGGCGCGCTTTAGGCGCGCTTCGCCGGCGCCTCGAGCTCCTGCGCGACGACGCGGTCGCCGAAATCGATGATGGCTTCGCGCAATGCGGCGATTTCGGCGTCGCTCGCTGCGAGGGGGACGATGGACAAACCCTTGGACCCGTTGGCGGCGCGGCGCAGATTGGCCCGCTCCGCGCGCAGCGCCTCGACGGCGCCCTGCAGCATGGCGTTGTCGGCGCGCGCCGATTCGAGCTTTCCGGCGGCGTCGTTCGCTTCGGCGCGCGCGACGCGCAGCGCCCCTTCCAATTGGTCGCCGTCATTCTTTAGGCGTTCTTCGGCGGCTTTGAGCTGCGCCCGCGCCGCGTCGAGTTCGGCGGCGAGCGTCTCTCCCAGCGTGCGGGTCGCGGCAAGTTCGCCCGAAATGCGCGTCAGCAGATCTTCAAGCTCCGTCGCCCGCGCGCCCGACTGCGCGGCGCGCAGATGCTCGTCGCGCAAGACCTGCAGCTCGCGCTGCATCTCGCTATTATGCTGATGCAGCGCTGCGACGCGCGACTCATAGGCGGCGACGAAACCATCCAGCTGCGCCCCGGCGCCTTCGTCGTGCGCCGCCGTCTCCGACCGAATCAGGCGCAGTTGCGCGACGCGGCCTTCGGCGCGGTCGGTCATTTCATGCAGCGCTCGCTCCGTGGCGTTCAGAAGCTCGGTGCGCTCGCCCAAAACCTTCTCCGCCTCATTGACGCGCAGGTTCATGTCGCGATTGTCGGCTTCGGCGCGATTGAGCTGCGTTTCGAGTTCGGTGATCCGCGCGACATGGCGGCCGATCGTCGCGAGATCGTGCGCCCGCGCGGTTTGCGTCGCCTCCATCGCTTGTTCGAGCCGCCGCTCGCGCACGGCGAATTCCGCGCGCAGCAGATCGCGCTCGGCGACGACTTCCTCCATCGACATCGGCGCAAGCATCTGCAGCCGTCGCATCGAAAGACGAAGCGCGCGCCGCCAGAAAGCGGGGAGGAACATCAAGGCGAAAAGCCCGGCGACGAGGAAGCCGAGCGCGAAATACATCGCTTGTTCGATCAAGACGCAGCAATCCTTGATCCGTCTCAAGGCGGACGGCGCTGCGGATTCTGCCACGTAATGACGCGGAACGCAAAGCACGAGCTACGGTTCGTCGGCTTGGCGTCGCCAACCGCGATCGCGGCTCGCGGCGTCGTCCATTTGGATGACGACTTTCCCGCCAGCGGGCCGCAGAACGGCGGAAGCAGCCGCGGGCGTTGCTCGCGGCAAGCAGGAGAAGCCAAATGACGTTATCCGCTGGCGTTTTTTGCGGTGGCCGCGCGCGCGGCGCGCCGCGATTCGGGCGGGCTCGCCGATGAGCGCCATGCGCTGTCCCGGCGCTCCCGCGCTTCATTTCGGCGACCCGGCCGAAAGGAGCCCGCAAGACGCCAATGAGAGAGTCTTCGCCACCACGCTTGCGGCGGATGAAAGCTTTCTCGCCGCCGCGCAAACGCAGGCCGCACCGGCTGCGCGAATCCGATTCGCGCCGACGTGCGTTGAAAACGACTGCGCGCATTGGAGCGGCGGCGGATGCGCCTTGCTCGGCCGCATCGCACAGCTGCTCGCCGAGGCGGGCGCGCCGGTGAAGCCGAGCCCGGCCTACGACTGCAGCATTCGTCATGATTGCCGCTGGCGCCGGCAGCGCGGCGACGAGGCCTGCGGCATTTGCGGCTTCGTCGCCCGGGAGCCGCTCGATCCGTCTCCGCCGCGCGCGGGCGCGAGCCGCCAGCCGGTCCTTTGAACGGGGCCCTTCTGAACGGGGCTCTTCGCGTTACGTCGGCGCGTCCGATCGGATCAGAACGGGTTCCAGGTCGATTCCGGCGTGAATTTCAGATAGCCGAGATTAAGGCCCAGCCGTGCGCCAAGTCCCGAGCGCACTGGCATGACGACGACCTCGTCATTGTTGAGCGCGGTGAATCCAAGGCCGCCGACGAGATAGGCTGATCCGGCGGCGCCGGAGAACCGCCGATAGATGGAATCGACGGACGGCAGATTATAGACGAGCATCATCGTCCGGTCGCCGTCGGCGCCGGCGTCGATGCCGATCGAGGGGCCTTGCCAAAACACGCGCTGCTGACCGGCGTTGCGGGTATACATCGTGCCCTCGCCATAGCGGAGCCCGCCGACGAACGCGCCGCTCGCCTCCTGGCCAAGGATGTAGGCGTTTGGACGGCCCCACTGCTGCGATGCGCGCTCGACGCCTTCGGCGAGGCCGCGGGAAATGGAGCCAAAAAAGCGGTGGCCGTTCTCGACGATCTCACCGCTGGAATAGGTTTCGGGCCGCTGCGCGGCGCGCGCCAAAGATGCAGGAGCCGCCCAAGCGCAGGCCGAGGCGGCGGCGAGGCGAAACAGGTCGCGGCGCGAGGCGGCGTTGAACGAAGGTTTGCTCATGACGACGAACTCCAGGACGAACGTGTTCAAGCGCCATGCGTCGGCGTCAACGATGGCCGACCCGCGGCGCAGTTGCGTCGCAAAGGCGACAGGCGGGTTTGCGCCCGTCAAAGTCGCGCGCCCTAGTTAAGGAAGCGTTGCGGCGGCTTCGAGCGCGGCCGCGTCGGCCCAGGCGATGAACGGACCATTGCGATAGTCGTCGGCCTTCTTGCCGTAGCGCAGCGGCGCGCCGTCCGGATCGAGCGTGACGCCGCCGGCCGCGCGCAGCACAGCGTCGCCCGCGGCGGTGTCCCACTCCATCGTCGGTCCGAAACGCGGATAGACGTCCGCCTCGCCGTTGGCCAGCAGGCAGAATTTAATCGAGGAGCCGACGGGCGCGCTGCGCGCGATGCGCTGTCGCGAGAGAAACGCCTTCGTCGCCTCATCGAGATGAGACTTCGAAATCAACGCGACCAGCCCTTCGGCGGGACGCGGCCGCGCGCGCAGCGGACGCCAGTCCTGCGATGGCGGCAGCGATCCGCCAGGGACCGCCCGCGCCTCATAACCGTGCGCGCCGGCAAACCAGACGCGACCTTGCGCCGGCGCGTAAACCGCGCCGACGCGCGGCGCGTTCTTCTCGGCGAGCGCCACATTGATGGTGAACTCGGTGCTGCGGGCGAGAAACTCGCGCGTGCCGTCAATCGGATCGATCAACAAAAAGGCGTCGCCGGCGCCGAGCGTCTTGCCGCGCGAGACGCTTTCCTCGGCCAAAAAGGGCACGCCGGGCAGCGCCGCTTCCAGTTCGCGGAGCAGATAGGCCTCGATCCGCTCGTCCGCCTCGGTCACCGGCGACGTATCGCCCTTGAGGCGCGACGCGATCTTCGGACTGGCCAGCGTCTCCATCGCCAGGGCGCCCGCCGCAACTGCGATGTTCGCGAACAGGCGGGCGAGGCTTTCGGTTTCGTCGAGCGCGCCCGTCGACTGAAAAATTTTCTCCGCCGCCATCGTTCGATTCCTCAATGTTTATTTACGATTCAGGCGTGTGTCATTTGCAATCCGCGCGGCGCCCGCTAGTTTCGTTTTAGCCTGAACGCAGTGATTCGCGCGCCGCGTCAGTCCGCCGCGCATCATACAGGAAGATCGGACCAAGCTTCCTTCAGACATCGCCGCCTTCACCCGCTTTGGATGGCATCATGACCAAATTCTCGCTCGACCCTCTCGATCTTGCCGCGCTCCTGTCCTCGCGGGTCTGCCACGACGTGATTTCGCCGGTGGGCGCCATCGTCAACGGTCTTGAAGTGCTCGAGGAGGAGAAGGACGCCGAGATGCGCGGCCATGCGCTGGCGCTGATCAAATCGAGCGCCAATGAGGCGTCGGCGCGGCTGCAGTTTTGCCGGCTCGCCTTCGGCGCCGCGGGTTCGAAAGGCGCGTCGATCGACACCGGCGACGCGGAACTGGTGACGCGCCAGCTGATCGCCGACGAGCGCACGCAGCTGTTTTGGAGCGTTCCGCGCGTGCTGATGTCCAAGAACAAGGTCAAGCTGCTGCTGAATCTCTGCGTCTTGGCCGACGCGGCGATTCCGCGTGGCGGCGTGATCTCCGTGAGCTCAACGGGCGAAGACGATCGGGTGACGTTCAGGATCGAGGCGAAAGGCGTCAATGCGCGCGTCGCGTCGAACGTTCCCCGCCTGCTCGAAGGCGAATCGGAAGAGGGCGCCATCGACGCCCGCGCCATTCAGGCCTATTACGCCGGCCTCGTGGCGAATTCCTGCGGCATGCAGGTTGTGGTTTCCAGCGAGCCGGAACTTGTGACGATCGAGGCGATCCCGGCGGCGCACGATGCGGGCGTGGCGGTTTCCGCGCAAAGCGCCGTCGCTTAGCGCAATTCGCGGCCTATTATCCCGGTGACCGCCTTCGCGATGCGTTCGGCGCGGCGCAGGATGGCGCGTCACCGAGGCGAGGACTTTGATCGGCCTTGATTGGAATTTCCGCTGCGAGACTGGGAGTCTCCCTGGCGAAATCTCCAATCTGGGGGACATTTGCCCTTTTCCGCCATGGCGTCCTGAGCCCCGGACAGCGTCGAAACGCCAATTACGCCGGCGAGAGCGAGCGCCCTTTTTAGGAGATCGCGACGTTGCTCGTCCGGGGAAGGCTCGATCGGACCCGACGCGAATTCCGTTTCATCTCCGCTCATTGCGCTTCCCTTTCGTTTAACGCCTTCGACAAATTTGCCTCGGCGTTCAAGATCATTGCGCCCTTCGCCACTGTCTTGTTGACCGAACAACGAGAAGAACAGCCGCCATTCAGCAAGTCGTCCATGGAGCGCCGCGTCAGGCAATCGCCCTTGCAGCTCGAGTGCGCGAAACATGAGCCGCATGGGCTATTGTCGTTGGAACGATAGTTGACCAATCTCCGCAGACGATTCTGGTCAAAATCAAATGTCCCTGTCGCGGGATTGAAGCCTCCGAATATGAAGAATTCGCCCAAACGATGCTCCTTTGACGGAACCTCGTAACAGGAGGAGACCGTCCCGTCAGCCATGACTGTCATCGAAATCGCGTCGCCGGTCGCGCCGCAGAAGCTATTGCGCGCGACATGGCTGCAACCGGAATATTCGACCTCCATGCCTCTCTTGCGACCGTAGCTCATCGCTTCGAGCAGCCGAATCGCAAAGGCTGATTTGAAATCTTGATCTGCGTTTATGCCGTCGCCTCTGCCGACGGGTTCGACTGGCTCGAAACCGATCGAACGCGCATTCGTACGCTCCAAAAGAAAATCGATCAGCGATTCCATCTGATCAAGGCTGTTCGGCATGACCGTCGCGCGAACGCCGAAGGGAACGCCCGCCTCGCTCATCGCGATGAGATTTTCGCGAATGGTCGGAAATGAAGGCTTCCCGTTGGGCGTCGGCCGCTGTTCATGTTGGACGCGATCCAAACCGTCCAAAGAAACTGAGATCGAGTCAAATTTTGTGCAAATGAATGCGCGCTGCGTCTCATTCCATAGCGCATTTGTCTGAAGGCCTAAATTCAATTTGAATCCGCGATCGGCGGCGACGCTTTCCGCATGTTCGACGACCTCTTTGAATAAGGGCCAGTTGAACGTCGGTTCGCCTTCGCCATGAAAATCGAAACTTATCGTATCTTCGCAAGACCGCGCGGCGCTGTCCGCGACGAAGGAAATAACCGCTCTGGCGACGTCGATCGGCATCGATCTGTTGTCTTCGCCGCCATGAATGTGACAATAGACGCATCGCAAATTGCATCCTGTCGTCAGGGAAAGCGTCGCGCTTGTCGGTTGAAAGTCTATTTGGCCGGAACGGTCGATGTGATAGTTGCGCTTCTCGCTTACGGTTGGCTTTGCGACCGCCGCGTCGCGCAGAAAATCCCGCCAACCCTCCGCTACTGAGTCGTGGATCTGATGCTCGCTATTGAGAATTGAATCGATTGTCGAGGCGGCGGCCTTATCAACCTCGACCGTCATTTCGGCGAGCGGCGCATGGAGGAAATGTCGGTCGTCGACGGCGAGGAGGAAGATGTTGGGAAATTCGGACGCCATCAAGAGATCTCCCGACCCGCGTCAGCCCATTGCCGCGCGTCGCGCCATAGTGGGGGACTATTGATCCTCGTCAAACTAAGTCTGATCCTGGACCGGGCAAGCGAGAGTTCGCGCGGCGCCTGTTTTTCGGATCTTAGATCACGCTGCGTTCAGGCGGACTTGCCTGAACGCAGATAACGTGATCGATTCTAATGAATTAGAGCGCGCTTTACGCGAACAACCGGTTCCCACTTTTTCGCGGCGCGCTCTAGAAACACGGAGAAGCAGAATGAAAATCTCGATCGCTGCCGCCTCGACGGCCGCCGCCGCCATCGCGCTGGTGCTCGCCGGAGGGGCTCCCGCCGCCGCCAGGGCCCAGAACCAAAGCCGCCTCAAAGCGGCCGCCGCGAAGCAGGATTGCACACAGCAGACCCAATGCGGCCGGAAGGCCAGGCAAGACAAGCCGGCCGACGGCGCTGCGGAAGGGAGCGGCAAGTAGTCGCCGCGCGACAAAAGCTCTCATCAATGTCTCGCAGCGTCTGCCGCAACGCGAAAATGATAGGCATGAGCGGCGGTCGGCATTGCACGCCTCAATCGCCACGGTCTGCTGAATCGCCTTTTATTTATTGAGTTTGCGTGATCGCGTCGCCGCTCGATAAGCGCTCAAAGGTCGCCTGCCATGCTGACAAGTCTCGCGACCGTATTCATATTTCGAGCAGTGCCTTCCCTTGCCGCAGGAATCTTCAATTTTGAACGGCCCATGCCAGGGCCGTAGCAGACATAAATTTCCCTCTCGCCCAACCGCATTTCCTCCTCTGCTTTGCCCACGGCGTGATCCAACGCATCCGCCTCCGGCTTTCCGTCGAGAAAAATTGCGACGGTGAAATTCGGCGGTCGGTTTTTGAACGGGTTCCCTTCCAAAACGGCTTTCATCTCACTGGCCGTGCGGACCAGAACTCCAACGGGCTTTCCGGCATAGGCGAGCAGCCGCGCCTCAAGAGCGGATTTCACTTTTGCGGGAGGGTCTTTGGTTTCAAAGACGACGTTTCCGCTCGCAATATATGTTTCGACATGGTCGAAACCGGCTTCGCGACACATCGCCTTTAACTCAGTCATTGAAAGCTTGCCGGTTCCTCCGACGTTCACTGCCCGTAACAATGCGATGTATTGGGTCATCCCGAAGGTGACCACATCGGAACGGCAGGGGTCAACCTCGGTCGAACGAGGCATCGCGTGCCACTGGTCTGCCCCCTGAAAAGTGATCCTCCGTGAAGTATGGCTTTGAGCCTATGAGGAGGATTTGAGATGGGCAGGAAACGGCACAAGCCCGAGGAGATTGTCGCGAAGCTTCGTCAGGTCGACGTGCTGACGACGCAAGG
>NZ_JBPFEA010000024.1:0-306634 GCF_051061285.1 Methylocystis sp.
CGAATTCGGCGTCCTTGCCTGCGACCTCGTTCGACGCATAGTCGTCGGGGAATTTCACCTTCACCGTCCCGCTCTCGCCAGCGGCAAGCCCGATTAGCTGGTCTTCGAAGCCGGGGATCAGGCGGTTCGAGCCGATCACCACCGGAACGTCCTCGCCTTTGCCACCGTCGAATTCGACGCCGCCGATTTTCCCGTTGAACGAAATCGTGACGCGGTCGTCCTTCGCGGCTTTCCCTTCTTTCGTCACATAAGGCCGTGTGCCTTCCGCCATCTTCCGGATGGCTTCGTCGACCTGCTCGTCGCTCACCGTCGTGACCGGTTTTTCGATCTTGATCTTGGAGAAATCCGCGAGCTCGATTTTCGGCAGAATTTCCATCGCGACCGTATAGGCAAGATCCGCCTTGCCCTCGATCACTTGCTTGATCGCCTTTTCGTCCTCGTTCGCGAGCGTGATTTTAGGCTCCATCGCGAGCTTGAGGTTGTTGTCGGTGACGATTTTGGTGTTCGCTTCCGAGATCGCCTGCTCGATCACCTCGCCCATCACGGCCTTGCCGTGCATGCGCTTCAGGTGCTGCATCGGCACCTTTCCGGGACGGAAGCCCGGCAAATTCACGCGATCCTTGATGGAAGCGAGGCGTTCGTTCGCCTTCGAGTCGAGTTCAGCCGCAGGCAGAACCACCGCGTATTCGCGCTTCAATCCGTCCGAAAGGGTTTCTTTAACTTGCATCGATCTCTTCTTTCCAAATGCATGAATTGGTGCGGGCGGAGGGACTCGAACCCCCACGTCTTGCGACACGGGAACCTAAATCCCGCGCGTCTACCAGTTCCGCCACGCCCGCGATCGGCGGATAGGGCCGCCTCAATTTCCCTGCCCGCGAACCGGGATCGCTTGAGATGAAATCGAACCGTTCGATTCCCTCTCAAACGATCCTGTTCCCCCGAAAAGGCGCAGTCCCTTGCGCGTCTGAGGGCGCGCCAAGGCGCTCCCAAGCGCGAACTCGATTCGTCGGGCGTCGCTCTATAGCATGGACGCGACGGGATGCCAGCCGCCGCCGGCTATTGTGGCGCCACGCGGTGATCCGCCCCGTCGAGGCCGCGGATCAGCGTAATGACTTTTTGGTGCCCCTGGGGGTCGCGCCATTTGGCGTTGCAGAGCGTCGGACCGCAGACGACTTCCGGAAACTTATACAGGGGCTTGCCGCGGGCGGTTTTCAGCCCGTAGCCGACATTGGGCTTCCAGCCGCCGGCGATCAGCGACTGGCGATAGTCGGAATAGCCTTGCGAAGCCTGCGCCCAGGCGGCGAGCGGCAGAAACCCGCACGCGCTGCAGAAGCCTAAAATAGCGGCAGTCTTATTCATGCGCGGCGCGCTCATGTCTCAAGCCTCCTCGAATCCTGGCCGTTCTCGCGCTCCCCCTACGGCGCACGAGAAGTCGAAGCTCTCGATCATTGCCCAACGGGCCGGGCTGCGCCATAGCTAGATGGCGATGTCACAACCTCTCTCCCGCCGCGTCGTTCTTTCCGGCGTCGCCGCCAGCCTGGCGGCGCTTCCGGCCGTGGCGCAGTCGCCGCCGCGCTCCCTGCGGCAGATCGAGGCGCGGCCGGGGAAGGCGCGCCTGTCCGGCGGCGGCGAAACCGGCATTCTCGGTTTCGAGGGGAGCACGCCGGGGCCCGTCCTGCGCTACCAGCAGGGCGACGAACTCGCCGTCCGTTTCCTGAACAAGCTCGACCAGCCCGCAACCATTCACTGGCATGGCTTGCGCGGCGTCAATGCGATGGAGGGCGTCGCGCCGCTGACGCAGGCGGCGGTTGCGCCCGGCGGGTCCTACGATTATCGCCGCAAGCTCGCCGATCCCGGCCTGTTCTGCTACCGGCCGAGCGTCTATGGCGCGACGCCGGAGCTCGTCGGGCGCGGCCTCAAGGGCCTGCTCATCGTCGACGAGCCGGCGCCGCCGCCCGCAGACGCCGACCTGCTTCTCGTCCTCGACGACTGGCGGCTTGATGACGCAGGTCAGATCGTCGGCGGCTTCGACGATCCGGCGGCCGCGCGCGGCGTCGGCCGGATCGGCCCGCTGCTCTGCGTCAACGGCAAGGCTGCGCCGGCCCTGCAGAGCCTGGCGCCCGGCGCCAGGGTGCGGCTGCGCCTGGCCAATCTCAGCAACGCCCGCATCATGGTGCTGTCCCTGGCGGGCGCGCAGCCTTTCGTGATCGCCATCGACGGCCAGCCCTGCGACGCCTTCGAACCGATCAAGCGGAGCATTCCCGTCGCGCCGGGGGCGCGCTTCGAGCTGATGTTCGACATGCCGGAGACCGAGGGCGCCAAGGCCAATTTGATCTTGCGCGGACCGAATGGCGAGGATCGCGACCTTTTCGTCGCGGAAGCCAAGGGCGCAAAGACGTCGAAGCGTCCGCCGATAGGGTCGCTGCCGCAGAATGCGGCGCTTCCTGCCGAAATCAAGCTTGCAAGCGCCAAGAAGGTCGATCTCGTGATCGAACCGCGCAAGGCCGCAGCCGGCCCCGCCTGGACGATCAATGGCGCTTTGACCAAAGGCTACCAAGGCCCGCCGCTCTTCAAAGTGGCCAACGGAACCCCGGTGACGCTGGGCTTTGTCAACAAGTCTGGCGCGGCGCTCGCGATGCATGTTCACGGGCAGTGCATGCGTCTTCTGCATGACCTCGATGACGGATGGGAGCCCTATTGGCGCAACGGCGTCATCGTTCCCCCGGGAAAAACCAAGCACGCCGCCTTCCTCGCCGAATCGCCTGGAAAATGGGCCGTACATGATGATATTCTGGAGCATGAAGCGGGCGGACTGGCGACTTGGTTCGAAGTCGCCTAGAGCAAGCGTCACAAAGGTTAATAGAACCCGAAATAGAATCACGTTTTTTCCGTCTGTTCAGATCCCTGTCTGAACTTCTGTGACGGAAAAAGCTTCGACCGCGAGTTGAAAGCATTGCCAAATGCTAGATCAAACGCACTTGAAGCTTTTGGCGGCTTAGCCCGCCCGCGCCGCCGCGCCTTGCGGCGGGATCCGGATGGCGTGTTTTCTTGCCTGATCGAGGGGGGAGGCCTTGGCCCCGAAGTATTGGATATGACCAGGGCCGTGCGCGGACCTCTTCCGGAGGAATTTCCAAACTGGAAGTTCGATAATCTTGACGTTGAGTATGATGCGGCGACGGAATCCGTCTGGATGATCTATGGCGCGCAGGCGCCCGTCTGCTACACGCCGCATACCCTGAGCGAAATGAGCCGCTTCAGCCAAGCGCTTCAGGCGCTGTTTGCCGCCGGCCTCACATCACGAAACCCTATTCGTTACTTGGTCATCGCTTCGAATAAGCCGGGGGTCTTCAATTTAGGCGGCGATCTGGCTGTTTTTTCCGCCGCTATACGCGCGCATAACATCGACCTGCTGCGTCGTTATGCTCATAGTTGCATTGACTTGATAGACAGTCTGGTGAGGGGGCTTGATTTACCTATCGTTACCGTCTCTGCAGTGCATGGCCAGTGCCTTGGGGGAGCATTTGAGGCGGCGCTCGCGACAGATTTCATCATCGCGGAGGAGAATGCGCGTTTCGCAATGCCGGAAATCGCCTTCAACACATTTCCTGGAATGGGCGCCGTTTCGCTACTGAACAGGAAACTTGGCGCCGCGCTCGCACAAAAAATCATTTCTGAAGGCAGAGCGTATTCGGGCCGCGAGATGTATGATCTCGAAGCGGTCGATTTTCTCGCCTCCGACGGCGACATAAAGTCGGCGACGCTTGCCTGGATGCTCAAAGGCGGCAAAGTGGCCTGGGTTCGCCGGCGGACGCTGGCGGAAGTGCGTCGCCGCACAGCGCCAGTGACTCGCGAAGAGCTCATGCGGATCACCGATCTATGGGCCGAATGCTCAACGCGCATCAGTGACGCTGACCTGCGTCACATGGAGCGGTTGGTCCGTGCACAAGGCCGGCTCCTCAACGCAATCAGCGTTACAAAGCAAGATGACTGCGCTCGTCCGGCACTCTCGGAGGGATGAAATGGAAGCCGCCTCGCAGTTCGTCAAACTTTCGGGCGACGATACAGCCGAGAAGCCGGAAGCAAAGGCCGAGGTGAAGACGGATAACGAGATCTATCAGGACCTCGTCGAAACTCTGTTCGCGACCCAGGGCTCCTTCCTTGCAGGGATAGCCGCCGGCATGCTCGCACCCACAATCGCATGGCTGTCGACGTGGCAATCTGTCTACTTGCAACTCATTATTTTGATGAGTTGCATGGCCGCCTACCGCATTTCCGTATTGCTCGCATACACACGGCAACCTCCAGCGCAACGCCGCAAAGATGCCCGTCGATGGGAGTTTCGATACGCGATAGGCGCCGTGGGTTTCATGACCGCGGTCGGCATCACCGCCGCTATACTTTTCGTAGAACACCACGATGAAATGCTGGCTTATTATGGAGTAATTTTGATGACCGGTTGCGCGGGAGCGTTAGCGAGCCGCAATTCTGGCAGGCCAATGATCGTTTTTGGACAAGTCATCGGGGCGTGCGCGCCTCTCGCGATCGCTTGTCTTTTTTACTACAGCTTCTGGTATTGGGGTCTGACGCTTATTCTGATCATCGGAATGATCTCCGTAAAATCGACAACAACATTTCTGCACGCCAACTTGGAGACGGCACTCCGTAACGGCTACGAGGCGGTCAGGCAGCGAACGCTCTTCAGCCTCGCGCTGAACTCGATGACGCACGGCCTGTGCATGGGCGACGCCGACCTCTCCGTCACGGTCGTCAATCGGCGCGTCATCGATTTCTTCGGCATCGTCGCGGCGACAACGCCGATCCGGCTCGAAGCGCTGGCGCATGCGATCGGCAAGAGCGTCGGCATGTCGTCGCAGGAAGGCAAAATCTTTTTCGAGCGATGGAGGCGGCACGTCACAATGCCGCGTGCGAATATCTTCACGCACAAGCTTGGCGAACGCTTTTTTGAATTTCACTGCGAACGCGCCGAAGCGGGATCCTTCATTACCGTCATCGAGGACGTGACAATACAAAAGCGCGCGCTCCGCGAGATCGAGCGCATGGCGCATTTCGATGATCTGACCAATCTGCCGAACCGCTATCAATTTCAGGAGACGCTTGAGGAGGAAATGGTTCAGCTCAGGCAACGTGGGTTTCACGCCGCGTTGCTCAACATCGATCTCGATCGGTTCAAGGAGGTCAATGACACATTGGGCCATTCCATCGGCGATCAGCTGCTGTCTGCGGTCGGAGCGCGTCTTGCCGCCTGCGTGCCGCGTCCACATGTGGTGGCGAGGCTCGGCGGCGACGAGTTCTGCGTGCTGCTGCGCGCCGGCGAACGCCTGCCTGACGTGGATGAACTCGCCGCCAATATACTCACCGAGATGCATCGCACCTTCATCGTCGAAAACCATGTCGTCAACATCGGCGCGAGCATCGGCATGGCGGCGGCGCCAAAAGACTCGGAGACCTCCGGCGGCCTGCTCAAATGCAGCGATCTCGCGCTTTACCGGTCGAAAGCCGACGGGCGCGGCAAGGCGATCTGGTATTCCCAGGAGATGCAGGATGCGCTGACCCGAAAGCGCGCAATCGACACCGAATTGCGTCATGCGTTCCTGGCGAATGAATTGATCGTCTACTACCAGCCGGTCGTCGATTCCCGCACCGCGACCATCGTTTCCTTGGAGGCGCTGCTGCGATGGCGCCACCCGACCCGAGGAATGATCTCGCCAGGCGAATTCATTCCTATCGCCGAAGAAACCGGCATGATCATCGAGCTCGGCGCCTGGGCGCTGCGGCAGGCGTGCAATGACGCGAAATCGTGGCCCTCGAACGTCCGAGTCGCCGTCAATATCGCGCCGAGGCAATTCCAACAGAAGGATCTCGCTGAAATGGTCGCGGCGACGCTCCGCGAATCTGGATTGGAGCCCGATCGTTTGGAGCTCGAAATCACCGAAACGACGCTCATGGTGTCAGATGACGTGGAAAGCAAATTGCGCGAAATCGACGCGCTCGGCGTCCGTCTCTCACTCGACGATTTCGGAACCGGCTACAGCAGCCTCGGCTATCTCAATCGCTTCCCGGTCAAGAAGGTCAAGATCGATCGCGCCTTCGCGCGGCAGGCGATCGAGTCGCCCAAAACGCAGGCGATCATCTCGGCGATCTCTGCGCTCGCACAGGATCTATCCATCGATCTCGTCGCCGAAGGCGTCGAAACTGACGCTCAACTCGCGTTCATGGCGAGCAAGAATATTTTTCTCATTCAGGGTTACCTCTACACGCGACCGCGGCCAATCGAGGAGCTGAGACCGCTCCTCGATTATTGGCGCGATGCGCCGCGCCTCGTCAGCGCAGCGTGAGATTTCGCCAGCAGGCCTCAGTTGTGCTCAAGCGCCACCAGGCTGCGTCGATCAACCCCAGGTTGCAACATACGCTGCGCGCGAAATATCGCGTGCGATGCGTTATAGCGCCGGCCGAATCGGGCCAGGTAGCGCTCTATCGCCGCGGCGCCAGGCTGCGGTTCGACGACGTCTCTGGCGATCAGCAGTTCGTGCGCGTCTTCCGCAGTGAGCGCCGTATTGCTGTCCATCAGACGCTCGGCCTTCACGAAGCCCAATGTCCGACCGACTGCGGCGTAAAGCCCCAAGAGGTCGGAGGGATCTCCCGAGAAAGAGAATTGCGCGTCCCTTTCGGCGACGATGCCGGAGCAATGCATAGCGAAGTCGAAATCGGAGCCGGTCATGAGGCCGCGCGCCCAGGCGAGCGTGATCACCGGCGTATCGACGATCAGCTCGGAGTTTTCGGCGGCCATCTCTCCAAAACCCTCCGCCGGCCTCGGCGCCTCTCGCACGCCATGCGCGAAATCGTAGACGATGTAGCGGAGCTCGTTCAGCTCGCCTCGGTCGATCGCCGATAATATGTCTGTAATTGTACGGATCGTGGGCGCGTCAAAACCCGGACGAGTCTTGCGCAATACTAGAGCCTGGTGGTCTTTCAACCAGATGGTCGAAAGACAGCCGCCGGTGACAGAAAGTTCAGCTTGGTCACGCAGATAAGGAAAGTTCAACATGTTTCCCGCCATAGTTTGTGAAGGCTCGATTAAGTTAAATGAAAATTTAACTTCGCCAACCCTGGCGCTGATGATTGCCACGAAATTGCGCCGAAGTTACGCCAAGTGCATGACGCTTAAGCAACTTCTCTAACGCGCGAACCTTACGAAAAAATCATCGTCAGGCGACGGGATTGTACAATAAACGGGCCGCGCAGACTTTTTCGAGCGCGTGTGGCCCTTGGTCGCGGGACAAGTGGGCGCAGCTGATTTATATTAACTAAAGCGCAGCTGGAGGTTCCGGAGTTCGCAGTTCGCTTTCGCGCACGGAATATGCGAATTATTGGCGCGTCGGAACCGGACTGCGCGCCAATAAGAGACCGCTCATCGCAGAGCGGCTAGTTCAGAAGGGAGAGCACCAGATGATCATGCGATTTTTCGCCGCCATGCTGTTCGCGGCGGCCGGCTGGATCACGCAAGCGCATGCGCATGGCGACGTCGGCATCAACCAGGGCCAATGCCTGATGAAACTCGGCCCCGATACGATGACTTTCACGGGGTATCAGCCACAAAAGTCACGGGAGCAGTTCTGCGACGATATTCCAGACGCCGGGCCCACCATTATCACCCTGGATGCGCAGCAGGACGAACTGCGTGACATGAATCTTGAGATGCGCGTCGTCCGTGACGTCGGCCAGAAGGACGACACCGAAAGTCTCGAGGCGAATACGGAGTATTACTCTCCCCCCAAGAAGTATAAGTCGGGCACGCTCACCTTCGAGCATGTCTTTCCGAAGGAAGGCAAGTTTATCGGACTGGTGAAGGCAAAAAGCGATGACGGCACGAAGGAATATGTCGCGCGCTTCCCCTTCTCCGTCGGCTTGACCCAAACCAGGGAAATCACGATCGCCGTGTTCTTCGGGGCCCTGGCGCTGGTTGGCTTCGGCCTCTGGTACAGGCACCAGTTCATGGGCAAGAAGCCCACGCCGAAGGCTTAAGGCGGCTTCAGCTTAAGAGCTCCACTCGACCGTCGCGTAAGGTTACGCGGCGGTCCATTTGTTTCGCGAGCTCCATATTGTGAGTCGCGATGAGCGCCGCCAGTCCGGTGCTGCGCGCGAGCGCCAACAACGTCCCGAAAACATGCTCCGCGGTGCGCGGATCGAGATTGCCGGTCGGTTCGTCGGCAAGCAGAAGATGCGGCGCGTTCGCGACGGCGCGGGCGATGGCGACGCGCTGCTGTTCGCCGCCGGAAAGCTCCGACGGCCGGTGCGACGCGCGCGGTCCGAGCCGCAAATAATCGAGCAGCTGTTGCGCCCGCAGGCGCGCTTCGTTGCCGCTCAGGCCATTGATCATCTGCGGCAGCGCCACGTTCTCGAGCGCCGAGAACTCCGGCAGCAGATGATGGAACTGATAGATGAAGCCGACGGTGGGGCGCCGCAGCCGCGTACGCTCGGCGTCGGACATGCGCGACGTCGGCGCGTTTGCAATCAGCACTTCGCCGCCGTCCTGGCGCTCCAGGAGTCCGGCGATATGGAGGAGCGTCGACTTGCCGGCGCCAGACGGCGCCAGCAGCGCGACCGTCTCGCCCGGGTAGATTGACAGATTGACGTCCATCAGAATGTCGAGCCGCGCCGCGCCCTCGCGATAGTGGCGCGCAATGCTGCGGAGTTCGAGAACGGCCTCGCTCATCGCGACTACTCGTGCCGCAGCGCTTCGATCGGATCGAGCGATGCGGCTTTCCAGGCTGGATAGATCGAGGCGAGAACGGCGAGCGTGAGCGTCATGGCCACAATCGCCGTCACCTCGCGCGGGTCGACGATCGCCGGCAGGCGCGAGAGAAAATAGAACTCCGCGGGGAAGAGATTGGCGTCGAACAGCTTATTGACCCCGACGCGGATGGTGTCGAGATTTTTCGCCAGCGCCAGACCTAGCGCAAAGCCGGCCAGCGTGCCGACGACGCCGATCGAAGCTCCGATGATCAGGAACACGCGCAGGACCGCGCCCCGCGTCGCGCCCATCGTGCGCAGTATGGCGATGTCCTGAGTCTTGTCCTTCACGAGCATCGTCAACCCGGAGATGATGTTGAAAGCCGCGACCACGACGATCAAAGCGAGAATGATGAAGAGGATGTTCTTCTCGACCTGCAGCGTGTCGAAAAACGTCTTGTTGCGCTGGCGCCAGTCGGTGACGATCAGCGGCCGGTCGATGGATTTTTCGACGTTGATGCGAAAATCGTCCATCTTCTCGGGATCGGTGACGAAAGCCTCGACCACCGTCGCCTCATTCTCCTTGTTAAAGAAGAGCTGCGCCTCGGTGAGCGGCATATAGACGAAAACGCTATCGAATTCGGACATGCCGATAGAAAAGATCGCAACGACTTTGTAGGCTTTGATGCGTGGGGCGACCCCGAAGGGCGTCTGCACCCCCTTGGCGATGAGCAGGCTGACCGGGTCGCCGACGCCGACGCCGAGCGTCTCCGCCAGCCGCTGACCGATGGCGACGCCGCCGGCCTTGTCGAATCCGGCAAGCGCGCCGCTCTTGACATTGCCCGCCACGCCGGGGAGCCGCGTCAGGTCCTTCTCGCGCACGCCGCGCACAAGCACGCCCGATTGGCCGAACTGAGTCGATATGCCAGCCGCGCCCTCGACCATGGGAATTGCAAGCTGGACGCCGGGCAGCTTCGCTGTCTTCGCGGAGACCCGGTCCCAGTCCGTGAACGGCGTCTCCACCGCCTGCAAAAAGGCGTGGCCGTTGATGCCGATGATCTTGTCCATCAACTCGCGATGGAATCCGTTCATCACCGAAGTGACGACGATGAGCGTCGCGACGCCCAGCATAATGCCGAGGAACGAAAAGCCGGCGATGATCGAGACGAAGCCGTCGGCGCGACGGGCGCGCAGATAGCGCAGCGCCACCATCCGCTCAAAGGCCGAAAAGGCCCCGGCGCCTCTTGCCGGTTGCGCCGCGCCGGCGCTTTTTGCCGGTTGCGCCGCTTCGGTCATGCCTGAGCCTGTCTCATTGCGGCGACGATGCGGGTGACGGCGTCCTGAGGCGTGAGAAGCTCCCGCTCTCCGGTGCGGCGCTGCTTCACCTCCACCCTGCCCTCAGCCAAGCCCTTGGGCCCGACCAGAACCTGCCAGGGCAGACCGATGAGATCGAGCGTCGCGAATTTCGCGCCGGGGCGTTCGTCGCGGTCGTCATGCAGCACGTCCAGTCCCGCGTTCTCGAGCTGCGCCACGAGATCGGCGCAGACCTTGCCCGTCGCCGGGTCTCCGACTTTCAGATCGGCGACCCCGACATGGAACGGCGCGACGGATTCGGGCCATATGACGCCGTTGTCGTCATGGCCCGCCTCGATGATGGCGGCGGCGAGGCGCGACGGCCCGATGCCGTAGGAACCCATTTGCACGACGACCTCCTTGCCGTCCGGTCCGTTGACGACGGCCCTCATCGGTTCGGAATATTTGGTTCCGAAGTAGAAAATATGGCCGACCTCGATGCCGCGCGCCGCGACCCGGGCATCCTCGGGAACGGCGGCGAAGGCGGCGGCGTCATGCATCTCGCTCGTCGCTGCATAGCGGCTGGTCCATTTGTCGACGATTCCCTGCAGTCCCGCCGCATCGTCGAAATCGACCGAGGCGGGCGGCGGCGCGAAGGACAGAAAATCTTTGTGGCAAAAGACCTCGCTCTCGCCGGTCGACGCGAGAATGATGAACTCATGGCTGTTGCCGCCGATCGGGCCGGATTCGGCCGCCATCGGAATGGCGGTCAGGCCCAGGCGCGCGAAGGTGCGCAGATAGGCGACGAACATCTTGTTGTAGGAATGCTGTCCGGCTTCCGCCGTGAGATCGAAGGAATAGGCGTCCTTCATCAAGAATTCGCGCGAGCGCATCACGCCGAAACGCGGCCGCACCTCATCGCGAAACTTCCACTGGATATGAAAGAGATTGAGCGGCAGATCCTTGTATGAGCGCACAAAGGCTCGGAAGATCTCGGTGATCATCTCCTCATTGGTGGGGCCGTAGAGCATCTCGCGGTCATGGCGGTCGGCGATGCGCAGCATTTCCTTGCCATAGGCGTCATAGCGCCCCGACTCGCGCCACAGATCAGCGGGCTGAATGGTCGGCATCAGACATTCGATGGCGCCGGCGCGGGTCTGCTCCTCGCGGATAATGGCGTTGATCTTGTTCAAGACCCGCAACCCGAGCGGCAGCCAGGCGTAGATGCCGGCCGACTCCTGTCGGATCATGCCCGCCCGCAGCATCAGCCGATGCGAGACGATCTCGGCCTCTTTCGGGGTCTCGCGCAGAATGGGCAGGAAATAGCGAGAAAGGCGCATGTCGAATCCGGTTGGGCGAATCGGGGAGCGGCGAGCATAGCCTGTCCGCCGCCCGAGCAAACGGCGCGGGCGAGGCTGTTGAACCCCGGCGCGGCCGAAAACGCAAGCGGCGGGCGCTCTTCCTTTTTGGCCGCGCGCGCCCATTTCGGGAGCACTAACTCTTGAGGAGGCCGGCATGGGCGAGGCTATGGGCAAGGCTGTGGGCAAGTCTAAAGGAGAGCCTGCGACTAGACATCCCTGGGGAAGCGTCCGCGACAATCCCGAGTTCAGTCGCTTCGAACTGGACATCGATGGAGAGACGGCGCTCGCCTATTATCGCATCGACAATGACGTGATGGTCTTCACCTCAACGCAGACGCCGCCAAAGCTGCGCGGTCAGGGCGTCGCGTCGGAACTCATTCGCAACGCGCTGCTATTCGCGCGGGCGCGCGGATTGAAGGTTAAGGGCGATTGTTCATTTGTCGTCGATTATCTGCGGCGCCATCCCGAGTTTGCGGACTTAGCACGCTGACCTAGCGCCCGCGATTGTGAGCAAATTACCATTCCTGTTCGATGACAAATATCTTCCCCGAGCCCCATGATTATTGATTTCGGGGTGCTCCCTTCTCCCGCTTGCGGGAGAAGGGATGGCGTGGCGAGATTTTGGCCTTAGACCATGACCGCGGCTCTTTCACAGCGCCTCCGCCTCCGCGGCGAGCTCCAGCCACTGTTCCTCAGCCGCGGCGAGCGCCTGCGCGAGTTCCTCGCGTTGCGACGCCAGCCGCGCCGCCTCCTGCGGATTGCGCGCGAAGGCGTCTGGCGCGGCGAGCGCCTCGTCGACGCGGGCGATCAGCTGCGTGAATTTCTCGACGCGCGCCTCGGCGGCGGCGAGCTTGCGCCGCGCCTGCCCGGCGTCGCGACGCCTTGGCGCCTGTTGCTTTGCCGCCTCCTGCTTTGCCGCCTCTTGCGCCGGCGTCGCGAGCGCGCGCTTGGGCTCTTCGTCGCGCGATTTTGAGAGCACCAGCCGCGCATAATCGTCCATGTCGCCCTCGAAGGCGCGCACGGTTCCGTCATCGACCAGCCACAGGCGATCGGCGCAGGCCTCGAGCAGATAGCGGTCATGCGAGACCAGCACGACGGCGCCCTCATAATCGTTGATCGCCTCGATCAGCGCGGCGCGGCTGTCGATGTCGAGATGGTTCGTCGGCTCGTCGAGGATCAAAAGATGCGGCGCGTTGAAGGTGGCGACGCCGAGCAGCAGCCGCGCCTTCTCGCCTCCTGACAGCTTGGCGATGAGGGTTTCGGCGCGCGCGCCGGAAAATCCGGTCTGCGCCGCGCGGGCGCGAATGCGCGCCTCAGGGGCGCCCGGCATCAGCCGCGCGAAGATTGCGTAAGGCGTCTCGCCCTCATTCAGATCATCGACCTGATGCTGCGCGAAAAATCCCGCCTCCAGCTTCGCCGCGCGCACCATCTCGCCGCTGCAGGCCGCCAGCCGCCCGCCGAGCAATTTGGCGAAGGTCGACTTGCCATTGCCATTGGCGCCGAGCAGGCCGATGCGATCGTCGTTGGAGATCGACAGCGTGAGCCGCGACAGCACGATCCGATCGCCATAGCCGACCGCCGCTTTCTCCAGCGCGATGATCGGCGGCGATAGCGGCTTCTCGGGCGACGGCAGACGAATCGGCAGGACCGAATCGTCGACGATCGCCGCGACCGGCTCCATTTTGGCGAGGAGTTTCAAGCGCGACTGCGCCTGGCGCGCTTTGGTCGCCTTGGAGCGGAAGCGGTCGACGAAGGCCTGTAGATGCTTGCGCTGCTCTTCCTGCTTCTTGGCGCCCTTGACGGCGAGGAGCTGCGCCTCGCGCCGCTGCTTTTCGAAGGAGGAGTAGTCGCCCTTATAGAGCGTCAGTCTTCCCCGCTCGAGATGCAGAATATGCGTGGCGACGTCGTCGAGCAGATCGCGGTCATGGCTGATGACGATCACGCTCGCCGGATAGCGCGACAGATAATCGACGAGCCACAACGTGCCTTCAAGATCGAGATAGTTGGTCGGCTCGTCGAGGAGCAGCAGGTCGGGCTGCGCGAACAGCACCGCCGCCAGCGCGACGCGCATGCGCCAGCCGCCGGAGAATTCCGACAGCGGCCGGCGCTGCGCCGCGGCGTCAAAGCCCAGCCCGTGCAGGATGGCGGCGGCGCGGGCGGGCGCCGAATGGGCGTCGATGTCGGCGAGCCGCGTCTGAATGTCGGCGATGTCGTGCGCATCATGCGCGACGTCGGCGCGCGCCAGCAGTTCGGCGCGCTCAAGGTCGGCCGCCAGCACGAAGTCGATCAGCGCCGTCGGACCGCCCGGCGCCTCCTGCTCGACGCGCCCGAGCCTTGTGCGGGCGGGAATCGAGATCGCGCCGCTTTCGGGGGCGATTTCGCCGCTGATCAGCCGGAACAGCGTGGTCTTGCCGGCGCCATTACGGCCGACGAAGCCCGCGCGGGAGCGTCCGGGGAGGAACACCCCGGCGTGGTCGAACAGCAGCCGGCCGCCGAGCCGGTAGACGAGATCGTTGATCGTGAGCATTGCTGCGATGCTTTAGGGCCTCGCCCGAGGGCGCGCAAACGCGGCGCCATGCGCGGCGATTGGCGCCGCCGGTCGGTCTTGTCTTGCGCCGCCCGCGCCTCTATACACGCCCTCGCGCCGCCGCCATGCGGCCGCGCAGCCGCGCCCATCGTCTAGAGGCCTAGGACGTCGCCCTTTCACGGCGAAAACAGGGGTTCGAATCCCCTTGGGCGCGCCAAACGGCGTAGCCGCCTGTCCCGGACGATTGGTCGGGATCAAGCGAGAGAATACGGCGAAGCCGTCCGAACCCACGGCCTTCGCTCATCTCAGGCCGGCCGCCTTCAAAATGGCGTCGGCGTCAGCCAGCCATACAGCGTCGTCCGCCTTCAGGCGCAAAAGAACGCGCCGCAGCGCGAAGGCTCCGTCAGGCGTGCCGACGACAAAGGGATGAATTCCGATGACCACAGTCGTGGCGCCTCGCGCCGGGTTGGCGCGAGCCTCAATGGTCAGCTCCGAAACATAGTCTAACCAGAGCGTCTCGATCTCTCTGGTCGTTTTCATCCGCGCCAGATATTGCCCCATGTCGACGGTTACGGTCGGATAGGGCAGCAGGATGAGCGAGCCTTCCGGCGTCTTCAGACGTGAAATGACATCCGAATCCATCTGGTCGAGGGTGTAGGCGACGCCTTCGGCGGCCATCGCCCGCATCGTGTCGCGATTGGCGTAGACGCTCGGACTCGACCAGCCCGTCGGCCGGACGCCGGCGGCTTTCGCGATGAGATCCAACGTGCCGCGAATATAGGCCTTCTGCGCGGCGATCCCGCTCCGCAGCGGCAACATGCGGCTGGTGTTGTTCATGCCGTGCGCGATGAGCGGCGCGTTCGGCAGCATCGAACGGAACTCCTTCCAGACCGATGGGCGCCTGCCGAAAAACTCCGCATTCACCACGATGGTGAGCGGCACATCGAGTTCCTTAAATAGCCGGCCGACGCGGACGACGCCCCAGTCGATCGCATATTGACGGAACGCCTCGTTCACGAGGTCAGGCTTGCGCGACGCAAGATCTGGACGGAAGATCGGACCTTGGCCGAAGCCGAACTCCTCCAGGAAGAACGCAAAGCTGACGGCGACCTTTTTGCCAGCCGGCCAGGCGGCGGTATGGATCGCTTCGCGCTCGAAACCCGTAACGGGGTCAATGCGATCTTGCGCACCGCTCTCGAGAGGAAGCAGAACGGCAAAAAGGAGCGCGACTCCCACGATAAGGCCGAACTCAGGAACATTTCGCGCCGTGATCGCGGCTGCGGGGTTCAGGTTCACGGAAGATCGCTCAAGCTCTTCGCGCCGGGCCCGGGCGTGATCAGCGTCGGCCATTGACGCGAGCCGAACGGCGCCTGCGGCGGCAGGACCACATTCATTTTGCGCTTCGCGTCTTCGTCGATGATCGCCTGCCGCGCGTCTCCGCCCATCAATTCGAAATCCATGAGATGGTAGTCGCCGAAAAAGGCGGCGCCAACGGATCGGTCGGCGATGATGCGCGTCAGCGAGTCCAGCATGTCGTCGGGCGTCGTGGTGAATGATATCGTCTCGATCAGCATCAAGCGATCATTGATGGCGTCAGGGCCGAAGAACTGCGCGAGCACGCTAAACAGGACGTTGTTCTGGCGGGCGACATAGATCGTATTGCTGGCCGCATAGGTTTTGTCCCAGTCGGCGCCAAGCGTCTCTTTCCAGCCGCCGATGACATCCATCCAATGGGCGACCTGGGTTTGCGCCGCCCAAGCGATATTTTTCTTCAGCAGCGGCGACTGCGTCTTGGCGAATTTTTGCAGGCCTTCCGCTGAGATCGCATTGTTCTTCAGGCACTCGTCCATGAACGCGATATTGTTTCGCAGAATGCTTCGATTGTTTGTTCGCCAGTCTTTTTGCATTCCGCTCGCGTCAAGCGTGTCGAGCGTGGATTGCATACGGCTCCTATACGCCGCCAATGCGCCGCGCCATGTCGTGTCCTTGGGACTGTTCAGATACGGAACGACGACTTCGGCCAACGCCATGGTGCTGTGGCCAACCGATTTCAGCAACTGATAGACGATCGGCGCCTGCGGCGCCTCAATCGGCGCCATGCCGGGGCGATAAAGGATAAATCGCCCGCCGGCGCCGGAAAACAGTCCGAGAATGACCGGATGCTTGGCGAGGATGTTCTTCTTGAAGATCTGTGCGGCGTCGCCGTAGAGCTGGAACATCGACGTGTTCAGCTGCAGCACATTTTTGTTGGCGATGTCGGCGGGACTGGCCGTCTCGACGCCGACAAGTTCTTTGAAATAGGGGGGCAACTCCGCAGCGCGACCGGGCGAAACCGATAATCCAAAGACGACAACCGACGACAGCAGCGTGCCGAGACCGCTTGTCGTGAGCGTGATGGGCATCATGAGAATCTCCGTTAGAAGAGGACAGCAAAGGCGCGGCGTGGACGGCGACTGTTCGACGATAGATTGGAAGGACGTCGTGCGATCGCCTCACCGGAAGGCGCGCAGGGTTCGCTTATCCTCCGCTATTTCGGGCATACTGCCCCGGTGTTGATCCAAGCTTCGACGAGCGCCTCCGCCTCCTTCTGCGTTCCCGGCGCAGGCTGGCGGCCAAATCCGGGCGACCAAGCCCAGCCTACGAGCGTGTCGCCGCCAATGTGGCGTGCAAGCGCCTCCAGCGAACGGCCGCCATTGCGCGCGCGATCTTTGATCTGCGCACAGATCTCACCGAGCGTTTTGCCTTCCCAACCCATCTCACGCGGCGCGAGACGCCATTCGTGGTGACCGGGAACGCGGCCGGGATCAAAATTGGCGTCCTGATGGCAGATCGGACAGCGCATCGCCGTGAGGCCTCGGCCATCCGGTCCCCGCTCGACCGGCGGCTGGTGACTCCGGCCCAGTTCCCCCTGATGCGGACGATCGCCGGCGGGATGGCAATTGACGCAGCGCGGGTTGGTCAGGACTTTGCCAAGCTCGGTAAACAAAGCCGCGGACCGCGCCGCGGCGTCGCCGATGCCGGCAAATGTTTCTGGAGTTGCGAGCGTCGCCGATCGGCTGTCGCATGTCACGCATGTCGTCAGTCCCACGAACGCTGCGAGAACCGCAAATTTCATCTTCGGTCCCCCCTCCTGCGCCGCACTCATGCGAAACGCCGTTTCGCTACGTCAAATATCGTCCCGGATCGGCGAGAATGACGTCGCGCACCGCCTCGTGATATTTGACGTAGCCCGTGCACCGGCACAGATGGCCATCAAACGCGTCAACGATCGTTTTCTCGAGATCGGCGCGCGCCACCGGCGTCTTCGCCAGACGCTCGAGCAGAACCTGTCCCTCGTTCAAGAAGCCGGCTGTGCAATAGCCGCATTGGAACGCGAAATGGTCGATGAACGATCTTTGCAGCGCAGTGAGCTCGCCGTTCGTCGCATGGCCTTCGACGGTCCGAATGGATTTCCCGTTGAAGCTCGCCGCCGGAACGAGGCAGGTTGGACTGGTGCGGCTCGTCCCGTCCGGATCGTCGATGATCACTGCGCAACTGAGGCATTGGCCGGCGCCGCAGCCAAATTTCGTGCCGGTGAGTCCGAGGCGCTCGCGCAAAAAATCATTCATGGTCAGTTCGTCGCGCACCGTCACCGGGCCGTATGCGCGCCCATTGATCCTCATGCGCACGGTCGTCACGCGAGCGCCCCCTTGAGCATTTGTTGAGTCACCGGCAAGGCATGGAAGCGACGCCCGGTCGCGTCGAAGATCGCGTTCAACAACGCCGGAACGATGGGAATCATCACGACCTCAGCCATGCCCTTTGGCGGATCGTTCGGCAGCGGGGGCAACACTTCGATCTCGAGTCCCTGCAACGGCAGGTCCGACCCGCGCGCGATCAGATATTGCCCGAGATTCCACTGCCCGTTGCCGGGTCCATCTTCATAAAGCGGCAGCGATTCGAGCAGCGCGTAGCCGACGCCCATCGCGAAACCGCCCTGCGCCTGGCCAAGCACGATTTCGGGCGTCAGCGCGCGACCACATTCAAGGACGGTATATGCCCTGTCGATGCGCAAGGCGCCGGTGGCGCGCTCGATCTCGACACGGACCAGCGCGCCGCACAGCGATGTGTAGGAGGTCCCGATCCGGTTGAACACGGTGGGCGGGTATTTGACGTCGGCGCGATCTAAGCGAACGAATTTACCTGAGCTTTTTCGCACGGCCAGCGCATCAATTTCCGCCGTCCAAGGTTCTCCGCCGATCGCAAAGGTCGCTTTCGACCATGACCAGCGAGAGAAGCTGTGCGCCATCGCCGCGGTCACGCCTTTGCGCGCATGCGCCCTTGCGGCGATCTCCGACAGCGGCAAGGGTCTCAACTCCGGCATCGTGAGCCGTCCCTGCTCCCAACGCGCCGCCTCCCATTTCGCGGCTCTCGGATCGGTTGGCGCGAGTCCCCACAGTTCGAGCGCCGCGGGCCACAAGCCGAACCGGAAGATGACGCGGGCCGCTTCGGACGCCGAATGAGTCCCGACATGCGCGCCAATCGAGGAACTGGTTGGCGAACTGATTGCCGGAACCCAGCGCGGATCGCGTTGTGCGGCGTCCTGCGTCGCCTGGTCCATCGTGTAAGGGTCGCCGGAGGTGATGAGCCCGAGCGCGGCGAAACGGTCGACTTCCGCGACGGCGACTTCGTCGGCGACGGCGCCGAGATGGGCCGCGACCCGGTTCGCAAGCGCCGTCCCTATGCCGTTCCCCATCTCGACGTGATCGCAGTGGATTGAGATCCGACCCTCTGGGTCAATGTCCACCGACGACAATGAAGTGTCGGCCCCGCTGCCGTAATCCTTGGTGACGCAAGCCACGCCCGTGCCGACAACGCTCCCTGCGCGCCGTCCACGCGCCTTCTCTTCGGCGCGGTGTCGCCAGATCGCATGCTGTTCCAGTCGGTCCAAAATCTCGGGCGTGCGAACCACGACGTCATAGGTGTTCCCCGCCATTGTCCGACCGCCGGTCCTCAGCGCGTTGCGGCGGCGGAATTCGATCGGATCGACCGCCAGCGTCGACGCCGCCTCGTCGATCAACACTTCCAGCGCCGTCATCGTCTGCAGCGTGCCATAGCCCCGCATCGATCCTGCCGTCACGCCGCGTGAATGCAGCGCGACGGTGGTGACGTCGACTTTTGGAACGTCGTAGATGCCTATCGCGGCGTTTGCGGAAACGGCCGCCACGCTGGCCGAATAATTGGCGAGGCCGCCGCCATCCAAAACATGGTCGGCGGCGAATGCGGCAATTTTGCCTGTCGCTCGATCAACGCCGATGCGCGAGTGGACCTTGAATGCATGCCGCTTAATTCCCGCCTGGAACTGCTGATAGCGATCGTGGGCGAGCCGCACGGGGCGGCGGGGAAGGAACATGGCCGCCAGCGCGACGTAAAGCGGGAACGGCGTATGGTCGCGCCCGCCAAATCCCCCGCCCATATAAGCGAAATGCGCGTTGATATGCGCCGGCTTGAAGTTGGCGCGGGCGTTGCCCAGCAGCGTTGCGACTGAAGTTGCGGCCTCGTACGGCGACTGTACGCCGAGCACGAGCTCCAGGTTTTTGCGATCGGCGTCGTACCAAGCCAGACCGCATTCCGGCTCAAGAAACATCGGGTCGATCGATTGGGTCTCGAATTCGCGATCGAGAACGAGAAGCCTTGAAGCGTTGACGTCAAGTTCGGCGCGGATCTGTTCGCCGTAGTCTGCCGCTTTAACGTAGGCGGCCCCCGTCGGCTCGGGGAGCCGCGCCCATATTGGGCGCTCTCCATTTTGAAAGAAGCCCGGGCTAACCCAGCCTTCCTTGACCGGCGAGTAAACGTCGGGCGCATCTGGCGTTGCGCCGGCGACGCGCGTAAAACGAAACGCGCCGTAATTGCGCTCAACGACGGGGCCGGTTTCCGCGCCGAATTTCAGAAGCGTTTCATTGCGTAAGGCGAGTCGCGCCTGATCGAAAGCATCGAAGCTTTCATAAATCAACAGAGCCGCCGGCTGACCAAGATACAAAGGCGTCTTGCCAATCGAGCAGAACAGATCGCCGGAATAAAACTCGGGAACGCGGGCGCCGATGCGCGCGAGATCCGTCGCGGTAATGACCACGGAAGGCTTCAGCGCGCCGCTCAAACGCGCGAGATCGACGCCTTCATAGATGTGCGTGGCGTTCGCCGTCCGTATGAGCATGGCGTGCGCAGTATGCGTCGGCCATCCCGGGAGATCCGCGGCGCGGAAATCGGACGCGTAAAGCTTCGCGCCGGTGACTTTGGCGACTCCATCAATCCGACCCGCGCCCGCAGCGGCCGGATTCCAGCGCTGTCTTCCAGGCAGCGTCTCGCGTGCGGCGAACTCAGGCTCATTAGCTAGGGCCAGACGCGACAGGCTGAGCGCAATGCCGCTCGCGGTGACCAATTTGGCGAACTCGCGTCGAGAAGCCTTCACGCTCCGACCTCATGGCTGCACCCCGGCGACCGCCAATGGCGATGCTTTTATTGGCACGGGCATGGATCGCCAGCAAGCTCGGCTCGCTGCGCCTTGGCCTTTACCGGCGCTGATCCGCGAAGATCAATTCGACCAGATTGATGATGCAGTCGTCGTAAGCGCTTTGCGGGGTTGTCTTCTAGCCAACCGCATCGCGACGCCACCGGCGTGCCGTCAGATCGGTCGTCGTTCGCATCGACAGCGACGTCGTTATCGCGGTCGTCGATCGCCGCGAAGGGATCGCGTCTACGACAAAGTCGCGGGCCGACGAGCCTTGCGCCCGTTACGCCGTCGCGCGCAGCTGCGCGACTCGCACCGGCACGGGCGGATGCGAGAAATAGAAGGTGGCGTAGAGCGGGTCGGGCGTCAGCGTTGCAAGGTTGTCGCGCGTCAGCCGCGTCAGGGCCGAGATCATCGGCTCCTTGCCGACGATATCGCGGGCGAAGGCGTCGGCTTCGAACTCCGCCCGACGCGACCGCCACGCGAGCAAGGGCGACAGGACATGCGAGATCGGCTCTCGCGCAAGCAGCAGCGCGACGAGCACCACGCCGGGGTCGTTCGGCAGGCCGAACCAGCCGGCGAAGACATCCGAGCCGAAGGCCCACCACAGCACCGCGAAACCGACGAAGGCGATCGCCGCCGCCAGCGCCAGCATCTGCCGCACATGGCCGAATTTAAAGTGGCCAAGTTCATGCGCGAGAATCGATTCGATCTCGTCCGGCGAATGTTTCTCGAGCAGCGTGTCGAAAAAGACGATGCGCTTGGCCTTGCCGAAGCCGCTGAAATAAGCGTTGCCATGCGTGGAGCGCGTCGAGGCGTCCATCACATAGAGGCCTTTCGACTCGAAGCCGCATCTGGCGAGCAGCGCCTCCATGCGCCGCTTCATGGCGCCGTCTTCAAGCGGCGAAAATTTATTAAACAGCGGCGCGATGACCGTCGGATATAGCACCGTCATCGCAATCGCGATGGCGATGAAGACGAAATAAGCGATGAGCCACCATGTGTCGGGGGCAGCGCCCAGAAGCCAGAACATGCCGAAAAGCAAGGGCGTCGAAATGGCGAGTTCCAGCGCGCCGGACTTTGCTTGATCGACGAGAAACTTTTGCAGCGTCAGCCGATTGAATCCGAACTTTTCTTCGAGCCAGAAGGCGCGCGCCGCGGCGAAGGGCATGTCGATCAAACTGCCGATCACGCCGAAGACGAGAACGAAAAGAACGCTGCGAACGAGGCCAGGTTCGACAAAGGCGGCGATCGCCGCATAAAGCGGCGCGAGCCCCAGCGCCAGCCACGCGATAGAAATCGCGGCGTCGAAAATCGTTTCCGCGATGGAAAATTCTGTTTTTGCGATCGTATATTCGGCGGCGCGGCGATGATCGTCGAGCGTGACTTCGTGCGCGAAATCCGCTGGCACCTGATCGCGATGGGCGTTTACCGTCGCCATCTGCCGCATGCGCAGATACACGCCAAGGCCGGCGGAGGCGGCGATCGCCAGACAAATCACGACGCCCATTGCGCTCATGCTTCTCTCCCGCAAACTTTCATGCGGCAATATAGGAAAGCGCGGCCTTCTTTGCGAGAGCGCCGCCTTATGTCGCCGCCGAGCTGGGCCGCTGTGCGCTCGCGCCGTCGATAACGCTCATCTCACGTTCATGCAGATGAGCTCTTCTCCTGACCATGGACGAAAGCCTGGACACAGTTGATGTCGTCGGCGCTTCGGTTTACCGCGACGTCGGCGCGCTATTTGAAAGCGCGATCTCGTCTCCAGCGGAGGCGCGAAACGGAGTTTGCCATTGAGACTGTCGTTCGCCATCGCGACTATCGCCGCTCTTCAAGGAGTGGCCGGCGTCTCTCTCGCCGCCGCCGCGGCCCATGCCGACGCGAGTCCCTTTCTCGCGACCGCAAGCCAATTTCTCATGCTCCACGCCGCCGCCGGCGTCGGCCTCGCGGCGCTGATACGCACGACGCCGCGGCCAAAGGCGAATTGGCTCGCCGCTATCGCGCTGGCGCTCCAGGCGGGAGTCACGCTGTTCGCAGGCGACCTTGCCGCCCGGGTCTTTTTATCGGGGAGACTGTTTCCTCTCGCCGCGCCGATCGGCGGCGGGCTGACGATCCTGAGCTGGTGCGCTCTCGCCGTCTGGGCGGCGTTCGCCATGTTCGCAGCAAATTCACTGCAAAAGCCGCCCGAAAGCTAGACAACTGCGGCATTCCGCCCCACCATTTATTCATGTCGGTTTCCAGCTCCGGCCTTTCGTCCTCGGCCGCTCCAAGCGATGACCCCCAGCGCACGAGCGATCCTTTGCTCGGGCGACGGCTGCTGATTGTCGAAGACGATCCCTATATCGCGCTGGCGCTGGAAGAGACGCTCGCGGAATTCGGCTTAGTTATCGCGGGGATGGCGCGCAGCGTCGACGAAGCGGTGCGGCTCTCCCGCGAGGACGGAGTCGAGCTGGCCTTGCTCGACGTCAATATCGGCCACGAAAAGATTGATCCGGTCGCCGACGCGCTCGCCGCCCGCGGCTGCCCCTTTATTTTCACGACGGGGTGCGGGCGCGCAGGACTGCCCGAGGCGCATCTTGAGCACGCCATGGTCGAAAAACCGTTCTAC
The DNA here is from genome assembly GCF_051061285.1 of Methylocystis sp. Classification (GTDB taxonomy): domain Bacteria; phylum Pseudomonadota; class Alphaproteobacteria; order Rhizobiales; family Beijerinckiaceae; genus Methylocystis. The sequence continues at coordinate 23,025 of NZ_JBPFEA010000024.1, forward strand.
GTCGAGGAGATCCTGACCGCGCTCCGCAGCGAACTGTCGCGCGCCGAAGAGCGCTAGGCTCGGCCTTTCGCCACTATATCGCCGCCCTTGACCGCGACAAGCGACGTCTCAAGACTCGCTTCAGGAGCATGCGGCTGCAGCCCTCCGCCATAACCGACAAGCCCTCCGCATCGCTGAGAGCGCGCCGCCCTTCAGGCGCTGCGCTTCGGCTGTTGGCGACGGCCTTGGCGGCGGGGGCGGCACTGGCGGCGATCGCCGCCGCTGTTGCGCCGTGGCTGTTCTCGCCCGGCGCTCTCATGGAGGCCGTCGCCGATCAGCTCCAAGGCTCTTCGGGGCTTTATGTCGCCGCGCGCGGCCGAACGCGCTTCTCGCTCTTTCCGCGTCCAAGCATCGCGGTCGAAGGCGTCGCCTTCGCCGACCGCAATGGCGCGCTGCTCATCGAGTCGAGCGAGCTGCGCGGCGACGTCGACGTTCTGCCGCTGATCGCGGGGCGCCTCAGAGTCGCGTCGGTGAAGCTCGTACGGCCGCGCGCCCACATCGATCTTGACAGAAAGCCGGCCGGCGCGCCCGGCGCAGCCGCCCGAGCGGCCGCCGCAAAGCCGGCGACGCTCGAAGCCGCAGCGGCCGATAACGTGCGGTTTGGCGTGGTGTCGATCGTCGACGGCGACGCACGGATCACCTACCGCAGCCGCGTCTATGCGCTGGAGCGAATCAACGCGAATTTTGAATGGCGCCGCATCGGCGAGGCGGCGGCCCTGACCGGCGCGTTCGATTTCAACGGCGAACGGCTTGAGGCGATCTTATGGGTCGCGCGTCCGGGAGCGTTGTTGCGCGGAGAACCCTCCGTTGTGACGACCCGGCTCGACGGCAAGAGCCTTCGGGCTGAAGCGCAAGGCGTGGGACAACTCGGAGCCAACGCCCGCTTTGAGGGGCGCGCAGCGGCCAGTGCGCCATCGGCGCAACAGGCGCTGCAGCTCTTCGGCGTCGCCGCGCCCCTGCCGGGCGCCTTCGCCGACGCGCAATTCTCCGCGCAAGCGACGCTCGCGCCCGGAGAGGCGCATTTCAAGGGGGCGCGTCTCTTTGTCGACGGAAACGAGTTTCGCGGCGATATCGACCTGCAGAAAGACGATGGCCGCCCGACGCTGACGGCGGCGCTCCAAAGCGAATTCCTCTCCTTGCGGCCGTTTCTCGCCGACGCGCCGCCGCTCGTCGCCGCGAACGGACAGTGGAGCGATCAGCCGTTCAATCTCCCGGACCTCTCCGGCGCGGACGTTGATCTGCATCTCGCCGTCGGCCACGCCAGGCTTGGCCGGCTCAAGGTCGAAGACGCCGCCATCGAAGTCACTTTGCGCGACGGCGCCGCGGAGTTCGCGATAACGCAGGCGCACGCCTATCGCGGCGGACTCAAGTTTCGGGCCTCGATCGCGCCTTCGCCGGATGGGCTGGCGCTGCGGGCCGATGCGCAAACGACAGCGGTCGAAGCAGGTCCGCTGCTCTGGGACGCTTACGGAAAACCTGTTCTGGCGGGAGCGCTTAACGCGACTCTCGCGGTCGACGGCATGGGCGATCGGATGGCCACGCTGATGCAGAGCCTGAACGGGCGCGCCAGCGTCGCTCTCGTCGACGGCGAGATATCCGGCGTCGATCTCGAGAAAGCGCTGCGCCGATGGGAGACGCGGCCGCTATCGAGCGCCTTCGACATCCGCTCGGGCCGCTCGACGCTCGTCGCCGCGAGCGCCACCATAAAAATAGAAAACGGCGTCGCCGACATCGCCAAAGGCGTCGCGCGAGGACCTGGCTTTACGCTTGCCTTCGACGGCTCGGCGCGCCTCCCGGAGCGCAGTCTCGCGGTCAGAGCCGTGGCGCGCGAAGCCGACAGCGCCGGTCTGACCGCCGAGTCGGCGCCAAGCATCGCCCTCGACCTCGCCGGCCGCTGGGACGAATTGGCGTTGGGGCTGGACGCGCGAGCCTTCATCCGCCGCTCCGACGCGGCCGCTCCGCTGCTGCCGCGACTGGATCCGCCGCCGCAGGACGGACCGGCGGCGCAATGACGCGAGAACGTTAAACGTCCTCCAACTGCGTTTCGTGCAGAAGCCTTGTCAATTCGTCAGGGATATCGAGATAGCGAAAGCGGCGAAGCTCGAAACCAACCTCGACGACGCCCCAGGGAGGCGCATAGGTTCGCCAGGGCGACACTTCCCCAAGAATGACGACGTGACCGCCATCGATGCCGCGGGCGATCCGCGCGACCGTGTAAATGGCGCCACGGGCCAAGCCCTCGCAACGACCATAGGGGCCCGCGGTCGCGTCTACGCAAACCACCTCGGCGCCAGGAGGCGTTTCAGGACTGATCATTTAGCGACCTCGTTCTGCGGCGCGATGAACGCGCGCTCCTAATTCAATTATGGAGCGCGCGTCGGCGGACGAAAGAGCCGACGCGCCGCATAGCGGTCACCAGACTTTCAAAAAACCGAAAATGCCTCTCTTCAGCTTCTTGCGGTCAAGCGCGCTGAGTTCGTCATAGACGCGGCGCGCCGAGGCCCGCAGTTCCAGGAGCCTGTCGTCCGAGACGTCGAAATCAAGAACGGCGGACTTCAACTCGCGGCGCGCCTGGTCCAGCCGCGCCTGCGCATCCGCAATCAACGCATTCAGCATCGTTACCCTCTTCGATGTGACGTCGCCTCAACTATAGCGCAACCGCGAAGAAAACGAACCCGAATGCGGCCCCTGTGAGCCGCGCGGTCCGCTTCTTCTGCGCTATCGTTAAGCGCGCGCCTTCAAATTGACGACGCCCATTTCTCGCGTGAGAAAGGCGAGGCCTCGGAGGGAATCGAACCCCCGTACAAGGATTTGCAGTCCTCTGCGTAGCCACTCCGCCACGAGGCCTTAACACGGCGTGCGCCGCGTGGGCTCGCTCATACAGGAGGGCGTCATGGCGAGCAAGCGCTCCGCAGGGAACCAATTGGCCCGGGTGAGAGCTATATACGCTATGGCTGATTTTCCCCTCGTTCTTCTGCTCGCCTCGCTGCCGACCCTCGGCAATTTCGCCGGCGGCGTTGTCGCTGAATTCGTCGAGGCCTCGCCGCGCATGCTGAGCCGTGCGCTACACGTCGCCGCAGGGGTGGTGAGCGCCGTCGTCGCCGTCGAGCTGATGCCAAACGCTCTCTCCGGCGGCGCTCCTATCTGGGCAATCGCGCTCGCGCTGCTCATCGGGGGCGCCTTCTACATGCTTCTGGAATTGTCGGTCGACTGGCTGATCGGAGCCGACAGCGACAGGGCCGGCGCCTCCATGGTTTACGCCGCGGTGGGCGTCGATCTCTTCAGCGACGGCCTCATGATCGGCATCGGCTCGGTTCTGTCCTTAAGCCTAGCTTTAATCCTGGCTATGGGTCAGTTGCTCGCCGACTTCCCCGAGGGCTTCGCCGCGATCGCCAATCTGAAAGGCAGTGGGGTGGGCCGGCTCTGGCGCCTGACGCTCTCCGCGTCCTTCTTCATCTTCTGCCTTCTCGGCGCGACGATCGGCTACTGGCTCCTGCGCGGCCAAAGCGAGCCGCTAAAGCTATCGGCGCTCGCCTTTACCGCCGGGGTTCTGCAAATCGCGGCGGTCGAGGACCTGATGAGAGAAGCGCATGAGACGGCCGAGGACACGCGCTGGTCCTCAGCCTTTTTCATCGGAGGCTTTGCGCTTTTCACGGCGCTCACCGGCTATTTCAAGCACTGAGCGGCGCGGCGCAGCCTTCGAGGTCAGGACGAGCCAATTTGACAGGGGGCGCCCATTTTGACCATCTTCCGCCGCTCGCCAAGCCGGCGCGCCTCCTGGAATAATCACGAAATGAATGTCGTTATCGTCGAATCGGCGGCCAAAGCGCAAACGATAAACAAATATTTAGGCAAGAATTTCAATGTGTTGGCCTGCTACGGCCATGTTCGCGACCTTCCCGCCAAGGACGGATCGGTCGACCCCGACCAGGATTTTCTCATGGTCTGGGAAATGGACGCCAAGGGCGCAAAGCGCGTCGCCGCCATCGCCGAGGCGGTGAAGGGCGCCGACAAAGTCATCCTGGCGACCGACCCCGACCGTGAGGGAGAGGCTATCTCCTGGCACTTGCTCGACATTTTGAACAAGAAGCGCGTGCTCAAGGACAAGAAGATCGAGCGCGTCGTCTTCAATGCGGTCACCAAGGCCGCGATCCAAGAGGCGATGGCGCATCCGCGCGAGATCGATCAGGCGCTGGTCGACGCCTATCTCGCGCGCCGCGCGCTCGACTATCTCGTCGGCTTCACCCTGTCGCCGGTGCTGTGGCGCAAGCTCCCCGGCGCCCGTTCGGCCGGCCGCGTGCAGTCCGTCGCGCTTCGCCTCGTCTGCGACCGCGAGCTCGAAATCGAGAAATTCGTCGCGCGCGAATATTGGTCGCTCGTCGCCCATCTGAAGACCCAAGCGGGCGAACCCTTCACGGCGCGCCTCGTCGGCGCCGACGGCAAGAAGATTTCGCGGCTCGACATCGGCGCGGGCCAGGAGGCCGAGGACTTCAAGAAGGCGCTGGAGACCGCCGCCTTTGTCGTGCGCTCGGTCGAGGCAAAACCCGTCAAGCGCCACCCTTACGCGCCCTTCACGACCTCCACCTTGCAGCAGGAGGCCTCGCGAAAGCTCGGGCTCGCGCCGGCGATCACCATGCGCATCGCCCAGCGGCTCTATGAAGGCGTCGACATCGGCGGCGAGACGGCGGGTCTCATTACTTATATGCGAACCGACGGCGTCGACATGGCGCCCGAGGCGGTCGCCAGCGTGCGCGGCGTGATTGGAAAGAAATACGGCGACCGTTTCGTTCCCAAGGTTCCGCGCAAATATACGACGAAGGCCAAGAACGCGCAGGAAGCCCATGAGGCGATCCGCCCGACCGACCCCACGCGCCTGCCCAAGGAAGTGGCCAAATATCTCGAACCCGAACAGGCGAAGCTCTATGAGCTGATCTGGACGCGCACCATCGCCAGCCAGATGGAGTCGGCCGAGATGGAGCGAACCACCGTCGACATCGACGCGAAAGCCGGAGCCCGCGCGTTGGAGCTGCGCGCGACGGGTCAGGTCATTCGCTTCCCAGGCTTCCTTGAACTCTATCAGGAAGGCCGCGACGACGGCGAGGACGAGGACGGCGGTCGCCTGCCGGCGATGGCGCAGGGCGAGCCCTGCACGCGCGAAAAGATCGACGCCACCCAGCATTTCACCGAGCCGCCGCCGCGCTTCACGGAAGCGACGCTCGTCAAGCGCATGGAGGAGCTCGGCATCGGCCGCCCCTCGACCTACGCCTCGACGCTCGCCGTGCTGCGCGACCGCGACTATGTGCGAATCGACAAGAAGCGCCTCGTGCCCGAGGACAAGGGACGGCTCGTCGTCGCCTTCCTCGAAAGCTTCTTCTCGCGCTACGTCGAATTCGACTTCACCGCTGACCTCGAAGAAAAGCTCGATCTCGTCTCCAATAATGAGATCGACTGGAAGCAGGTGCTGCGGGACTTCTGGAAAGATTTCTCGGCGGCCGTCGACGGCACCAAGGATCTGCGCGTCAGCGAGGTGCTCGACAGCCTCAACGAGCTGCTGGGTCCGCATGTATTCCCCTCGAAGGAGGACGGAGGCGATCCGCGGCTCTGCCCGGCCTGCAACAGCGGTCAGCTCTCGCTGAAAGTCGGCAAATTCGGCGCCTTCGTCGGCTGCTCCAACTATCCCGAATGCCGCTATACCCGAACCCTGTCGCCGCCGACGGGCGACGCCGCCGACGCGGCGAGACCGGGCGTGAAGGTCTTAGGCGTTAACCCCGAGACCGGCGCGGAAGTCACGCTGCGGGAAGGCCGCTTCGGCGCCTATGTGCAGGAAGGCGAGCAGGAGGAAGGCGGCGAAAAGCCCAAACGCGCTTCGCTCCCCAAGAGCATCAGGCCTGACGATCTGACGCTGATGCAGGCCATCGCCCTGCTCGCGCTGCCGCGCGAAGTCGCGAAACATCCGACGAGCGGCGATCCGATCGTCGCCGGCATCGGCCGCTTCGGGCCCTACGTCCAGCATGGCAAGACCTACGCTAATATCGGCCGCGACGACGACGTGCTGAGCATCGGCGCAAACCGCGCCATCGATCTCATCGTGCAAAAGGAATCGGGCGGCTCCCGCTTCTCGCGCGGGTCCTCGGAGCCGGCGCGCGTGCTGGGCGATCACCCTCAGGGCGGATCGGTGACCGTCAAGGCTGGCCGGTTCGGTCCTTATGTGAACTGGGGCAAGATCAATGCGACGATCCCGCGCGCCGTCGATCAGGCGTCGCTGACGCTCGAACAGGCGCTCGAGCTTCTCGCCGAGAAGGCCGCCGGCGGCGGCGGCGCGACGGGCGGGGGACGCGCGCTCGGCGAGCATCCCGAGGGCGGCAAGGTCACGGTGCGCCCCGGCCGCTTCGGCGCTTACGTCAACTGGGGCAAGATCAACGCGACGCTGGCCAAGGGCGCTTCGGCCGAGGACGTGACTCTCGAAGAGGCCCTGCGACTGATCGAAGCCAAAGGCGGCGCGCCGAAGAAATCGGCGAAAAAAGCGCCGGCCAAGAAAGCGCCCAGTAAGAAAGCGCCCAGTAAGAAAGCGCCGACCAATGCAAAGAAGAAAATCGAAGACAGCGATGAGACGCCTTTTGACGAATCCCAGCCCGTAAAGGTCGCCGGAACGGTCGCAAAGAAACCTGCGGCGAAGAAGGCGCCCGCAAAAAAAACCGCGACGAAAAAAGCCGCGGCGAAGTAGAGGAAAGCCTTCTCGAATTTCGCCGATCTTGAAGCAGCGTTTCAACTTTGCCGCCAGCGTCCTATATGTGTGATGCCGAGTCCGGTTGAAGTGCACGCCCGCCGCGTCGAACGGCGATTTTATTGCCTCTTTTGAGCGAGCCCTTGGCGAAAGACGACGAAGCGAAACACGCGGCGAAACACACGCCCTCTCGCGAAGACATTCTCGCCTTCATCTCCCGCGAAACCGAGGCGGGCGGCCCGCGCAAGATCGGCGTGCGCGAAATCGCCCGCGCCTTCGGCGTCACTGGCGACGACCGCATCGCCATCAAGCGCCTGCTCGCCGAGATGGCGGACGAAGGCATTCTGGAAAAGCGCGGCAAGCGCGTGAACCGCAAGGGGGCGCTGCCGCCGGTGGCGCTCGTCGACATCATCGCGCGCGACCGCGACGGCGAGATGATCGCCGCGCCGGTCGAATGGGACGAGGACGAGCTGGGGCCGGCGCCGCGCATCCGTATCCACGCGCCACGCCGCGCCCGGCCGGGCGAGCCCCTGCCCGGCGTCGGCGATCGCGCGCTCGTGCGCGCCGAGCCCGACCGCGACGCCGGACCGAACGAACCGCCCTATGTCGGACGCGTCGTCAAACTCCTCTCGCGCCAGCGGCAACGCGTGCTCGGCGTGTTGCATATCGAAGCGAATGGCGCCGGCCGCGTCGAGCCGATCGATAAGAAGCAGGCCGGACGCGAACTCGCCGTCGCCGCGGCCGACATCGGCGCAGGCAAGCACGGCGACCTCGTCTCGCTCGATCTTATCGGCAAGACGCGCTTTGGCGCGCCGCGCGCCCGCGTGCGCGAGACGCTCGGCTCGGTGACGGGCGAAAAGGCGGTGAGCCTGATCGCGCTGCGCGCGCATGACATTCCGGATGTGTTTCGCGCCGAGGCGACGACGGAAGCCGAGCGCGCGCAGCACGCGTCTCTGCACGGCCGCGAAGACTGGCGCGATCTGCCGCTCGTCACCATCGATCCGCCGGACGCCAAGGATCACGACGACGCGGTGCACGCCGCGCTCGACAGTGCGCCGGATAATGACGGCGGCTTCGTCCTTACGGTCGCGATCGCCGACGTCGCGCATTATGTGACGCCGCGCTCGGCGCTCGACCGCGACGCCTTGGAGCGCGGCAATTCGGTGTATTTCCCGGACCGCGTCGTGCCGATGCTGCCCGAGCGCATCTCCAACGACCTCTGTTCATTGCGGCCCAATGAAGATCGGCCGGCGCTCGCCGTGCGCATGCGCGTCACCAGCAAGGGCAGAAAGATCGACCATAGTTTTCATCGCGTGATGATGCGCTCGCACGCCAAGCTCGCCTATGCGCAGGCGCAGGACGCGATCGAGGGGCGCACGGATGAAACGACGAAGCCGCTGCTCGGCCCGGTGCTGCGGACGCTTTACGCCGCGCATGAAGCGCTGCAGCACGCCCGCAATCTGCGCGCGCCGCTCGATCTCGATCTGCCCGAGCGCAAGATCCTGTTGAAGAAAGACGGCTCCTTCGACCGCGTCATCATTCCGCCGCGGCTCGAGGCGCATCGGCTCATCGAAGAATTCATGATCCTGGCAAATGTCGCGGCGGCCGAAACCTTGGAGCAGCATCGCCAGCAGCTGATCTATCGCGCCCATGACGAACCTTCGCGCGAAAAGGTCACGGCGCTTTCGGAATTTCTCGCGACGATTGGCGTCAAGCTCGCCAAGGGCCAAGCGCTGCGCCCCGCGCATTTCAATGTGATCCTGGGTCGCGTGAAGGGCCTGGAGCATGAGAACATCGTCAACGAGATCATTCTGCGCACGCAGGCGCAGGCCGAATATACGCATGAAAATTACGGGCACTTCGGCCTCAATCTGCGCCGCTACGCGCATTTCACGTCGCCCATTCGCCGCTACGCCGATCTGATCGTACATCGCGCGCTCATTCGCGCCTTGAAGCTCGGCGAAGGCGCCTTGCCGGAGATGCCGGTCGGCGAACTTGCGGAGATCGCCGCCCGCATCTCGGCCGCCGAACGGCGCGCCATGGCGGCGGAGCGCGAGACCGTCGATCGGCTCATCGCGCATCATCTCGCCGACCAGATCGGCGCGCGCTTTCAGGCGCGCATTTCCGGCGTGACAAGATCCGGTCTGTTCGTGCGCCTCGCCGAGACAGGCGCCGATGGATTCGTGCCGGCGGCGACGCTGGGCCGTGAATATTACGCCTATGACGAAGCGGCCCATGCGCTCACCTCGCGCTCCGGCGTCAGCTACCGGCTGGCGGATATTATCGAAGTGAAGCTGATCGAGGCGGCGCCGATCGCCGGCGCCTTGCGTTTCGAGGTCGTGAGCGGCGGCGAACGCCGCGCCCCGCCGCCGCGGGCGAAAAAGGAACGTGAGCGAAAGCCCGCGCGCCGCAAACGATAGTCTGATGCGGGTCCGGCTGATGAGTTCGCTTGGACCGCTGCCATTCCCGACAGGCCGAAGGCCTGATCGGGAATCCAGAGCCGATTCCAAGAACGCTGGTTTGCTCTGGATTCCCGATCGCGCGCTTTGCGCGCGTCGGGAATGACAGCCGAGCCGTTCGAACGGAGCGTCGATCGAGGCCCTATGTGATGCCCGTCACAACCGACTCTACTTCTCGCCAAACGCCGTTGCGCCTTTCGAGAATTACCGCCACGACCATAAATTCGAGAGGTAAGGGCGTCACCTTACCGTCTGGCCATCGTATAAATTGCCGTTCTTCAACGACTTTGATGAACGCAGCCTTGCGAAATCTGGTGTCAAACACCGGAAAAGAATATTCTGAACGCCTATAGTAATCAGACAGAGGAGAAGCTTCAATCTTACGCTCCTCTCGCAATTTTATTTTTTTCTTGAATGCTTCAAACAACTCGTGAAATTCTTCTTTATCCTGATCCTCTGTGCAGAAAGCTTCCGGCTGCTTACCTTCCGGATCGAATATTTTCTTGACCTCATAGAAGCCAGAAGGATTTTCCGCGGCCAGTCCCGCCAGCGCCTTGATCCCGAAATATTTGCGCGACAAACCCTCGGGAATGCTCGTCCACCTCCATCTCGCCGCATAGAAGCAGCGCGGCAATGAATTGGGAATCCCTTTAGGGTGCATGACCCCATAGGCGCGAAACAGCGCGATCGCTTCTTTCACGAGCCGCTCCTCCGCCTTCTCCGCCAGAGCGACGCCTGAAAACAATATGGCGGCGAGCGCGAAAGCGGTCGCTATGCGATGTTTGAATGTCAATTTGGCCTCCATCGAAAAAGTTGAATTCACGCCTTCGAGAAAACGCAAAAGCCCCGCCACTAACGTTCGGCGGGGCTGCTATTGTATCCGAAGTTGCGGCGGGCGCGCCGCGCCCTCCAATGATTCTACGCGAGCGAAAGGCCGATAGGCTCGCTTCACGCGCCCTTGGCGCAGATGAAGACCTGGCGGCGCCGGCCCCAGCACTCGCCTGTCCGATAGACCTTGCCGAGGCTGCGGCCGCCGAGGCTCGCCGTCCACGTCCGTCCATGATCTTGCGTCAGAACGACGGCGTCGTCTCCGGCGTTGAGCGTCAGCGTTGAGCGCCCGGGCTGGCGGAGCATGCAGCTGCGCTCGAAGAGAACCCGTCCATCGACCTTGACGAAGCATTTTGCGCGGCGGCCTTCGTTCGCGGGCGCGTCCTCGCGCTGGCTTTCGCGCGCCGCACTCCGCGCCGCGGGCGCCTCGTCATCCGGCTCCGCCGTCGCGGCCGTATCGACGGGCGGCGCGTCGTCGAAGGCGGTTTTCGGCAGCGCCGCGCCGAGCGGCGGAACCGTCGCCGCGCCGAGCGCTGGCGCGGCGGCGGAAACGTCGGTTTTTTGGGGCGGCGGCAGCGGCTCGGGCAAGGGCTCCGCCGCGGCCTGGGCCTCCAGAAGCCGCTCTTTCAGCTCCTTGGTGTCGGGCGTCGACGGCGTCGGAGACGCAATTGTGTCCGGCGGGGCGCTAACCGTAAGCGCCGAGGATGGCGCGACGTCGGTGGCTTGCGCGGTCTCGGTGACAGGCGCCGGCGGCGGCTCGATCCGCACAGGCGTCGTCGGCGTTTCGACCTGACGCAGCGTCGCGCCATCGGCGCGCGGCGCGCCTCTCGAGGCAAGATGTGCGACGAAGCCGACGCCTCCCAGCAGGATGGCCCCGGCGACGACATAAAACCAGATCGGCGCTCTGAATGACGCGGCTCCCTGGACCGCGCGCCACTCGCCGGCGACGTCGCTCGAAACATCCTTGATCCAGCCCATCGCGCGCGTGTTGCGGAAGGGCTTCTCCAAGCTTTCGAGCTCTCTTAAGAGGCGCCGCTTCTCTTGGAGTATCCGCCGTTCAAAATTCTCCAACTCCGCGACTTTGCGCCGCTTTTCGAGTGTTACGCTCATACTACTCACTCCAAGCGCGTTCGCGTGAAGGCGAAGGAAGCACTTCTTCACGTCGATACATGCAGGCGCGGCGCTCGACGGCGCGCGCGAGCGCCAGCTACTTACGAGATATTTCCTCCCGCCCGAGTATTGCCGCGCAATTCGCCGGAGTCGTTCCAGCCACACGCCGCTTCTCTTGTGGATTAACCAACGAAATTATGGCTGTTCTTTGCTGCTTCCTCTTGACGAGGCGCGAATCGCGCTGGACTCAGACTGGCCCGGCGCGCCTTCTTGACATCGTTCGCGCCGCACGTATGTTGCCGGCCAATTCGCTCCCGGCGCGCTCTGCGACCGGGACGATTTCATTTCTCTGATAGACTGGGATGAGCGATGGCCAAGTCCGCCATGATCAAGATCAAGCTCCTGTCCACGGCGGATACGGGCTATTTCTACGTGACCAAAAAGAACGCGCGCACCAAGACGGAAAAGCTCGTCTTCAAGAAATATGATCCCGTCGTGCGCAAGCACGTGGAATTCAAGGAAACCAAGATCAAGTAAGCGCGCGCAGATAAAGCGCGCGCCCTGTCGAGGCGTTCGTCACAATCGCTGGTCTAGCCAGAAGGAGCGTCGCCGCAGGGACGCTCCGATATTTTTTGGCTGGAGAAGAAACCGCCTTGGGGAAGGCGGCCGACTGACGATGGCTTCAAGGAGGCCACTCCAACCACCGCCAGTCGGCCAACCCCACGGACCCAGGAGATGCGGCGGACCTGAGCACTCCGCAGGGTATTCAAAGTTGTGCCGAATACGCATCAAACGCTTACGCACGCCATGGGTCTTCTTACAGGCCCTTCGACGCCGCCAGACGCGCAACTCATTTGGCGCAGTCACGTTACTCCGGCTGCACAAAAATGCAACTATCTGATATGAAATTTCACAGATGGGGAGTTGCGAGGGCGTTTCGACGACCAGCGTAACCAATAACATCGCGCCCTGATGAACGTGGCGCTGGAGGAGTAGATGGCATCTGGATTCCGCTTTGTTCTTGGGCTTGTGGCCGGCGTCTCGGTCGCCCTAACGCTTTCCGCTTGCGGCGAACATATGCCCGGCGACGCCACGGGCGCGAAGGTCTTGCGCAATCTTCTGGAGAAGAACGGCGTCGACGCCAAGCTCGTCTCCTTCAAGAAGGTGCAGGGTCGCGAAGTGAAGCGCGAGAACGTCGACGCTTACGAATTGATGTATGAGGCTGAAATTCTGTTTCCCGAGGGTTTCGAAGCCAAATGCGCGGATGAGCGCGAGCGCGGAACCTGCGCCTTTCTCGGCCTCGACGACAACCGGACATTCGCCAAGGCCGAAGTGCACACGAGCGAAGGCACGCTGCATTTCGTGAAGAGCGAAAAAGGCTGGATGGCCGAGGATAGCAACGCCTATTAGCGCCGTGCAGGCGTCGCTCGCGCCGATCGTCATTATTCCGGCGCGTCTACGCTCGACGCGTCTGCCCGGCAAGGCGCTCGCCGAAATCGACGGTCGGCCCATGATCGTCCATGTCTGGGAGCGCGCATGCGCCGCAGCGCTCGGACCTGTCGTCGTCGCGACCGACTCTCCCGAGATCGCGCACGCGATCGAATCGGTCGGCGGACACGCGGCGCTCACGCGCGGCTCTCACGCCTGCGGCAGCGATCGCATCGGCGAAGCCTTGCGGGCGCTCGACCCGAAAGGCCGCCATGGCGCCGCCGTCAATCTGCAAGGCGACCAGCCCCTGCTTCCTGACGGGGCGCTCGAAGCGGCGCTCGCGCTTCTCGACGATCCAGCCGTCGACATCGGCACCCTCGCCTGCTTGGCGCGCGCCGAAGACGCCAGCGATCCCAACGCCGTCAAGCTCGTGGGAGCCTCGCTCGCGCCTGGACGGGTTCGCGCGCTTTACTTTACGCGCGCCCCCGCGCCTTATGGCGCGGGGCCGCGATTGAAGCACATCGGCGTTTACGCCTTTCGCCGCGCCGCGCTGGAACGATTCGTCGCGCTTCCGCCCTCTCCGCTCGAATTGCGTGAGCGCCTCGAGCAGTTGCGCGCGCTCGAGGCCGGCATGCGCATCGACGCCGCGCTGCTGGACAAAGGCGCCCCATCGGTGGATACCGAACGCGATTTGACCGCGCTGCGCGCCGCGGCGCGCGAATAGGACGCAAAGTGACGCAATATATCGCCTATCAGGGAGAGCCCGGCGCGAATTCCGACCTCGTCTGCCGTCAGGCCTATCCGCATCTGACGCCGCTCCCTTGCGCAAGCTTCGAGGACGCCTTCGCGTCGGTGACCGAGGGGCGCGCCGCGCTCGGCATGATCCCGATCGAGAATTCGATCGCCGGACGCGTCGCGGATATTCATCATTTCCTGCCGTATTCGGGTCTGCATATCGTCGGCGAACACTTCCTGCCGATCCATTTCCACCTGATGGCGCCCAGGGGCGCGACGCGGCAGGGGCTCAAAAGCGTCTACAGCCATGTCCACGCGCTGGGTCAATGCCGCCGCGCCATCCGCCAACTCGGCCTTGCGGCGCACACCGCCGGAGACACCGCCGGCGCCGCGCGCGAAGTCGCCGAATGGGGCGACCCGACGAAGGCCGCGATCGCGCCGCGACTCGCCGCCGACATCTATGATCTCGACGTGCTGGCGGAGAACATCGAGGACGAGGCGCATAACACGACGCGTTTCATCGTGCTGTCGAAGACCAGGCATTGGGCGGCGCCGAGCGCGGGGTCGATCATCACCACCTTCATCTTTCGCGTCCGCAACGTGCCGGCCGCGCTCTACAAAGCGCTTGGCGGCTTCGCCACGAATGGCGTCAATATGACCAAGCTCGAAAGCTACATGGTTGACGGCGAATTCGCCGCGACGCGCTTTCTCGCCGACGCCGACGGACATCCCGAGCAGCCGGCGATGGCGCGCGCGCTCGAAGAACTGCAGTTCTTCTCCAAGGAAGTGGAGATTCTCGGCGTTTATCCGGCGAGCGATTTTCGCCTCACCAATATCCGCGCCTTCGCCTTTGGGGATTGACAGGCCTCAACCGCAATTGCTTTCCTTGCCGGCCTTCTTCAGCGGGAACGGGACTGTCGCCGCCAGGCGACGCTGCGTTCGCGCCATGAGCGACGTCCCTCGAGACGCAAGCGCCCGTCGGAACGGCCAAAACGATTTTAAGGAGCAAGCGCTCGAAGGGAACAGCCCATGGCCGTCGCCTATGACCCCAATAATATTTTCGGCAAGATTCTGCGCGGAGAAATCCCCGCGCATAAGGTCTATGAGGACGATGTCTCGCTCGCGTTTATGGACATCATGCCGCGCGCCGAGGGCCATGTTCTGGTTATTCCAAAAGTAGGCGCGCGCGGACTCCTCGACGTCTCGCCGGAAACGCTCGGCCAATTGATGAAGCGCGTGCAGCATGTCGCGAAGGCGATCGAAAAGGCGTTTGCCGCGGACGGCCTGACGCTGCATCAATTCAACGAAAGCGCCGGCGGACAGGTGATTTATCACCTGCATTTCCACCTACTGCCGCGCTGGGACGGCGTCGCCTTGCGCCCTCCGGGGACCATGGCGGACGACGCGAAGCTCGCTGAACAGGCGGAGAAAATTCGCGGCGCAATGGCGCCGTTCGAAGGATGAGTCCGCTGCGGGGCCGGCTTGCCTGATCGGGCAAGCCTTTGACTAGGCAAGCCTTTGACTAGGCGAGCCTTGCCGAAAAAACCTATTCTTCGCCGACCTTCGCCGGCCTCAGCGCCACGGGGCGCAGCAGGAAGGACGGCACATGGTCGCCCAGTCCAATGACGGGCGGCCCATCGTCTTCATGATGGCGAGGGCGGCGTTCACGGCGCTCTGCGGCCGGCGGCGCGGCCGGCGCCCCATAGGCCGGAGGCCTTACGCCTTCTCCATCAGCCTTGACGCGGCCGCCGCGGGACCGGCCGATGCTCACGGGGGCCTCGCGTTCAGCGGCGGCTGGCCGGCGGTTGACGGGCGTTTCGCGCTCGGCGGCGGCTGGTCGGCGGCTGACGGGCGCGTCGCGTTCGGCGGCGGCCGGCCGGCGGCCGCGCTCCCGGCGCGGCCCGCGTTCGGCGCGCTCGCCACGGCGCTCTTGCGGGCGGCTCGTCTCCATCGGCGGCGGCAAGGCGTCGAAGCCCGGCCCCTCCCAGTCGATCGCCTTGCCGATGAGGCTCTGGATCTGGTCGATATATTTCATGTCGTCTTCGGTGACGAGCGTGATCGCCACGCCCGACCGGCCGGCGCGGCCGGTGCGGCCGATCCGGTGCACGTAATCTTCGCTGTGCGTCGGGACGTCGAAGTTGAGCACATGGCTCACGTCCGGAATATCGAGGCCGCGGGCCGCCACATCCGAACACACGATCAGCGACACATCGCCAGTCTTGAAGGCGTCGAGCGAGGCCATCCGCGCCAGCTGATCCATGTCGCCGTGCAGGGCGCCGGCGGAAAAGCCGTGCTTGACGAGCGAGCGATGAAGGGTCGCCACGTCGCGCTTGCGGTTGCAGAAGATGATCGCGTTCTTGAAGTTATCGGCGTCGCGAATGAGGTTGCGCAACGTCTCGCGCTTATCGGCGTGGCCCCGCGAAGCGACGAGAACCTGCCGGATCGTGGTCGCCGTCGTCGCGGCGCGCGAGACTTCGCAACGGATCGGATTATGCAGAAAGGCTTCAGTCAGCCGCGTGATTTCAGGCGGCATCGTCGCAGAGAAGAAGAGCGTCTGCCGCGTGAACGGCACCAGCTTGCAGACGCGCTCGATGTCGGGAATGAAACCCATGTCGAGCATACGGTCCGCCTCGTCGATGACGAGAATTTCGATGCCGGTGAGCAGCAGCTTGCCGCGATCGAAGAAGTCGAGCAGGCGGCCCGGCGTGGCGATCAGCACGTCGGCCCCGCGCATGATTTTGGTTTCCTGCTCGCCGAAGGCGACGCCGCCGATCAGCAGCGCGACGTTGAGACGATGGTTCTTGCCGTATTTGGCGAAGCTTGCTTCGACTTGCGCGGCGAGTTCGCGCGTCGGCTCCAGAATGAGCGTTCGCGGCATTCTGGCGCGGGCGCGGCCGCTTTCGAGACGGCTCAGCATCGGCAGGGTGAAGGCGGCGGTCTTGCCGGTGCCCGTTTGGGCAATGCCGAGAATGTCGCGCCCCTGCAAGGCGGGTGGAATGGCCTGCGCCTGAATTGGCGTGGGGGTCGTATAGCCGGAGGTTTGGACGGCCGCGAGAACCTTTTGGGAAAGGCCCAGTTCTTCGAATGTCATTAATTATCCTGAATTACGGCTCGCATGTGCGGAAATTCCGCTTGCGCGCCAGCCGTAAAGAAGCGCGCGTGGATGTTGAGAGAAGTCGCCATCGACGCTGCGACAGCTATCTGGCCCGCCGACGGTCCGCCGCAAAGAAGCGCGGGCGATAGCCACGGAAATGCTTTAAGGGCAATTGCCAGATTGTCAATAAATATATGCGCGCGTCGGGCCACGCACACGAGGGTTGGTCGCAAAAAAACTAATGATCGGCGATTTCGCCAGCTTCGCCGCAAGGCGTCAACGCCTTCCGCCCTTTGCGCCTGTCCGGGATCGTACCTGTCGGCAAACGGTCGACGTCGGCCTCGCGTTGTTCTGTCGGCGCCGGCGCCTCACGTTGCGGCGCCGCCTTGGCAAGGCCGCGCCGCTCGGCTTCCGCGCCCCGGGAAAGGCCTGCGGGCGCCAACGCTTCGGGAGGCTCAAACATATTTGAGAGCAGCTTGGCGCCGAGCACGCTGCACAAACAAGCGGCGATCGACAGCGCCGCGAGACTCCAGACGCCCGCCGGAAGGCCGGCGCGGGGTTGGCTTAAACGGCGATGCTCGAGGGGTCGACGCACTTGAATGCCTGAAGGTTAGCGGTGTGACGCTAATCTAGCGGAGGTGAATTTTTTATTGATGCGGCTTTCGACAAAACTCGGCGACGACGCGTCGCGCGACCCCTTGCCAAGCCGCAGGGAAAGCTCAAAACTAGCGATGTTCTTGATTTCCCTCACCGTGGAAATGGCCCAGATTCTGCGAGTCGACCCTAAAAGAACCACTGTGCCGACCTACATGAAAAGGATCGAAAGGGTGAAGACGTGGCGGCGGAGGATTTAACGCTAGCGATGGCGGCTAGTGCGCCGCGAGCGGCCAAGGAGCCGCGCAAGGGAGGCGACGTCGGTCCCGGGGCCGGAACCGCGCTCGTCACGCGAACGCGTCCTCAGACGCGCAAGCCCAATATGTATCGGGTGCTTTTGTTGAACGACGACTACACGACCCAGGAGTTCGTGGTGATCGTGCTGCGGAAATATTTCAACAAATCGGTGGAGGAAGCCACGCGCATCATGCTCCACGTCCACAATCACGGCGTCGGCGAATGCGGCGTTTACACCTATGAGGTCGCTGAGACCAAAGTCACCCAGGTCATGGATTTTGCAAGGAAGCATCAGCATCCTCTGCAATGCATCATGGAAAAGAAATAGGACGAGCGCATGCCGACCTTCTCGCGCAATCTCAAGCAGACCCTCGACCGTGCGCTCGCGTCCGCCCGCGAGCGGCGCCATGAATATGCGACGCTCGAGCACCTCCTGCTGAGTCTCGTCGAGGACGTCGACGCGTCGGCGGTGCTCCGCGCCTGTTCGGTGGATCTCGACGTCCTGACCAAGAATTTGCGGGACTACATCGATCGCGAACTCGACAACCTCGTCAACGAAGACGCGGATGAATGCAAGCCGACCGCCGGGTTCCAGCGGGTCGTGCAGCGGGCGATTATCAGCGTCCAATCGTCCGGCCGCGAAGACGTCAGCGGGGCCAATGTTCTAGTCGCGCTGTTCGCCGAGCGCGAAAGCCACGCCGTCTATTTCCTGCAGGAGCAGGACATGACGCGCTATGACGCCGTCAATTTCATCAGCCATGGCATCGCCAAGCGTCCCGGGCTTTCGGACGCCAGCCGGAGTCCGCGCGGCGTCGAGGAAGACGGCGAGCGCAGCGAAGGCCGCGAGGGCCGCGACGGCGAGAGCCGCAAGAAGGAAGGCGCGCTCGAGGCCTATTGCGTCAATCTCAACAGGAAGGCGCGCGACGGCCGAATCGACCCGCTGATCGGCCGCGAGCCGGAAGTGCTGCGCACGATTCAGGTTCTGTGCCGCCGGCAAAAGAATAATCCCCTGCTCGTCGGCGATCCCGGCGTCGGCAAGACGGCAATCGCCGAAGGCCTTGCGCGTAAGATCGTCTCGAACGAGGTGCCCGAAGTTCTCGCCGGGGCGACGGTGTTCGCGCTCGACATGGGCGCGCTGCTCGCCGGCACGCGCTATCGCGGCGACTTCGAAGAACGCCTGAAGCAGGTCGTGAAGGAAATCGAGAATCACAAGAACGCGATTCTCTTCATCGACGAGATCCATACGGTGATTGGCGCGGGCGCCACCTCGGGCGGCGCGATGGACGCCTCGAACCTTCTAAAGCCCGCGCTGGCGCAGGGGGTGCTGCGCTGCATCGGCTCGACGACCTACAAGGAATACCGGCAGTATTTCGAGAAGGATCGCGCACTCGTTCGGCGCTTCCAGAAGATCGACGTCAACGAACCCTCGATCCCCGATGCGATCGAAATCGTGAAGGGACTCAAGCCCTATTTCGAGGAGTTCCATAAGATTCGCTACACCAACGACGCGCTGAAGGCGGCGGTGGAGCTCTCGGCGCGTTACATTCATGACCGCAAGCTGCCGGACAAGGCGATCGACGTGATCGACGAAACCGGCGCGGCGCAGATGCTGGTCGCGGAAAACAAGCGCAAAAAGACCATCGGACTGAAAGAGATCGAAACGACGATCGCCACCATGGCGCGCGTGCCGCCGAAGACCGTCTCCAAGGACGACGCCGAAGTTCTCGCGCATCTCGATGAGACGCTGCGGCGCGTCGTCTACGGGCAGGATAAGGCGATCTCGGCGCTGACGTCGGCGATCAAACTGGCGCGGGCGGGTCTGCGCGATCAAGAGAAGCCGATCGGCTGCTATCTCTTCTCCGGACCGACCGGCGTCGGCAAGACGGAAGCCGCGCGCCAGCTGGCGACCTCGCTCGGCATCGAGCTCGTGCGCTTCGACATGTCGGAATATATGGAGCGCCATACGGTGAGCCGGCTGATCGGCGCGCCTCCCGGCTATGTCGGCTTTGATCAGGGCGGACTGCTGACCGACGCCATCGACCAGCATCCGCATTGCGTGCTGCTGCTCGACGAGATCGAGAAGGCGCATCCCGATCTCTACAACATCCTGCTGCAGGTGATGGACCACGGGAAGCTGACCGATCACAACGGCAAGACGATCGACTTCCGCAACGTCATCCTCATCATGACGACGAACGCCGGCGCGCAGGATCTTGCCCGCACGCCGATCGGCTTTACACGCACGCGCCGCGATCTCGACGACAGCGAAGCGATCAATCGGCTTTTCGCGCCGGAGTTCCGCAATCGTCTCGACGCCATCGTGCCTTTCGGTCATCTGCCGGTCGACGTCATCAAGCGCGTCGTCGACAAATTCATTATGCAGCTCGAAGCGCAGCTTGCCGACCGCAATGTCACGATCGAGCTCACCGATGAAGCCCGCAGCTGGCTCGTCGAGCATGGCTATGACGAATCGATGGGCGCGCGGCCGATGTCGCGGGTCATCCACCAGCACATCAAGACGCCGCTCGCCGACGAGGTGCTGTTCGGCCGCCTGAAGAACGGCGGCGCTGTGCGCGTCGTCGTCGTCGGCGACGACACCGGAGCGAAGTCGCTGGGCTTCGTCTTCCCGGAGGGTCCGGTGTTGCCGCGGCCTGAGCGCGACATCTTCGAGGCCGGCAAGAAGCGCGCCGCGGAGGAAGCCGCATCGGGAGATGACGCGGCGATTCGCGCTGCGGATGCGGAACGCGACGAACGTTCGGCGCCGTTGAAGAGCTAAACGCCGAACGGGCGCGCGCCGCGCAACAAACATGGGCCGCTTCGCATGCGCTGCGAGGCGGCTCCTGCTTTTTTGAGGAGAAGGCGTGGCGGCGGCGCTTCTGTGAGGGACCTTAAAGCGAACGGGCTTTCTTAGGTTTCGCCGGCGCCGCCGCAGATGGTTTTCGCGCCATCGCTTCGGCGAGATAGCGCCCCGTGTGGCTGCGCGTTTCCTTGATGATCTGAGACGGCGGTCCGGTCGCGACGATCTCGCCGCCGCCGTCGCCGCCCTCCGGTCCCATGTCGATGATCCAGTCCGCCGTCTTGATGACTTCGAGATTGTGCTCGATCACGACCACCGTATTGCCCTGCTCGACGAGTTCATGCAGCACTTCGAGCAGCTTGGCGACGTCATGGAAATGCAGACCCGTCGTCGGCTCGTCGAGAATATAGAGCGTGCGGCCGGTCGAGCGGCGCGACAGCTCCTTGGAGAGCTTGACGCGCTGGGCCTCGCCGCCCGACAGCGTCGTCGCCTGCTGGCCGACATGGATGTAATCGAGACCGACGCGTTTCAAGGTTTCCATCTTGTCACGAATCGACGGCACCGCCTTGAACAGATTCGCCGCCTCCTCGACCGTCATGTCGAGCACGTCGGCGATGGACTTTTCGCGATATTTCACTTCCAGCGTCTCGCGATCGTAACGCTTCCCCTTGCACACGTCGCAGGTGACGTAAACGTCGGGGAGAAAGTGCATCTCGATTTTGATGACGCCGTCGCCCTGGCAGGCTTCGCAGCGGCCGCCCTTGACGTTGAAGGAGAAGCGTCCCGGCGCATAGCCGCGCGCCTTCGCCTCAGGGAGGCCCGCGAACCATTCGCGAATGGGCGTGAACGCGCCGGTATAGGTCGCCGGATTGGAGCGCGGCGTGCGGCCGATCGGCGACTGATCGATGTCGATGATCTTGTCGATCTGCTCGAGTCCTTCGAGGCGATCGAAGGGCGCCGGGTGCTCATGCGCGCCGGAAAGCCGCCGGGCTACGGCCTTGTAGAGCGTTTCGATGATCAGCGTCGACTTGCCGCCGCCCGAGACGCCGGTGACGCAGGTGAAGAGGCCAAGCGGCACGTCCGCCGTGACGTCCTTGAGATTATTGCCGCGCGCGCCGAAGAGCTTGAGCCAACGCCCGGCCGTCGGCTTGCGCAGCTTGTGACGAAGGATCACCTGCTTCTCGCCGGTCAGATATTGCCCGGTGAGCGAAGCCGGATCGTCCATGATCTCCTGCGGCGTCCCTTGCGCGACGATTTTGCCGCCGTGAATGCCGGCGCCGGGTCCGACATCGACGACATAGTCCGCGGCGAGAATCGCGTCCTCGTCGTGCTCGACGACGATGACGCTATTGCCGAGATTGCGCAGCCGCCGCAGCGTGTCGAGCAGCCGGTCATTGTCGCGCTGATGCAGCCCGATCGACGGTTCGTCCAGCACATAGAGAACGCCGGTCAGTCCCGAGCCGATCTGCGACGCAAGGCGGATCCGCTGGCTTTCGCCGCCCGACAGCGAGCCTGAATTGCGCGACAGCGTCAGATAGTCGAGGCCGACGTCGACGAGAAAGTTTAGCCGGTCGCGAATTTCCTTCAAGATGCGGAAGGCGATTTCATTGCGCTTCTTGTCGAGCGCGTCGGGCAGCGCGCGAAACCAGTCGAGCGCGGCGCGCACGGAAAGCTCCGAGACTTCGCCGATATGTTTGCGCGCGACTTTGACGGCGAGCGCTTCGGGCTTCAAGCGAAAGCCTTCGCATGCAAGGCACGGCGTCGCCGACATATAGCGGCCGATCTCGTCGCGCGCCCATTCGCTGTCGGTTTCGAGATAGCGCCGCTCGAGATTGATGACGACGCCTTCGAAGGGCTTCTTGACGTCATAGGCGCGAAAGCCGTCGTCATAGGAGAAGCGGATCTCCTCCTCGCCCGAGCCGTAGAGAATGACGTTTCGCGCCTTGTCGGAAAGCGTCTCCCACGGGACGTCGAGCCGAAACTTGTAATGCTTGCCGAGCGCTTCGAGCGTCTGCTGATAATAGGGCGAAGTTGATTTCGCCCAGGGCGCGATCGCGCCTTTGCGCAGCGTCAGCTTCGGATTGGGCGCGACGAGGTCGGCGTCGACCTTCTGTTCATGGCCGATGCCGCCGCAGACCGGACAGGCGCCGAAGGGATTGTTGAAGGAAAACAGCCGCGGCTCGATCTCCGGGATGGTGAAGCCCGACACCGGACAGGCGAATTTCGACGAAAACAAAATGTGATGCGGGGCGTAATGCATCGAGACGTTCGCCGCCGCTTGCACGGGCGCGAGCAGAACATTCTGGCCCTTTGGCGCGTCGGCGAATTCGACGACGGCGAGGCCGCCCGACAAATCGAGCGCGGTCTCAAAACTGTCGGCCAGCCTCGCGCTCATGTCGGGACGCACGACGATGCGATCGACCACGACATCGATGTCGTGCTTCAACTTCTTGTCGAGCGCCGGCGGGTCGGCGATCTCATGATAGGCGCCGTCGATCTTGAGTCGCTGGAAGCCCTTTTTCGTATATTCGGCGATCTCCTTTCGGTATTCGCCTTTGCGGCCGCGCACGACCGGCGCGAGCAGATAGAGCCGCGAGCCTTCAGGAAGCGCCAACACGCGATCGACCATCTGCGAGACGGTCTGGCTCTCGATCGGCAGCCCTGTCGCCGGCGAATAGGGCACGCCGACTCGCGCCCAGAGCAGACGCATATAGTCGTGAATCTCGGTGACCGTGCCGACGGTCGAGCGGGGGTTTTTGGACGTCGTCTTCTGTTCGATGGAGATCGCCGGCGACAGCCCGTCGATCTGATCGACGTCGGGCTTCTGCATGATCTCCAGAAATTGCCGCGCATAGGCCGACAGCGACTCGACATAGCGGCGCTGGCCTTCGGCATAGATGGTGTCGAAGGCGAGCGACGACTTGCCCGAGCCGGACAAGCCCGTGAACACCACCAGCTTATCGCGCGGAATCGTCAGATCGACGTTCTTGAGATTATGTTCGCGCGCGCCGCGGATGGAGATGGATTTGGAGTCGCTAGGCTTAATTGATGCGCCCGCTCGCGCGTCCTTTTGCTTGATGGTCGCCATTCACAAAGGCCGGAAGGAGAGTGGAAGCGTCATTTAGGCGCTGAGCAAGGCAAATGCCACGCGCCGCCGCATAAATCCATTGAAGCTTATCCGATGCTCGATCAGCCCCCTTGCATGCCGGTCTTGATATCGCGCCAGCACAGCGATATCATTGATATCAAACTCGGAGCCTGACGTGCCTGACATACTGTTGAGAAACGTTCCCCCGGAAATGAAGCGCCAGATCGAGGATCTGGCGCACGGGCATAAGCGCAGCATTTCGAGCCAGGCGAAAGTGTTGCTTGAACGCGCTTTGTCTCAGGCTATCCGGCCAGAACGCGCCCGAGGGGCCGGAGGACTTGGAACGCGGCTCAAAAGTCTCGTGTCGCAAGAGGATTGGACGGACGACTTCATTCCGCCGCGCGATCACAGCGACCGCGCGCCGCCGGATTTCGAATGATCCTGCTCGACACGAATATCGTCTCCGAAATGATCAAGCCGACGGGCGACGCCAATGTGCGCCGCTGGATGGATTCTTTCGCCGATATCGACTTCTTCATCGCCGCGCCGATCGTCGCCGAACTTCGTTTCGGCCTGGCGTTGTTGCCCGACGGCCGCAAGAAGGAGGCGCTGACCAGGGCTTGCGATATGATCGAAGCGGAGATTTTCGCCGGCCGGATACTCACCTTCGATCAACGCGCGGCGCATGCCTTCGCGCGGCTGCGGGCGAAGCGGCAGGCGCTCGGCAAACCGCTCAATGTCATGGACGCGCTGGTCGCGAGCATCGCCTCGGCGCACGCCATGACTCTCGCGACGCGCAACGTCGCGGATTTCGTCGATCTCGACATCGCCGTCGTCAATCCGTTCGAAGCGCGCTAGCGATACGCTTTGGAAATCCCCGCCGTCATTGCGAGGAGGCGCAGCCGACGAAGCAATCCAAAGGCGGCGGCGGACGGCTGGATTGCTTCGCTTCGCTCGCAATGACGGGCGGTTTTGACGCGAAAGGTGATACTAAAGTATGCGTTGCTCCCGTTACGCGCGGCAGGCGCCAATACCCTCATGACCGCCAATCCCTCCGCCACCCGCAAACCCCTTTACCGCCATCTCTATGTCCAGGTGCTCGCGGCGATTGCGCTGGGCGCGCTGTTTGGCGGGCTGGCGCCCGAGGCCGCCGCGCAGGACTGGGTGAAGGCGCTCGGCGACGGCTTCGTCAAGCTCATCAAGATGGCCATCGCGCCGATCATCTTCTGCACGGTCGTCTCCGGCGTCGCCCATATCGAGGACGCGCGCAAAGTCGGCCGCGTCGGTCTGAAGGCGCTCCTTTATTTCGAGATCGTCTCCACCTTCGCCCTCGCGCTTGGCCTGCTGATTGGAAATCTTGCGCAGGTCGGCGCTGGCTTCGCCGGAAAACCCGACCCTTCCGCCATCGCCAAATATACGGCGCTCGCGGAAAAGCGCGGCGGCGTCGATTTTCTACTCGACATCATTCCCGACAGCGCGATCGGCGCCTTCGCCAAGGGCGACATTCTGCAAGTCTTGCTGTTCTCGCTGCTCTTCGGCTTCGCGCTCTTAGCGCTCGGCGAGCGCGGCCGGGCGCTGCGGGTGATCATCGACGACGTCGGCCACGCCATGTTCGGCGTCATCGCCATCATCATGAAAGCCGCGCCGATCGGCGCCTTCGGCGCCATGGCCTATACGGTGGCGAAATACGGCTCAGCCGCACTTCTGTCGCTCGCCGGACTCGTCGGGCTGTTCTATCTCACGGCCGGGCTCTTCGTCGTCTTCGTGCTGGGCCTCATCGCGCGCGCGGCCGGCTTCAACATCTTCAGCCTTATCGCCTATTTGCGCGACGAGCTGCTCATCGTGCTTGGCACATCCTCATCGGAGAGCGCCCTGCCCGCTCTGATGGAGAAGCTGCAATGGCTCGGCTGCTCGAAGTCGGTCGTCGGACTCGTCGTGCCGACCGGCTATTCCTTCAATCTCGACGGCACCAACATCTATATGACGCTGACGACGCTGTTCATCGCGCGCGCGATGGGCGTCGAGCTTGATCTGTCGCATCAGGCGACCATCCTCATCGTCGCAATGCTGACGTCGAAAGGCGCGAGCGGCGTTTCCGGCGCGGGGTTCATTACTCTGGCGGCGACCTTGATGGCGGTCGATCCGCAGCTGGCGCCGGGCATGTCGCTTGTGCTCGGCGTCGATAAATTCATGAGCGAGTGCCGCGCCTTGACGAATTTTATTGGCAATGGCGTCGCCACCATCGTGGTCGCCGCCTGGGAGGGCGAGCTGGATCGCGCGCGGCTGACGGCGGGGCTCGCACGCAAAATCGATCCTTCCGATGTCGCGATCGGCGTCACGACGGAGTGAGGCCGGGCGCCCGCAGGCGCTAAGCTTAGGAAAAGAGAACAAAATTCCGCTGTGCTTGCGCGGTGTTGCGACCGGTGCTAGAACAAAAAATGAACATCTGAGGTCGCGTCGTGGCGCGCGCACATCATCTGTGGACAAGCCAAGCCGGCGCGCCCCAGGAGCGGCCTTTGCACTAGAGTGCCACGCGTCAAGCAAGCGGAGAGCGACATGGCGGGCAGCGTCAATAAAGTGATCCTGATCGGCAATCTCGGCCGCGATCCGGAGGTGCGGACGCTGCCGTCCGGCGATCGCGTCGTCTCCTTCTCGGTGGCGACCACCGAGTCCTGGCGCGACAAGAACACCGGCGAGCGCAAAGATCGGACCGAGTGGCACAATGTGTCGATCTTCAACGAAAATCTCGGGAAGATCGCCGAGCAATACTGCCGCAAGGGCTCCAAGATCTATCTCGAGGGCCAGCTGCAGACCCGCGAATACACCGACAAGGACGGCAATCAGCGCAAGGCGACCGATGTCGTGCTGCAGCGTTTCCGCGGCGAACTGACTCTGCTCGACAGCAAGGGCGGACGCAGCGAGGGCGACTATGACAGCGGCTATAGCCAGAGCGGCGGATCCTTTGGCCGCTCCTCGCCGATGGAGCGCGGTCCCGGCGAGCGGCGTCCCGCCCCGGCCGGCAAGCTCTCCGACCAACTCGACGACGACATTCCCTTCTGATCCCAGACGCACCGCGCGCTCGCTTAAGACCGCCCGCGCGACGCATATTCGAGGATGATGTCAGCCGCCCGAGCGCTCGGCGTCTGGCCTGCCTCGAGCAGGCGCGCGCGGACGCGCTGGAAGGCCGCGAGTTGCGCTTCGCGCGCGGCGCTCTCGCGCAAGAGCGGCCTCAGCGCCTCGGCGAGCCCGCGCGGCGTCGCGGCCTCCTGCAGGAATTCCGGCACAATATTCTCGCCGATGATGAGATTGGGCAGCACGATCGATTCCACTTTGACGAGAAAGCGCAGCAGCGATTCGGCGCGCGAGACCTTATAGGCGACCGCCATGGGAACTCCGGCGAGCGCCAGCTCCAGCGTCGCGACGCCGGACGTGACAAGCGCGGCGCGCGCATGTCGGAAGGCGGCGAATTTCTCATCCTGGCCGATCAGACGCGGCGTCAGCGGCCACCCCCGCAGTTCGCGTCGCAAGGTCTTCTCAACATTCGGCGCGACAGGAATGACGACCTCGAAGTCGGCGCGTTCGCGCAAAAGCAGTTCGAGCGCCTCGCCGTAGATCGGCGTCATGCGCCGCACTTCCGCCAGACGCGAGCCGGGCAGAACGAGCAGCGACCGCGCCGCGCCGCGATCGTGAGACGGCCGCGTCAGCTCGTCGAGCCGCTCGACGAGCGGATGGCCGACATAGACGCATCGCGGGCCGCCGAGGCGAACATGCGCCTGCGGCTCGAAGGGCAGCAGCGCCAGCAGGCAATCGACATAATCACGCATCGCGGGCGCGCGGCCGGGCCGCCACGCCCATACGGTCGGGCTGACGTAATCAACGATCGGCAGGTCAGGTCGGGCGGCCCGCACCCGGCGCGCGACGCGATGGGTAAAATCCGGCGCGTCGATGATGACGAGACAATCCGGCGCCTCATCGACGACCGCGCGCGCCGTCTGTGCGATGCGCCGGACAAGACGCGGCAGCCGCGCCAAGACGGGAACGAGGCCCATCACCGCGATGTCTTCGAGCGGAAACAGTGACGCGAGGCCCTCCCGCGCCATCGCCTCGCCCCCGACGCCGGAAAAAACGGTCTCCGGACGCGCGGCGCGCAAAGCCCGCATCAGCGCCGCGCCGAGCTGATCGCCAGAGGCTTCGCCGGCGATAAGGAAGATGCGCGGCGCGCTCACGGCGATTCAGCGCGCGCGCGAGGCGCGCACAGCGGCCGCGTCGAGGGCGCGCGCAGAAATTCGATGATCGCCGCAATGTCTGCGTCGCCGGCGAAATCTCGTGACAGACCGTCGATGCGTTCGCTCAGCGCGCGCGCCTCTCGCGCGAAGAGCAGACGATACGCCCGGCGCAGCCGCTCGATGCGCTCCGGCGCGAAACCGCGCCGCTGCAGGCCGATGCGGTTGAGGCCGAACAGATGGGCGCGGTTGCCCGACGCAAGCGCGAAGGGAATGATGTCGCCTTCGACGCCGGAGAGGCCGCCTACGAAGGCATGCGCGCCGATACGCACATTCTGATGCACCGCCGTCGCGCCGCCGATCATCGCATGGTCCCCAATCTCGACGTGGCCGCCCAGCAGAACCTGATTGGACAATATCACGTCGTCGCCCAGCCGACAGTCGTGAGCGACGTGCGAAGCGGCAAGAAATACGCAGCGCGCCCCAATACGCGTGCCCTCCCCCGCGCCTGCATTGATCGTCACGCCTTCGCGAATGACGCAATCGTCGCCGATCGTCAGCGCGCCCTGCGCGAGCGCAGCCTTGATATCCTGCGACGGCAGTCCCACGGCGGCGAAGGGGAAAATCCGGGCGCGCGCGCCGATCCGCGTTCGCCCGCCGACGACGACATGGGAGAGGAGAGTCGCGCCGTCGCCGATCTCGACTCCGGCGCCGATATGGCAAAACGGGCCGATGGCGACGCCGGCGCCAAGCCGCGCGCCGTCTTCGACGACACAGGACGGATGAACCGAAGGGTTCAATGTCGCACTCGCCGCGCCGGCGCTAGAGCGCGTTGCGAAAAAGTGGGAACCGGTTTTTCGCATAGAGCGCGCTCTAAACTTTGGGAATCGATCACGTTATCTGCATTTGGGCGATTCCGCCCAAATGCAGCGTGATCTAGGCGCCCATCATGACGCTGATCTGCGCCTCGCAGACCAGCGCGCCGTCGACCATCGCGCGCCCAGAATACCACCAGATATTTCGCTTCTGCGCGGTTTTGGCCATGTGGAATTCGACGCGGTCGCCGGGCGTCACCGGCTTGCGGAATTTCGCATTGTCGATCGTGACGAAATAAACCAGACGCGCCCGGTCCGCGCCTTTCAGCGCGCGGAGAGCGATGACTCCGGCGGTCTGCGCCATCGCCTCGATGAGCAGGACGCCGGGCATGATCGGACGCTCGGGAAAGTGCCCCTGAAACTGCGGCTCATTGACCGTGACGTTCTTCACGCCGACGCATGATTCGTCTCCGCGGATGTCGAAGATGCGATCGACGAGCAAGAACGGATAACGATGCGGCAGTTGGCTCATGATCTGCAAAATGTCGGCGCTCTCCAGAGTCGCGCCGGCCGCGGCCTCGGGCATTTCTTCCTCCCTCTCGAGGGCATGGCGAGCGCCATCCCTTTTGTTTTGCTTGTTACTCGCTTGTCTTACGTCGGCTTGTCCCTGCGCGCGAGTCGGTCGAGCAGCGCCGCGCCGCGCAAGAACCGCCGCAACGGTCGCGCTGGCGCGCCGCCGACTCGCGCCCCGGCCGGCAGGTCGCGCATCACCCCGGATTTGGCCGCAACCGCTGCGCCTTCGCCGATTGTGAGGTGGCCGGCGACGGCGGATTGTCCGCCCAGCGCGACGAAATCGCCGATCTCGCAGGAACCGGCGACGCCCGATTGGGCGACGATGGCGCAAAAACGGCCGATCACCACATTGTGGCCGATCTGCACGAGATTATCGATTTTCGTTCCCTCGCCGATAATCGTGTCGCGCGACGCGCCGCGATCAATCGTCGTATTGGCGCCGATCTCAACATCGTCCTGCACGATCACCCGACCGACCTGCGGCGTCTTGAGATAACCTTCGCGCGTCGGCGCGAAGCCGAAGCCGTCCTGCCCAAGCCGCGCCCCCGGGTGGATGACGACGCGGTCGCCGATCAGCGCATGCGTGAGGCTTGCATGCGCGCCAATCGAACAGTCGCGGCCGATGCGCACATTCGGACCGATCACCGCCTGCGGCCCGACAATCGTTCCGGCGCCGATCTCGGCGCCCGGCCCGATCACGGCGCCGGGATCAACAATCACGCCGGGTTCGAGTCGCGCCTGCGGATGCACCGCCGCTCCCGGAGAAACGCCGCTGGATTGGAATAAGGAGCCGGGCCGCAACGCCTCCGGAAAGAGATGCGCCGCCGCGAGCGTCATGGCGCGCTGCGGATCGTCGACGAGAAGCGCGACGACGGCGTTCGGCAGCAGATCAAGATGGCGCTCGCGCAGGAAGCAGGCGGTCGCTCGGCATTCCGAGAGCGCCTTACGATAGCGCGGGTTGTCGTAGAAGCAGAGGTCGCCCGGCCTGCTCCAATCGAGCGGCGCGACGCTAATGATGAGCGGCGGCGGCGCAAGCTCGCCTCGCGCGGGCGCGCCGTCAGGGCCGCCGCGAATTTCTGCGCCGGCGATCTGCGCAATCTCGCTCAAAGGCGCGGGCCGCGCCAACGGAAAGAATGCCGCTGCGCTCACGCTGCAAGGACCTGTGTGGCAGCCCACGCCGGCCCTTGAGCCGTCCGCCGGGCGTGGTTCGCCCGGCGATCGTCTCTGATCATTAGAAGTTGGTGCCGCCGCTGAAGCGGAAGTTCTGCGTGATGTCGCCATAGACCTTCGAGGTCACGACGGCGTAATCGAAGCGGATTGGTCCCATCGGCGAATTCCACAGCACCGAGGCGCCGACTGACGAGCGGATCGCGAATTTGTTCGCGATCGGCACCACGCAATTGCCCTGGCCGAAGCCCGCCTGCTCCGTATAGGCGCCGATGCAGGTCACGCCGGGAATTGTCGGCATATTGTTGGCGTAGTTCGTCCGGCCGCTGAAATTCCACAGCGAACCGGCGTCGGCGAAGAGCGCGCCTCTCAGCCCGAGATCCTTCGGCAGGTACCAGAACGGGAACTGCACTTCGAGCGACCCGCCGACATAGTTGGAGCCGCCCAGCGAGTTGCCGCGGTTGTTGTTGAAGCTCGTCAGAATGTTCGAATCGCGCGGGCCGATGCCGCCCGGCGCGAAGCCGCGCACCAGGCTGGGGCCGAGGTTGAAGTTGTCTTGAATACGCGGCTTGTAGCCGCCGAAGGTCGACAGATCGCCGCCCTGCAGACGGGCGATGCCGACCACGTCGTCGAGATAGGGAATCTCGCGGAAGTAGCGGATGTCGCCGGTCGTGCGCAGGTAGCGCGTTCCGCCGCCCAAACCCGCCACGTCCTGATTGAGCGAGGCCAGCCAACCATTATGGGGGTTCTTGAAGTTGTCGATGGTGCTGTAGTTCAGCGAATAGCCGACGAGCGACGTCAGCAGCCCTCCCTGCGACGACTTGATCGCGAGCGAGGCTTCGCCGTTCGATTGGCAGTTGACCAGGAGGTTCGGATAGCCGACAGACTGCGGATAGAACGGACTGAAGCCAGGCGTGTAGCCAAACACCGGCACCAAACAGTCGTTGTAAGGACGATTCTTGTCGTTCGGGATTGAGATCGTCGTCTGATAGACCGAATAGTGCGGCGAGAAGCTGAGCTCTTCGGTGATCGGTATGCCGAAGCGCAACGTGCCGCCGTAGGACGTCGAACTGTAGATCGAGTAGTTATAAGCGTCCTGTCGACGCACGAAGACGTCGAAGCCGGCGGCGATGCGCTGGTCGAGGAAATAAGGCTCGGTGAAGCTGAACGTCACGCCGCGGGCGATCTGGCCGCCCTGCACCGAAAGGCGAACCGCTTGGCCGCGACCCATGAAGTTGCTTTCCGACACGGACACTTCGGCGATGAAGCCCTGGTTGGTCGAATAACCGCCAGAGATGCCGAAGTTGCCGGTGGGCTGGTCCTCGACGTCGACGTTCAGGATCACGCGGTCCGGCGCCGAGCCCGGCTCATTGGTGATTTTCACCTTTTTGAAATAGCCGAGGCCATTCAGCCGGCGTTCGGCGCGGTCGATCAGGACGCGGTTATAGGCGTCGCCCTCGCCGATATCGAACTCGCGGCGAATGACATAGTCTCGCGTGCGCGTATTGCCGCGAATGTTGATGCGTTCGATATAGACCCGAGGTCCTTCCTCGAGCAGGAACTGGATCGCGACCGTCTGATCGGCCGGATTGCGTTCGCCGCGCGGGCGCGCCTGGGTGAAGGCGTAGCCCCGCTTGGCGATTTCGCGCGTCAAAGCTTCGACGGTCTTCTCGACCGCGTCGCCGTTGTAGACGTCGCCCGGCGCAAGCCGCAGCAAATCATTCAACGCGGCGCCGTCGACGTCGGGCAGATGTGATTCGACGCCGACGGACGACACGCGATACTGCGGGCCTTCGTTCACGACGATGGTGATGATGTAGCCGGCGACCGTCGGATCGAACTGCACGTCGGAGCTGATCACGCGGAAATCGGCATAGCCGTTCTTGAGATAGAATCGACGAATGAGTTCGAGGTCCGCGGCGATGCGGTCGGGATCATAAACGTCGCTTGTCTTGAGGAACGACAGGAAGTTCATTTCCGTCGTCTCCATCATGCCGACGAGACGGCGTGTGGAATAGACCTCATTGCCGATGAATCGGATCTCCTTAACGCCGGTCTTGTCGCCTTCAACGATGGTGAAGACCAGGTCGATCCGTCCGTTCGGCAGATCAACCGTCCGATAGCTCAATTTCGCCGCAGCGCGTCCCGACCGGCGATAGACTTCCGTCAATCGCGCGACGTCGGCCTCGGCCAGCTGCGGGTTGAAGGGCGTGTGGGCGCGCGAGCGCACCTGCTCCTGCAAGATGTCAGTCTTGACCTTGCTGTTGCCCTCGAACGCGACGCGATTGATGTCGGGCGCGGCGAACGCCGGAACGCTAAACGCCAGCAGAGCGGCCACAACCGCGAATAGGAACGATGATTTCCAAATGCCGCTGATTGAGCGCATATAGTGCAGTTCCTCGTCGCAACGTCGCCGCCCGGGCCGCGGCGCGAAACTCATGTAAATTCGCCGACGATCGGCGCTTCGCCAGCGTTGAGCGATTCTTTCTACAAGGTTTGCCCGACCCTGCAAATGCAGAATAAATGGTGTTTCCGCAATTTGTCGAAGGCGTGACGTTAAAGCCACGATTCATGGTCAGCGCATGATTAAGACGTGGCGCCGCAAGCGCGATCATGTCCAAATTGCGACGAGAATCGCGCCCTGTCGCGGCGTCCTGCGCGCCGCATAGTTACAACGGCTGCGTGCGCGCCAGAGCGCGTCCCGATCACATGGAATCATGTGCTCGGTAAGGAATCGCTCAATATCAAAATGGTGGAGCAGTTTTCATCGAAAAAGTCTGTCGACTTTTTCGGAACCTGCGCTACGAGCCCGAGCCGGTGAGCTTATGAATGAGTCGCGCGATGTCGTTATAGGTCGAGAAAATCATCAGCGCGCCGACCATCGCGAGACCCACGCGGAAGGCGACTTCCTGCGCGCGCGCGTTGAGCGCGCGGCCGCGCGCCGCCTCAATCGCGAAGAACAGCAAATGTCCGCCGTCAAGCAGCGGCACCGGCATGAGATTGAGCAGACCGATCGAGACTGAGAGAATCGCGATGAGGCTCAACAGCGGCGCGATGCCCACCTTGGAGACCGCCTGCGCCATTTGCCCCGAGACTTGCGCGATGCCAATCGGTCCGGAGAGCTGATCGGCGCTCTCCCGTCCGGTGACAAGTCCGCCGATGTAATTTCCCGTGCGGCGCACGACCGTCCATGTTTCCTGCACGCCCATCGCCACCGCGTCGGCGGGTCCGTAGCGTTCCTGGCGGATGTCGGCCGCGGCCTTCGACGCCTGAATGCCCAGCATGCCGATTCGGATTTTGCCGATCGCGCTCTCGACCTCGCGCAGGGCGGGAACGACCGGAAGCGTCAGCTGCTGATCGCCGCGCTGAATCACGAAAATGAGTTTCTTGTCGGCCGAGCTCGAAACGATTTCCTGCAGATTGGAAAAGGAGTCGATCGGCGCGCCATCAACGGTCAGCACCAGGTCGCCGGCCATGAAGCCCGCAGCGGCGCCGGCCCCGCCAGGCGTCAGCGAGCCGACGCGCGGCGCATAGATCGTGCGTCCGTAAACCCCGAAGAGAATGGCGAAAATCGCGATCGCCAGAACGAAATTCGCAAAAGGTCCGGCGAATACGATCGCGGCGCGCTTCCACACACACTGCGCGGCGAAAGTCACTGCGCGCTCGGCCTCCGGCATCGCGCGCACGGCTTCAGGGTCCGGCGCGCTTGCGGCGTTGGCGTCGCCATGGAAGCTGACATAACCGCCCAGCGGAATGCTGGCGATGCGCCAGCGCGTGCCGAGACGATCCACCCGAGACCACAGCTCCGGTCCGAAGCCGATGGAAAAGGCGTCCACCTTCACGCCGCACCACCGGCCGACGATGAAGTGCCCAAATTCGTGCACGAACACGACCAGCGTGAGAACGAGCACGAAGGGGATGAGATAGAAGGCGAAGGTCGTCAGGAAGTCTAGCAAAGCGCTGTCTCGCAGGTCTCGCTTGCGCCAAGCCTGCCGGCGGCGCGCGCCATGATCACTGAAGCAGCATGCCTGATGCGGCACGCCCGGCCAAGGCCGATCGTGATCTTTCTCTGACAATATGGTCCACCGCGAGGGCGTCCTCAACTGTTGCGGGCGCATTTGCGGTTCCATCGCGCAAAGCGGCCTCGCAGGCCTCGGCCACATGGCGAGCGATGCCGTCGAAGGACATGCGGCGATCGAGGAAGGCTTCGACGGCGATTTCATTGGCGGCGTTGAGCACGGTCGGCAGGCCGCCGCCGGCGCGCAGAACCTGGAGCGCCAGTTTGAGCGCTGGAAACCGTTCAAAATCAGGCGCCTCGAATGTCAGCGTGGCGATTTTCGCCAGATCGAGGCGCGGCGTCGGGGTCGTCAGCCGATCAGGATAGCCGAGACAGTGGGCGATCGGCGTGCGCATGTCCGGCACGGCGATTCCCGCGGTCACCGAGCCGTCGGAAAAGGCGACGAGGCCGTGGATGATCGACTGCGGATGGACCACGACTTCGAGCTTTTCGGCCGGAATGCCGAAAAGATGATGAGCCTCGATCAGTTCGAGCCCCTTGTTCATCATGCCGGCCGAATCGACGGTTATTTTCGGGCCCATCGCCCAATTGGGATGATTGAGCGCCTCCTCGACGCTCGCCTCGGCGATGCGCTCCTTGCTCCAGGTGCGGAAGGGGCCGCCGGACGCCGTGACGATCATGCGTTCGATGCGGGAGGGGTCCTCGCCGCCAAGCGCCTGAAAAATGGCGTTGTGCTCGCTGTCCATCGGCAGCAGTTGCACGCCCATTTCCGCCGCCTTCCGCATGAAGGGCACGCCGGCGCAGACAAGACATTCCTTATTGGCGAGCGCCACGTCGCGGCCGGCGGCGAGCGCCGCGTAGGTCGGCTCGACGCCGGCGGCGCCGACAATGGCCGAGACCACGAGATCGGCGTCGCGCAGCGCGGCCTCGATGATCGCCTCGCGACCCGCGGCGACCTGAATGTTGGTCCCGGCGAGCGCCGCCTTGAGCGCCGCATAGGCGCTCTCGTCGCGGATGGCGGCGAATTCGGCCCTGACCGCGCGGGCGACCCGCGCGAGCGCCTCGACGTCGCGGCCGCCCGCCACCGCCGACACCGAAAACCCTTCCGGATCGCGTTCGAGAAGGTCGACCGTCGAGCGGCCGATCGAGCCCGTCGCGCCCAGCAGCACGATGCGGCGCGGAACCGGCGCCGGCGGCTGGGCCGGGGCGTGCGCGTGAAACTGTCCGTTTGCTAATGCCATTGGGTCCCGCCCTACCAGAAGAAAAGACCGGCCGCCACCGACGGCGCGCCGCGCAGCAGGCCCACCGCCGCCGCGAAGGCGCTGGCGAAGATGAAGCCGTCGAGCCGATCCATGGCGCCGCCATGGCCGGGAATAAGCTGGCTCGAGTCCTTCACGCCGAAGCGGCGCTTGACCGAAGATTCGAAAAGATCGCCGACTTGCGAGAAGCCGGCGGCGGCCAGTCCGACCAGGAACACACGCCAGCTCGCAAGTTGCGGGCCGGCGCCGAGATAGACGGCGACGAGGCCCAGTAATGCGCCGCAGAGAACGCCGGTGATCGTGCCCGACCATGTCTTGCCGGCAGAGACGCGCGGCCAAAGCTTCGGGCCGCCGATCAGCCTGCCGCCAAAATAGGCAAAGATATCGGTGCCCCAGACCACGGCGAACAGGAAGGCGATCGCCAGCGCGCCGAAATCGGGCGACTCGCGCAAAAGACATACGGAGAAGGCGAGCGCGCCGGCGTAGACAACGCCCGTCGCCGCCCAGAGGCGACGCTCGGCTCCCGCCAGCGCTGCGCCCGCAAGGGCAAAAACCGCAATCGCGAGCGCGGCGGCGCCCGGCATGAAGACGCGTCCGAACGCCGTTGCGGCGGCGACCGCCGCGCCGCCGACGGCGATTCTGGCGGCGCGCCCGTCGCCGCCGATCAGGCCCTGCCACTCCCAATTCACCGCGAAGGCGGCCGCCAGCCAGAAGAGCGCGAAAACGTCGCCGCCAAGATAGAGCGCGCCGAGGGCGGCGATGACCATCGCCGCGGCGGATGCGAGGCGCGGCCCAAGGTCGGCGAAGCCTCCGGCAGACGGCTTTTCAGGAGGCTGCCCGGCGCGGCTTATGTCGCTTCGATCCGCCGTCATGAAGCGGTCTTGGCGCTGCGCGCCGCGGCCTCAAGCCCGCCAAACCGGCGATCCCGATGGGCGTATTCGGCGATCGCCGCCGAAAGCGCCGCTTCGTCGAAATCCGGCCAGAGAATCGGCAGGAAGACGAATTCGGCGTAAGCCGCCTGCCAGAGCAGGAAGTTCGACAGCCGCTGTTCGCCCGACGTGCGGATGATCAGGTCCGGATCGGGAATGTCCGCGGTGTCCAGCCGCCGCGCGATCGCGTCGGCGTCGATCTCCTCGGGCCTCAGTCGGCCTTGCGCCACCATTTCCGCGAGCGCGCGGGCCGCCGCCGCGATCTCCTGCCGCGCGCCGTAGTTGAACGCGACGACGAGGGTGAGCCCGGAGTTCGCCTGCGTCATCTGCTCGGCCTCGCGCAGCAGGTCCGAGATGTCGGGCGCGAGCTCGGCGCGCGCGCCGATGACGCGCACGCGCACATTGCTCGCGTGCAATTCCGCCAGATCGTTGCGGATGAAGCGGTGGAGCAGCGAAAGAAGGCTTTCCACCTCCTCGCGCGGTCGCGACCAGTTTTCCGCCGAGAAGGAATAGACGGTCAAATAGCCGATATTGAGCTTGATCGCCGCCCGCACCGTGCGGCGCAGCGCCTCAACGCCGCGCCGGTGTCCTTCGAAGCGCGGCAGGCCCCGCTTCGCCGCCCAGCGGCCATTGCCATCCATGATCAGCGCGACATGACGCGGCGCCGTGCGCGCGCGCTGAGCGTTCGTTTGCGCCTCCAAAATGTCGCTTTCCGTCATATTCGGGTTCCAAATGGCCATAGGACCTGCGCCAGACGACGCCGCAGCTTCCTAGACCTGCATGATTTCCTTTTCCTTGGCGGCGAGCGCGGCGTCGATCTCCTTCACCGTCTCGTCCGTCGCCTTCTGCACCTCTTGTTCGTGGCGCTTCTCGTCGTCCTCGGGAATCGCGTGATCCTTAAGTAACTTCTTGAGAATGTCGAGGCCGTCGCGGCGCACGTGGCGCACGGAGACCCGCGCCTCCTCGGCGTATTTATGCGCGACCTTGACGAGTTCCTTGCGGCGCTGCTCGTTCAGCTCCGGCATGCGGATGCGCAAATTCTGACCTTCCACCGTCGGCTGAAGACCGAGATTGGCCTCGCGGATCGCCTTGTCGACGGCGATGACCAACGCCTTGTCCCATACCTGCACCGAAAGAAGGCGCGGCTCGGGCACGCTGACGGTGGCGACCTGATTGAGCGGCGAAACCTGCCCATAAGCTTCAACATGAATCGGATCGAGCAAGCTCGTCGAGGCGCGTCCCGTGCGAAGCCCGCCGAATTCGTGCTTGAGCGTCGCGACCGCGCCCTGCATGCGGCGCTTCATATCGGCAAGGTCAAAAGTTTCCGCCATGTGAACAACCTGTCTTTGATCTGTCGCCGCTCTTACGAACTCTCGCGCGGCTCGGCTTCTTATATTTCGAACGTGGCGCGGCAAAAAGGGCGCACGCCGCCGCCTTCGCCGGCGCTCCGGCTCCGCGGCGCAAGATTTATTGCACGATTTATCGT
Source organism: Methylocystis sp. (assembly GCF_051061285.1). Lineage (GTDB taxonomy): Bacteria > Pseudomonadota > Alphaproteobacteria > Rhizobiales > Beijerinckiaceae > Methylocystis. Next base: position 60,688 of record NZ_JBPFEA010000024.1, read on the forward strand.
CTGGCGCGAAAGGGTCTTACGGCGCAACGAGGGTCGCGCGCGCCCGACCGGAAAGCGCCCCGTCGATGGCGCCGGCCTCGGCGATCGAAAAGACGAGAATCGGGATCTTGTTCTCGCGGGCGAGCGCGAAGGCCGCCGTATCCATCACCGCCAGGTTTCTGGCGATCGCCTCGTCATGGCTCAAACGGTCGTAGCGCTCCGCGGTGGGATCGCGCTTGGGATCGGCGGTGTAGACGCCGTCGACCTGAGTGGCTTTGAGCACCGCGTCGGCGGAGAGCTCCGCGGCGCGCAACACCGCGCCGGTGTCCGTGGTGAAGAAGGGGTTGCCGGTGCCTCCGGCCGCGATGACGACGCGTCCCTTGGCCAGATGATGCAGGGCGGCGCGGCGCGAAAAGGATTCGCATATGGACGGCATCGAGACCGCTGACAGGCAGCGCGCCTGCCGCCCCTGCCCTTCGACCGCCTGCTCCAGCGCCAGCCCGTTCATCACCGTCGCCAGCATGCCGATCGAATCGGCGCGCGCGCGCTCGATGCCGGTTTCGGCGCCCTTGATGCCGCGAAAGAAATTGCCGCCGCCGACGACGACGGCGATCTCATGTCCAGCCGCCGCGGCGGTCGCGAGGTCGGCGGCGATGCGGGCGATCGTGACGGCGTCGAGACCATGCGGCGCCGAACCCTGCAGGGCTTCCCCGGACAGCTTGACGACCACACGCTTGAATCGTCGCGTCGACGTGAGGTCGGACATGAGGCGTCTCTCGGTGGCTGAAGCGGGGCGCGTTCTTCATACGGAGGCCGGGCGGCGCCGGCAAGTGAGGCGCGTCACCCAAGCTCTGGATGAGACCCGTGTATCGAGCCCGTGGGAGCCGCCGACGCATCAACTCTCGCCGCCGCCCCACACGCGATTGCAATCGAACCGCCACGCGTCGGTCGGGGCACTATTCACGACACTTGATTACGGCCCCACTTCGCCGCCAGTCGCGCCGAACACCTGGCCTGTCGTGAAGCTCGCTTCGCTTGACGCGAGCAGAACATAGAGCGGCGCGATTTCCGCCGGCTGTCCAGGGCGGCCCAGCGGCGTGTCGGCGCCAAATTCGGCGAGGTGATCGGGAAATTGTCCGCCGCTCGGCTGCAGCGCCGTCCAGAACGGGCCCGGCGCGACGGCGTTGACCCTGATGCCTTTGTCGGCGAGCTGCTTCGCCAGACATCTGGTGAAATTGAGAATGGCGGCCTTGGTCGCCGAATAATCCAGAAGCTGCGGCGAAGGATCGAAAGCCACGATCGAACTCGTATTAATGATCGACGATCCCGGCCGCAGATGCGCAAGCGCGGCTTTCGTGATCCAGAACAGCGCATAGAGATTGGTGCGGAACGTCCAGTCGAGGTCCTCGGTCGTAATGTCGAGAATCGATTTGCACGCATGCTGGCGCGCGGCGTTGTTGACGAGAATATCCAGGCCGCCGAGATCGCGCGCCGCATCGTCGACGAGCTTGCGGCAAAAAGCTTCGTCGCGAATGTCTCCCGGAAGCGCCACCGCATTGACGTCGGCCTCGCCCATGAGGTCCATGACTTCCTTGGCGTCCGCCTCCTCCTCCGGCAGATAATTGATGGCGACGTCGGCGCCTTCGCGCGCAAAAGCGATCGCCGCGGCGCGGCCGATGCCGCTGTCGCCGCCGGTGATGAGCGCCTTGCGGCCAAGGAGACGCCCCGAGCCTCGGTAGCTTTCCTCGCCATGATCGGGACGCGGCGTCATGAGCCCGGCGAGACCCGGCCAGGGCTGCGTCTGCTTTTCGAACGGCGGCTTGGGATAGAGCTCGCGCGGATCGCGCAGTTTGCGCGCGGACGGCGCATCATCGAATCCAAGCACGGAAGTGGCGGCGTCGATCGCGCGCTCAACGCGCGGTCCGCGAATCGTTGCGTCGGCGGCGGTCTTCTTGGCGCGCATGCGCGGCTCCCTCTGCTCGATCTTCGCCCTGCGACGAACACCAACATCCGGAGCCTAAACGCCGCCCGCCCGCGATTGTTTCGAAGGGCGCGACAACCGAGAGCATGCCGAACGCGCACGCGGCCCGAAGGAGGATGAGGCGAAGGTCGCGGCGTTGCGGACGGAGGGAATAACAGCGGGAAGTTTCATCCGTCATGGCCGGGCTTGTCCCGGCCATCCACGTCGAGAGGCTGAGTTATGCTGAGAGGCTCGTGCGTCGCCGCTTGGATGCCCGCGACAAGCGCGGGCATGACGCGGAGAGATATCGCGAAAAGAAAAAGGCCGGGGTTCAACGCCCCGGCCCCTCACCCTGAACTTCTCCCCACATGCGGGGAGAAGGAATGTCTTACCCCTTCACAGCCGCGGCCACTTCCGCAGCGAAGTCGCTCGTCTGTTTCTCGATGCCTTCGCCGAGCGCGTAGCGCACGAAGCCCTTGAGAACGATCGGCGCGCCGGCCTTTCCTTCAAGCTCCTTCACCGCCTGGGCGACGCTCTTGCCGCCGTGGTCAGGATGGTTGGAGATCTGATCGAGCATGCAGACCTCCTTGGCGTAGGTCTTGATGCCAGAGTCGATGATCTTCTGCAGCACGTTCTCAGGCTTGCCGGCGTTCTTCTCGGCAAGCAGCTTCTTCTCGCGCTCGACCGTCGCCGGGTCGAGGCCCGTGGCGTCAAGCGCCAGCGGATTGGCCGAGGCGACATGCATCGCGAGCTGGCGCGCGAGCGTCGCCAGCACATCCTTGTCGCCTGTCGATTCGAGCGCGACGATCACCGCGATCTTGCCCTGGCCGTCGACGACCTGCGCATGCACGTAACGGCCGACGACGCCCTCGCCGACGCTGAGCGCGGCGGCGCGGCGCAACGTCAGGTTCTCGCCGATGCCGGCGATCGCATTGGTGATCGCCTCGTTCACCGTTCCGCCGCCGGGATAGGCTTCCTTGCCGAGCGCCTCGACGTCGCTCGCGCCGCTTTTTAAGGCGACTTCGGCGATGTTCTTCACCAGCGTCTGGAAATCGGCGTTGCGGGCGACGAAATCCGTTTCCGAATTCACCTCGACGACGACGCCCGATTTGTCTGACACGAGCGCGGCGACAAGCCCTTCGGCGGCGACGCGATCGGCTTTCTTCGCGGCCTTGGAGAGGCCCTTCTTGCGCAGCCAGTCGACCGCCGCTTCGAATTCGCCGTCCGTCTGGGTGAGCGCCGCCTTGCAATCCATCATGCCCGCGCCGGTGCTCTCGCGCAGTTCCTTCACAAGGGCGGCGGTGATCGTAGCCATGGCTGAAATTCCTTCTCGGAGAGTCATGCGACGACGCCGGCCCACTGGACCGGCGCGCGCGTCTTAAGCATTGGACTTGACGAATCGACTAGGCGGCGAGAAGCGCCTTCGCCTGATCGACCCAGCCGTCGCGCGCAATGCGGCCGTTCAGCTTCAACTCGCCGTCGAGTTTTTCGACGTCCGCCGGAGTCATCGCGGCAAGCTGCCAATAGTGATAGACGCCGGCGTCGTTCAGCTTCTTGACGAGCTGCGGGCCGACGCCGTGCAGCTTGGCGAGATCGTCCGGAGCGCCGCGCGGCGCCGACAGCAATTCGTAGGCCTCGACAGGCGTATCCGCATCCGCGACGGCGACCTCGGCGGGACGCAAATCTTCGCGGACCACCGGGCGCGCCTCGAGCGCGGGCTCAAGCGCCGGCGACTCATCGGCGCCAATATCGATTCCCACCGAGCCCTGGCTGCGCGAAATGCCGTCGATGGCGGCTCTCGCCACGAGATCGCAGTAGAGCGCGATGGCGCGGCCCGCGTCGTCATTGCCTGGGATCGGATGGGTGACGCCATCCGGATCGCAATTGGTGTCGAGCACGGCGACGACGGGAATCTTGAGGCGATTCGCCTCCTTGATCGCGAGCTGCTCTTTGTTGGTGTCGATCACGAAGATCAAATCCGGCGTGCCGCCCATATCCTTGATGCCGCCGAGCGCCTTTTCGAGCTTGTCGCGCTCGCGGGTCAGCAGCAGGCGCTCTTTCTTGGTGATGCCCGATGCGCCGGCCGAAAGCTGCTCGTCGAGCTTGCGCAGACGGGTGATCGATCCGGAAATCGTCTTCCAATTGGTGAGCGTGCCGCCCAACCAGCGGGAATTGATGTAATATTGAGCGCTCCGCTTGGCGGCGTCGGCGATCTGCTCCTGCGCCTGGCGCTTGGTGCCCACGAACAGCACGCGTCCGCCCTTGGAGACAGTGTCCGAAATCGTCTTCAACGCCTGATGGAGCAACGGCACCGTCTGGGCGAGATCGATGATGTGGATGTTGTTGCGGGCGCCAAAGATGTAAGGCGCCATCTTCGGGTTCCAGCGATGCGACTGATGGCCGAAGTGAGCGCCGGCCTCCAGCAGGCCGCGCATGGTGAAATCGGGCAGAGCCATAGTGTCTTTTCTCCGGTTGAACCTCGGCGAGAGAGAAAAGAGGCCGGAGAGCCGGCCACCGGAGCGACGTCTTGAGGCAGACGCCGCGTAACCCTCGCCTGTGGAATGGCGCGCTTATAGGCGATGCGCCTACGTCCGGCAAGGGCCGCCGCCGGCCGGCCCGCGCGGACGCTTTAGCCGTTCGATGCATGGCTGGCGCATCGGCGTTCGAAGGGAACGCGAGGACGAAGGAATGGGCTTAATTTTTTGCAACGACCGCGACCTTCTGTCGCATGTTAACTACTTGTATTTAAATAGTAATATTGCTTTTTTGGCAGGCCTTAGAGTCCCCGCAGGAGCGCATTGCCATCCGATCGGAAACAAGCTAGGCTCCCTCTCGATGCGGCAAGCATTCACGTAAAATCAAGAACAGGGGGAAAACGCATGGCCGTCAACGTTCACAATACCGGCGATATCGGCAAGATGCTGCTTTGGGTCGCCGCCTTCGTCGCTTTCGTTGTCGTCGCTCTGACCTGGGTTCCGGACTGGATTTCTCCCGAAGGAACCAACGGCACGGGCAACCGCAACGGCATGCAAGGCGATGGCGTTGGCTCTACCGCCCGCATGATCCAGTAAAACATACCCCTGCCGAAAAGACTCGCCGGGCGCGCAAGCTCCCGGCCCTTGTCTTTCTGGCGGGCGATCGGCCGGTTACCGCGCAGATCATTTTGGAGCCGACGTTCTCGACGTGATCGAGCGTCGGCTTCCACTTTTTCGGACGCTTAGAGCGCTTCCCGATCACGTGGAATCATGTGATCGATAAGGAATCGCTCAAAATCAAAATGCTGGAGCAGGTTCTCCTCGAAAAAGTCTGTCAACTTTTTCGGAACCTGCTCTAACGCGCCCGACTCCACACTTGCGACAGCCGACTCCAGTATTGCGACACCCAAATATTTTGCGCGGCCGGTCCAGCTTCGACGAAGACGGCGCTAAGCAAGATCAGCAACCCGCCCAGCATCGCCGGCCCGGTGAGGCGCTCCGACAGCAGGATGGCGCCCGCCAAGGCTGCGAAAACGCTCTCCAGCGACATGATGAGCGCGGCTTCGGCCGCTGGCGTATATTTGAGCGCCACGATTTGAAGCGTGAAGGCGATCCCCCCGGAGCAAAGCCCCGCATAGAGAATCGACGGCAGGGCGGCGATCAGGCCATCGAGCGAAAAAGGCTCGCCGCCAAGGCCCACGACGGTTCCAAGAACGCCGATGACGCCGAACTGCGCGAAAGCCAAAAAATACGGCCGATCGGCGCGCGCGAGAAAGGTCGGGACGAGACTGATCCCGGCCGCCCACGCAATATCCGCAATCAAAACCAAGGCGTCGCCCGACGTCCAACTCTGGAACTGCGCGTTGTCCGTGAGAAGCCAGGCGCCCAGGATGGACCCGAGGCCCGCGACGAGAACGACCTGCCGGGGTCTTACGCCGGTCTGCGTAAAGACGAACACTGGAACGAGCACGACATATAACGCCGTGAGAAATCCGCCGTTGGTCGCCGTCGTCGTGGCGAGACCGACTTGCTGCAAAGCGGCGGCGACGAAGACGCAAAAGCCGATCAGGCCGGCGAGAGGCAAATCGCCTTTTCTTAGGGGAGATTCACTGTGACGGCCTTCGTAGAGCGCCAGCGGCGCGAGCGCGGCGCACGACAGGAGAAAACGGACGCCGACGAAGGTGATCGGCCCCATAAGCTCGCCGGCGTTTTTTTGCGCGATAAAGGCCGTCCCCCAGATAAACGCCGCCAGCACAAGCAGCAAATCGGCGCGAATGCGGCTCATAATATGCCTGTGCTCTTTAGCCTTTGACGTCGCTGCTCCAGTCGCTCACTCCCTGCATTCCATGCATCGGCGAGCGCGCGCCACAGCGCGAGGGCGGCTCTATAAATCGGGGTCGCCAATAAGCCGAGCGAGGAATGCGGGTCCGCGGCGTCTTCCTCGACCCCGTATTTAAGACGCGGGTTCTTGGTCGAAGGCATCTCGAGCGATCCGAACATCCAATCCCAAATGGCGAGAACGCTGCCGAAGTTGCGATTGAAGTGCTGGGAATCTGTCGAATGATGGATCTGGTGATGCGCGGGGCTCAGGACGATGTGTCCCCAAATCCCGCGAAAGGGAATCCAGAACTGCGAATGTTGAAGATGCCCGATCGTCCAGAGGAAGAAGATGAAAAGGATGTTCTTCCCGTCGACCGTGAAGGATTCTGTGGTTCGCCCAAAGACCCAAGCCAAGATGCCTGACGCGCCGCCAATGAACGTCGCGAGCATGTAGCCGAAAATGATGTTGTCGATCGGATGATTGCGAAAGTTCGTCACCGGGGTCAGCACCTCGGCGGTGTGATGCACCTTGTGGAACTCCCACAAAAACGGAATTCGATGCTTGAGATAGTGATCGACCCAATAGCCGACTTCATAAGCCAAAAAAAGCGCGGCGGTCGAGAAGAGCCTTACCGAAAGGTCACAGCAAGAGACCGGCGCAAAAGCGCCAAAAGAATTGCGCAGCGAGCCGCTCACGAGCGTCGCGACGGCATTCGACGATATGACGAGGGCGCCCACCACGACCGGCATGAGAACGACGCTCAGGATGAAGAGCTTGACGTCCGCGGCAAACGATTTGGATAGCAGGAGTCGCTTGTCGAAGATCGCCCGCGCCATGGCCCGCGGGTTGACGCGCCCCCGGCGCATCTTGCGCTGATAGGCCAGCGCGCCAACGGCGATGACAAACGTCGTCGCCAGGGAATAGACCGAAAAAATCGATCCCGCCGAAAGCAGTTCGTTGGAGATCTTCGCAGCGGAAAAGCGGAGCGCGCCGTAAACGTCCATCGAGCTTTCGGGTCCAGATGATGTTGAGAGTTCGGCCTAGGACTGACGCGCCTCAGGATGCCTGCTCGCGTCGCTGGCGCGCGTTCCTGTCCGCCACGGAACTGCCTGCCCGCAAAGCGTATTCTCTACGCGAGCCGCTGCCAAGAGCGATATGCCGGCGGGCCTTCAAAGCATAGGTTCAGGTTAGAATTCGATACCCTCCTGCGCTTTGACGCCGGCGCCGAAATGGTGCTTGACCAGAGTCATCTCGGTGACCAGATCGGCTGCGGCGATGAGCTCCGGCTTGGCGTTGCGTCCGGTCACGACGACGTTGAGATCGTCGCGGCGCACGGCGAGCGCGCCCAGCACTTCCTCCAACGGCAAATGCTCATAGCGCAGTGAAATGTTCAATTCGTCGAGCACCAGCAGGCGGACCTCAGGGTCGTCCATCAGTTCGCGCGCTTTCTCCCAGGCGCCCCGCGCCGCCGCCGCGTCGCGGGCGCGGTCCTGGGTCTCCCAGGTGAAGCCCTCGCCAAGCGTATGCCAGGCGACTTGACCGAACTCTTGGCCAAGCTTTTCGAGCATGTTGCGCTCGCCGGTGCGCCACTGGCCCTTGCCGAACTGAACGACGCCGATCTTCCAGCCATGGCCGAGCGCGCGCAGCGCCAGCCCGAAGGCCGCCGTCGACTTGCCCTTGCCGGCGCCGGTGTGGACCATCAGCAAGCCTTTGCGGGCGACCGTCTTGCCGGCGACCTCTGCGTCCTGAACCGCCTTGCGCTTCTCCATTTTGAGACGATGGCGGCGCGCCTCGTCGTCTACATTCATATCGGTCACAGGCGCTCCTCTGCCGGTTTGACGGAAGCCTAAGCCGCGCATATGACTAGTCGGGACGGTCCTTCGCAAGAAGTGAAAAGGGAACGCGGCGCGGGCATTACGCCTGTTTCCGCGGCTGCCCCCGCAACTGTAGCCGGCAAGGTCCGCGCCATCTGCCACTGAGCGTGATGCTTGGGAAGGCGGCGCGGTCCGACGACCCGGGAGCCAGGAGACCTGCCGTCAGGGCGATCATTTCGGATCGCCGCGCGCATCGCATCGCCGCCGGTGGGGCGGCAGGGAGACCGATATGAACGTCAAATCCGTTAATTCCACCGCCCTCGCCGCTTCGAGACTCGAGGCGCTGAAGGCCGCCGCCGTCGCGCTCACTCTCGGCTTCGGTCTCGTCTGGCTTGCGGGCTTCGCTTATCCAGAAAGCGTCCATGACGCGGCGCATGACACGCGCCACGCGCTCTCCTTTCCCTGTCACTAGGCCGCAACGCGCTTGATCGCGCGCATTTTGACGACCGGCCTTATCGCCGGCCTTGTCGCCGGGCTTGCGGTCGCGGCCCTGCAACACTTCACCACGACGCCGCTCATCCTCGCCGCCGAAGTCTATGAGGCGGCGCAGCATGCGCATGACGGCGGCGAGGCGGGCGCGGCGTTTTCAGGTCTGAGCCGCACGGCGGCGACCAGCGTCGCGACGATCGCCGTGTCGATCGGCTATGCGCTCATTCTGCTCGCCGCGATGCTTCTCTCGGGCGACGCCATCGCGCCGCGCCGCGCCGCGCTTTGGGGCGCCTGCGCCTTCGCCGCGACCGGACTCGCGACGAGTCTCGGCCTCGCGCCGCAGCTTCCCGGCATGGCGGAAACCGAACTCGCCGCGCGCCAAATCTGGTGGCTTGCGACCGCGCTTTCCACCGGCGCCGGACTCTTCGCCCTGTTGCGGCTTGACTCGACGGCGGCGAAGATCGTCGGCGTCGCGCTGATCGTCGCGCCGCATTTCTTCGCGCCGCAGCCCGCGACTCCCGAGAGCACGGCGCCGGCGGAGCTCGCCGCGCGCTTCGCCGCCGCCTCGCTCGCCGTTCAGGCGATCAGCTGGGCGCTCGCCGGCGCGCTCGCCGGTCTCGTCTGGCGACTCCAGTCGCGCCAACAGGAACCCTCATGAGCGCCAAGATCCCTGCAACAATTGTCACCGGCTTTCTTGGCGCGGGGAAGACGACGCTCATTCGTCATGTGCTCGAGAACGCCAAGGATCGGCGTCTCGCGCTCGTCATCAATGAATTCGGCGACGTCGGCGTCGACGGCGAAATCCTGCGCGCCTGCGGCGTCGAAAACTGCCCCGAAGAAAATATCGTCGAACTCGCCAACGGCTGTCTGTGCTGCACCGTCGCCGACGATTTCATTCCGGCGATCGAAGCGCTGCTCGCGCATGAAAAGCGTCCCGATCACATCATCATCGAAACCTCGGGGCTGGCGCTGCCCAAACCGCTGGTCAAGGCGTTCGACTGGCCGGCGATCCGCTCGAAGCTGACAGTTGACGGCGTCATCGCCGTCATCGACGGCAAGGCCGTCGCGGAGGGCCGTTTCGCCGACGATCTTGAGGCGATCGCCAAAGAGCGCGAAGACGCGCAGACGATCGATCACGACAATCCGCTTGAAGAGGTGTTCGAAGATCAGCTCGCCTGCGCCGATCTTATCATCCTCAACAAGACCGATCTGCTGGGCGCCGATGAAGAACGCGACGTCGCAGATCGTCTGGCGCTAGGCGCTCGGAAAGCGGCGAAGATCGTGCGCGCCAGCGGCGGGCGAGTCGATCCGCTCGTGCTGCTCGGCCTTTCCGCGGCGGCGGAGGATGATCTGGCGACCCGTCCGTCGCATCATGACGCCGAGCCCGAACATGACCATGACGACTTCGACAGTTTCGTCGTCTCTCTCTCGGCCGTCGCCGATCCGGCGGCGCTGGTTGCGCGACTCGCCGAAGCGGCGCGCGCGCATGACGTGCTGCGCATCAAGGGATTCGTTGAAGTCGTCGGCAAGCCGATGCGCCTGCTCGTGCAAGGCGTCGGCGCGCGCATCGAACATCATTTCGATCGGGCGTGGAAACCCGATGAGCAGCGCATGAGTCGGGTCGTGATCATCGGCGAGAAAGGCCTCAATCGCGACGCGGTCATCGCGACGCTGGCGCAGCCGTGATACGCCATGCATCTTCTCCCGCGCGATCTCCATAATCTCGACGACGCCGGCGCCGCCGTCGATCTTGGACAATCTCCAGCAGAGATCGTGTTTCTGTCCTTCTCTGATTCAGAGCTGCGCCTGCTGGCGCGGCTCTATGAGCAGAGCGCGGGGACGCTCCCGAGCTTTCGCTGCGCGTCGCTCGCGCAATTGAAGCATCCCTATTCCGTCGATCTCTATCTCGACGCCGTCGCGCGACATGCGCGTCTGATCGTCGTGCGACTGCTCGGCGGCAAAGATTATTGGCCCTATGGCGTCGAGCAACTCGAGGCGCTGGCGCGCGCGAAGGGAATCGCCCTTGCGATCACGCCCGGCGACGCCCATGACGACGCCCGTCTGAAGCAGGCGTCGACGCTCGACGCGGAGACGCTCACTCGAATTTGGCGCTTCTTTCAGGATGGCGGTCCCGACAATCTGCGTTCGTTTCTCGGTTGCGCATCGACTCTCGTCGGCCGTCCGGCGCCGTGGCGCGAAAGCGTTCCCGTCGCTAACGCCGGGCAATTCGAATCCGCGTGCCGCGCCGGCGGCGAATTGCGCGCGACGATCGTCTTCTATCGCGCCATGTTCCTCGCCGACGATGTCGCGCCGATCGTCGCGCTCGCCGACGTGCTGGGTGAGCGGGGGTTCGCGGTCGAGGCGGTTTATGTGGCGAGCCTGAAGGAGGCCGAGAGTGAAGCTTTCGTATCGCGCGCGCTCGAGACGTTCGCGCCCGACGTCATCCTCAACGCCACCGCCTTTTCGGCGCGTCGCGACAGCGGAAGCGTGCTGGATTGCGCGGACGCGCCGGTGCTGCAGGTCGCTCTTGCCACCTCGTCGCGTGACGCATGGGCCGCCTCGATGCGCGGCGCGAATGGCGCCGATCTCGCGATGAATGTCGTCTTGCCGGAAGTTGACGGGCGCATCTTCACGCGCGCGATTTCCTTCAAGGAGGAAGCGCCGCTGCGTCTTGCGGCGGAATTCAGCGAGACGCGGCATGCGCCGGAACGCTCGCGCATCGACTTCGTCGCGGACCTCGCGTTGAACTGGGCGCGACTGCGCCGCAAACCCAACGCGGATAAGAGCCTCGCGCTCATTCTTTCGGACTATCCGGCGCGGCGCGGCCGCGGCGGCTACGCCATCGGCCTCGACGCGGAAGCAAGCGTGCATGAGATCGTCACAGCTTTGCGAGAGGCGGGATACGACATTGGCGCGGCGCCCACCTCCCCCTTGAGGGGGGAGGTCGCGTCGCGAAGCGACGCGGGTGGGGGTGACGCCCCGCATTATGAAGCTTCACCCCACCCCGGACTGCTGCGCAGTCCGACCCTCCCCCTCAAGGGGAGGGTGACGCGCGCGCTGGAAGATGGATATCAGGCTATCCGCTTCCTGCTCGCCGACTATCTGGCGTTGCTCTCGAACGTCTCCCCCGACTTCGTCGCAAGCGTCAACGACGCCTGGGGCGCGCCGCAGGACGATCCGGCGTTTGTCGACGGAGCGTTCCGCGTCCCCTGCTTGGAAGCCGGCAAGCTCATCGTCGCGCTGCAGCCCGATCGCGGCGCGCGCGCTGAGCGTTACGAGAGCTATCACGACGTTCAGCGCCCGCCGCGTCACGCCTATGTCGCATTCTATCTCTGGCTGCGGCATGTGCGAAAGATCGACGCGCTCATTCATCTTGGCGCGCATGGCACGCTCGAATGGCTGCCCGGCAAATCGGTCATGCTGTCCGAGGCGTGCGCGCCGGAAGCGGTGCTTGGCCCGACGCCGCTCATCTATCCGTTCATCGTCAATGATCCCGGCGAAGCCGCGCAGGCGAAGCGCCGCACATGCGCCGTGACGATCAGCCATCTGACGCCGCCGCTCGTCGACGCCGAACTGTTCGACGCGGCGGCGAAAGTTGAAACGCTGCTCGACGAATATGCGACGGCAAGCGCGCTCGACGCGCGCCGCGCGCGACTCGTCGCCGGCGCGATCATCGATGAAGCCGAGCGCAGCGGCCTTGCCGCCGAATGCGGCGTCTCGCGCGAGATGGACATCGCCGAGACTTTGACGCGGCTCGACGCCTGGATGTGCGATCTGAAGGACATGCGGATCGGCGACGGACTCCATGTCTTCGGACGCGCCCAAACAAATTTAGACAGCGATCCCGCGCGTGGCACCTGCGCGCGCGCCGAACGCGAGGCGTTCATCGCCGCGCTATCGGGCCGCTTGATCGAGCCCGGCCCGGCGGGCGCGCCGTCGCGCGGGCGCGCCGACGTTCTGCCGACCGGCCGCAATCTCTATTGCATCGATCCGCGCCATGCGCCCACGCAAACGGCCTATGACATTGGCCGGCGCGCCGCCGCCGAGGTGATGACGCGCCATGCGCAACTGCATGGCGAATTTCCGCGCCGCATCATTCTCGATCTGTGGGGCAGCGCCACGATCCGCACCGGCGGCGAGGATTTCGCGCAAGCGCTCGCGCTTCTCGGCGTGGCGCCGCGCTGGGATACGGCAAGCGCGCGCGTGATCGGCTTTGAAATTTTGCCGCAGGCGCGGCTCGAGTTTCCGCGCGTCGACGTGACGCTGCAGGTCTCGGGGCTGTTCCGCGATATGTTCGGAAATCTCATTGCGCTGTTCGACGACGCCGTGCGCGCGGTCGCCGCGCGCGATGAAGACGCTGCAATCAATCCGCTGAAAACGGCGGACGATCTGCGCCGCGTCTTCGGCGCCGCTGACGGCGCTTACGGTCTTGGCGTGAGCGATCGCGCGCTGCGCGGCAATTGGTCGGACCGCGACGATCTTGCGCGCGCCTATCTTTGCGCCGCGGGTCACGCCTATGATCGCGCGGGCGAAAGCAATGAAGCCGTCGCGGCGTTCAGCGCGCGCGTCGCTGACGCCGACGCCCATGTCCATGTGCAAGACATGGCGGAAGTCGACGTTCTGATCGGACCCGCCTTCGCCGATTACGAAGGGGGCTTCGCCGCCGCCAACGCCATGCTTGGCGGCGACGCCGATTTGGTGCATATCGATGCGACGCGGCCAGAACGGTTACGGTCGCGCGCTCTGAAAGATGAAATCGCACGCGTGCTGCGCATGCGGCTCGCCAACCCCCAATGGCTTCAAGGCCAGAAGCGGCACGGCCACCGCGGCGCCGGCGAAATCGCCGAGACGATAGACAATCTCTACGCTTTCGCCGCGACAAGCGGCCTCATCAGCGACGCACAATTCGACCTCGCTTTTGACGCCACCTTAGGCGATGATGCGACACGGGATTTTCTCGTCGCGGAAAATCCCCGCGCGCTCACCGCAATCGCGCGGGTTTTTAGCGAAGCGCTCGCGCGCGGCTTGTGGAATACGCAACGCAACAGCGTGCGCGGCGCCTTAAGCGATTTGGAACGCCAACAGGGAGGGCGTCTTGCAGCCGAGGCCTGAGATCAAGGGCTGGTGTCCCGGAGCCTTCGCGCCGATGCCGAGCGGCGACGGTTTGCTGATCCGCGCCAAGGCGGTCGGCTCTCGCCTGAGCGCGGCGCAGGCGCGCGAGATCGCGAGAATTGCGGACAACTGCGGCAATGGGCTGATTGATCTCTCCCAGCGCGCGCAACTGCAGCTGCGCGGGATCAGCGAGGCGACGATCGCCGAAGCCCTGCGCGGCCTTGAGGCGATCGGCATGCTCGCGCCCAGCGCCGACGCCGAACGCGTGACGAATATCATTGCGTCGCCGCTCGCCGGATTCGTCGCGGGCGCTTTTGACGCCAACGTCATGGCTGTGCAGCTTGCTGCGGAATTGCAGCGCGACGCGGCGCTGCGCGCGCTTCCGCCGAAATTTCTGTTTCTTCTCGATGATGGCGGCGCGCTGTCGCTTGCCGACGTCGAGGCCGACATTCGGATCGAAGCGATTGCAAACGGCGACGTCGCAATTCGCATCGCCGGCGTTCCCAATCGCGCCGTAGTCGTCGCAGCCGATGACGCGCTCGACGTGGCGTTGCGCGTTGCGCGCGCCTTCGTGGAGCTGCGCGACCGTCATGCAAATAGCTTCAGGCGCGTCCGCACGCTGGTCGAGGCGCTCGGCGCCGACGCGCTGCCACGCGCCGCCGGACTCGGCATGCGCATCTCTAGGGAGGCGCCCGCGCCTGCGCGATGGGCGCATATCTTCGGCGAGCAACGTCGCGGCGCCGTCGCTTACGCAGGCGTCGGCGCGCCCTTCGGCCGCTGGCGCGCAAGCGAACTCGCCGCCGTCGCCGACTTTGCGCAAAGCGAGGGAACCGGCGAGCTGCGCCTCACGCCGTGGCGCGCCTTGCTGATCGTCACGCCCGATGAAGACAACGCGCGACGCGTCGTCTCGCGCGCGCAAGACCACGACCTCATTACCTCGGCCGACGACAAGCGCCTTGCCGTCATCGCCTGTCCCGGCGCGCCGGAATGTCCGCAGGCGATCGCCGAGACGCGCGCGCATGTGATGGATCTCGCGCCGTTGGCGCAAATGATCGGCGGCGCTGATGGCGTGGGCTTGCATCTTTCGGGATGCGCCAAAGGCTGCGCCCGGCAGAGCGCCTCGCCGATTACGCTGCTTGCCTGCGCTGAAGGATTCGATCTCATCGAGAACGCCGGCGCCGATGGCGCGCCGAGCTTCAGATCGCTGACATTCGAGGCCGTCATGCGCGAACTCTCCACGCGCGCAAGCGGTAGGACGCAATGAGCCGCTGCTTCGACTATATCCACGAAGGCGCGCAGATTTATGCGCGCTCCTTTGCGACCATTCGCGCCGAGTCGAATCTCTCGCGTTTCACGGCCGAGCAGGAAAAGATCGCCGTGCGCATGATCCACGCCTGCGGCATGGTGGAACTCGCCGACGACATCGAGTTCTCGCCGGATTTTGCTGCAGCGGCGCGCGACGCCCTGCAGAAGGGCGCGCCGATCCTGTGCGACTCCAACATGGTCGCGCATGGCGTCACCCGTTCACGTCTGCCGGCGGAAAACCAGGTGGTCTGCACGCTGCTCGAGCCGCGCGTGCCGGCGCTCGCCGCCGAGATCGGAACCACGCGCAGCGCCGCGGCGCTGGAGCTGTGGCGCAACAGGCTGGATGGCGCATTGGTCGCGATCGGCAATGCGCCCACCGCGCTGTTCCGTCTCCTCGAGATGATTGACGAAGGCGCGGCGCCGCCGGCCGCCATCATCGGCATGCCGGTCGGCTTCGTCGGCGCGGCGGAATCAAAAGACGCGCTGCGCGAATACGGCCGCGTTCCCTTCGTGATCGTGAAAGGCCGCAAGGGCGGCAGCGCCATGGCCGCCGCCGCCATCAATGCGCTGGCAAGCGAAAAGGAATGAACGCGCTCGCCTCGACCTCGCATGAAGCCGTCGCGACGCTCGGCGCGCTGATCGGCGTCGGACTCGGTCCCGGCGATCCGGAGCTTGTGACGGTGAAGGCTGCGCGCCTCATCGGCGCGGCGAACGTCGTCGCCTTCTTCGCCAAGCGCGGACGCGCAAGCCACGCGCGCGCGATCGCCGCGCCCTATCTCGCGCCGGGCTGCGAAGAGATTGCGCTGCTCTATCCGGTGACGACGGAGATTCCTTTCGATCAGCCGGAATATGTCTCGTCGCTTCAGCACTTCTATGAAGAGTGCGTGATGCGCATTCGCGCCGTGCTCGAAGCCGGACGCGACGTAACGCTGCTCTGCGAAGGCGATCCGCTGCTCTACGGGTCTTTCATGCATATGTTCGCGCGGCTTGACGCGCGTTTTCGCGTCGAGATTTGCGCCGGCGTCTCCGGCATGTCGGGCTGTTTCGCCGCGGCGCGCCAGCCGATGGCTTGGGGCGACGACATTCTCACCGTTCTGCCGGCGACGCTCGACGAAGACAGACTTGCGTCTCGCCTCGCCGAAACCGACGCCGCGGTGGTGATGAAGCTTGGCGGCAATTTCGCCAAGCTGCGCCGCGCGATGACGCGCGCCGGCGTCATCGATCGCGCGATTTATGTCGAACGTGGCGCGATGCCCGGCGAAAAGATCATGCGCTTCGCCGACAAGCGCGACGATGACGCGCCCTATTTCTCGATGGCGCTCGTGCCGGGGCGAGGCCGACGCCCTTGAGCGGCGCGCTTGACATTGTCGGCCTTGGTCCGGCCGACGCGCGATGGCTGACTCACGAGGCGCAGGCGGCGCTCGACGAGGCGCAGGACATTATCGGCTATGCGCCTTACGTTGCCCGCGTTGCCGAGCGCGCAGGACAGACACGGCTGGCAAGCGACAACCGCGTCGAAATCGATCGCGCCCAGGAGGCGCTGGCGCGCGCCGCGCAAGGACGCCGAGTCGCTGTCGTCTCCGGCGGCGATCCCGGCGTCTTCGCGATGGCGGCGGCGGTTTTCGAAGCGGTCGATGGCGGTCCGCGCGCGTGGCGGGATCTCGACATTCGCGTGCTGCCCGGCGTCTCGGCGATGCAGGCGGCGGCGGCGCGGCTTGGCGCGCCGCTCGGCCATGACTTTTGCGCGATCTCGCTCTCCGATAATCTCAAGCCCTGGGACGTCATCGCCAAGCGGCTGGAACATGCGGCGCAAGGCGATTTCGTCATCGCGCTTTACAATCCGGCGTCACGCGCGCGGCCGACGCGCATCAATGACGCCTTTGCGCTGCTGCGTCGTCATCTTCCCGGCGAGACTTTCGTTGGCCTGGCGAAATCCGTCGGCCGCGAGAACGAAGAGATCATTCTGACGCGGCTCGACGAAGCCGCCGGCGACAAGGTCGACATGTCGACGCTTGTCGTCATCGGCGCCAGCGGCACGCGGCGCATTGCGCGCGATCGCGCGCGCGATTGGGTCTATACGTCGCGGAAGGCGACATGAACACGCCATGGCTGTCGCTGATCGGCCTCGGCGAAGACGGCGTCGACGCGCTGACGCCGGCGGCGCGCGCGCTCGTCGCGCAGGCCTCGCTGATCGTCGGCGGCGCGCGCCATCTCTCGATGGTCGACGCGCCCGCCGAGCGCCTGCAATGGCCCTCGCCGCTCTCCGACGCCTTGCCGCGCATCCTCGCCCAGCGCGGCAGGCCCACGGTCGTTCTGGCTTCGGGCGATCCCTTCTTCTACGGCGTCGGCGATCTCATCGCGCGCCACGTCGCGCGTGACGAGATTTTCTGCGTTCCGGCGCCCTCGGCGTTTTCGCTCGCGGCCGCGCGACTCAAATGGAGCCAGCAGGATTGCGCGCTGCTTTCGCTGCACGGCCGCGCCTTTGAACGCGTGACGCCGCATCTGCAGCCGGGCGCAAAGATCATTGCGCTCTCCTGGGACGAGACGACGCCTGCGCGCCTCGCGCGCCATCTCATCGAGCGCGGCATGGGCGGATCGCGTCTCTGTGTGCTCGAGCGGCTCGGCGGCGCTAACGAGCGGCTGCGCGACGCGCGCGCCGACACTTTCGCGCTCAACGATATTGCGCCGCTCAACACGGTCGCCCTCGAAATAGACGCCGGCGAAGACGCAGCGGTCATTCCGCTGGCGCCGGGCCTGCCCGACGATTGGTTCGAGCATGACGGGCAGCTCACCAAGCGCGACATCCGCGCCGTGACGCTCTCCGCGCTCGCGCCGCGCAAGGGCGAATTGCTGTGGGACGTCGGCGCCGGCGCCGGCTCCATCGCCATCGAATGGATGCTGAGCGATCCCGCAAACCGCGCCATCGCCATCGAGCGCGACATGGAACGCGCCGCGCGCATTGCGCGCAACGCGCTGTCGCTTGGCGTTCCGGATCTGCGCATCGTCAAGGGCGAAGCGCCGCAAGCGCTCGCCGAACTCGATGCGCCGCAGGCGATCTTCATCGGCGGCGGCGCCGATGCGGCGACGCTCGCCGCCGCGTGGGACGCCCTGCCCCGTTTCGGACGCATCGTCGTCAACGCCGTTACGATTGAGACTCAGTCGCTGCTCGCCGACGCCTATCGCGAGAAGGGCGGCGAGCTCATACATCTGCAGATAGCGCGTGCGCGTCCGATCGGCCGTTTCCATGCGCTCGATCCAGCGATGGGGGTGTTGCAATGGCGTGCGGTGAAGAGATGAATGTTGCGACAGCGCGCACACCCTCTCCCTATGGGAGAGGGTGGCCCCGCGTAGCGGGGCCGGGAGAGGGGTTTCCATCCTTGTTCATTTGCGAAGATCATTCGATCCAACGGCGTAGCCAATTTCGGTCGACGGATACCCCTCACCGCGGACCTTCGGTCCGACCCTCTCCCGATGGGAGAGGATGGGCGCGCGCCTATGACTGACGCTCCGCTTTACGCCTTCGGGCTCGGCGCAAGGCGCGGCGTCGCCGCGAACGACATCATCGAACTCGTGCGCCGCGTCGCGCAAACGCATAAGGTCGACCTCAGCGAGGCGAGGCTTTGCGCGCTCGAAAGCAAGGCGCAGGAGGCCGGGCTGCACGAGGCGGCGCGCGAACTTGGGCTTGAACTCGTCTTTCTGCCGCTCGCCGCGCTGCGCGCCCGCAAGGCGACCGCGGCGACGCATTCGCCGCGCGTGCAGGCGATGTTTGGAGTCGGCAGCGTCGCCGAAGCCGCGGCGCTTGTCGGCGCCGGACCCAACAGTCGCCTCGTCGCGCCGCGCCTGACGACGCCGGTCGCCGCCTGCGCGCTGGCGAAGCGCGCCGAAGAGAACAACTCATGACCGTGCATTTCATCGGCGCCGGCCCCGGCGCCGCCGATTTGCTTACCTTGCGCGGACGCGATCTCATCGCGCGATGTCCGGTCTGCCTTTACGCCGGCTCGCTCGTTCCTGCCGGCGTGCTGGCGCATTGTCCGCCGGGCGCGCGCATCGTCGACACCGCGCCGCTGTCGCTCGACGCCATCGTCGCCGAGATGCAGCAGGCGCATGACGCCGGCCTCGATGTCGCGCGGCTGCATTCGGGCGATCTCTCGATCTGGAGCGCGGTGGGAGAGCAGATGCGCCGCCTCGACGCGCTCGGCATTCCTTGCACAATGACGCCGGGCGTTCCCGCCTTCGCGGCGGCGAGCGCCGCGTTGAAGCGCGAACTCACGCTGCCCGAAGTCGCGCAATCGCTGGTGCTGACGCGCACGTCGGGCCGCGCCTCATCGATGCCTGGGACCGAAAGGCTCGCCACATTCGCGCAATCCGGCGCGACGCTCGCGATCCATCTCTCGATCCATGTTCTGGCGCGGGTCGTGGAGGAGCTGACGCCCTATTATGGCGGCGGCTGTCCCGTGGCGCTCGTTTATCGCGCCTCATGGCCCGATGAGCGCGTCGTGCGCGGAACGCTGGCCGACATTGAAGGGCGCGCGTCCGAGACGCCGATGGAGCGCACCGCGCTCATTCTCGTTGGACCGGCGCTCGCGAGCGAAGATTTCCGCGAAAGCGCGCTTTACAACGCGGACTATGATCGGCGCTTTCGGCCGAGCGGCGAAAGGTGAACGCGCCCGGACTGCTGATCGGCGCGGCGCGCTCCTCCTCGGGCAAGACGACCCTGACGCTTGGCCTGATGCGCGCGCTTGTGCGGCGCGGCTTGTGCGTCGCCCCGGTCAAATGCGGGCCCGACTATATCGACCCGGCCTTTCACGCGGCGGCGACCGGCCGCGCCGGGGTCAATCTCGATTCATGGGCGATGGATGCGCATTCGATTGGGCGGCTCGCCGCGCGCGTGAGCGAAGGCGCGGACATCGTGATCGCCGAAGGCGCGATGGGGCTGTTTGACGGCGCGCCCGGCGGCGCGGCGGGAATCGGCGCCAGCGCCGACATCGCCGCCTTGCTTGGCTGGCCAGTCGCGCTCGTTCATGACGTCTCCGGCCAGGGGCAGACGGCGGCGGCGATTGTCCGCGGCATCGCAGGACACGACGCGCGCGTGAAGGTCGCCGGCGTCGTATTGAATCGCGTCGGCTCCGAGCGTCATCGCAGACTCGCCGGCGAGGCGATCGAGGCGCTGGGCATCCCGGTGTTTGGCGCGCTGCCGCGCAATGAGGGGGTTTCTTTCCCCGAACGCCATCTCGGCCTAGTTCAGGCCGGCGAGACGGCAGGTCTCGACGGGCGTCTCGAGGCGCTCGCGGATTTCATTGAAGCGCATGTGGATGTCGCGGCGGTGATCGAGGCGGCGCGCAGCGCCCCCTCCCCAGCCCTCCTCCGCTTCGCGGGAGAGGGGGTAGGTCAGCGCGCTTTATCAGCGTCACGCGAAAACGGCGTGAGCGTCCCCTCTGCCGTTCGAAGTCGGCTGTTGCCGACTTCGGAGTCGATGCGCAACCCGGGAACACCCGGTTTGCGAAAGCGGGGGAGCGACCGGGAGGGGGGCCTTCCGCCCCCCGCGCAGCGCATCGCGGTGGCGCGTGACGACGCTTTCTCCTTCTTTTATCCGCATCTCGCGCAGAGCTGGCGCGACGCCGGCGCGGAGCTTTGCTTCTTCTCGCCGCTCGCCGACGAGGCGCCGCCCGGAGATTGCGATCTCTGCTGGCTGCCGGGCGGCTATCCAGAGCTGCACGCCGGTCGGCTGTCGGCGGCGCAGGGCTTCATAAAGGGGTTGCGGCGTTTCGCTCAGAGAGGATGGCTCCACGGCGAATGCGGCGGCTACATGGTTCTCGGCCGCGCGCTGATCGACGCGACGGGCGCCGCTCATGAAATGGCCGGACTGCTCGAACTGGAAACGAGCTTCGCCCAGCGCAAATTGCATCTCGGCTATCGCCAGGCGAGATTGGCTGTCGATCATCCGCTGGGCGCCGTCGGATTTCGACTGCGCGGGCATGAATTTCACTACGCGACTGTTCTTCGCGAAGAAGGCCTGCCCTTCGCGTTGGCGCGGGACGCCTATAGCGATGATGAACGCCCAGCCGGACTGGCGAGAAACGGCGTCTCCGGCTCGTTTTTCCACCTGATGGCGTAAAAAAGGGCCGCCGGACGAACCAGCGGCCCAAGTCAAGGGAGGAAACGCCCAAGGAGGGCTACGAAGCAAGACAACTCTCGCTGCGTCGCACTGTTATATTGCTGCGCCGCACAAGAGTCAAGATATTTTTCGCTACACGGCAAAGCTTCAGCGAGTAGCCGCCCATCGCGCCTTGGACAGAAAAGAAAGCCGCGCCTAAGCGCGGCTTTGAGTTTGCTCGAAGGATCCGAGAGTTTTAAAAAGATTTGGACGGATGAGCGGCCGCGGATTTCCTGACGCCAATAGAGGCCGGCGGCGTCGGAATATCTCCCCCCAATGCGTCCCTGCTGGAACGCACCAATTTTTTCACGCTGTTGGTGGGGCTTGGATCCGAGGCTGCGAGCGCGGAAAGGTCGCGGTGGTCGCTGCGCATCGGCGCCAATGCGACGACGCGGGTCTGCCGGCTTTCGCCAGCGGCCTTCGCCGCGGCCAGGGTCACGACCGGCGGTTTGGCGGCGAGCTTGGCCGCGACCTTGGCGACAGCCGACCCAGCGCCACGGTTCGGCTTCTCGTCGAGGGCGATTTCGGTCGGCGGAACGATCGTCTCCGGGCGGCTGACCTCTGGAATCCGCGATGCAAAGGCCGGGTGCTGGCCGCCGTCCTGATAAACGATCCGCACCGGCTTCACGCCGCTTTGCGCGAGTTGGGCGATCTTGGCTTCGTCCTGGGCGCTCTTCTGGGCCACAGCCTGGGCGATCTCCGGGTCCTGTTGGAGCGGCGGACAGGCGGCGTCCGGATCGAGATTGGCCGCGCCCGCCGCGTTGAACACGTAACGCCGGTTGCAGAAGGCGACCTGCGGCTCCTGCAAGGTCACCTCGAAATGATCGGAGCCTTCCTTGAGCTGCTTCCAGAAGTCGATGTTGGGATCGAGACGATGTTTGGCGAGATTTTCCGCCGTCATCTTGAAGGGGAAGGATTGCATCTGGATCGCGCGTTGACCGCCGGCGAGCGACGAGCGGGCGATCGCGTAGATCTCGGCGATCTGCTTGTCGGTCATCGAGAAGCAGCCGGCCGACGAGCAGGCGCCATGCACCATGATGTCGCCGCCGGTGTGGCCAAGGGCGCGATCGAGCGCGTTCGGATAGCCGACGTTGAACGACAGATAGTAGCTTGAGTTCGGATTCATCTGCGCCGGGCCGATGGCGTAAAAGCCTTCCGGCACTTGGCGGTCGCCCTGGCGGCGCTTGGGTCCGAGCTGACCCGACCAGCGGCACATCGGAAACGTCTTCAGATGGACGTAACGACCATCGGACCGCATCTTCCAGATTTCGAGCTCCGCTTCCTTTTTATAGGCGCGGATCAGCATCGGCGCTTCCTTGGTCGTGCCGGCCTGCTCCATCAGCGCGACAGTCTCGGAGGGGATCGGCGCTAGCGAGCGATGCGCGAGACCGCTCTGCTCGCAGGCCGAGAGCGCGAAGGCGGCCAGGACGGCAAGCCCCAGCGCCGGCGCAATGCCTCGAGTCTTCATAGTGTCCCCTCTGGCGGCGCAGTCGCCTCGCGAAGGTCTCGGAAGCGAGCCGCCGCGCCTGATCAGGAAAAACAAATAATGGGACGAGAAGTTGTCCGAATTGGCGAAGAATCGCGCGCGGACGCGCTTTTAGGGCCAATCTTCTGGAATTTACGTTAACGCTTCTCTTCAAGTTTCCGGCCCATGGCCAAAAACTTGTCGGCACGGAATTGTCTCAGCTGTTCGCGCGACAAATTCGCCAGGCCGGCAAGCTCTTTGGCGAGCGCCTCTCCGACGGCGCCAATCGCCGCCTCGGGATCGCGATGGGCGCCGCCCGGCGGCTCCGTCACAATCAGGTCGATGATGCCGAACTTTAAGAGATCCTGCGCCGTGATTTTCATGCTCGTCGCCGCCTCTTGCGCCTTGGCGGAGTCGCGCCACAGGATCGAGGCCGAGGCTTCGGGCGACGCAACGGTGTAGACTGAGTGCTCAAGCATCAGCACTTTGTTGGCCGCGGCGATCGCGATCGCGCCGCCGGACCCGCCCTCGCCCAACACCACCGCGACATTGGGCACGCCGAGCAAGAGCGACACGTCGGTGGAGCGGGCGATCGCTTCGGCCTGCCCGCGCTCTTCGGCGTCGATGCCTGGAAAAGCGCCAGCCGTGTCGACAAGCGAGACGACCGGCAAACCGAAACGGTCGGCGAGCTCCATCAGACGGACCGCCTTGCGATAGCCTTCCGGCCGCGCCATGCCGAAATTGTGATGAAGACGACTCGACGTATCCGAGCCCTTCTCCTGGCCGATGACGCAGATCGGCTCGCCGCGGAACCGCCCGAAACCGCCGACGATCGCAAAGTCCTCGCCGAACAGCCGGTCTCCGGCGAGCGGCGTGAACTCGTCGAAAAGCTGCCGCACATAATCGGAAAAATGTGGCCGCTGCGGGTGGCGCGCCACCTGGATCTTTTGCCAGGGCGTCAGGCCGGCGTAGAGATCCGCGAGCGCCTTCGCGGCTTTGGCCTGGAGCTTGCTGAGTTCCTCGCCGATCGACACGGCCTCTCCGTTTCCGGCCAGCGCGCGCAGTTCGTCGACCTTGGTTTCGAGTTCTGCGACGGGCTTTTCGAAGTCGAGATAGGAGCGCATTGAGGCGGCGTTTTCCTTTAGGCGAGGGACGCCTCGCGGGCGCGGGCAAACTCGCCGCAACCGGCTTTGAAGTCAAGGAACACAAAGCGCCAGCGGCGCGGTTGCGAATCTCGATGGAGGGCTTCAATGTCGCTGTCGACCGGGCAGGTTTTATATGCGGGAATGGTCGTTCCATGGCGTCTGCGCAAGAACCGTTTAGCCGCTACATTCACGTGGCCGACGGGCTCCGCTTGCATTATTTCGACTATCCCGCGCCGCCGGGCGGCGGCGGGGGTCTGCTCCCGGTCGTTTGCCTGCCGGGGCTTGCCCGCTCGGCCGATGATTTCGACCGCATCGCCAGGGCGCTGCAAGCCGACGGCCGGAGGGTTCTTGCCCTCGACTATCGTGGACGCGGCCGATCCGACTGGGATCAGGACTGGCGACGCTATGACTTCAACGTCGAGCATGCCGACATCATGGCTCAACTTGCCGACGCGGGCGTCGCGCAAGCGGTGTTTATCGGCACGTCGCGCGGCGGCCTTCACACAATGCGCATCGCGGCGCGCCGGCCCAGCGTCGTGCGCGGCGCGGTGCTCAACGACATCGGACCGAAGATCGAGCACGCCGGCCTGCTCCGCATTAAGCGCTACGTCGGCAAGCTGCCGCCCATCCCGTCTATGCGCGAAGCAATCGCGCTGATGCGAATGACCGCCGGCGTCAATTTTTCCGGCGTCTCGCCGCAGGAGTGGGAGGATTATGCGCGGCTTACCTTCGTCGAGAAGGACGGGAAAGTTCTGCTGCGCTACGATCCGGAATTGTCGCATACGCTCGACTCTGTCCTGCCCGATGTTGCGCCAAAGGAACATTGGGACGACTTCGCCGCGCTGTCGGATGTTCCGATTCTCGCCATTCGCGGCGCGAACTCCGACATTCTCTCGCCCGAAGTCTTTGACGAGATGGCCCGGCGCGCGCCGCGCCTTGAGCGGGCCTGGGTCGAAGGCCAGGGCCATGCGCCGCTGCTGCTCGATCAGCCGACAATCTCGCGCATCGCGGACTTCGTGCGCCAATGTCCATAAATCGCGCACAGCCAATCGCTAGGGAGCGTAGCCTTGCGCTTGATTGAGCCGTGAGATCGCGACGCCGACATTGATCTCGGCGTTCGCCTCCATGCGCTGCGCCTCGAGTTGAATCTGGCGCACGCGGTAAAGATCGAAGGCGCTGATCTCGCCAAGTTTGAAGGCTTTGCGCGACAGTTCGAATTGGTCGTTGGCGACGGTAAGTCGGCTGTTGGCCAGTTTCACGGCGCGTTGCGCCGCCGCCAGCGCTTCGCGCGCCGCCTTTATTTCCGCCGTGATAATTCGCCTGGCGCGTTCATATTCGGCCGTGGCGCGATCCATCTCGGCGAGCGCCGCGGCCCGTCTCGGCTCGTTGCGACCCGCCGTCGGCAAAGGAATGCGGATGCGAACGCCGATGGTCGTCGAATCCGTGCGCTGGTTGGTGAGCGTCTGAGAGGGATCGGTTGAATATTGATCATTATATTCGCGCCGCCCGAACACGCCGATATCGGGACTGTCGATCGGCGTTGCGTCGATGAGCCGCGCCTGCGACTCGGCGCGCACCAGCGCGGCGCGCGGCGCGCGTAGGGCCGGATGATTTTCAATCTCGGTCGCGGGATGCAAGGACTCGAGTGTTCCTTCCGCGGGCGTGCCGGCGGTGAGAGCCATATAATTGACTTGCGCGACCTTCGCGGCGCCTTCCGCCTGCGCCAGTTCCGTTTCGGCGGCGAGCGTCTCATTCCGGGCGAGCAGCGCATCGCCTTGCGCGGCGTCGCCAAGTTCGAAGCGGCGGGTCATGTCCGCGCCGATGTCGCGCGCGGTCGTGACGCGCGTGCGCGCGACCGAGACTTCGCGCGCCGCCCGCTGCACGCTCCACCATGCGTTGCGCAACGCGCCAGCGACATCGAGTCGGCGCAGCGCCAGCCGCTCCTCCACCTCGACGAGGCTGGTCGTGACCGTCGCCTCAAAGGCGTCGCGCTGTCCGGGCAGCCACAGCGGCATGCCGACCTCAAACTCCGTCTCGTTGTAATTGCGCAGATTGCCGGTGACATTACTGGAGATATTGTTGCGCTGCAGGCCGCCCACGTAGGGCGAGCCGGGCGTGATCGAATTGGCCGTCGCATAGCGCGCCGAGGTGGCCCGAAACTGCGCCTCGAGCGAACGGCTCTGCGCATCAACCAAGACGGCCATCTCAAGATGTTTCGCCAACACGCCGCCGCTTCGCCTGGTCGGCGCCCGAACACGGGCTTTCTTGCGCGATGTCCCAGGCGGTTTCTTGGGTGCAGCTTTGACAGACGCTTTGATCTGCATCTCCGCCGGCTCGCCCTGCTCCTGTGCAAAGACTCGCGTCTCGAAAGGCAAAGCCAACGCAAACAACAAAAATGCTGTAAAAACCGCGCCGACCCTCATACGCGAGCGTCCTCGCGCGCACGCATTGGCGCGGGTCGCCGCATCGCGCGCGCGCGGAACTTCTGACGAATGACCAAGCCGAGATTGGCGGTGCGATCGTAAAGAATCGGCAGCAGGATCAAGGTCAGCACCGTGGCCGAGATCAACCCGCCAATGACGACGATGGCGAGCGGGCGCTGGATCTCGGCGCCGGGCCCATGCGCGAACAGGAACGGGATCAAGCCGAAGGCCGCGATGGTGGCGGTGAGCAAGACGGGCCGCATGCGCCGACGCGCGCCTTCCAGCACCGCTTCGCGCGTGCTGCGCGTGCCCTCGGCCACAAGCTTGTTGATGTAGGAGATGAGCACGACGCCGTTGAGCACGGCGATGCCGACAAGCGCAATGAAGCCGACCGACGAGGGCACTGACATGAATTCTCCCGAAAGCCACAGGCCCAAAATGCCGCCGATCGCCGCGAAGGGCACATTGCAGAACACCAGCGTCGCCTGCAGCACCGAGTTGAAGGTTAGATAAAGCAACAGGAAAATCAGCGCCATCGCGATCGGCACGACGATCGCAAGCCGCGCCGATGCGCGCTGCTGGTTCTCGAATTGGCCGCCCCATTGATAGCGATATCCCGGCGGCGTCTTTACGTTTTTGGTGACGGCCTTCTTGGCCTCGTCGACGAATCCGACAAGATCGCGTCCCGTCACATTGGCGAGGACGGTGGCGAAGCGACGGCCTTCCTCGCGAATGATCTGGATCGGTCCGTTCTCCACGCGCACGTCGGCGAGTTGCGACAGTTCGACGACTTTGCCTTCAGATGAAACCATCGGCAGCCGCGCGAAGTCGACGGACGAGCGGCGCGAGATTTCAGAGCCGCGGATGACGAGCGGGGTGCGGATCGGCCCTTCGAGGACGATGCCCACCGGCTGACCGTCGACCCACACGCGCAGCGCGTCCTGAATCTCGCCGGCGTTGAGGCCAAAGCGCCCGGCAGCCAGCCGGTCGACGCGCGCCGTGAGATAGCGCATGCCGTCGTTCTGCAGGCCGAACACGTCGCGCGCCCCCCTGATCTTGCGCAAGGTCGCCGCGACCTCGCGCGTGAGACGATTGAGCTCATCGATGTCGTCGCCAAATATCTTGACGACGACGTCGCCGCGGGCGCCGATGATCATTTCCTGTACGCGCATGTCGATCGGCTGCGAAAAGGCATAGGAAATGCCCGGCATGCTATCGAGCACGGCGCGAATCTCGCCCATCAGCCAATCTATATCCTTGCCGCGCCATTCGCTTTGCGGCGCAAGCGTCAGGAAATTATCGGTGTCGTTGAGGCCGACGGGATCGATGCCGAGTTCGTCGGCGCCGGCCCGGGCCATCATTCCCTTGACCTCCGGCACGCGCTCCATGATTGCGCGCTGAATGCGCATGTCGGTTTCCGCGGCCATATTGACGCTGATCGTCGGATGTTTGCGGATGGTGATGACGGGCGTGCCTTCATTCATCACCGGCATAAAGGTCTGGCCGATGCCCGCATAGGCGATGAAGGCGACGACGAGGCCGATGACAGCGGCGGCGCCGACAATTAAGGGCTTGTCGAGCGCGCGCTTGAGCAAGGGCTCGTAGACTGCGGCGACCTTGCGCACCAGCCAGGGTTCGTCGGCATGGCCGGGCTTCAACAATGTCGCGCTCAGCGCCGGAACGACGGTGAGCGACAGCAGGAGCGCAGATCCGAGCGCAAAGGCGATGGTCAGCGCCACCGGCGCAAACAGACGACCCTCGAGCCCTTCGAGAGACAGCAGCGGCAGGAACACCGTGACGATGATGATGACGCCGGACGTGAGCGGGACGGCGACCTCGCGGGTCGCCTCAAGCGTCATGAAGATGCGATCGGAAAGACTGACGTCATGCGCATGCGCCATGCGATGTTCGACGTTCTCGACGACGACGACAGCGCAGTCGACCAAAAGTCCGATGGCGATCGCGAGACCGCCGAGCGACATGATATTCGCCGAGAGTCCCCACCAGCGCATGATGCCGAACGTCGCGAGCGCGGCGAGCGGCAAGATGACCGATACGACGATCGCGGCGCGAAGATCGCCAAGAAACAAGACGAGCAGGATGACGACGAGGACGATCGCCTCGATCAGCACCTTCTGCACGGTCCAGACCGCTTTGCCGATCAATTCGCTGCGATCATAGAAGATTTCGATTTTGGCCCCGTTCGGCAACGTCGGCTCGATTTCGGCCAGGCGCTGCTTCACGCCATTGACCACCATGCGCGCGTCCGCGCCGCGCAGCCCGAGAACAAGTCCCCACACCGCCTCGCCTTCGCCGTTGCGCACGACGACGCCGTTGCGCGGCAACGCGCCGTTGCGCACTTCGGCGACGTCGCCGACGCGCACGATGCCGGTGTCACGCGCGGCGATCACGACGGATCGGATCTCCTCAAGCGATCGCAGGCGGCCTTCGGCGCGCACCAGCAGCGCTTCCTCGCCATCGCGCACGCGCCCCGCGCCGTCATTCTTATTGTTGTTGGAGAGCGCCAACTGGAGCATCTCCACGGTGACGCCACGAGACGCCATGGCGGCTGGAAACGGCGCGACTTCGAAGGTGCGCACGAAGCCGCCGAGCACGTTGAGGTCGGCGACGCCCGGCAGGCCGCGGATGGCGGGGCGTATCGTCCAATCGAGCAGCGTGCGTTGCTCCGTCGGCGTGAGATGGCCGCCGACGATGGTGAACATCACCATCTCGCCAAGCGGCGTGACGATCGGCGCGAGGCCGCCGGAAACGCCGTCCGGCAACTGACTTTGCGCTTGCGCCAGACGCTCGTTGACCTGCGCGCGCGCCCAGTAGATGTCTGTCCCTTCCGAAAATTCGAAGGTGATCAGCGTCACCGAATAACGCGTCGTCGAGCGCATGCGAACGAGGCTGGGAATGCCTTTCGCCGCGATCTCGATCGGCACGGTGACGCGCGCCTCCAACTCCTCTGGCGTGAGGCCCGGCGCGCGCATCGCGACCAGCACCTGCACCGGCGCGACGTCCGGAAATGCGTCGATCGGCAGTTTGAAATAGCTGACCGCGCCCCACGCGGCGAGACCGAGCGCGCCAAGAAAGACGAGCAGCCGCTGCTGGAGCGCGACACGGATCAGTCTTTCAAGCATTGCGTATCATCACCTTTCGGCCTCGGCGAGTTCCGCCAACAAGGTCAGCAGACCGCGGGTCGCGACGCGCTCGCCTGCCTTGAGCGCGCCCTGGACCGAGGCGAACTGCGGCGTCTCGGAAAGCAGCGTCACCGGGGTCGCGACAAAGCCTTCCGGCGAGCGCACGAACACCCAATTGTGGTTTTTGAAGTTCACCAGAGCGTCCGAGGAAACCCGCCACTGCGTATCGCCGCCGCCCTTAAGGCGCAGGATCGCCTGAACCGCTTGGCCAGGGCGCAGCGGACTCGATCCAGGCCGAAACTCGGCGACGGCCGTGACAGACTGCGTCGCCGCGTCCACGGTGCGTCCGATGCGAATGAGTCTGCCGTCGATGCCCGCCAGAGGCAAATGCACGCGGGCGACGCTGTCTAGCGCAGCGGCGCGGCCAAGGGGCACCTGCAGATTGACCCAAATGGGGTCGAGCCGTGCAATCGTGATGAGCGGCGCCGACGCCTGCACGCGCTCGCCGGTCGTGCCGTGTCGCTGCAGGACGGTGCCGGTAACCGGCGCGCGCACGACAAGCGAGCTTGCGAGCTTGCGCTCGCGCTTCAGCGTCTCGATCTCCTTATCCGTCATGCCGGCCAGCGACAGAATTTGCCCGCGCTCATCCAGCGCCGAACGCGCCTGAGTCGCCTCGGCGCGCGTGACGATCAATCGCCGCTCGGCGATAATGTGCTCCTTGAATAGCTGCTCGTCGCGCCGCAGCTTCTCGGCCGCGAGATTCGCCTCCGAGACAGCGTGCAGGAAGGCGCGCTGGGCCTCGATGAGCTCCGACGACTTCAGCGTCGCGATCGGCGCGCCTTGTTTGACATCCTCGTCGATTGCGACAAGCAGAGTCTCGACGAGACCGGCGGCGGGGGCCGCCACGATGAGGAGCTGCTGCGGCGGCACGGCGACGACGCCCGGCACGACGAGTTCGCCCATGCCCGACTCCCGCTCGATGGGCTGAGTCTCAACGCCGGCGACGCGCATCTGATCTTCGCTGATTTTGACGAGGATCGGTTGCAGGTTCTGTGTCTCAGCGGGGGCGCCTTGCGCTGTTGGAGCGCTGAAGGTCAGAAGACCGCCGAGAATGAAAAAGCCCGAGAGAATGCAAAGGCCAAGGAAAGGAGCAAGCGTCCGCCGCATGTGAGTGATCATGAACCTTCGCTTTACAGGCCGTTCGCCTGCCTTCCGCTGTCGAGGGCAGCGGGACGCGTTCCAGAGGCGAAGCGGCGCACGCTGAAGTGACGCGCGCAACAGCGGCCGCCGCATTCCTACGGCGCCGCGATGGCGATCATCTTGCCCGGATGCGGCGAAAGGCTCAAGGCAATTCGGCCCTTCGCCGGAGATTTTCCAGAAAAAATAGATTGGGCGTCCGTGTTTTCGGCCGCTCCAACCGTCGCAAATGAGCGCGCAGGTTCTATAATCATCGAAGAAACCGTCACCCTAGCCCTGAGGAGCGAAATGCGTCATCCTTCGACCGCCGCCATTCGGCTCGCGGATTACCGTCCTGCCGATTTCGCGATCGATTCTGTCGAACTCGACTTCGCTCTGCATCCGACCAAAACCCGCGTCTCCGCGCGACTGGCGCTGCGCCGCAATCCAGCCGGGGATTCTTCTGCGCCACTCGTGCTCGACGGCGACGAGTTGATGCTGCTGGGCGTGAAGCTCGACGGCCGGACGCTGGGGCCCGGCGAATATGAAGCGACGCAGGATCGCCTTACTCTCGCCGAAGTTCCTGACGCGCCTTTTACGCTGGAAATCGACACGGAGCTCAATCCGAGCGGCAATACGCAGCTTTCCGGGCTCTATCGCTCCGGCTCGGCCTATTGCACGCAGTGCGAGGCGGAAGGTTTTCGCCGCATCACCTATTTCCTGGATCGGCCCGACGTGCTCAGCGTCTATACGACGCGCATCGAAGCCGAGAAAAGCGACGCGCCGATCCTGCTGTCGAACGGCAATCCGATCGAGCATGGCGATGTCGCAGGATCCAATCGCCACTATGCCCTCTGGCGCGATCCGTTCCCAAAGCCCTCTTATCTGTTCGCGCTCGTGGGCGGCGATTTGGGCGTTGTGCGCGACGAATTCACGACAATGTCGGGCCGTGTCGTCGAACTGGCCATCTACGTCGAACATGGCAAGGAATCGCGCGCGGCCTATGCGATGGACGCGCTGAAGCGCTCGATGCGCTGGGACGAAGAAAAATTCGGTCGCGAATATGATCTCGACGTGTTCAACATCGTCGCCGTTTCCGACTTCAACATGGGCGCGATGGAGAACAAGGGCCTCAACATCTTCAACGACAAATATGTGCTCGCCTCGCCCAACACTGCGACCGACGGCGATTACGCCGGCATCGAAGGAGTCATCGCGCACGAATATTTCCACAATTGGACCGGCAATCGCATCACCTGCCGCGACTGGTTCCAGCTTTGCCTGAAGGAAGGGCTGACGGTTTTCCGCGACCAGGAATTTTCCGCTGACATGCGTTCGCGCGCGGTGGAGCGCATCGGCGACGTGCGCGGCCTGCGTCTCGCGCAATTTCCCGAAGACGCAGGTCCGCTCGCGCATCCCGTGCGTCCGGACGTCTATCAAGAAATCAACAATTTCTACACATCGACCGTTTACGAGAAAGGCGCTGAAATCATCCGCATGCTGCGGACGCTGATCGGCGACGACAACTTCCGCCGCGGCATGGATCTCTACTTCGAACGCTTCGACGGGACGGCCGCGACGATCGAAGATTTCCTCTCCTGCTTCGCCGCCGCATCCGGCCGCGACCTGACGCATTTTGCGCTTTGGTACAGTCAGGCGGGAACGCCTGTGGTGACGACGTCAGGCGACTACGATCCCGCCGCCCGGACGTTTGCCTTGAAGCTGTGTCAGCAAACGCCTCCAACGCCGGGCCAAAGCGACAAGAAGCCCGTCGTGATCCCGCTGGCGCTGGCGCTCTTTGGCGAGAACGGGCAAAAGCTCGATCTCGTCAGCGAAGACGCCGCGCCGACTGAACTCGCTTGTGGTTTGATCGAACTCGACCGCGCCGAGCGCGTCATCCGGTTCCGCGAGATTCCCTCACGGCCCGTGGTCTCGCTGCTGCGCGGCTTTTCCGCGCCTGTGCGCCTCGAGCCCGCGCCGGCGAGCGAGGATCTCGAACGTCTGCTCGCCTGTGACGACGATCCGTTCAATCGCTGGCAGGCGTCGCAAAGCCTCGCCTTGCGGGCGATCTTCGGTCGGCTCGAAACCGGCGCATTGGACGCCCGGGGACTTTGCGAAGCGCTGCGACTGCTGCTCGCCAAGTCCGAGGACGATCCGGCGTTGGTCGCACAGGCGTTGTCGCTGCCGTCGGACATCGACCTTGCGCGCGAAAAGGGGAACGACGTCGACCCGGATCAGCTCTTCGACGCGCGCATGGCGTTGCGCGCGGAGATCGGCAGGTCGCTCGGCTCAGCGCTCGACGCGATCCACGCGCGCTTCTCCGCCGCTGGGGCCTTTACGCCCGACGCCGCGAGCGCGGGACGCCGCGCTTTGCGCAATGTGGCGCTCGATCTTCTGGCCGCGGGCGATGCTGAAAAAGGCCGATCGCTCGCCACGGCGCAGTTCGAAACCGCCGGCAATATGACCGACAAGCTCGCCGCGCTCGCCACATTGGCGCTTCTCGGCGGCCATGCGCGCGAGGAGGCCTTCGCCCGATTCTACGCACAATATGCCGGAGACGCGCTCGTCATCGACAAATGGTTCTCGCTGCAGGCGATGATTCCGGAAGCGGCGACCACACAGCGCGTATTGGGCCTGATGACGCATCGGGAATTTTCGATGAGCAACCCCAACCGCGTACGCGCTTTGATCGGCGCCTTCGCGAACGGCAATCTCACGCGCTTTCATGCGCTCGACGGGTCGGGATACGATTTGCTGACGGCCGTGGTTCTCGAAGTCGATCCGAAGAATCCCCAGGTGTCCGCACGGCTTCTCTCGGCGCTGCGATCCTGGCGCACGATGGAGTCGCGGCGCCGCGGCCTCATTGAAGCCCGGCTCAAGCATATCGTCGCGCAGGAAAATCTCTCGGCGGACCTGCGCGACATCGCCACGCGGGCGCTTGGCTGAGGCGCTTGCTGAGGCGCCCAAAAAAGAGTCGTTAACGTCGCGTTAAGATCTGGACAATCGCACGTCGAGAGATTCGAATGAAGGTGATTCGCTCGTAAGCCGCGTTCGCATCACATTCATTTTGGAGGCTATCGATGGCGCGCGCTCCCGCTGCCCGCGTGAAGACTCACGCCCATACCGTGTGGGGAGCGTACCGGTTCGATGAGAACGGCGCAAAGCGGCCAAAGGACTTCTCCTGGCTGCGCCCTTTGGCGTTCGCCGCCTGCGCGGTTTGCCTCGTCTCTCTCGCCGCCTTTGTCGTGTCGCTGACCAGCGCGATGCAGGATCGACTGGTCGAACAGGCTGTCGACGATCTCGACCTTTTCGTGCGCGCCGTGTCGCAGGACCTACGCGACAAAATCAAGACCGACGCGCAAAAGCCGTTCGGCGCGCCGCTCGATCAGCTCGTGCCGCAAGGCGCGCTCGCGCGAGGGCGACGCGTTCTGGTGACGGACGAGCGCGGCCGCGTCGCCGCCGCCTTTCCGCCGATTCCATCGAAAGACCTTACGCTGTCGCAAGCCATCGGCGCCGAAGATGCGCTCGTCGACTTCGCCGACAACGCCGGCGTCTTGCGCGTCACCTTGCCCGATGGCGTTCCGGCGCTTGTGAGCGTCAGGAAGCTGCCGACGCCATTCGGCCAGGTGGCGATGATTTATCCCGTCGACAATGTGCTCGGCGAATGGCGCGTGATCGCGTCCCGTTATGCGCTGCTGTTCGCCTGCACCACGCTGCTGCTGCTCGTCATCGTCCTCGCCTATTTCCGCCAGAGTTGGCGTCGTCAGGAAGTCGAACGCGCCAATACGCTGATCCGCAGGCGCCTCGAGGCGGCGCTGTCGCGCGGCCGGTGCGGCCTTTGGGAATGGGACATTGCGCGCGGCCGGATCTACTGGTCGGACTCCATGTATGAAATGTTGGGGCTGCCGGCCGAGCGCCGCTCGCTTTGCTATGCCGAATTGAGCGCGCTGCTGCATCCCGACGATGGCGACTTCCAGACGATGGCCGACATGGTCGCGAGCGCACGGACGAATAGCGTCGATCACGAGTTTCGGCTGAAGAACGCCACGGGCGAATGGATCTGGCTGCGCGCGCGCGCGCAGATTGTCGAAGACAGTCGGGAAGCCGGCAAACATCTTATTGGAATCGCAATCGACGTTTCGGAGCAACGCGCGCTCGCCGAACAAACCGAGATGGCCAATTTGCGCCTGCGCGACGCGATCGACGCCATTTCCGAAGCCTTCGTGCTGTGGGACTCCAAAAATCGACTCGTGACCTGCAATTCGAAATTTCTCTCACTGCATGGCCTTTCGCTCGAAGCCGCATCCGCCGGGGCGAACTATCGGCAGATCATGAGCTGCGCCATCGCGCCGCTGATCCGCACCCAGGTCGCCTCGCCCGACGGACCTTCGCCAGACGCCCGCACCTACGAGGCGCAGCTCATCGACGGGCGCTGGCTTCAGATCAACGAGCGCCGCACCAAGGATGGCGGCTATGTCTCCGTGGGCGCCGATATTACGGCGCTCAAGCGCAACGAGGAGAAGCTGCGTGAATCGGAGCGCCGCCTCACCGCGAGCGTCGCCGATCTAACCCGCTCGCGACAGACGCTGGAGATGCAGGCGCAGCAGCTCGCGATACTCGCCGAGCAGTATCATCACCAAAAGGCCGAGGCGGAAGCCGCCTATGTGGCGAAATCGGAATTCCTCGCCAATATGAGCCACGAGTTGCGCACGCCGCTCAACGCCATCATCGGCTTTTCGGAAATGATGGAGGCGGAGCCTTTCGGCGCGCTCGGTTCGCCAAAATATCTCGAATATTGCTGCGGCATACGCCAGGGCGGCAATTACCTCAACGAAGTGCTGTCCGACATTCTCGACATGTCGCGTCTCGAAGCGGGCCTCATCCGCCTCGCCGAACGGGAGATCAACGTCGCGGAGGCGCTGCGCAAATCCGTCGGAGCCTGGCGCGCGCGCGCCGAAGTAAAGAACATCGAGCTTGTCGCCGACGCCCGCGAGAACCTGCGTTGCGTCGGAGACGAAGCGGCGATCGTCAAGACGCTCAGCATCTTTCTGTCGAATGCCGTCAAATTCAGCGAATTCGGACGCGTGGTGCGGGTGCGCGCGCGAGCCCACGGCGGCGCGATCGACGTCTATGTCGAGGATTCGGGACGCGGCATCGACCCGCGCGCCATCCCCAAGCTCGGCAAGCCGTTCGAACAATGCGCCGATCTGATGGAAAACGGCATGCGCGGATCCGGGCTCGGCCTCGCCATCGCCCGCGCCCTCATCGAGCTGCATGGCGGCGCGCTGCGCGTCCGCTCCCGTCTTGGAGAAGGCACGGTCGTCATGATGCGCTTGCCGGCGGCCTCGGCGACGGTGACCCCATTGAAGGCGCGCGCCGTCGAAGCGGGCGGGACCGCGAAGATTGCGCCTTATGCGCGCTCCATCCGCGCCGCGGGACCGACGGTTGTACGCATCGCAGGCAGCGACAGCGCCACGCGCAATCCAGGCGCATTGTCTTCTATCCGCAACGCGCCGTGATGCATCCGCGCAACCGCCGCCGCCAGCGACAAGCCGAGACCTGAACCCGGCCGCGAACGGGAATTCTCAAGCCGCACGAAACGTCCCACCACGCGCTCGCGATCCGATGGCGCAATGCCAGGTCCGCGATCCGCGACGACGATTTCCACGCGATCGCCGACGCGCCGCGCCTCGATGGCGATGCGCGGCTCGTCGCCTGTCCCGCCATATTTCAGCGCGTTGTCGACGAGATTCACGAGCGCCTGCCCGAGCAGTTCGCGGCTGCCGGTGACCGCCAGTCCGTCCTGCGCCGCGACATCGAGGCGGACGCCCTGCTCTTCGGCGACGGGCTCATACATCTCGGCGATGTCGCGCACGACGGCGTCGGCGTCGAAGGTCGCCATGTTGTCGCTAGAATAGCCGGCCTCGGCTCGCGCGATCATCAACAGCGCGTTGAACACGCGGATCAGGTTGTCGGACTCTTCGATCACGGCGGCGAGCGCCGCACGATGCTCGCTGCCCTTGGCGTCGGCGCGTAGCGCCGCCTCGGCGCGGTTGCGCAAACGGGTTAACGGCGTCTTGAGGTCATGCGCGATATTATCGGAAACTTCGCGCAAACCGGCCATCAGCTCGCTGATGCGCTCGAGCATGGCGTTGAAGTTTTCCGCCAGCCGGTCAAGTTCGTCGCCGGCGCCCGAGATGGCGAGTCGCTCGTGCATATCACCCGCCATGATGCGGCGCGCGGAGCCCGACATCACGTCGACGCGCTCCAGCATGCGATACGACACGAACAAACCTCCAAGCGCGCCGACGAGCGCGAGCCAGAATAGCGACACGCCCAGCGCGCGGCGCAATATGCCGCGAAGCACTTCATGATCTTCGATGTCATGGCCGATAAGCAGGCGAAAGCCGCCGGGAAGAAGGAACAGCCGCAGCAAGGCCGGATGCTTGACGCCCGGCTCGCCGCGTCGCTCATAGGTCGTCTCGACGAGTTCCGTGCCGCCCGACGGCGTGAAATTCGGCGGCTCGATATTGCCGACGATGACGTCTCCGGAATGACTCGAGAGCAGATAGAGCGAACCGCCGGGCGCGCGCACGCGGCGCTCCACCGCATTGGCGAGCTGCCGTAGGCCGCCCTGCGCATATTGTTCGGACAGCGCCCGTATTTCGGCGTCGACGGTCTGCTCGATCTGTTCGTCGAGAACTTCCTTGACGCGTGCGCCGACGCGCGCAAGCACAAGGCCCGCGCCAATCGAGAACAGCACGAGATAGGCGATCGACAGTTTGAACGCCGTCGTGCGGAAAAGTTTACCGAGCGCCGTCACGGATCATATACCCAGCCCCGCGGATCGTGTGCAGAAGCGGGTTCTCGCGGCCTTTGTCGATCTTTGAGCGTAAACGGGAAATATGCACGTCGATGACATTGGTCTGCGGATCAAAATGGTAATCCCAGACGTTTTCGAGCAACATGGTGCGGGTCACCACCTGGCCGGCATGTTTCATCAGATATTCCAGCAGCCGGAACTCGCGCGGCTGAAGCACCACCTCCTGGCTGCCGACCGTCACCTTGTGCGACAACCGATCGAGCTCCAGATCGCCGACGCGATATTGGGTTTCTTCGCCTTTGGGCCCGACGCGGCGGCGCGCCAGCGCCTCGACCCGCGCCAGCAGTTCCGAAAAGGCGTAGGGTTTTGGCAGATAGTCGTCGCCGCCGGCGCGCAAACCCTTCACGCGATCGTCGACTTGGCCGAGCGCGGAGAGAATGAGCGCCGGCGTCTGAACGCCCTGCTCGCGCAGGCCCGAGATCAGCGACAGCCCATCCATTTTGGGCAGCATCCTGTCGACGATCAGCACGTCGTAACCGCCTTCGCTGGCGCGTCCATAGCCAGCAAGCCCATCGGCGGCGTGTTCGGCGACATGGCCTTGTTCGCGGAACGCCTTGACGAGGTATTCGCTCGCTTCGCTGTCGTCTTCAATGATCAGAATGCGCATGTTTCACTATAGCTGAGATTGCAAAAAAACGGCAGGCCGGCGCATTGCGCGCCAGCCTGCCCCGCGTTCGGGCGCCAGGAGGGGACTGGCTCTGCCCGACGCTCTTCGTTGCGGAGACCGGCTGCGGGCGGGTGCAGTGATGACGGCCTCAACGCAAGAAGTTCCTTAAGCCGCCTTAGCCGGCGCCGCCTTTCACCGGAACAGCGATGAACTTCGCACCGTCCGCAGATTTCACACGCAGCAGCACCGAACGCCGTCCCTCCTTGCGGGCCGCCTCGAGCGCCGAGGCGAGGTCGCCACGGGAACTCACCGGCTGCCCGGCGGCCTCGATAATCACGTCGCCCCTGCGCAATCCTTTTTGCGCGGCGGCGCCGGAGGGATCGAGATCCGTCACGAACAGCCCTTCCCGGCCTGCGCCGCGGACCTCGGCCGCCGGAGCGACCTCGAGCCCAAGACCGGACAGTTCCGGTCCCCGCTCTGAGAAGCCTTCATCGTCCGCGCGCGCTTCCCGCTCGTCGGGCAGCGCGCCCAGTTTCAGCTTCACCGTCTTTTCGGCGCCCGAGCGCAGAAAAGTGATGTCCGCCGTCTTGCCCGGGCCAAGGGTCGCGATGCGGCGCGCGAGATCGCGCGACGTGTCGATCTTGTCGCCGTTGACGGCGACGATGACGTCGCCAGACCTCAGGCCGGCCTCTTCCGCCGGAGCGCCCCGCTGCGGCTGCGCGATCAGCGCGCCTTTCGCGGACTTCAGCCCCATGCTGTCGGCGATTTCCGGCGTAACGTTCTGAATCTTGACGCCGATCCAGCCACGCGACACGGAGCCTTTTTCCTTGAGCGCCGCGACCACGTCCTTGGCCACCTCGGCCGGAATGGCGAAGCCGATGCCGATCGAACCGCCCGAAGGCGAATAGATCGCCGTATTGACGCCGATCACATTGCCGCGCGAATCGAACGCCGGACCGCCGGAATTGCCGCGATTGACCGGCGCGTCGATCTGCAGGAAGTCGTCGTAAGGGCCGGCGCCGATGTCGCGCCCGCGCGCCGAAACGATGCCGGCGGTGACTGAGCCTCCGAGACCGAACGGGTTTCCGACCGCGATCACCCAGTCGCCGACGCGCGGCGCGGCGGAGCCCCAGTCGACATAGGGCAGCTTCGCGCCATCGCTGATCTTGAGCAGCGCCAGGTCGGTGCGCTTATCAGTGCCGACCACCTTGGCGGGCAGCGTTCTTCCGTCGTCGAGCGCAACGTCAACTTCGCTGGCGTGTTCCACAACGTGGTTATTGGTGACGACATAGCCGTCCGGGCTGATGATGAAACCAGAGCCCTGCGACATCGTCATATGTTTCTGGGGACGGCCCTGACCTTCTCCGAAGCGCTTGAAAAAGCGATACATCGGGTCGTCGGGCGAGACGTCCGGCATCTCGAAGATGCCGCCCTGCTGATCACCGACGGCCTTGACCTTGATGGCGACGACGGCCGGCTTGACGCGTTCGACGACGTCAGCGAAGGAGGCGGGTCCGGCGGCGGTGACAGATCCTGAGAGCGGCGCTTCGGCGTAAGCCGGCGTCAGCGGCGCCGGACCGATCGCAGCGGTAAGCGCGAACGCCGCCGCAGCGCCCATCAGCGCCAGACGGGACGCGCGGCGCGGCGCTTTGACGGCGCGGGCGCGAGGATTGTTTGCGATAGGCATTTCTCGAAAATCTCCATCTTGAACGACGCCGCGGGAGGAGGAGCGCAACGTCGCCGCAAGATGAAAGATGGAGATTGCCGCTTTGCCGTCCAATGGCGGCGGGATGAAACTTTCGTAAGGCGCTAGGCCCAAGCAAAAAGTCGCAGGCGACTGCGCCTGAGACACGCGCGGCGTGAGAGCCTTGGCGACGCGCCTCGGCGGCGATGGCGGGCGGCGTTCACAGCCAGCCGGCGCGACGCAGCCGATAATACAGATAGCCGCAGATCGACATCGTCACGCCGAGGACGACGTAATAGCCATACTCCCACTGGAGTTCCGGCATGTGCTGGAAGTTCATCCCGTAAATGCCGGCGATGGCGGTGGGCACCGCCAGAATCGCGGCCCAGGCGGCAAGCCGGCGCGAAATGTCGGTTTGCTGGATCTGCGCGTTCATCAGGCTCGACTCGAAAGCGAAGGCGAGCGTCTCCCGCATCGTGTCGATGCGTTCCTGGACGCGGCGCAGATGGTCGCGAACGTCGCGAAAATGCGGCCGCATCTCCCGGTCGATGGCGACGACGTCGCTGCGCTCCAAGCGACGGCAGACGTCCGCAAGCGGCGTCACGGCGTTGCGCAGATGCAGGAGGTCGCGCCGCAAACTATAGAGCTGCTCGATTTCCGGTTTGCCCATCGTCGTTGCGAGAACATGATCCTCGATGTCCTCGACCTGACCATTGATCGCGTCGAGCACCGGAAAGTAGTTGTCGACGATGAAATCGAGAATGGCGTAGACGATAAAATCTTCGCCCTCCGTGAGGCGTTCCGCGCGCGCCTCGCAGCGTTCTCGCACATGCGCATAGGAGCTCGACGCGCCGTGGCGCACGGTCACGACATAGCCGGCGCCGATAAAAATATGCGTCTCGCCGAAGGCGATGCGGCCGTCAACCATCTGCGCGGTGCGCGCGACGATGAAAACGCTGTTTTCATATTCTTCGAGCTTGGGAAACTGATGCGCCTTGAATGCGTCCTCGATCGCGAGATGATGCAACGCGAACTGTTCGCCGACGCGCTCCAGCAGCTCTTGTGACGGCTCGTGGAGTCCGATCCAGACGACATAGCCTTCGCGCTTGGTCCACTCTCCGGCCTCATCGATCTCGATATCGGCGACCTTACGTCCCCCGTGATAGACCGCCGCTGCGACGACCCCGGCTTCCGTAGGCTTTGTCGCGGTCGCTCGCTCGTCCATGCGCATCCTCGAACGGTCAGGACGGTTTTGATCCGCCGCGCGCAACGCCGACTTTTGCGGGGCGCAACACGCGTTCGCCGATCATGTAGCCTTGCTCAACAACCTGAGCCACCGTGCCTGCGGGTTGCGTCTCGTCGGGAATTTCGAACAGCGCTTCATGCTGATTAGGATCAAAGCGCGCGCCATGGGCGTCGATCTTCCTGACGCCGAAGCGCGCCAGCCGCGCAAGAAAATCGCGCTCCATCACGTCGACCCCCTCAAGCAGCGACGCGACCGCCGGCTCGGCGCGCGCCTCCTCGGGCACGCTCTCGATCGCGCGGCGTAGATTATCGGCGAAGGACAGCATCTCCCGCGCGAAATTCGCCACGCCATAAGTTTTCGCGTCGGCGATCTCGCGCTCGGCGCGACGGCGCACATTCTCGACTTCGGCGAGCGCGCGCAGGAGCTTGTCCTTTAACCCTGCGTTTTCGGCATAAAGATTTTCGAGCTCGGTGAACGGCTCCGGCTGCGCAATGTCGGATTCGGCCGACGGCTGCGACAAGGACGAGGGCTCTGCGCCCTCCCGATTCTTCGTCGACTCAGCCTTCTTGTCCGCATTCGTTGGATCGCTCATGCTGTCACCATCATTCTTCGTAAAGGCTTCGATATCTGCGTGCGAAACGTCAAAATCAAGTCGCGGCGGCGGCGGGCGTTTTGGTCCCGCGGGCGCCCGGACCGCGAAACACGTCCAGGAGCTGGCGCTTGATGGCCGCCTGTCGCTGCGCCGAGGCGATCTTCGCTCCGGTCAAATCCGTGACATAGAAGGCGTCGACGGCGCGCTCGCCGAAGGTCACGATATGCGCCGAGGCGATATTGAGATTGAGCCGCGAGATCGCGTTGGTGAGCTCGAACAGCAGACCCTCGCGATCGAGTCCCGAGACCTCGATGACCGTATAGACGTTCGACAGGCTGTTATCGACGACGACCTCAGGCGCGACCGAGAAGGCGTCGGTCGGCAGATGGGCTTTCGCGCGCGCCCGCAGCTCTTCGGACACGACGACCTCACCGCGCAGCGCCCTGGCGATGAGGCCGGCGATTCGTCCGGCGCGACGCATTTCGTCTTCGTCAAAATCAAAGGCGCGCGAGAAGAAGATCGTGTCGAGCGCAAGACCATCCGCGGTGGTGAAAATATGCGCATCGACGATATTGGCGCCGCCTGCCGCGCAGCCGCCGGCGATGATCGACAGCAGACGCGGGTTGTCGGGCGCGACGACGGTCAGCTCCACGGCGCCTCGCGTCCTGTCGAGTTCGACCGCGGTCGCCAGCGGCGCCGATGCGCCGTTCATCTGGCGAAGCAGCTCCGCGTGACGCAGCTTGCGGGCGACGTCAACCTTGAGCCAGTAGGCCGGATAGTGGCGCTTGGCGTAGGCGTCGAACGCCTCGTCGCTCCACTCCGGCAGCGCTGCGCGCAGCTCGGCTTTGGCGGCGGCGACGCGACTCTTGCGATCGACCGCCGAATGGCCGCCGCCGAGCACGACCTCGGTCTCCCAATAGAGCACCCGCAGCAGCTGCGCCTTCCAGGCGTCGAGCACGCCGGGCCCGACCGCGTTGATGTCGCAGACGGTGAGAACGAACAGCATCTTCAGCCGCTCCATCGTTTGAACGATGGCGGCGAAATTCTCGATCGTGACGCGGTCGGAGAGATCGCGGCTCTGCGCGAAGCTCGACATGGTGAGATGGTGCTCGACGAGCCAGGCCACGGACTCGGTCTCGCCGGGGGTGAAGCCCAGACGCGGACACAGGCTGCGCGCCACCTCCATGCCGGCGCGGGAGTGATCCTCCTTTCGGCCCTTGGCGATGTCGTGCAGGAACAGCCCCAGATAAAGCACCTTGCGGTTCACGATCGTCGGCAGAATTTCGTCAACGAGCTGCTGATGCTCCGGCATGCGGCCGGCTTCGAGATCGGACAGTCCGCCGACCGCGCGCAGCAGATGCTCGTCGACGGTATAGTGATGATACATATTGAATTGCATCATCGCGACGACTTTGCCGAAATCCGGAATGAAACGCCCAAGCACGCCGGTTTCATTCATCCGGCGCAGCGTAATTTCGGTCATATTGCGCGAGAGCAGAATTTCGAGAAACAGCCGATTGGCTTCCTTGCTGGCGCGCAGATTGGCGTCGATCAGGCGCAGCGACAGAGTCACCGCGCGCAGGGCGTCGGGATGCAGCGGCAGGCCGTGATGATCGGCCATCCAGAACAGCCGGATGATGTTGACGGGATCGCGCTTGAAGACATCGGCGTCGACGATGCTGATGCGGTCGTGGTCGACGATGAAGTCGCCTTGCGGGGCGCGACTGCGCCGGCGCCGAAACGGCTGCAGGAAGCGCTCGAAGATGGCGCGCGGCTTCGCCTGCTTTTCTTCAAGCGCCGCGCAGACGATCGCGGTGAGATCGCCGACTTCCTTGGCGACGAGAAAATAGTGCTTCATGAAGCGCTCGACCGGCGATAGCCCGCTACGGTCGTGATAGCCGAGACGCTTGGCGATCGTTGTTTGTACGTCGAAAGCCAGCCGTTCTTCGGCCCGGCCCGTCGCGAAATGCAGATGACAGCGCACGCGCCACAAAAACTCCTCGCAGCGCTCGAACAGGCTCAGCTCCGCCGCGGTGAAGAGG
Organism: Methylocystis sp.; assembly: GCF_051061285.1. Taxonomy (GTDB): domain Bacteria; phylum Pseudomonadota; class Alphaproteobacteria; order Rhizobiales; family Beijerinckiaceae; genus Methylocystis. The sequence continues at coordinate 104,203 of NZ_JBPFEA010000024.1, forward strand.
CCGGCGGCGACGAGTTCCTTCGCCTCACGCACGCGATAGACATATTTGGCGATCCAGAACAGCGTATTGAGATCGCGCAGGCCGCCTTTGCCTTCCTTCACATTGGGTTCGACCAGATAGCGCGAGGCGCCGGCGCGCATCACGCGCGCGTCGCGTTCGGCGAGCTTGGCGGAGACGAATTCGCGCGTATCCGAACGGGCGATCTCGCGATCGAAGCTCTCGCGGAACTCGCTGAACAGCTCGGCGTTGCCGAGAATGAAACGCGCTTCGAGAAGCGTCGTTCGAATGGTCATGTCGGCGCGGGCCTGACGCATGCACTCGGCGACGGAGCGCGTCGCATGGCCGACCTTCTGACGCAGATCCCAAAGAATATAAAGGATCGCCTCGATGACGCTTTCGCCCCACGGAGTCTGTTTGTAAGGGACGAGAAACAGCAGATCGATGTCGGAGCCCGGCGCGAGCGTCCCGCGCCCATAGCCGCCGACGGCGACAATCGCGAGACGCTCAGCAAACGTCGGATTGTCGACGACGTAAACATAGCGCACGACATAGTCGTAGATGGCGCCGATCAGCTCGTCTTCGAGCGCCGAGATCAATCTCGCGCAGGCCAGTCCCGAGCCGCGCGCCTCAAGCCGGGCGCGCGCAATCTCGCGTCCTTCCGCCAAAGCCGAGCGAAACAATTCGACGATCGCCGTGCGTCGCGCATGGCCGCGCTCCCTCTTGCAGATCGCCGCGATAGCCGGCGCGAGCGCCTGCCGCAGACCGCGAAACTGCTCGTTGGGATCAAGGCCGGCGAAAACGCTGAGCGGCGCCACTTCGTTCATAGAGTCAATTCCGGCGATCGGCCTGATGCGCGCAGCGCGCGCAGACGCGCCTCGATGGCGTCGAAGAGCGGCGGCGCAAGATCCGGCCCGCCGATGCGTTTTAGCGCGCGGAGCCCCGTCGGCGAGGTCACGTTGATCTCGGTGAGCCAGCCATCGATCACGTCGATGCCGACGAAAACCAATCCGCGCCGTTTCAGCTCCGGCCCGAGCCTCGCGCAGATTTCCTGCTCTCGCTTGTCGAGTTCGGTAGCCGCCGGCGCGCCGCCGCGCACCATATTCGAGCGTATGTCGTCAGCGGCGGGAACCCTATTGATCGCGCCCATCGCCTCGCCGTCGATCAGCAGGATGCGCTTGTCGCCCTTCACGATCTCCGGCAGGAAGCGCTGCACGACCCACGGCTCGCGGAAAGTCGTCGCGAACATGTCGAACAGCGAACCGAAATTCGGATCGCGTGGCGCGACCTTGAACACCGCGGCGCCGCCATGGCCGTAGAGCGGCTTCATGACGATCTCGCCATGCTTGGCGCGAAAGCGCTCCATCGCCGCGCGGTCGCGCGTAATCAGCGTCGGCGGCATCAGATCGGCGAACTCCATCACGAAGATCTTTTCTGGCGCGTTGCGCACATGCGCGGGGTCGTTGACGACGAGAGTCCTCGGCGCGAGCCGCTCCAGAAAATGCGTGGAGGTAATATAGGCAAGATCGAATGGCGGGTCCTGACGCAGCAGCACCACGTCCATGGCGCCGAGTTCAAGGTCCGTCGCCTCGCCGAGCGCGTAATAGCGCGAAGGATCGTCGAAAACGTCGATGCGATGCGCGCGCGCCGTCAGCCGCTCGCCTTCAAGCGAAAGTCGATCCGGCGTGTAGAACCATAGGCGATGGCCCCTGCGCTTCGCCTCCAGCATCAGCGCGAAGGTCGAATCTCCTGCAAAATTAATGCGTTCCAAGGGGTCCATCTGGACCGCAATCTCGAGCATCGATCCCCCTGCCCCGGCCGCCGCCGCCCTGCGCCGGCCCTTGGGAACGGCGCCGCCGCCCGGCGACACATAGCAGGAGAACCGTGGCCCTGCGCAACCCTCAATCGCCCCCGCGCCGGGGCGATCGGGTGGGCTTCCTCATCCTGAGGAGCGTGCGCAGCACGCGTCTCGAAGGGCGAGGAAACCCGTTTTCGCGTATTTTTCCTCACCCGATTCCCCTGGCCCCGGCGCTTAGCGGACGCGACGACGCGGGTCAGATGACGTAATCGAAAGAATCATAGGCGAGGCCGCGGAGGATCTGGTCCATATCGCGCGCCGGCTCCATACACGATTCGGTCCCGACCACCTTCGCCGGAACGCCGGCGACGATCGAATTGGGCGGAACCGACTGCAGCACCACCGAGCCCGCGGCGATCCGCGAACAGGCGCCGATCTCGATATTGCCGAGAATTTTGGCGCCCGCGCCGATCATGACGCCGCGCCTGACCTTCGGATGACGGTCGCCCGCGACCTTGCCCGTGCCGCCCAGCGTCACATTATGCAGAATCGAGACGTCGTCGTCGACGACCGCTGTCTCGCCGACGACGAAACCGGCGCCATGATCGAGGAACAGGCCTTTGCCAAAGCGCGCGGCCGGATGAATGTCCGCCGCGAGCGCGTCGGAGGCGCGGCTTTGGATATAGAAAGCGAAATCGTGGCGCCGCGCGCGCCACAGCGCATGCGCCAGCCGCGCCGACTGGATCGCGTGAAAGCCCTTGAAATAGAGCAGCGGCTCGATCATCCGCCCGCAGGCCGGATCACGCTCGACATAGGCGGCGAGATCGGCGCGGAAGGCGGTAGCGATCGCCGCGTCGTCGCGCACCGCCTGCAGGAAGGCGTCGGCGATCGTCTCGGCGTCCAGCGCTGACGCGCCGAGTCTTGCGGCGATGCGATGGACCACCGCCTCTTCGAGCGATGCGCGATTGAGAATCGCGCCCAGCATCAGCGGCGTCAGCGACGGGTCGAGACGCAGCGCCTCCTCGGCTTCGCGGCGCATATGCGCCCACATCGCCTCCCGCGCGATCAGCTCTTCTGTCGGCGCGTCGGCGCTCATCGTTTAGAACTTCACTTCCGGCGGCGATTGCGCCGCGCCGGCCGCGGAAAATTCCGCCATCGGCTTCGTGCCGGCGAAGAAGGTCTTCGCCCAGAGGAGCGTCGGGAAGGTGCGCAGCGAGGTGTTGAATGCCCGCACCGCCTCGATGTAGTCGCGCCGCGCGACATTGATGCGGTTCTCGGTGCCTTCGAGCTGCGACTGAAGAGCGAGGAAGTTCTGGTTGGATTTTAAGTCCGGATAGGCTTCGCTCACGGCGATCAGCCGGCCGAGCGCGCCGGTTAGCTGATTTTGCGCCTCCTGGAACTGTTTCATCTTTTCAGGATCGGTCAGCGAACCCGCGTCAACCTTGACGGATGTCGCCTTGGCGCGGGCCTCGACGACCGAGGTGAGCACGTCCTTCTCCTGCCTGGCGTAGCCCTTCACGGTCTCCACGAGATTTGGAATGAGATCGGCGCGGCGCTGATATTGCGACTGCACGTCCGACCATTTCGCCTTGGCGTTTTCTTCGAGCGTCGGAATCGTATTGTAGCCGCAGCCGGCAAGGCCCAGGCTAAGAAAAATCGCGGCGGCGACGGCGCGCCAGCGGGAAAAGTCGCTCATATAAAACTCCTAAAGAGCGGCGCGGCGCGCCAGCGATTGTCGCGCGGAATGTAAGGCGTGGCCCTCGCCAAGGAAAGGGCGCGGCTTAGCGCCGAAATGAGGTAGAATGCGCCTTCGCAGCGAGGATGCGAACAAAATGCAGATCGACGAGATCATCGGCAATTTCGAGCTGCTCGATGAGTGGGAGGATCGCTACCGCTATCTCATCGAGCTTGGCCGCACGCTCGAGCCGTTGCCGAAAGACGCCTATACCGACGCCAATAAAGTGCGCGGCTGCGCCAGCCAGGTGTGGCTCGAAACGACTCCGACGCGCGACGCCGAGGGGCGGACCGCGCTCTCGTTTCGCGGCGACAGCGACGCGCATATCGTGCGCGGCCTCGTCGCGCTCGTGCTGGCGCTTTACTCGGGGCGGCCGGCGCAGGAGATCGTCGAAACCGACGCGGCGCCGCTGTTCAAGGAGCTCGGCCTTGCCGAACATCTGACGCCGCAGCGCGCCAATGGCCTGCGGTCGATGGTCGAGCGCATCAAGAAAGAAGCCAAAGAGGCGATGGGGGCGTAAGCCCCAGGCTGCGCCAAAACCTGATCACACGACGCGAGCCATCTTCAGATCGGCTCGGCGTGCAGAGTTTCGCACCAATGGTCTCGTCGATCTCTCAGAGCGCGCTCGCGCCCATAGACAAGCTCCTCGACATCCACCCGTTCAACAATCTCGAATGTGAAGCTTGCGGCGCCAGTTTCTCGCCAGGCGGTCTGTAGTGAGCGATGTGGGGAGGCGCCCTGGCGAAGCGTGAACGACAAGCGATTCCAGATCGTGGCGAGATCCGGCGCGCTGCCCGCCCATTGCTGGCCGGTCGTCGCGCAGCGCACGACATAGACGCCGGCGATCGCCTTGCGTTCCTTGTAGGCGGCGATGGCCGCTTTCCTATCCTCCGGCTTCAAGATCCACCCTCCAATTTGGCGACGGCCAGGCCGCTCGCGCAATTTATACCCGGATGATATTTACAAAAGCAAATTTACCCGGGTAATATACGGCTGCATTAGAGAGTCCCTTCATGCCGGAATTTCTGTCCAAGCCTTGCACCGCTTTCCAGGGAACGCGCCGAATAGCTGCTGGCCCGCTGATCGATGTCGCGCGGGCTGTAAAGGCGGCGATGGAGGCCAATCCCAATTGCTCCTTTCTCACTTTTGACGATGCGACCGGCGCTGTGGTGGACCTCGATCTGCGAGGCGAGACAGCGGAAATCGTGGCGCGCTTGGCGCAACGCGCCAACATGGGAGATCGTGTGAGGCGAACGCCTCGCCGCCCTGACGTCAGCGATGCGACGCCGGAGCGCGGTCGCGGCCGGCCGAAATTGGGCGTTGTCGGCCGGGAAGTGACATTGCTTCCCCGGCACTGGGATTGGCTGGCCACGCAACCCGGCGGCGCGTCGCAAGCGTTGCGCAGGCTGGTGGATGAGGCGCGGCGCATGGACGGCGGCCGGAGCCAGGTCCGCGCCGCGCAGGCCGCGACCTACGCCTTCATCTCGGCGATGGCCGGCGACCTTGCAGGATTCGAGGAGGCGACGCGCGCCTTGTTCGCTGGGGATCGTAAGCGGTTCGCCGAACATAGCCGTGCTTGGCCGCCGGATATCCGAGCCTACGCCGAAACCCTCATGACCACTGGACTCGCCACGCCGCAACAAGGAGAGCGGACCGATGCAGACCTACCTTGAACCAACTCAAAAGGCAGGACGCGCCCTCTTTATGCGCGGCATTCAAGGCGAGGTCGTCATGCTCAACCTGCTACGCTTGCGCCAGCTGGCGGACTATGCCGCTAACCCCGAATTGGCGCCCGCGCAGCCGATCAGCGGCGCCGAGGCCTATGATCGCTACATTGCCCATACCCTCCCATATCTGACCCAGAGCGGCGGAGCGCTCCTCTTCCTTGGTGAAGGCGGCCCCTTCCTGATCGGCCCCGAGGGCGAGCGATGGGATCGCGCGATGCTCGTGAAGCAGAGTTCCGTGCAGGCCTTCATGGCCTTCGCCGGCCACGACGCCTATCTCGCCGGCCTCGGACACCGGACGGCCGCGGTCGAGGATTCGCGATTGCTGCCGCTGGTCCAATATCCGCTTCCAAACGTTGATCGAACATGACGGCAAGCACGAACCCCGCCGTCGTCGACGAACTCAACTGACGGCGGGGCGCAAGTTTTTTTTAAGGGTCCCCTCTCCCACGAAGCGGCGCGACCCACCCTCCCCTCAAGGGGAGGGTAAGCCTCACACTCTCGGCCGATAATCCTCGGCGCCCCAATGCAGCAGCGCCTGCGCGCGGTCGCGGCCGCGCGCTTCGACCGCGAGCCCGTAATGGCGCGCCAATCGATCAAGCGCGATTTTGAGCACGACTTTCGCCGAGCGGGGCGGCCAGCCGCGTTCGCTTTCGACGATCTCCATGCCCTTGAGATAGCCGCAGACGTCGGTCAACAGGCCCGCCAATTCCGGCCCCGTTGCGTCGACGGCGCGCGCGAGGCGACGGCGCGCGTCGATCGCCACCTCGGAGACGGCGCCGGCGTCGGCGCCGCGTCGAGCGGCGTTGATCGACGCCTCCCAATTCGCGGTCACGCGCTGCAGGAGCTGCGCCTGCTCGATGTCGCGGCGAAAACGCTCGCCGGCTTCGAGCTGCGCGGCGTCGAGAAAGGTTCGGCCGTCGCGGTCCTTTCGCCGCGCGAGCCAGGCGAGCGGACTTTCCGCATCATTGACGAGCGTCGGACGCGCGGCCTTTTCGAGCTGGCGCAGCGCATAGGATGCGTGCTGGGCGCGAAACGGCTCGGCCTGATCGACGTCGGGCGCTGATAATCGGCGCAGATAAGCGCGGCCGGCGTCGGTGAGCGCCAGCCGACGCTCGCCGCCGTCCTGCTCCCATCGCACGAGCCCTTCGGCGAGCGCGGCGTCGGAAGCGGCCACCGCAAATCGCGCGCGCGCCACGGTGACGCCTTTACGCGCGGCGAGCACGACGAGCGTCGCGGCCTCGAGCGGGCTCAGCGCGCCGCGCGCCCCCGGCTCGGCAAGCGCCTGCAGCAGGCGGCGCATGGCGCGGCCGGTTTCCTCCCGGGTCCCAGATCTTTTCTTCATTGCGCGCTCCCTTGCGCAAGGAGGGCGCAGATCATGTCGCGCTGCGCGGCCAGCGCGGTTTCGAGCCGGCGGGCGCCGGCGTCGAAACGAGGATCGTCGCGCAAATCTTCGATCGTCGCGCAGGCGTGACGGACAGTGGCGCGGTCGCGCGCGAATGCTTTGGCGCAGGCCGAAACGCTGGCGCCGAGCGCGACATGGTGGAGATAGACGGCGAGCTGACGCGCCCGCGCCACCGAGGCGCGGGAGCGGCGAGGCGAAAAAAGATCGGCGAAGGGCGCGCCCTGCGCGGCGGCGGCCGCGGCGGCGCTAAGCCCCGGAATAAGCGTCGGATCGAGAAACATCGAGGTCTCCAGCTGAGTGGCGGGCAACCGTAAGCTGGAAAATAATCCTATTCAAGGATAAAATACTTATCCTCATCCGTTCGAGTAAACGCATTCTGAGCGTCACGGAGGATGATCCATGACGCACAGGCCAGTTCACGCCCCGCAAGACGACCGCCCCGCCCGCTTCGCCGCAGCAGCTGGCGCGGCGCTCGACGCCGCCCTCGTCGCGGGTCTCAACGCCTATGATCGCACCCGCGCATTGACGCGTTTCCATCGCCTGTCGCCCGACACGATCGCCAGCGAATCGCCCGACGCGGCGCGCGCCGCGCTCAAGGAAATCGAGCGCGCGATGCGCGGCGAACGCGCCCGGCGCGGCCATTGGAGCTATGATCTCAACCGCATATCAGTCTGCTCGTCGCCCATCGCGCCGAGACCGCGCGGCTTCATCGCCTGTTGAACCGCGCATGAGCGCGGCCGCGCTTCCGCCCTCCTGCGCAATGCTTTAAGCTTCGCGCTTTCGGTCCGAGACGCAAAGGTCGGCGATGTATCTGGAGAAAATTCTGGCGCTGTTGGCTGCGGCGCTCGTCGCGGTCGGAGCCGGCATCGGCCTGACCTGGCTGGCCCTCAATCCCGCGCCGCGCATGGCCGATGCGGGATCAGGGATCGCGGCGCCCGCCAACGGGCAAGTCGACAAGGGAAGCGCGCGGCAGCAGATCGAGGCCCTGATCGCCTCGACGCCGGATTATGCGCGCTATTTCGCCCGGCTCCGCGAGACCTTCACGGCCGATTACGAAGCGGCGATCAATGATTTCGCCACCCGCCTCGCGCAGACGAAGGAAGAGCAGAGCGTCGACTATTATCTTTCCGAGGCGGTGCGCCGCATCCGCACCTCGCGCGGCGCGCTCGCGGCGAAGGCCGAGCCAGAGCCGATCGCCCGCGTCTTCGAAAAGCAGCTGGAAGTGCTGCAGGCGGTGGCGCGGGAGGACAAGCGCATGTGCGTCGCCTTCCTCTACGGCGCGACCAATCTCGACTTTCAGCGATTCGCCGCCTCCCGCCGCCAGATCGTCTCGGACATGGCGCTGGCGGGGCTCGAGGCGATCGTCAGCGGCCAAGCCAAAAAGATCGAGCGGACCGCGCCGACGGAGGCGGACTTTCGCCTGTTGGAGACGGCGCTCGCCGCGCGGGGTCTGAGCAAGGTCGAGATCGACGCGCTGCTCGACGGCAAGATGCCCACGCCGCCGCTCGAAGACGCCCGCATGTGCGGCGCCGGGCAGGCCTATTTTGAAGTGCTGAAGACCCTGCCCGAACCTGCCCGCACGAAAGTCTACGGGCTGGCGCTGGAGCTGATGGCGCGCTCTTAGCGCAGCTTTCCGAAAAAGTTGACAGACTTTTTCGATGAGAACCTGCTCCAACATTTCATATTGAGCGAATCCTTTTCGATCACATGATTCCATGTGATCGGGAAGCGCTTGACGCGTCATGGCCCCGCATGCGCCGGGGGAGTCGGCGCAGCGCCGCCTCCCGGCTTTGCGGGCGCCTCCAGCAGCTGGCGCAGTTGTGCGACGGCGATCCGGATCAGCGCGTCGCGCGGCCGCGCCGGTCCGATCTCGACCGCGGCCATATTCGCCATCACCTTGGCCAGATTTTCGGTCGGCGCGCCGTCGGCGGTGAACAGCGCCAGATCCTCGTTGGCGCCGCCGACGACGCCCTGGGCCACGTTGGCCGCGTAAGCGGCGATCCGCGCCAGCTCCCCCGAGCAATTCAAAACGCTAACCGGGGGCGCCCGCGGCGCGGGCGACGGCGGCAGGTCGGCGATTGTCGTCCGGGGCGCCGGTTGGATCAGCTCGGCGAGCTTTTCCCGCCGCGCCGGAAGCTCGGAGACGCCGGCCATGATCGAGGGCGCCGGCATCAGGTCGACGGGCTTTGCGAGCGGTCGCCGCGCCGTCTTCAGATTGACCCCGCCGCGCCCATGCGCCGCCAGCCAGCGCGCGCGAAGCGTGTTGTGAATGCCGCGCGGCGCAATCCCCATGGGGACCACGCGCTGCGGCGACATGCGCGCCATGCCGCCGCGCGACGCCGGCCGCCCGGGAGCGGCCGCCGGCCGACGAGGCGCGGCGGGCGGGAGGACGAGCGAACATTGCGCCGGCGCCCAGCGCTCGACGATGGCGCGCGCGGTGCGCCGCCCATAGTCGACGTAATATCGGCGCAGCAGCAGCGCCGCGACGGCGGCGCCCTCCTCCGCCGAAGCGAAGGCGACATGGCCGTCGGCGTCGGCGGCGATCTCGCCATTCCAGCCCGCGCTCTTGATGCACCAGTAATTGTTGAGCTTGACGCAGCGGGCCGGCTCGCCGTCCTCCGCGCCAAACGCCCGGCGGATCGCGGCGACAGGCGCCATCTCCAGCGCCAGGGCGCTTTCGAAGCGCCAATTGTCCACGGCGCGCGCCTGAGGCTGATAGGCGGGGTTCGGCGTCGCGGCGAACATCGACGAGGGCGCGACAAGCGCCGCCGGCGCCTTTTGCGGCGCAGCTAGGGCCAGCATCGTCAGGAGCGCTTCGATCAGCATGGCCGCTCTTTGCGGGTTTGCGCACTGCGCTAGTCGGGGTCTTCCGTCGCCTCGCCCCGTAGAATGCCCGGCGTGACGAAGCGCGCAAGTCGCGCGCCGCCCCTGCCGACGTCCGCCCAATGATCGGTCGCAAAGTCGAGCATCGCCAGCGCCGCCGTAGGGAATTTAGAGCGCATCAGCGCCAAGTCTTCCGCCTCGCCTGAACCCGCGAGCCAAGCGGCGAGCTCCGCAAAGCCCGGATTGTGACCGACGGCGAGCAGCGTCGCGACCTTGTCAGGCGTCTGCTGCAAAATCTCGACCAGATGGTCGACGGTCGCAAGATAAATCGTATTCTCGATCAGATGCGTGACATGGCCTGGAAAAGCGTCGAGCACCTGGTCGAGGGTCTGCTTGGCGCGACGCGCATCGGAGGCGACGGCGAGGTCTGGCGCGATGTTGGCGTCTCGCAGATACTCGCCCATGCGCCGCGCATCCTCCATCCCTCGACGGGTGAGCGGACGTTGGCGGTCGCCGCCGGCCGAATGCCGGTCGGCCTTGCCATGGCGCAGGAGCAGGAGTCGACGCATGCGGCCTCTCTATCACGGCGCCGCCGCGCCGCCACGCGCCGCCCCTCGCTAAACGCCGGCTGCGACGAAACTACGCGCCTCTTTACCCCGAAAGGCGCGGCGTGCAAGCTCTCCCCGTTCGTCTTCCCAAGGCTCCCCTGATGCGCAAATTGCTCGCCATCGGCGTCGTGACGTCGCTTTCGCTCGTTGGTTTCGCCGCGCCTTCGCCGGGCGCCGGCGAAAAGTCGCTCACGCTCGACAATCTCGTCATCACGCTCGGCGCGACGACCTATCGTATCCCGCACATCGAAATCGAAGGCGCGAGTCTGCCGCCGGCGGAACTCGCGAAATTCTTCATGAACGGCGGCGCGAATGCCGCGGCGCTTCTCGCGCGCATTTCCGCGCGGCGAATCGCCGTGCCTTCTATGTCGAGCGAAAGCCGCAATGATTTGCGCGTCGAGCGCGCCGCTTATCGCAAGCTCCTCTTCGAGAACGTGGTTTCGGGTCGCGCCGCGAGCGTGCGCGGCGACGGCGGCGAGGAAACGATCGAATCCACGAAGGGCGGCGTTCAGCGCGTGTACTGGGGCGCCTCTGTCGCCAAGGGCGTCGATCTCGCCGAACTCGCGCGTCTGGCGCTCTCCACGCGCGGCGACGCCAATGAACCTCTGAAGCCATTGGTCGAGGAGGAAATCGTCGAATCGTCGCGCCTCGAAGACGCAAGCGCCAATCTCGTTCTGACGACGGGCCGCCTGAAGATTGAGGGCGTGCGCGGGCGGGCGTTGCAGACTGCCGCCGGCAAGCTCGTTGAAAGATTCGAGACGCTCAATCCAGCAAAGCCCGAAGATGATCCCGCGCTGATGCGCGATGTCCTCGACGCGCTGCAATCCTTCGAAGCCGCGTCGATCGACGTCGATGACGTCGTCGCCGCCGGCAAGGGCGAACCCGCCGGAAAGCCGTTCACGGCGAAGATCGCGCGCGCCGGCCTACGCAAAGTCGCGGGCGCCGGCGCCGGCGAGATATTTTTCGACGATTTCTCGCTCGCCGCGTCGGACGGCGGCCATCTGTCGGTCAAGCGATTTGCGCTGAACGAAGTGCAGCTCGCGCCGGTTTTGGAGGGCGCCGCCTATCCCAAGCTGGCGCGCATCGAGCTGCGCGGCGTCGCCGCCGATCTGCCCGACTCCAAAACCAGCGAAACGTCGCGCATGAAATTCAGCGTCGAGAACGCCAGCGCGACGTTCGACAATTTCCATGCAACGACGCCGACGAAATTCTCGGGCCGGATCGACAATTTCGTCGTCGATCTTTCGGCGCGTGGCGAAACCCAGACGACCGCGCATTTCCTGGCGCTCGGCTATCGCGAGCTCGCGCTCTCCGGACTCGCCGCCGGCGAATGGCGCGAGAAGTCATCGGAAGCGGCGCTGGAGCCTGTCGCGATCGACGCGAAAAACATGGGCGTGGCGCGACTCTCCGCGCTCTTCGGCAATGTGTCGAGCGCGGCGTTCTCGTCTTCGCCCCTCATTTCGCGCGCCGCCATGCTCACGACGTCGATCAAATCGATCGACCTGACGCTCGAAGGCGACGGCCTCGTCGATCGCGTGCTCGCGCTCGAAGCCAAAGAGCAGAAGACGTCCGTCGACAAGGCGCGCGCCGATTACGCCAAGGCCGCCGCGACGGCGATCGCGGCGCTCGGCGGCGCAGGGGCGAACGCCAAGCGCATCGCCGACGCGGTTTCGGCGTATATTGAGAAGCCGAAGCGCCTGCATCTGCGTTTTGTCTCGCCGAGAGGCGTCACCGCCATCGACGCGCTGGCGCGAAAACCCAGCGAAATTCTGGAAAGCCTCGAAGTGGAGGCGAGCGCCGACAGGTGATACGCCAGCCGGGGGCTGCTGCTAACCGGCGGTCTGCAGACGTTTACTGCACGGTCGCTGTCGCCTGTCCGTTAATCGGTTCGATTTTCAATCGTAGTCGCCTCGAACAGATGGCGCCTAGCGCATCTCTATCTTTATCTGATAGTTCCAAAGGATATTTTCTGTTTGACGTCGTCGTAGACCAAACGTCGAAAACTTTCACGAGCGGCGTGGCGTCCCAGCTCGCAACAATGCGCCAGCGCGCTGCATTGCTCGAATAATCATCATCTTCACCTGGAACTGAAATCTGCTTTTCAGGAAGCGCCCTTCGAATAAATTCGTTCACGTTGGCCTCGGGCGGAACAATGCATATTGTATCCGCAGAGAACAGCTGGTTCAGATTCAAGATTTGGTTTTGACGAGGCGCGGACAATACGAACTCTGTGACGTCTTGCCCAGAGTCATCTGGCCATAAATATTGAGCAAGGCGAAACAACGGCAAAACGCCAATAATCACAAACGATAGAACGACCATAGTCAGCACAAAATAGTACACGCGCCTTTCAGTTTTGCTGAACATTTTTTCGGGACAACCGAGTGCTACTTCGGCTGCGGAACTCCCGGCCCCGCCTTCGTCAATGCTTGGCGCTCGTAGACAAAATAAGTATCACCATTTTTGAGTTTATACGGCGCTTCTTCCAATAAGTTGAGGGCAGACATGTTCGCTGTGCTAAATCCAAGTGAACTCATCGCAAAGAAAGCGCCATCTGAGCTTCCGCTTATTTCTTGACATCCCTCCGCAGAATTTCTTTTTCGCCAGTCCTCTGTGCGGTAAACATCAACATCGACGATATGATCCATCTTATCGAACTCCGGCGGTGAGCCTTGCAATAAAAACGCTCTTACCGGCAACTCGGCGTCTATGACAATTCTCGTATGAAATGCATGATAATTGATGTTACATTTTTGAGGATAGAGTCGCGGATCTTTAAAAAAAGGTTCTGTGCGTTTCTTTATGATTTCCACTTCTTTAACGGCGCAATATTTCGTGTTTTCGTCCACGGAGATATAGGCCAAATCGCTCGAATTCGACGCGTCCTTGACCGAAATGATGTTGTTCTCGCGGGTGAACTTTATGTCAGAATATTTGGTCGAGCGCGCCGCGGAAACGCCGGGCGGCGCAGAAAATCGGTTGAGGATGTTAAAATCCGAACTGCACTCGTAAGAGTCGGAATCATCGCCCCTATAGGTCTCCGCCGCTCCAGCCGGAGCGGCGCTGCCGACAAGCGTCGCTGAAAACACAAGCGCGCCGAGGCGCGGCCGGGCCCCGACGGCAGACGATGATCTGCGCAAACCCTTGTTGAAAAGCCTCAAGACGATCCTTCCCGTAATTCGCCGCTACAACGGGGTAGGCATGTGCAGTCTCGATGAGAGTAGCCGCGCCGCTTACGCCGTCAAGCCGACCTGCATAAAAACAGAGCTCCGAATCCAGGCTAACAAGGCGTCCTCTCACCGCGTCATGGCCGCGCTTGTCGCGGCCATCCATGCGCCGTCCCCGCGCGATGCGTTTCGCGATGTCCCGGCGTGGATGCCCGGCGCAAGGCCGGGCATGACGGCTGAAAGAAAGCTGATCCCGAGTTCGAAGCCCTGGCATAAGCAAAGCGCGCGTTTACGCTGGCGACGACCCCCATCGCCACGGCGCGCGCCCCGGCTGCGAGGCGCGTCAGCGCCCGGAAAAGTTCGGCTCGCGCTTCTCGAGAAAGGCGGCGCGCCCTTCCATGTAGTCCGCGCTGTCGAAACAGGCGCTCGTCAGCGCCTCGCACTGCTCATGCGACGACGCGCCGGGCAGGCGCGCGGCGGCGCGGATCGCCGCCTTGGCGGCGCGCAAGGTCAGAGGCGCGCCAGCGGCGATGGTTTCGGCGAGCGCATGCACGGCGCCTTCAAAACTCTCGATGGCGAAGAGGCGGCTGACGAAGCCGCGCTCCTTGGCTTCGTTCGCGGTGAGACGGCGCGCCGTGTAAAAGAGGTCGAACGCGAGTTGCGGGCCGACCGCGGCGACGACATAGGCCATCGCCGAGGGCGGATAGCCGACACCGAGCTTCGCCGCCGGAATCGCGAACGTCGCTTGCGCATCGGCGATGCGCAGATCGCAGGCCGCGGCGATTCCGAATCCGCCGCCCATGCAGAAGCCCGACACGGCCGCGATCGTCGGCTTGGAAAGATTCGAAATCGAGTCGAAGGCCTCGACATTGGCGTCCTCATAGAGGCGCCCGCCTTCGCTCGTCGCGCGCAGGTTGGAGAATTCGCTGATGTCGGCGCCGGAACAGAACGGCAGACCCGGCGCCCCGCTGATGACGAGGACGCGCGCGTCCTCCGCCGCGTCGACGGCGCGCAGCAGCGACGGCAGCGCGCGCCACATCTCGAAGTCGAACGCGTTTCGCTTGGCGGGATTTTCGATGTAGAGGCGCGCCACGCCGAATTCTATTGTGACGCGCAGCTTCGGGGTCGCAGATATGATCGCCATTGTTCCTCGTACAGCATAGTTTCAACGTCGCCGGACCGCTCGCTAGGAGCGCATGTCGGCGTGTTTTGGACCACATTCGCCGACCACTCTAAGCCGACACACACGCAAAGCGACGAACCAGGCGCCTACCGCCGGGCAAGCGCTGCAATCGCGACGCCATGCCGCGCCATACCGCCCACGTCGCGACCTCATGCCACAGCATTCCACGCGCTGATCAAGATTAAGATCGATGTCGCATTTAAAGGAAATCTCCTGCCAGCCGTGGAGCAGCGATGGCGATGAGACCGGACACATTCGCGTCGCCTGGCGCGCTGCGGCTAACCTTAGCCTTTGCGGTTTTCCTCCACCACACGACCAGTTTCAACCTCGGCATGTCGGCCGTGCTGGTCTTCTTCGTGCTCAGCGGCTACTGGGTCGCGGCGATGTGGAAGAACACCTATTCGAAAACGACGTCGGCCTATTTCACCTATCTCGTTTCGCGCGTGTGGCGCATCGCGCCGGTTTTCGCTCTCTGCTCGGCGATCGCTTGGGCGCTGCTGCTCTGGCGCGACGACGCGCCCGTCGCCTTCGGCGGGCTGATGCATCAGGTCTTCTCCAACATCATGATCCTCGGCTACAGCGCGCTGCCGTTCCAGGCGAACATTCCCGGCTGGTCGCTGGATGTGGAACTGCAATTCTATCTTATCGCGCCGGCGATCATTTTTCTCATTTCGAAAAACATCTCTCTCTTGCTGATCTGCCTTGTCGTTTCGGCCGGCGCGCCTTGGCTCGGCGGCTCCGCCACGGTCGCGCCTTTCCTTTTGTTTTTTGGAATCGGCGTCGCGGCGGCGAGCCACGACTTGAGGCCCGATCGCGCCTTCGCCTATCGCGCATTGTTCACGACGCTGGCGACGCTATTCCTCTGCGCGCTGATCTTCGCCAAGGACATGATGCTCGGCGAAAAGCAGGATCTGCTCGCCTTCAGCGACAAGATGAATCTCGTCATCGCGGTGATGATGACGCCCTGGGCGCTCTATACGACGCAGCAGGCGAGCGGCGCCAAGGACCGAATGCTCGGCGAGCTTTCCTACATCTTCTATCTGCTGCACTGGTCGGTGCTCGGCGCCCTGAAGACCGGCGTAGGCTCCTATCTCGATCGCGCCCTGCTCTGCTCCGAGGCGCTGCTCATCATCTTCGTCGCTTCCTACCTGATCTGGCGGCTGTTCGATCGGCCGATCAATAGATTGCGCGCCGCCTGGGTGCATGGCCGGCTTATGGTCGCGCCCGGCGCGATCCCCTCGACGACGCCGGCAAGCGCCGACTCCGCATTCGCCTAGCATGGTCGAACGTCGGATCGATCGCGCTGAGACAAGCGCATCCAGAAATTTGCTTGAGTCCAGTCGCCGGGATATGGGTTCGCCATGTTCCCGGGGGCGCATAAACTGGCGTATGTTCTGGCCGTCACAAGCGGGCTGACGCTTCTCAGCTTGAAGCGGTCGGATGAGCCGACGCTCTACTGCGCCAATGTGAACGGCGGCGGGGAAGACTACAGAATCCTCGTCATCGGCGAATCCTGGGCCTCGGACGGCAAGATCCTGCCCGAACTGCCGCGCGCCGTCTCAAAAAGACTTGAAGGCCGCGGCGTCCGGGCGTGCAGTCTCGGCTTTGCCGGCCGCAACTCACGGTTGCTCTACGCCGAACTGCGCGAGAAATTCCCCAAATACAAACTCTACCGCATGTTTGAGGACAAGAAGCCGGACAAGGTCGTCCTGATGAACGGCGTCAATGACGCGATTCAGCACGTCGGCGCATCGGCCTATGTCGAATATACGAAAAAGCTCGTCGAGTATTTTGCCGACGTCGACGATGTCGAACTCATCTCCATACCGCGGGTCAACGAGCGGAATTTCAGGCCGCCAAATTTCTACAGCGCCCTCAAGCGCTCGATATTGAGCTGTTTCTATGATGGCTGCGAGCGACAGGTGAATGACCTCTATCGGGTCGCGCTGTGGCGCGACCATCCCGAACTCAACACTCTCGAATATGACGGTTTCATCGATCGCTACGAAGGACACGAGCGGTGTTACACGACAGACGGCGTCCATCTGACTGACGAATATTTCCACAAATACGGAGAGTTCGTCGGCGGCGCGGTTTCGCTCGGAAATGCCGCGCCGGCCGTGAAATAGCGCCGTCTTGCCCGCCTCGCTGCTATAAGCCGCTGATGGACCTCCTCTCTCGCCTGCTCCACCGCGACGGGCTGATGCTGATCATCGACAAGCCCGCCGGCGTCGCCGTCCATCGCGGGCCGAAGGGCGGCGCAAGCCTTGAAGACGGCTTCGACCAGCTGCGCTTTGGCCTGCCGCGGCCGCCGGCGCTGGCCCACCGACTCGACAAGGACACGTCCGGCTGCCTCGTGCTTGGGCGCCACCGCAAAGCCCTCGAGCGGCTCGGCAGGCTGTTCAAGTCCGGCCGCGTCGGCAAGACTTACTGGGCGGTCGTCGAAGGCGCGCCCGTGGGTGAAGAAGGCGAAATCGACCTCCCGCTCGGGCGGCTCGACGCGACGCGCGGCTGGTGGATGCGGCCGGACCCTCTGGGTCTGCCCGCCCGAACTTCCTGGCGCGTGCTTGGCGGAAGTCCGGACAACGCGCTGACGTTCATCGAATTCACGCCGCACACCGGCCGCACACATCAGATCCGCGTGCATGCGCAGGCGATGGGGTGGCCCATTCTCGGCGATCCGATCTATGGCTCAGGTCGCCGCGAGGACTCAGCCCCTCTGCATCTTCATGCGCGCGCGTTGAGCGTGCCGATGCAGGACGGCAAGCCGCCTGTGCAAGCTGTCGCCGCCCCGCCCGAACATATGGGCGAGGCGCTCGCCGCATGCGGATGGAACGGCGATGCGCAACCGTAACACGGCGATTGCAAATCACCGCCGAAACGACCACCATATGAGGGAATTTTGGAGCGACCAATGGCGGCCACGCCTTCGACGACCGAAGCCTCACGCCCCAGGGGCGGCAACGCCTTCGCGTTGGACCGCGCGCTGCTCTACGATCTCGCCGATATCGCGCTGACCGCCGCCAAGCGAAACGGCGCCAGCTACGCCGACGTCAGGATCGGCGAAACCCGGCGCGAATACGCCTTCGCGAAAGACGACCGTTTGGAGAATTTCGACGAGCGCGCCTCGCAAGGCTTCGGCATGCGCGTGCTGCTCGACGGCTGCTGGGGATTTTACGGCGCGCGGCGGCTCGATCCGCAGAGCCTGCGCGATGGCGTCGAGCGCGCGCTGGAGAACGCCCGCGCGGTGAAACGGATACAGTTCCAGCCGATCGCGCTCGAGCGTCTGCCCGCGCATGAAGCCGAATGGATCATGCCGATGGGCATCGATCCCCTTGAAGTGTCCGCCGGCGAGAAGGCCGACCTGCTGCTTTCGATCATCGCCAGCGCGCGCGATCACGGCGCGGATTTCTGTTCGGCGTCGCTTTCGGCGACCTGTGAAGAGCGATTCTTCGCCAATAGTCTTGGCAGCCGCATTCATCAGACGCGCACCCGCGTCGCGCCGAACTTTCAGGCGACCGCCATCGACCGCGCCAGCGGCCGTTTCGCGACGCGCGACTGCCTGGCGCCGGCGCGCGGCGCCGGCTGGGACTATGTCGTCGGCGCCGGCCTGATCGAGGAGGCCGCGCAGGCCGGCGAGGAGGCGCGCGCAAAGCTTGATGCAAAACCAGTAACGCCAGGCGATTGCGACATTGTGATCGACCCGACGAATCTGTGGCTCACAATTCACGAGACGGTCGGCCATTCGACCGAGCTCGACCGCGTGCTGGGCTGGGAGGCGAATTTCGCCGGAACGAGCTTCGTCAAACCCCATATGCTCAACGAACTGCAATTCGGCTCCGAATTGATGACAATCGTCGCCGATCGCGCGCAACCCGGCGCGCTCGCCACGATCGGCTACGACGACGACGGCGCCCCAGCGGAAGCCGCCGACTTCGCCATCGTCGAAAAGGGCGTGTTCAGGAATTTCCAGATGGCGCTTGGACAGGCGCATCTCATCGGCCTGTCGCATTCGAACGGCTGCGCCTATGCGGACAGCCCCACGACGTTTCCCATTCAACGCATGCCGAATATTTCGCTCAAGCCCAATCCTCAGAAATGCTCCTTCGACGATCTCATCAACGATGTCGAGAACGGCATTTATGTCGTCGGCGCCGGCAGCTGGAGCATCGATCAGCAGCGCGACAACTTCCAGTTCGGCGGACAGCTGTTCTATGAGATCAAGAACGGCAAGCTCGGCGATCTGCTGCGCGACGGCGCCTATCAGGGCCGCACCACGCAATTTTGGAACTCTCTCGCAGGGCTATGCGACGCGAGCGCCTATCATCTCGACGGCACCTTCACCTGCGGCAAGGCCGAGCCGGTGCAGGTGGCGCCGGTCTCGCACGGCAGCCCGCCGGCGCTCTTTCGCAATGTGCGCGTGCTGAACACGAGCGACGACGCATAAAGCATGTTCCTTTCTTCAGACGACGCAAAGTCGATCGCCGACAAAGTTCTCGCGCGTTCCAAGGCCGACGCCTGCGCCGTGCAGATTCAGGGCGGCTTGGATCAGAGTCTGCGCTTCGCGCGGGGCGGCGCCACGACCAATCTTGCGACCGCCGAAGCCAATCTGCGCATCTCGTCACATATTGGCGGGCGCATCGGCTCTTGCAGCATCTCGCGTTTCGACGATGCGGCGTTGGCCGCCGCCGTGGCGCGCTCGGAAGAGATCGCGCGGATGTTGCCCGTCGATCCGGATTATGTCGCGCCGCTCGGCCCGCAGAATTACGGCTTCTCCGACCGCTATGACGAGGCGACCGCCAATCTGCGCCTCGACGCCCTCGCCGACGCGGCGGCGCGCGTCATCGAGGAGGGCGCGCGCATCGGCGTCGACACCTTCGGCTGCGCGACGACGGCAAGGCGATTCAACGTATATGCGACGAGCGCCGGCCTCTTCGCCTATGAGCGGCGCAGCGAAATCGATCTTTCCGCCACGGCGCGCAACCGCGCCGACGCTTGGTCGGGCTGGGCCGGCGCGCATCAATTCTTCGTGGATCGTCTCGACGCCGTAGCAATCGCCCGCGTCGCCTGCGCGAAGGGCGCGCATGATGCGACTCCGGTCGATCTCGAACCCGGCGCCTATACCGTCGTTCTCGAGCCGGAGGCAACGACCGAGCTCGCTTTTTGGCTCATCAAAACGATGGAGGCGCGCGCCGCCGACGAGGGGAGAAGCTTCTTCGCGCGTCCTGGCGGCGGAGCGCTTTTGGGCGAGCAGCTCTTTGACGAACAGCTCACGATCCGCGTCGATCCCGCCGACCCGCTGGCGCCGGAAGCGGCCTTCGGCTTCGAGGGCGTGCCACATCGCGCCCGCGCCTTCGTTGAGAACGGCGTTGTGACGACGCTCTATCGTTCACGCGCCTGGGCGCAAAAGACCCAATCGGAACCAATCCCTTTTGCGAAGAATTTCGTGATGTCGGGCGGCGACGTTTCGCTTGACGACATGGTGCGCTCGGTGCGGCGCGGCGTTCTGGTGACGAGACTCTGGTACACTAACATCGTCGACCGGAAGAGCCTGCTGCTGACCGGGCTCACGCGCGACGGCAATTTCCTCATCGAGAACGGCCGGATCGTCGCGCCGATGCGCAACATGCGCTTCAATCAGCGGCTCGGCGAGTTGTTCAGCAACATCAAAGCCCTCGGTCCAACGCGTCGGACCTGGCGCGCGGCGGGCGAAGGCGGCGCGCCGGCGGCGCCGGCGATGCTCGTCGAAGGCTTCAATTTCTCGTCGAAATCGAGCGGGATATAGAGCCCGCGCGCGTTCATGTATGATGCGCGCCTCGCAGCCGGAGCCGCACCATGCGCCTTTTCGCCTTGCTCATCGCTCTCCTCATCGCGGCGCCGGCCCTCGCGCTCGACAAGGTGCGCTTCGCCACCAATTGGCGGGCGCAAGCCGAGCACGGCGGTTTCTATCAGGCCGTCGCCGACGGCACGTATGCGCGCTACGGGCTCGACGTGACCCTTCTGCAAGGCGGCCCGCAGCTCAACGCGCGGCTGCTGCTCGCCGCGGGCCGGGTCGACTTCGCGATGGGCGCAAACACCATTCAGATGTTCGAATCGGTGCAGCAGAACGTGCCGGTCGTCACCCTCGCCAGCATGTTCCAGGTCGACCCGGTGATTTTCATGTCGCATCCCGGCGTGGGCCTTGATCGTTTCGAAGATCTGCCGATGGCGACGGCTTTCATCGCCAGCGACATGCGCGCTTCCGTCTGGCAATGGCTGAAGCAGGCCTATGGGTTCAAAGACAAAAACGCCAAGCCCTATAATTTCAATTCGACGCCTTTCCTTGCCGACAAGACGTCGATTCAGGAGGGAATTCTCACCTCGGAGCCCTATGCCATCGAACGCCAAGGCGGTTTCACGCCCAACGTGTTTCTTTTGTCGGACTATGGCTATGACAGCTATTCGACGACGATCGAGACGCGCGCCGACACGATCGCCAAGACTCCCGACCTCGTGCAGCGCTTCGTCGACGCTTCGATTATCGGCTGGTACAATTATCTCTACGGCGACAATGCTCAAGCCAATGCGATGATCAAGCGCGACAATCCGGAGATGACCGACGGTCAGATCGCCTATTCCCTCGCCAAAATGAAGGAGCGCGGCATCGTCGATTCCGGCGACGCGCTGACTTATGGCGTCGGCGTCATCACCGACGCGCGGATGAAGAGCTTTTTCGACAAAATGGCCAAGGCCGGCGTGGTTCCCGCCGACATTGATTACGCGCGCGGTTACACGCTGCGTTTCATCGGCAAGAAGGTCGGCATGGAGCTGCGGCCAAAATGACGCCGGGCGTTTCGGCGGTCAGAGAGACGCAAGTGACGGCGCCCGCGCTCGTTTCGTTGCGCGCGATCGGCAAGACATTCCCGAACGGGCTCGTCGCCCTCGCCGACTATGATCTCGACGTGCGCGAAGGCGAGATCCTGACGCTGCTCGGGCCTTCGGGCTGTGGCAAGTCGACGGTGTTGCGGCTCATCGCAGGGCTCGCGAGTCCGACGGCGGGCGCGATCGACTGGAGCGCGCCCCAAATTAAGAACAACATCGGCGTCGTGTTCCAGGACGCGACGCTGCTGCCTTGGGCGAGCGTCTTCGACAATGTCTTTCTGCCGCTGCGACTTAAGGGCGTTCCGCGCGAAGCGGCGTCGCCGCGCATCGAAGAGGCGCTCGCGCATGTCGGTCTTCTCAACTTTTCGCGCGCGCTGCCGCGAGAACTCTCCGGCGGGATGCGGATGCGCTGCGCCATCGCCCGCGCCCTGGCGACGCGGCCCACGCTGATGATGATGGACGAACCTTTCGCCGCCCTCGACGAGGTGACGCGCTTCAAGCTCAATGACGATCTGCTCGCGCTCAAACGCCGCTTCGGCGCGACGATCGTCTTCGTCACCCATTCGGTGTTCGAAGCCGCCTATCTCTCGACGCGCATCGTGGTGATGTCGCGGCGCGCCGGCAGAATCATCGACGACATCGAGATCGACCCAGCGATCCCACGCGACGACGACTATCGGTCGAGCAAGACCTTCGCCGACGTGTGTCGCCGGGCGTCGCAAGCGCTTCGCGTCTCAATCGAAGAGGCGACGCCGTGATCCAGAAACCTAGCGCGATCGCCTGGCGCGACATCGGCGTGCCGCTCGCCGTGTTTTTCGCAGCGCTCGCGTTGTGGGAAGGACTCGTGCGGTGGAAAAACATTCCGCCCTATATTCTCCCGGCGCCGAGCGTCATCCTCGCCAAGCTGATCGAGGACCGTGAACTACTGTTCTCATCGCTATTGGTGACTCTCGGCGTCACCTTCGAGGCGCTTATCGTCGCTACGGTTTGCGGCGTGGCGCTGGCGCTGCTTATCGCCCAGTCGAAATGGCTGGAGCGCGCGCTGCTGCCCTTCGCCATCACCTTGCAGGTCACGCCGATCATCGCCATTGCGCCTTTGCTGCTCGTGTATTTGCAACCCGGCAATGCGGTGCTGGTCTGCGCCTTTCTCGTCGCCTTCTTTCCGATTCTTTCGAATACGTCGCTCGGCCTCGCCTCCGTCGACTTCGGCTTGCGCGATCTGTTCGACCTCTATCGCGCCTCGCCATGGCAGAAGCTGATTTATCTACGCCTGCCCTCGGCGCTGCCGCAATTCCTCGCTGGCTTGCGCATTGGCGGCGGACTGGCGCTCATCGGCGCCATCGTCGCGGAGCTCGCCGCCGGCGCATCCGGTCAGGGGACAGGACTCGCCTATCGCATCGTCGAGGCGGGCTTTCGTCTCGACATTCCGCGCATGTTCGCGGCGCTGGCGCTCATCTCGCTGAGCGGGCTGGCGATCTACGGCGCGCTCGCGGCGCTCTCCTATATTTTGCTGCGCGGCTGGCACGAGAGCGCCAGAGCGCAAGACGAATGACGCTCATCCGGGACATTCGCGAGGCGGACGCCACGGCGTGGCGCAGGCTCTGGGCAGGCTATAATGATTTTTACGCAACGTCTGTGCCGATAGACGTGACGGAATTGACCTTGCGCCGCCTGCTCGATCCGACCTCGGCCATGATCGGCCGGATTGCTGAAAGGGAGGGACGCATCGCCGGCTTTTCCGTCTCCGTGCTGCATGAAAGCAGTTGGACGTCTTCGCCGACATGTTACCTCGAAGACCTTTTCGTCGATCCAACTATTCGGGGCGCGGGCCTGGGACGCGCGCTCATTCAAGACCTCATCGATCTTGGACGCGCTCGCGGATGGGCGCGCCTCTATTGGCACACGCAAGCGGACAATGAACGCGCTCGGCGCCTCTATGATTCATTCGGTGAAGCCGACATTTTCGTTCGCTACCGCCTGACGCTGTAGCGCTCATACGGAATTTGACGAAGCGTTCACTGTTCGGCGATTCCGCTCACTTCATCGAGATGATAGACATCATCGCGAAAATGCACGAGGCCGTCCGCCGACGCCCAGCCGGTCATATAGACCCACGCCACCGGCACGTGCTGCGTCAGCCGCGCCTCCTCGCGTTCGCCCGACGCGATTTTTGCGTTGATCTCCTCCTTGCTCATCTGCGGGCCGGATTCGCCGTCGAGCAGCCAGGCCGCGAGATCGACGACGCTCTGTACGCGCACGCAGCCATGCGACAGGAAGCGATAATCATTGGCGAAGAGATTTCGCGACGGCGTGTCATGCATGTAGACGGAATGGGAATTGGGCATCGAAATACGGATCGAGCCCAGCGAATTGTCCGCGCCGGAATCCTGCCGCAGCGTGTATTGGGCGGCGCGCTCGCTCGCCCAGTTGATCGAGCGCGGATCGACCTCCTCGCGTTGCGCATTCAGCACGCGAATATGCGAGCGCTGCAGATAGGTCGGGTCCTTCAGCATCTTCGGCGCGATCTCGTTTTTGATGATCGAGACCGGAACAGTCCATGTCGGATTGATGTTGACCGCGACGACCTTCGCCTGCAGTTCCGGCGAATGATGCTCGGGATCGCCGACGATCGCGGCGTAGCGGCGCATGACGCGATCGTCTTCCACCGCATCGACCGCCGTCGACGGAATATTGACGACGATGTAGCGCGGGCCAAAGGCGAAATCGAACGCAGTGAGCCGCTGTGCGGTGGACTCGAGCTGATGGAAGCGGGTCTCCGCCGGCACGTCGAGTTCGCGTAGCGTCGCGCCGGCGACGACGCCCGTCTGTTTCAGCCCCAGGCGATACTGAAAGCGCTTCACCGCCGCCGTGAGATCGGCGTCCCACTTCTCTTTCGCCGTGTCGACGATGCCGTCGTCTTCGGCCGCAAGGCGCCGGCGCAGCGCCGAGACTGCGGGTCCCTTCGCGCCGGGCCGAAGCGAGACGCCCACTCTCGGCCATCCGCCGAGATCGACGATCTGCCGGTAGCGATCCGCCGCCTTCGAGGTAGTGAAAAATGTCTGAGGCTGCAACGCCGGCGTCGGATCGTCGGAGAGCGCCGCCTCGCGCGGCGGCGCGGGTTTTGGTTTTGGTTTTGGCTTTTTCGCGGCGGTCTGAGCGGGCGCTGGATTTGTCGCTTGCGGCGCGGCGGGCGCGGCGCTGACCGGCGGCGCAGAGGTCACAGGCGCAGGTTCGGACGGCGCTGCGGGCGGCGGCGGCGCGACGGGCGTCGGCGCCGACTGCGCGGGAGCCGGCGCCGATTCGGGCGTCGCGGTTTCAGCGCCAAGCGGCGCGCCTGTCGCGAGCATCGCCAACAGCGCCCCAATCAGGAGGCCAAGACGAGAAGCGGAAGGAGTTCTCTTCATTTTCATGCCGTGTCGGCGCGGGCGTCGCGCACAGCGGCGGCGCGCCGCCGCCCGTTGTGAATCACGCGCGCCTATGCTCTAATTTCATCGCATATTCTATTGTTTTGGGGGAGCCATGATTGCAAACAAAGCACTGCGCGCGCTATTGCGGGCGCACATCGCCGCCGCCGCGCTGCTGGCGCTCGCCGCGGCAAATCCTTCGTCAGCCGCCGAACCGAACTACGCGAATCAGGGAGATCATTGGACGCCCGCCGAGCGCAAGGAATTCTACAGTCTCGATCAGGGCTCGCGAATCATGCCGCTCGACTGGTTCAAGGCGCTGAAGCGTCCCGACGGCTCACATTTTCTCGACGACGGAATGACGCGCTACGGCTATCTGCGCAATCCGGACAGCGCCGCCGGCCTCCCCGTCGGATTTCTTGTCGCGCCTGAGAGCAAGACGCTCAGCATGACATGCGCCGCGTGCCATACGCGCCAGATCGACGTCGGCGGAGTGTCGTGGCGAATCGACGGAGGTCCGGCGATCGTCGACATTCAGCACTTCTTCGCGGACATCGACACGTCCGTCGATAAAGTTGTCAACGACGCGCCGACATTCGCCGAATTCGCCAAACAAGTGCTGGGCCAGCACGCGACGGAGCTGGAACGCAAACTGCTCCACAAGCAGGTGGAGGACTGGTTCAAGCCGTACCATGTGCTGATGAAAGCATCCCTGCCGCCCGAAGGATGGGGCGTCGGGCGTCTCGACGCCGTGTCGATGATCTTCAACCGCGTCTCCGGATTGGACATCGGGACTTCGCCCGATCACATCATCAAGGAGAATATAAAGAGGGCCAACGCGCCCGTGCGCTATCCCTTCCTTTGGAACGCGCCGGTCCAGGATATGACCCAGTGGCCGGGGTTTGCGGAAAACGGAAACGGCATTCTCGGCCTCGCGCGCAACGTCGGCGAGGTTTATGGCGTCTTCGGCGTCTTTCATCCCCGTAAAGATATTTTGTATCCGGACGGGGTCGAATATCTGAATGGCTCTTCACTCAATATGCCGGGCCTCATGCGTCTCGAAACGCTCATAAGGCAAATTGAGCCGCCAAAATGGCAGTGGGCCGTCGACAAGGGACTCGCCGACGCCGGAAAGAAAATTTACGACCGCGAATGCGGAGCAAATTGCCACGAGATCAACACCAAGGACGCCGCCAAGCGCTTGTGCGCGAAATTTACCTGGAGAACGCCGATACAGGACGTCGGAACAGACGTCGCGGAATATGGGGTTCTAGAACGTGTCGGCAAAACCGGCGTGCTTGAAGGCCAGTTGCTCCCAAAACCTCCCTTTAATCAGAGATTGAAGCGCGATGGCGAAAGCCAAATCAACATTTTAACCGTGGCTGTCGTCCAATCGATCCTTCGCGCGCCCATACATTTCAGAGACATCGCACTGTATGAGCCCCTGCTGCGGGAGTGCCTGGAAAGCGACTCCGCTAGGCCGGAGGTAACGGCGCAGGCATTGAGGGAGGACTTCCTCGGCGTCATGGAGAAAAGCCTAGCCGAACTCTATCAAAAGCCGGAGGAAAAGACGCCGCCCGCATATGAGGCTCGGGTCATGCAAGGCATCTGGGCGGCGGCGCCATATCTGCACAATGGCTCTGTGCCGACCCTCGCCGATCTCCTGAAAAAGCCTGCCGACCGTCCGGCGTCTTTCAAGGTCGGCCCCGCCTATGACATCGAAAACGTCGGCCTCGCCAAGCAACAGACGAAGTTCGACGACACCTACGCCACCACAGCCAGCTGCGATCCGAAAAATCGCGACGCTTCCGGCAACAGCCGCTGCGGCCATGACTTCGGGACTTCGCTTTCGGATCCCGACAAGAAGGCGCTTCTCGAATATCTGAAGAGCCTATAGCGCGAAGGCCGCGCGCGACGACGATCGCAGCATGAAGACGAGGGGGACGCGCGTCCCCCTTGCCTTTTCTCGCGCCGCCCCGCATACCGCGCCGCAACGCGCAATCGAAAAACCGGGACGGATATGGGGTTCAAATGTGGCATCGTCGGCCTGCCCAACGTCGGCAAGTCGACCCTCTTCAACGCGCTCACGCAGACCGCCGCGGCGCAGGCCGCGAACTATCCCTTCTGCACGATCGAGCCCAATGTCGGCGAAGTCGCCGTTCCTGACCCGAGGCTTGAGGAACTGGCCAGGATCGCCGGCTCCAAAGAGATCATTCCGACGCGCCTGACCTTCGTCGACATCGCCGGGCTCGTGCGCGGCGCCTCCAAAGGCGAAGGTCTCGGCAACCAGTTTCTCGCCAATATCCGCGAATGCGACGCCATCGCCCATGTCGTGCGCTGTTTCGAGGACGGCGACGTGACCCATGTCGAAGGCGGCGTCGATCCGATCCGCGACGTCGAGACGATCGAGACCGAGCTGATGCTCGCCGATCTCGACAGCCTCGAAAAGCGCGTCGTCGCCATGGAGAAGAAAGCCAAGGGCGGCGACAAGGAGGCGAAGGAACTCGCCGATTTGATGAACCGCTGCCTTGTCCTGCTGCGCGAGGGCAAGCCCGCGCGTCTCGCCAAGGTGAGCGCGGAGGAGCGCGTCGCCTTCGCCGGTCTCGGGCTCCTTTCGTCGAAGCCCGTGCTTTACGTCTGCAACGTCGAAGAAGCGTCGGCGTCCGAAGGCAACGCCCAATCAGCGAAAGTCGCTGTGCGCGCCGCCGAGGAAGGCGCGGCCGCGGTGGTCGTCTCGGCGAAGATCGAAAGCGAGATCGCTGTTCTGCCGGGCGCAGAGCAGAAGGAGTATCTGGAGGCGGTCGGCCTCGTCGAGCCGGGGCTTAATCGCGTCATCCGCGCCGGCTACGACCTCCTGCATCTCATCACTTATTTTACCGTCGGCCCCAAGGAGGCGCGCGCCTGGACCATTGAAAAAGGCGTGCGCGCGCCGGCGGCGGCGGGCGTGATCCATACCGATTTCGAGAAGGGCTTCATTCGCGCCGAGACGATCGCCTATGGCGATTACATTTCAAACAAGGGCGAGGCGGGCGCCCGCGACGCCGGCCGGCTGCGGCTCGAAGGCAAGGAATACGTGGTCGCCGACGGCGACGTGATGCATTTCAGATTCAACACGTAAATTCGGCGAAGCTTGAATTCGCGCAGGCGAAGACCGTTCATCAATATCCGTTCTCCAGGATCGAAAGCCAATGGGCGCAAAAGCGCTTTACGTCATCCAAACCTGGACCAATACTGTGGCGGTTACGGGTCCATCGGGTCCGAGAAGGAATGCTCGGACCTCCGTCGGGTCTTCTTCCTGTCCGGGGACATTGAAAATCACGCGCAGATGATTGGGATCGCCGTCCGGATCCTGAACGAGAGCGATTTCTTCTCCAGGCATCGCGCCTTCGACGACAGGTCGCAAGCGCGCCAGGCCGAACCGGCCAAGGCTCTCGCCCCTGAACTCGATCATGACCTTGCGCGCGTGCGACCAAACGCCTGTGGTCGGCACAGACTCGGCGACCTGGAGCGTGCGCGTCCATGGCTTCGTCATTCGGATCGCGACTGCCGGCGCAATATGCGGCGGCAATATTTCTTCCGCATTCCAATGCAGGCGATATGATATTTGGATAGGCGTATTGACGCGCGGTTTTTCGGCGGGTTTGAAAAAGGCGACGATATTGTCGGAATATTCCGACTCGGTCGGTATCTCAACAAGATGGATCGCGCCTTCCGGCCATTTGCCCAGCGGCTCCACCCAAAGATTGGGACGGCGTTCGTAAGCGACGCGATCAATATAGCTCGCGGATGAGCGGTCGCGTTGCAAAAGTCCAAAGCCGCGCGGACTCTCGTCGAGAAACGTCGAGACGGAAAGCCGCGCGGGATTGTTCAGCGGACGCCACAGCCATTCTCCCGCGCCATTGTGCATTAGCAGTCCGTCCGAATCATGCACCTCCAGGCGCCAGTCGCGACCGGCCCAACGGTTTGTTTCGGAATACCAATACATAGAGGTCAATGGCGCGAAGCCGAGACAGGCAATGTCGTCGCGCCTAGGAAAAACAGTCGCTTGCACAGTTGTGACGATATTCGGAAACCTCTTGATTTCAAAGAAATACGCTCCAGCGACGCTCTTGCCTTCGAGCAAGGCGTACACATGATAGTCCGATCCACTTTTTTCGATCCAGAATTCGGTGAAGGCGGGAAATTCCTCCTCCTTCCCGGCGACCGCCGTATCGATCGCCAAGCCGCGCGCCGAAACGCCATATTGGTCGAGGTCTCCAGAAGAGCGAAAATACGAAGCCCCGAGAAACGATATCCAGTCTGGCGCGAGTCCTCTCTCCAGCCCCCTCGGATCGCCATGCCGATGCACGCGAAATCCCGAGAAACCGGCATCGTCGGGCATATTGGCGGCGGGGCTTTCCTTCGGATATCGGAAGTCGTGCTTGCGATAACGAATTTCGCGCGCAACGCCGTCGTCAAGAAGGTGGATGCGAACCGGATGCGGAAACAAGCGGGCAAGATGAAGAAGCGTGACGGCGCCGTCGCCATCCGGCGCGGGATAGAGACCCCTCTCGATCGGCTGAAAAATTCGATTATGCGCGTCATAGTCGATTTGATTGACGATGCGCGGCGCGGGCGTAGGCCGAGGCGCGTAAGGGAGACTCGCCCGCTTGCGCGCTTGCTTCTTCACTTTCGAGAAGGAAAACGCCGTCGCGGGACCGAATTCCAGCGGGCGTATTGATTTCGACTTGGCGCCGGCGAACGCAACCGAAGGATGAGCGGCGCAGGCTGGCAGACTGTGGATGAGCGCTAGGAACAATCGCCGGCTAATCGAAACATTCATCGTCATGAACCTATTACTAGGCGTTTTTCGCGATTCGCGGCAAGGCTGGCGATGCATTTTCACATGATGCAAATTCAGATGGCGATGATGCGCATATCGGCAGGATTGTCGCGGAAACGCGACGCCGTTGACGCCTGCGGCCCGACGTGGAAATGCGCCTAACGCCGATGATGCGGAAGAAGCCTCAACCGCTTCCGGCCAACGCCTATTTGGCGGAGACCGCCGCCCGCGCGACGCCGGACGGCTGAGTCCGGAACGCAAGGATTACGTCGCGGCCGACGACGACGTGATGCATTTCAGGTTTAATAGGTAAATCCGCGGAGCGTCTCTTCCTCTCCCACTCCTCTCCCACTTGCGGAAGAGGGCGGCTCAGCCAAAAGGCGTCTGTACGGAGGCCCGTCGCCAGCGACGGTCTTTAGCCGGGTCGGGTGAGGGCGCTGCGATTTTCTGAACGGCGTCGACCCTCATCCGTCGTCACTTCGTGACGACGTCTTCTCCCGCAGCGGGAGAAGGATGGCCCGGCGTAACGCTGAACGCCTACCCCGGCTTCGACAGATTATCGATCCGCTTGTTCAGCTCGTCGAGCTGGCGCTTCAGGTCGGCGACGTCGCCGCCCTCCTTGCGCGCGCCGCCGGCGCCTTCCTGCTCGTCGAGCGTCGGCGCCGTGGTCATCATGCCTTCCGTCGGCACGCCGAAGGGATTGAACATGGTCAGCGCCTGACGGAACACGGCCATGTTCTTGCGCGCCTGCTCTTCGAGCGACTGGAACGCCGCCCGAGTCGGCTCGGCGAAGGGAGCGCCCCCGACGCCGAGCGCCGAGGTGAATTGATCCCGGAATCTTTGCTGTTCTTTCGTCAGCTTGTCGATCGAGAACTCAAGATAGCTCGGCACCAGCATCTGCATCGAGTCGCCGTAGAAGCGGATGAGCTGGCGCAGGAAGGCGATCGGCAGCAGGCTTTGGCCTTCCTTGCCCTCCTGCTCGAAAATGATTTGGGCCAGCACCGGGCGGGTGATGTCATCGCCGCTTTTTGCATCGCACACGACGAAATCCTCGCCGCGCTTCACCATACCGGCAAGGTCCTCCAGCGTCACATAGGTGCTCGTTCCGGTGTCATAGAGCCGACGATTGGCGTATTTCTTGATCGTTGTGGGTTTTTTCTCAGTCGCCATACGCCTGACATGCTCCCTCGCCGCACGGCCGCCGCCCGCCTAAAAACAGTCGTCTAGCGTTGGACGATACGCGCAAATTGGCGCCTGCGGCAATATTTTCATGCCGAAAGCCTTTCGCTACCGCTCGATTCCGTGCAAAACGGGCCGCGGCTTGCCCACCGCAAGCGCGAAAGGACCAACACTTCGCCCCCTGACCGGCCAAGGCGGTCGGGCGGTTGGACTATTTTTTAAGGAGATCGACAGATGACCGATATCGTGATCGTTTCCGCGGCGCGCACCGCCGTCGGATCGTTCAACGGAGCCTTTGGAGCGGTTCCGGCCCACGAGCTCGGCGCTGTCGCCATCAAGGCCGCTCTCGAGCGCGCCAAAGTCCAGCCCAATGAGGTCAACGAGGTCATTCTCGGGCAGGTGCTCGACTCGGCGCAGGGCCAGAATCCGGCGCGTCAGGCGGCGATCAAGGCAGGCGTTCCGGACAGCGCCACGGCCTTCGGAATCAATCAGGTCTGCGGCTCCGGCCTGCGCGCCGTGGCGCTCGCCGCCCAGCAGATCCAGGCGGGCGACGCCAGCATCATCGTCGCCGGCGGTCAGGAGTCGATGTCGCTCGCGCCGCATGCGTCGCAGCTGCGCACGGGCACCAAAATGGGCGACGTCAAATTCGTCGACACCATGATCGTCGACGGGCTCACCGACGCCTTCAACAATTATCACATGGGCGTCACCGCCGAGAACGTCGCCAGACAATGGCAGATCACCCGCGAGCAGCAGGACGAGTTCGCGGTCAAGTCGCAGAACAAAGCCGAGGCCGCGCAGAAGGCCGGCAAGTTCAAGGACGAAATCATCCCCTATACGATCTCGACCAAGAAGGGCGACATCGTCGTCGACGCCGACGAATACATCAAGCATGGCGTGACCATGGAGGGCGTCGGCAAGTTGCGCCCGGCCTTCGCCAAGGACGGCACGGTGACGGCGGCGAACGCCTCGGGCCTCAACGACGGCGCCGCGGCGCTCATCGTCATGAGCGCCGAAGAGGCCAAGAAGCGCGGCCTGACGCCGCTGGCGCGCATCGCCTCCTGGGCGACCGCCGGCGTCGATCCGTCGCTGATGGGCTCCGGGCCGATCCCCGCGTCGCGCAGAGCGCTGGAGAAGGCCGGCTGGAAGGTCGCCGACCTCGATCTCATCGAGGCGAACGAAGCCTTCGCGGCGCAGGCGCTCGCGGTCAACAAGGACATGGGCTGGGATCCCGCCATCGTGAACGTCAACGGCGGCGCGATCGCCATCGGCCATCCGATCGGCGCCTCCGGCGCGCGCGTGCTCACGACGCTCCTGCACGAGATGGCGCGTCGCGGCTCCAAGAAGGGCCTCGCGACGCTCTGCATCGGCGGCGGCATGGGCATCGCGCTGACGGTGGAGCGGTAATCATCGGCAGTCGGCAATAGGACGTAGGCAGTAGGCATTCGGATTGCGATATTCTCCGACTGCCTGCTCACGACTGCCGACTGCCGTTTCAAACGATCAACAATTCTGGAGGAGACTCTTTAAATGGCAAGAACTGCAGTTGTGACAGGCGGCACGCGCGGCATCGGCGAAGCGATTTCCAAGGCGCTGAAAGCGGCGGGCTACACTGTCGCGGCCACCTACGCCGGCAATGACGAAGCCGCCAACAAGTTCAAGGCTGAGACGGGCATTCCGGTCTTCAAGTTCGATGTTTCCGACTATGACGCCTGCGCCGCCGGAATCGCGCAGATCGAGAAGGAGATCGGCCCGGTCGACATTCTCGTCAACAACGCCGGCATCACCAAGGATCGTCTGTTCCACAAGATGGAGCTTGCCCAGTGGCAGGCGGTGATCAACACCAATCTCAACTCGCTGTTCAACGTCACGCGCCCGGTCATCAACGGCATGCGCGATCGCGGCTTCGGCCGCATCATCGTCATCTCGTCGATCAACGGCCAGAAGGGCCAGGCCGGCCAAACCAACTATTCCGCCTCCAAGGCCGGCGACATCGGCTTCGTGAAGGCGCTGGCTCAGGAGAGCGCGTCTAAGGGCATCACCGTCAACGCCATCGCGCCGGGCTATATCGCCACCGAGATGGTGAAGGCCGTTCCGCAGGACGTGCTCGACAAGCACATCATTCCCTATATCGCCGTCGGCCGCCTCGGCGAGCCCGAAGAGATCGCGCGCGCCGTCGTATTCCTCGCCGCCGAGGACGCCGGCTTCATCACCGGCTCGACTCTGACGATCAACGGCGGCCAGTATCTGCACTAAGCGGATGGCCAGAGAATAGGCCGGTCTTCGCCGGCCATTTTTCTGACCTTTGAGGCGAAGCGCTATTCCGCGCAAAGCGAGATGGCCATGAGCGTAGAGGACGATCTGCTACGACCGACGCGTCTCGCGCCCGAGCTGCGATTGAGCGAAATTGTCTCGCCGATCAGCGGCCTTCGGACTTTGTCCGCGAACTCGGGGCCGCAGCGAGCGACCAGCTCAATAAAATACATCTCTCAGCGTAGCGGATATGTCGCGCTGATTTTGAACGCCGCTTTTTTTGCCTACATATCCTACTGGCTCTATCAGAACATCGAATTTTCCGATCTGTCGCAGGCGCTGAAGCAGATCCCCTTAAGCGCGATTCTGATGGCAATGACGATGAATGTGTTCGTCTTGCTGTTCTATGGGTCGCGCCTGTCGACGCTGCTTGGCGGCGGACTCTTTTCCGGTTTTCTGATCGCCACGATGGGATTTACCTTCAACAGTTTAGTTCCGTTCAGGGCTGGCGAAGGCGTGAAAATCTATTTTGGACATTCCTATTTTAATTATGCGATTGGCGGCATCAGCGCCGCAGTCCTGCTGGAAAAGCTCTACGACGTCACAGCGATCGTCATTTTGTCATTGCTCATCCTCGCGAGTTCAGATTCGCGCATTGTCGACCCGCGCCTGTTGATCGCAGCCGCCGTGATCCTTTCGATTGTTTTTTGCGGCATATTCGCCTTCCGGCGGAAAGCCGCCATCTTGAGCCTCCCGGATTGGCGCATCCTGGACGCCTTGCGTCTGGACGCATTTTTCAAACAGGCAGGCGGATTGGTCGCTAATCACCGCGCGGCGAGAACGGCCTTCTTCACGGCCTCGATATGGATGACAAATGTCTGCCTGGTCTATGTCGCCTTTCGAACGCTGCTCCCCGAAATCGATTTCACCCTCATCCACGCGATGACCTTATTGATGATCGGCGCGCTGGCGATCGCCGTTCCGGCGAGCCCCGCCGGCTTGGGACTGTTTGAAGCCGGCATCGTCGCCTATCTCGTCAACGGCTACGGCGTTCAGAAGGAACGCGCCATTTCCGCAGCCTTGGCGTATCATTTCTCAATCACCGCGCCCCACACGCTGATCATCGTCGGCTTTCTGGGAGTGGCATTTTTTCGCTGGCTGAAAGTGCGCGTGACGCCTGAGGGCGCTGCGCTGAGGCCCGCGCAGGCGCAAGACTCCGCTTCGACGCTCGCCTGACGGAATTCCCGCGTGCGCCGCCGCACGGAATGCGGGCGGCGCCTCTTCTACAACGCGCTCATCGAGACATCGAACATCGAGCGCAAGACAATGAACCGCCGCACTTCCAAGATCGCCCAATTCGCTTTCGCCGCCGCCCTCATCGGAGTCGCCGCCTCGGCGCCGCAGGCCGCCGCCGCCCGCGAATTCGTTCATTATCACTCCGAGCTCGATCCCGGCTCCATCGTCGTCAGCGAGCACGAGCGCAAGCTCTATCTCATCGTCGATCAGGACGACGCCATCGCCTACAAGGTCGCGGTGCCGAAGGCGGGCAAGGAATGGAGCGGCGTCGTGCAGATCAACGCCAAATTCGTCGAGCCGGATTGGACGCCGCCGGAAGATGTGAAGCACGATCATCCGGAGCTGCCGGAGGTGATCCCCGGCGGCGCGTCGAATAACCCGATGGGCGCCCGCGCCATGACGCTCAGCGAGGGTCAGGTCGCGATCCACGGCACGACGCAGAAGATGCGCAAGTCGATCGGCTCGGCCGCCTCCTATGGCTGCATCCGCATGCTCAACGAGGACGTCGTCGATCTTTACGACCGCGTCGCCGTCGGCGCGACCGTGGTGGTGACTCCGTAAGCCGCCTCACGCCGGACGGTCGGCGGCTGACCGCCGCTACTCTTCCGGCAGCGGAATGAACTCCGCGTCGCCCGGCACTGAAGGGAACTTCCCTTCCCGCCAGTCGCGCTTGGCCTGTTCGATCCGCTCCTTGCTGGAAGACACGAGATTCCACCAGACGAAGCGGCGCCCGTCGACCGGCGCGCCGCCGAGCAGCATCATCCGCGCATCGGAAAGCGCGCGGATCGTGATCGCGACGCCCGGGCTGAAGATCAACAATTGCGGCTCGTCGAAACGTTCGCCAGCGATCTCTATGGCGCCCTCGACGAGATAAAGCGCGCGCTGCTCATAATCGGCATCGAGCGGCGCCGAAGCGCCGGCGGCGAGACGCAGCTCGACATAGAACCAATCCGATAGCGTCTCCACCGGCGACTTGGCTCCGAACGCGGCGCCGGCGATGACGCGCGCGAACATGCCTCTATCGTCAACGGCAGGAAGAACTTCGGCGCTAAAATGCTGGAAGCTCGGCTCGGTCTCTTCATGCGCCAGCGGCAAGGCCAGCCAGCTTTGCACGCCGAGCATCTGTTGCCCCGCCGCGCGCGGACCCGGCGGCGTGCGCTCCGAATGCACGATGCCGCGCCCAGCGGTCATCAAATTCATGGCGCCAGGCGCGATCTCCTGCACATTCGCCAAACTATCGCGATGCAGAATGCGCCCGTCGAAAAGATAGGTGACGGTCGCAAGACCGATATGGGGATGCGGACGCACGTCCATCCCCTGCCCCGGCGCGAATTGAACCGGGCCGAAATGATCATAGAAGACGAACGGCCCGACCATCTGGCGCCTGTCGTCGGGCAATGCGCGCCTGACGCTGAAGCCGCCGAGATCGCGCGCGCGCGGCGCAATCTGCAATTCGATCGACTTCGCCGCCGTCGCGGCGCCCCCGGGGATGGACATGCTGAGCCTCTTCTCGCGCGTGAGGGTTGCGCGAGTAGCTAACGCCGCCCGTCGACGGATCAAGCGCCCCAATTACGCGCTGCGGCGCTTGCCCTTCATGACGCATCCGACATTCGCCGCCTGTCGCACCCTCTTGCCATTGGCGCAACGCGGCGGCGGATTGGCGTCGAGACTCGTCGCCTGCGGCGCAGAGGCCGACGCGCGCTGCAAGCCGCCCGCGCTCGAATAGAGACTGAAGGACATGGCGAGAGCGGCCGCCACCAGGAATATGAACATTCGCATCGCATCACTCCCTTTTGATCATGAGAAAAGCAGGCCTCGACCCTCATCCGAAGCGCGTTGGTTTACTGTGCTCTCGCGCACAAGCGAGCGCCGGCCGCGCTTGACGGCGCGAATAAATGGGCATATGCACATATCATGTCTTCGTTAGATCCGTCCGAGATCAAGCTCTGCGCGCAAAGCTGCGCGGCCGCGAATATTCGCCGCGCCAGCCGCGCCATCACGCGGCTCTACGGGCAGTTCATGGCGGCGACCGGTCTGGAGCCGACGCAATATTCGCTGCTCGTCGCCTGCTCTCTCACCGGAGGCGCGACGGTCAGCAAACTGGCCGAATATTTCGCGCTTGATCGCAGCGCGCTTGCGCGAAACCTAGCGGTTTTGGAGAAGCGCGGGCTTGTGAAGGTGAAGCCCGGCGACGATCGCCGCACGCGCAAGATTGCGCTGACGCCGTTCGGCGAGGCGACGCTCGCCAACGCGCTGCCCCACTGGCGGGAGGCGCAGAATGCAGTGGAGTCGAAATTCGGCGCCGAACGCCTGCAAAAGCTTCTCTCCGAACTGCGCGTTCTGACGGAGGCGACCTCGCCAATCTAAGCTGAACGGCGCCGAGACTGTCGCCGCGCTAAAAGGGGTATATGCAATGATGGTAGATCGCAGCCTCTCCTTCGCACGTGACGCCGCAGATCTCGATGCGAACGCGCTCCGCGACATTGCTCTTGAGGCCGGCGCCGACGACGTCGGCCTTGTCTCGCTCGACGATCCGGCGCTTGACGATCAGCGGCGCGACATTCTCGCGGCTTTTCCCTTCGCGCGAACGCTCATCTCCTTCGTCCTCCGCATGAACCGCGAGAACATCCGCAGCCCCGCGCGTTCCGCCGCCAATCTCGAATTCCACCATGCAGCCGACGATTGTGACGATGTGGCGCGCGCGATCGCCCACTCCCTCGAAGCGCGCGGCGTGCGCGCCGCCTATCCGTCGATGGGCTTTCCGATGGAAGCGTCACGATGGCCGGACAAGATGTGGCTCATCTCGCATAAGCCGGTCGCCGTGGCGGCGGGGCTTGGACGCATGGGAATCCATCGCAACGTCATTCACCCGAAGTTCGGCAATTTCATTCTGCTTGGCACGGTCGCCGTCGACATCGACTTTGAGGCGCGCGCCACGCCGCTCGACTTCAATCCGTGCTTCGAATGCAAGCTCTGCGTCGCCGCCTGTCCGACGGGCGCGATTGCGCCGGACGGACATTTCGACTTCGGCGCCTGCTACGCGCATAATTATCGCGAGTTCATGGGCGGGTTCGGCGAGTTGGTGGAGACGATCGCGGATTCAAAAAGCGCACGCGCCTATCGCGCGAAGGTCAGCGACGCCGAGACCGTCTCGACGTGGCAGAGCCTCGCCTTCGGTCCGAACTACAAGGCGGCCTATTGCATGGCCGTCTGCCCGGCGGGCGCCGATGTCATCGGCGCCTATCAGGCGGATAAGAAGCGCTATCTCCAGGAGATCGTCGATCCGCTGCAGAAGAAAGCCGAGACGGTCTACGTCGTCGCTGACTCCGACGCCGAAGCTTATGTGGCGCGCCGGTTTCCGGCCAAGACGTCGAAACGCGTGGACTCGACGCCACGTCCCGTGACGATCGAGGGCTTCCTCTCCGGCTTGCGGCTATTCTTCCAGCGCGGCAAGTCGACCGGTCTCGACGCGGTCTACCACTTCGTCTTCACCGGCGCGGACCGTCGCAGCGCCACCATCGTCATCGCAAATAAAACGCTCCGCGTCGACGACGGCCTTGTCGGCGACTCGCGACTGCTCGTGACCGCCGACTCCGAAACCTGGCTGCGCTTCGTGCGCAAGGAGACGAGCCTCGTCTGGGCGCTGCTGCGCCGCAAGATCAGGCTGCGTGGCGATCCGCGCCTGCTGCTGGCCTTCGGGCGCTGCTTTCCAGGCTGAACCGCTATCCCGCGTTCGCCTTCGCGGTATGCGCGGCGACGATGTCGCGCGCCTGCTTGCCGACGACTTCCGCGAGATGGTCGAAGCGCGCTTGGTAAAAGCCCGCGCCGGCGGTCGCCGAGCGCAGTTCGACGATGAGATTGTCCATCTCCGCCTCCGGGATCAGAGTCTCGAGCTTGTCCCAGCCGTCCCAACCCTCGCGCGGACCAAAGCCCATGATCTGGCCGCGCCGCGCCGAGACGATGCCGGTTGCGCGCGACATGGCGTCGCTCGGCACGAAAATATCGACCGCGAGCACCGGCTCCAGCAGGATCGGCTCGGCCTTTTCCAAGGCTTCGCTCATGCCGATGCGCGCCGCGGTGCGGAACGCCATGTCGGAAGAATCGACGGAATGGTACGAGCCGTCGGTCAGCACCGCCTCGACGTCGACCACCGGAAAACCTAACGGGCCGTGCAGCAGGGCGTCCTGACAGCCAGCCTCGACGGACGAGAAATATTGCCTGGGCACGGAGCCGCCGTGGACGCGTTCGCTGAAGGCGAATCCTTCGCCGCGGCCGCGCGGCGCGATCTCCATCACCACGTCGCCGAACTGGCCATGTCCGCCCGACTGCTTTTTGTGACGGCCGCGGACGGTGACCTTATGGCGGATCGTTTCGCGATAGGCGACCGTCGGCCTTGAGCAGTCGACCGCGACGTTGAAGCGCGCGGCGAGGCGTTCAAGCGCGACGCGCAAATGCATCTCTCCCTGGCCGAAGAGCTTGATCTGCGACAGCTCCTGGTCATGGACAAAAACGAGCGAAGGATCCTCTTCGATGAGCTTCGTCATCGCCGCGGCGAGGCGCATCTCGTCCTTGCGGTCCTTCACATTGAGCGCGAGGGCGTGCACCGGATCGGGAGCTTCCGCGCGCGTCTTCTGCAGATCCGCCGCGCCCGAGCGGGCGTCGGCGACGATCGTGTCGCCGGTCTGCGCATGATCGAGACGCCCGAGAGCGACGACCTCTCCGGTCTTCGCCTCCGTCGTCTTGCTCGTCGCCGCGCCCATCAAATGCGATATGCCCGAAATGCGATCCTCTCCCTGCGGCGAAGCGACGGTCTGCCCGTCCGCAAGGGAGCCGCGCAGCACGCGCGCGACCGACATTTTTCCGCCGTGCGGCGTGTGGATCGTACGGATGACGCGCGCCAGCGCGGGGCCGCTCTCGCCGACGCCAAGCCGCACGCGGGTCGCTTCGACTCCCGGCGCCTCGTGGCGCATCGCTTTCAACAGCCGCGTCACCCCGGCGCCCCGTTCGGCCGAGCCGATGAACAAAGGCACGACCAGTCCGGCGCGCAATTCCTTGGTGAGGTCGTCGAACACCTGATCGCGCGGCGGCTCGATGTCGGAAATCAGCTCCTCCATCAGCGTGTCGTCATAGTCGGCGAGCCGCTCCAGCATCGAGTAGCGGGCGTCCTTCTCGGTCGCGACGTCGCCCCCGGAAATCTCGACGACTTCCGACGGCGCATGTTCGCGATAGACATAGGCGCCCTCCAGCGCGAGATCGATGAAGCCGACCGCGACGCCATTGTTCCAGATCGGAACCTGACGCAGCAGCAGCGGCGTGCGCGAAGCCTGCTGCAGAATGGTGAGCGCCTCGCGCACGTCGATGGTCGCGGCGTCGATCTTGTTCAGGAAAATGAA
The DNA here is from genome assembly GCF_051061285.1 of Methylocystis sp. Lineage (GTDB taxonomy): Bacteria > Pseudomonadota > Alphaproteobacteria > Rhizobiales > Beijerinckiaceae > Methylocystis. The sequence continues at coordinate 143,851 of NZ_JBPFEA010000024.1, forward strand.
ATGCGGCACGCCGAGCTCTTCAAGCTGGCGCAAAATGAGCTGCAACGCCGGTATCTTGCGGGGGTCGGCCTCGCAGACGACGACGGCGGCGTCGACCGTCGGCAGGATATTGCGCGAGTCATGGGCGAATTCGACGGAGCCTGGCAGATCGACGAATGTGTAGCCGTCGCCCATATAATCGACCGTCGCGACATTGGACTCGACGCTCATCTGATGGGCGCGGGCTTCCGGACTGGAGTCGCCGACGCTGGCTCCTGCAGCGACGGGGCCCTGCCGCGGGATCGCGCCGGCGTGGGCCAGAATAGCCTCGAGAAGAGTGGTCTTGCCGCATTGGAACGGGCCCGCCAGCGCAATCAGCCGCGGGCCCTGTGCTCTCGCCTCGTGAGAATGCGCTCCTTGGGACGACGCTGGGGACAATGTTTGACCCATCACTCCCTCCTTATCTATCGGAGCCTGGTTTCGTCCGGCCCCGTTAGCTCATGGTTTCACCATGCGGCCGCCAGCGCAAGACGCCGTCCCTCGCCCGGCGCTTCCAAGCTCGCGGAAAGCGCGATAGAAGGCGCAACCCATACGACAACGGAGCTATTATGCGCCCCAGTAAACGCGCGCCCGATGAGATGCGCCAGGTGAGTTTCGAGCGAGGCGTCGCCCGCTACGCCGAGGGCTCCTGCCTCGTAAAATTCGGCAATACGCAGGTGCTCTGCGCAGCGTCGCTCGAAGACAAGCCGCCGCCGTGGCTGCGCGGCCAGGGCCGAGGCTGGGTGACGGCGGAATATTCCATGCTGCCGCGCGCCACCCACACCCGCACGCGTCGCGAGGCCGCCGCCGGAAGGCTCTCGGGACGCACGCAGGAAATCCAGCGCCTTATCGGCCGCTCGCTGCGCGCCGTCACCAATCTGCCAGCGCTTGGCGAGCGGCAGATCGTCGTCGACTGCGACGTCATCCAGGCGGACGGCGGCACGCGCACGGCGTCGATCACCGGCGCCTGGCTGGCGCTGCATGATTGCCTTGATTGGATGCGTTCGCGCTCCATCGTCAAGGAAAGCCCGCTGCGCGATCATGTCGCCGCCGTGTCCTGCGGCATCTTCAACGCAACCCCGGTGATCGACCTCGATTACGCCGAGGATTCAACCGCGGCGACCGACGCCAATTTCGTCCTCACCGGGTCGGGCGGCCTCGTTGAAATTCAGGCGACGGCCGAAGTCGCGGTTTTTTCCCAGGATGAGTTGTCGGCCATGCTGGCGCTCGCCCAGCAGGGAGTTGCGGACCTCGTCGCTCTGCAGAAAGCTGCGCTCGCGTAAGCGATCTCGTCCGCGTCAGCGCAGGAAGGCGGCGATCTGATTTGAAGAGACGGCGCGGCTCAAGCCGCATGGGAAGCTCGTCCCGCGCCGCGCGCCCTGCATCGATCGCTGGGCGCGTTTTCTTTCAGCACCGTTTACGCCGCCGATGGCGGATTGATCGGCAGAGGATCAGTTTCCAACAACGCATAGAGCAAATGGTCGCGCCACTGGCCATTGATGTTGAGATAGGAGCGCGCATAGCCCTCCTGCTTGAAGCCGACGCGCTCCAGCAACCGCTTGGAAGGCTCGTTCGTCGGCAGGCAAGCCGCCTCGATGCGATGGAAGCCGCGCTTCTCGAAAGCATAGGCGCAAGCGGCGCGAACGGCGCGGGTCATGTGGCCCTTGCCTGCATAGGGTTCGCCCATCCAATAGCCGAGCGTGGCCGCCTGCGACACGCCCCGCCGGACATGACCGAAGGAGAGGCCGCCCATCAGCGCGTCGTCCTCCTCACGGAAGATGAAGAAGGAATAGGCCTCGTCGCGGGCCATTTCCTCGGCGTGGCGGCGCACGCGGTAGCGAAAGCTCGCCCGCGTGAGATCATCGATCGGCCAGAGCGGCTCCCAGGGCGTCAGGAAGGAGCGGCTTTTTTCGCGCAGTTCGGCCCACTCGATGTAGTCGCGCATTTCGGACGCGCGCAGATAAAGACCGTCGCCTCTAATCGGCAGGTCGCGCCGCCCGATTACGCTGAAGATCGCCATCGTGCTCCTTGCCAGACCTTGTCAGCTCTTCGCCGCCCGCGCGTGCGACGAGATGAATTCGGCGACTCGCGCGCCATCATTCTCAAGAATCGTGAATCGTTCCGGCGCGTCAAGCCGCGCCGCAATATTTTCAGGCGGCTGCGGACGCAGTCCGATGGCGCGCTCAATAGCGTCCGGAAACTTTGCCGGATGCGCCGTCGAAAGCGCGATGACGGGAGTCGCCGGATCTTTCGCGAGCCGCGCGCGCGCCGCGGTGACGCCGGTCGCCGTATGCGGATCGAGCACATAGCCGGTCTCGCGCCAAGTGCGGCGAATCTCCTCCGTCGTCTCGGTCTCGCCGACGGACTGCGCATCGAATTCGCCGCGAATGGCGGCGAGCGCCGCAGGCGGAATGTCGAAAGCGCCGGATTGATCGAGCGAGGCGAAAGCGGCGCGGATCACTGCAGGATCGCGCCCCGTCGCATCAAACAATAGGCGCTCGAAATTGGATGAAACCTGAATGTCCATCGACGGCGACTGAGTCGGCGTGACGCCCCGCGGCTCGTAACGGCCGCTCGCAAGCGCGCGCGCTAGAATGTCGTTGGCGTTGGTCGCGACGACCAACCTCTCGATCGGCAGCCCCATCCGCTTGGCGACATAGCCGGCCAGCACGTCGCCGAAATTGCCCGTCGGCACGGCGAAGGAAATATGCCGATGCGGCGCGCCAAGGGCGACGGCGCTCGTGAAATAATAGACGGTCTGCGCGACGACGCGCGCCCAGTTGATCGAATTGACCCCGGCGAGTCCGACGCGCGTGCGAAAGTCGGCGGCGCGAAACAGCCGTTTCAAAATCGCCTGCGCGTCGTCAAAGGAGCCCTGCAGCGCGATCGTATGAACATTGTCGTCAGCGACCGTGGTCATCTGCTTGCGCTGCACGTCGGAGACCCGGCCGTGCGGAAACAATATGAAGACGTCGACGCGGTCCAGACCCTTGAACGCCTCGATCGCCGCGGCGCCCGTATCGCCGGACGTCGCGCCGACGATGGTGGCGCGCAGATTTCGCTCTTCGAGCACATGATTCATCATGCGCCCGAGGAGCTGCATCGCCAGATCCTTGAAGGCGAGCGTCGGCCCGTGAAAAAGTTCGAGAACGAAGAGATTGTCGGCGATCTGCGTCAGCGGCGCGATCGCGCGGTGACGAAACCCGCTATAGGCGCTCTCTGTCTGCGCTCGCAAAATCTCACGCGAAAACGTCTCGCTGAGATAAGGCGCGATCACTTTCGCCGTCGCTTCGGCATATGACCGGCCCGCGAGCGCGGCGATCTCGGAAGGCGCGAGACGCGGATAGGCGAGCGGCGTGTAGAGCCCGCCGTCAGTCGAAAGACCGGCGAGCAGAACGTCGTCGAAACCGAGCTGCGCGGCCTCGCCGCGGGTTGAGAGATAGCGCAACCGTCAATCCATGGATGGAAGAGCGCGCGCCGCGCGCACGCGTGTCAGTGCGCTTTTCATAGCATATTCGACAGCGCTGCAAGCCCGAGGTCGCTAGATGCGCTTATGCGCAAGAACGCCGCGCGCGTAGATCCCAAAAACGACGAGAAGCGCGAGCGACAGGCCGAACCACGTCACGACGTAGGAGAAGTGATTATTGACGATCGTTGGAACGCCTCCCACCGGGCGCGGCCAATCCGGCCCCGCTGCGGGGACCGCGTCGAGGACGAGCGCGAAAGGCGCGGCGTCGGCTAAGCCGAGAGCGCCGGCGATCGCCGCGGGATCGCGCGCGTAGAAGACGTTCTTTTCGGGCTGATCGGCGGGCGTGAACGGGTTGCGGCGCTCCGGCGCGCGCAGCAATCCGACGAGCGTCACTTCGCCGGAGGGGGCGGCGCGCACGTCGGCGTCGCCGGCTTTTGAGGCCGGAAGAAATCCGCGGTCGACAAGCACGACGCCGCCGCCCGTCGGCGCAAACGGCGTGAGCAGCCAATAGCCCGGCTCGCGGCTCGCGCCCTCCGGCGGCGCGGCGAAGACGAGCGCGTCGCGGCCGCCGACAAAACGACCCGTCGCCCGCACATGCATGAAGTCGTAATCTTCAGAGCGAAGGCTCGCCCATCGCTCAGGCGGCGGAATTGGCTGCGGCGCCTGCGTGGAGCGCTGCTCGACGCGCGCGATCAGCGCCTCTTTCTCGCCGAGCCGCCGCACCTGCCAAAACCCTAGACTGACCAGCAGCGCAAAGAGCAGCGTCGTCGCAACCGCCGGCCCCAGAAGCGCGCGGACGGCGGAACTCACGACTGATGGCGGCTTTCTTCAGCCTTGTTGAAATATTGCAGGGCGATCAGCAGGCCCTTCATCGGCCGCAGCAGCCCCACGCAGAGAATGGCTGATAGCGGCACGAGGATGGCGGCGTGCACCCAATAGGACGGCTGATAGTTCACCTCGACGTACCACAGCACCGCGATCGCGACGAAGCCGACGACGGTCATGACCATGATCGCCGGACCGTCGCCCGCGTCGGCAAAGGAGAAATCGAGCCCGCAAACCTCGCAGGTCGGCGCAACGGTCAGCAGGCCGCGGATCATGTGGCCCTTGCCGCAGCGCGGACATCTGCCGAGGATTCCGTCGACATAGAGCGAAACGGGCGGATAGACGTGCTCTTGTGACATGTTGGTCCTCCAACGAAAACGGTCACGGGCGCGCCCGTGACCGTCCAATGTTCAAACTGGCGCAGGCGCGCCTATTCCATTGTCCCGCCCCAGTTTCCCCACACGTAAATGCAGGCGAACAGAAACAGCCAGACGACGTCGACGAAGTGCCAGTACCAGGCGGCGAATTCGAAGCCCAAATGCTGGTCCGGCGTGAAGGCGCCCTTGAAGACGCGCAGCAGGCACACGATGAGGAAGATCGTGCCGACGATCACGTGGAAACCGTGAAATCCGGTCGCCATGAAAAAGGTCGAGCCGTAATTCGTCGCCGCCGGCTTCGCCGGGTCGAAGGCGAAGGCGAAGGGCGCGTGAAGATATTCATAGGCCTGGATCGTCGTGAACAGCAGGCCGAGCGCGATCGTCGCGATCAAGCCCTTCTTCAACACGTCGCGCTTGTTTTCCAGAAGGCCATGATGGGCCCAGGTCAGAGTCGCGCCGGAGCTGAGCAGAATGAGCGTATTGAGGAGCGGCAGTTTCCAGGGGCTCAGCACTTCCATGCCCTTGGGCGGCCAGACGCCCTGGAACAATTCGGTGCGCAGGACCTGCGCCGCATCGGCCGGGAAGAGCGCCGAATTGAAGAACGCCCAGAACCAGGCGACGAAGAACATCACCTCCGAGAAGATGAACAGGATCATGCCGTAGCGATGATGCAGCCGCACGACCGGCGAGTGGAATCCGCCGACGCTCGCTTCGTGGATGATGTCGCTCCACCACGCATACATGACCAGCAGAATGCCGCCCAGGCCGACAAAGAACATGGCGCCGCCGAAGGTCATGCCGCCGATCGGCGCGCCCTTGTGCTGCGCCATCCACATGACCGCGCCGATCGCCGTGATGAGCGCGGCGAGCGCGCCCACGATCGGCCACGGACTCGGATCGACCAGATGATAGTCGTGTTCGGGTTTCGCGTGTCCGTCCGCCATCTTGCTCTTCCTTGTCATCGGCCGGCGGTACCGGCCAGTCCCCTAGTTTGCCGCGCGGTCAAGTCGCGCGGCGCAGTCAACCCTTCGGCTTTGCGGTCGCCGTCTCGCTCGTCTTCGCCGCAGTGGAATCCTTGATGGCGAAGAACGTGTAGGAAAGCGTGATCTCACGAACGCCGCGCATGCCTTCTTCGCGCTCAAGAGCGGGATCGAGATAGAAAACCACCGGCCATTCCTCGGCCTCATGGGGGCCGAGCCGCTTCTCCTCGAAGCAGAAGCAGGCGACCTTGACGAAGAAGGCCCCGGCCTGACCGGGCGTGACATTGTAGGCCGCCTGGCCGCTGGTCTCGCGATCAGAGAGATTGGCGACCTTGTAATAGACGGTTTTCGTCTCGCCGGTGCGCAAGGAGATCTTGGCGACCTCAGGCTCGAAGCGCCACGGCAGATCACGGGCGACATTGGCGTCGAAGCGCACGGTGAGCACGCGCTCGCCGGGGGACGGCGCGCCGGCGACATCGGTCCTCGGCGTGCCGCCAAAGCCGGTCGCGGCGCAAAAGGCCCGGTAAAGCGGAACCGAAGCGAAAGACAGGCCGAGCATCGCCGCCGTGCCCACGACCAGCGCTGCCGCGATCATCCGCGGGCGTTTGCGTGAACGAGGCGCCGGCGCGTTCATGGTCAGATCGTCCGATTGACGATGGCGGCGCCAAACTTCACGAGCGTGACGGCATAGAACAGCACGGCGAGGAGCGCGATCGTCACGCCGATCGCGATGTTGCGCGCGCGACGGCTGCGCGCCTGCTCGTCGGTCAGCACGACCCCTGGCCGGTCGAATAAGCTCGCGCGCGCTTTCATCTTGTCTCCTGCATCGGTCATTTCTTTCACCATCCGCTTGGCCGCCTAGATCAGCGCAAAGATATGCGCCGTCTGCTCGACGACGAGGACCAGGAACAGCAGAAACAGATAGAGGATGGAGAACAAAAACATCCGGCGGGCGGCCCGACGGGCCGCATCGCCTTCACGCTGCTTGAACACCGCCGCGGCTCCGCCGACGAGCGCAATCCCGCAGCCGATCGAGACAAGCCCATAGGCGAGCGAGGCGAAGCCTAACAGCCATGGCGCGACGCCAAGCGGCGCGAGCGCCAGCGCATAGATCAGGATTTCGAGACGCGTGCGGTCTTCGCCGGCGACATTCGGCAGCATCGGCACGCCGGCGCGGGCGTAGTCCTCGCTTCTCAGCAAGGCCAGCGACCAGAAATGCGGCGGCGTCCACATGAAGATGATCGCAAACAGCACGACGCTCGCAAGACTGATCTCGCCCGTCGCGGCGGCATAGCCGACCATCGGCGGAAGCGCGCCGGCGGCGCCGCCGATGACGATATTCATCGGCGTCCAGCGCTTCAGCAATATCGTATAGATCACGACATAGAAGAGAATGGTGAAGGCGAGCAGCGCAGCGGCAAACCAGTTCGCGACATAGCCGAGCGTAAAGACTGACAGCGTCGCCAGCACGAGGCCAAAGGCGAGCGCCGACTCAGGATCGAGGCGACCCGCGGGAATTGGCCGCTTGCGCGTGCGCGTCATCAGCGCGTCGATATCGGCGTCGTACCACATGTTGAGCGCGCCGGAAGCGCCGGCGCCAACGGCGATCGCGAGGAGCGAGGCGAAGCCAATCAGCGGATGCGGCGGCGTCGGCGCGAGCAACAGACCGGCGAGCGCGGTGAACACTACGAGCGACATCACGCGCGGCTTGAGCAGCGCGAAATAGTCGGATGGCGACGCGACCGAGATGCGCGGAGCCTGTTCGTCGTGCAGATAGGATGCGTCGCTCATGGCGTTTCACTCAGAACCTTGGCCGCTGAGGCGGGCGCAGAAGAGCCGAGTCATTGCTCGCCGGCGCCGGCTTGCATCGTCGGCGCGAGTTCTTCGCGCCGACGCTTCGTTTATTACCGGCTCGCCCCGGTGATCCGCGGCAGAACCTGGAACTGATGGAAGGGCGGCGGCGACGACAGAGTCCATTCCAGCGTCGTTGCGCCCACGCCCCAGGGATTGGCGCCGGCCAGCCGCTTCTTCATGAAGGCCTCAATGATCGCGTAGAACCAGACGATCAGCGAGAGCGTGATGAAGATCATGCCGGAGGACGACACCAGATTCCACAGCGCGTAAGCGTCCGGATAGTCGATGTAGCGACGCGGCATCCCGCCCAGTCCGAGGAAGTGCTGCGGGAAGAAGACGACGTTGACGCCGATGAACAGCAGCCAGAAGTTCGCCTTGGCCAGAGTCTCCGAATACATGTAGCCGGTCATTTTGGGGAACCAGTAATAGAACCCCGCATAGAGCGCGAAGACCGCGCCGAGCGACAGCGTGTAATGGAAGTGCGCGACGACATAGTAGCCCTCGTGGAACTGCTTGTCGGCGCTGGCGTTGGCCAGCACGACGCCGGTGATGCCGCCCATCGTGAACACGAAGATGAAGCCGATCGCCCAGACCATCGGCGCGCGGAACGAGATCGACCCGCCCCACATCGTCGCGATCCAGGAAAAGATCTTGATGCCGGTCGGCACCGCGATCACCATCGTCGCCAGCGTGAAGTAGCGCTGCGCATTGAGCGACAGGCCGACCGTATACATGTGGTGCGCCCACACGATGCTGCCGAGCACGCCGATGCTGACCATGGCGTAGGCCATGCCGAGATAGCCGAACACCGGCTTTTTCGAGAAGGTCGACACGATCTGGCTGATGATGCCGAAGCCGGGAAGAATGACGATGTAGACTTCCGGATGGCCGAAGAACCACAGCAAATGCTGGAACAGCAGCGGATCGCCGCCGCCCGCCGGATCATAGAACATCGTGCCGAAGTTGCGGTCGGTGAGCAGCATCGTCACGCAGCCGGCAAGCACCGGCAGCACGAGCAGCAGCAGGAAGGCGGTCACGAGGATCGACCACACGAACAGCGGCATCTTGTGCAGCGTCATGCCGGGCGCGCGCATGTTGAAGATCGTCGTGATGAAGTTGATCGCGCCAAGGATCGACGAAGCGCCGGCGAGATGCAGCGCCAGGATCACGAAATCCATCGCCGGGCCGGGCGAGCCGGTGTTCGACGACAGCGGCGGATAGAAGGTCCAGCCGCCGCCAAAGCCCTTCATGCCCGGCGCGCCCTCGACGAACATCGAAATGACGGCGAGCACGAGCGAGGAGAAGAGCAGCCAGAATGAAATGTTGTTGAGGCGCGGGAACGCCATGTCCGGCGCGCCGATCATGATCGGCACGAACCAGTTGCCGAAGCCGCCGATGAGGATCGGCATGGCCATGAAGAAGATCATGAGCACGCCATGCACCGTGATGAACACGTTGTAGAGGTTCTTGCCCGCATCCAGCGCCATCGACGGATCGGCGCCCTGGAGCGCTTCCGCAAGCCCCGGAAAAATCTGCACGCCGGGATACGCCAGCTCGAGCCGCATGCCGAGCGACAGCAGGAAGCCGATGACGCCGCCGATCGAACCGAGGATGATGTAGAGCGTGCCGATGTCTTTGTGGTTGGTGGAGAAGAGGAAGCGGCGCAAACCCCTCGGATGATCATGCGCCCCGGCCATCGTCGAACTCGCCATCGTCATGTTCCTTAGAAAGACTAGTGTGTTCCGTTGCGTCTCGTTTCAGCGGCTTTTCAGTGGCTCTGGGCGGCGACCCGCACCCGCGAGCCGGCGCTGGCGAACTTCTGCTTCGCCTCGGCAAGCCACTCATTGTATTTCTCGCGGCTGACCGCGCGGATCACGATCGGCATATAGGCGTGATCCTTGCCGCAGATGAAGAAGCACTGGCCGTAGTAGACGCCTTCCTTCTCGATCTTGAACCATGTCTGGTTCAAACGACCGGGGATCGCGTCCATGCGAACGCCGAACGCAGGGACGCCGAACGCGTGGATGACGTCATTCGACGTGATGTGCACGGCGATGACCTCATTGACCGGCACAAGCGCCTCATTGTCGACGGACAGCAGACGAAGATCGCCGGGCTGGAGTTCGGATTCGGGCTTCAGCATCTGATCGAAGCCAAAGCCGCCGCCCTGATCCTCCGGATATTTATAGGACCAGTACCACTGGTTGCCGGTCACTTTGAGCGTGACGGACGCCTCCGGGACTTCAACCTGCTCCGCCAGCAGCCGCAGCGACGGGACTGAGATGAACAGAAGGATCAGGACCGGAATCAAGGTCCAGACGATTTCGAGCGGCGTATTGTGCGTCAGCTTCGAGGGAATGGGGTTCTTCTGCTCGTTGAACCGATAGCTGACATAGACCAGCAAGCCCAGAACGAAGAGCGCGATGAACGAAATGATCGGCATCAACACCATGTTGTAGAATTGCTGAGTTCCCAGGCCGACCGGCGTGACCATGTTCGGCAGGCCGAGGCCGCCCGGAGTGGGCTGCCCTTCAACTTGTGCGAGGGCGAAGCCGGCGAACAAAGTCGCGGGAATCGCCACGGCGGCCGCCAATGCGCCACGTGTCAGCATCTGTCGATTGACGTTAAACATTAAAGCCGCCTTTCGAACCCTTCGCCAGACAGTCGTTGTTCTTTTTGCGATTTCCGTGCGCAGCCCGCCCAAAGCCCGCCCCGCTCGGTAGTCGGCCGGTTCAATCACAAACCGTCGGTCCGCGCAATTGATGCAACGCCAAATTCGACAGACAAATCGTCGCGTCAAAGGGTTTGCCAAACAATGCGGCGCGAACGCCGACGACCTTGACAGTTGAAGTCCATTTGATAGGCAACGGCCTGTCGCGCTGGACGGCCCGAGGCGACCGGCCACTTTCCCAGCGTCACGAAATTGGAACGGCCGCGGAGCCGTCCGCCAGGAGCCATCATGAAGCCCTTGCGCCCTGCGAAAACGCGTCGCCTGTTGCGACATCAGGTCGCGGCGGCGGCCTCATTGCTGTTGCTCGGATTCAGCGCCATCGCGAGCCATGCGCAAGGCGGCCCCGCCAAGGCCAAATTCGGCGATTGGGAAATGCGCTGCGAGAAGCCCGCAGGCGCGGCCGCGGAACAATGCGCGCTGATTCAGAGCGTCGTCGCCGAGGATAAGAGCAACATCAACCTCGTCGTCATCGTCTTGAAGACGAGCGACGGCAAGAGCCGTCTGCTGCGCGTGATCGCGCCGCTCGGCGTGCTCCTGCCTAACGGGCTCGGCTTGAAAATCGACCAAGCCGACGTCGGCCGCGCCGGCTTCGTCAAATGTCTGCCGACGGGCTGCGTCGCCGAGGTGATGATGGACGACAAGCTCATCGATCAACTGAAGAGCGGCAAGACCGCAACCTTCATCATTCACCAGGTTCCGGAAGAAGGCATAGGATTGCCGCTGACTCTGCAGGGATTCAAGGATGGATTCGCAAAGCTGCCGTAACGTTTGCACGAAGCGCCCGGCGGGCACGCTCTTTAGAACGGCGCGGAGTCGCCTGGCCATAGCTGTTTCCGCGTCCATCGCGCTCACGCCTGTGGCGGCGGCTTTCGAACTGCCGCGGCTTCGCGTGCCCAGCATCTTCGGCGGCGGCGAACCAAAGGAGGGGCAGCCAGCGCCGCCCGGCGCGACGCCGGATTGTCCCGAAGTGTTCATCGAAAGCGGCGCGGCCATGCTGCGGTCGCCGCCCGACGCCGACGGCTCCAATGTGCGCTATCAGCTTTCGCTTGGCGAGACGGCGCGCGAATGCGTGGTCGACGGCGACCATCTGACGATCAGAGTGGGCCTCGAAGGCTCCGTCGTGCTCGGCGCGCTCGGTCAGCCCGGCGCCTTTGGCGCCAATCTGCGGGTGGCGATTCGCCGGCTGAAAGACGATACGCTCATCGCCTCGAAGACCTATCGCGTTAGCGCGTCAATCCCAAAAGGCGGCGCGCGCGGCGAATTTCAGGTCATCGCCGATCCGTTCACGGTGCCTCTCATGAGCCCGCGCGCCCAGGATGATTACGAAATTCTGGTGGGCTTTACCCAGGGCGCAGAAAAGCCCGCGACCGAGAAAAAGCGCAAGGGCGGCTAGAACAGGCTCCGAAAAAGTTGACAGACTTTTTCGATGAGAACCTGCTCCATCGATCACATGATTCGATGTGATCGATAAGCGCTCTAAGCCGCCCTTCTCATCAGTGTGCGAGCGACTTCAGTTCCTTGATGCCGTCGCCGACGAAATCCTTGCCGGCGCCTGCGCCGGCGGAGAGCGCACGCTCGGCGATCTTGACGGCGGCGTCGGCGGCGGCGGCGCGCACTTCGGCCGAGGCCTGCGCCTCCGCCTGCGCGATCTTCTGTTCGACCTGCTTGACGCTGCGGTCCATGAATTCGCCGAGGCGACGACGCCCCTCGGCGGCGATCAATTCCGCCTCTTCCTTCGCCTGCGCGACGATGGCCTTGGCTTCGGCTTCCGCTTCCGCCCGCTTCTGTTCAAAGGACGCAAGAAGCGCCTCCGCTTCGTTGCGCAGGCGTTCGGCTTCGGCGAGCTCGCCCTTGATGCGGTTGATGCGCGCATCAATGAACGCGGCGAACTTCGAGTGCGCGCCGACCCAAACCATCACGAGAACAAAGATCGTGAAGCCGACGGCGACGTAGAATTCCGCGTCGAAATGCATTGAGCCTCTCCTCAGTTCGACGATGTCGCGTGCTTGGCGAGCGCGGCCTGGTCGATTTTGGCGCCGGTGAGCTTCTCGACGATGGAGGCGGCGGCGTCGACGGCGATCTGCTCGACATTGGCCAGCGCCTTTGTCTTTGCGCTCGCGATGCGCTCATCGGCGGCGCGGATCTTCTCCGACGCCTGCGATTCGGCGAGCGCGCGCTGCCTTGCGCTCTCAGCGGCGATCTTGTGCTGCGCCTCGCGGCCGATGCCTTGCGCCTCGTCACGACGGCGACGAAGGTTTTCGTCATTCGCGGCCGCGGCGGCCTGCGCCTTCGACTGCATCTCGCGCGCGGCGCCGAGATCTGATGCGATCTTGGCGCCCCGGTTCTCGATGATGCCGCCCACGCGCGGAAGCGCGATGCGCGACATCAGCACGTAGAGCAGTCCGAAAATGATGACGAGCCAGAAAATCTGCGGCGCGAAATTTTCGGTCTGGAAGGGCGGAAAGACGCCCTCGTGATGCGCCTCGCCGGCGCCGACGGCCTCGTGCGTCGTCTGCTCGCCCTCGGCGGCGAAAGCGGAAGAGATGATCGCCATGGACATGATCCAAGTCTCGGACAAAGGCCGCGCGGCGGCCGCGCGGCGCATGAGAAAGCGCGCCCGGCCGCAAGGCCGGACGCGAAAGGTCACTGCTTCAGGAACAGCAGGATTGCGATGAGGAAGGCGAAGATGCCCAGGCCTTCGGCGAGCGCCGCGCCGATGATGGCGTTGGTGAACTGGGAAGCGGCCGCCGACGGGTTGCGCAGCGCGCCGTTGACGAAATTGCCGAAAATGATGCCGACGCCGATCGCCGCGGCGCCGGTGCCGATCGCCGCCAGTCCGGCGCCGACGAGTTGCATTTCTGACATATCTTTCTCCTGCTGAATGGGGCGACGTTTATTGTTCGATTTTTATCAGTGGCCCGGGTGAATCGCGTCGTTCAGATAGACGCATGTGAGAACGCTGAAGACGAACGCCTGCAGACAGGCGACGAGCAGTTCGAGCGCATAGAGCGCGACGATCGCCAGGATCGGCACGGGCGCGAGCGCCGCCCAGACGCCGGCCCCGAGCAGCATCACCACGAAGCCGCCAAACACGGCGAGGGTGATGTGGCCGGCGAGGATATTGGCGAAGAGACGGACGGAAAGCGACACCGGCCGCGACAGGAAGGAGATGATCTCGATCGGCACCAGCACGACGAGCACGGGCAACGGCACGCCATGCGGCACGAAAAGATTGAGGAAGCCGAAGCCGTGGCGATAGAGGCCGTAAACGACCACGAGCGAGATCACCACGATCGCGAAGGCGAAGGTGACGACGATCTGACTCGTCACCGAATAGGTGTAGGGCACAAGCCCGATCAGATTGGCGATGAGAATGAAGGCGAAGAGCGTGAAGACGAAGGGAAAGAACTTCATCCCTTCGGTCCCGGCGGTCTGACGCACCATGCCGGCGACGAATTCATAGAGCATCTCGGCCATGGCCTGCACGCGGCCCGGCACGATCGCCTTCTTGGAGGTCGCAAGGATCATCAGCGCGACGACGCCGAGCGCGGCAAGCAGCATGAACAGCGAGGCGTTGGTGAAGGAGGTCTCGATGCCGCTGATCTCGAAGGGCCACAGTCGATGCAGTTCGAACTGCTCGATGGGATTGGGCTTTGCGGCTGCTTCTTCCGGATTCATCGCTTTTTCCGGGCGTCGCCGCCCGGCCCCGCTTGGCGCTAGGACGCGCCTTCATGTTCCCTAGAGCGCTTATCGATCACATGGACTCATGTGATCGATAAGGAATCGCTCAACATCAAAACGTTGGAGCAGGTTCTCATCGAAAAAGTCTGTCAACTTTTTCGGAACCTGCTCTAGTCCTCGCCCGGCGCTTTCGGCTTCGCCACGCGATAGACGTTCCAAAATCCCGCCGCGACGCCCAGTCCCAGCATCACGATCAGAAGCCATGGCGTCGTGCCAAGCCACTGATCCGCCTGCCAGCCTATGACGGCGCTGACCAACACCGCCCCGACGAATTCGGAGAACGCGTTGAGGCCGACGCGCAAGGCGCGCGTGAAGCCCTTGCGCTCCGTCCGCGGCGCGACTTCGGCGGCCTTCTCTTCGTCGACCTTGCGCAAGGCCGCGTTGAGCTTTTGGAGCCGCGCGTTGAGCGCCGCGCGCTCCGCGTCTTCCTCGTTTTCGTCGCTCATCGGCGTTTTTCGCCTCGCAGATTGCGCCATGCGCAAAAATTGAACGATGGCGCGACGCCGCGCGACGGAAAAGTCGAACCGTTCGGGAGACGGCGCGAAACTCTCGGCTTGCGGCCAATCCTTTCGAGCCGCGCGCAACATATTTCCGGTCTTTCATTTAGTCAAGGCGAGGCTCGTTTTGATAAGCAGTTGAAATGAAAGCATGTTTCTCGGAGCGGACCCATCTGCTCTCCGACGAGGCGCCGCGGCGCGGCAAATTGCCGGAGGGCGCGGGCGCGGAACTGTGACAGCGGTAAACATGTTACGCTTTTATGACGCTCCCCTTGCGATCCCTGGCGCCGCTCGTCGCCTTCCTGCTCCTGCTGCTCGCGCCGAGCCTGGCGATCGCCGGCGGCGCGCTGTCGTTTCAAATCCGCTTCGAGGCGCTGCTTGTCGTTTCCGGCCTTTGCATCGCGGCCTGCGTGCTCGGCGGATATTCCTTCGCTGAACTCGGTCTGGGCGCGCCCAGAGGCGCTCGCGCCTGGCTGATCTGCGGCGCCCTGACCTGTCTTCTTCTGGCGGGAGTCGTCGTCGAAGCGCAGTTCCTGAGCCATTCGACCCCGGAGCCGAACTGGGTCGCCTTCGCGCCCTTCTATGTGCTCGTCTCGAGCCCCTGCCAAGAGATCGTCTGCCGCTCGGTCCCCAAGCTGATCGCCGATCGGCTGCAGATGAGCGGACGCCATTACGTGCTGTTTTCCTCGGCGGTCTTTTCGCTGATGCATGGCGCCTATGGCGATCCCGTCCTGCTCGCCAACACATTTCTCGCCGGAGTCGCGTGGAGCACGGCATATCTTTTCACGCGCAACGTCTGGCCGCTGACCGCCTCTCACGCGGCCGTCGGCTCTTTCGCGTTCTGGATCGGGCTTGCCTGATCGTCCGGGCGCGCTGCGGCGACGATCGCCGCGCGCAGCAGCAGCCACAACACGCAGGCGTTCAGCATATGCCACAGAAAATGCGCGCCGAGCGGAACGGCGGGACAGATCGCGCGGTCGATCGTTCGAAAGACAAGCGAGATCGCGAAAAGCAGCGCGGCGACGGCAAGCGCTTGCGCGGTCCCGCGCTGCCCGCGCCGCGTCCAAAGCAGCGCGGCGAAGATCGCCAGCGCGGCGAGCGCCGGCAGATAGCCGACCGACCCGTTCAGCGCGTCAACCGTCGTCGCGAACAATGACAGGGCCGCGAAAGCGAGCGTGATCGTCGTCGCCAAAACTATCGACAGACGAAAGTACCGGCGAAGCGCCAGCAGGAAATAGCCATAGATGAAGATCGCGATCGGAACGACGTCGAGCAGCATGGCGCCGCGCGTCGCGATCGTATGGAAGATGAAGCTGCCAACGCCAACCGACGCGGTCACGACGATCAACGCGAGCGCTGGATAATCCGCCCCGCCCCGCCGTCGCCAAAGAAGAAGGGCGCTGGCGGCGGCGATCACGAAGGCGAAATTGCTCAACGCATTCGCCGGCTCCGCCCAGAAGGCCGAGCTCGGCCTTTCGCAATAATCCATTACCGGCGCGCGCCAATCCATGAACGGTTCTTGCAATTCAAATGCTACGGCGCGACGACGGCGTTCGTCAGTCGCGCCCACCCTCCCCTTGAGGGGGAGGGTGTTTACGCCTTCTCTCCCGGCAGCTTCGTCGACTCGCCCAAGGTATCCCGCACATAGAGCTTGATCACCGCGACATAGATGACCACCGTCAGCGGCGCGGCGAAGATCGTCGCGCCCAGTCCGAACAGCGTGCCGAACGTCGCGATCGAAATGAGCATGAGCGCCGGCGGCACGCGCACCAATTGCCGCTGGATGAGCGGCATGATCATGTTGCCGTCGAGCTGATGAATGGCGAGATAGGCGAGGATCGTCCAAAGCATCGTATAGGGTCCGATCGTCGCCGCGACCGCCACCGAAGGAAAGATCGCCAGAATCGGCCCGATATAGGGGATGAATTCCGAGAGCCCCGATATGGCGCCAAGCGCGAAGGGCGAAGGCAGGCCGATGAGCCAGACCGCCACGCCGGCCATGACGCCCATCGTGACCATTTCAATCATCTGACCGAGCAGCCAGCGGCGCAGCGCGGTGGCAACGTGACCGAGCGTTTCGCGCGCTCTATTGCGCCAGCGCGGCGCAAACAGCAGCGTGAAGCCTTCGCTGTAGAGCGCCGGATCGCTCGCGATGAACACGCCGGCGAAAAAAGCTACGAGCCCGCCAAGAACGGCCTCGATGCTGACGGTGAAGGAACGTCCGATCAGAGCCGGCAGCGAAATATTTTCGCCAAAGGAAGACGGCAGGTATTCAGAGAGACCTGATCGGGCGATTGCGAGCGAGATCGCGTCCGCCGTCTGCTCGGCGCGGCGCAGCACGTCGTGAAACTCGTCAGCCATCGTACGGCCGAAGAGATAGAAGGTTCCGCCGATGATCGAGGCGATCAGCAAACCCGAAAGCGTGAGCGCCACGCCGCGCGGCAGGCGGATCTTCAGGAACGGCGTTGCGACGAGGTGAATGAGCGTCGCGACGAGCACCGCGCCTGTCGCAAGGACGATGACGTCGAAGAGCAGCCAAATGAGAAACGGCGCGAGGGCGAGCGCGATGAAAATCGCCGAACGCAAAACAAATTCGCTTCTGGTCATATCAGCTTCGCCCGATTACGTGGTCAACGCGCGTAAGCCGCAAGCCAAGCGCATATTCGGGACATTTAGTGCGGCGAACGGCCGAAGCGCTTACGTGGCGACGTCGAGTCGCCGAAACACGCCAGCGGCGACAAAGCGAAAGCTTTTGGCTTCGAGTGACTGCTCTCGCAACTCAAACCAAACCAAAACCTTTAAATCATCAACTCGCCAGCGCGAATTTCTCCGCCTGCTCCAGATCGACCGAGACGAGCTGCGAGATTCCGCGCTCAGCTTGCGTCACGCCGAACAGCCGGTCCATGCGCGCCATGGTGATCGGATTATGGGTGATGGTGACGAAGCGCGTGTCGGTCTTCTTGCGCATCTCCTCGAGGAGATCGCAGAAGCGCTCGACATTGCTGTCGTCGAGCGGCGCGTCGACCTCGTCGAGCACGCAGATCGGCGACGGATTGGTCAGGAAGACCGCGAAAATCAGCGACATGGCGGTCAGCGCCTGTTCGCCGCCGGAGAGCAGCGTCATCGTCGTCGGCTTCTTTCCCGGCGGTCGCGCGAGAATGTCGAGGCCGGCCTCAAGCGGATCGTCGCTTTCGACAAGCTGCAATTCCGCCGCGCCGCCGTCAAACAGCAGCGTGAACAGCTCCTTGAAGTGCGCGTTGACCTTGTCGAAGGCGGCGAGCATGCGCTCGCGCCCCTCCTTGTTGAGACTGGCGATCGCGGCGCGCAATTTCTTGATGGCTTCCGAAAGATCGTCGCGCTCGGCGATCATCTTTTCGCGCTGCGCCTCGACCTCGGTGAGTTCGTCCTCGGCGCGCAGATTGACGGCGCCGAGCCGTTCGCGGTCGGCGCGCAAATTCTCCAGCCGCCGTTCGATGTCGGCGATCTCCGGCAGATCGTCGCCGTCTTTGACCTCGGCGAGTTGGGCGAGCGCTTGTGGCGTCGATTCGAGATCATGCGCGATGGCGCGCTCGACGTCCGCGACCCGCTGGCGCGCGGCGTCCAGCTGCGCCTCGCTGCGCGCCATCTCTTCGCGCGCGGCGCTCATCGCCTCAAGCGCGGCGCGAGCGGCGCGGTCGGCTTCAGCAAGACGCGTTTCGGCGGAAGCGCGCGCGTCGGAGGCGTCGCGGCGCGCGGCCTCGGCCTCTTCGAGCGCGTTCATCAGCGCGCGGCGCTGGCCGATGAAAGCGTCGGGCGCATCGCCGATGCGGGCATGTTCCTCTTGCGCCGTCGCCAGCCGCTCTTCCAGCTCGCCGATGCGGTCCTGCGCGCGATCGCGGCGTTCCGCCCATGACGCGGTTTCTCGCGCGATCGCCGACAGCCGCGACGCGCGCGCCGCTCTTTCGTGGCGCAGGGAGGCGACCGCGGCCCGCGCCTCGCCGGCCTGGGCGCGCTCCGCCATGGCGCGGCCGCGCAAATTCTCCAAAGCGCCGGCGAGGAACGCCGGCTCCTCAAGCTGGTCGAGCGCCTGCGTCACGCTTGCACGCTTTTGCGCGGCCTCGTCGCGATTGGCGAGCGTCCGCGCCTTGGCTTCCTGCAGCGCCGACAGGCGCTGGGCGATTTGCGCCTGACGGCGCTCCGCCGTCGAATGGCGTTCGCGCGCTTCCTCGAGGCGGACGCGGGCGCGACGATGCGCGTCGCGCCCCTCCGCTTCGGCCTGGGCGGCCGCTCGCGCGGCCTCACGCGCCCCGTTCAGCGCTTCGGTCAGCGAATCGGCCGCGGCGCGCGCGGCGGCGGCGTCGACGCGCAAATCGGCGAGCCGGTTCTTCTCGGCGAGGCGGCGCGCGGCGGCGGTCGGCGCCTCGGCGGCCTGGGTGAAGCCGTCCCAGCGCCACAGGTCGCCCTCTTTGGAGACGAGCCGCTGGCCGGGCTTTAAAAGCTTGCGCAGGCTCTCGCCCTCGGTGCGCAGCACGACGCCGATCTGCGCGAGCCGGCGACGCAGCGCCGGCGGCGCGTCGACCAGCGCGGCGAGCGCGCGCACGCCATTGGGCAAGGCCGGATCGCCCTCCCCGGACGTCACGGACCAATGCGCCGGCGCCGAATCGTCGGCCGAGGCGTCAAGATCGTCGCCGAGCGCCGCGCCCAGCGCGGTCTCATAGCCCTTTTCGACGGTCATGCTTTCGACCACCGGCGCCCAGAGGCCGCCGGAGCCGGTTTGCAGCAGATGTTCGAGCGTGCGGGTCTCGGTCTCGAGCCGCTGCGCGCGCAGCGCCGCCTGCTCCAGCGGCGCGCGGGCGGCGGTCTCGGCGTCGCGCGCCCGCCGCGTGGCGGCCTCGGTCTCCTGCGTCGTTTCTTCGGCGGCGCGCGCATCCTGCGCCGCCTGTTCGAAAGCCTGCGCGAGACGCTCGACTTCGTCGGCGCCGCCGCCCTGCCCGGCGATCAGCGCAAATTCCGTCTCGATGCGGGTCAGCTCCGCCTCGAAGCGCGCGACCCGCTGATTTTCGTCGCGCAGCGCCGCTTCGAGCGCCCCCCGCTTGGCGTTGACGCCGGCGAGCTGCTCCTGCGCGCTCGACAGCTCGGCCTCGGTCGCCGCCAGCGCCGCTTCAATGTCGATCAGCCGCGCTTGCGCCTCTGTCTCGCGGCCGGCGTCGTGCGAGTCGCCGCCTTGCAGCTCGGCGCGCTCGTCCTCAAGCCGCTGCGCGACCTCGGCCGCGTCCTGGATCAGCGCGCGTTCGCGTTCGAGATCGCGGCCGAACTGTTCGATATGGCGCTGAAGCTCGGCGATTCGCTGCTTGGCGCGCTGCTCGTCGGCCTCCAGCGCCTGACGCGCGACGACGAGCCGATGCAGCGCCGCGCCGGCCTCCGCCTCCTTCTCGCGCAGCGGCGGCAGCTCATGCGCGGCGACCGCCTGAAACTTCGCCGCCTCAGCCTGCTCCAGCGTGCGGTCCTGCACGCTGCGCCGGCCGGCCTCGAGCTTCGAAGCGGCGCCCTGCAGCTGTTGTGCGGCGAGCTGATAGGCGAGAAGCGCCGCCAGCGCCTCATTCTTGCGGATTTGCGCCGCAAGCCCGCGGTATTTGTTGGCCTGGCGCGCCTGCCGCTTCAGGCTGTCGGCCTGGCTGTCGACCTGCTTCAGCACATCTTCGAGGCGCGTGAGATTTTCTGACGCGGCGTTGAGGCGCAACTCGGCCTCGTGCCGGCGCGAATGCAGCCCGGCGACGCCGGCGGCGTCTTCGAGGATGCGGCGGCGCGCCTGTGGCTTGGCTGAAATGATCTCGCCGATCTGGCCCTGGCGCACGAGCGAGGGCGAGCGCGCGCCGGTGGCGGCGTCGGCGAAGAGAAGCTGCACGTCGCGGGCGCGCACCTCGCGGCCGTTGATCCGGTAGGTGGAGCCCTGCTCGCGCTCGATTCGGCGCGTCACCTCGATCGCGTCGGCGTCGTTGAAGGCCGCCGGCGCGGTGCGCGACGAATTGTCAAGCACCAGGCCTACTTCGGCCAGATTGCGCGCCGGGCGCGAGCCGCCGCCCGAGAAAATCACGTCGTCCATGCCGGACGCGCGCATGTTTTTATAGGAGTTTTCGCCCATCACCCAGCGCAGGGCTTCGACGAGATTAGACTTGCCGCAGCCATTGGGGCCGACGACGCCGGTCAAGCCCGGCTCGATGAGGAAATCGGTCGGCTCGCAGAAGCTCTTGAAGCCCAGAAGGCGCAGGCGCTCGAATTTCATTGCCTAAAGACCGCCACAAACTGCAGGGGAAAGCAAGAAAACCGACGCGATATGTTGTGGGTAGGCTCTACCGAAGGGCGCTCCCGTGACGGATGCGCGTCGCATTTCGCCGCCGAATCACATTTTCATTGCATCGCAGGATTGCGGCGGAAAAAATAGGAAAGAGACGCTGGGCGTCTAGTGAAGGACAGCTATCCTCTCCCTCATGCTGAGGAGCGCCTGGAAGGCGCGTCTCGAAGCACGAGGGAGAGCTTAAAAGGCGTGCGTGAAGGTTCCATCGTCCTTCGAGACGCCTGCGCCGATCTCGGGTTTAGCCGAGATCGGCATTTGAAGCCCAAGTCGGGCAAGCCCGACTTGGGTGCAGGCTCCTCAGGATGAGGAAACCTTCAGTCGAGCACTGCGAATCTTTGACCGAAATCCGAAATCGTGAGGCTCCAGGGCGAAGAATGGGTTCAGCCAGTCCGCGGGACGAAGATTTCTGGGTGTTCGGCTACGGGTCGCTGATGTGGCGGCCGGGCTTCGACTTCATCGACAGCGCGCTCGCCTGGGTGCACGGCTATCACCGCGCGCTGTGCATCTTCTCGCATGTCCACCGCGGCACGCCGGAGCGGCCGGGGCTGGTGCTGGGGCTCGATCGCGGCGGCTCCTGCCAGGGCGTGGCCTTCAAGGTCGCGGGGCGCGACCGCGCCGAAACGATTCGCTATCTGCGCGAACGCGAGCTCGTCACCTCGGTCTATCTGGAGAAAACGCTCGGCGTGCGATTCGTCGACGGCGGCGGCGCCAAGGCCCTCGCCTATGTCGTCGACCGCACGCATATCCAATATGCCGGGCGGCTGCCGGAAGACGAGATGATTCGCCTGATCGCCGAGGGCGTCGGCCTCAATGGCGACAATCCCGCCTATGTGCGCAACACCTACGAACATCTGCTGCGGCTCGACATCCATGACGCCGAACTCGCCGAGGTCGTCCGTCGGCTCGATCGTCAGTCATGCAGAGCCGCCGGGCCCGCGACCGGCGGCGCCGGCGATGAGCCGACGCCGCTTTGACGCGACGCCATACGCAACGCTTTTGCACAACGCTTTTGCGCAACGACGCAACGCTTGCGCGCACGAAACTCGCGACGCAACGCTTACGCTACAGACAGGTCCGCCTGATCAGTTGAGCAGCGACGCGGAAAGATCGCGCAACGACGCGGCGTCGGCGCAAAAATGCACATGCCATTCGGCGACGCCGAGCTCCCGCGCGATCTCGCGCAGCCTGCGGCGGGCGCGTTCCTGCGCGAGAAAGACGCAGACCGGCCGCGTCGTCACGCCCTCCCGCGCGACGCCGATGACGACGCCATTCGTCACGTCGGCGACGAAAGAGTCCTCGCCCGACTGAAACACCGAGCACACATAGCGGCGGCCGGAAGCGCCTCGCCAGGAAAAGAACCGGCTACGCAGCGAATCCGTCTCGGCGAGCGATTGAAGCGCCTGGCCGCGCGGCGCGGCGTCCTCAAGCGATTGCCCCAAGGCGCTGCGAGAGGCGCTGCGAGAAATGCTGAAAGACGGATAACGAGGCTGATACATGGCACGATCCGCTAACGAGGATGAACACGGAACATGACTAGAACAAAACCGGCACATCGTCAAGAAGCGCGCGCCCGTCCATATCTCTTGGGTTCCTGGCAAAAGACAGGACAGGCGCGCACGCGCCGCTACTCGCCAACGGCGCAAGACGGTTTCCCGTCTCGCGCTTAGTGATGCATGGCGATGATCGTGAAAGATGTGCGCCAACGCGCATGACGAACGCTTTACCTCTTATCGAGGTGGGCGCCGATTGAGGCTTTCGCAATAGCGCCGGCGACTATCCGTTCGCGCCGCCGCCCGCCGTGCGCAACCAGGCCGCGCCGCAGGCCTTGGCGAGTTCGCGCACGCGCAGAATATAGCTCTGGCGCTCGGTCACCGAGATCACGCCGCGCGCATCGAGAAGATTGAAGGCGTGGCTCGCCTTGATGCATTGGTCATAGGCCGGCAGCGCCATGAGATGCATCTCGTCGCCCGAGCCCGCGCCAAAATGCAGCAAGCGCTCGCATTCGGATTCGGCGTCCTTGAAATCTTCAAAAAGTTTTCCCGTGTCGGCGGCCTCAAAATTGTGGCGCGAATATTCCTGTTCGGCCTGCAGGAAGACGTCGGCGTAAGTGACTTTTTCGTCGCCGTCGCGGCCGTTGAAATTCAATTCCATGATGCTGTCGACGCCCTGCAGATAACAGGCGAGACGCTCCAGCCCATAGGTCAGTTCGCCGGCGACCGGCGCGCATTCGAAGCCCGCGACCTGCTGGAAATAGGTAAACTGCGAGACCTCCATGCCGTCGCACCAGCATTCCCAGCCGAGCCCCCAGGCGCCGAGCGTCGGGCTTTCCCAATCGTCCTCGACGAAGCGGATGTCATGGAGCTTCGGATCGACGCCGATCGCGGCGAGCGAGGCGAGATAGAGCTCCTGCAGATCGGGGGGCGAAGGTTTGAGGATCACCTGGAACTGATAGTAGTGCTGCAGGCGATTGGGGTTCTCGCCATAGCGTCCGTCCTTGGGGCGCCGGCAGGGCTGCGCATAGGCCGCGCGCCAGGGTTTTGGCCCGAGCGCGCGCAGCGTGGTGGCGGGATGAAAAGTGCCCGCGCCCATCTCCATGTCATAGGGCTGCAGAATGACGCAGCCCTGCGCCGCCCAGAAGTTTTGGAGGGTGAGGATGAGCCCCTGGAAGGAGCGGATGGGGGAGAGGTGCGGTGAGACGGGGGGCATGGGGAAATCCTGCGCGAGTTGCGCGCAAGCTATTGGCGGGGCCAACGCAGGTCAACGACATGCTTCGCCGACGGCGGGCGGGTGAATATCCGCGATGCGTCAGAGGCGGACGCTGCAGGGTCGATTTGAGTTGTCGTTCTCGCTAGCGAGACTTCGAGAAACGTGGCGCCATCCGGCTCAGAGTGCGATCGCGAAAGACGAAGTGATGGATCAATGCCGAGCCGGCATGGATCATGGCGAGGACGATAAGTCCGTTCGCTAGAGCCTCATGAATTTCCTTCATGTTATGCGCAAAGCCTTTGTCTTTGATCCATGGCGACGCGACATCGACAATCCCAAGCAGGGAAAGCGCATGACCATCCGCGAATTGCGTCGCGACGCCAAAGACGACCACAGCAGCCAGCAACGCGTATAGCGCAACATGGACGACCTTGGCGGCAATATTACCTAGGCTTCCCAAGGGCGTCGGTTCCGGAGGCGGCGGCGGGTCGATGAGACGCCAGCCGACACGAATGATCAACAGAATGGCGATCAACTCACCCGCAAAAACATGGATAAATTCTCCGAGCTCCCGGGTGCTCCCCCGAGGAAGATCTTCGCCCACGGTCCCAAGGACCCAAGCGAGGGCCACAAGGAGCACCGAAAGCCAATGAACTAGTTGCACGGCCGCGCCATAACCATGCTGAGAATTACGCCATTGCATTGAGGGCCTCCCCGATCGTTCCGCAGAACTCTATCGAACGAGTTGGTCCTCACCTCGGCAAATTTTAGTCGAATGGCGACAGTCGATACGGCAAATTGTGTCAGCAATCGGCGAATCGGAGATGCCGCCAACGGCACACGAGACGTATCAGTCGAATGTTCCCGCAAAGCGCCAAGAGCAGCCGTCCCCCGGGGAATGAACCCACGATCAACTGCGATATACGTCGCTTCGATTAAATGCTCCCGAGCGCAACCGGACGATCGGTGATGGCCATTCTTGAGAAGCGCGGCAGCCGCTGTCACTGTGACCGCGATGAAGAAACCACGTCCTTTGCGGCTCGATGCGCGACGCCAGGCATGATCCGGATCCTTGTAGTCGTGTCCGGCTTGAGCCGGAAGGCGGCTTCACCATCGGCGATGACAACGTCGTAGGTCGCAGCGCCTTCGCTCGACTTCGAGCCAACCGAAATCCGTGTGACTCTTCCCGCAAACGGATGGTCTGGATCCGTTTCGAGGCTGACCGACACCGCGTCGCCCACACGCAGCGCGTCGGCCAGTCGCGAACCGACCGCGACAGCAATTTTCACCATGCGCGGATCGGCGGCGACGCGAAACAAAGGCCCCGTCCGACCTGCCACGACCGCTTCGCCAACCGTCACGTTGCGGGCGACGACCGTCCCCGCGATCGGCGAAACGATGGAGGTGTGCTCAAGATTGCTCTGAGCCGCGGCGAGCGCCGCTTGGGCTAAAGCGGCAGCCGCTTCTGCGTCGGCGACCTCGGCTCGCATTTGCTCGAGGGCCTTTTGCGAGACTTTTAGCGCGCTGAGCGCGATAGCTTTGCGCTTAAAGAGGCTCTGATTTCGCTCATACTTGCCTCGCGCACGAGCGAGGCGGGCCCTGGATTTCTCCAACCGTCCGTTGGCCAAGCTGAGATCAACATTGCCGCGTTCAACAATGAACCGGTATGGGCGCGCGTCGATTTGCGCACAAACTTGTCCAGCCTTCACGATAGACCCGACATCGCAAAACACGACGTCTATGACCCCAGAGGTGAGGACGCCGATGGCCGTCGAGTCGCTGGTGATGTACGCGGTCATGATCTCGCTCCACGCGCTCTCGGGCTCCGG
The DNA here is from genome assembly GCF_051061285.1 of Methylocystis sp. GTDB lineage: Bacteria > Pseudomonadota > Alphaproteobacteria > Rhizobiales > Beijerinckiaceae > Methylocystis. The sequence goes on from NZ_JBPFEA010000024.1 coordinate 169,212, forward strand.
CGCGCCTTGGCGAAAGCGAGCAAAGTAATCCCAGCTCAGATAAACGCCGGCGGCGGCGAAGGCGAGGGTGACGAGCACGCCTGCGGACATTCGCCAACGTCGTCCGCCATCGGAGGCGCGTTCGAGCGCTCGTTCGAACGCCGTTACGCCACGGTTCTCGCGGGTATTCAGCCGTTGTCAGGCGCCTGCGACTCGATATCCAATTGCGCTGCGGCGTCCTCGTAGATGTCCTCTTCTTGCGCGTTGTGTATATGCACGAGGGACTCTATTGACTCGATGATGCGTTGGGCGTCGCGGACCAGATAGGGCTCAACGTCGCTCGGCCCTAGCCCATCCGATAGGCGGCCCAAAAGTCTGGCCTGATGCAAGATTTCGCGATGCGCGCGACTCATGGCGCCCAACCCATGGCCGTTCTTGAGGTAGCTCGACACGCGCGGATAGACCGTCGCCTCGTCCTCGCGTTCGTGCCGGGCGATCACTCTTTCGATGATCCGATTGGCCTCTAGAATGTCGTCCACCGCCTCGGCCCCTTGTGCGTCATCCAGCGCATCGGTTATCTGACGCAAGCGTTCGAGACTTGGCGCTAATTTTTCGTGCTCCTCGCGAAGGATCGCCGCGGCCGCCTCCGACATCGGCGGACGACCGAGAGCATGGGGCGGCGCAAGCGCGCGCAGCGCATTGAGAATCACCGCTACGTCGATCGCCTCCTGTATGAGCGCTCCCGCGACCGGCGTCACATAGCCGAAAGCTGCTGCGATCATCGTCACGCCCGAGAGCGCCATCCCCGCGACGATGCTCTGCATTGCGATGGCCCGCGTGCGCCGGGCAATCGCAACCGCGTCAGCGACGCGATCGAGACGATCGACGAGAATGACCGCGTCCGCCGCCTCCGAAGAGGCGCTCGCGCCGCGCGCACCCATGGCCAAGCCGACATCGGCCGCGGCCAGGGCGGGGGCGTCGTTGATGCCATCGCCGACCATCAAGGTCGGCGCGAGTCGTCGTTCCATGACGACTGCGTCAACCTTGTCGGAAGGAACGCGTTCGGCGAGCACCGCATCGAGATCGAGGGCAGCCCCGATCGTTTCGGCGGGTTCGGCGCGATCGCCGGTCACCATGACGATTCTGGATACGCCCGCCCGCCGCAACGCCTGAATCGCTCGCGGAGTCTCACCGCGCAACTCGTCGGCGAACAGAAAAACGGCGATCACGCGCCCGTCGACGGCCACGAATACCGTCAGCGCAGAACGCCAGGACGCGCGCCGCGCCGCCCGGCGCGCCCATTCCTCCAGTCGCCCTTCGCCATGGGCGAACTGGAGTGAGCCGACGCTGACTTTGCGACCCTCTATGACGCCCTCCAATCCAGATCCCAGCACCTCGCGAACGTCCTGAGGGGCCTGGAGCGAAAGCCCTTTGCCGCGAGCCGTGGAGACGATTGTCGCTCCTAGAATATGATGCGAAGCTTGCTCGATCGAAGCCGCAAGCCGCAACGCTTCGTCGGGCGCTACGCCGGGAGCAGTCTCGACGGCGACGAGGCGGGCGCCGCCAACCGTCAAAGTCCCGGTCTTGTCGAACATAACGGTGTGGATGCGCGCGAGCGTCTCGAGCGGGCCCCCGCCCTTTACAAGGACGCCTCGGCGCGCCGCTTGCGAGGTTCCTCCTATGAAAGCCGCCGGCGCAGCAAGGATCAGCGGGCATGGCGTCGCCGCAACGAGCACCGCGAGCGCGCGGACGGCGTCGCCCGATAGCCACCAGGCGGCTCCGGCGATACAAAGCGTGACAGGCAGAAGCAGCAGCGCGTAACGATCCGCCATGCGGATAAACGGGGCCTTGGCGGTCTGCGCCGCGGTGACCATGCGGACAATGCCAGAATAGGCGCTATCGCCGGCCGTGGCGACGGCGCGCATTTCGAATGCGTCGCCTACGTTGATCGTTCCGCTACTAACTGCCTGCCCCGCTTGCCGCATCACGGGGATCGGCTCGCCTGTTAGCATTGATTCATCGAGCAGAGCGCTGGAGCTGGCGACGTGACCGTCGATCGGAACGACCTCGCCGGCGCGCACCAGGACAACGTTCCCCACATCGATCTGATCGATCGGCACATCTTCGAGCGCGTCTCCGTGCTTGCGGTGTGCGAGACGCGGCGCGCGATCGATGAGCGCCTTCAAATCTCGTTCTGCGCGACCGACTGCGAAATCTTCGAGCGCCTGGCCGCCGGCATACATTACGGCGACGATCGCCCCGGCCAGCGTTTGGTCAAGCGCAAGAGCCGCCGTGATCGAAAAGAGCGCGAGCAAGTCGACGCCCATTCGCCCCGCGCGCAGGTCACGAATAATCGAAAACGCGAGAGCCGCGATAACGGGCGTAGCTGAGGTGATCCATGCCCAACGAGCAAGTCCGGAACGCCCGGCGGTCGTGGCGACAAGACCAACCACGAGCCCGCCCAATGCGATGACGATCAACGCACGCCGCATAGTTAGACCGTTGATCTGAATTGTTCCCCCCGTCCCCCGCGCCTTCGAACCCAGCTTCCATCACGAACACAACAATATCGCCCGCAGGATGTCGATTTTAGCCGCGCTCGATCGTCAAGCGCATAATCGCTCAGTCGCAGGCAGTGGCTTCCAGGGCTCGGTGCGCCACTCGGTCGCTGCCCCGCCCGCATGAGCGAGCGGTCGCCCCCGCGCTGGGAGGTCGTGCCCCGCGACTGCGCCAATGCAGCTCGACGCGCCCGTTACGGCCAACCTTGCATCCGATGGGCGCTTCGAATAGTTCGGACCGCGTCCCCTTTCAGAACCCTTTTTCAGAACGACTTGAAGCAGCGCAGCTTTCGCCGTCGCGCGTCGCCAAAACGCGCCTGCGACAGAGCGCCAATCTGGGCGCCACATTTGGCGCCAAAGCGGCGGCAAACTTGGCCGCACCCTGCCGGGACATTTCGCGAAAGCCGGCGTTTTCAAAGCCTTAACTATTCATCTTTACCGTAAGCGCGGACAAGAATTCGCCCTAAAGCAGCCAAAGCAAGGCCGCTTAGTTCTGGTGAGAATATGTGAAGGCGTTCCGTGCAGTTCTGGCTTTCGCCGAACTTTGTCGCGATTTCGCGCAAATGTCAGCGAAGCTCAGAAGCCTTGCGACGGAAGAGTAAATCGGAGGTAGGGGCGGATGATGCAAGGGATCGGTGCGCCAATCGATTTCATTTCTTTGGATCGCCGTATTTATTCTCGCAAGAGCTCGTCTCATCTGGTCATCGCCGGCGTCGCGCTGGCAGTGAGCCTGTCGGCGGGATGGTGGGCGCTCTCGCAGCGCCCGGCGACCGCCAGCTCTGAGACAGCCGCGGCGGCCCTCAGGCAAAGCGCCTCCGGCGCGCAAAATCCCTACGGCGCCATCGTCGGCCTCGGCGGCCGGCGGCAGACGCTGACGCTCGCCGAAACGACCATGCGCGGCGCCCTCGACGCCAGCATCCAGCCCGCCGCGCAAACGCCGCTTGCCGTCGTTCCCGAGCGCCAAGACGTCGATGGAGATCAGATCGCCTCGGCGGAGGACGCGCCGCTGCCGCCGCGCCGCCCGGTCGAACTCACCGTCGCCAGCCGCGGCCTTTATGAAGGCTCGCTGCGCCGCATGGCGCGCACCACCGTCGTGCCGGGCTCGGGACCGGACGACCGCTCGATCTTCGAGAGATTCTTCGGGCTCGGCGACGCCGCGCAATCGGCGCAAGAGGCGCGTCAGCAGCAGCCGCGCGGTCAGGCGCTCGCCTATGCGGCGCCGGACGGCGGCACGCTTTCCGACCTGAAATCCGGCATCCTAGGGGGCGTTTCGGGCGCGGCCGGCGCGGCGGTCGGACCTGCGGCGCGCTACGACCGCTACACCGCCGTCTATGACATCTCGTCGCATACGGTTTATCTGCCCAATGGCACAAAGCTCGAGGCGCATTCCGGCCTGCGCGAACATCTCGACGATCCGCGCTTCGTCCATCTGCGGATGCGCGGCGCGACCCCGCCTCATCTCTACGATCTGACGCCGCGCGAAGCGCTGTTCCATGGCGTCCAGGCGCTGCGTCTCACCCCGGTCGGCGGCGAAGGCGCGATCTTCGGCCGCGCCGGCCTTCTCGCGCATACTTACATGCTCGGCCCGAACGGCGATTCGAACGGCTGCGTGTCGTTCCGCGATTATCAGGCCTTCCTGCGCGCTTATAAGAACGGCGAGGTTCGCCGGCTCGCCGTCGTCGCGCATCTCTAAGCATTTATACTTACGCGTGAATACGAAAAGCGGCCGGTAGCGGCCGCTTTTTTGTGGTTTATGCTCGGTCATTCAGTTTGGAATGACCGCAAGTTCTTGTCGGGATTGCGAAGTTCCATTAGCGTACGGTTCGGAGCGCATGAGGGGTCGTGCATGTCCGTTTCGATTTATCTCATCAATCCTGCCGGCGATTTTCCAACTTATTTCGGCGGCGAGGCGCTGGCGGCGTCGGGCGTGGCGGGCGGCGTGATGATGGCGGACCTCGCCACGGCGACCGTCGCCGCGCTCGCCCCCAGGGACTTCGCCTTCGAACTCTGCGAAGAGCAGGTCGAACCGGTGAATTTCGACCATCCCGCCGACTGGATCGCGATCACCGGCAAGGTCAGCCAGCGCGGCCGGATGATCGCCATCGCCGACGAATTCCGCCGCCGCGGCAAGCGCGTCATCATCGGCGGCCCCTATGCGAGCCTGTCGCCGGCGCGGCTGCGCGATCACTGCGACGTGCTGGTGAGCGGCGAGATCGAGGCGATCGCCAGCGAGATCTTCTCCGATCTTCGCGCCGGCAAGCCGAAGGACAGCTATGTCGGCGACAAGCCGTCGCTCGCCGCTTCGCCGCCGCCGCGCTGGGACCTTTATCGCAACGACCGCGCGATTCTCGGCGCGGTGCAGACTTCGCGCGGCTGTCCGTTCGAATGCGAATTCTGCGACGTCATCCAATATCTGGGTCGCAAGCAGCGCCACAAGCCGATCGCCAACGTCCTCGCCGAACTCGATGCGCTCTGGGCGGCGGGCTATCGCACGGCCTTCCTCGCCGACGACAATTTCACCGCCTACCGCGCGCACTGCAAGGAGCTGCTCGCGGCGATCGCGCATTGGCGCCGCGATCGTCCGATGGAGTTCGTCACGCAGATCTCCATCGACGCGACTCGCGACGAGGAGCTGCTCGACATGTGCGTCGCGGCGGGCCTCACGCAGGTCTTCGTCGGCATCGAGACGCCCAATGTCGAAAGCTTGCGCGAGACCGGCAAGCGGCAGAATCTCAAGATCAGCCTCGTCGACGAAATCCAGAAGCTCGTCGATCACGGCATGTCGGTGATGGGCGGCATGATCGTCGGCTTCGATCACGACGGGCCGAGCGTCTTCGCCCAGCAGTATGATTTCGCCATGGCGACGCCGATCCCGATCTTCAGCCTCGGCGCGCTGATGGCGTCGGAAGCGACGCCGCTCTTCGACCGCATCGCGCGCGAAGGCCGCCTCATCACCGGCGGCGTCGAGACCCAGGCGGTGCCGTGGAGCTCCAACATCCAGTGCCAGACGATGAGCATGGAGGAGCTGCATCACGGCATGCAGAATCTCTGCAACGCGATCTACGCTCCGGCCGCCTTCGGCGAACGCATGCTGCGCCTGATCAGCACGTTTGGCCGCCACCGCAAGTCGCCTGCCCCGCAGCCCTTCGACCCCAAAGCCCTGCGCGAGGTCGAACAGCAGGCGATGCAGGTCGGCATGGACGTGCGCAAAATGGGCGAATCGGAAGGCCGCATGTGGAACAGGGTCTGGGGCGCCGCCGTGCGCAAGCCGGAGACCATCACCATCGTCGCGCGCATCATGTTCCAATATGCGCAGGCGCGGCACATGTTCGACAAGGGCGATTACTGGGAGCCGCAGCTCTCGAGCCCGCCCGCGGCGTCGCAGCGCGCGGCGTAGGACGGGGGCCCGGCTTCCTCATCCTGAGGAGCGAGCGAAGCTCGCGTCTCGAAGGACGAGGAAGCGTGCTCGCCATTCTCACCCTCGTCCTTCGAGACGCCGCTTCGATCTTCAGATCGAAGCGGCTCCTCAGGAATGAGGGTGAGGTGACGCGGCATCAAAACCACTACACAATGATCGCTTTCAATATCGACAGCGGCGCTTTCGAGCCCTTGACGCCGGCGAGAAGAATGCGCGTCGCCGGCGCGCCGGCGCGGGTGTGGATCGGCTGGATCGAGACGCCCCCTAGCCTTCCCTCGACAGCCGCGAGACATTCGGCGAGCGCGTCGGCGCGATGGATCATCACGAAGGCTCCGCCGGGCGCGAGCAGCGCGAGGCAGGCGCGCGTCCAATCGACGAGCGGCGCGCTGGCGACATGGGCGCGCGCCTTCGCCGCGTCGGGCGTGACGCGCACCTTGCCGGCGGCGTGAAAGGGCGGATTGGTGAGCACGAGCGCCGCCTTTTCGTCGATCAGTCCAGCGGCGCGGCGCGATTTCGCGGCGAGCACGTCGGCTTCGTAAACTGTCGCCCTTGCGTTAAGCGCATTCTCGACAACGTTTTCACGCGCGAGCGCACAAGACTCGCGGTCGATCTCCACAAGTCCAACGCTCGCGCCAGGGGCGCGCAGCGCCGCCATCAGCCCGACCGCGCCCGACCCGGCGCCGACGTCGAGAATGAGCCCCTGCTGATATTCCGGCGTCGCGGCGGCGAGCAGCTCGGCCTCCGTGCCGGAGCGGTGGCCGGCGGCGCTTTGACGCAGGCGCAGGCGCCCGTCGAGAAAACCGTCAAACTCTGTTGCGCGCTTCGTCATTGCGCCGGGAGGCTTACCACGGCGGACCGCGCGCACGCCTCGCCCGAGTGGGGAGGTCGCGCGCGCCGAGGCTCCGAGCGAAAGCGCAGAAATGCGCCGGCGAGCCTCGCTGGAGGCGGCGAAGCGACTCCCCGCCTCGACCTCGCACGAAGGCTCTTCGGTCGGGCATGACATGTAACATGTTGCGGACGTTGCGCGCGGCCCGCGTTCGGGACAAGGACGGAACGCGAACATCCTCGCCGACTTGCCGCCTCCATCCCAAAGCCGTAAGTTCGCGACCAGAAAACGTAAGGCTTAAGGGGGGTCCGTGGGTATCGTCATTCCGCTCGATGAGAAAAAGGACGCCGGCCTCGACAGCCTCCTCGAACTCATCAGGCCCGACCTGGAGCGCACCAATCAGCTGATCATTCAGCGCATGGGCTCCGACGTCACGACGATTCCCGAGGTCGCCAATCATCTCATCTCCGCCGGCGGCAAGCGTCTGCGGCCGATGCTCGTTCTCGCCACCGCCGGCATGTGCGGCTACAGGGGCGACGGGCATCTGAAATTCGCCGCCGGCATTGAATTCATGCATACGGCGACGCTGCTCCACGACGACGTCGTCGACGAAAGCGACATGCGCCGCGGCAAGATCGCCGCCCGCATGCTGTGGGGCAATCAGACCTGCGTGCTCGTCGGCGACTTCCTGCTCGGCCACGCCTTCAAGATGATGGTCGAGCCAGGCGTCATCGCGCCGCTCACCGTCGTTTCGCAAGCGGCGGCGGTGATCGCCGAAGGCGAGATCATGCAGCTCAACGCCGCGAAGGACACGACCACGACCGAGGACGCCTATATGGGCGTCATCCGCCGCAAGACGGCCGAGCTTTTCGCCGCCGCGGCCGAAGTCGGGGTGATGCTCGGCGGCAAGCCAAAGGCCGATGAAGCCGCCGCGCGCAGCTACGGCATGAATCTCGGCATCGCTTTCCAGCTCATCGACGACGCGCTCGATTACGGCGGCTCCTCGGCCAAGCTCGGCAAGAACATTGGCGACGACTTCCGCGAGGGCAAGATTACGCTGCCCGTGGTGCTCGCCTTTCGTCGCGGCAATGAGAAAGAGCGCGAGTTCTGGCGGCGCACGCTGGAAAAGGCCGAGATCAAGGACGGCGACGTCGAGACCGCCTGCGGGCTGATGAAGAAGCACAAGGCGCTCGACGACACGATCGAGCGCGCGACGCATTACGGCGCCATCGCACGCGACGCGATGGAGATTTTTCCCGCATCGCCCTGGAAGAGCGCGCTGCTCGAAGTCGTCGACTTCTGCATCGACCGCGTCTACTGAAGCGGGCTCCGAAAAAGTTGACAGACTTTTTCGGTGAGAACCTGCTCCAACGCTTTTATTTGGAGCGATTCCTTATCGAGCACATGAGTCCATGTGATCGGGAAGCGCTCTCGCGTCGCCGGCCGCGCGAGGCGGCCGGCGGGCCTATTATCCCTTCAGACAGTCGGTCTTGAAGTGTTTGCGGTCTTTGCCGTGAAGCCCTTTGGCGTCGGCTTGCGCGCGGCAGTCTTTTTCCCTCTCCGCATGCGTCCTGGCCGGAGCGGCGCTCGCAGGCTGCGCAGCGGCGGCAGGCGCTTCGGCGCTTGGCGCGGGCGCGTCTGCAGGCGCGGCGCTCTTTGGCGCGATCTCGGCGGGCGGCGCCCAGGCGGTCGGCGCGTCAGTTGGCGCAGACGCCTTCGGCTCGGCGAGCGCGGCGGCGCCTAAGGAGAGGCTGGCGCAAATGACGCCAGCGGCAATGCTTTTCATATTGGTGAACATTTTAAGTTTCTTCTTTGCTTCGAGGCGCGCCGCAACGCCGCATGTTGATCCAGTTGCGGCGCGACTCCATCACGCGCGAACGCGCTTACCCGTCGGCCACACCTCAAGCTTAGGCGATTTATGACAGTTTGTCTTTGATGCAGCGCAGCAGCGTGAAAATGCCGCCTCGAGCGCTTATCGATCACATGGAACATGTGATCGATAAGGAATCGCTCAAAATCAAAATATTGGAGCAGGTTCTCATCGAAAAAGTCTGTCAACTTTTTCGGAACCTGCTATCGCCGCCACCACACGTAGATCGCGACGCCGGCGATGAAGCTCGAATAGACAATCCTCCATGCGAGCCGGCGCAGCGTGGACGCACGGCGCACGGGAAGGACATCGGGTCGGGAAGGCTTTCGCTCGCCGACGGAAACCGGACTGAGCGCAGCATGTGAGTAACGCATGAATCGCTCCTTATCCAAAAGCGGACAGGTCATTGGCGGCAAGGCTAAGGCGCGATTGATTTACAAATTGCTTCGATCCCGTCCGCCGAGAGATCGCTGCCAGAGAGATCGCTGCGCAGCGCGCCATGCGGTGATAAAAGCCTCTGACGACAATCGGCGGAGGATGCCATGGCCCGCGACACGGCGGCGAAACTATCGGATTGGCGATTCGAACTTGCAGGCGCGCCGCCGCCCGTCGCCGCGCAGCGCCATACGCGCAGAGTCATCCATGGCCGCGTGCTCGATGATCCGTACGACTGGCTTGCCGCCAAAAACTGGCGCGAGGTGCTGCGTGACCCCGACGCTCTTCCCGTCGACATCGCCGAGCTGATCAAGGCGGAAAACGCCTACTGCGATCGCGTCATGGCGCCGCTCAAGAATTTGCGAAGGGCGCTGGTGGCCGAAATGCGCGGCCGCATCAAGGAGGATGACAGCGAGGTTCCCGAGCCGGACGGGCCTTACGCCTATTACGAACGCTTCCATGAAGGCGCGGAACATCCGCTCTACTGCCGGACGCCGCGAGAAGGCGGCGCCGAAACCGTGCTCCTCGACGGCGATGCGCTCGCCAAGGGCCACGACTTCTTCGACATCGGCGACGCGGCGCATGCGCCCGATCACGCGCAGCTTGCCTGGAGCGTCGATGACGCGGGTTCGGAGCTTTACGACATCCGCACCAGGACGTTGAGCGATGGCCTCGACCGCGCCGACGTCGTGAGCGACAGCGACGGCGCCATCGTCTGGCAGGCCAATTCGAAAGCCTACTACTATGTTCTGATCGACGAAAACCATCGCACCGCGCAGGTCTTTCGACACGAAGTGGGCGCCGATCCCGCCGACGACGCGCTGATCATCGAGGAAACCGACAGCGCCTGGTTCGTCAGCCTGCATGAAAGCCGCTGCAGGCGTTTCGCCATTGCGTCCATCCACGGCCATGACGCGACGGAATGCTGGCTGATCGACCTTCGCGAAGACGATCCGACGCCGCGCATTGTCGCGCCGCGCGAACCGCGACTACGCTACGACGTCGAGCCGCATGGCGACCTTCTCTACATCCGCAACAACGCCGACGGCGCGGATGATTTTCGCATTTCCGTCGCGCCGCTCGCCGAGCCGGGCCGCGAAAACTGGAAGGACGTCGTGCACCATCGCCACGGCGTCCTGATCGACTCCTTCACCGTGTATGCGCGCCATCTTGTCTGGCTGCTTCGGGAAAGCTCCTTGCCGAAGCTCGTCATCCGCGCGCTCTCCAGCGGCGAGGAACATGCGATTCACTTCGAGGAGGAAGCCTATGCGCTGTCGATTGATCCGGGACTTGAATTCGACACCGACATTCTGCGCTTCGTCTATTCGTCGATGACGACGCCAGACGAGACTTATGACTACGACATGGCTGCGCGCACGCGCGTCCTGCGCAAGCGCCAGGAAATTCCCTCTGGACACGATCCAAAGAACTATGTGACGAGACGCCTGTTCGCGACGGCGCGCGACGGCGAAATCGTGCCGATCACGCTCCTGCATCGCGCCGACTTCACGCCCGGCGGAGACGGCGCGCCGCTGCTGCTCTACGGCTATGGCGCCTATGGCTACGCGCTCTCGGCAAGCTTTAACGAAGACGCTCTATCGCTCGTCGATCGCGGCTTTGTCTATGCCCGCGCCCATATTCGCGGCGGAACCGACAAGGGCTGGCGCTGGTATGAAGACGGCAAGCTCGAGAAGAAGCAAAACAGCTTCTTGGACTTCATCGATTGCGCGCGGCATCTGGTTTCGGCCGGCTACACGCGCGAAGGCGGCGTCGTTGCGCAGGGAGGATCGGCGGGCGGTCTGCTGATGGGCGCAGTCGCCAACGAGGCGCCGGAGCTGTTCGCCGGCATCATCGCCAGCGTGCCTTTCGTCGACACGCTGAATACGATGCTGCGCGACGATCTTCCGCTGACGCCGCCCGAATGGCTGGAATGGGGCAACCCGATCGCCAGCGCCGAAGCCTATGATCGCCTAGCGTCCTATTCGCCTTACGACAATGTGCGCGCGCAACACTATCCGCCGATTCTCGCCGTCGCCGGCGTGACCGATCCTCGGGTCACCTATTGGGAGCCGCTCAAATGGGTCGCGAAGCTTCGCGCGACGATGAGCGGCGGCGGACCTGTGTTGCTGTTCACCCATATGGGCGCGGGCCACGCCGGCGCCTCTGGCCGTTTCGAAGCGCTTGAAGACACGGCGCTGGAATATGCCTTCGCGCTCGCCTGCGCCGCGCGCGCATTCAAAGACGACAGAGATGTCCTGGCGGAATGCTGAGGCGAGCCGCTGCATTTCCCGAGAGTCGGGAAATGCAGCGAAGAAAGTCACTTAGCGACGAAAGTCACTTGCTGGGATGCACCCACTCCGAATCGGGGGGTATGACCGGCTTGCTCTCGGCGGCCGGCGGGCTCGTTTCGGCGGGCGCGCTGGGCGCCGCCGTTTCGGCTGGCGCTGCGCTCACCGCAGCGGGCGCTTCGCTTTGATCTTCGGCGCGGACCGGCGCGCCGAACATTGCGCCTGCAGCGATTGCGGCCGTCAACAGCAGTAGTTTTTTCATATGGCGAATCCCCCTTTGGATTGGGCCCGAGTCGCGGGGTTGCGCTCATTTATGGCCGAGGCGGATTATAGTCGGCGAGTCCCTCGACTCAAGGAATAACGCCAAGCTTGGATTCGCATGTTTGATTCGCACTCATGTGGAAAGGCGATCGGCGACTCTGACGACGATGAGTTCAGTCGCCCATGCATCGCGACGCCGCCGATCGATTCACGCATGGCGATTCCCGACCCGTGTTTTTCTTGCCGCCGATCGCAGCTCGAACTGACGCTATGAGGTTGGCCCCTTCTTCCGCCTGATCTCTTCGGGCGGGGCCCATTCCTGGCCGCTCTGTGTTCCTTTCTTGCCCTCCACCGCCGGCGCGCCGGCGGTGGTTCCACTTGGGCCGGAAACGCCGCTTGGGTTGACGTCCTCCGCTTTGGGATTGTCCTTCTGCACCGATCCCGAAGGCTCAACAGGCGTGCCGGCGGCCGGCCCCGACGTCACGCCCTGCTCCTGTTGCTGCGGCTGCGACTGCTGATCCGACTGTTGTTGCGACGATTGCCCCTGCGGCTCCTCCTCGGCCAACGCCGCAGGCGCCAGAAAGGCGAGGGCAAGGCTTCCGATGACGGCGATTCTTGTCTTCATGTCGAACTCCCTGGCGGGGCGCAAACGCGCAATATTCGCCCCGCGGGTAAATGGAGGAGGGAGCAAAACTAGCAATGGCGTGAAGCGCGCCATGTAGCGCTCGCACACGCTTTGCCGTATTCAGCTTGCGCTTACGCCAGAGCGCTTTCCGATCACATGGACTCATGTGATCGATAAGGAAGCGCTCAAAATCAAAATGGTGGGGCAGGTTCTCTTCGAAAACGTCTGTCAACTTTTTCGGAACCTGCTCTAGGAGGAAGATGATGGCCGTCGACAGCAAGCACGCCGAAACGATTGCGCTCCACGCCGGCTGGCGCGCTGATGAGACCAACGGCGCCGTCGCCGTTCCGATCTATCAGACGACCTCCTATCAGTTTCACGACACCGAGCACGCCGCCAATCTTTTCGCGCTGAAAGAGCTCGGCCACATCTATACGCGCATCGGCAACCCGACGACCGGCGTATTGGAGGCGCGGCTCGCGGCGCTGGAGGGCGGCGTGGCGGCCCTGGCGCTGGCGTCGGGACAGGCGGCGTCGGCGCTGTCGATTCAAAATCTCGCGCGCGTCGGCGACAATGTCGTCTCGTCCACCGATCTTTACGGCGGAACCTGGAACCTCTTCGCCAATACGCTGAAGGACCAGGGCCTCGAAGTGCGCTTCGTCGATCCGGCCGATCCCGAGAATTTCCGCCGCGCCACCGACGATCGCACGCGCGCCTATTACGCCGAGACTCTGCCCAATCCGAAACTCACGGTGTTTCCGATCGCCGAGGTCGCGGCGATCGGCCGGGAACTCGGCGTTCCGCTGATCATGGACAACACCGCGGCGCCGATTCTTTGCCGGCCGATCGATCATGGCGCGGCGATCGTCGTTTATTCGACGACGAAATATCTTGGCGGCCACGGCACGTCGATCGGCGGCGCCATCATCGACTCCGGCAATTTCGGCTGGGAGAAATTTCCGCAGCGTCAGCCGGCGCTGAATACGCCAGATCCGAGCTATCATGGCGCCGTCTGGGTTGAGGCGGTCAAGCCGATCGGACCGGTCGCCTACATCATCAAGGCGCGCGCGACGCTGTTGCGCGATCTCGGTCCGGCGCCCTCGCCGTTCAACGCTTTTCTCACGCTGCAGGGCGTCGAGACGGTGACGCTGCGCATGGAACGTCATGTGCAGAACGCGCAGAAGGTCGTCGACTTCTTGAGTAAGCGCAGCGAAGTGACGCGGGTCATTCATCCGTCGCAGCAGACAGGCGAGATGCGACGGCGCGCCGACGCCTATCTGAAGGGCGGCTATGGCGCGCTGCTCGGCTTCGAGCTGAAGGGCGGCCTCGACGCCGGCCGCAGATTTATCGACGCGCTGGAGATGTTCTATCACGTCGCCAATATCGGCGACGCGCGCAGCCTCGCCATTCATCCGGCGACGACGACGCATTCGCAGCTCGCCGAGGAAGCGCAGCTCGCGAGCGGCGTGACGCCCGGCTATGTGCGGCTTTCGATCGGCATTGAACATATCGACGACATCATCGCCGATCTCGAAACGGGGCTGAACGCGGCGGGAGCGTAAGGCGCTCCCTTCTCCCGTGAAGCGGGAGAGTGGCCCCGCGACGCGGGGTCGGATGAGGGCGATGGCGATGGCGACGACATTTCTTGGTTTACAGGCGACGACGCCTCAGAAGTTCAAGAAGCCATGTGAGCGAATCGTCCATCGTTTGGCGTTGATCACGAGGCGCGGTCGCCCGAGCATGATCGTTTCGGACAACGGCACGGTTCACCTCGAACGCGACGGCAATCCGCGCTTTAGTGAAGATTATCGACGCTTTCGCCTCGCATTCGGCGCTTGTGTCCGTCCTGACGATCGAACCTGCCATTCGTCAAAAAAAAGGCAGGGGAGGCGGAGGAGGAGGTGGTGGCGGTGGCGGCAATCGACGCCATCGTCTGCGGCGTGGTCCCCACGAGTCTGGGGGCGGAGGCGGCGGTTCCCAGCCGGGCCCCGGAGGCGGCGGTCCCCAGCCAGGCTCCGCTTGTGCGAAAGTCGCCGACGCAACTGAGACGGCGCCGGCGAGCGCGGCCAATTCGCTACAACAAATAGCAAATGCCAGCGCTCCCGCCGTCGCGGTCAGCCGTTTGCGCCGTCGAGACGACACATCTTTGTTACACATGATGTCTTCACGCTTGATAGGAAAGAACGCGCTATGGTGATGAACATCGCCAGGCGGCTCAGCGTATCCGTGGAATATCTGCGACCCTTGGGAACGCCTAGAGCGCTTCCCGATCACATGGAATCATGTGATCGATTAGGAAGCGCTCAAAATCAAAACGTTGGAGCAGGTTCTCATCGAAAAAGTCTGTCAACTTTTTCGGAACCTGCTCTAGAAGGCCTTCGGCGGGCTTAGAATTGCATATGGATCGAAGCGATAGTTGAGTCCCGCTCGCACGACATGGAAACCCTGGTCGCCATGTCGACGTGGCCCAAAATCTGCGTTCTGGGAAAGGCGGACATAGAGGTATTCAACCTTCGCGGACCATTTCGGAGCGAAAGCCCATTCAACGCCGCCGCCGGCGGTCCAGCCTGCCCGCGCGCCGCCGCTTCCACCATAGGCGAATCCGCCGGTCCCATAAACGAGCAATGTCGGATTAACTACAGTTGTGCCCAAGCGTCCCCGAACCGTTCCAAACCAATGCACGCCACCCATGCTTGATCCCTGGATATCGGTTTCAAGGCCGGCGACAAACAGCGGCGAAAATTGGTGATTATAACCCAGCTGGCCGCCGCCGATGACGCCGCCGGCTCCCCTATTCGGCACTCCTCCTCCGAGGTTTGCGCCAACATAGAAGCCGGTCCAAAGCGGAGGTGGCGCAATCAAGTACGGCGGCGAAGATTTACGGGAAGACAAGTCCGCCGCCTGTGCGCCCATGGAAATCGCGCTAAAGACAACGAGCGCGCCAAGCGATCTTTTCATATCCTTACCCCTTTTTTATCCACGCTGTCCGGGTCGAGCGAACGCAGTGACGTCCGACAGTTCCGAGCCGCGCCTAGCATAGGGGGCTACTTCCTCGGCCGGACTGGGGCCAATTGATTTCAATTTGTTTCGGGCAGTCGCTCGTGCGAACTCGAGAATATAGGCGCTCTCGGCCCCTCGCGACGTCTGCCTTTTGGCGCGACGAGCTTGCCCGTCCCCCATCAACGTCACGCGACCCGAACGATGGCCACATGCCAACTATTCGCGTCCTTAGCCAAGCGGAGCAAGGCGCAGCAGACTGAGTGGGAAACGGCGGCCGGTCTTCGTCCTATCGCGCGAGTCGAGGGTGGAGACGCGCAAATGACGCGCCCTAATTCGCAATTTGGCTATTGTTCCGATAGCGAGCGACGCCAAAAGCCACACCCAAATTGTCACAACAATCGCCATCTCCCGCCATGAGCAATGATGATGCACAAGCACGACATGAGGCGCTAAACTCAAGGCTTCGTCGCGAGCCGGTCCACGATGGCGCGAATGGCGGCGATCTGCGGACCTTTCTTGGTATGGTGCTCGGCGTTGTCATAGCCCCACCAGTCCCAGCAGGCGTTAGGGTTCCACACGAAATTCAAGGTGTAGAACGGCCAGCCCCAGCCCCAGCGGCTGATGGTTTGCGGATACACAACGATAATATGGTTCGTATCCGCCCAACGATTGTAGCCGGCGTGCTTATAAAATGCGTCGCCGATTTGGGCGGCCTGCTGTTTGCAGCCATGCAGGGCGACATGTATGCGGCACGTCTCCAAGGCGCAGGCATGCGGCACATAGGCGTAGCCGACATCGCTTAGACTGTGATTGTAGGGATTGCCGTCGGGCAGAAATTCCTTCTGATCGAACTCGATATATTTTCCCGAAGGCTGCGCGCTCGGCGGATTGAGCGGACCGTAAATCTGTTCGAGCAATGCTTTCGCGGCGTCAAAATCGCAATCGACGATGAACGGAGCCTTGGTCGCGGCGCAGTCCTTGTCGCCATAGTCCTCGGTCACCATGGCGTGGCCCGCGCCGATGTCGTTTCGATAGACGATGCGATCCGGCGGCACATAAAACGAATAATAGTCGCGCGCCGCATCCATCACCACGGGAAGCACCACACCGTCCTTGCTGCCGGAAAACAGCCAGACGCGCGCATCGTTCAAATTGGCGACGTCGTCTATGGCGCCGGAGCGCGCGAGCGAGTCGGTGATGTCCTTCAGATGCGCCGGATCCGGGACAGGATGCGCGGCGTCCGGCTTCATGCAATTGCCGGTCGCGCGATTAGAACTCTGCTCCGCGCAGTCGTAAGGCACGCCGGCGATGATCCCCGCGCCTTTCACAACGCCGGAATGCGCCACATGGAACTGCAAGGCCATCGCGGCGCCCGATGAAAGCCCTGACACCGAAGTCTCGGACAGATTTGCGCCGTAAGCCGGCAGGCGCTCGGCGCCCGACGCAGCTTCGATCGCAAATAGGGCCGCGAAGGCGACAGCGACAAGGATTTTTGATTTGAGCAAACTGTTGCACATGAACTTTCTCCTTCAAATTACGCGCCCCAAGATTCATTACGCGCCCCAAGACTCAATCTGCGCAGAACGCCAAAAATCAGACGCTCGGCTGACCCTTCACGATCAGCGGATTGCCCGCGACGACGAGCGCGACCCTTCCCGCACTCCGCGAAACGGCCTGATGCAATTCGCCGGCCGCATCCCGAAAAGAACGCGCCAGCGCGTTTTCTGGCACGATGGACAATCCAACCTCGGACGAGACGGCGACGGTCGGCGCTGAACGGGACGACAACGCATGAACAAGCGCGGCGCGATCGCGCGAAAGATCGGCGCCGCCAAGCAGCCGATTGCTCAGCCAAAGCGTGAGACAGTCGATCAGCAGCGGTCCATCGACTGGCGCCTCGCAAATCGCTTCGACGAGCGCTTGCGCCGCTTCGACCGTGCGCCATTCCTCGCCGCGTCTTGCGCGATGCGCGTCGACGCGCGCGCGCATTTCCTCATCGAGAATGTCCGCCGTCGCAATATAGGTCCAGGGCGACGGATGCGTGACGATGAGACTTTCCGCATAAGCGCTTTTGCCGGAGCGCGCGCCGCCGAGCACAAGGGTGAGATACGGATTTTCGCTCATGTCTGGGCTCTTTGGAGCGGCGTGCGGGCGAGCAGAGCCCCTTCGCGATCGAATATGATGATCTCCAATTCGCAGTCCGCCGTATCGAGCGCCCGCGCGGCGGTTTTCCACGCATCGCGCGCGATCGGCGCTGCGAGATCGACCCCGGCGCTCCGCGCGACCTGCAAGGCTTCGAGCGCGCTATTGGCGTTGGCGATGAGCGCCGCAATCTCTTCGCCCGCGCCGACCTCGTGCGCGGTGTGCGCGAGCCGCGCAAGATCGATGCTCGAGCGCCCCGAATGAAGATCGAGCCGTCCTTGCGCGAGCTTGGTCATTTTGGCGAAGCCGCCGCCGATCGTGACGCGCGCGACAGGATGGGTGCGAAGATATTTCAACAGCCCGCCGACGAAATCGCCCATTTCGATGAGCGCCGTCTCCGGCAAATCATAAAGCCGCTTCACCGCCGCCTCGGAGGTCGAGCCTGTCGTGCCGGCGACATGCGCCAGGCCGCTCGCGCGCGCCACATCGACGCCGCGATGGATGCTGTCGATCCAGGCGGCGCAGGAAAAGGGCGTCACGATTCCGGTCGTGCCGAGAATGGAGAGTCCGCCAACGATCCCCAGTCGGCCGTTGAGCGTGTGCTTGGCCAATTCCTGGCCGCCGGGAATCGAAATTTCGATGTCGGCGTCCGCGCCGACGCCGATCTTCGCGCTCGCCTCGATGATCGCCTCAACCATCATCTTACGCGGCGTGGGATTGATCGCCGGCTCGCCGGGCGGCAGCGGAAGCCCCGGACGCGTCACTGTGCCGACGCCCTCGCCTGCGAAAAACCGCACGCCGGCGCCGGGAGCGCCGCGGCGCACTTGCACGCATATCAGGGCGCCGTGGGTGACGTCCGGATCGTCGCCGGCGTCCTTGACCACGCCGGCGCGGGCGAAATCCTCTTCCCGTTCGAAGGTCGCCAGCGCGAAGGCGACGCGCTTTCCCGACGGCAACGCGATCTCGACCGGATCGGGAGGCGGTGCGTCCGTCATCAGCGCCTCAAAGGCGGCGCGCGTCGCGGCGGTCGCGCAGGCGCCCGTCGTCCAGCCGCGGCGCAAAGGACGCCCACTTCCCGCATCGCTCATGCGCCCTCTTTACCGCGAAGCGCGGGCGCGCGACACCAGCGCGCCAATCCGCTAAAGATGCGGCGAATTCCAGATTTGAGGAGCACGCTTACATGTTGCGCAGCGTTTCATCCTTTCTCGGCCTTATCGCGCTGGCCGCCGCCGATTCAAGCGGCGCCCACGCTTTCGAACTCACAAGCCCCGACATCGCCGAAGGCAAGACGATCGATATGAAGCATGTCTATGATTCCATGAGCTGCACCGGTGAGAACGTCTCGCCGGAGCTCAATTGGAGCGACCCGCCTCCTGGCACCAAGAGCTTCGCCGTCGCCGTGCACGATCCCGATGCGCCGACGGGCGGCGCCGGCTTCTGGCACTGGCTCGTCGTCGATATTTCGGCCGACGTTCGCGGCTTGAAGCGCGGCGCCGGCGATGCGTCGGGTAAAAATTTGCCGCCCGGCGCGCATCAGTTGGAGACGGACTTCGGCGACAAGGCCTATGGCGGCCCCTGCCCGCCGCCCGGCAAACCGCACCGTTACGTTTTCACCGTTTATGCGCTCAAGACCGAGAAGCTCGGCGACGCCGCTCATGGCCGCACCGCCATCGCCGGCTTCACCATTAATCAGAATGCGCTGGCCAAGGCCTCGATCACCGCGCTTTTTGGACGGTGAATTTCGGCGTTGCGCTTCTGGCGCTCGCCATCGAGGCGGGCGCCGGCTATCCGGATGCGCTTTTTCGCAGGATCGGCCATCCGGTGACATGGATGGGGGCGTTGATCGTCGCGCTCGACCGAGGACTGAACCGTGAGGGCGATTCCTTCGCGCTTCGACGGTCGAAAGGCGCTCTCGCTCTCGCCGCGCTTCTTGTCGTCGCGGTTGGGAGCGGCGCGCTGATCGAACGCGCGGCGCTCGCGCTTCCGCTCGGCTGGATGGCGCTCGCTGTGGTTGCATCCAGCCTTCTGGCGCAGCGCAGTCTTCATGCGCATGTCGCCGCGGTCGCCGAGGCTCTGGCGATCTCGGTCGATGACGGCCGCGCGGCCGTCGCGAAAATCGTCGGCCGCGACGTGTCGGCGCTCGACGCCTCCGGCGTCGCCCGCGCCGCCATCGAGAGCCTCGCCGAGAATTTCTCCGACGGCGTCGTCGCGCCGGCGCTCTGGCTCGCGGTCTTCGGCCTGCCCGGCGCGCTGGCCTATAAGATCGTCAACACCGCCGACAGCATGATCGGCCACAAGTCGCCGCGCTACCGCGCCTTCGGCTGGGCCGCGGCCCGCTGCGACGATGTGATGAATGTCCTCCCCGCGCGCGCGGCTGCGGGCCTGCTGGCGATCGGCGCCTTGGCGGTGAACGGCGCCTCCCCGGCCAAAGCGCTGACGGCGGCCTGGCGCGATGCGCCGCGTCACGTCTCCCCCAACGCCGGCTGGCCCGAAGCCGCGGCCGCGGGGGCTCTTGGCCTCAAGCTCGGCGGGCCACGCTCCTACGGCGGGGCTGAGGCGGTGGACGGCGCGAGTCTAGGCGACGGCAGGCGCGAGGCCAATGCGGCGGATATCCGCCGCGCTTTGTCGCTCTATCAGATTTCAACCGCCATGCTCTGGTTTTCGCTTGCAGTCGGGGCCTTGGCTGCGAGAATATGACAGAACTGCAAATTTTCAGGTCCGTGGCGCCACAGCTCTGCTCGCCAGATTTCTAACTTAGCCCATCTTGAATGTGTTATAAGTTTGATTGTGCAGTGCAACATGAAACCGCAGCGCGGCGGCTGCGACGGGGGTGGCGGGGAGAAGCGTAAAGATGGACCGTATGTCTTACCAGCTGTACGAAATGTTGCACTTGGCTTTCGCGCCGGCGCGGGCGGCGACGGACGCGATGTTGCACGCGATGAAGAATCCGCTCAATCCGCTGCATCATACGTCGTTCGGCCGCAACGTCGCCGCCTCGGCGGAGCTGTTCGAGCGCATGACTCGCCGCTACGGGAAACCGCTGTTCGGCTTGGCCACGACGGTTGTCGACGGCGCCGAGGTCGAGATCGTCGAGGAGGTTGTCTGGAGCCGCCCCTTTTGCGGCCTGCTGCATTTCAAGCGGCAATTTACTGGTCCGGCGCCCCGACAGTCGAAATTGCTGATTGTCGCGCCGATGTCCGGCCACTACGCCACGCTGCTGCGCGGCACAGTCGAGGCGTTTTTGCCAACCCACGACGTCTACGTCACGGATTGGAGCGACGCGCGCACGGTGCCGCTCGTCGACGGCTCCTTCGATCTCGACGATTACATCGATTATCTCAGCGAAATCATGCGCTTCCTTGCACTGGACGCGACCCAAACGCCCTTGCATACGCTTGGCGTCTGTCAGGCCTCAGTGCCGCTCATCTGCGCGATCGCCGCGATGGAGGCGGACAACGATCCTGACGTCCCGGAATCCATGGTGCTGATCGGCGGCCCCATCGACCCCCGGGTGAATCCGACGGCCGTCAACAAGCTGGCGCAGCAGCGCGGCATGGATTGGTTCCGCCGCCATTGCATCCACACCGTGCCGTTTCCGCACGCGGGCATGGGACGCCAAGTCTATCCGGGCTTTCTGCAGCTTTCCGGCTTCATGTCGATGAATTTCGAGCGCCATATCTCGGCTCATCTTGAAATGTTCAACCATCTCGTCGAGGGAGACGGCGACTCCGCCGAAAGACACCGCGATTTTTACGACGAATATCTCGCGGTGATGGACCTGACCGCGGAATTCTATCTTCAAACCGTCGATCGCGTATTCGTCCGCCACGAGGTGCCGCTCGGCCTGTTGCGCCACCGCGGCAATCTCATCGACCTCAAAGCGATCAGCCACACGGCGCTCTTTGCCGTCGAGGGTGAAAAAGACGACATTTCCGGCGTCGGCCAGACCGAAGCCGCGCTGGATCTCTGCGCCAACATTCCTGCCGGCCGGAAGCGCCATTATGTGCAGAAAGGCGTCGGCCATTACGGCGTCTTCAACGGCTCGCGCTTTCGCGACGAGATCGCGCCGCGCATTCGCGCCTTCGCGACGGACATGGAGAGTCTCGACGGCATAGGGACGGCGCGTCCTCACCTTGCGTGGAGCGCGGAATAAAGGCAAACTCCGCGCCCTCGCCGCGCGATCAGAGTGAGCGCTTTCGCGCGCCTGACGCAATTATCCAAGGAACAATCGATGGACGTGCAGGACGCAGCCTCGCGCGAAGCGCTGCAAAAAGAAATTGACGCCATTCATTGGTATCATGAGTTCGATTTCGGAAACGGGCTGCGCGCCCTCAGCGTGTCGCAAGCCGACGATCACCGCCGCATCTGGCGCTTCATCGAGAACGAACTCGACAAGATCGATTTCGCCGGCAAGAGCGTGCTCGAAATCGGCTGCTGGGACGGATTCTGGAGCTTTTACGCCGAGCGGCGGGGCGCCAAGCGCGTTGTCGCCACCGACGACGTGAGCCAAAATTGGGCGAGCGGCGCCGGACTGCGCCTCGCCAAGAAGCTTTTAAAGTCCAACGTCGAGATCAATCAGAACGTTTCGATCTACGAAGCCTCGAAGCTTAACGAGACCTTCGACATCGTCATCTGTCTTGGCGTCTATTACCATCTCGTCGACCCCTTCGCGGGCTTCGCCGAAGTGCGGCATCTCATGCACGAAGGATCAATCGCGATTTTCGAAGGCGACGCGACGCTCGAATTGCGACCCGACACTTTTTATTGGGACATGTCGGATTCGGCCAAATCCTGCTTCGTGCCGACGCAGTGGGGCCTCAACCATATGTTGAAGACGGCTTATATGGATGTGGCCGCGCAGAGTTGGATGCGCCCGCCGCCGGCGTTCAAGCTCAATGTCGATCCGGCGCATCTTATCGGCTTCACCGGCGCGCTGGACCCTTCGGGCTTCGCGCCCCTGAAACATCGCGAGCGCATTCTCACCGTGGTGACGCCCTTCAGCGGCGAAAATCCGCTGCATCCCTATAAGCCGCCGTTCAACCTGTCGAAATTCGACACGCGCTGGAAATAAGCGCGCTCACAGGGTCGGCGTGAGGCCCGCGACGAAATTCTCGCGCGCCAATCTCATCAGCAATCCGCTCGTCGCCTCGTCGGCGAGCCAGGCGTCGACGCGCGGATTGCTAAGCTGCGATGGATCATGGCCGCTGTAGATCTTGTAGCAGGACGCGATGTACTGCGGCAGCGTCAGGAAGTCGCCCACCGACGTCGATATATGGTGGTTCTGCAGTTTGAACATATAGCCGCCCTGCGCGCCATATCGCTTGGCGATCGGCGGATAGATCGGGAAGATCTCGCTGCGCGCGAGATCATGAATGGCGTAGTAGTTGAAATTCACTGTCCGCGGCTTCAGTCCGACCGTCTCGAAAAGCTTCTTGGAGAGATCGAACAGCACAAAGCTCATCGGATGCACGGTGCTGTACATGAAGACGCCCCGGCGCGACCAGTTCATCAGCTCGGCCGAAAGATCGAGGCCATATCTGTCGCGCGTCGCATCGAGGAGTTCGCGCGACGCGTCGTTCCACATGTCGAAATAGCCGAGCGCGTCAAAGACGTTCTCGTTGAAGAGCGCGTTCGCCATCTCGACCGACAATCCCTTGCGATAGGCGAAAAGCGCGATCGCCGAATGGTAGGGACCGATCGGCCCGCAAACGAAACCGTGCATGCGCGACAGATCGTGAATATAGACGAGATCGGGATGAAAGGCCGCGAAGGTGATCGCAGGAAAGATCATCGTCTTCGGCAGGCGCTTGCACAATTCCTCCGATCCGCCGCCGCGCACATGACCGTCAAGAAAGTCATGCGAGAAGACGTAGTCGTAGGTCTCCAGCGTCTTGACGAAAAGGCCCATCGTCGAGCGGGCGCGGGCGATCATCGAAAAATGGTCAACCGTCGCGCTCGGATCGAGCACTTTCATCGCATAGGCGATGCCGAAACTCTGGCAGTTGCCGATGATGGCGATCCGTGGCCCGGTGTTGCGCATGACGCGGCCGGTGAATTTCGCGATCCTTGGCTCTATGGCGTATTGCCGCCAGGATTTTAAAATCTGTCTGTCAACCTGCGTTAACATGCGGTCTTTCATGGATTGGCGACGGCGCGGGCGTTCTCAGCGGCGCCGCCGGGTGACAAGCGGTCAGGCGCCGTTTATGTTGCGACGCCAGAGGGCTGCTCGCGAACGACGCGGGAAAAGCTCGATCCGCGACCATCGGCCGGATCAGAAAGGAGTGCGACCATGGCGGAGAACCCCTATAGCTCCCTACCCGACCATCGCTTTTGGCGCAAGGCGGTGACGTCGCTGCCGCCCTTCGCGCTCGATCCGATCATTCGCACGCCTTTCAAGATTTCGCCGCAGGACAAGGTCGCCACAGGCGGCAGCTGCTTCGCGCAAGAGATCGCCATGCACCTGCAGGCGAGCGGATTCCATTATTATCTCGCCGAGCAGCCGCCGGCCGGCATGTCCGCGGATGAGGCGCTGCGCCGCAACTACTCAATGTATTCCTGCCGCTACGGCAATCTCTACACGACCGCTCAGCTGCTGCAATTGATCGAACGCGCCTATGGACGCTTCACGCCGCAACTCGATCACTGGAACCGTCCGGAGGACGGCCGCGTCGTCGATCCGTTCCGGCCGCGCATCGAGCCGGACGGATACGCCACTGTTGACGAGATGCGCGCCGATCGCGAGCGGCATCTCGCCGCGGTCCGCCACATGTTCGAGACGATGGACGTCTTCGTTTTCACATTCGGCCACACCGAGACCTGGCGCCACAAGCCGGATGGCGCAATCCTGCAGCTCGCGCCGGGCGTCGCCGGCGGAACCTGGGATCCGAGCGTCTACGAGTTCTACAATATGACCGTCAGCGAAGTCGTGCGCGACTTCATGGCCGCCGTCGACCGCATTCGCGAGGTCAATCCCAAGGTTCGCATCGTGTTGAGCGTGTCGCCGGTCGGCATTATCGCGACCTACGAAGACCGGCACGTCATCGAATCGAACTGCGCCGTCAAGGCGATTCTGCGCGCCGCCGCCGACGAGGTCGTGCGGGCAAGGCCGAACATCGCCTATCTCCCATCCTATGATCTCGCCACGGTTTCCCCAAACGTGCCGATGTTCTATCGGGAGGATACGAGACGCATCAATCCCTATGGCGTCGATCGCGCCATGCGGGTGTTCTTCGACCATTTCACCGATCGCCGAAAAGAGCAGGATGCGGTGAAGGCGGTGAAAATCGACGTCGCCGCTGAAGCCGAGAGCAACTCCCGCGTCGTCTGCGACGAGGAAGCGATCGAGTCTGCTTAAAGAATAACGGCGGCGGGTCGGCGGTCGGGGTCGATTCGCCAGGAACGCCAAATTATGCGCCGACCGCCAAAGGACGCTTCAATGATTATTGGTTCGCTTGCGCTCGCGACGGCTGGCGCTTTCACCGGCGCTTCGCTCTATGTCAACTATGTCGAACAGCCGGCGCGGCTTGCGCTCACTGACGACGCGCTGATCAAGGAGTGGGAGCCCTCCGATCACCGCGGCTTCATTGTGCTCGCAAGTTTTGCCGCGCTTGCCGCCCTCTTCGGCTTCATCGCCTATCGCGAACTCGATGACGTCAGATGGCTTTTCGGCGCCCTGCTCGCCATTGCGAGCTGGCCCTATACCTATCTCGCCATCGTGCCGCTCAACAATCGCATCCTGGCGCTGATCCAGGCCGACGCGGCGCATGAGGCGCGCAAGGTCATCGACCTTTGGGGTCGCCTGGAGCTCGGTCAAACCGCGCTCGGGCTGGTCGCAACGCTCATCTACGTCTGGGCCGCCGCCTGATTTCCGAGAGCGGCGTTTAGCCAAAATTCATCTCGGATGCGTTCATCTGAGAAACGGATCTTGGAGGCGGCGCCATTTTTGAGTTGCGGATGACATGACCTACGATCTTATCGTGATCGGATCCGGTCCAGGCGGTTACGTTTGCGCGATCCGCGCGGCGCAACTTGGATTGAAGACGGCCGTCGTCGAGAAGGACCCGACATTCGGCGGCACATGCCTCAATGTCGGCTGCATTCCGTCGAAGGCGCTGCTTCACGCTTCGCATATGTTTGAAGAAGCCGCGCATGGATTGGCGCCGCTCGGCGTCATGGTCGATCCGCCGCGTCTAGATCTTGCGGCGATGATGAAGCACAAGGACGACACCGTCGGCGCGAACGTCAACGGCGTCGCGTTCCTGTTTAGAAAGCACAAGATCGAGTCGTTTCGCGGCGTTGGCCGGCTGAAGGGCGCCGGGCGAGTCGCGGTCGTCGGCCCCGACGGCGCCGTTCAAACGCTCGAAGCGAAGAATATTGTTCTCGCCACCGGTTCGGCTGTCGCGCCGCTGCGCGACGCCTCCGGCGCGGAGATTGCGGTCGACGAAAAGCTGATCCTTTCGTCGACCGGCGCCTTGGCCCTGGCGAAGACGCCGAAGCGGCTGGTCGTCGTCGGCGCGGGCGTCATCGGACTCGAGCTTGGATCGGTCTGGCGCCGGCTGGGAACGGAAGTCATTGCGATCGAATATCTCGATCGCATTCTCCCGGGCTTTGATCTCGAGATCGCCGCGCGCTTTCAGAAGATCCTCGAAAAGCAGGGCTTCGGTTTCCGCCTCGCCTCCAAGGTGACAGGCGTGCGGCGCGAGCGAACCGGCAAGGCCGAGCGCGCTGTGGTCTCCTATTCGTCGGTCGATGGCGCGACGTCCGACACGGTCGAGGCGGACGCGGTGCTCATCGCGACGGGCCGCATCCCGTTCACGCAGGGTCTCGGACTCGAGGACGCCGGCGTCGCCCTGGAGCGCGGGCGCGTCGTCATCCACGACGGCTTCGCGACCAATGTTCCAGGAGTCTACGCCATCGGCGACGTCGTGCGCGGACCGATGCTCGCCCATAAGGCTGAGGACGAAGGCATCGCCGTCGCCGAAATCCTCGCCGGACAGGCGGGGCATGTGAACTACGGCGTCATTCCCAGCGTCGTCTACACGATGCCGGAAGTCGCGGCGGTCGGCATGACCGAGGAAGAAGCCAAATCCCGAGGGATCGAGGTTGCGATCGGCAAATTTCCCTTTACCGCCAATGGTCGCGCGCGCGCGATGCGCGCGACCGACGGCTTCGTGAAGATCATCGCCGACGCCGCGACCGACCGGGTGCTCGGCGTCCACATTCTTGGCGCCGCGGCCGGCGAATTGATCGCTGAAGCTGCTGTGTTGATGGAATTTTCCGGCTCGGCGGAAGATCTCGCGCGCACCTGCCACGCCCATCCGACGCTCTCGGAGGCGATGCGCGAGGCGGCCTTCGCCGTCGCCAAACGCGCTATTCACATGTGAGCGGGTCTAAGTTTGGCCGTCGTGTTTCACGCCGCGCGCTGGCGCTACGCGCCCGCCGCATGTGAGAGGAAGAACTTATGGAAGATTGGAAACGGCGCCTGAGGGATGCGTTCTGGTTCACGCTCGCCGTCCTCTTTCTGGTCGAAACCTGGCTGTGGGATCATTTCAGCGAATGGCTGCACGATCTTGGACGCGCGCTTGGGCTTGAACGTTACGAACAGCAGTTCAAGGACTTCGTTGCGACGCTTACGCCCGTAAAAACATTGGCGATATTTATCGCGCCAGCGTTCGTGATTCTACCGGCCAAGCTGGTTGGTTTTGAATTGATCGCGCATGGACATGTGTTCACGGGGCTTATCGCGATCCTTCTCGCCAAAACGCTGGCGCTCGGCTGCATGTCGTTTCTTTTCGACATCTGCCGGGACAAGCTGATGCAGCTGGACCGCTTCCGTCAGATCTATTCGGTTGTCCTCGCGATTCGCGCCTGGGCGGCCAGACTGGTCGCGCCGTTCAAACAGCGCATTTATCAGACCGCCGACGCGATGTGCGGGCGAATAGAAGCGTTTATCGGCGTTGAAGCAGGCTCGCTGACGCGCAGCGTCGCGCGCTTGCGCGAACTCGCGCGTCAGAAACGTTCGGCCTGACTATTCGCAGATCGCGTATCCAAAGCAAAAATCGTCGTCGCTGAGCGACGGTCGAGAGAGAATCGTCGTGGCGCTTGCAACGCTTGCCGCGAACAGGAACAACATCAATACATACAAAACCAAATTGCGCATGACGGGCCCAGCCTTCCGCCTCTCGCTGCAACGGATATAAAAACTTGAAAGGCGCGGCGCTCCGCGTCTCCGCTCTTTCGAGCATTGATTTCGGGCGCGCCGGCCTTTCAGAATAAAAACGCAAATGTCGCGCGCGCGTTCCACGAATTGCGCGGCCAAATGAAATTTTTTACTGGCAAATCGCATAGCCGTAGCAAGGGTCCGAGGGTTTCGCTTGCGCGGACGTCGCGATGTAAGCGCCCGCGCCGGCGACTTCCAGCAAGAGAATGCTGACCACCAGAACTAAGCAGCCCATGCTTGTCGTCGGACGCATAACCATTTCCCCTCTTCTGTCGCCCGCCCCCTGCGAACATTCGCGACATTAAGATTCGTTTTACCAAGGCGCAGTGCGACGGCGCACACTGGCGATCGGTCGTCGAAGACCGGTTTGCTCGGGCTGCGGTTACGCCGAACGAGGGGCAAGACGTCTGATGGCCAACGAGACGTCTGATGGCAAAAATGACGACGCCCTCGCGCGCTGGGCGGAGGGCGTCGCAGGAAGCTTAATGAACTGTGGCGAAAAGCTTAGAGCACGACGACTTTCGTGCCGATCTTGACGCGATTGTAGAGATCGATCGCGTCGATGTCGCGCATGCGGATGCACCCCGAGGACACCGCCTGTCCGATCTTGTCCGGCTCATTTGTGCCATGGATACGATAAAGCGTATCCTTGCCGTTCTGATAGAGGTAGAGCGCGCGCGAGCCGAGCGGATTGTCGGGGCCGCCAGGCAGACCACCGGCATCCGCCGTCGGCTGGAGATGCGGCCAGCGCTCGAGCATGTCCTTTGGCGGGATCCACCGCGGCCATTCCTGCAAGCCGCCCACATAGGCCCGGCCGGTGAAGGCCATCGCGTCCTGACCGGTGGCGACGCCGTAGCGCACGGCCTTTCCGCCCGGCATGACATAGTAAAGGAATTTCGAGCGGTTATCGACGATGATCGAACCGACGGGCTCGTTCGTCTTATAATCGACGAGGTAGCGTTCGTATTGCGAGCTTACCCCAGCCTTGGGAGCAAGCGCCATGAATTCGGCGTCGCGGCCATTAAGCCTCGGATCGGGAAGAGGCGTTCCCCCGTTGCAACCCGCCAAAAAAACAGCGAGAAGCGCAGACGCCGCCGTCACATATCTGAAACTCATTTCAGGCACTCCTTTCCGCCGCAAAACAGTTGTTACGATTTTCTTATCATGAACTTTGGCGCTGGGATCACGTCTTCCGAATTATTCCCTTACTGTTGCGCCGGCGCCACGCTAACCGGCGCGAGCCCTCGCTTGAGCTTTACCATTTCTTTTTCATGGACAGGAGGCCGCGGAAGGCCGAGAATCATGGCGTTGACTGGCGTAGCGTCGCCCGCTTGGATTGCGTCGCAGCATTGAAAACCCTTCTCGTCACACATGAAAGCGGGCTCCTTCATGAGATGGGCCCCGGCCATCCCGAAGCCCCCGAACGGTTGCGGGCTATCCAACGCGGCTTGGAGCAAGCGCGATTCGCATCCCTGAGCCGAATGAGCGCGCCCCAAGCGCAAGCGGAGGCGCTGCAACGCGTCCATCCGCAATCCTATCTTGCAGCCCTTGAGCGCGCCGCGCCGCGCGAAGGCTATTCGGCGCTCGACAGCGATACGCTGATGTGTCCGAAGACGATCGAAGCTGTGTGGCGCGCCGCCGGCGGCGCCGTCGCGGCAGTGGACGAAGTCATGTCGGGACACGCCGACAACGCCTTCGTCGCTGTTCGGCCGCCCGGACATCATGCCGGCGTGCACAATCCAATGGGTTTTTGCTTCGTCAACAATGTCGCCGTGGCCGCGCGCCACGCCCTGGCGGCGCATGGGGCGGAACGGGTGGCGATCGTCGACTTCGACGTCCATCACGGCAATGGCACGCAAGAGATCTTCTGGGCCGACGACAAAGTGCTGTTCTGCTCGACGCATCAGGCGCCTTTTTATCCAGGCACGGGCGGGCGCAACGAAACCGGCGACCATGACAATATCGTCAATGCGCCGCTGCTCGCCGGTTCGACCGGGGACGCCTTTCGAGAAGCGCTCGCCGACCGAATCCTGCCGCGGGTGCGCGATTTCGCGCCCGATCTGATCCTGATTTCGGCGGGCTTCGACGCCCATGAGCGGGATCCGCTCGGCGGCCTGCGGCTCCGCGAGACGGATTTCGGCGACGCGACCAAACGGCTGATGGATATCGCCGACCGGCGCTGCGGCGGCCGCGTCGTCTCAATGCTCGAGGGCGGCTATGACGTTGACGCTCTGAGCCGCAGCGTCAACGCGCATGTGCTCGCGCTCATGGGGGTTGCGGAGGCGAGCGGTTAGTCTGGCGTCTACTCGCTTCCGATCAAAGCCTCTGCTCCAGGTCAAAAAGCCCTAAGGCTTCGCGCACTTCCGCCATGGTCTCTGCGGTTAGACTTTGCGCTTTGCGCGTCCCCTTTCGGAGAACGTCCATAACAAAATCAGGATCGCGCTTCAGTTCAAACCTCCGCTCGCGAATTGGGCCAAGTAACGCCTTTAAAACATCTCTCAGGCGCGATTTCAGCGCCATATCGCCGAGCCCGCCACGTTGATAACGAGCCTTTAGATGGGCGACGGCTTCACGGTCATCGTCGAATGCGTCGAGATAGGTGAAGACAACATTACCCTCGACACGGCCGGGATCAGAGGCGCGCAGATGGCCGGGATCGGTGTACATGCGCTGCACCGCCTCCTCTATCTCATCGTCACGTGCCGAGAGCGGAATAGCATTGCCCTGGGACTTGCTCATCTTCGATCTGCCATCGACGCCGGGAAGGCGTCCCACCCGCGGAATCAAAGCCCGAGCTTCGAGCAGCACGTGTCGACCGATCTGTCGATTAAGGCGCCGCACGATCTCGTTCGTTTGTTCGATGATCGGGGCCTGGTCTTCTCCCACAGGCACTAAAGTCGCCTTGAATGCCGTTATATCGGCAGCTTGCGCGGCCGGGTAACAAAGGAAGCCGGCAGGGATGTCGCGGTCGAAACCACGCGCGCGTATCTCATCCTTGATGGTCGGATTGCGCTCGAGACGGGCGAGACTGACAAAGTTCAAATACAGCAGCGTCAGCTCGGCGAGCGCGGGCAGAAGAGATTGGACGCAGATCGTGGACACAGCCGGGTCCACGCCAACGGCCAGATAGTCGAGGGCTACCTCGAACACGTTGCGGCGGACTTTTTCCGGGTCGTGTGCGTTATCGGTGAGCGCCTGTGAATCGGCGAGCAACAGATATTGCTCGTGAGTGTGTTGCAGGGCGACGCGGTTCTGAAGCGATCCCGCATAATGGCCTAGATGCAACGGACCGGTCGTACGATCACCGGTCAGGATCACGGGAGGAGGCGTTTTGGTCATGGCGCAAAGGGCTCTCTCGTTGAGAGCCGCCGCCACGGTCGGTTAGCCACACAAATGCCCGCGCCGCCGTAACAGCGGCTCGGGTCATGAAATATGACGGGCCGCGCTTAGGAAGCGCGACGCCAGCAATATGCAATGCAGAGCAAAAGCGACGTTTCTCGCCTGGCAGAAATCACGACGGACCCCTGATCAGCCCTGACGCGCCTTATAGCGCTTTTGCACCTTGTTGATGATGTAGACGCGGCCTTTGCGGCGCACGATCTGGTTGGCGCGATGGCGCGAACGCAGAGATTTCAAAGAGTTGCGGACTTTCATCGATCTCACCCCGGCAATAGTGAACTGGCCGGGATACGCCCAGCGCTTCGTTGGCCCCGCCTATGCCCTATTTCGCCCCGGCGATCAAGCCGAAACGCCTCAGGCGCCTAAAAGCGCGCATTGACGAAGACGCGCAGATTGGCGCCCGGCAGCAGCACCTGATCCTTGCGGAAAGAGACGCTGTTACGAATGTCGTCGTTGAGGAGATTGTCGCCCACGAGTCCCATCCTCAATTCGCGGCTCAGCGGATCGCCCGGATCGAATAGCATGCGATAGCTGATCTCGGCCCTCAGCAGATTGTAGCCCTTTGTCGGCGTTTCATTGGTTGGATCGATGTTGCGCTGCGCGAAGGCGTGCAGGAGATTGACCCGCAGCAGCCAGTTCATATCTCGCCAGAAGAGTCCGCCTCCGAGCCGAACGGGCGGGATGCGGGGGACATTGCCGCCGCCGACGAATGTCGCCCGCACCACGTCGAACTGGTGCTCCACGCCAAAAACGCCGCCTGCCAGCGGCGCGACGTCGAGCTGGCTCTGAAATTCGCCGCCGCGAAAAACCGCATTGCGCTGCGAATAGATCGCCTCGCGCAGATCCCCCGCGCCGTCGAAGGCGCAGCTCGCGAAATCCGCCTCGCAAACCGCGCCGGTGAGATTTCGGAAGATAAAGCCGTCGAAGCGCGTGAGGTAAGCCGTCGCTTCAAATCGAAATGGGCCGACTGGACGACGCAAACCGATTTCGACGGTCTTCGCCGTCTCGATTCCAAGGTTGGGATTGCCGATATCGAAGGTTCCGGTCGCGTCGTGGATTCCGCGCGAGAAGAGTTCGGGCGCGCGCGGCGCGCGTTCGACATATTGCGCGGTCAGGCTGGCGACGACGCCTTCGGGCAAATCCTGCAGGACGCCGAAGGCGGCGCTCTTTGGCGTGAAATTGCGCACGCGCGCGATTTGCAGCGTCGGATCAATCAGGAGTTCGGGGAATGCGCCGGAGACAGTCGCATGTTCGATGCGTCCGGCAAGCTGCATCCTCGTCGTGTCGCTCAACCTGAATTCATTGAACCAATAACCGGCGACGTTTCTTGTCCGATTGGGATCGAAGAGCCCGCCCTCGCGTCCTGGCGAGGTCAGGATCTGATGCATGCCTTGGACGCCGAAGGCGCTGGTCAGAGTGGCGAAGGATAGGTCGACGGGACGAAGCTGCGTTTCGACCCGGGCCTCGAGATCCTTGTTGGTGAAGGTCTGCTGAACGCCGTCAAAGCCCCCCTCATTGGCGAGTTCGTGGTGCTTGTAGTCGGTCAGACCGGCCCAGAAGCGGACCGCTTCGATATAGGCCGACTGCGGACGGAACTCGCCCTTGGTCGTCACGCGCGTCTGGCGAAGCTCGATGCGCGTATTGGTCTCCGTCGGCTCAATGCCGGGGATGTGATAGCGCGAGTTGAACTGCGTCACCGCGACGCCGACAAAGCCGCCGTCGAAGAAATAGGAGCCGCCGACCGAACCGCCGGCCGAGCGCATCGACGAATTGGGCTGGCGTCCGAACATCGGCGGCGGCGGATCCGGCGGAAAAAGATAAGGATAGCCGGGAATGCGGTAGTCGCTGCTGCGCCGGCCATGGACATCCATGTGGAAGGCGACGTTGCCGCGGCCGACGTCGAGCAGCGTCGCGTTTTCCAGCGCGTTGTCGACGGTCATCACCGCGCCGCGAGTCTCGACGACCGAGCAACCTTGCGTCTCGGCCGTAGGGATGAAAGCAAGACGGCAGGGCAAGGCCGTGGGAATGCGGTTGTTTTCGACATTGACGACGCCGCCGATCGCTTGCGATCCCCAGCGCAGCGTCGCCGGGCCGCGCACCACCTCCACCTGGCTCGCGGCGACGGGATCGAGCGGTACGGCGTGGTCCTCGCCAAGTTCCGAGACGCCGCTGTTGCTGACGCCGTTCTCCTGGATGCGCACGCGGTAATTGTCGAGACCGCGCACAATGGGACGGCTCGCCGCGCCGGGCGCAAAGCTCGATCCGGTGATGCCCGGCTTGGCGAAAAGCACATCGCCAAGGGTCGCGCCCGGCGAGCGCCGCAGCTCCTCATTGGTGACGACCGTCACCGTCGCGAACTGATCGGCGACGATGGGAAGGACGCCTTGCGGCGCCACGGCCGGCTCGCGCGGCTCGGGTCCGCTCGGGCCGGCGACGCTGCGGTTGCGCCCGCCGGGCGCTGGAGGGGTCTGTGGCGGGGAGACGATCTTGGCGCGTTTAATCGGACTCACGGCGCCGACTTCGATCGGCGGCAAGGCCTGCTGCGCCACGGCGCTCGCGACGCTCGTGAAAATCCAGACGACTGCGCCGCCGGCCGCTGCGCCGACCAAAACGCTCTTCCTCATCGACGCCCGCTCTCGCTGATTATGTTATAACATAACATATCTAGACCTAGCGGAAGCGTGTCAATGCATAGTCGCCCTTTCATGCACAGGTCCGCGCCGCCTGTGGCCGCGAGGCCACATTCGAAAGATCAGAAGGTCTCGGCCGCCGCGCTCGTCTGTCCGGCGCGATAGTTCTCCCAGCCGTGCGCGCGCAGCTTGCAGGCCGGGCATTCGCCGCAGCCATAGCCCCAGTCGAAGCGGCGGCCCCTCTCGCCGAGATAACAGGTGTGGGTTTCTTCGACGATGAGCCGCACCAGCGGTTCGCCGCCGAGCGATTCCGCCAGTCGCCAGGTCGCCGCCTTGTCAATCCACATCAGCGGCGTATGAATGTTGATGCTGCGATCCATGCCGAGACTGAGCGCCTGCGCCATGGCGCGGATCGTCTGGTCGCGGCAATCGGGATAGCCCGAATAGTCCGTTTCGCACATGCCGCCGACGAGATCGGCGACGCCGCGACGATAGGCGAGCGCCGCGGCGAAGGTCAGAAACAGCAGATTGCGCCCCGGAACGAATGTGTTGGGAAGCCCGTCGGCGGCGAAGGCGATCTCCGCGTTGCGCGTCAACGCCGTCTCGGAGATGGCCCCGAGCGCTTCGATCGAAATCGTGCGATCCTCGCCAAGCCGCGCGGCCCACAGCGGCGAGAGGCGAATAAGGCCGTCGCGTAGCCCCGCGCGGCGCGAGAGCTCGACGCGATGGCGCTGGCCGTAATCAAATCCGACCGTCTCGACGCGCTCGAAGCGCGACAGCGCCCAGGCAAGGCAGGTCGTGGAATCCTGCCCGCCGGAAAACAGCACGAGCGCGGCGGCGGGTTGAGTCGGGAGATCGTTCGTCATCGCGACTAACTTAAATCATGGCTGCAAAACTGCGAGCCGCCGCCGACAGGAATGCATTTTCGGAAAGTTTTCACGCCGCCATCGCCAATCGCAACAATCCCCCTATCCGAACCCGGAACGAGATCGACATGCTGCTCTATAATACGCCGCTCGCGCCCAATCCCAGACGCGTCCGCATTTTTCTGGCTGAGAAAAACGTCACGATCCCCGTTCGTGACGTCAACCTGATGGCGCAAGAGCATAAGAGCGAGGCCTATGCGCAGATTAACCCGCTCAACGAGGCGCCGGCGCTCGTGCTCGACGACGGCGCGACGCTCACCGAATCCGTCGCCATCTGCCGCTACATCGAGTCGCTTTACCCGGAGCCGCCACTCTTTGGCCGCGACGCGCGCGAACAGGCCTTTGTCGAGATGTGGCAGCGCCGGGTGGAATTCCGCCTGTTCACGCCGGTGGCGCTGGCCTTTCGCCACAGCCATCCGGCGCTGGCGCGGCTCGAATCGCCGCAGCTGCAGCAATTGGCCGAGCATCAGCGGCCGCGCGCGCAACAGATGATGCGCTTTCTCGATGGGGAACTCGCCGCGCGGCGCTTCATCGCCTCCGACGACTTTACGATCGCCGACATCACCGCCATCGTCGCCATGGACCTGACCAAGGCCGCGCGGGTCGACATCCCTCAAGATCTGCCGAATCTTTCGCGCTGGCGCGCGGACGTCTCGGCGCGTCCGAGCGTCGTGCCGTAATGACGCGGCGCTCGCCGAGCAGGAAGCTTGAGGAGATCACGGGGCGCATCCGCGCCTGCCGTCTCTGCGCCGAAACGCCTGAGGGCGTAGAGCTGCCGCATGAGCCGCGGCCGGTGCTGCGCGTCTCGTCCACCGCGCGGCTTTTATTAGCGAGCCAGGCGCCCGGCAATCTCGTCAATCAGACCGGCGTTCCCTTCAACGATCCCTCCGGCGATCGGCTGCGCGACTGGATGGGCGTCGATCGCGAGACCTTCTACGATGTCTCGCGCATCGCCATCGTGCCGATGGGCTTCTGCTTTCCGGGTTACGACGCCGCCGGCGGCGACCTGCCGCCGCGTCCCGAATGTCGCCCGCGCTGGCACGACTCGCTATTCGCCGCGCTACCGCAGATCGAAACGGTCGTCGCGATCGGGCGCTATGCGCATGACTATCATTTCGCCCGTCTCGGCCATGCGCTGCCGAGAGGCGCGAGCGTTTCAGAGATCGTCGCGCGCTGGCGCGAATTCCAGAATACGACGCCGCTGATCTTTCCCCTCCCCCATCCGTCCTGGCGCAACAGCGGCTGGCTGAAACGCAATCCCTGGTTCGAAGCCGAGGCGCTGCCGGCGCTGCGCGCCGAGGTCGCGCGGCTCGTCAAAACATGAGACAAGGCCCGGGTGACAAGCGTAATCATCGGAGACGGCGCGCGGCGGGTTGAGATCGGCAACGATTTGCCTTTGACGCTCATCGCCGGCCCCTGCGCACTGGAGAGCCGCGATCTGGCGCTCAAGGTCGCCGGCGAACTCGCCGCGATCGGCGCGCGACTGAAGATCGGCGTCGTCTTCAAGGCCTCATTCGACAAGGCGAATCGCACGAGCGCCGCGGCGCGTCGGGGCGTCGGGCTTGAGGCCGCCCTGCCGATCTTCGCGGAGATAAAGGAGAAGACCGGCCTACCCGTGACAACCGACGTGCATGAGGCGGGGCAATGCGCGCGCGTCGCGGAGATTGTGGACCTTCTGCAAATACCCGCCTTTCTCTGCCGCCAGACCGATCTCATCGTCGCCGCGGCGAAAACCGGACGCCCGGTCAATATCAAGAAGGGTCCGTTCCTGGCGCCCTGGGACATGGTCCACGCCGTCGAGAAAGCGCGTGAGGCCGGCGCCGCCGACGTGCTCGTCACCGAGCGCGGGACGAGCTTCGGCTATAATGCGCTTGTCGCGGACATGCGCGCCCTGCCGATCCTGAAGGAGACCACCGGCGCGCCCGTCGTCTTCGACGCCACGCATGCCGTGCAGCAACCGGGCGGACGAGCGACGTCCTCAGGCGGCGAGCGGCGTTTCGTTGCAACCCTCGCCCGCGCCGCCGTCGCCGTCGGCGTCGCGGCGCTTTTCATCGAGACGCATCCCGATCCGGGCGCGGCGATCTCGGACGGCGCGACGCAAGTCCCGCTCGGCGAGCTCGAAACAATGGTCAAGGAGCTGATGGCGTTCGACCGTCTGGCGAAAAAGCCCGTCTAAAGCGAGGCGGAGCAATTCCTATGCGCCTGTCATTCCTCCGAGAGGCCAAAGGCTTGATCGGGAGGGCGTCGGCATTAACCCGCCTCCGCATAATCCGTCAGCCAGCCGACGGCGATGATGACAAGGCCCATGCCCGCGAAAAAGGCGAAGGCCGGCTTGACGCTGAAAATATCGGGAAGAAAAGCGACGGCGATGAGCGCCGGGCCGACGATCCTTTCAACCCAGCCATGGAGCGTGAAAGCGAGCCGCCGAAACACGCCGAGCGGAAATTTCGTCACGAGCGTCATCGCCAGATGCACGCCCGCGAGCAGCCAGGCGAGCTTCGCCGGCAGGCCGCCGAAACCAAGGACGCTTGGCGCGGCGAGGAAAATCAACACCGTCAGATAGTCGAGATAGCCATGCAGGCGCGCCG
Source organism: Methylocystis sp. (assembly GCF_051061285.1). Lineage (GTDB taxonomy): Bacteria > Pseudomonadota > Alphaproteobacteria > Rhizobiales > Beijerinckiaceae > Methylocystis. The sequence goes on from NZ_JBPFEA010000024.1 coordinate 206,376, forward strand.
TGAGTGGTTTCATTGTGGTTTCCCCGCGTTGGCGGCGCGGATCGGCCGCCTTCTCCTCTCGTTAGCTCGCGGCGCGGAGGCCGTCTGTCATCTTGATTACAGATCGACGGGCTTTTCTTTCGCGAGGGATTGCAGCGCGAGATGATTGACGCAGATAAGGTCGCGCCGATAGTCGAGCGCGCCCCGCCGCCTCAACCCGTTCATCATCCGCGTCACGACCGGGCGGCTCGCATGGACGAGGTCGGCGATGTCCTGCTGCGTGAGCCTGATTTCGAGCGAATAGCCATGCGGGCAAGGCGCGCCGAACGCCTGCACAAGCTCGCCCAGTGTTTCGATCAGCCGCGCGGCGACTGTCTTGGTCTGGCGGTCGATCAGCCTGCGCTCGGCGCGTTCCCGCGACGCCTCCAGTCCGGCGCTGAGGAAGCTCGAGAACGATGGGCTTTTCGCGACGAGACGCTCCACGTCCAAAGGGGTGATGAAAAAAACGCGCGCGTCGCCGATGGCGTTCGCGCTGTGCGCCGACGCTCTTGCCCGCGACACGCGCCCGAAGAGTTCGCCGGCGCCCGCGATGGCGAGCGTGATCTGCGCGCCACTTTCCGCGACATGCGAAAGCCTGACGACGCCCCGCATCAAACAATAGAGAAAGCCCGGCTCCTCGCCTTGCCGATACAGCATTTCGCCGTCGGAGAGCTCCGCTTCCCGCAGAGAAGGCGCGCAGAGCCGCCACTCGGCGATATTCTCTTCCGACAGCATGTCGTTCCCCGGCGCTTCCGCCCGACCGCGCATCCTATCAAAATCGAAGCTGCACAAACCATCCTGCTCAAGAGACCGTCTGGCGATGGCGATCCGCTAAGCCTTGCGCGCAGCCAACGGATCGTCGAGCAGCGCGCGATCGATCGTCACGAGACGCAACGCCTCGATTTTGCATTGCGCCAGTGGCTACCCGTAGCCACCTGGTCAAGCCGGCTCCCGCTGGTCGCCCCGTATGAACTTTCCTAATTAAGAGATTACGGTTAAAGATCCTTATTGCTCAGGCGGGGGTCATGGCGCTCAATCCTTTCGATGACCAAGGCGACAATTTCAAAGCCAAGGCTGCCGCGACCTATGGCTTGATCATCGCGGCCAATGTCTTGGCCTGGACTTGGGCGTGGACAGCCTTTTCCGATCGACCGGGTTTGATGGGGGCCGCCGTTCTGGCCTTTATGTTCGGGCTTCGCCACGCCTTCGACGCCGATCACATCGCCGCCATCGACAATGTCGTCCGCAAATTGATGCAGGACGGCAAGACTCCGTATTCGGTCGGATTTTTCTTCTCGCTCGGCCACTCCACCTTCGTCGCGCTCGCTTCGGTCCTGATGGCGACGGCGGCCGCGGCCATGCAGGGCCAGGCGCATGACTTTCAGGCCTTCGGCGGCGCCATCGGCACGATGGCGTCAGCTTCGTTCCTCATCGTCATCGGCCTTGCAAATCTACTCCTGCTCAGGGGCATCTGGTCGGCCTACAACCGCGCCCGACTTGGCGAACCGGTGCTCGAAGAGGACCTCGACCGTCTGCTCAACGGGCGAGGCGTGTTCACCCGGGTTTTCCGCCCGCTGTTCCGCTTTGTTTCGCGGTCATGGCACATGTACGTCGTTGGATTTCTGTTGGGACTGGGCTTCGACACGGCGACGGAGATCGGCCTGCTCGGCATTTCGGCGGCGCAGGCGGCGCAAGGCATGTCATTTTCGACGATTCTGGTGTTTCCGGCGCTATTCACCGCCGGCATGACCCTGATGGACACCACGGACAGCCTGGTGATGACCGGAGCCTACGGCTGGGCGTTCGACGATCCGCGGAGGAAACTTTGGTACAATCTGGTCATGACCGCGATGTCGGTGATCGTCGCCCTTTTCATCGGCGGCATCGAAGCGCTCGGCTTGATCGGCGATAAGCTCGGCTTCGAAGGCGGTGTTTGGCGCCTCGTTCAAGGGCTTAACGACAATCTTGCCAATTTCGGCTTTGCGATCGCCGCGATCCTGATCGCGAGCTGGATCATCTCCATGCTCTTCTATCGAAGCCAGGCGCAAATGAAGGCGTATCGCGGCGCAGTCGGCATGGACTATCCGGCGCGGCGCTAGAGCGCGGCTCGCGAAAAAGTGGGAACCGGTTTTTCGCACAGAGCGCGCTCTAAACTTTGGGAATCGATCAATTTATCTGCATCTGGGCGATTCCGCCCAAATGCAGCGCGATCTGGGAGTCGTGAACCCCTAGCCTCGCCCCCGGTAAGGCGGCACGCCCTGGTCAGGAAGCCACAGCCCCTCGGGCGGGGCGCCGGTCTGCCAGAAGACGTCGATCGGCATGCCGCCGCGCGGATACCAATAGCCGCCGATGCGCAGCCATTTCGGCGTCATCGCCGCAACGAGATCGCGCGCGATCCGCAGCGTGCAGTCTTCGTGAAAGGCGCCGTGGTTTCGGAAGCTCCCGAGATAGAGCTTCAAGGCCTTCGACTCGACCAGCCATTCGGCGGGGACATAGTCGATGACGATATGCGCGAAGTCCGGCTGCCCGGTCACCGGGCAGAGCGAGGTGAACTCGGGCGCGGTGAAGCGCACGAGATAGGTCGCGTCCTTGTGCGGATTGGGCACGAGATCGAGTTCGGCCTCGTCCGGCGAAGCCGGCAGCGCGGCCGTGCGGCCGAGCAGCGCGGCGCCCTTATGAGTCTTGGTCATGCGGGTAACAAAGGCGCGATCGCCGCCGCGTCAAGCGCCAAACGGCTCACGGGTCGCGTGAGTCCGGGCATTCTCCCGCGCGCAAAGTGATCGGATGCGCCGACATCCAGCCGGAGAGAAGGCGGTTCTCGGGGCTCTCGAGCGCCTTCAGCATTTCGACGCGCACGATTTCGAGCCATTTCTCGCGCCGGTCCGGCGTGTTCATCTCCGCCGGCACGGCGATTTCGAGCGCCTTCACGGCGAATTGATAGGGCATGGTGTTCCACAAGGCGACGCCGCCGCGGTCGAGCATCGCCGAGACGTCCTTTTCCGGCATATGCGCGATCTGCTCCTGTTCTGGGATCGGCACAACGCCCGGCATGCCGCTTTTGGGCGCAACGATCGCGACGCCGTTGCGATAAAAGCGATTCTGCTTCACGCCGCCGCGCGCCGCGATCAGATTGCCGCCGATCACAAAGCTGGCGCCTGTGCTGTCGAGCGCGCATTTCAACGTCCGGTCGAAACAATGGCCTGCGCCGACCATCAGGCGGCTGCATCCGGCCTCGACCCAGCGCGCCAGAGTTTCCGGCTTGATGTCGAGCACATAGGCGAGGCCAGGCATGTCCTCGCGCTGATATTCGCACCGCTGCACGAGGCTCGCCGGCCAGCCGAGAAAATCTTCCTGCGCCGGCGCGCAATTGGCTCGGACGGGAGATTTCTCCAAAGTCGCCTTGGCGGCGGCGACATGTTCCGGCGACTGAGCCCAGGCGCCGGCGGGACTCCAAAGCCCCAAACAAAGACTGAAAACGACGCTACGCGCCAATCGTGCTGTGCTTAGGGCCATCCGAACCTCCCGCCGACCTGCGCGCGGGGCGGCGAACGCCCGCTCATTGATCAAGCTCAAGGATAGGGAGGGCCCCTCCCCAGTCAACGGATTTCGCTGGCGCGCCGTCGCGGCGGCGCAGCACAGGCGCCCCGAAAAGCGCCCGGCGGACGCAGAACCTTTTTGCGGCTGAGGCTTTTCGGGACCGCGCAATAGGTCTAAGAAGTCGCGCCGCTCCGCGCCGCATCATGAAGAGGCACCCATGACCGAGATCGTCGACATCCACGCCCGCGAAATTCTGGATTCTCGCGGGAACCCAACCGTCGAGGTCGACGTCACCCTGGAGGATGGCTCTTCTGGACGGGCGGCGGTGCCGTCCGGGGCCTCGACGGGCGCGCATGAAGCGGCGGAAAAGCGCGACGGCGACAAGTCGCGCTATCTCGGCAAGGGCGTGCTCACGGCGGTCGACAACGTCAACGACGAAATCGCCGGCGCGCTGCTCGGCTTCGAAGCTGAGGATCAGGTCGCCCTCGACGAGGCGATGATCAAGCTCGACGGGACGCCGAACAAGTCGCGGCTCGGCGCCAACGCCATTCTCGGCGTGTCGCTCGCCGTCGCCAAGGCTGCCGCAGAGGCGACCGCCCTGCCACTCTACCGTTACGTAGGCGGCGTGCAGGCGCGGGTGCTGCCGACGCCGATGATGAATATCGTCAATGGCGGCGTGCATGCCGACAATCCGATCGATTTCCAGGAATTCATGATCATGCCGACCGGCGCGCCGAATGTGCGCGACGCCATCCGCTGGGGCGCGGAGATTTTCCATACGCTCAAGGCGGCGTTGAAGAAGGCCGGCCTCAGCACCTCGGTCGGCGATGAGGGCGGCTTCGCGCCCAATCTTCCCTCCGCCGAAGCGGCGCTCGACTTCATCATGAAGGCGATCGAAACGGCGGGCTTCAAGCCCGGCGTCGACGTGCATCTTTGCTCCGACTGCGCCGCCACGGAATTCTTCAAGGACGGCAAATATGTCTATGAGGGCGAAGGCGTGACGCGCTCGATCGACGAGCAGGTCGCCTATCTCGCCAAGCTTGCCGACGCCTATCCGATCGTCTCGATCGAGGACGGCATGGCCGAAGATGATTGGGAGGGCTGGAAGAAGCTCACCGACCTTCTGGGCAAGAAAGTGCAACTCGTCGGCGACGATCTTTTCGTCACCAATGTGGTGCGCCTCAACGAGGGCATAAAGTTGGGCGTCGCCAATTCGCTGCTCGTCAAGGTCAATCAGATCGGCACGCTGACCGAGACGCTCGCTTCGGTCGAGACCGCGCACCGCGCCGGCTACACCACCGTCTTCTCGCATCGCTCCGGCGAGACCGAGGATTCGACCATCGCCGATCTCGTCGTCGCGACGAACAGCGGCCAGATCAAGACCGGCTCGCTCGCCCGCTCCGACCGCACCGCCAAATACAACCAGCTCATCCGCATCGAGGAGGAGCTGGGCGACGCGGCGATCTACGCCGGCAAGAGCGCGCTCAAGGCGCTGGCCTAGCGCGAAGCGCCACCCTCTCCCATTGGGAGAGGGTCGGTCCGGAGGACCGGGGTGAGGGGCATGCCCCTTTGCCGACTTGCGTATTTCAGCGGCTCGCATTCGTCAGCGAGCGGCGAGCGTGGTAACCCCTCACCCGGCTGCTCCGCAGCCACCCTCTCCCCTTGGGAGAGGGTTCTCTCGCCCGATGACCATGGAAAAAACCTTCGCTCCCGCCTCAATTGAATCGCGCATCCGCGACGCGTGGGAAGAGGCGCAAGCCTTTCGCGCCGGGCGGCCCGAACGCGCGCGGGCGGCGCCCTATTCCATCGTCATTCCGCCGCCGAACGTCACCGGCAGCCTGCATATGGGCCATGCGCTCAACAATACGCTGCAGGACATTCTGGTGCGCTATCGGCGCATGAAGGGCGACGACGTGTTGTGGCAGCCCGGCACCGACCACGCCGGCATCGCGACCCAGATGGTCGTCGAACGCCAGCTCATGGAGCGCCAGGAGCATCGCCGCGAACTCGGACGCGAGAAATTCGTCGAGCGCGTGTGGGAATGGAAGGCGGAGTCAGGCGGCAAGATCGTCGAACAGCTGAAGCGCCTCGGCGCCAGCTGCGACTGGTCGCGTGAACGCTTCACGCTCGATGAGGGCCTGTCGCGCGCGGTGGTGAAGGTTTTCGTTCAGCTCTATCGCGACGGCCTGCTCTACAAGGACAAGCGCCTCGTCAATTGGGACCCGGCGCTGCACACGGCGATCTCCGATCTCGAAGTGCAGCAGGTCGAAGTGAAGGGCCATCTGTGGCGCTTCAAATATCCGATCGTCGACGACGCTGGGAAAGAGACCGGCGAATATATTGTCGTCGCGACGACGCGGCCCGAGACGATGCTCGGCGATACCGCCGTCGCCGTGCATCCGGAAGACGAGCGCTATACGGCGCTGGTTGGCAAGCGCGTGCGTCTGCCGCTCGTCGGCAGGCTGATCCCGATCGTCGCTGATGAATATTCAGATCCCGAGAAGGGCACCGGCGCGGTGAAAATCACGCCCGCGCATGACTTCAACGATTTCGAGGTCGGCAAGCGGCATGGATTGCCGCTGATCAATGTATTGAACGGTTCGGCGTCACTTTGGCTACGCGAAAATCACGAGTTCATATCGAGTGTCTCTGCGTCTGCTACAACCGATTCTGCCATCGAAGCCCTAGATACGCTTGATAGATTTGAGGCGCGCAAACGTGTCGTAGAAATGATGGAAGAGCGCGGCCTTCTTGAGGGAATCGACGACCACAAACATATGGTCCCCCATGGCGACCGTTCGCACGCCGTGCTTGAGCCGTTCCTGACCAACCAATGGTATGTCGACGCCAAAACTCTCGCAGAGCCGGCGCTCAAAGCAGTCCGCGACGGCCGCACGAGCTTCGTGCCGAAGAACTGGGAAAAGACCTATTTTGAGTGGCTGGAGAATATCCAGCCATGGTGTGTCTCGCGCCAGTTATGGTGGGGACACCGCATTCCGGTTTGGTATGGCCCCAAAAAGAACGACGATGGAACAATTGAGTCGCTCAACAAATACGGCCCCGCGTCGATAGCTGATCCAAATAGCTTGATCAGTTTCATTGAAGAGGATGAGTCTGCGGCACTAGAAGCCGCTAGAGCCTATTACAGCCGTGATGTTAGTGTTGAAGAAGGCTGGATGAATGCGATGACGGCGCAGTTTGACCGTCAAGTAATTCCTATTTGGCGCGACGAAGACGTGCTCGACACCTGGTTCTCGTCGGCGCTGTGGCCCTTCTCGACTCTCGGTTGGCCGGAGAAGACGCCGGAGCTCGCGCGCTATTATCCGACGAGCGCCCTCGTCACCGGCTTCGACATCATCTTCTTCTGGGTCGCCCGGATGATGATGATGGGCCTCTATTTCATGGACGAAGTCCCCTTCCGCGACGTCTATATCCACGCGCTGGTTCGCGACGAGAAGGGCGCGAAGATGAGTAAGTCGAAGGGCAATGTCATCGACCCGCTGCGCCTCATCGACGAATATGGCGCCGATGCGCTGCGCTTCACGCTCGCGGCGATGGCGGCGCAGGGCCGCGACATCAAGCTCTCGACGCAGCGCGTCGAAGGCTATCGCAATTTCGCGACGAAGCTGTGGAACGCCTCGCGCTTCGCGGAAATCAACGGCTGCGCGCGCGTCGCCCATTACGATCCGCGCGCCAATCAGATCACGCTCAACCGCTGGATCATCGGCGAAGCGGCGCGCACAACGGCGGACGTGAGCGCGGCGATCGAGGCCTATCGTTTCAATGACGCGGCGAACGCCGTCTATCGCTTCGTCTGGAGCGTCTTCTGCGATTGGTATGTCGAACTCGCCAAGCCGCTGCTGCAAGGCGCCGACGGCGCTGAAAAGGACGAGACGCGCGCGACGACCGCCTTCGTTCTCGATCAGATTTATGCGCTACTGCACCCGTTCATGCCCTTCCTCACCGAGGAGCTTTGGGCGATCAAGGGCGCGGACGGTCCCAAGCGCGAGACGATGCTGGCGCTCGCCTCGTGGCCCTCGCTCGAAGGACTCGAAGATGCGGAGGCCGAAAGCGAAATCGGCTGGGTCGTCGACCTCATCTCCGAGGTGCGCTCGCTGCGTGCGGAAATGAATCTGACGAGCGAGACGGTGCTGCTGCTGGTCGGCGCAGACGACGCGCTGAAAGCGCGCGCGACGCGCTGGGACGAGACGATCCGCAAGCTGGCGCGCCTCTCGCACATCGGCTTCGCTGAGGCGGCGCCCAAGAGCAGCGCGCAAATTATCGTCCGCGGCGGCGTCGCCGCCATGCCGCTTGAGGGCGTGATCGACCTTGGCGCCGAAAGAGCGCGGCTGGCGAAAGAGATCGGCAAGCTCGAAGCCGAGTTGAAGAAGCTCGACGCCAAACTCGCCAATGAGGGCTTTCTCGCCAAGGCCGAAGAAGAGGTGATCGACGAGCATCGCGAGCGGCGCGAAGAGACGGCGGCGCGCGTCGACAAGCTCAATGCGGCGCTTCTCCGACTAAGCTAGCGATCCGCGTTCTCGACGACCCCGACGATCGGCCCCATCGCCGGCATAAAGCGATCGTGGCGCGAGAGCGACGGCGCATAAAGCGCCGAAGCGGCGCCGCCGTCGAGAAACAGCGCGTCCAGACAGTGCAGGCGATCGCGAAAGAATCGCGCGAATTCGTAAAATGTCACCGGCTGATTGGAGATCGCGAAGCGCGCGACATGGCCGTCTTGGACGCACACGCCGTTGCGAAATTTCTGCGACGTTCCGTCCTCATGGATGCGGGGATGAATGCGTCCGCCGACAACGAGCATCGGCCCAGACTGGGTCGCGAACTGCGCGCGCTGGCGGCTCTTCAAGAAGCGCGCCGTTTCGGTCACGCCGGCGCGCGACCCGTCTACCCAGAACACGCCGTTGGGCTTCATGTGAAAATTGCCGGGACCGGGACGCGTATTGGCGCCTTTGAGCGTGCGGCCGTTCTCGACATAGAGGCCGACCGGCGCGCGACTTTCCGCATACATGCCGGCGTTCATGGCGAAGACGAGCGTTTCGCCCTTGTTCGCCAGTTTATCCGCAAGCCGCGAGAAAGAGCCATAGATTTCGCCTTTCTCGTCGCGCAGAAAGAGCCGAATGTCGCCTTTGCGCGCATCGAAGTCGCACACTGTGTAGGCGGCGCCGGCCTGATCGATCTGGGCGCAGGGGCCGGGCTTGGCCGCCGCCCCGGATGCGATAAAAAGCGCCAGCCCTAGCGCCGCGAGCGTTTTTGAAAAGACGCGCATCATGCGCGTCATTAGCTTCGTAACGAGCAAATGCCCTCTCCTTTCTTCCTATCGTCTAAATCACCATCCGGAGGCGCCGACTTTGGGACTATGTCATTCCCGGCAGGCCGCGGGCCTGACCGGGAATCCAGAGCAACGCCATGAATGGCCGGCTTTATGCTGGATTCCCGATCGCGCGCCGCGCGTCGGGAATGACAATTGCGAAAGCTGCGCAGCCGCCCGTTTGAAACGTCGCCACGGCAAGGCTAGATATGCGACGCAGGCGCCGCAAGCGGCAGGTTCCGGAGATCTCATTGTCCCATTCCATCACTGAAGCCGTCGAGGCCGTGGCCCGAGGCGAGATCGTCGTCGTCACTGACGATGACGACCGCGAAAACGAAGGCGACCTCGTCGTCGCCGCGTCGCTCTGCACGCCGGAAAAAATGGCCTTCATCATCCGCCACACGAGCGGGATCGTCTGCGCGCCGCTCACGCTCGAGGAGGCGCGCCGTCTGCATCTTGCGCCCATGGTCGCGGAAAACGACGCGCCGCTCGCGACGGCCTTCACCGTCACCGTCGACGCGCGCCACGGGCTCACCACCGGCATTTCCGCCGAGCAGCGCTGCAATACGGTGCGCGCGCTCGCCAATGGCAATATGGGCGCGAGCGACTTCGTGCGGCCCGGCCATGTTTTCCCGCTGATCGCCAAGGACGGCGGGGTGCTGATGCGCTCGGGACATACTGAAGCCGCCGTCGATCTCTGCAAACTCGCCGGCCTGCCGCCGGTCGGCGTCATTTGCGAACTCGCCAATGACGACGGCACGGTGATGACCGGACGCCAGATCGAGGAATTCGCCCGCGCGCACGACCTCAAACTCGTGTCGGTGTCCGATCTTATCGCGTTCCGGCAGGCGCGCGAAAAGCTCGTCGAACGCGTCGCGACGTTCCCCGTCGACACGGAGGCCGGTGCAATGATCGGCCACGCCTATGTGACGCCGTTCGACAGCGTGCAGCACTTCGCCTTCGTTCTGGGCGCGATCGGCGACGGGCGCGACGTGCCGACGCGCCTGCATCGCGCCGATATCATCTCCGATGTGATGTGCGGCGCGCCGACGATCAAGAAGACTCTCGCGCGCTTCGCCCGCGAAGGGCGCGGCGTGCTCGTCTATCTGCGCGACGGCGCGGCCGGCGTGCCGGCGAATATCGTCGGACGCCAGAAGGACGAGGAGGAAAGGGCGGAGGAAACGCGCAAGCGGCAATGGCTCGACGTCGGCCTCGGCGCCCAGATTTTGAAGGACCTCGGCGTTTCCTCGATCCGTCTGCGCTCCTCGTCGTCAAAGCCCCGCGCCTTCGTCGGGCTCTCGGGCTTTGGAATCGAGATTAGCGCTGTCGAGCCGGTGGAGTGAGCGGCTTTCTCAGCCGCCAGACAAGGACGGCGAAACCGACAAGGAAAAGCGAGGCGACGACGGCGAGGAGAAGGCCCGACTCGGCGGCGGCGATGACGAAGAAAATATGTTCGCCTTCATGCGCCACGCCGTCCGGCTTCCGAATGCTCACGGCGACGACATATTTGCCGTCCTCGGAAAAATCATAATCGAGGGAGAGCGACGCGACGCCATGCGCACGATAGGTTTTTAAAAGTTCGGGCGTCTTGAGGTCGTTTCTCGCCCAATAGAGCCGGGCCTCGATGTCGAGGTCCTTGATGTCCTCGAATTGCGGCGGACGCGTCGGATCGCCCTCGCGCCCGGCAATCTCGATATTCAAATGGGTCGGACCGAAGCTGGGGATTTCCCGGTAATAGCGCTGCGCCGTTCCCTCTTCGTAGGTTTGGGTCGCGAAAAAACCCGTGAGATAGGGGCCGACCGCGAAAACGCCCTTGCAGGCGTCGCCCTTGCAGACGTCCGGCGCGGCGGCGCTCGCCATTAGGCCGGCGCCGGCGAAAAAGGCGATCAGCGCGACGATCAGCGTCCGGCTGAACATTCGAACTTCCTCTCGCCGCCCGAATAGGCGCCCTTGGCGCATAGCGCGTCGACCTTTCACCCTCCCCTCGAGGGGAGGGTGGAGTTCGCGGCTCCTCAGGGCTTCACGCGGCCTTCAGTTTCACTTCGCCCGCGGATGCGCCGAGCGATACGCGTCGAGGAGCCGCGTCTTGTCGACGGCGGTATAAATCTGCGTCGTCGACAGCGAGGCGTGGCCGAGCAATTCCTGGATCGTGCGCAGATCGCCGCCGCGACCCAGGAGATGCGTCGCGAAAGAATGGCGCAGCGCATGCGGCGTCGCGCTCTCCGGCAGGCCGAGCGCCCCGCGCAGGCGCTGGACGGCGAGCTGGATGATGCGCGGCGAGAGCGGCCCGCCGCGCGCCCCCACAAACAGCGGCCCGCCGGCGAGATCATAGGGACAGAGCGCGAGATAAGCTTCGATCGCCGCGCGCACCGGCGCGATGACCGGCACGGTCCGGCTCTTGCCGCCCTTCCCCAGGATCGTGACCCGATCGGCGGCGCCGATCGGCGCCGCGGCGCTCCCGATCGACAGCGCCTCGGAAATTCGCAGGCCGGCGCCGTAGAGCAGCGCCATCACAGCGGCGTCGCGAGCGATCACCCAGGGCTCTCGCGCCTCGCCCGCTCTCTGGTCGGGGTCCACGATGTCGCGGGCGTCGGGCACGGTGAGCGCCTTGGGGAGGCTGTGCGGACGCTTAGGCGGACGCACGGCGCCAAAGACGTCCGTGCGGGCGAGGCCCTTCTTCTCGATGAAGCGCAGAAAATTGCGAATGGCGGCGAGCGCCCGCAGCAGCGAACGGCTTTCCAGTCCGTCGCGGCGACGCTTGGCCATAAAGGCGCGCAGGTCGGCGGGTTGAAGAGACTTAAGCGCGCCGGCATCGGGCCGCTCGCCCGTATGCTGCGCCAGAAATCCCAAAAAATTGGCGAGGTCCCGGCCATAGGCCTCGACCGTATGCCGGGAGGCGCGCCGCTCGCCGGCAAGATAGCGCAGCCATAGCGCCGCTTCCTCGGCGATCGCCGGCGCCGCCTGAAAATAGGAGGCGTCGGGAAGCGGTTTCTGTCGGGGCGCTCTCAGGGACGAATCGCGCATAAGCGACTATCGCCCAAGAAAATGAACGAAGGCGAACGGGGCTATTGGCCCGACTTGATCTCGGCCTTCGCCTTGGTCAGCATCTCGTCCATGGTGCGGCGGATCTGATGCTCGGACTGATTCACGCCCGCCGCCTCGAAATCCTTCATGACCAAAGCCACGACCCGCTCATCGGCGTCGGCGGTCACTTCCGCTGCGACCAAGGCGTCCGCGTAGGCCTGCGCCTCGGCGCCTGTCTTGCCGAGCTTCTCGGCCGCCCAGAGGCCGAGCAGCTTGTTGCGGCGCGCTTCGGCGCGAAACTGCAGCTCCTCTTCATGGACAAAGCGTTTTTCGAAGGAATCTTCGCGCTGGTCGAACGTGCTCATGTCCATCCTCGGCCGGGTTGTTCTTAAATCAGGACTCGGCGATCATGCGCCGCATCGGCGTGGGCTCGATATATGCGTATTCGCGCGCAAAGCCAATGCCGGAAAGCGCGGTCCTGGCCGCGACGAAACCGCCCCTGCCCGCCGCGCGCCACGGCGCGAGCGCGGATATGGCCGCGCGCCGCGCCGAATTGCAAAAAGCGCGCCGATGCGGCTATTTGTCGAGGCAGTAGAGTTTTTCGTCCGGCGATCGGACAAAGCAGGGGCGCTTCATGAAGAAATTTGCATGCGCTGTTTTATTCGCCTTGGCCGTTACGAGCCCGGCCCTGGCCCAGAAAATGTCGAGCGACGACCTCAAATGGATCAATCAATGCATCGGCGATAACAAAGGCGAGGAAGGCGGGACGCCCGCCATTGTCCGCGCCTATTGCATATGCATGAACGAAAAGATGGACGATAACGAAACCCGGTCCGTCACCCAATGGGAAAAGGCCAATCCTGAAGCCCGGCAGGACTGCGAGAAACAGGCCGGCTGGAAATAGCATAAACGCCAAGGCCGCTTCTGTTTACGGCATCGTTCTTGGTCCCGATGTGTATTTCCCACGAGCCGCCATACGCGCCATAAGCGTCGCAGGGGCGAGCGGGCGCGGTCGGAAAATCGCCGACCAGATGCTCAAATTACGTGCGCCGGCGGGTGCGAGAGGAACCGACACGGCGACGGCGCCGCCGGGCCGCCGCCCTCTCAGTTTCATTGTATCGTCTTTCCCTTTGCGATAGAGTGCCCTGTCGGCTTGTCACTGGCCGCCAAAGACGCTACGACCGCCGGTGTTCGCGGCAGGGCGCACGCCCGCCGCCGCTCCCTGAGAGCCGCCCAAAGGCCGGCATGCGTTCACACTTCGGAGGAGCGACGACCCGCCAGATGGACTTCCTCAAGCCCCGGTTGATCCCAATGAACCGCCGACGCCGCATCTACGAGGGCAAGGCCAAGGTCCTCTATGAGGGCCCGGAGCCCGGCACTTTGATTCAGCATTTCAAGGACGACGCCACAGCCTTCAACGCGAAGAAACATGAGGTGATCGACGGGAAGGGCGTGCTCAACAACCGGATCTCCGAATATATTTTCCAGCATTTGAACAGCATCGGCGTGCCGACCCACTTCATCCGCCGGCTGAACATGCGTGAGCAGCTCATCCGCGAGGTGGAGATCATCCCGCTCGAAGTCGTCGTGCGCAATGTCGCGGCCGGTTCGCTCGCCAAGCGCCTCGGCATGGAAGAGGGCACGCAACTGCCCCGCTCCATCATCGAATTCTACTATAAGAACGACGCGCTCGACGACCCGATGGTGTCCGAGGAGCATATCACCGCCTTCGGCTGGGCGACTCCCCAGGAGATCGACGACGTCATGGCGCTCGCCATCCGCGTCAACGACTTCCTCTCCGGGCTCTTTCTCGGCGTCGGCATCCGCCTCGTCGACTTCAAGATGGAGTGCGGTCGGCTTTGGGAAGGCGACATGATGCGAATCGTCGTCGCGGACGAGATTTCGCCCGACAGCTGCCGGCTGTGGGATATCAAGTCGAACGACAAGCTCGACAAGGATCGCTTCCGTCGCGACTTGGGCGGGCTGGTCGAGGCTTATACCGAAGTCGCGCGCCGTCTCGGCATTATGCAGGAAAACGAGACGATCCGCACCGGCGCGCCGAAGCTCGTGCAGTAGCCGGCGCCGCGGGCGCTGGGCTGCCTTTTGGGATAAGGCCGCGCAAACAGAAAAGCCGCGTCGGCTGAAGCCGGAACGCGGCTTTGTCGCATCCGGGGCGCGGAATTATCTCGTGCGCGGCGATCCGACCGCTCGTCAAAGCGCCCCGCCCGCCAAGATTCGATGCTGGTCAAAACCACCAACGGCGCTTCTTCGGCGGAACAGGCGGGGCATCGACGCCAGACACCGACGCTTGGCCAAACGACGCCTCCAAGCCTTGCGACAGGATAAAGCGCACGATCACGCCGATCGTCGCCGCTAACGGCACGGCGATGAGCAGACCGACAAAGCCGAACAGATAGCCGAAGGCGGCGATGGCGAACATCACCAGGAGCGGGCTGAGATTGACGCGCTGGCCGACGAGGCGGGGCGTCAACGCATTATCATCGAGCAATTGTCCAGCCAGGAATATCCCCAATATGAGCGGAATCGTGCTCCAGTTTGGCCAGAATTGAAGAAGCGCAACGCTCACCGATAGGACGACGCCGGTCAGCACGCCCAAATAAGGAATAAAACTGATCAGCCCTGCGGCTATTCCAATCAGATAGGCATGATTGAGCCCGATCAATTCCAGCGCCGCGGCATAATACACAGCGAGAACGAGGCAAATAATCCCCTGGCCGCGTAGAAAGACGCTGATCGTCTCATTGATCTCGGACGCCAGAGCCCGCACGGTCTCCCGCCGCGTCGGCGGAATCATCTTGTCGAGCGCCGCGATGATTTGGTCCCAATCAATCAGCAGATAGAAGGTGACGATTGGCGCGACGACGAGCAGGGAGAAGATCGACGCCAATGCGCGGCCGTCCGACCATAGCCGGCGCAAGAGGTGTGCGCTCAGATGGGCGCCGAGAGTAGTCAGTTCTCCTGACGATTGCCGAGCTTCGCTGAGCCCCTCGCTGATGAGCTTGCGCATCCATGGCCGGCCCGGATCTGTCGCCAATGTTTGCAATTGCGTCAGATAGCCGGGGAGCTTTTCGATGAAAAGCGCGATCTCCTCGCCGATGATCGGCGTGAGAACAACGATCAAAGTGATGATGACGCCATAGAAAAGACTGATGATTCCGAGCGCCGCGACGCCGCGACCCAATCCGAAGCGCTCGAGCCGAGTGACGAGCGGATCGAGTAGATAAGCCAGAGCAATCCCGACCAAAAAGGGCGTCAGGATTTCGCGTAACAGGACAACCGTTCCGGCGATGATGACAGCCGTCGCGATCCAGAAAATCGGTAGACGTTGAAGATTCATGGCTTGATCTTACTCCCCGGAATGCTGACCCCGAACGCCTTCAGAAAAAAGGCCGAACGCAACCTCGCCGAGACCGATGGCGATCTGGTGAATATCGGCGAAAATGAGATTGCGTGTTTGCGTGGCCCCCACTAACACTTCTCCATTCAGCTTGGACCTCAGCCCATGAAAGCCCGCGTCGTCGTCACTCTCAGATCCGGCATTCTCGATCCGCAAGGCAAGGCGATCGAGGGCGCGCTGAAGTCGCTTGGCGTCGAAGGCGTCGCCAGCGTGCGGCAGGGCAAGGTGTTCGACGTGGAGTTCGACGGCGATGACGCGGACGCCGCGAAAGCTCAGTTGCAAACCGCCTGCGAGAAGCTGCTCGCCAATACCGTGATTGAAAACTACCAGATCGATGTGTGACGCGATATATGGCAGTCGGGCATTCGGCATTCGGCATTTGGAATCGCTTTCAGACTGCCGACCTGCCGACCTGCCGACTAGGGCTCGCCCATGAAAGCCGCCGTCGTTGTTTTCCCCGGCTCCAATCGCGAAGGCGACATGGCCCGCGCGCTGAAACAGGCGACCGGGCGCCCGCCGGCGATGCTGTGGCACGCCGACCATGAACTCCCCGCCGGGACTGACCTTGTCGTATTGCCCGGCGGTTTTTCCTACGGCGATTATCTGCGCTGCGGCGCGATCGCCGGCCGCGCCGCCATCATGGACGCGGTGCGGGCGCATGCGGCGCGCGGCGGACTGGTGCTCGGCGTCTGCAACGGCTTCCAGATTCTTTGCGAAAGCGGCCTGCTGCCGGGCGTGCTGATGCGCAACGCCAATTTGCGCTTCGTCTGTCGGATGCAGCATCTCAAAGTCGAACGCAACGACACAGCCTTCACGCGGCAATACGCAAAGGGCCAGACGATCGAAGTCTGCATCGCCCATGGCGAGGGCAATTACGAAGCCGACGACGCCACGATCGAGCGGCTTGAGGGCGACGGCCTTGTCGCCTTCCGCTACTGCGACTCGGCCGGCAATGTCGGCGGCGAGTCCAATCCCAACGGCTCACGCAACGATATCGCCGGGATTTATTCGGACAGGCGCAATGTGCTCGGCCTGATGCCGCATCCCGAAAATCTCATCGACCCGCTTGTGGGCGGAGTTGACGGCCGCTGGCTTTTCGAGAGCCTCGCCCGCGCGGCGTGAACAAAACGAGACGACCGATTGTCATTTCCCGAAGCGGCGTCAAAGGCATGCCAGCAAGAAGGAGCGGCGCAATGAGCTATGTCGACGGTTTCGTGATTCCCGTGCCCCTGGGCAAGAAGGAAGATTACCATCAGGCCGCCGCGCAGATGTGGCCCATCATGAAGGAGTGGGGCGCTCTACGCGTCGTCGAATGTTGGGGCGACGACCTCCCCGACGGCAAAGTCACCGACTTCAAACGCGCCGTCGCCGCCGAGAGCGGCGAAAACATCGTGTTCTCATGGGTGCTATGGCCGTCCAAAGACGTGCGCGACGCGGCGCACAAGAAAATGCACGAAGACCCGCGCATGAAGGACATGCCGATGCCGTTCGACGGCAAGCGCATGATCTTCGGCGGCTTCGAAATACTGATGGACGAAGGCCAGGGCTGACTATCGCCGCGCCGCGCGCGCGACGTTCCACAGCGCGCGCTCGGCCTCCATTTGCGCTACGCCGGCGTTGGCGCGCGCGCGCGTCTGCGCGGCGCGCAGCGGCTCGATCAGCGCGCCGAGGCGCGCGGATGACCAGCTCTTGAGCTGCTCGTCCATCAGCGCGCGGTGCATGAAGCCGAAGCCGGCGCGCATCAGCGCCGAAACGCCAGCGTCGGGTCGCCCGCCCTCGCGCTCCATGGCAAGACGGGCGCGATGCAGCGCCACGGCGTAGCGCAGCGCGCCGATGAGAAGCTGCTGCGCGTCGCCGTCCTGCGCGAAATAGCCGTCGAGCGCCGCGCCGATATCGGCGGCGCCGGCGAAAGCCGCCGTCACCATCCGGTCCGAGGCGATGTTCGAGGCGTGCGCGACGATCGCTTCGACGTCCTCGGCCTCGACGTGTTCGCGGCCATGCATATAGAGGGCGAGCTTTCCAAGCTCGGCGCGACTCATCAGCCGGTCTTCCCCAAGCGCGCCGAGGAGCAGGCTGCGGGCCTCGGGACTGGCGACAAGGTCGGCGTCGCGCAGGCTGCGCTCGATCAGCGCCTGCAAATCCGCTTCCGCGTCGGGCTGGCACTCGATCGCCGCGCCCTGCTTGGCGCCCTCGACCAGCTTGCGCAGCGGCGAGTCGCGCCTCAGCGCGCCCGCTGTGAGCACGATCGTGCAATGCGCCGGCGGCGCGCCGATAAGCGACGTCAGCGCCGGAATGACGGATTTGGCGCCGGTCTCGACGAGGATGGCGCGCCGTCCGCCAAAGAGCGGCGTGGTGTTCGCCTCGTCGAGCAGCGCCAGCGGGTCGGAAGCGACCGCATCGCCGCTCATCTCGACGAATTGGAAAGGATCGCGGCGATCGTCGACGCGTTTTTCGACGAGCGCGAGCGCGCGCTCGCGCACCATGCCCGCGTCGGCGCCGAAGACCAGGAAAAGAAAAACGCCCTCGGGCGGCGCGGCGATGAAGCGTTCGGCGTCGCGACTCTTGACCGCCGTCATGAGGCGCTATTGTCCGTCTCCGCCGTCAATAGCGAACGACGGCGGGCGGCGGGACCGGCGACAGGCGCGTGGCGAGCACGGTGGCGACTCTGGTGCGGATCGAATCGGCGATGACCCGGGCGTTGCGGATCTCTGCGTCGCGCGCGGCGCGCACATTGGAGAAGCGGTTCGAGAAACGATCGTAGCTCGCAATGTTGAACGCCACGCCCTTCGTGACCTCCACCTCGTCAGGCAAGGTGACGAGCCGATATTCGGCGTCGACGATCACCGTCGCCGACGTGGCGCGGCCGGTCACTGTGTCGAGGATCGGCGTCTGCACGCGCTCGCGGAGCACAACCATCAGACGGTAGCGCGGCGGCGGCTGCGAGCCGGTGCCGTTCAGCCCGAAGATCAGGTCGTTCCGGACATAGTGACCGAGCCGCTGCGGAATTTCGTCAACTGCGATCGACTGCAGCTCGGCCGCGAGCGGCGCGGAGTCGAGACCAAATCCTGCCGGCGCATAAAGCGGCTGGATGCAGCCGGCGAGCGGCAGGGCGGCAGAAAAGACGGTCATCACAACCAGGAGCCTCATCCTGAGGAGCCCGCGCAGCGGGCGTCTCGGAGGATGCTCCAGAAGGCGCAGCGAGGAGCCCTCGACCACGCCTTTCAGGCGCTCCTCAGGGTGAGGGCGTTGTGGGTCGCTCGAAACGCGGAAAGCCTGGGACGCGCGACATGCGGTTTCAAACCACCACATTGACGATCCTTTTCGGAACGAGAATGAACTTCCTCAGCGGCTTGCCTTCCATGGCGCGCTGAACGCCATCTTGCGCCAAAGCCTCTTTGCGAATCGTTTCCTCGTCGGCGTCATGGGCGACAAGAATTTCGGCGCGCTTTTTGCCGTTGACCTGCACCGGCAGGCTTATCATCTCCTGGGCCAACAGGGTAGGATCGGCTGCCGGCCAAGGCGCTTCAGCAACCAGACCTTTGTGGCCCAAATCGGCCCAGCACTCCTCGGCGACATGCGGCGTCATCGGCGCGACAAGCCGAATGAGCGCGTCCGCCGCCTCGCGGAAGGCGAAGGCGAGATCGGCCGGAACCGGCGTTTCGGTCACGGCGTCGAGCGCGCTGGTCAGCTCATTGGCGAATTCGCGGATGCGGGCGATGGCGCTGTTGAAGCGCAACCGCTCGATATTTTCGCTTGCCTGCGCGATCGAACGATGCGTCGCCTTGCGCACGGCCAGCGCGAGATCGTGAAACGCCGGCGGCGGCTCAGCCCCGACGGGCGCGGCGACTCGCCCCAATTCGCCGGTCAACCGCCACAGGCGCTGGACGAAGCGCCATGCGCCCTGCGCGCCCTCGTCCGACCAGATGACGTCGCGATCGGGCGGGCTGTCGGACAGGACGAAGAGGCGCGCCGTATCGGCGCCATAGCTCGCGACGATGTCGTCCGGGTCGACCGTGTTCTTCTTCGACTTCGACATTTTTTCGATCGGGCCGATCTCGATCTCGACATCGCCGTCGAGGAGAAAGGCGCGGCGGCCGCCGTCCTTGGCCTCGACGCGGATCGCGTCTGGCGCGACCCATTGGCCGTCCGGCGCGCGATAGGTCTCATGCACGACCATGCCCTGGGTGAACAGTCCGGCGAAGGGCTCGGCCACCGCGGCGTGGCCGCTGTCGCGCATGGCGCGGGCGAAGAAGCGCGAATAGAGAAGATGCAGAATCGCGTGCTCAATGCCGCCGATATATTGATCGACCGGCAGCCAGCGCGCGAGCGCCTCGGCGCTCGCCGGCGCCGTCTCATTATGCGGATCGGCGAAGCGCGCATAATACCAGGACGAATCGACGAACGTGTCCATCGTGTCGGTCTCGCGCCGCGCCGGCGCGCCGCAAGAGGGACACGGGACATTTTTCCAGCTTGCGTGGCGATCGAGCGGATTGCCGGGCTGATCGAAGGAGACGTCTTCGGGCAGCCGCACCGGCAGATCGGCCTCGGGAACCGGAACCGGGCCACAGGTCTCGCAATGAATGATCGGGATCGGGCAGCCCCAATAGCGCTGGCGCGAAATCCCCCAGTCGCGCAGCTTGTAATTCACCTTTCGCTCGCCCTGGGGATGGCCGAAAAGCGCCGTCGTCGTCAGACGGTTGGCGACGTCGTCCTTCGCCTGCGGCACGGTCATGCCGTCGAGAAAGCCGGAATTCACCAGCCTGCCCTCGGCCTCGAAGGCTTCGCCGCTCTGGGTAATCTGCTTTTCGAGCTGCTGCGGATCGAGACTTTCCGGGCAAACCACGACCTTGAAACCGAGCCGATATTTCGTCGCGAAATCCAAATCGCGCTGGTCATGCGCCGGGCAGCCGAAGATCGCGCCCGTGCCATAGTCCATCAGGATGAAATTCGCGACATAGACCGGCAGCGTCCAGTTCGGATCGAACGGATGAACGACGCGCAGCCCCGTGTCGTAGCCCATCTTTTCCGCAGTCTCGATCGCTTCCGCGGACGTCGCGCCGCGTCGGCACTCGTCGGCGAAGGCGGCGAGCGCCGCGTCCTTCTCGGCAGCGGCCTTCGCCAGCGGATGGTCCGCGGCGAGCGCCACGAATTTCGCGCCAAACAGCGTGTCGGCGCGGGTGGTGAAGACTTCGATTTCTTGCGCTGCTCCGAGCGGCTGCGCGAGCGCGAAGCGCACGAGCATGCCTTCCGAGCGCCCGATCCAGTTGCGCTGCATCAGCCGCACCTTATCGGGCCAGCGTTCGAGCGCGTCGAGCGCGGAGAGCAGCTCTTCGGAATAGTCGGTGATCTTGAAGAACCATTGCGTCAGCTCGCGCTGCTCGACCAGCGCGCCTGAGCGCCAGCCGCGCCCGTCGATGACCTGCTCATTGGCGAGCACGGTCATGTCGACCGGGTCCCAGTTCACCTTCGACTTCTTGCGGTCGACGATGCCGGCTTTCAGGAAATCGAGGAAAAGCTTTTGCTGGCGTCCATAATATTCCGGATCGCAGGTCGCGATCTCGCGCGACCAGTCGAGCGACAGCCCGAGCGTTTTAAGCTGCGCCCGCATCGCCGCGATATTCGCGTATGTCCATTGCGCCGGATGCGCGCCGGTCTGCGCCGCGGCGTTTTCGGCGGGAAGGCCGAACGCGTCCCACCCCATCGGATGCAGGACGTCGAAGCCCTTGGCGCGCATGAAGCGCGCAATGACGTCGCCCATCGAGTAATTGCGCACATGGCCCATGTGCAGCCGGCCCGAAGGATAGGGAAACATCTCGAGCACGTAATATTTGGGCGCGCCCCCACGATCGCCTGCCTTAAAAGACTGTTTTTCTTCCCAAATTTTTTGCCAGCGGGGCTCCGACTCGGCAAAATTATAGCGTTCGGGTCTCATCTTGCTGGCGCGTCCGGGTCAAAAGGCTTGCGGGATTGCGCCTCTAATGCCGGGCGGTCCGGGCGATGTCAAAGGCAGGAGCCATTCGCAGAGCCCCGAAAAAGCTCGGGGGCCGCAAGCACGGCCCCCTACAGTTCCCCATGAACTCAGGCCTTCGCCGAAAGTCCGACGGTGATCCAGCTGACGCCCTCGAAGATCAGATTGATCGCGAGGAAGAGGCCAAGGATATAGAGGCCCGACATCGGCCACTGGGCCAGGATCATCCCGCCCAACACGATGCTGATCACGCCCGAGAACGCCACGAGGCCCCAGGGGCCGACGTCGCGGATGTGCCAGGCGAGGACCAGTTTGAACAGCCCGGCGACGATCAGCGCAACGCCGATTATCGCCGTCAGCGACACCGCCGCGAGTAAAGGATCGCGGAAGACCAGAAAGCCCGCGACGATCGTGATCAGCCCGATCACGCCCCACAGCAGCGCCCTGGTCCAGGGCCGGATCTGAACGGCGGTGATAATCTCCATCGCGCCGGCGACGAGCATCGCCGCGCCGACATAGAACACGGTCACCAGCGTAGCGGTCGTCACGTCGTAGAGCGCAAACAGTCCGCCGGCGAGCATGAGCGCGCCGAGCGCGACGATCCATCCCCATTTGCGGCGCAGATGATGCAAATGCATCGCGCGCCCGTCGTAAATCAGGCTGTCATTGACCATATCGGCCTCCAATTCGGTAGGAACAATTATTGGTAGGCGGGACGCGTTTCTCAATGATGAATGTTGCGACGATACCGCCCCTCGCCCTGCCCCTCGCCCGCCGGAAGCTTAACGCGCCGGACTGCGCGAAGTTCCGCGCTGCGAAGGCGTAAAAGATTCGGCGCTTGACCCGGCCGCCGAAATCGCGATTTTCGCGCCATGGGAGCCGCCGATCGCCTCGAATCGACACGCGAAGCGATTTGCCGCGCTGCAGTCGACTGCGGGCGCGATCCGGCCTCGGTCACGCTCATGTGCGTCACCAAGACCTTTCCGGCCGAGGACGTGGCGCCGCTGCTGGAAGCGGGCCATCGCGTCTTCGGGGAAAACCGCGTGCAGGAGGCTTTGTCGAAGTGGCCGCCGTTGCGCGAAAAATATCCGGACATCGAATTGCATCTCATCGGCCCGCTGCAGTCGAATAAGACGCGCGAGGCGGTCGAGCTCTTCGACGTCATAGAGAGCGTCGACCGCGAAAAGATCGCCAAGGCGCTGTCCGAGGAAATCGCCAGGACGGGCAAGCGCCCGCGGCTTTTCGTGCAGGTCAACACCGGCGCCGAGCCGCAAAAGGCCGGCGTCCTTCCCGAAAGCGCCGACAGCTTTTTAGCCGCCTGCCGCGACGCTTATGGATTGAAAATCGAAGGGCTGATGTGCGTGCCGCCCGTGGGCGAACAGGCGTCTCCGCATTTCGCGCTGCTCGCCGACATCGCCGCGCGCAATGGAATCGCCGAACTCTCCATGGGCATGAGTTCGGATTTCGAACTCGCGATCCAGTTAGGGGCGACCTATGTCCGGGTCGGCTCGGCGATCATGGGCGAGCGGGACTATCCGGCCTCTCCGCCTGCAACAGCTGGATGAAGAAAACGCGCACATACCCTCTCCCATGGGGAGAGGGTGGCTGCGAAGCAGCCGGGAGAGGGGTTTGAATCTCTGCAAGATCGCACCATAGGAAAGAGAGGCTCTTGCCCCTCACCCCGGTCCTTCGGACCGACCCTCTCCCAATGGGAGAGGGTGAGCGCGCCCTCGATTCAGCTCATCTCAACAGCGCCTATCCGATCAATACCGCGACCTTGCGTCCCAACCGCGGCAGAAGCCGCGCCAAGTCGCGGGCGCGCAATGCGACGCAGCCGGCCGTGGGCGAAAGATCATCCGTGGCGATGTGAAAGAAAATCGCGCTGCCGCGACCGCGCACGCGCGGACAAAGATTATAGCCCATCACGCCGACGGCGTCGTAAAGCGCGTCCTTGCGCCACATTTCTTCATGGCCAAGGCGCGACGGCGCATGCAGCGGCCTGTTATAAAGGAACGCGCGCGGATCGTCGCACCAGAGGTCGTGCGGCCGCGTGCGCCGCCATGGCAGGCGCAACGGCGCGGGCGCGCGCAGGTAAAAATAGAGGAGCGGCCAGCGGCCGGCCGGACTCGCGCCGTCGCCTTCGCGCTTGTTGCGCACAACGCCGCTGCGACCTAGCGCGCAAGGAAGAACGAGCGTCCCGGCGATCAGCCTTCCCTCGTGTGGACGCCCGCCAATGCTCCGCGCGACGCGCAGCACGGCCAGTCCGGCAGGTTTCGTCCGGTTCGTTATGCGATGCATGATGCGTTATATGCGCCGCTCGCCGGCGCGTCTGACCGCCTATAGCAGGAATATTCTCTTCGACGCGAGGAGCGACCCCGGCCGATGTTCTTTCCGCGCGCTCTGGTCATCGCCGCCGAACCCCAGTTGCGGGCGACGCTCGTCGAGCAATTCGCCGCGCTCGGCCGCTATGCCCTGCGCGACGACCCGCTCGGCGCGCCGGGAGAAGATTGGCCGGATGCGGCGATCGTGGACGAAGCCCATTGCGACCCTGAGGCGCTTGCCGATGCGCGCGCGCGCGGCTGCAGGACGCGTGTCGTGCTCATCGCGGATGGGCCGAAATCGCCGCCGCAGGGGGTCGACGCCGTCGTGACGCGTCCCTTCCGCTTTACGGAATTGGTCGCGCTGATAGATTCGACGCCTTCTCGGGCCGCTATCGGCCCCTATCATTTCGAGGCCGGCGAACTCCGGGCGCCTTCTGGCGCGCGCTTGAAGTTGACCGAAAAAGAAACGGCGATTCTCGCGAGGCTGGCGCGCGCACACGGCGCGACGGTGTCGCGCGCGGCGCTGCTGCGCGACGTGTGGGGCTACGGCCCGAATATGTCGACCCGTACGCTCGAAACGCACATTCATCGTCTGAGACGCAAACTCGAGCCGTCGCCCGAACGGCCGCGCTGGCTCAAAACCGAAGGCGACGGTTATCGGCTCGCCGCCAGCGAAGAGGACCCCGCGTCTTAACGCTTACGCCGCGCCGCCGGCGCATATAGAGATAGCGTGGGGGACGCCGAACAAAAGTGACATGACGCTGGACGACGATATCGACAATCTCGCGCGCATCCCCCTCTTTTCGATCTTCGAGCCGAACGCCCTGCGTATGCTCGCGCTTTCCACAGAAACGCGCCTGCTGCGCGCCGGCGACGTCCTGTTTCGACGCGGCGAAATGTCGGACGGCGGCTATGTGCTCACCTTGGGGTCGATCGCGCTGACCGTCGCAAACGACGGACGTCCTCAGTCGAAGATCGTCCGGCCCTGGACGCTGATCGGCGAAACCGCCCTCCTCGCGCCCTCGACCCGCCCCGCCGCCGCGACCGCGCAGGAGCCGGCCACGGTGCTTAAGATCATGCGGCCATTGTTTCATTTGATTTTGGAGCAGCATCCGGCGACCGCCGCTCGCGTGCGCGATTTCTTTCGTTGCAGGCTTTTGGATTTCATCCACGATATCGGCGCCGAGGCGTCGGCGTCTGACAGCGACGTGGGGCGCTTAACGTAAACGCCAAAAAAAGTCACGTTTCAGCCTCTCGCAGCGGATCAATTTCCGCCTAAGTAAGTTGTTAGTGCGGCGTGAGCTCCAGGGGAGTTTGCGGCGCAGCGCGGCGGGACGCCGCGCCAGTAGGAGGATGAACGATGCGAAAAGGCCTGAAATTGGCGCTGTCCGGCGCGCTCTGCAGCGCGACATTGGCGACCGCCGTTCCGGAAGCGATCGCCGGGCCGATGAGCGCGCCCGATCGGTCGGTTGTGGCGCCTTCGAGCCCGGTCGAAACTGTCTGGTATCGTCGCGGCTCGGGCTATCGCGGCGGCTGGGGCCGGCGCTACGGCTACCGGCGCGGCTATTACAACCCCGGCGGCGCCATCGCCGCGGGCGTGGGCCTCGGACTTTTGGGCGCCGGCCTCGCGGCTTCGAGCGGTTACGGCGGCTATTATGGCTACCCCTATGGCTATGGCTATTACCCGAGCGCCTACAGCGGATGGGGAGATCCCTACGGCGGCTGGGGCGGCGGTGGCTGGGGCGGCGGCGGCTGGGGCGGCGGCTGGGGTGGAGGCTGGGGCGGCGGCGGCTGGGGCGGCGGCTGGGGCTGGTAAGCTCAATATTTCTCCAGGCAGTCTGAACGGCGGCGCGGGACTCGCGCCGCCTTTTTGCCGTTCCCGGAGACGAATTGTAGAAGCGGACTCCGCGTCCCCGCGGCGCCGACAACCACGCGAGGCCTCCGCTCCAAAATGGGGAATTCACAGGCGACCACGATCGCAACGACGCCCTTCGCCGATCAACGCCCGGGCACATCCGGCCTGCGCAAGAAAGTCGAGGTCTTCAAGCAGCGCCACTATCTTGAAAACTTCATTCAATCGATTTTCGACAGTCTGGAGGGATATCAGGGCGCAACATTCGTCGTCGGCGGCGACGGCCGCTATTACAACCGCGAGGCGATTCAAAAGATCCTGAAGATCGCCGCCGCCAACGGCGTCGGCCGAATCGTCATCGGACAGAGCGGCATATTGTCCACGCCCGCAGCCTCGGCGCTCATTCGCGGGCTTACGGCCTTCGGCGCAATCGTGCTGTCCGCCAGCCACAACCCTGGCGGCCCGCACGGCGACTTCGGCGTGAAATACGATGTCGCGAATGGCGGTCCGGCGCCCGAGAAGGTGACGGACGCGATCTACGCGCGCACCCGCGAGATCACGTCGTTCAGGATCGTCGAAGCCCAAGACGTCGATATCGACAGGCTTGGCGAAACGCGCGTCGGCGGCATGCGCGTCGATGTCGTCGACAGCGTCGCGAATTACAAAGCGCTGATGCAGACGCTCTTCGACTTCGATCGCATCCGCGAGGCTTTTCGGTCGGGCTTCACCTTCACCTTCGACGCCATGTCGGCCGTCACCGGCCCCTATGCGCGCGTGCTGTTCGAAGAGGAACTGGGCGCGCGGCCGGGCAGCGTCATCAATGCGACGCCGCTGCCCGATTTCGGCGGCCATCATCCCGACCCCAATCTCGTCCACGCCAGGCATCTTTATGATCTCGCCATGTCGGACGCCGCACCCGATCTTTGCGCCGCGTCGGACGGCGACGGCGACCGCAATCTCATCATCGGCCGCGGGTGTTTCGTCACGCCCTCGGACAATCTCGCGATCCTCGCGGCCAACGCCACGATCGCGCCGGGCTATCGCAAAGGCGTCACAGGACTTGCGCGATCGATGCCGACAAGCGCCGCCGCCGACCGCGTCGCGGAAAGGCTCGGCGTCCCGCTCTACGAGACGCCGACAGGGTGGAAATATTTCGGCAATCTGCTCGACGCCGGCCTCGTGACGATCTGCGGCGAGGAAAGCGCCGGCGCCGGCTCCGACCATGTGCGCGAGAAGGATGGGCTATGGGCGGTGCTGTTCTGGCTCGACATTCTCGCCGCGCGCAAGGAGAGCGTCGACGCCATCGTTCGACAACATTGGACGACCTATGGACGCAATTATTATTCGCGTCACGATTATGAGGAAGTCGCGAGCGACGGCGCCCATGCGCTGATCGACGCGCTGCGCCAACGTCTGCCGACTCTCAAGGGCCAATATCTCGGCGGCCTTGAAGTCGCGACGGCCGACGACTTCGCCTATCACGATCCGGTCGACGGCTCCGACTCGCAGCATCAGGGCCTGCGGGTGATCTTCGCCGACGGCTCGCGGATCGTTTACCGGCTATCGGGCACCGGCACGGCCGGCGCGACGCTGCGGGTTTATATCGAGCGCTACGAACCCGATCCCGCGCGCCAACATCTGGAGACTCAGGCGGCGCTCGCCGATCTCGTAAGCCTGTCGCGCGAAATTGCCGCCATCGAACGCTATACGCAGCGCGCCGCGCCGAGCGTCATCACCTGAGCCCCCCAAGGCCGGTGAATAGGATTCAGTCGCGTGAACGACCCTCCAATGCGAGCCAAGAGGCGCAATGGAAATCAGCGAAGACGAACCCAAGACTCTCAGCGAGCATCCCTTCCGCGAGGCGGTTCTCGCGGAGCTGCACGCGCGGCCGTTCCTGCCGCTCGACGCGCCGCGGCGCGTCTATCACTACGCCTTCGCCACGGACCACGAAGCGGCGGCGGCCGATCGTGAAGCGATCGGCGCGCTCGCGCTCGCGCATGGCGTGCTGGCGCCCGATCCGGGCGGGCGATTCCACTACTTTATCTTTGGCGACTGGCGGCTTCGCTGGGAGCAACATAGCGAATTCACCACCTACAGCTGGTCGACCGGCGTCGGCGCCGATATCCCCTTCGCGCATGCCGATCCGTTCAAAGCAGGCGAAATCGCCTTTAAGCCGCCGGGCGTTCTCATCGTTGCGACGCAGCTCTGCGTCGTCGACGGCGCGCGATCGGTCGAAGAGCTTGCATCCTATTTCAATTCGCAGAGTCTTTGCGTCGTCGGCGTCGAAGATCGCGACGCGCAGGTTCTGACCGACTTCGCCGTCGACGCCTATGGCTTTACGCGCATACTGATCCGCGGAAAGGCGCTGCCGCGTTTCGAAGCCGGCCGTCTCGCGCAGCGCGTCCTCGAGATCGAAACCTATCGTACGATGGCGCTGCTGGGGCTGCCGCTCGCGCGGCAAGTGTCGCCGCAACTCGCCAACATGGAGCGAGAGCTTTCGGGCATCACCGAAGCGCTGAACGAAGCGCATGATATGCGCGTCAATTACCTTTTGCTGAAACGGCTCTCGGACCTGCTCGCGAGCGGTCAGGCGCTGTCGACGCGCACGGCCTTCCGTTTCGACGCGAGCCGCGCCTATCGCGCGCTGGTGAAGAACCGCCTGTGCCAGCTGCAAGAACGGCGCGAAGGACAATATGTGACGATTTCAGATTTCCTCAATGCGCGCCTTGATCCAGCGATCGAAACCTGCAACGCCGTCGAGGCGCGCCAGACCCGCTTCTCGGCGCAGGTCGAGCGCGCGACCGATCTGATGCGCACCGGCATCACGCTGGAGATGGAGCGGCAGAACAGCGCGCTGCTTGAAGAGATGAACCGCCGCACGCGTTTGCAGATGCGGCTCAACCGCATCGTGCAAGGAATCACGATCGCCGGGCTCGCCTATTTTCTCACCGGCCTCTTCAGCTTTATCGCCAAGGGGCTCAAGGCCGCCGGCGCTTTGCCGCCGCAGGTTTCCGCCGATCTCGTCGCCGCCCTCGCGATGCCGATCGCGGTGCTCATCGCTATCGCGTTCATGGCCCGCGTCCACAGATTGTCGCGAGAGGCGGCGGAGGAGGAACACTTGGATTAACGTCTATTCGACGTCGAAGGGCGCGACTCCGGTCGGCTGGCCATTCTCGCCAAGCGTGATTTTCTCGATGCGGGCTTCGGCCTCGGCGAGAAGCGCCTCGCAGCGCGCCTGCAGCGCCTTGCCGCGCGCATAGAGCTTCACCGACTCGTCGAGCGACACGGCGCCTTTCTCCAAGTCGGCGACGATGCGCTCAAGCTCCTGCATCGCCTGTTCGAAGGGCATCGAGGCGATATCAGCGGCGGCGTCGGGCTGCTGTGTCATGGCGTCTCTCATAGACGAAGCGCGCATCCTTGGCTATGCGGCGGCTGAGCGATCGCCGGGCTCGGCGCGGCCGACGATGCGCAGAATCGCCGGAAATTCCTCGCGCGTGCGGCGCTCGATCTCGTCAAGCGCATCATGGGCGCTTTGCACGGATACGGCCGCGTCGAGACGGCCGCGGAAGTTGACGACGATGCCTCCCGCCGTTTCGCGGACTCGCACGTCCCGCACTTGCGCCGGCGGTCGGGTCTGAGCGGCGACGCGCGCGAGCGCCGCTTCAATCGCGCCGGCAAGCCCGGGATCGGCGACCTGCGCCGCAAGCAGTTGCATTTCCAGCGGCTCGATATGCGTGTCGACTTCGGCGTCGGTGCCGAATTCGTCGCGCAGCGCGCTCTCGAAGTCGGCGGCGATCGCGTGCGCGCGGCCGAGCGGCATGGCGCCATCGAGTTCGACGTCGACGCCGATCGATAGCCTGCCCTCGATCTGCTGGGCGATGACATGATGGGCGTGGATGTGGCGACGCGCCCCAACCAGCAGGATGCGTTCCGCGATCGTTTCGTCGTCAAGCGCCCGCGGCTCGATCGACAGCGTGACCCGGGCGCGCGGCGTGACTGTGGCGATCGCTTCGGCGACGGCCGATTTGATGCGCGCCGCCTGCTCGACGCGCAAGCCGCGCGAAACGCCGATCGTCGCTTCGCCGATGATGTCAGGGCCAATCGTGCGCAGCCGCAGCGAATCGATCGCGATGACGCCCGGCACGTCGACGATCGCCCTCTCGAGACGCGGCGCCATTTCGCGTGGCGCGGCGTCGAGCAGAGTGTCGATCGTGCGACGGCCCAGCCGAAACCCCGCGATGGCGATGAAGGCGGCGACGCCCAAGGCGGCGAGCGCGTCGCCGCGCTCGAACCCATAATGCGCCGCAACGAGACCGAGCAGCACCAGCGCCGATGACACCAGATCGCTCGAAAAATGCAGCGCGTCTGCGGCCAGCGCGTCGCTGCCCTCTTCCTTTGCGATCCGCCGCAACTGCCGCGAGCGCACGAAATCGACGACGATCGAGACGACCAGAACGCCATAGATCGGCCAGCCGGCGTCGATCACGACGTCCGTTTCCTGCAACCGCCGCCAGGCTTCGCCGACGATGAACAAGGCGAGGCCGAAGAGGAAGCCGGTTTGGATCAGCGCGGCCAGCGCCTCATATTTGCCATGGCCATAGTGATGTTCCTCGTCCGCCGGCTTCTCTGCTTCGCGCACCGCGAAGAAGGTCAGCACTGTCGCGCCGGTGTCCACGAAGGCGTGCCCGGACTCGGACAGCAGCGCGAGCGAGCCGGACCACAGACCGGCTGCGAGCTTTGCCGCCGCGAGTAAAGCGCTGGCGGCGATCGACGCCTTGGCGGCCGACAGCTTGACGCTCGGCGCCGCTCGAGGAACAGCCTTCGTCTCGGTCACGTCGCTAGGCACCTATGTTTTGGGAGCGCCAGCGCTCTAGCAGGCGCCCGGCGCGGGCGCAATCCGCGCCCGCGGAACGCTATTATTATGGCGGACGCATCAGATAGGAGCCGCATATGAGATTTCTGCACACCATGATCCGAGTCGGCGACCTCGACCGCGCGCTAGCGTTTTTTTGCGGCGCGCTCGGACTACAGGAGGTGCGCCGCACCCAGAACGAAAAGGCGCGCTATACGCTCGTCTATCTCGCCGCGCCCGAGGACGCCGCGCAAGCCAAGGAAAACGGCGCGCCGATGATCGAACTCACCCATAACTGGGACGAAGACGCGTATGCCGGCGGGCGCAATTTCGGTCACATCGCCTTCGCCGTTGAGAATATTTACGAGGCCTGCGCGCGGCTGCAGGCGGCAGGCGTGACGATCAATCGGCCGCCGCGCGACGGCCATATGGCCTTCGTGCGAACGCCGGATTTGATCTCCATCGAGTTGTTGCAGAAGGGCGCGTCGCTGCCGCCAACGGAACCCTGGGCTTCGGCGCCCAACATCGGAGCCTGGTGAGAATTCCGCGGCGCGGCGTGATCTTTTGCGCCGCAGCTACGAATTTTTTAGCTGCTCGGAACTATTGCTCTAGCCACGAGTTTAGTCTGGAGTCGTGCTGTGGCCTCAGCTCGGCTGATCATTATGTTGTTGAAATGCTGGCGAACTTCGTCGCGAAGCTGTCACGGCTTTCAGTTAGAAGGCAGCAGCGCACGGCATGGGGAGCGAACGTCTCTCGGCTCTTGCGCCGACAGCCTTGTTCGCCGGGCTTGAGAGGTCCCATCCGATCGTCGGATGCGGAATTTTTTCATCACTCATACAGATAACGTTCAGCTTAACTGGATAGCTTGGCGGAAACCGACGCGCCTCATGGCGCGAGGAAAACTGATGTCGCGGAGATAAAGAAAACCGCGGCCAACAAAGGGTTCCAAAACATGGAACGTTCAAGGGCGGAGGTCGTCATGGTCATCGTGGATCTGATCAATTCCTGCTCGAACGACAAGGTCGCACATGCCGCCTTGGCCTGCATTGGCGGCGGCTTCGCCGAACGCGTGCGCGCCGCGGCTGAAGAGAAAGGCGTCAGCGTCGGCAAATTCGTCGCGCTGGCGGTGCGCGAGTTCGCGAGCCGGTCGGATGAAGCCGCGCAAGAGGCGCTTCGCGCCAAGGTCGTCCGCGACGACCAGCCTCTGCTCAGAGGATTGCGCGAGGTTCTCCAAGTGGCGCTGGAGCGCGACCCCTTCTTCTTGGACAGCGAGGCCATGGCGGCGACGCCGCCCTACGCCTTCAGCGCCGCGCGAGAGAATGCGCTGCAATATCACTGACGCGGTCTGATTTACGTTCATAGAATGGCGGCCCGCTTCGGCGACGTCGCCATTTGCGCGTTTAGGCCTACATGAGAGTGTCGTAAGACAGTTTTGGGCCAGGATGACGCATTTTCTTGACCAGGCGCAGATCGCCGCCATCTTAGCGACCTATGGTTATTGGGCGATCTTTATCATCGTGGCCCTGGAAAGCGCCGGCATTCCGCTGCCCGGCGAAACCATGCTCGTCGGCGCGGCAATTTTCGCACGGCTCTCCGGGACGATCGCCATCGAGAATATCGTCGTGGCGGCCGCTGCAGGCGCGATCGTCGGCGACAATATCGGCTATTGGCTGGGGCGGGAGTATGGAACGAAGCTTCTCGAACGCTACGGCCATCATGTCGGGCTCGGGCCGGAGAAGCTGCGCCTGGGCCAATATCTCTTCTATCGGTGGGGCGGCGCGATCGTCTTTTTTGGCCGCTTCGTCGCGTTGCTGCGCATTCTCGCGGCCTCGCTCGCGGGCGCAAACCATCTGCCGCCTGGCCGTTTCTTCATTTATAACGCGTCGGGCGGCGTCGTTTGGGCCTGCTTATTCGGCTTTGGCGCTTATTACCTGACGGCCGGCTTCGAAAAAATCGAAGGTCCCATCGCGATGGCCCTCGCCGGCGGGCTCGTCATCGGCCTGTTTGCGCTTTGGCGCTACTATAAGCGGCACGAGGCGCGGCTGATGCGGGAAGCCGACGCCATGCTGAGCCAGCGACGCTAGATCTCTCCAATTTTTTGAACCGCGCTTAGCCGAAACGGGCGCCCATGCGCGCGTCGATGAGCGCGCGGTTAAGTTCGCGCGCCAGCTCCGCTTTCTGATCCGGCCCCAAAAAGGCGCCGATCTCAATGCATTCGCCACGCGAGATCAGGGCCACCCGCTCTGTCCCGAATTCTTCGTGGATCGTTTGCTCAAGCCGCACCCAGGAAGGGTTAAAGCGCCATTCCTTTCGTTGTCCGCGCGCGCCGATTTGCGCGAAAACGAGCTCCAGCGGCGTGAGGTCGAGCGTCTCATGACTGCGGGCGGCGCGGAAGCTGACGCGGAAGGCGAGATAGAGACCGACCGCATCGAGGCCCATGAAGCCGGCGACGGGCCAGGCGCCCATAAAGAAGAACGGCAGCGCGAACAGCAGCTGTCCCAAGCAGAAGATCATGATGAAAAGGTAGAAGGCGTGCGGCGTCATCGACCGGTGCGGCGTCAGCCGCGCTTCGTAAATTTTCCGCTCGAAGGGGTCGGACATTTCTCCTGCCGGCTTTGTCCCTCAGATTCTAAAAGTTATAACGCGCCCATGGCGGAAACAAACAGTCAGCGCGCGCGCGTCACCAAAAAACCGCGCGCCGGCCGGCGGCCGGCGGCCGCTGAAGCTGCGCGCATCGAAGAGATTTTTGCGCGTCTCGCAGCCGCGAATCCCGAACCCAAGACCGAACTCGGTTACAAAAACCCCTTCACGCTGCTCGTCGCCGTCGTGCTGTCCGCGCAAGCGACCGACGCCGGCGTCAACAAGGCGACTCCGGCGCTCTTCGCGCAGGCCGACACGCCCGCCAAGATGGCGGCGCTCGGCGAAGAGCGCGTGCGCGACCTGATCAAAACGATCGGCCTCTACCGCGCCAAGGCGAAAAATATCGTCGCCCTGTCGCGATTGCTGGTTGAACGTCATGGCGGAGACGTGCCGCGCACGCGCGAGGAATTGACGGCGCTCCCCGGCGTCGGCCGCAAGACCGCGAATGTCGTGCTCAATGTCGCCTTCGGCGAGCCGGTGATCGCGGTCGACACGCATATTTTTCGAGTCTCCAACCGGCTGCCGCTCGCAAGCGGCAAGACGCCCGAAGAGGTCGAAGCGGGCCTGGAACGCATCGTGCCAGAGAAATATCTGCTGCACGCGCATCACTGGCTCATTCTGCACGGACGCTATGTGTGCAAGGCGCGCAGGCCAGAATGCCCGCGCTGCCTGATCGCCGATCTCTGTCGGTTCAAAGCCAAGACGATCTGATCTTCCGATCCTTCCAGCCCACGCCGGCGATGAAGACAAAGTCACAGACGCGCGTCGGGCGACGTGGGATTTTTTTAAAATCAAGCCGAAGGTCTGAACGCTGTCGGAGAGGAACCGCGATGAATTACAAAATGGCGATCATCATCATGGGCGGATTGCTGCTTGTCGCCGCCATGATCCCCTACGCCTACCAACCGCGATGCACGACTGCGGAATGCACGCCGGAGCGTCCGTATTAATCCGCCAGACGGCGATCCGAGACGCCTGCCGTGCAGGCGTCTCGCAATGTTCTCGCGTCAATTGACCTGGCAGGTCGACTCATATCTTCCGCAGGCCCGGGCGTCGCCTCTGTCGCAGCTCTGCTTCCAGGTCCGGCAACCCGGCTTTTTCCACGGCTGGCTTTCAAATTCGCTCGTTCGTTTACGTACAGGCACGCAATTATCGGTTTCCGGAACGGGCCGCGTTCCGGGCGGGCAGCCATGCATCAAATGGCCTTCCTCGCCGCGACCCGGCCGCTGTCGCTGGCCGCTGTCGACGCAGAACTTCTGGGAGATGAAGCACGTCACCCTCCCGCCTTCCCGGCAAGACGACGAGGCGGTTTGGTAATGAACATTGCCGCTCCCATAATTGCCTTCAAGCCTTCGAACCTCCACCAGTCCCTTGTTGTTGGCCTTCGAAAGCGCTTCTTCTCTGGAATAGCCGCTGGCCGAAGCCTGCAACACGCCGCAGAAAGCAAAGGCGCTTCCCGAAAGAGAAACCAACGAGAGAAACATTGTGGCCGAGATAAGCGCAATATGTCTGAAGCTCATGCAGCCCCCTTTTCGCCCCAGCTCAGGCTAAGCCTGATGCGGAATGAAAGATAGAGGGCGCAAATAAACCGGGCGAAGTCAGGCATGGACGCGTAAACGCCGGACGATCCTAGGACAATTCTTTCCCCAACCGTCCGGCGAGATCCTGCACGAACTGCCAGGCGACGCGACCAGAGCGCGCGCCCCGCGTGATCGACCACTCCAGCGCCTCGGCGCGGATCGTCGCCTCGAGCGCGTTAAGGCCGAAATGGTCGGCGTAGCCGAAGACCATCGCCAGATAGTCGTCCTGGCTGCAATTGTGAAAGCCGATCCAAAGTCCAAAGCGATCGGAGAGCGAGATTTTCTCCTCGATGACCTCGCCGGGATGGATGGCGGTGGCGCTCTCATTTTCCATCATGTCGCGCGGCAACAGATGGCGGCGATTCGACGTGGCGTAAAACAGCACATTGTCCGGCCGTCCTTCGACGCCGCCTTCGAGAGCGGTCTTGAGCGCCTTGTAGCTCGTCTCCGCGCCGTCAAACGACAGGTCGTCGCAAAAGACGATGAAACGGAACGACGCCTGCGCCAGGGCGCCGAGCAGCGCCGGCAGCGCTT
Organism: Methylocystis sp.; assembly: GCF_051061285.1. GTDB lineage: Bacteria > Pseudomonadota > Alphaproteobacteria > Rhizobiales > Beijerinckiaceae > Methylocystis. The sequence goes on from NZ_JBPFEA010000024.1 coordinate 241,446, forward strand.
CAATATCCTCGCGGTGGATTTCGATGAGTTTCAGCCCCGTCTCGGCGATCGCGCCGTGCACGGATTTCACCAGCGAAGATTTGCCCATGCCGCGCGCGCCCCACATCAGCGCGTTGTTGGCGGGAAGCCCCTGCGCGAACCGGCTGGTGTTGGCGAGAAGCATGTCGCGCTGACGGTCGACGCCCTTGAGCAGCGCCAGATCGACGCGATTGACCCGGCTGACGGGATGGAACGCCTCGCCGGCGGCGCGCCAGACGAACGCCTCGGCGGCGGAGAAATCCGGCGCGGACGGCTGCGGCGGCGCCAGGCGCTCCAGCGCCCCGGCGATGCGGGCGAGCAGCTGCGCGACATCCTCTTGCGACATGAAATCTTTCTCTTCATTGGCGCCACGCTCCCTCGTCCTTCGAGACGCGTGCTCCGCACGCGCCTCAGGATGAGGGAGCTTGTTGTGCGCTGCTTCACTCAGCATCAAGACCACAATGACGCCGTGAAGCCTGTTCCTTCTGCGGAACCAAGGATCCTCATCCTGAGGAGGCTCCGCAGGAGCCGTCTCGAAAGACGAGGGTCCGGCTCCTTTTTCCGTTGACGATCGCCCGTCGACTCTCAAAGCTGATTTACCGCATAGCCGGATTTATATCCCGGCGCAAAACCGCTCTCGACGCCCTGAAAGGCAAATCAATTTGACGTCGGACGCCAATGCCCTTCTCGACCGCGCCAAGGTCTTCATCGCGACTCTCGACGCCGAGAAGGCCGAAGCGGCGCTGGCGCGCGTTCTCGAAAAAGACGGCGCGGCCGATGGCGCGCTCGCGGCGCTGTTGCGGGATCGGCCGAAAGCGCGCGATCTGCTGCTCGGCGTGTTCGGCTCTTCGCCCTATCTGACCGACCTTTCCGCCCGCGATCCGGCGCGGCTCGCGCGCATCCTTGCGAGCGATCCCGCGCAGCGCATTGAAGCGCTGATCGAAGAAACGCGAAACATCGAAACCCAAGACGAAGCCGAGCTGATGCGCCTCTTGCGCCTCACGAAGCAGGACGCCGCGCTCGTCATCGCCCTCGCCGATCTTGCCAAAGTCTGGGACATGCCGGAGGCGACGCGGGCGCTCACGCGGATCGCCGACGCCACCCTTTCCGCCGCCATTCGCTTCACCCTGCGCGCCGCGGCGTTCGCCGGCAAGATCGAACTCGCCGATCAGCGCGATCCGGAACGCGGTTCCGGATGGATTTTTCTTGGCATGGGCAAGGGCGGCGCCTTTGAGCTGAATTACTCCTCCGACATCGATCTCATCGTCTTCTTCGACCGTTCACGCGCGCGACTCGCCGACCCGTCGGAGGATGTGGATTTTTTCGTCAGACTGACGAAACGGATCGTGCGGATCATGAGCGAGCGCACCGCCGACGGCTATGTGTTTCGCACCGATTTGCGGCTGCGTCCCGATCCGGGCGCGACGCCGATCGCCATCCCGCTCGAAGCGGCGCTCAGCTATTACGAAAGCATGGGCCAGAACTGGGAACGCGCCGCCTATATCAAGGCGCGGCCCGTGGCGGGCGACATTTTCGCCGGCGAGCAATTCCTGCAGGAGCTCGCGCCCTTCGTCTGGCGCAAATATTTCGACTTCGCCGCGATCGCCGACGTGCATTCCATCAAACGGCAGATCCACGCCCATAAGGGACACGGCGCGATCGCCGTCGTCGGCCACAACATCAAACTGGGACGCGGCGGCATTCGCGAGATCGAGTTCTTCGTGCAGACGCAGCAGCTCATCACCGGCGGCCGCGATCGGCGCCTGCGCGGGCGCTCGACGCTGGCGATGCTCGACCAGCTCGTCGAGAGCGGCTGGGTGGCGCGCGAGGCGCGCGACGATCTGCGCGAAGCCTATCTCTTTCTGCGCGACGTCGAGCATCGCATCCAGATGGTCGCCGATGAGCAGAAACACACGCTGCCCGAGACTGAAGACGGCGTCGCCGTCATCGGCCGCATGATGGGCTTTGCGGGCTACGCCGATTTCGCCGAAGCGCTGCTGAAGCGGCTCGACGTGGTGCAGAGCCATTATGCGAAGCTTTTCGAAAGCGCGCCGCAGCTGACATCGTCTGCCGGCAATCTCGTCTTCACCGGCGACGACGACGATCCGGAAACGATCGAGACGCTCGCCAATATGGGCTTCGCCAACCCCAAGACGGTGACCGCGACTATCCGAGGCTGGCATTTCGGCCGCTACGCCGCGACGCGTTCGACGATCGCACGCGAACGACTGACGGAGCTGACGCCCATCCTGCTCGAGGCCATCGCCGCGACGGAGAACGCCGACGCCGCCTTTCTCGCCTTCGACAGGCTCATCTCGAAACTGCCGGCGGGGGTGCAGCTCTTTTCCCTTTTGGTTTCGCAGCCGCGACTTCTCAAACTCCTCGCCGCGATTACGGGCGGGGCGCCCAAGCTCGCCGAAACGATCTCCAGGCGCCCGCGCGTGCTCGACGCGCTGATGGAGCCCGCCTTTTTCGAGACGGCGCCGACGCAAAGCGAATTGGAGGAGCGCCTCGCCGGGCAATTCGCCGAAGCGCGCTCTTATGAAGACGCGCTCGACCGCGCCCGCATCTTCGGACAGGAGCAGAAATTCCTCATCGGCGTGCGCATCCTGACGGGCTCACTGTCGGTAGCGGAAGCCGGCTTCGCCTATACGCGGCTCGCCGAAACGCTGATCGCCCGGCTCTTCGCGCGCGTCTGCGAGGAATTCGCCAAAACGCATGGAACGATCGATGGCGGCGCGTGCGCGGTCGTCGCCATGGGCAAGCTTGGCGGATGCGAGATGACGGCCGCGTCCGATCTCGATCTGATGCTACTCTATGACGCCGACCCGCTGGCGGAATCACAGGGCGGCGGACGGCCGATTTCAACGCAGCAATATTACGGCCGCCTCACGCAGAGGCTGATCAGCGCCCTCTCCGCTCCCACGGCCGAAGGCCTGCTCTATGAGGTGGATTTTCGTTTGCGCCCGTCCGGCAACAGCGGGCCGCTCGCCGTAAGTCTCGCCGCCTTTTCGGACTATCAGGCGAATGAAGCGTGGACATGGGAGCACATGGCCTTGACCCGCGCGCGCGTCGTCGCGGGTCCTGAGCCGTTCACACAACGGGTCGAAGCGGCGATCCAAGTGGCGCTGACGCAACCTCGCGATGCGCAAAAACTCAAGGACGACGTCTTGTCCATGCGCCGGCGGATCGAAAAGGAAAAGGGCTCGACGAGCCCCTGGGAGGTTAAGCAAGTCCCCGGCGGATTGATCGACATCGAGTTCATCGCGCAATATTTGATGCTGCTGCATGGCCCACAGCATCCTGAGCTTTTTTCAACGAACGCCACGCTCGCCCTGCAGCGTGTAAAAGACGCCGGGTTTCTCGACTCGGGCGCGGCGGACGCGCTGACGGAGGCTTCAAAGCTCTATCAAGGGCTGACGCAATTGCTGCGGCTCGCCATCGACGAGGCTTTCCGTCCCGCTGACGCGCCGCGCGGATTGACGGAGCTGTTGCTGCGCGTCGGCGACGCGCCAGATCTTTCCAACCTCGAAGCCCTGCTCGCCGACACGCAGAAGCGAACCCGGGAAATTTTCACGAGCGTCGTCGGCGAAGTGGCCGAGCGCCCTATTTCGGCCTAGCCGGGAGTTGTCAGAACCGGCTCCTCGGGCATAGATACGCCGGATTCCTCGCGCAGGAGCATTTCCCGCCGGCGGCGACGGCCGCTTTTGTTCAGGGCCGCCCTGGCCTCTTTTTGGAGCACATCATGTCTCACGCCCGCAAGAATGCGCGTTCTCTCGCCCGCGCCGCGCTCGGAGCGACCGCGCTCGCCGCCCTGCTGGCGATGAGCGCCGTCGGCGCGACATCTGCGGTCGCGAAAACCCTCGCCAAGGTCAATGGCGTCGAGATCACCGACGAGGACCTGAAGCTTGCGATGGAGGATCTTGGCGCCGCCATTCCGCGTCAGCTCGAAGGAAAGGCGCGCGAAACCTATGTGCTCGACTTCCTGATCGACGAGCAGCTCGTCGTACAGAAGGCGCAGGCCGACAAGCTCGCCGAGACGCCGGAATTCGCCAAGAAGCTCGCCTATCTGCGCGACAAGGCGCTGATGGAGACGTTGCTCGGCGACGTCGCCAAGAACGCGGCGACTGAAGCGGCCGTCAAGCAGACCTATGATGAAGCGGCGAAGAACCAGAAGCCCGAAACGGAATATCACGCGCACCATATTCTGGTGCCGACCGAAGAAGAGGCGAAGGCCGCGCTGAAGCGCGTCAAGGCCGGCGAGGATTTCGGCAAGGTCGCGACCGAACTTTCCAAGGACCCCGGCGCCAAGGGCGGCGACCTCGGCTGGTTCACGAAAGACCGCATGGTGCCGGAGTTCGGCGACGCAGCGGCGAAGATGGAGCCGGGTCAGGTCTCCGATCCGATCAAGACGCAATTCGGCTGGCACATCATCAAGCTCGACGAGAAGCGCCCGAAAGTCTTTCCGCCGCTCAATGAGGTGAAGGATCAGGTCGCCCGCTATGTCGTGCAGAAAGCGCAGAGCGAACTCGTCATGAAATTGCGCGAGGGCGCCAAGATCGAACGTTCCGACGCGCCCGCCGAGGGCGCGCCCGGCGCCAAGCCGGCGGCCCCGACGCAAAAGCCGGCTGACGCCAAGAAGAAGTAAGTAGCGCCGAGCCCCTCGCCCTCCCCCTTGATGGGGAGGGCGAAACGCAAGCGTTTGGGGGACGCTCACCCGCGTGTACGACGGCGCAACTCTCCCCCTCAAGGGGACAGTGAATTGCGCGAGACCGCCCCAAGTCAGCCTTGACGCGGAGTTGTCGCGCCGGGCACATCGGCGCAGGTCCACTCCGATTGACAAGGCTCCGCTATGGCTCATGACGCTCCTGTCTCGCCGCTCGCGCCGAAATCCGCGCCCGAAATCCCGCCGCTCGAGGGCGTGCGCTTCGGCGTCGGCGCCGCGGGCGTGCGCTACGCCGGGCGCACCGATGTGATGCTGGCGTTGCTCGACGCGCGAACGACGGTCGCGGGCGTCTTCACCAAATCCAAATGTCCCTCGGCGCCGGTGGACTGGTGCCGCGACCGGCTGAAGGGCGGCAAGGCGCGCGCCTTGCTCGTCAATTCAGGGAACGCCAACGCTTTCACCGGCAAGACCGGCGCCCAGGCGGCCAAATTCTCGGCGAAGCTCGCCGCCGCGGCGACCGGCGCGCCCGAACGCCAGATTTTTCTGGCGTCCACGGGGGTCATCGGCGAACCGCTCGATGCGCATAAATTCGATGGCGTGCTTGAGAAGCTCGCGCAGGAAGCGCGCCCCGACGGCTGGTTGGACGCCGCGCGCGCCATCATGACGACCGACACCTATCCGAAGCTCTCCACCCGAAGTGCGACGATCGCCGGCGTCGAAGTGACGATCAGCGGCTTCGCCAAGGGCGCGGGCATGATCGCGCCGGATATGGCGACGATGCTCGCCTTCGTCTTCACCGACGCCGCCGTCGGCGCCGAGGCGCTGCAGGCGATGCTCGAGAGCGGCGTTAAGGGAAGCTTCAACGCCATCACGGTCGACGGCGACACGTCGACCTCGGACACGCTGCTGCTCTTCGCCACCGGCGCGGCGAAGAAACGCGGCGCGCCGAAGATCGACAAGGCGAGCGACAAGCGGCTGATCGAATTCAAGCGTGCGCTCGACGCCGTGCTGCTCGATCTCGCCCATCAAGTGGTGAGGGACGGCGAAGGCGCGCGCAAATTCGTTGAAGTGACGGTGACGGGCGCCGACAGCGCCAAGGCGGCGAAGCGCGTCGCCTTCTCCATCGCCAATTCGCCGCTTGTGAAGACGGCGATCGCCGGCGAGGACGCCAATTGGGGCCGCATCGTCATGGCGGTCGGCAAGGCCGGCGAGAAGGCCGATCGCGACAGGCTGGCGATCTGGTTCGGCGGCGTGCGCGTCGCTCACAAGGGGGTGCGCGACCCCGACTATGACGAAGCAGAAGTTTCGCAGATCATGAAGCGGGACGACATCGTCATCAACGTCGATCTTGGACTCGGCAAAGGCGCCGCGACGGTATGGACCTGCGATCTCACCAAGGACTATGTCGCGATCAACGGCGATTACAGAAGCTGATCGCCGGATGATCCTCCCGGGCGCAATGGCGATCATGATTCCCGACCTCGCGCCGGCGACTGCGGCTGAGCGGTCGCTGTGCGTCGCAGTCGTCAGAACGATGCATGACGTGCTAGATTGCCTCGTCGCCGCCGAAGCCGCCTCGCCGGTCTGATCCGCGGGCGCGCGGCGTCGGCGCCGGTCAAAGTGTGCGATCTGCGTTCTCGTGGAGCGTTATTGTCATGCGTTGCGTCATGCTTCTCTTCGCCGCGCCGCTCATACTGCTCTCAGCCTGCAACGCCGGGCGCGGCCCAGCCCCCGGCGTCGGCTTCGATCCGTCGCAGGCGAATTACATCAGGGCGCCCGGCAGGGGCGTCATCGCCGGACAGGCCTTTCTGCGCGACGCCTCGGGATCGAACGTGCGCTACGCCGCCGGCGAAACCGTGAGGCTGATACCGGCCACGACCTATGCGCAGACTCGCATCAAGAATTTTTACGGCTCGGTGAAATTCCTGCCGGCCGCGTCAATCCCGAAGGTCGAGCCAGACACGCAATACGCCTCTCTGACCCGCACGACGACGACGGAGTCAAACGGGCGATTCACCTTCGAGAATGTCGCGCCCGGACGCTACTATCTCACCACCCAGCTCATCTGGAAACCGAAGGATGCGCCTACGCCTGAAGGCGGCGCGATGTATGAAGAAGTGACGCTCACCGGCAAGGAAAACGGCCCGGTGAAAGTCGTTCTCTCCGGCAATTGAGCGCGCCCGTGACTCTATTGCTCGTCGTGGCGGCGGCGCTCGTCGACGCCGACAATCGCGTGCTGATCGCGCAACGTCCCGAAGGCAAGCAGCTCGCCGGCCTGTGGGAATTTCCCGGCGGCAAGCTACATCCCGGCGAGCGGCCGGAAGACGCTCTCGCGCGCGAACTCGAAGAAGAACTCGGCGTGCGGGTCTGCGCGCCCTGCCTCGCGCCGTTGACGTTCGCGAGCCACGCCTATGACGACTTCCATCTTCTGATGCCGCTCTACGTCTGCCGTAAGTGGGAGGGCATTATTTCGCCGACGGAAGGCCAGGCGGTGAAATGGGCGCGGGCGCGCGATCTGCGCAACTATCCGATGCCGCCCGCCGACGCGCCGCTGATTGGTCCGCTGATCGATCTGCTGGGCTGAGCGGACAGCCGGCTGACCGAAATTTTTTTAACGTTGTTATGAGCTGAAGGACTTCCTGATCATGATCATTGAAGGCGCTGCGCATACAGAAAGCTCCAACCGTCGCGCGCGCTACGCGGCGGGAAAGACTCTGCGCAAGATCGTCCCGCGCGAGTCGCTGGCGGACTTTACGCCCGCCCCAAACCGGAATGCGGCGGCGATCATCGCCGAGACCGAGCGCGATCGGATCCAATTCTTGCTTCAGCTTCGCCGTAAATCCATGGCGGCGTCGCCGCATGCTTTTCTACGCGGCGCCGCCGATGTCATGGCCGCCGATCTTTCGGCGCAGCCGGCCCCAGGAATTCGCGCGCAGGTCTGCGGCGACTGTCATCTCATGAATTTCGGCGCCTTCGTGTCGCCGGAAGGACATCCGCTCTTCGATCTGAATGATTTCGACGAGACGCTGCCCGATGTCGATGTCACGGTCGATGTGCGCCGCTTCGCGACAAGCGTCGTCGTCGCAGCGCTTTGCGCAGGCAAAAGCGAGCGAGCCTCAAGATCAACGGCGCGGGCCGCCCTTAAGGCCTATCGCAGGGCCGTGACAGAACTCGCCGCCGTGTCGCCGCTCCAGGCCTGGAACACGCGCGTGCCGCTACGCGACGTCCTCGCGGAGCTCCGTAACCGAGTTCTTTCCGCCGTTGCACACGCCGCTCAGTCGGCGCGTGGGGACGAAGACGACCATGCCGACGACTTTCCGAAGATTTCGAAGGGAGCAAACGGCGACTTGCGAATCGAGGATAGGCCGCCGCGGCTCTTTCACTTCGACGAAGGCGTCGCCAACCAATTCGATGTCAACGGGCTCATCGCCGCCGCCTTCGCGAATTTGCCGCCGCACGTCGCCGCTTTATTGGGCCGCTACCGTTTGTGCGACATCGCTTTCAAAGCCGTCGGCGTCGGCAGCCTCGGAACCTATTGCACGATCGCGCTGTTTATGAGCCCGGACGACGAGCCCCTGTACATCCAGGTGAAAGAAGCAAAGCGGTCCGTGCTGGAGCGCTTTGGCCTTGGCGTCTGGCCCGGCGTTCAGGGCGAGCGCGTCGTCAGAGGCCAACGCATGATGCAGGCGGCAACCGACGTTTTTCTCGGTCCGACGCGCGACCCGGCTTCGCAGCGAGAATTCTACATGCGTCAGCTGAAGACGCGCCGTCTCGGCGATCTTACCGAATTACTGCAACGCCACGACTTACTGGATTACGCCAAACTATGCGGACGCACCTTGGCGCGCGCGCATGCGCGTTCCACCGATGCGGCGGCTCTCGCGGGCTATATGGGGAAGAGCGAAGCGTTCGACGACGCGCTCGCGTCCTTCGCGATGCTCTATGCGCAGCAAAACGCTAAGGACTACGAAGCATTCTGTAAGCAGGGAGGCGCTAAGCCTGATCGTCCCTGACGGTCGCGTAGCTCGCCGGGATCGACAGAGTCCAAATCAATCCGTCGGGCGGAAAATTCAGCGTCGCCGTCCCATCCAGCGCCTGTGCGACAAGTCGCTTGATGACCTTATGGCCGAAGCCTTCGCGCGGCGGCATCGCCACCGCCGGGCCGCCGCTCTCGCGCCATTCGATATTGAGCCGACCGTCTTCGAAGCGCCATGTCAGCGAGACGGCGCCGTCCGGCCGTGACAGGCCGCCAAAGCTTAGCGCGTTTGTGGCGAGTTCATGCAAGGCGAGGCCGATGTTCTGCGCCGCCTCCGGCTTCAGCATGATTTTCGGGCCATCGATCGTCGCGCGCGACGTCACGTCGCCCTGCGGCACGTCCATGCAATAGGCGAGTTGAGCGCGCACCAATTCGCGCATCGAGGCGCCGCGCCAATCCTGCGACACGAGCAGATCATGCGCCATCGACAGCGCCTGCAGGCGGGCGCCGAATTTGCGCTGAAAATCTTCGACGGAGGGCGAACCGGCGGCCGTCTGCCGCGACATCGCCTGCACCACGGCGAGCAGGTTCTTCGAGCGATGCACGAGTTCGCGCAGCAGCACGCGCACATGCTGCTCGCGCTGCTTGCGCGGCGTGATGTCGCGCGCGGTGCCGAGAATGCGGACCGCGCGGCCTTCGTCGAAAAAAGTACGGCCGCGCACCGAGACCCAGCGCTCGATGCGGTCGGTCTGACCGATGACGCGATATTCGATCTCGTAATCGCCCTCGTGGGTGGGATCGAGCGCGACGCCGACAGCCTCTTTCGTACGCTTCTTATCCTGCGGATGCAGCGCGCTGCGGAAGATTTCGAAACTTGCCGGAACCCCCTCGGGAAGGCCCCACAAGCGGCGCACGCGCTCGTCGATATGCACTTCGCCGGTCAGGAGGTTCCAGTCCCAGATGCCGGTGCGCCCGGCGTCGAGCGCGAGCTGCATCCGCTCCAGGGCGAAGGCCTGCTCGTCGCAGACGGATCGCGGGGGGCGCGCATCCTCGGTCGTTGGGCGAATTTCCGTGTCGGTCACGCGGCGCCTATCGTCGTGGGAGGACGACACCATACTCCCAGACGCGTCCAGGCGCGAGCGGTTAGATATCGACCAGTTCCGTCGCGAACGCGGCGCGCTCCTGAATGAAGGCGAAGCGCGCTTCCGGCCTGTTGCCCATCAGCCGCTCGACGCAGTCCGCGGTCTCCTCGCGATCTTCCGGCTCGACGACGACTTTGAGGAGCGTGCGCTTGCTCGGATCCATTGTCGTTTCCTTGAGCTGAGCCGCGCTCATCTCGCCAAGCCCCTTGAAGCGGCCGGTCTCGATTTTTCCCTTCCCGGTCAGTTCCTTGGCGATCAATTCCTCGCGATGTTCATTGTCGCGCGCATAGACGGTCTTCGCGCCTTGCGTCAGCTTATAGAGCGGCGGCTGCGCCAGATAGAGATGGCCGTTCTCGATGAGGCGCGGCATCTGCCGATAGAAGAAGGTGATGAGCAGCGACGCGATATGCGCGCCGTCGACGTCGGCGTCGGTCATCACGATCACCTTCTCGTAGCGCAGATCCTCGTCGCGGTAATGCGCGCCCAGTCCGCAGCCGAGCGCCTGGGTCAGATCGGCGAGCTGCTGATTGGCGAGGAGCTTGTCCTTCGTCGCCGAGGCGACATTCAAAATCTTGCCACGCAGCGGCAAAATGGCCTGCGTCGTGCGGTTGCGCGCCTCCTTCGCCGAGCCGCCGGCGGAGTCGCCTTCGACGATGAACAGCTCCGAGCCCTGCGCCGAATTATTCGTGCAGTCGACGAGCTTGCCGGGCAGCCGCAGCTTGCGGGTCGCGGTCTTGCGGGCGATGTCCTTCTCGGCGCGCCGGCGCAGGCGCTCCTCGGCGCGCTCAACGGCGAAATCCAAGAGCTTATTGGCCTGCGAGGGGGCGCCGGCGAGCCAATGGTCGAAGGCGTCCCGCACCGCGCTCTCGACGATGCGCGCCGCCTCGGCGCTCATCAGCCGGCTTTTGTTCTGGCCCTGAAACTCCGGCTCGCGCATGAAGACCGAGATCATCGCGGCCGACTGGCCCATGAGATCGTCGGCGGTAATGTCCTTGGCGCGCTTCGCCTGTCCGACGCGTTCGGCGTGATCCTTGAGCGCCTTCAGGAGCGCGGCGCGAAACCCCGCCTCATGCGTGCCGCCGTCGGGCGTCGGAATCGTGTTGCAATAGGAATGGACGAAGCCGTCATCCTCGGCGAGCCAGGAGACCGCCCATTCCAGCGAACCATGGCCGCCTTCGCGCGTGATCTTGCCGACGAAGGGCTGATCGGCGACGAGTTCCTTGCCATGGATTTCACGCGCCAGATAATCCTTCAAGCCGCCGGGAAAGCGCAGCACCGCCTCAGGCGGCGTGTCCGCGCCGGGGTCGATCAGCGTAGGATCGCAGCGCCAGCGAATTTCGACGCCGCCGAAGAGATAGGCCTTGGAGCGCGACATGCGGAAGAGCCGCGCCGGCTTCCAATGCGCGCCCGCGCCGAAAATCTGCGCGTCGGGCTTGAAGCGCACCTTGGTGCCGCGCCGGTTGTTGACGCGGCCGAGCGTCTTGAGCTTGCCGAGCGGCAGGCCCCGCGAAAACTCCTGGCCGTAAAGCTGCCCGGCGATCGCCACCTCGACGTCGAGCTTTTCGGACAGCGCATTGACGACGGAGACGCCGACGCCGTGCAGACCGCCGGAGGTCTGATAGGCGCCTGAATCGAACTTGCCGCCCGCGTGGAGCGTGGTCATCACCACTTCCAGCGCCGATTTCTTGGGAAATTTCGGATGGGACTCGACCGGAATGCCGCGGCCGTTGTCGTTGACCGTGAGCCAGCCGTCAGTTTCCAGCGTCACTTCGATGAAGGTCGCATGGCCGGCCACGGCCTCGTCCATGGCGTTGTCCAGCACCTCGGCGAAGAGGTGATGCATCGCCGCCTCGTCGGTGCCGCCGATATACATGCCGGGGCGCCGGCGGACGGGCTCGAGCCCCTCCAGCACTTCGATCGAGGCGGCGGAATATTCCGCCGGCCCGCGCTTTGGGGCGGGTTTCGACGCGGGCGCCTTGCGCGGCGCGCCGCTGAACAGATCGGGTTTTGAAGCCATGGGCGATCTTAGCGCGATTCGCGACAGTGTGGGCCGGTTCGGCGCAAGCGTCCTCGCCTGGCCGACATAGGGAGTTCACAAAAAAGGCAGACAGCGCTTCGGCTTGTCGCACAGGCGGCGCTGAGGCATGCTCGGACTTGGCTAAATACTCACTTAAGGATTTTTGCTCAACCGAAAAATTGGAGCTAATCCATGCCGCACGACAAACAATTAGCGGTGTACGAGGTCACCCCACCACCTGCCGCCAGGGCCTTCACGCCCGCTTTCTTCGTCGAAAGCACGGCGCCCGATAATATCGACGACAAGGAAAGCGCGCCGTCAACTCCTGAAAATTGCGAACCTTCAGAGATCGATAAGATCGTCAAGGTATTGAGCAAACAGGAGAGCCCTAAACTCTTGATTACCGTCCACGGCTTCAACACGCCGCGAAAGAAAGTTCTCGAAACCTTCAAAGAATCTTTCATCGCGTTGAACGACGACGACGCGCTCAAGAACCGCGGCCTCGTTTGCATCGGTTATCGTTGGCCGTCAGAGGCGATGGGAACCCCTTGGCGAAGCGGTTTGAACGCTGCGCCATTGTTCCTCCTCGGCATTCTCTTCGTCTCACTCGCCGCCGTATATCTCGTGAACTTCTCTTTCGAGATTTGCGACTGGTGGAAGCTGGCGCGCGTCGTCGTTACGGCTGTGACTGCGGCGATGGCCATAATTCCCCTCACCCTTTTTGGCTTGCGGCTCATCGTCTATTTTCGTGACGGCTTTCGAGCGACGAATTACGGCGTGCCCGATCTCGTCAATCTTATTCGCGAGATCGACGACAGGCTTCCCAAACGACCGAGCGATGACCCCGACGATCTTGTCGGAAGGGTCGACCTTTCCTTTATCGGCCACAGCATGGGCGGCTTCGTCGTCACCAACGCCGTGCGCATTCTCTCCGACGTGTTTTCCCCACTCGCGATCGCCGCCATGCGCCACGGCCCAGAGACGCTCGGAAGCGAAGAGGAGCGCGGGCGGCGGGAGCTCAGATCGAAGATTGGAGAGAATTTTATATTGCGCCGCCTGGTTCTCATCTCGCCCGACATTCCATCGGAGGTGCTGCTGCTCGGCCGCAGCAATGCGTTGCATTCATCGTTGATCCGCTTTCAGGAGGCGCATCTTTTCTCCAACGAAGGCGACGAAGTTTTACGCGACATTTCGACGACGGCGAATTTCTTCTCGTTGCCGACGAAGAGCCGCAGGTTCGGCTATCGCCTCGGCAATGTCGGCGTGCTGACCGGCTGGGGACTTTCCGAACAGCTGACGCTCGGCAATCTGCGCGTCGGCGCGCGCACCCTTTACGAGCTTTACGCTGAACTCGACGCCATGCAGTCGGAAGAGTCATTCGCGCAGCGGCTGACCTATTTCGACTGCACTGACAGCATCGACGCCGAGGGACATGGGGTGGTGACGGACGCTGCGCCCGGCACGCCGCCGAACTTATCCTGGCTTGGACATCTGCGCCTGCTGTGGGTCTATGTCAGAGGCGAGGTTGACGTCCACTCCGGCTATTTCCTGAAGCCCAGCCTCGTGCGCGAACTGATTTATCGCTTCGCCGCCATCGGATTTGGCGACGCCGAGAGGCTTTACGGCGGCCTCGCAGCGTTGAGCGCGGAATGTGAAAAATATCAGATCAAGGCGCTGAAAGCGGGTGAGCGCAGCGTCGCCGCCGCCGCGGCGGAAGACGCGAAAGCGGCCGTGTCGCCATGATCGGCCTCATCGTCGCGCTCTTCAGCGTGCTGCTGCCGCTGGCGCATCTGGCGCTAAGCAGAGTCCCAAGGACTCGCGCACGCGTCGTTCGCCTGCTGCTGCTGTACGCGCTGGTTCTCGACGTCGGCGTCATCGGCCTGCCGCTCGGCTTCGTCCCGCATGTCTTCTTCGCCGATGAGACCGCGCGCAGCATCGGCTGGGCGCCAGGCAGCCCGTTCCAATTCGAAGTCGGCGTTCACGACGGCGCCTGGGGCGTTCTCGGTTTTCTCTGCATTTGGATCCGCGGCGCCTTTTGGCTCGCCACCGGGCTTGGATGGTCGTTGTTCATGCTCGGGGCGACCTACGGCCACATCGAGCAGACGCTTCGCGCCGGGGACTATGCGCCCTACAACTTTTTGACGATCTTCTCCGATGGCTTTATCGCGCTCTGGTTGCTCCTGCTGCTTTACCTTCGCCATCGATGGGACGCGGAGAAAGGCTAGGCGCAGATGAAAGGCCGCGCGGATTCACGCATGCGGCGACCGAATGCCGTCGGAGGGTGAGATGGAAACGAAGCTCGATGAAATCGCCGAGCGCATCTATCGTCTGTCGACGTTCGCGCCGGAGATCGCGGCGCCCGCCGGCTTCACCTTTAACCAGTTCCTTATCGACGCCGACGAGCCGCTGCTGTTTCACTGCGGGCCGCGTTCGCTGTTTCCGTGCGTCTCGAAGGCTTTGGCCGCGATCATGCCGATCGAACGGTTGCGCTGGATTTCCTTCGGCCATGTCGAAGCCGATGAATGCGGCGCGATGAATCTCTGGCTCGCCGCTGCGCCGCAGGCGCAAGTGGTTCATGGCCAGACCGCCTGCATGGTGTCGCTCAACGATCTCGCCGACCGGCCGCCGCGCGCCCTTGCGAATGGCGAAATCATGGACATCGGCGGAAGGCGCGTGCGCTACATCGATACGCCGCATGTGCCGCATGCGTGGGAATCGGGGCTGATCTATGAGGAGACGACCCGCACGCTGTTCTGCGGCGATCTCCTCACGCAGATCGGTCAAGGACCGGCCCTCACGACGGAGAGCGTGCTTGAAGCCGCAATCGCGGCGGAAAACGCCTTTCAGGCCACGGCGCTGACGCCGATGACAGGACCGACGATCCGCATGCTCGCGGCGCTGGAGCCGCGCCGCCTCGCCGTGATGCACGGCTCGAGTTTTGAAGGCGACTGCGCCGCCCTGCTCTCGCAGCTTGCGGACTTTTATGAAGCGGCGCTCGCGGCGAAGCGACAAACCTCTCCTTGAAGGCAACCGTCATGGCCGGGCGAAGACCTTCGTTGGCGCACCGAACCGTCATGGCCGGGCTTGTCCCGGCCATCCACGTGTCGACATTGCGTGCGCCTTGCAACCGTTGCGTAACGTCCCGGCGTGGATGCCCGCGACAAGCGCGGGCATGACGCGGAGAGTCTGCGTCAGCGGCTTCGGCGGATATTGCCAGCCTAACGCGACGCATCGACGATATGTCGATCCTGCGGTAAGACGTTCCGAGAAACCTCAGGAAAACATGCAACGCTTCTTCATCGCTCTCGCCGCCTGTCTCGCCAGCGTCTTTCTCCTCGCCGCGCCGGCGCAGGCGGAAAAACTGCGTATCGCGCTGCAGAAGACCGGCACGCTCGGCTGGGAGCTTGCCGTCGCTAAGGCGTTCGGCCTCGATACGGAAGCCAAGCTCGACATCGACGCCACCGAGCTCGCCTCGACCGACGCCGGCAAGATCGCCATCCAGGGCGGCGGCGCCGACCTCATCATCTCCGATTGGCTATGGGTCGCCCGCCAGCGCGCGCAGGGCGCGAAGCTGACCTTCTACCCGCACTCATCGGCGATCGGCGCGGTGATGACCAAGAACCCCGCAATCAACAGCGTCAAGGACCTCGCCGGCAAGACGCTGGGCGTCGCCGGCGGGCCGCTCGACAAAAGCTGGCTGATGCTCAAGGCCTATGCGCTAAAGAACGGCGTCGATCTCGACAAGACCGCAACGGTGCTGTACGGCGCGCCGCCGCTCATCGCCGAAAAGGCGCTGCAGGGCGAGATCGACGCGGCGCTCGAATTCTGGAATTTCGCCGCCGACCTCGAAGCCCAAGGCTTCAGGCGCGCCGTCGAGCTCACCGACGTCGAAAAGGCGCTCGGCGCCAAGGGCGACGTCGTCGTCACCGGCTATGTCTTCGACGAAGATTTCGCGGCGAAGAACCAGGACGCGCTGGCGCGGTTCTTCTCGATGACGAAGAAAGCCAAGGAGCTGATCGCGTCATCCGACAGGGCCTGGGGCGCAGTCATCGCGCAGCGCCTCGGCGGCAGAGACGCCATGACAGTCGACGTCTACCGCAAGCGCTATGTCGCCGGCGCGCCGAAACGCTCGATCGCGCAGGAAGAGGCCGACGCCCGGACGCTCTATGGCGCGCTCGCCGCGCTCGGCGGCGCAAAGCTTGTCGGCCCCGGCAAAACGCTCGATCCCGGAACCTTCTACAAGGACGCCAAGGGCAAGCCGCGTTGATCCGCTTCATCTCGCTTGCGGCTCTGCTCCTGCTTTGGCAAGTCGGCGCGTCTCTGTCCGATCCGCGCCGACTTCCGGGGCCGGCGGCCGTTTTCGAGAAGATTTACGAAGAGGCGGTCTCCGGCGGGCTGTTCTTCAATCTCACGATCACGCTGGCGCGCGTCGTCGCCGCCTTCGCGCTCGCCATGAGTTTCGGGACGGCGATCGGCTATGTCATGGGTCGCAACAAGCTCGCCGACCGGCTGCTCGATCCCTGGCTCATCACGCTGCTCAATCTGCCGGCGCTGGTCGTCATCGTGCTCGCCTATGTCTGGGCGGGCCTCACGGAAGTCGCCGCGATCGGCGCCGTCGCGCTCAATAAGCTGCCCAACGCCATCGTCGTCGTGCGCGAAGGCGCGCGGGCGCTCGATCCGCATCTTGAGGACATGGCGCATGTCTTCCGCTTTTCGCCCGCCGCGCGTTTCAAGCATCTCATCCTGCCGCAGCTCGCGCCCTATCTTGCCGCGGCGACGCGCTCCGGCCTGTCGCTCGTCTGGAAGATCGTCCTCGTCGTGGAGCTGCTCGGGCGCTCCAACGGCGTCGGTTTTGAAATCAACATGGCCTTTCAGCTCTTTGACATGAAGCTTCTGCTTGCTTACGCGCTTCCCTTCGTCGCGCTGATGCTCGGCGTCGAAACTTTTCTGGTGCAGCCTCTTGAACGACACGTCTCGCGCTGGCGGCGCGGCGTCTCTCGACGTCTCGATCGCGTCTAAGGATTATCATTCCGCCAGCGGCAGCCCGCTTCGGTCGCTGGAAGATTTGCGGCTGACGCTGCCCGCGGGACAGGCGGGCGCGGTCGTCGGCCCTTCCGGCTGCGGCAAGACGACTCTGCTGCGGCTCATCGCCGGACTCGACAAGGACTACATCGGAACGATCGTCCTGCCCGAACACGGCCGGCTCGGCATGGTTTTCCAAGAGCCGCGATTGCTGCCCTGGCGCAGCGTCATCGACAATGTCCGCATCGCCGCGCCGCATGCGCGCGAAGACGACATCGCCGCGCTTCTCGACGAACTCGGGCTCGCCGAGCACGCATCGCATTTCCCGCGCGAACTCTCGCTGGGGCTCGCCCGGCGCGTCGCGCTTGCGCGCGCGCTCGCGGTCACGCCGGACCTGCTGCTGCTCGACGAGCCGCTTGTGTCGCTCGACGCGGCGCTGGCCAAGGATCTGCGCGAGATGATCGCAAGGCTCATCGACGAACGGCGCATCACCACGCTGATCGTGACGCATGATCTCGCCGAAGCGATCGCGCTCGCAGACAGGATCTTCCTTTTATCCCCGCGTCCGGCTCGCGTCGTCGCGACGCTCGATGTGCCGACGCCGCGAAGAGCGTTGGAGCGAGAGACGGCGGCGAAAATCGAGGCGCAGGCGCGGGCCATTTACCAGGGAAGCTCTTCGCCGCGATAGTCGAGATAGCGGCGCGTATCGGCGAGCGTCAACGACTCGGCGGTTCGAATGATACCCGCCACGCTGTCGCGCACGTCGAGCGGCGCGTTGGGCCCGCCCATGTCGGTGCGCACCCGACCCGGACTCAGCGCGACGACGACGACGCCTTCCGCCTTCAGATCGTCAGCGAGACATTGCGCGATCTTGTTCAACCCTGCTTTCGAGACGCGGTAGGCGACATTGACCGTCCCGTCGAGCGACATCGAGCCCAATCTGCTGGTCATCAACACGATGCGGGGATGGGCGCTCCGCTTCACCAGCGGCAGGAAGGCCTGAACGACGCGCAGCGGGCCGAGCGTATTGACCGAGAGAAGATCGAGCGCGCCTTCGAAATCCATGTCGGTGGAGGATTGGCGCTGCGGCCCATAGGCGCCGGCGTTGGCGATCAGCACGTCGATCGGATCGGAGACCTGCGCGGCGGCGGCCTCGATCTCGGCCTCATTGCGCACGTCGAACTGCAGGGGCGCCGCCTGCGGCGCTGCCGCTTTGAGCGCCGCCAGGCCCGTCGCGCTGCGCACGCTCGCGGTCACGCGCTCCCCTCGCGCCGAAAGCTGACGCGCAGTTTCAAGTCCGATGCCGCGGCTGGCGCCGACAATGAGCCAGTGAGACATGTCGCTGTTCTGGCGCGCCTCCCAATCCTCACCAATATAGAGCGAGCGAAGGCTTGGGGCAGGCGCCACAGCTCTGGTGAGTTCGTGCGACTTTTTGCGGAGTGCAGACCGATTTGGCGTTACCGGACTGAAAGGCGCGGCGCGCTTCTTGCGCCGCGTCGTTCAATCATTCCTCGGATTCCGGAGCCGTTACGCAGCCGGCGCCGCCGCCGACTCGATACGCGCGACGCCGTCGCGCACCGCCGCCTGCACCTTCTCGAAGGCGCGCACCTCGATCTGCCGCACGCGCTCACGCGACACGCCGAATTCCTCGGAGAGCGTTTCGAGCGTGAGAGGATCATCCGAAAGCCGCCGCGCCTCGAAGATACGCCGCTCGCGCGGATTGAGCACGTCAAGCGCGCCGCGTAGCGCCTTCAGGCGATTGTCGCTTTCTTCGTGGGCGACGAGCAGATGCTCCTGGTCGACGCTGTCGTCGACGAGCCAGTCCTGCCATTCGCCTTCGCCCTCCTCGCGCAAAGGCGTGTTGAGCGACGCGTCGCCGCCCATGCGGCGATTCATGTCGATGACGTCCTGCTTGGACACGCCAAGCCGATGCGCGATCTTTTCGACGTTCTCAGGCCTGAGGTCGCCTTCTTCGAAGGCGGAGATGCGGCTCTTAGCCTTGCGAAGGTTGAAGAAGAGCTTCTTCTGGCTCGCGGTGGTGCCCATTTTGACGAGCGACCAGGAGCGCAAAATATACTCTTGGATGGAGGCGCGAATCCACCACATTGCATAGGTCGCGAGGCGGAAGCCGCGCTCGGGCTCGAAGCGCTTGACGGCTTGCATGAGGCCGACATTGCCTTCGGAGACGATTTCCCCGATCGGCAGGCCGTAGCCGCGATAACCCATGGCGATCTTCGCCACGAGCCGCAGATGCGACGTGATCAGTTCCTGCGCGGCTTTCGCGTCTTCATGCTCGCGCCAGCGCTTGGCAAGCATATATTCCTGCTGCGGCTCCAACATTGGAAACCGCCTGATTTCAGATAGATAGCGGGCTAGGCCGTCTTCTGAGACGATTGGCAAGGCATTCGCCATAAGTCCCTCCTGGCGAACCCCCTGAGTATGGCGGGTCCGCAAAGCGCGGCCACGAAACGCCGGCCGCGATAGGGGGACATTATAGGGCGCCCCTAGAGGGCTGGAAAATGACAATTGCGTGAAGGGAGGCTAAAGCACGGATTAAGATTCAGCAATGTGAATGCCGCGCTCAAAAGAGCAGTCACGCCACTTTGGCGACTCGCACGGGCAATGAAATCGTCTCAAGTGTGGTGAGATCGAGTTTTTTCGAGGCGTGGTCGATATCGAGTCCGACCACGTCGCCAGACGCGTCAATATCCACGTTGAGGCCCGACACAACCTCTCGCGTCTCCGTTCCTGGGCCGGACTTCAATTCTATGTAGAGACTGTCGGTGTCAGGGTAGTAGTGCAGTTTCATTGGTCTTCTTTCCTAAAATCTCGGTCAAAAAAGGCGTTGTGCAGGTTTCGCCGTCCTCGAGCGTGACGACCCTCAATATACGCTCATTTCCGTCGCGTGTGTCGACCACCGATCCCCAATGACGAAGCCGACCATCTGGCTGGACCATTCGCTTTAGCGGTGACGCTATAACGGCCTTGCACATCGACTAACTAATATAGGGTCGCTTGCGCAGCACTTGTTCAGAAAAATAGCGCGTCGACTTCATCACGACGTCCATGTCAACGAATGGATTCGATGGCCATTTCGCCCGAATTCACTTCGACATTCCGCCCAGCACGCCGCGCAGAATTTGGCGCGCGATCTGCGTCCCGGCGGACCGCGCCGCCGATTGGATCGCGGCGCGCGCCGCAAGTTCCGCGGGCGACATGCGCTTCTTGTCGCCCTTGCCAAAAATGCCGCCCAATATGCGGCCGAGCGCGCCGAGCAGACCGCCGCCGGCGCCGCTTTCGGCCTCGCCCTTGGCGGCGCGCGCCTGCAGCATTTCGAAGGCGGATTCGCGATCCACCATCGTGTCGTATTTTCCCCCGAAGGCGCTCGCCGCCATGACGGCCTGCCGCTCCTGCGGCGATATCGGTCCAACGCGGGCGGACGGCGGCGCGATCAGCGTTCGTTCGACGACTTCCGGCGCTCCCTTGGCGTCGAGCATGGACACCAGCGCTTCGCCGACGCCAAGCTGCATGATCGCCTCGGCTTCCTCGAGGGCGCGATTGTCGCGAAACGTCTCGGCGGCGGCGCGCACCGCCTTCTGATCGCGGGGCGTGAATGCGCGCAGCACATGTTGGATACGGTTGCCGAGCTGGCCCAGAACCGTGTCCGGCACGTCGAGTGGATTTTGCGTGATGAAATAGACGCCGACGCCTTTCGAGCGGATGAGACGCACGACCTGCTCAATCGCGGACAGCAGCGCCTTCGGCGCGTCGTTGAACAGAAGATGCGCCTCGTCGAAGAAGAAGACGAGCTTCGGCTTGTCGAGATCGCCGACTTCCGGCAGGATTTCGTACAGCTCGGAAAGCATCCAAAGAAGGAAGGTCGCGTAGAGCCGCGGCGCGCGCATTAACTTGTCCGCGGCGAGAATATTGATAACCCCGCGTCCGTCCCGATCGACTCGCAGGAAATCCATGATGTCGAGCGCCGGTTCGCCGAAGAAATTTGCGCCGCCCTGCGTCTCCAGCACCAACAGCTGGCGCTGAATGGCGCCGACGCTCGCGGGCGCCACATTTCCGTATTTCTGCTTGTAGGCTACGGCGTTCTCCGCAACATGCGCGAGCATCGCCCGCAGATCCTTCAAGTCGAGCAGCAACATGCCCTGCTCGTCGGCCGCCTTGAAAACGATATTGAGAACGCCCTCTTGGACGTCGTTCAAATCGAGCAGGCGCGACAGAAGCAGCGGCCCCATTTCCGAAATGGAGGCGCGAACCGGGTGTCCCTGTTCGCCGAAGACATCCCAGAAGGCGACGGGAAACCGGTCAGGCGCGTAAGCAAGGCCAATCTCCTTGGCGCGCGCGACGAAGGCCGACTTGCCTTCGCCCGGCTGCGACAGTCCCGCGAGATCGCCTTTGACGTCGGCGAGAAAGACGCAGGTTCCGGCGTTCGAGAAGCCTTCGGCGAGCAGCTGCAGCGAAACGGTTTTGCCGCCGCCGGTTGCGCCCGCGATCAAGCCATGGCGATTGCCCAGCGCGAGCAGAAGATAGCGGTAAGCGTGCGGTTTCCCGTCCGTTACGCTTGCGCCGACGAGGATTTTGCCTGGAACGGCGCTCGGAGTTTCGCTCATGGTTAAAGCGCTTTCACAGTCAGGAATCGCAATTGCGCGAAGCTACACCATCGGCGCGGGACGCGCATGTCCGGCCCGTTCGGCGCCGCACAGGCGCCGACAGCGCTTGGCGAATGCAAAAGGGCGAGATAAGTTCCCGTCGGGAGAAGGTCCAATGAAGCTACGCTTGGCGATGATCGGCGTCATCGCCGCCGCCGGCGTCGCGCAGGCGGTCGGCGCAACGAAGCCGCGAACGGCGCCGGCGAAGCTGGCGCAAACCGTCGATCTGGAGAACCAGCGTCCCGTGCCGCTGAAAAGCTTCGAGATCGTCATGGCGGCAAAAGATAAGACCCCGGAAGCCATCGTCGGCAAGCTCGATAAGCCGCTGGCCGCGGGAGGCCGCATGCGGTTTCCGATCACCGGCGCCAGAGGTTGCCGCTTTGAGGCGCGTTGGGCGTTCGACGACGCGAAGGATTCAGGCGACGTGGACTTATGCAATGACGCCCATATAGTTTTCGCGGACTGATCCTATTCGTGGTCCGCTCAGCGGACCCGCTGCGGCGCGCGCCGCCCATGACAACAATCAGGAAACGCACGATGGCCAACGGATCGAAGGGTGGCGCAAAGGGAGTCAAGCGCGGCGCAAAGGGCGCACAAACCGCCAGCGGACCAGGTATTTCGAGGCCGCTGCTGATCGGCGTCGGCGCTGTCTTCGCGCTCATGTTCGGCGCCTTTGTCTACTTCACCAGCGGCAAGCCGACGACGTCGACGGAAACCATCGGCGGACCTTTTCAGCTCACCGCGCATACCGGGCAGCAGGTGACGGAGCAGGATTTCCTCGGACGTCCCTTCCTCGTCTTCTTCGGCTATACGCACTGTCCCGATATTTGTCACACCACGCTCTTCGAGATGTCGGAGATCTTGCGGGCGATGGGGCCGGATGCGAAAGTCGGCGCGCTGTTCGTCACCGTCGATCCGGAGCGAGACACGCCCGAGGCGCTCAAAGACTATCTCTCCAATTTCGATCCGCGCATCATCGGCGTCACCGGTCCGCGCGCGTCGCTAGATCCCGTATTGCGCGAATATCGCATTTTCTCTAAGCGTGCGCCCGGCAAGGACGAGGACTATTCCGTCGACCACACCACCGTCGTCTATCTGATGGACAAGAACGGCCGCTTTGTGAGCCCGTTCAACGTGGCGCGACGCCCTGCCGAAGCCGCGCGTGAACTTGAACGCCATCTGTAGCGCGCGCCGTCGCCTGCGTCGGAGTGCGCGCAAAAAAGCAACGCAAGGGAAATATTTCCATCAAGCCGCAATTTTGGAACTCGCGACTCATATGGCCTTTGCGCTAGCATGAGCGCCATGCTTCGACTCCTGCGCGAAGGACCGGCGCCAACTGGCGGCGCGTCGATTCTCACATTGGTCCACGCCGGCGAAACAATCCTCGTCGCTTTGCGTCGGTCACAG
Organism: Methylocystis sp.; assembly: GCF_051061285.1. GTDB lineage: Bacteria > Pseudomonadota > Alphaproteobacteria > Rhizobiales > Beijerinckiaceae > Methylocystis. The sequence goes on from NZ_JBPFEA010000024.1 coordinate 264,355, forward strand.
AATGCGCGGCGATTCACTTTGCGCGTGCGCTTCGCCGCACGCGACGCGGTGTTGACGATGCCGAAGCGGGCGTCATTGCGCGATGCGCGAGATTTCGCTCAGCGCCACGCCGCCTGGATCGCTTCGCGTCTCGACAGGCTTCCTGCAACCATTCCCTTCGCGCATGGTTCGGTCGCGCCTCTTCGCGGCGTCGATCATATGATCGCCCATCATCCAGACCGCCGCGGGGTCACCTGGATCGAGCCAAGAGACGACGCCGAGGCTCCCTTCGCGCTTTGCGTCGCCGGTCAGACCGAACATGTGCACCGCCGCGTTCAGGATTATTTGAAGCGGGAGGCGCGGCGCGACCTTGAGGAGGCGGTCGCCCGCCACACTGGCGCACTCAGTCTGCCGCCCCGCGGCGTCGGCCTGCGCGATCCGATCAGCCGATGGGGATCGTGTTCGGCCGCCGGCTCGCTGAGCTTTTCCTGGCGGCTGATCATGGCGCCGCCGTTCGTCCTCGATTACCTCGCCGCCCACGAGGTCGCGCATCTCGTGCATCTCGACCATTCGCCGCGATTTTGGAAGTTGACGCGGCGGCTTTGCGCCGACACGGATCGCGCCGAAGCTTGGCTCTCCGCCCATGGCGCGCACCTCCACAAATATGGAGCCAAGGCGCGATGATCGACCGCCGCGGCCTGCTCGGACTCGCCCTGCTCCTGACCCTCCCGCTGTCTCAAGCCGCGTCGGCGCTGGCCGAAGCGCCGCGCAAACGCCTGCTCGTTCTCGATTTCGAGCTGGTCGACACGTCAAACGAGCCTGTCGACCAAAGCGCCGAACATGCAAAAAGACTGGCGCGGGCGCGTGACGACATCGGCGCGGGACTCGCCGCGCGGCGCGTCTATGACGTCGTCGACCGCGCCCCCATCGCGGCGGATCTCGACGCGATCTTGAAACAAACCTACATTCGCACCTGCAACGGCTGCGAGTTGACGCTTGCCGGCAAGGTCGGCGCCGATCTCGTTCTGACGGGCGTCGTCAATAAGGTCAGCACGCTGATCCTCAGCATGGGCGTTTCAATCGCGCGCGTCTCGACGGGCGAACTGATCTATCATCAGGGGTTCGATTTTCGCGGCGATAATGATCAATCCTGGGCGCGCGCGACAAAGTTCTTCGTCGATCGCATCGCCCGCGATCCGCCGCATTGAGCGAAGGAGGCCTGTATGAGCCAGAGCGCTGGCTGTGAACCGACGGCGACGTCGCGCCCGCCCTGGTCCATGGTGGCGCAAGCCCGCACGCGCGGCGCCTTGCTTGACGCCCTCGTGCGTCGGGCGCAGGCGCTGCCGCCCATCCGCATGGGCGTCATCCACCCTTGCGACGCGCGCTCGGTCGAAGGCGCGATCGCCGCGCGCGACAAAGGGCTGATCGTCCCGACTCTCATCGGACCGCGGGCAAAAATCGAGGCGGCCGCGCGCGCGAGCGGCGTCTCGCTCGAAGGCGTCGAGATCGTCGACGCGCCACACAGCCACGCCGCCGCCGATCAGGCGGTGGAGCTCGTGCGTCGCGGCAGGCTGCACGCGCTGATGAAAGGCGCGCTGCACACGGACGAACTGATGACCGCGGTCATACGCGACGGCGCCGGACTGCGCACGGACCGGCGGATCAGCCATGTCTTTGTGATCGACGCGCCGTACTATCACAAGTTGCTGCTCGTCACCGACGCCGCGATCAACATTGCGCCGACGCTCGACGCCAAGCGCGACATCGTGCGCAACGCAGTCGATCTCGCGCATGCGATCGGCATCGAACGTCCCAAAGTGGCGCTGCTTTCGGCCGTCGAGACGGTCGAGGGGAAAATCCCGTCGACGATCGAGGCGGCGGCGCTCTGCAAGATGGCCGATCGCGGCCAGATCGCCGGGGCCGACCTCGATGGTCCTTTGGCCTTCGACAACGCCATCTCGCGCGAGGCGGCCGACGCCAAGCACATAGAGTCCGAGGTCGCCGGCGACGCCGACATTCTCGTCGCGCCCGATCTCGAGGCGGGCAATATTTTGGCCAAGCAGCTCGTGTTCCTCGGCGGCGCCGACACGGCGGGGCTGGTGCTCGGCGCACGGGTGCCGATCGTGTTGACCAGCCGCGCCGACGACGTCGATTCGCGCGTCGTCTCTTCGGCGCTGGCGCAGATTTTCACGCATCGGCCGCGCGCCGCGCCGTAGAGCGCGTGATCTGGCGTTCTCGACAGAACGCCCGTCGCGTGGCAGAACGCGACGCAAGAACTCCCGGCGCGAACGGCTCATTCTATGCCCTCATGCTGAGGAGGCTCCGTAGGAGCCGTCTCGAAGCACGAGGGCATAGGCTGCGCGCGCTGCGTCCTCGTCCTTCGAGACGCCCGCACCCAAGTCGGGCAAGCCCGGCTTGGGTGCGGGCTCCTCAGGATGAGGACGCAATGGCCTTCGCGAAAATCGAAACTGATATGACCGACCTCGCCAAACTCGAAGAAGATACGCTGCGCCAGATCGACGAGGCCGCCGACGAGGCGGCGCTCGAAGCCGTGCGCCTCGCCTCACTCGGCAAGAAGGGCGCGATTTCGGCGCTGCTCGCGACGCTCGGCAAAATGTCGCCCGAGGAGCGCAAGACCGAGGGCGCGAAGATCAACGCGCTGAAAGACAAGGCGGCCGAGGCGATCGTCGCGCGACGCGAGCAGCTTGCCGAAGCGGCTTTGGCGACGCGCCTTACGGCCGAGACGCTCGATATGACGCTGCCTGCGCCGGCGGGTCCGCTGCAACGCGGGCGCATCCACCCGATCTCGCAGGTGACGGACGAACTGTCGATCATCTTCGCCGACATGGGCTTCGCCGTCGCCGAGGGGCCGGACATCGAGAGCGACGACTATAATTTCACCAAGCTCAACTTCCCCGAAGGGCATCCCGCGCGGGAGATGCAGGACACGTTCTTTCTGACCGCCGAGTCAGGAGAGAAACGGCTGCTGCGCACCCATACGAGCCCGGTGCAGGTGCGCACCATGCTGTCGCAGACGCCGCCGGTCCGGGTCATCTGCCCTGGCCGAGTCTATCGCTGCGACTTCGACCAGACGCATACGCCGATGTTCCATCAGATCGAAGGACTCGTCATCGACGAGACGACGCATCTTGGGCATCTCAAATGGACGCTCGAAGAATTCTTAAGGAGCTTCTTCGAGGTCAAAGGGGTCAAGCTGCGCTTTCGTCCCTCCTTCTTCCCCTTCACCGAACCATCGATGGAGGTCGACGTTCAGTGCCGGCGCCAGGGCGGCGAAATCCGCTTCGGCGAGGGCGAAGACTGGATGGAGATTTTGGGCTGCGGCATGGTGCATCCCAATGTGCTCAGAAACTGCGGCATCGATCCCGACCGCTATCAGGGCTTCGCCTTCGGCGTCGGCGTCGACCGGCTGGCGATGCTGAAATATGGCATGTCGGATCTGCGCGCCTTCTTCGACGCCGATACGCGCTGGCTGGAGCACTATGGATTCAGGCCGCTCGACTTCCCGACGCTTGCGGGCGGATTGAGCGGCTAACGACAATCTCTCCCGCGTCATGGCCGGGCTTGTCCCGGCCATCCACGTAACGCCGAACAGTAATAGAGACACGAAACCAGAATGGCGCCGCTCACTTTCATTATTCCGCAGCCTCACGGCGTGGATGCCCGCGACAAGCGCGGGCATGACGCGCCCTTGGCGCCGGCGCTCGACAACTTCAAAGTTCTCAACAAATGAAATTCACCCTCTCCTGGCTCAAGGAACATCTCGACACGTCGGCTTCGCTCCGCGAGATCGTCGAGACGCTGACGCGCATCGGCCTCGAGGTCGAATATGTGCACGACCCCGCCGCGCAGCTGAAAGATTTCACCATCGCGCGCGTGATCGAGGCGACGCCGCATCCGAACGCCGACCGTTTGCGGGTTTGCATGGTCGACACCGGCGCCGGCGCGCCGGTGCAGGTGGTCTGCGGCGCGCCGAACGCCCGCACCGGCATGAAGAGCGTCTTTTCGGCGCCTGGAACATACATTCCCAGCAAGAAGATCACGCTCGGCAAGGGCGTCATTCGCGGCGTCGAGTCGCTCGGCATGCTGTGCTCTTCCGCCGAACTCGAACTTTCCAACGACCATGAGGGGATCATCGATCTGCCCGAGGACGCGCCGGTCGGCGCCGTCTATGCGCAATGGGCCGGGCTCGACGATCCGATCATCGAGATCAATCTGACGCCCAACCGTCCGGACGCCGCCGGCGTCTACGGCATTGCGCGCGACCTCGCCGCGGCCGAGCTCGGCGTCCTCAAGAACAAGGACATTCTGCCGGTCGAAGGCAAGTTCCCCTGCCCCATCGGCGTGACGTTAGACTTCGCGCAAGAGGACAAGCATCTCGCGCCCTTCTTCGGCCTGCGGCTGGTGCGCGGCGTCAAGAACGGACCGAGCCCCGCCTGGCTGCAGGCGAGGTTGCGCGAAATCGGCCTTCGTCCGATCAACGCGCTGGTCGACATCACCAACTTCCTCACCTTCGATCGCGCGCGGCCGCTGCACGTCTTCGACGCGAAAAAGGTGAAGGGCGATCTCGTCGTGCGCCGCGCCAAGATGGGCGAGACGCTGCTCGCCCTCGACGGACGGAGCTATGAGCTCGACGAGAGCATGGTCGTCATCTGCGACGACAACGGGCCGGAATCGCTTGCGGGCGTCATGGGCGGCGAGGCCTCAGGCTGCGATGACTCGACGACCGACGTGCTGATCGAAACGGCGCTCTGGGACCCGATGAATATCGCGCACACCGGCCGCAAGCTCGGCATTGTCACAGACGCGCGCTACCGGTTCGAGCGCGGCGTCGATCCCGCCTTTGCGCTGGCGGGGATCGAACTCGCGACGCAGCTCGTGCTGGAATTTTGCGGCGGCGAGCCGTCGGAGCTCACGCTCGCCGGATCGGTTCCACGCGAGCCGCGCGTCATCGGTTTTCCTTGGAGTGAGATCAACCGGCTGGCTGGGATCGATGTCGCGCCCGCGCGGGCGACGGTCATCCTCCAGCGCCTCGGCTTTACCGTCGAGAAAGCCGGCGACGACGAGGCGCGCATCACCGTCCCCACATGGCGCCCGGACATCGAGGGCAAGGCCGACATTGTCGAGGAAGTCGTGCGCCTGATCGGCGTCGACAATGTGCCCTCGACGCCGCTGCCGCGCGCCGAGGGCGTCGCGCCGCCGGTGCTGACCATGATGCAGAAGCGCGCCCGCAACGCCCGCCGCGCGCTCGCCGGCCAGGGACTTGTCGAAGCGGTGACGTGGTCCTTCGTCTCCAAGGAGCAGGCGGAGGCGTTCGGCGGCGGCAAGCCGTCGCTGGCGCTCGCCAATCCGATCGCCGCCGATCTTTCCGACATGCGGCCGAGCCTGCTGCCGGGCCTCGTCGCGGCCGCCGGCCGCAACGCCGCGCGGGGGCTTGGCGATCAAAACCTGTTCGAAGTCGGCCAGATCTTCTTCGACGCCGCCGAGACCGGCCAGCGCCTCGCGGCGGCGGGCGTGCGGCGCGGACTGGCGGGCGCCGGGCGACACTGGTCAGCGCCGGCGCGCGGAACCGGCGCCTTCGACGCCAAGGCCGACGCCATGTCGCTGCTGAATGCGCTCGGCGTCGCCGCCGGCGGCTTGCAGATCGTTTCCGGCGGTCCGGCGTGGTTTCATCCCGGCCGCTCGGCGACGCTGCAATTCGGGCCGAAGACGATCGTCGGCCATTTCGGCGAATTGCATCCGCGGGCGCTGAAAATCATGGATGTCGAGGGGCCGGTGGCGGCTTTCGAGATCATTCTCGACGCGCTCCCCGCGCCCAAGGCGAAGCCGACGAAGATCAAGCCGAAGCTGGATATTTCGGATCTTCAGCCGGTTTCGCGCGATTTCGCCTTCATCGTCGATCGCACGGCGGCGGCCGGCGATCTGGTGAAGGCGGCGCAGGGCGCCGACCGGACCCTGATCGCCGATATCGCCGTCTTCGACGTCTATGAGGGCAAGGGCGTCCCCGAAGGCAAAAAATCGATCGGACTCGCCGTCACGCTGCAGCCGCGCGAAAAGACCCTGACCGACGCGGAGATCGAAGCGGTGGCGCAGAAGATCGTGGCGGAGGCGCAAAAGAAATGCGGCGCGACGCTGAGAGGATGAGCGGCCGTCATCTCCAGCGACATGAAGCCGTCGAGAGCCGTGAAGCGGCCCCTGGATGGCTTTTTCGCGAAGCCCCTCGCGGCGGCTTGTCCTTGGCGATTGCGGCATTCCTTGCTGTCCTCGCCACCCCGGCGCTCGCCGCGCCGCGAAGCATCGACGATTGCGAAGCGATCAAGGAAGCGGACGCCTACAACCGCTGCCTCGCCTCCTTCGGACCGATGCGCGGCCAGCATGGAGCGACCTATCCCGGCGTCGCCAGCGAGGGCGCCCACGGAGGGAAAGCTTCGGGCCGCAGCGCCTCCCGCCCGCCGTCTCGCTCCGGACGCGCCGAGCTTTCGCGCGGGCGCGGCGGCCGCGTGCGGATGGAGTTCACGCCGGGGCGGCGGTAACGCCGCTGAACTGGGCGAGAAACATCGTTTTCCCCCTTGGCAAACCGCTCCACTCCCCTTAAATAGACGATCCGGGGCTGGCCAATCGACCTGCGGCCCCGTTTTCAGTTTTGAGCTTCCGCCTCGACTCAAGTCCCTACAGGACAAAGGAAAAGGCGGTGGATAGGCCGGCGGACCCGGGGGTTCTCCCTCGTGTCCCGTCCGGCCATGTCCTGTCCGAGACTGCCGGCGCACGCAAGGGGTTTCAACCCTGTAGCGGCTCAATCGGCCCAAGAGAAGGCGGAGCGATCCGTCGTCTTGAAGGCGGCCTGCACAGACGGGGAAACCGGAATTTTAGAGGCCGCAAGCGGGCTCCCCGCGAGCGTCCTTCGAATTTGGTTCGCGCCCCTTCAACCGCCGCGGCGTTGCGCCGTGACGGGGACAGGATCTACGGCGTCGCTCGCCTCAAGCGAGCGGCATGTCGCAACCGGCGGGATTTCCCGCCAGTAGAGAGAGCAACCGTGGACAGAGCGGAGAAAAAGGAAGCGGTCGCGGCGTTGCGCGAAGTCTTTTCGAAGACCGGCGTCGTCGTCGTCGCTCACTACTCCGGCCTGACCGTGGCCCAGCTGCAAAACCTGCGCAAGCAGGCCCGCAATGCTGGCGCGACGGTCCAGGTCGCGAAGAACCGCCTCGCCAAGATCGCTCTCGATGGCGCCGACGTCGCCTCTATCGCGCCCCTGCTGAAGGGGCCGACCCTGATCGCCTATTCGGACGATCCGGTGGCGGCGCCGAAAGTCGCCGTGGCCTTCGCTAAGGACAACAACAAGTTTGTCATCCTCGGCGGCGCCATGGGCAAGACTGCTCTGAATCCGGACAGCGTCAAGTCGCTTGCGACGATGCCGTCCCTCGACGAACTGCGCGCCAAGCTCGTGGGCCTCATCCAGGCGCCCGCGACCAAGATCGCCCAGCTCTCGACCGCGCCAGCCGCCAAGCTCGCGCGCGTCTTCGGAGCCTACGCCAATCGAGACGCGGCCTAAGAGGCCGAGAACCAGACAAACCAAATTCAAAGGACGCAACAAATGGCAAATCTCGAAAAGATCGTCGAAGACCTTTCGGCGCTGACCGTCCTCGAGGCGGCTGAACTCGCGAAGCTCCTTGAAGAGAAGTGGGGCGTTTCCGCCGCCGCCGCCGTCGCCGTCGCCGCCGCTCCGGGCGCCGCCGCCGCCGCGCCGGTCGCGGAGGAGAAGACCGAGTTCAATGTGATCCTGGCCGCGACTGGCGAGAAGAAGATCGAGGTCATCAAGGAGGTCCGCGCGATCACCGGCCTCGGCCTGAAGGAAGCCAAGGATCTGGTCGAAGGCGCGCCCAAGCCCATCAAGGAAGGCGTGGGCAAGGACGAGGCCGAGAAGATCAAGGCCGCTCTCGAAAAGGTCGGCGCCAAGATCGAACTCAAGTAATTGCCGCCGCCTCTGGCGGCGTCGTAATCGTCGCAGCCCCGGCGCGCCGGGGCTGCGGCCAATGAAAAAAGAAGGCGCTCACGGACGCGGGACTCACGCCGCAATGACGAGCGCTTGACGGGCAAGGACCTCTCGCAGCGGGACGGTCGGCTCAACGAAGAAAGAGGCTCGAAAAGCGACATGGCTCAGACGTCGGCGAGAAAGTTCACCGGTCGCAAGCGCATCCGCAAATTCTTCGGACATATCCGCGAAGCGGCGGAAATGCCGAATCTGATCGAGGTCCAAAAGGCCTCCTACGATCAGTTCCTCCTTGTCGACGAGCCCAAAGGCGGCCGTCCTGACGAGGGGTTGCAGTCCGTCTTCAAGTCCGTCTTTCCGATCTCCGACTTCTCGCAGGTCTCCCTGCTCGAATTCGTGCGCTACGAGTTCGAACAGCCCAAATATGACGTCGACGAGTGCCGCCAGCGCGGCATGACCTACGCTGCGCCGCTCAAGGTGACGCTGCGCCTCATCGTGTTCGACGTCGATCCCGATACGCAGGCGAAGTCGGTCAAGGACATCAAGGAGCAGGACGTCTACATGGGCGACATGCCCTTCATGACGTCGAACGGCACCTTCGTCGTCAACGGCACCGAGCGCGTCATCGTCTCGCAGATGCATCGCTCGCCGGGCGTGTTCTTCGACCACGACAAGGGCAAGAGCCATTCTTCGGGCAAGCTGCTGTTCGCCGCCCGCATCATTCCCTATCGCGGATCCTGGCTCGACATCGAGTTCGACGCCAAGGACATCGTCTATGCGCGCATCGATCGCCGCCGCAAGATTCCGGTGACGTCGCTCCTGTTCGCGCTCGGCCTCGACGGCGAAGAGATTCTGTCGACGTTCTACAAGACGATTCTATACACGCAGGACGGCGAGAACTGGCGCATGCCGTTCGACGCCGAGCGCATCAAAGGCGTGAAGGCCGTCGCCGACATGGTCGACGCCGACACCGGCCAGGTGATTCTTGAAGCCGGCAAGAAGCTCGCCGTGCGCGCCGCGCGCCAACTCGCCGAGAAGGGCGTGAAGGCGATTCGCGTCGCGCCCGAAGAGCTCTACGGCCAATATCTCGCGCAGGACCTCTTCGACCCCGCCACCGGCGAGATCTTCGCCGAAGCGGGCGACGAGATCACTGTGAAAACGTTGCCGTTGCTGATGGAAAAGGGCTTCGACGAGCTGCCGGTGCTCGACATCGACCACATCAATATCGGCCCGTATATCCGCAATACGCTCGCCGTCGACAAGAACTCGATCCGCGAAGAGGCGCTGTTCGACATCTACCGCGTCATGCGCCCGGGCGAGCCGCCGACGATGGACACGGCGGAAAACATGTTCCACTCGCTGTTCTTCGATCCCGAGCGCTATGATCTCTCGGCCGTCGGCCGCGTGAAGATGAACATGCGCCTCGATCTCGACGCGCCGGACACGACGCGGACGCTGCGTCGCGAAGACATCCTCGCGGTCGTCAAGGCGCTCGTCGATCTGCGCGATGGTCGCGGCGAAATCGACGACATCGACCATCTCGGCAACCGCCGGGTGCGCTCGGTCGGCGAGCTGATGGAGAATCAGTATCGCCTCGGCCTGCTGCGCATGGAGCGCGCCATCAAGGAGCGCATGTCGTCGGTCGATATCGACACGGTCATGCCGCAGGACCTGATCAACGCCAAGCCGGCTGCGGCGGCCGTGCGCGAATTCTTCGGGTCGTCGCAGCTGTCGCAGTTCATGGATCAGACCAATCCGCTGTCGGAGATCACGCATAAGCGTCGTCTCTCGGCGCTTGGCCCGGGCGGACTGACCCGTGAAAGAGCGGGCTTCGAGGTGCGCGACGTGCACCCGACGCATTACGGCCGCATCTGTCCGATCGAGACGCCGGAAGGTCCGAACATCGGCCTGATCAATTCGCTCGCGACCTTCGCCCGCGTCAACAAATACGGCTTCATCGAAGCGCCGTATCGCCGCGTGCGCGACAGCAAGGTGACCGGCGAAGTCGCCTATCTGTCGGCGATGGAGGAGGCGAAATATCACGTCGCTCAGGCGAACGCGCAAGTCGACAAGGACGGCAATCTGACGGAAGACCTCGTGCTCTGCCGTCACGCCGGCGACGTCATGCTCGTGCCGCGCGAGAAAGTCGACGCGATGGACGTGTCGCCCAAGCAGCTCGTGTCGGTGGCCGCGGCGCTCATTCCGTTCCTTGAGAACGATGACGCCAACCGCGCGCTGATGGGTTCGAACATGCAGCGTCAGGCCGTGCCGCTCGTCAAGGCCGACGCGCCGCTCGTCGGCACCGGCATGGAGGCGATCGTGGCGCGCGACTCCGGCGCCGCCATCTCGGCGCGCCGCACCGGCGTGGTCGATCAGATCGACGCGACCCGTATCGTCATCCGCGCGACCGAAGAACTTGATCCGGGCAAGCCCGGCGTCGACATCTATCGGCTGATGAAGTTCCAGCGCTCGAACCAGTCGACCTGCATCAACCAGAAGCCGCTCGTTCGCGTCGGCGATCTTGTGGTGAAGGGCGACATCATCGCCGACGGTCCGTCGACCGACCTTGGCGATCTGGCGCTCGGGCGCAATGTGCTCGTCGCCTTCATGCCTTGGAACGGCTACAACTTCGAGGACTCGATCCTCCTCAACGAGCGCATCGTCAAGGACGACGTGTTCACCTCCATTCACATCGATGAATTCGAGGTGATGGCGCGCGACACGAAGCTCGGTCCGGAAGAAATCACCCGCGATATTCCCAACGTCTCGGAAGAGACGCTGAAAAATCTCGACGAGGCGGGGATCGTCTATATCGGCGCCGAAGTGCAGGCGGGCGACATCCTCGTCGGCAAGATCACGCCCAAGGGCGAAAGCCCGATGACGCCGGAGGAGAAGCTGCTGCGCGCCATCTTTGGCGAAAAGGCCTCCGACGTGCGCGACACGTCGCTGCGCGTGCCGCCGGGCGTCCAGGGAACGATCGTCGAGGTGCGCGTCTTCAACCGCCACGGCGTTGAGAAGGACGAGCGCGCCCAGGCGATCGAACGCGAGGAGATCGAGCGTCTGGCCAAGGACCGCGACGACGAACTCGCGATCCTGGACCGCAACGTCTATACGCGTCTCTGTGAAACGCTGATCGGCAAGGTCGGCATCGCCGGCCCGAAGTCGTTCAGGAAGGGCGAGAAGCTGACTCAGGCGATCCTCGACGAATATCCCCGCTCGCAGTGGTGGACCTTCGTCGTCGAGGACGACGCGCTGATGGCGTCGATTGAAGCCGTGCGCAAGCAATATGACGAGTCGAAGAAGGGGCTTGAGAACCGCTTCCTCGACAAGGTCGAGAAACTGCAGCGCGGCGACGAACTGCCGCCCGGCGTGATGAAGATGGTCAAGGTCTTCGTCGCGGTGAAGCGCAAGATCCAGCCCGGCGACAAAATGGCCGGCCGTCACGGCAATAAGGGCGTCGTTTCGCGCATCGTGCCGCAGGAAGACATGCCGTTCCTCGAGGACGGCACGCCTGTCGACATCGTGCTCAATCCGCTCGGCGTGCCGAGCCGGATGAACGTCGGACAGATTCTCGAGACGCATCTCGGCTGGGCCTGCGCCGGTCTCGGCAAGCAGGTCGGCCAGGCCGTCGACGCTTACTATCGCAGCAGAGACAGCAAGCCTTTGCGCAAAGCGTTGACGGAAATCTACGGCGACGATCCGGAACTCGCCTCGCTCAGCGAGACGAGTCTTGTGGAAGTCGGCAAGGATTTGAAGCGCGGGGTTCCGATCGCGACGCCGGTGTTCGACGGCGCGCGCGAGAAGGACATCGTCGAAATGCTGGAGAAGGCGGGACTGGCCTCGTCAGGTCAGGTGAGGCTCTTCGACGGACGCACCGGCGAGACCTTCGACCGCAAGGTGACCGTCGGCTACATCTATATGCTGAAGCTGCACCATCTCGTCGACGATAAGATCCACGCGCGCTCCATCGGCCCCTACTCGCTGGTCACCCAGCAGCCGCTGGGCGGCAAGGCGCAGTTCGGCGGACAGCGCTTCGGCGAAATGGAGGTCTGGGCGCTCGAAGCCTATGGCGCCGCGTATACGCTGCAGGAGATGCTGACCGTGAAGTCGGACGACGTCGCCGGCCGCACCAAGGTCTATGAGTCGATCGTGCGCGGCGACGACACCTTCGAATCAGGCATTCCGGAGAGCTTTAACGTGCTCATCAAGGAGATGCGCTCGCTGGCGCTGAACGTCGAACTGACCAACGCGGAGCCGGAAGAAGAAGAAGCGCCGCCGACGGCGGTCGAGGCGGCGGAGTAATCGCATCGCGAAGCGCGCCCCTTCTCCCGCTTGCGGGAGAAGGTGTCAGGCGAAGCCTGACGGATGAGGGCTGGCGCCGCTTCTTGAAGATCGAATCGCCCTCACCCGACCCCGCTTCGCGGGGCCACCCTCTCCCGTGAACGGGAGAGGGAAGCGCAAATGGATTTAGACCGGCGGAGCGTACGACCGCTTCCATCCCGGTCCAGGAGAAGACCATGAATCAGCAAGAGGTCATGAATCTCTTCAATCCGGTCGTGGCGACGCAGGCCTTCGACCAGATTCAGATTTCGATCGCCAGCCCGGAGAAGATCCTTTCCTGGTCTTACGGCGAGATCAAAAAGCCCGAGACGATCAACTACCGCACGTTCAAGCCCGAGCGCGACGGACTGTTCTGCGCGCGCATCTTCGGTCCGATCAAGGACTATGAGTGCCTGTGCGGCAAATATAAGCGGATGAAATACAAGGGCGTCATTTGCGAGAAGTGCGGCGTCGAGGTCACCCTCGCGCGCGTGCGGCGTGACCGCATGGGCCACATCTCGCTCGCCGCGCCCGTCGCCCACATCTGGTTTCTGAAGTCGCTGCCCTCGCGCATCGGCCTCTTGCTCGACATGACGCTCAAGGATCTTGAGCGAATCCTCTATTTCGAGTCCTACATCGTCCTCGACGCGGGCCTGACGCCGCTCAAAGAGCGTCAGTTGCTGTCGGAAGACGAATATATGCGCGCGCAAGACGAATATGGCCAAGACACGTTCACGGCCATGATCGGCGCGGAAGCGATCCGCAAACTTCTTGAGTCGATGGACCTGGAAGCGATCGCCGCGTCGCTGCGCATCGAGATCTCCGAAGCGAAGACCGAGCTCAAGCCCAAGAAGCTGGCCAAGCGCCTCAAGATCATCGAGGCTTTCCTGCAGTCGGGCAACCGCCCCGAATGGATGATCCTCAAGGAAGTTCCGGTCATTCCGCCGGATTTGCGTCCGCTCGTGCCGCTGGACGGCGGCCGCTTCGCGACCTCGGATCTGAACGATCTCTACCGCCGCGTGATCAACCGCAACAATCGTCTGAAGCGGCTGATCGAATTGCGCGCGCCGGACATCATCATCCGTAACGAGAAGCGCATGTTGCAGGAGGCCGTCGACGCGCTGTTCGACAACGGCCGCCGCGGACGCGTGATCACGGGCGCCAACAAGCGTCCGTTGAAGTCGCTCGCCGACATGCTGAAGGGCAAGCAGGGCCGCTTCCGTCAGAACCTGCTCGGCAAGCGCGTCGATTATTCCGGCCGCTCGGTGATCGTCGTCGGTCCGGAGCTGAAGCTGCATCAGTGCGGCCTGCCCAAGAAAATGGCGCTCGAGCTGTTCAAGCCGTTCATCTATTCGCGCCTCGACGCCAAGGGCTATTCAGCGACCGTCAAGCAGGCGAAGAAGCTCGTCGAAAAGGAAAAGCCGGAAGTCTGGGACATCCTCGACGAGGTCATTCGCGAGCATCCGGTGCTGCTGAATCGCGCGCCCACTCTGCATCGTCTCGGCATTCAGGCGTTCGAGCCCGTGCTGATCGAGGGCAAGGCGATTCAGCTGCATCCGCTCGTCTGCGCCGCCTTCAACGCCGACTTCGACGGCGACCAGATGGCCGTGCATGTGCCGCTGTCGCTCGAAGCGCAGCTCGAAGCGCGCGTGCTGATGATGTCAACGAACAACATCTTGCACCCGGCCAATGGTCAACCGATCATCGTGCCGTCGCAGGATATCGTTCTCGGCCTTTATTATCTCACGCTTGAGCGCGACGGCGAACCCGGACAGGGGATGGCCTTCGCGAGCCAGGGCGAGATCGAGCACGCGATCGCCGCGAAGGCGGTCACGCTTCACACCAAGATCAAGGGCCGCGCCTGGACCTATGATGAGAAGGGCAAGCGCGTGTCGAAGATTTTCGACACGACGCCCGGCCGCATGATGCTCGGCCAGCTCATGCCCAGGCACGACAAGATTCCCTTTGACGTCGTCAACAGACTGATGACCAAGAAGGAAATCTCAAACATGATCGACACCGTCTACCGCAACTGCGGTCAGAAGGAGACAGTCATCTTCTGCGATCGCATCATGTCGCTTGGCTTCCGCGAAGCCTTCAAGGCGGGAATCTCCTTCGGCAAGGACGACATGGTCGTGCCGGAAAACAAGGAGGCGATCGTCTCCGAGACGCGCGCGGCGGCCAAGGAATATGAGCAGCAATATAACGACGGCCTGATCACCCAGGGCGAAAAATACAATAAGGTCGTCGACGCCTGGATGAAGTGCACGGACAAGCTCGCCGAGGAGATGATGCAGCGCATCTCGTCGGTCAGCAAAGACGAGCACGGCCGCGACGTGCCGATCAACTCGATCTATATGATGTCGCATTCCGGCGCGCGCGGCTCGCCGCAGCAGATGAAGCAGCTCGCGGCGATGCGCGGACTGATGGCCAAGCCCTCGGGCGAGATCATCGAGAGCCCGATCATCTCGAACTTCAAGGAAGGCCTCACCGTCCTTGAATACTTCAACTCTACGCATGGCGCCCGCAAGGGTCTCGCCGACACGGCGTTGAAGACCGCGAACTCGGGCTATCTCACGCGCCGCCTCGTTGACGTCGCGCAGGATTCCATCATCTCGTCGACCGACTGCGGCTCCCAGAACGGCATCCGCATGCGCGCGATCATCGACGCGGGACAGGTCGTCGCCTCGCTGACGTCGCGCATCCTCGGCCGCACCGCGGCGGAGCCTCTGATGTCGCAGGACGGCAAGACCGTGATCGTGCCGGCCGGCGAGATGATCCAGGAGCAGCATATCGACGCGATCAACGCCGCCGGCATTCAGGAGGTGAAGATCCGCTCGGTCCTGACCTGCGAGGCCAAGAATGGCGTCTGCGGCAAGTGCTATGGACGCGATCTGGCGCGCGGCACCCCCGTCAATATGGGCGAAGCCGTCGGCGTCATCGCGGCGCAGTCGATCGGGGAGCCGGGCACGCAGCTCACCATGCGCACCTTCCATATCGGCGGCGCGGCGCAGCTGGCTGACCAGTCGTTCATCGAGTCGAACTTCGAGGGCAAGGTGCATGTGCGCAACCGCCATCTCGCCCGCAACTCGGACGGCGACCTCATCGTCATGGCGCGTAACGTCGCCATCGTGATCCTCGGCCCGAACGGCGAGGAGCGGGCGGTGAACCGCCTCCTCTACGGCGCCAAAATGAAGGTCGACGAGGGCGACAAGGTGAAGCGCGGCCAGCGACTGGCCGAGTGGGACCCTTACACGCGTCCGATCCTCAGCGAAGTCGACGGCGTCATCGGCTTCGAGGAACTCGTCGAAGGGCAATCGATGTCGGAGACGGTCGACGAATCGACCGGCATCACCAAGCGCATGGTCATGGACTACCGCCTCAACCTGCGTTCGGCGAGCCTGAAGCCCTCGATCCTCATCAAGGGCGCCGACGGCAAGATCGTCAAGCTGGCCCGTGGCGGCGACGCTCGCTACTTGCTGCCCGTCGACTCGATCATTGCCGTCGAACCCGGCGGCACGGTGAAGGCCGGCGACATTGTCGCGCGTATTTCGGTGGAGAGCGCCAAGACCCGCGACATCACCGGCGGTCTGCCGCGCGTCGCGGAGCTTTTCGAGGCGCGCCGTCCGAAAGATCACGCGATCATCGCGGAAATCTCCGGCACGGTGGCCTTCGGCAAGGACTACAAGAACAAGCAGCGCATCACCATCACGCCGACCGAGGAAGGCGCGGATCCGGTCGAATATCTGATCCCGAAGGGCAAGCATATCCATCTTCAGGACGGCGACGTCGTCGAGAAGGGCGATTACATCGTCGACGGCAATCCGGCGCCGCATGACATTCTTGCGATCAAGGGCGTGGAGGAGCTTGCGGCTTACCTCGTCAACGAGATCCAGGAGGTCTACCGGCTGCAGGGCGTCAACATCAACGACAAGCACATCGAAGTGATCGTGCGTCAGATGTTGCAGAAGATCGACATCGTCGATCCGGGCGACACCGGCTTCCTCGAAGGCGAGCAAGTCGACAAGCTGGAGCTCGAGGAGGCGAACGTCAAGGCGCTCGAGAATGGCGGCAAGCCTGCGTCGGGCACGCCGGTGCTTCTCGGCATCACCAAGGCCTCGCTGCAGACGCGCTCCTTCTTCTCGGCCGCCTCCTTCCAGGAGACGACCCGCGTCCTCACCGAGGCCGCCGTCAACGGCAAGATCGACCCGCTCGTCGGCCTCAAGGAGAACGTCATCGTTGGCCGGCTCATTCCGGCCGGCACCGGGGCTGCGATGTCCAAGTTCCGCGCCGTCGCGGGCGGGCGCGACGAACTCATCATCGAGCAGCGCGGCGCCGAAGCGGCCGAGCCTGCGCCGGCGCTGCCGCCGGCGGAATGAGATCGCGCAACACGCTAATACCGAAAAGGCCGCCCTCGCCGGGCGGCCTTTTTTGTTGGACGGACTGGGGCGAACATTGCGAGTCCCCCGCCCTGCGACCGCTCCATCCCTTCCGATCGGGCGGCCGAGGACATAGATTGCTGTCCATGTCCTCCCTGCTGTCCTCCTCTTCGTCCTTCCCCGCTCGCGCCGCGCGCGCGCTGATATTCGTCTACCGGGTCACATTCTCGGCCTTCGCGGGACGCTTCTGCCGCTATGCGCCGACCTGCTCCGAATACGCCGACGAAGCCATCGCGACCCATGGCTTATGGGCCGGAGGCTGGATGGGGTTCGCGCGGATCTGCCGCTGCCGTCCGGGCGGCGGCGCGGGGTTCGACCCCGTGCCCGAGACACTGCGCGCCGACGCAAGCCCGCTCACGCCCTGGCGCTATGGCGTCTGGCGGCAGCGCTTGGTCTGCGAAGCCGTCGAGCCCCAAGACCAGCCGAGCCCCGAGACAAGATGAACGCCGGGCGCCCTTAATTGAGCACGACGACTTTCGTCCCGACCTTAACGCGACTGTAGAGATCGACGACGTCCTTGTTGGTCATGCGGATGCAGCCCGATGACACGGCGGCGCCGATCGTGTCCGGCTCGTTGGAGCCATGAATGCGATATTGGCTCGAGCCGAGGTAGAGCGCGCGCGCGCCAAGCGGATTTTCCATGCCGCCGGCCATATGGCGCGGCAAATCCGGTCTGCGCTTGAGCATCTGCGGCGGAGGACTCCAGTCCGGCCACTCGCGCTTGCGCGAAATCGTTTTCACGCCGGACCAGGTGAAGCCCATTCGGCCGACGCCGACGCCATATTCAATCGCGCGTCCATCTCCGAGCACGTAATAGAGCCGACGGTCCTTGGTCGAGATGACGACCGTGCCGCGTTTGAATTGCGAATGGCGCCAATAGACGGCCTGCCGCGGTATCGCCTGCTCGCGAAATACATTGAGGAAGTCGGCGAGCGGTCCGCGATTGATCGGGCTGTCGAACGCCTGCGCCGGGGCCGCCGAGAGAAGCGCGGCAAAAAGGATCGATCCGCTGTTTTGGCGCATGGTTGATCTCCCAAAAGCCGCGGACCGAGCTTTTTGGGCGATTATGGCTGTTTTCAGGTCGCCGATGTCGACGACATAGATCCGATAGACTCCGTTCGGCTGCTCAGATCGTCGCGTTCGACGCGCCCCCGGCCTTCTTGGCGCACCGGTTGAGGATTTCGATCACTTCATCATCGCTGATCTGCCGAAAATCCCGGTAGAAAAAGCCTATCGCGCCGAACGCACGATGCGTCTCAAGACAGACAATCTCGTCGACTTCGGCGCTAAGAGACTCCAGCGTATCTGGAGGCGCGACCGGCACGGCCAGCACAAGCTTCTGCGGCGCACGCGCGCGGACGGCGCGCAGAGCCGCGCGCGTCGTCGCGCCGGTGGCGACGCCGTCATCGACGACAATGGCGACGCGCCCTTTCGCCTCCGGTCGCTCGCGGCGGCCAAGATAGAGCTGCCGGCGCCGCTCGATCTCCTCAAGCTCGCGCGCGCACACGCTCTCAAACTCTTGTTCGCTCACATCCGCCATGGCGATCACGTCCTCATTGCGCACGATCACCGGAGCGCCGCCATCCGCCACGGCGCCCATCGCCAGCTCCGGCTGGAAGGGCACGCCAATTTTCCTGACGAGCACGAGATCGAGAGGCGCCTTCAGCAAAACCGCGATCGGCTCGGCGACGGGCGCGCCGCCGCGTGGCAGGGCGAAGACGACAACATCCTCGCCCTTGAATTTCTCCAGCTCGGCGGCAAGGCGACGTCCCGCGTCGGTTCGGTCGTAAAAGGACATGGCGCCCTCACTTCCCCGTCCGATTGTCGGCGGCGAGCGCCGATTGCGCAAGATTCAGATAGCGCGTCGCCAGCGGCTCCCACTTCCTTGGCTCACGTGGCGCATCATCGAGAAGATGCGCCACAGACTGCCGCGCGCGCAGCACCGCGCGCCAAGCCGCGTAAAGCGACACCAGGCGTCGCGGCGGTTCGCAGGAGAAGCGCTGCGCCACCTTGTCGACAAGTTCGACGCCGAGCGCATTCGCGCCAAGCAGCGCACATTCGACGCCAAGATAGGCAAGCTCGTCGAAGGGATCGACCTGGCGCAGTTCGGCGTTGAACTCCAGACAGTCGAATATGGCGATGGGGTCGCGAAAGCAGATATGCTCCGGGCGCAAGTCGCCATGCCCGTCGACGACCTGGCCCCGAAAGACGCGCTCCTGCAACAGTGATCGGCTGGCCGCCAGTCTTGCGTCGAGAAGGTCGAGCAGAACGGGCGTGCGTCCATGGTCGAGCGCGAACTCCCGCCGCGTCAGAACGTCTCGATTCTTTTCCTGCTCGCGAAAAAACCGCAGCGCATAATCCTCGGCGCTGATCGAGGAGCGTTCCACGCCGCGATAGAACGCCGCCAGGATGTCGCAGAGCGCGTCAATCTGCGCCGCGCTCAAGCGATCTTCGGCGATCAGCCGATCGAGCATCGCTTCGCGCGGCAGGCGGCGCATCACGACAAGCCAGTCGACGACGGCGCCATGGCCGCCAAGCGCCATGCGGCGCATCGGACACGAGGTCAGCGGCGCGACGCCCAAATACACATCGGCCGCGAGCCGGCGGTTCAGGCGCACCTCCTCGCGACAATTGTGTTCGCGAGCATCGATCGTCGAGAAGTCGAGAAAGGGATAGCGAACCGGCTTCTTGAGCTTGTAGACCTTATCGCCTGCCAGAAAGACATAGGACATATGCGTTTCCAGCACCGCCACCGACGCCGGCGCGTCCGAATAGGCGCCGGGCGCGCTGAGAAATCGAACCTTCTCGGCCGTTGAGGGCGAGCCCGCGTCGCCAATGGCGCTCGCTCCGCTATGGGGGATCGGCTGCATCGTCGCGTTGCTTCTCAGCCCTTGACGCAGATGAGCGGCTTCAGAACGGCGACCTTTCGCGCCAATCCTGCCGCCTCGGCGGAATCGACGACCGCGCGAACGTCCTTGTAGGCGCCGGGCGCCTCTTCAGCGACGCCGCGCAGCGACGGACTCTTGACGATGATCCCCTGTGCGCGAAGATCGTCAACGACTTGGCGTCCGCCCCAGGTCCGCGTCGCCGCATGCCGGCTCATGCGTCGGCCCGCGCCGTGACAGGCGGATGAAAACGCCTGGGGCTCGCTCGTCTTCACGCCGGCGAGAACATAGGAGCCCGCGCCCATGCTGCCGCCGATCAGCACCGGCTGCCCATAAGGCCGCAGCGTTTCCGGCAAACTTTCATGGCCGGGACCGAACGCGCGCGTCGCGCCCTTGCGATGAACGAAAAGCTGGCGCGTCTCGCCGTCGATCGCATGGCGCTCGACCTTGCATGTGTTGTGGGAAACATCAAACATGAGCGGCAAGTCTTCCTGCGCGAAAAATCTGGCGAAGACCTGTCGCGCCAGATGGCCGATGATCTCGCGATTGGCGAGCGCGCAATTGATCGCCGCGCGCATGGCGCCGAGATATTTCTGGCCGAGTTCCGATTTGATCGGCGCGCAGGCCAATTCGCGATCGGGCAACTCAATCCCGTAATTTGGCGCCGACAGCACCATTTCGCGCAAATATTCCGTGCCGATCTGATGGCCAAGTCCGCGCGAGCCGCAATGGATCGTCACAACGCACTCGCCTTTGACAAGGCCATATGCTGCGGCGATTTTATCATCGAAGATTTCGGCGACTTCTTGCACCTCCAGATAATGATTGCCCGACCCCAGCGTGCCCATTTCGCGCCGCTGGCGTTTTCGCGCATGTTCCGACACGGCGGCGGGGTCGGCGCCCGACGCGCATCCTCTCTCTTCGATGCGATCGAGATCCTCGGGCCGCCCGAAGCCGCGCTCGATCGCCCATTGCGCGCCGCCGAGCAGCATGGCGTTCATGCCCTCTTCGTCGAGGGAGATCTCGCCCTCTGAGCCGACTCCAGCCGGGACATGCTCAAAGAGCGCGTCGGCGAGTTCCTGCTGGACGGCAACGACCTGCTCGCGCGTCAGATGCGTCAGATGCGTGCGCACGCCGCAGGAGACGTCGAATCCGACGCCGCCAGCGGACACCACCCCGCCTTCGTCTGCATCAAAAGCCGCAACGCCGCCGATCGGAAAGCCATAGCCCCAATGCGCGTCGGGCATGGCGTAGGACGCGCGCACGATGCCCGGCAATTTCGCGACGTTGGTCACCTGATCGAAGACCTTGTCGTCCATCTCCGTCATGAGGTCTTCAGTCGCGTAAACGATCGCCGGCGCGCGCATGCCCGCGAAGGGCTCGATCCGCCAGGCCGTGTCCGAGAGCTTTTCGAAACGTGAAACGTCCATCGCATCCTCCGGCGGCTAAACGTCGATGACGCACTGCGCGCGCCAAAGTCCCGGCCGATCCTCGACGAAGGCAAGTTCGGTGTAGGTCGCGCCTTTCACTTCCACGGCAGGCGCATGCCGTTCGCGACATACGATCTCGCCGAAAGCGCGGCCGTCGAGGCGATGATCTTCGATCTTTACATGGAACGCGCCAAACACCATTCGACGCTCCGCCATTTCGTATATGAGCGCGTTGAGCCAGTCGACGAGCAGCAGGTCGAGGCTGGGCGCTTCGAGCGCAAAGTCCACCGTCTGCTCGAGCCGAACAGTCGCTGGGTCAACGATCGCCGCCATCGTGGCAAGCGCCGCCTGTTCGCAGGCTTCGCCTGGAGTTTCGCCGAAGCCTCGCACGCCGATGTCGGCGTCATGAGGAAAATGCTCCCAGCGCCCAGTCGCCAAGCGATCGCCGATGGCGGTCATCGTTGCGGACGTCAGGCGGCGTCGCGGCCGAGGGGCGTGACGCGGCTGGCTTGCGGTCCTTCGCGGCCATCCTCCTCCTTGTAGCGAACCCGCGCGCCAGGCTTCAACGCGTCAAATCCGGGCTCTTCGACGCTGTTGCGGTGGAAGTAGATTTCACGACCGTCAGGCGCTTCGAGGAAGCCATATCCCTCTTCCGGCGCCATCTTTTTCACGACGCCGGTCGGCGCCGCGTCGTGATGCTTCACCTTGCCGCGCATGCGCCGAACCTGGTCCTGCAAACGGCGTCGCGCCCGCTTGAACGCGTCATTGAGCGCGAAATCGAAATCCTGGAACCGCTCATCCTGATGGGGCGTGCGCTCGATCGCGACCTCGCGCTTGTCTGGAAGGACGAGATGCAGGTTGATCTCATAGAGCCCGCCCGTGTGATGATGGGCGCCCGGACCCTTCACGACGACGCGACAGGCTGTCGCACGTCCGTAGCGATCCTCGAGCTTTTCTATCTGTCGCATGATTTGTTCTTGCTGGCGGGATGAAGGCTCAACGCCCTGGAAATCAATCTTCGGCTGCGTTTGCATGCGAACCTCCCTCTGAGCTGAGGCGGACGAGCGAGCGTCCTTAAGGGAATATGGCGAGGGCTGAGCGGTTTCTCCACAAGAAGATTCATACTGCGACGCCATGTAGGACGCCATGTAGGCTGAAACGTCCAATCTGCACGAGGTCCCGATGCCGAGCGACTTCACGACCGCCGACGTTGCAATCGGCCCCCATCGATTGGAGGGATCGCTCTACCTGCCTCAATCGCCACAGGGGCTTGTCATTTTCGCGCATGGCAGCGGCTCCTCGCGCTTCAGTCCGCGCAACAGATTTGTCGCCGAGCGACTCGTCGCGCAGGGATTCGCCTGTTTGTTGTTCGATCTCCTCACCGCCGAGGAAGGCGAATTCCGGCGCAACGTCTTCGATATTCCGCTGCTCGGCGCGCGCGTCGGCGAGGCGATCGACTGGACGGCGGAAAGTGACGCCGCTCGCTTGCCCATCGGGCTGTTCGGGGCGAGCACGGGCGCCGCCGCCGCGCTCGTCGCCGCGGCCGACGAACCACGCGTCGCCGCCGTCGTCTCGCGCGGCGGTCGGCCAGATCTTGCAGGCGACGCGCTGCGGCGGGTTCAAGCGCCGACGTTGCTGATCGTCGGCGGACTGGACTATGGCGTGATTGAACTCAATCGCAGCGCGCAGCAGCTGCTCAGATGCCGGAACCGTCTCGACATCGTCCCCGGCGCCACCCATCTCTTCGAGGAGCCCGGCACATTGGAGAGCGCCGTCGAGCGCGCGGCCCAATGGTTTGTCGAGCATCTTTGCGCGAGTCGGGGCGCGGTGGACGAATAACGTCATTGCAACGACAGAGGTTTCAAGAAATGACGACGATGGCGCAGACCGAACCACCGCTCAAGCGGCTTTTCGAACGTTTGGACTTCGCGCCTCAGCCGAAACGACTGGAACTCGATGTCTTACATGAGCGCTGGGAGGCGGCGCGCGCCGGCGCTGTCGCGCCTCGGCGAAGCGCGATCAGCTTCGCGCCGGAAGAGCGCGGCGCCGCCGAAACCTTGTTCGTTCATCGATTCGAAGGACCGGACGACGACGGCGTCCTGACCGAAGGCGCATCGGCCGCGGCGATGTTGCTTGGTCCCTACCGGATCGGCGATAGGCTGAGCGAAGCGGGAAATCGCCGCGGCGCGGTGCGGCTGCGTCGTCTGTTCAAGGAGGTGCGGCGAACCGGCCAACCCGTGCTCGCGCAATACACCAGCGCGGAACGTGGACGCGATCGCGCCATTGTGGAAATTCTGGTGGCGCCGCTTTCGGAAGACGGGCGCACGATCGACTCGGCGCTCACCGCGATTTCGGCGCATGTTCTCGATGGCGCGCCCAGACGGGCGACGCGCGAAACAGCGGACAGCAGCCTTGCGCTATTCGCGCTCGGCGCAAGCATAGCTGCTGGCGAAGACGTCGCACAGGCGCTTGGCGCTGAGCTCGCGCCGCTGGAGGACCGCGAGTTCGAAGACGGCGAATATAAGATCAGGCCGCTCGACAATGTGCGCGGCCGCGACTGCTACGTCGTCTTCACCCTGAATGGCGACAATGTCGCCAGCAGCGCCGACAAGCTCTGCAAACTGCTGTTCTTCGTCGGCGCGCTGAAGGACGCGGGCGCTCAGCGCGTCACGGCCGTCACGCCCTATCTGTGCTTCGCGCGCAAGGATCGGCGCACCAAGCCCCGCGATCCGGTCACGACGCGCTACGTCGCGCAGCTGTTTGAAGCGCTTGGAACGGATCGTGTGGTCTGTGTCGACGTACACAACATCGCCGCTTTTCAGAACGCCTTTCGCTGCGAGACGGTTCACCTTGACGCTCAGGCGCTGTTTGCGCGTCATGTCCTGGCCAACATCGGGGACAGGCCTGTCGCCGTCGTCTCTCCCGATCTTGGCGGCGAGAAGCGCGCGGAGCTTTTTCGGCTGCGGCTTGAACGCATGCTGAAGCGGCCCGTGGCCAAGGCCTTCATGGACAAATACCGAAGCGAGGGCCGCGTCGTTGGCGATATTTTCGCGGGCGACGTCAAGGATCGCACCGCGATCATCATCGACGACCTCATCGCCGGCGGCGGCACGGTGGCGCGCACCGCCGCGGCCTGCCGCGCCAATGGCGCGGCGCATGTCTGGGTCGCGGCGACCCACGGCGTCTTTTCCGAAAAGGCGGCGTCCGCGCTAAAGAACGCGCCGATCGACCAGCTCATCATCACCGATTCAGTGCGGCCGCAACCGTCCATGGCGGCCGCGCTTGGCGATCGGTTGATTGTGGTCAGCGTCGCCGGCCTCCTGGCCGAGGCGATCAGACGCCTGCACGCAAATAGCTCGATCACGCAGCTTCTGGAGGACGGGCCCTAGCCGCCGGGCGCTCTGGTTGCGTCCCGCAGCGACTCGCGCCACAAGCCTCGCATGAACTTGGAAGACATCGTCATTCGCCGAATGTCCAAGAGCGAAGTTGATCGCGCGCTCGATTGGGCTGCGGCCGAGGGCTGGAATCCCGGACTTTATGACGCGGAGAGTTTTTACGCTGTCGATCCGAAAGGATTCTTCATCGCCGAACGCGCGAGCGAGCCACTGGGCTGCGTCTCCGCCGTCGCCTATGACGAGTCCTTCGGCTATGTCGGGCTTTTCATCGTTCGTCCGGCTCATCGTGGACAGGGCGTCGGCCTTCGGCTCTTGAACGTCGCGCTGCGGCATGTGCAGGGGCGCAATGTCGGACTCGACGCCGCGATCGACCTTCAGCAGACTTATGCGCGGTACGGATTCACATTCGCCTATCGCAACATACGTCATCGATGCGGCGGCGGCGGCGAAGCGCCTCCCGACGTGACTGAATTGGCTGAAGTCCCCTTCGACGAGATCGTGCAATATGACCACACCGTCTTTCCGACGTCGCGACCGACTTTTCTTTCGCGCTGGATCGCTCAGCCGCAGAGCGCTGCGCTCGCCGTGGTGAAGCAAGGCCGGCTTGCCGGCTATGGCGTGCTGCGCACGTGTCGCGACGGCTACAAGATCGGGCCGCTGTTCGCGGATGATTCACAAATCGCCGACGCGCTGTTTCAAGGCTTATGCGCGCGAGCCGCGGGCGCCCCGGTGTTTCTCGATACGCCCGAAGCGAACTCCGCCGCCATCGCGCTGGCGCAGCGACGTCAGATGACCGCCGTGTTCGACACGGCGCGCATGTTTACGGAAGGAACGCCGCCGGGACGCATCGACCGCTGCTACGGCGTCACGACCTTCGAACTCGGGTGATTCGCTTCGCCGGACAGGGCACAGAGGCGATCGATAAGATCAGACGCCGTGAGGCTCGGCGCGATCAGCGCCGGATCGTCGTCGGCTTCGCCCGAACGGTTGACGCGCGGCGACACGATCCATTCCTGCAGAGCCTCTTCGGGCGGCGCGCGAAGCAACGCCCCGGGATCCTCGCCCGACATCCATGCATTGGCGTCGCGCCAGTCGAGGATGACCGGCATGCGATCATGGAAACGGCGCATCCAGCTATTCGCTGGACCGACGATGATCGTCGCGGACTCGATCTTCTTATCGCTCTCGACGTCGCGACAGCTCTCGCACACGCCGGCGAATGCGAGCGGGCGGCCGTCGGGCGCCGTGAAATAATGCGCAGTCCTAGCGCCTTTCGCCCCGGTCCATTCATAGAAGCCCGACGCCGGGATAATGCAGCGCCGAGATGCGAAGGCCGAGCGAAACATCGGCTTTTCGGCGATCGTCTCGGCGCGCGCATTGAAGGTTGCAGGCAGTTCGCGCAGAGGCTTCTTCCACCAGGAGGGCGCGAAACCCCAACGCATCTGAACAAGCTCATGTCCCGCGGGCGTCGGTCTGATGACCTCGATCATCGTCGTCGGCGCCACATTATAGCGCGGCTGCAGATTGCGCGGCTGGCCGATCAAATCGGCAAGCCGCTGGAGCTCCTCCCAGGAAAGATGCTGCGTAAAGCGCCCGCACATGGGCGAGACCGTCCTGTCTCAGTAGTAGCGCCGATGACGGCGATAGTAATATGGGCGCGGCGCCGTCGCGGCGCCAATGATCGCGCCGCCCGCTGCGCCGACCGCCGCCGTGGCGAGCGTCGGACCGGCGAGTCCGCCCGAGGCAAGCGCGCCAATGCCGGCGCCGCCCAGACCGCCGATGACGCCGCCGCCGAGAGCGCGCTCCGCCGGCGTGTAGCAGCCATAAAGCGGCAGTGAAGCCGTCAGAAGCGTCGCAAGGATGAGGGCTTTCTTGACCCGGCGGGGCGTGGCGATGCTGTGCATTTTCATTCCCTTGTTCATGGTCTTGCCGCGTTGGCGCGGAAGCCAAGCCTTCGCGGCGCATCGTCGAATGAACCCAGATTTGCGCCAGAACGATGGCCCCGGCGTGATGGCTCCAGCCGGCGGCGCCCGATGTCGGCGTGCACACTGATGTTGCGGTTCTTTCTAATAGGAATATTTCGCAAATAGAAATCTTCCGACAACGCTTTCTGAAAGATTTCCGATGAGGGATCAATTGTATTGACGCAAGGAGGCGCCTGCTAAATCTTTGCGCCATACACGCGGCGCCGCTGAGACTTTCGGCATCGAACCCTCAAGCAAAGGATCGGGGCGCGCAACCCACACGTGGCGTTTCGGGCCCTCAAGGAGATAATGATGTGCGAACTTGCGCGAGAGAGAAAACGCATTGATTCGATCCTCGCCGAAGCGATGAACCAAAACTCGGTTCGACTGTCGATCGATGAAGTCGAGCTCGCCGGCTATGGGCTCGCGGCGCTGCGCAGCCACTATGCGGTTTCCTGTTCTGATGAATGCATGCGCAAGAGATGTGACGAATTCGCCGCACTCGTCGCGCTGTCGCGTCGTGCGCAGCAGCATGCGTGGCAGACGCCATGAAATATTCGGCGACAGGAAAGAAGGAACGCGCGATGTTCATGGCCTCGAACCAGTTCAAGGTCGTCAAGGGCTGCGAAGAAACATTCGAAACGGCTTGGCGAGAGACAAGCGGCCGGCTGCGGGAAGCGGCCGGTCTCATCGGCTTTCAATTCCATAGGGGAAAGGAGTGCGGTCCGCACGTGCTCTATTTCTCGGTGACCATGTGGGAGACGGAAGAGCGCTTCATCGATTGGCGACGCGCCGAACTCTATGGCCCGCCAAGCGGCGACCCTGGACCGCGCTGCGCCTCGAGGCTGGAGGAGTTCGACGCGACTGTCTCCAGAAGCAATCCGCAATAAGCGCCGACGGCGTTTTCTAGGAGAATGACATGTTGGGAATTGGGGACAGCATACCGCCTTTCGTCGTTACCGGCGTAAAGCCGGGATTTAACGAGATCGAAGAAAACGGCGAGACAGCCTTCGAAACGCTCTGCGAGACGAGCTTTCCAGGCATGTGGAAAATCATCTTCTTCTATCCGAAGGATTTTACCTTCGTTTGTCCGACGGAAATCGCGGCCTTCGCGCGCTTGTCGAAGGATTTCGCCGAGCGCGACGCCGTCGTTCTCGGCGGCTCGACCGACAATGAGTTCGTGAAGCTTGCTTGGCGACGTGACCACCGTGACCTGAAGAGCTTGCCGATCTGGCAGTTCGCCGACTCGAGGGGCGATCTGATCGATGGCCTCGGCGTGCGCGCGCCTTCAGGCGTCGCCTATCGCGCCACCTTCGTCGTCGATCCCGACAATGTCATTCAACATGTCTATGCGACGAATCTCGACGTCGGCCGCGCGCCGGACGATACGCTGCGCGTGCTCGACGCCTTGCGGACCGGCGCGCTCTGCCCCTGTAGCCGACCGGTGGGCGGCGAGACGCTTATCCCTGCGGCATGACCGCGGACGCGGAGCCCGGCAACTGCAGCGTCAGACATTTCGCGGCGCCGCCCGCCTTCATGAATTCCGAGAGCGGCGTGACGACGGGCGTGAATCCCGCGTCGATCAGGCGCGAACGAAGATCATCGGAACAGGCGTTGAGAAAAACGCGCCCGGCGACTTCGACAGCGTTGCAGGCGAAAGAAAGCGCGTCTTTCTCGCCGACTTCGATCCGTTTCTCCACTGGCGCGATGGCGCGGATCGCTTCTTGTGACGCGATATCGAAGGCCGCTGGGTAATACATCAGCCAGCCGCCGCTCAGCGGACAAAAGCAGGTGTCGAGATGATAGAAGCGCGGATCGACGAGCTTCAGCGCGACGGCGCGCAGACTGAAGATCTTTTGAAGATGCCTGGGCGCTTCCTCGCCTGAGCGCCAGCCATATCCGCACCAAACAATGCCGCGCGCGTGATCGAGAAGCGCGTCGCCGGCGCCCTCAAAGGGAATGTTCTCCGGCCAGCGTGCGATCGAATAGCCTTGCGCTTCGAACCATTCACAAAACAGACGCTCCTCGGGACGCCGCTCCTTGGCGTGGAATCGACTCACGACGGCCTTGTCGCCGATCGCGAGCCCCGCATTGGCGGTGAAGACCATGTCCGGCAGGCCGGGCGTCGGCGCAACGAAAGCAATATCGCTATGCGCCGCCAGCTTGCCGCGCAAGTTCTCCCACTGCGCCTGCGCGCGCGGCAGCGCTGCTCGCCCGATC
Organism: Methylocystis sp.; assembly: GCF_051061285.1. GTDB lineage: Bacteria > Pseudomonadota > Alphaproteobacteria > Rhizobiales > Beijerinckiaceae > Methylocystis. The sequence continues at coordinate 292,992 of NZ_JBPFEA010000024.1, forward strand.
TGATTTTCCATCCACGGGTTGATGATGTAATCGACGCCGAAATAGTCCGGCGCGCACATCAGTAGCGCGCGACGCGCAGGCGCAGGCCGTGGCGGCGCAGCCTCGCGCGCCTCGCCCCGCGGCGCATCGCTCAATACAGCGGCTTCAGCGTCGAAGCTCATCAGCGACTCCTCTGGAGTCGAGCGACCGTCAGTCATGCGGGCTGTTCCGTCCCTACGAGCGTTGCGATGTCTTCCTGCTCCGCGTCAAGCGGATGCAGCAGTGAGAACAGATCCTTCGGGTCTGCGGGCTCAGCGATCAGTTCGATCGTGCGGCCGACGCCGGTCTCCCGCGCAAGATCGCGCAACAGCCGCAACACCGAAAAATCCTCGATGGCGAAACCGACGCTATCAAAGATCGTGATCGCGTCTTTGGAGGTGCGCCCTTTTCGATGACCGGCGAGAATTTCCCGCAATTCCGTCACCGGATGCTCCGGGTCGAGTTGCTGAATTTCGCCCTCGCTGCGCGTCTGCGGCGCATATTCGACGAATATCTCGGAACGCAGCAGCAGTTCGCGCGCAAGCTCGGTCTTGCCCGGGCAATCGCCGCCGACCGCATTGATATGGGTTCCAGGCTGAACCATGTCGTCGGTGAGTATCGTGGCGAATTTCTTATCCGCCGTGATCGTCGTGATGATGTCTGCGCCGGATGCGGCGCTGCGCGCGTTTGCGCACCGAATGATCGTCAGGCCGAAATCGGCCATGTTGCGCTCGAACTTCTCGACGGCGTCAGGGTCGACATCGAAGACGCGAAGCCGGTCAACGCCAAGAACGGCGTGAAAGGCGCACGCCTGAAACTCCGATTGGGCGCCAAGGCCGATCAGCGCCATTGTCTTGCTGTCGGGCCGCGCGAGATGCGCCGCCGCCAGCGCCGAAGTGGCGCCGGTTCGGAAGGCGGTGGCGAGCGTCATGTCGGCGATGAGCGTCGGATAGCCGGTCTCGACGTCGGCGAGCGCGCCGAAGGCGACGACGGTCTGCAGATTGAATTGCGTGTTGCCGGGATGACCGTTGACGAATTTAAAGGCGAAAGCCTCGCCGTCGCTCGTCGGCATCAGTTCGATGACGCCGCGCGGCGAATGGCTCGCGTAGCGCGGCGACTTCTCGAATGCGTCCCAGCGCATAAAGTCGCGACGCAGATCGTCGACGAGCCGCGACCAAAAGCGTCGCGCGCCCACTTCTCCAACGATGCGGGCGATATCTCGCGCGCTGAGAAACGTCACCATGCCTTCCCCAATCGATCCATTCGGAGAAGACTAGAACGCGGCAACGCTAATCAAAATCGCCATAAACTATCGAAATGACTGGATTTTTGTCATTTCCGTCATAGATATTGACCGTTTCAACAGAGGCTTGGGTCATGGACGATCTCGACCACCGACTGATCGCGCTGCTGCGGACCGACGCGCGCGCCTCCTTGTCCCAGCTCGCCAAGGCGCTCGGCGTCTCGCGCGGGACGGTCCAGAACCGCCTCGATAAGCTGATCGCGTCCGATGTGATCCTGGGCTTTACGGTTCGGCTGAAACATCCCGCCGCATCCGATCGCATCCGGGCGATCATGATGGTCGAGGTCTCCGGCAAGAATTCCCGCCGCGTCGCTCAGGCGCTGCGCGGACTCCCGCAGATCCACACGCTTTACAGCACCAACGGGCCTTTCGACCTCATCGCGGAAATCGAGTGCGCCAATCTCGAGGAATTCGATCGGGTGCTGTCGGGCGTCAGAATGATCGAGGGCATCGCCAGAAGCGAGACGAGCCTGCTGCTTGCGCCCGCATGAACGCGCTTTGACCGGCACTTCGCGCGCGTGGAGACTGCTCAGCAGAACGCCCTCCTCGCGCGTGCAGCAGCGACGCATGAGGCGGGTTGACCGTTCGATATCGTTCAGAAGAGCGCCGGCGTCGCCTTGGAGCCCGCCGGAAACGGCTTTTCGTCCCCTCCCAATGCGCGGGGCAGACAGACGCGCGCGATCAGCCCGTTGGGCTCGCGATCGAGCAGCGACACGGATCCGCCATGGTGCTCAACGAGCGAGCGCACAATCGAAAGACCGAGTCCAAATCCGCTGTGCTCGTCGAGCGTTCGTCCCGGCTGACCGCGAACGAAGGGCTCAAATGCAGTCTTCTTGCTTTCCGCTGACATTCCCGGTCCATCGTCGACGACGTCGACCTCGATGAGCGCTCCCGGGCCTTCCGCGATGTAGATATCCACGGTCTTCGCGTGATGCGTCGCGTTTTCAACGAGATTAGTGAAAATGCGCTGCACGTCGCAAAGCGATCCGAAGACCATTTGGTGACCGTCGCCATGGTAGGTCACATGATGCCCGAGGTCGCAGAACTCGTCGGCGACCGTTTGCAGAACGCTGTCGAGATCGACCAGGGAACAGTCGGACGTGTCATCTCCTTCAGCGCGCAAATACTGCAGATTCTTGAACAGCATTGCGTCCATGAGATCGACATCGCGCATCATCCTCTGCTGAAGGCTTTGATCTGACACGAATTCCGTTTTCAGCTTCAGGCGCGTGATGATCGTTCGCAAGTCGTGACTGACCGCCGCAAGCACATGGGCGCGCGCGGCAATCATCTTGCTTATGCGCGCCTGCATGCGATTGAGCGAGCGGGTCAATTCGCGAACTTCCTGGGGACCTCGTTCCGGGAGCTGCGCTTTCGTATCGACATCGTTCGGAATCTGCTCAGCATATTTTGCAAGCCGTCTCAGCGGCGCCATGATCGCGTTCAGCGCCCAGAACACGAAGATCGCCGTGAATATGATAAAGGACAGCGCCGTTCGCGCGCCCTGAGTCAGAATGAACGGTTCGTCATCGGCATGCTGCCAAAGCCATCGCCATATCGAACCGGGAGATTTTTGATGCTCGGCGATTGAGATCGTCGCATAGCCGCCTTTATGCAATTCGACGGCGAGGACGCCGTAATCTTCGGGCGTTGAACTTTCGACCTTGAACACGTCTGCGCCGTCCCACAACAGCGAGTCGATGTGGCGAATTTCGTGGTCAAAGGCGAGGTCGGCGCCGCCGGTCGAGGATGTCGCCGCTGGAGGGCGCGACTCCTGCATCTCGATAGTGGCGTAGGGAACGGCGTGAGAGAGCGCTGAAATGACATTGGCTCTCTCCGAGAGCGGAGCGACGTCCAAAGCGAGGATTATGCTCGCGATGAAGTCTCCTTGGTCGACGATGTGCCGCCTGCCGAACACATGGAACATGCCGATGACGATGGTCTGGAACGCCACGATCGACACGAAAATAAGCAGCGTGATTTGCACGGCCAGTTTGTTGAGCCGGAAACGCCAGGGAACGCGAGTAGGGTTCATGCGCGCGCCACGTGAGTGGAGAAAATATAGCCCTCGGAGCGAACCGTCTGGATGAACGCGGGCTTTTTTGGATCCGCTTCTATCTTCTGTCGGAGCCGGCTGATCAGCACGTCGATGCTGCGCTCGAAGGGTCCGGTCGTCGGGCCATGCGTCATGTTGATCAGTTGCTCACGCGTCAACACCCGATTGGGATTTTCGCACAAAGCATGCAACAGATCGAATTCTGCGCCGGTCATGGCCACCTTTATGCCGCAAGGCGCGACGACCTCTCGAGCGAGCACATCGACGCGCCAGCCCGAAAAAAGATACGCTTGCCTTACAGCGCGCCCGTCGACGGCGTTCGGGGTTTCAGTTCGCCTCAGCACGGCGCGGATGCGCGCCAGCAGCTCGCGCGAATTGAAAGGCTTGACGATGTAATCGTCGGCCCCGAGCTCCAGACCCAATATCTTGTCGATGTCCTCCGACTGCGCCGTCAGTATGATTATAGGGATGCGTCTCTCGGATCGCACCCGCCGGCAGATCGACAAGCCGTCTTCGCCAGGAAGATTAAGATCGAGGATCAGCAGGTCATAGGCTCCGGCGCTGAACGCAGCGTCCATGGCCGGGGCGTTTGCGGCCACCTTCGTCTCGATATCGTGCGCCGCGAGATAGAGGGAGATGAACTCGCCGATTTCGGCGTCATCCTCGACGATCAGAATTGAAATGGGAGAGGTCAAGGGAGGCGCAATCGCTTTCGTTGGAGTTCGTTGGAATTCGGCGGAACCTAATAATGCAGTCTTTCTGGAGTGTTTCCACCACAAAAAAGACTTCGTCCCGCGACGCTTCAGTAGCTGGGGTCTGATCTTGTCGGATTTGGGACACGAATCAGAAATAATCTCTGTGGTCTGAAAAACTGGAGAAACATCACAGTCACTGGCCTGTCCTATGTTGCCGCTGCGCTAACCGGTCGGCGCCGAGGTTTCGACTGAGCGCGCTGGCAAGGACACCACATGAAAAGCAAGGCTCAGGCTGTCACCCACGACCTGGAAACGGCCGCGGCAGAGGCGAGCGCCTCTCAGCGCCCCAGCTCGTCTTCGCAAGAATGGCTGGGCAAGGACCCAGGCGGACCCGCCATGGATGAGAATCGCTCAAATTTCACAGGAACGATTCCAGCCCGGTTCACGCCGAAGACCGGCCTCGCCGGATTGGCCGAAAATTGGCGCGCCGACGTTCTGTCCGGTTTTCTGGTCTTTCTTATCGCGCTGCCGCTATGCCTTGGCATTTCGATGGCGTCGGGTTTTCCGCCCCAGGCGGGCATCATCACCGCCGTCGTGGGCGGCCTGCTGGTGTCACGAATCAATGGTTCCTTCGTCACTATCACCGGCCCGGCGGCGGGCCTCATCGTGGTCATTCTGGACTCGGTGCAGGCGCTCGGCGGCGGCGACGCCAAAGCCGGCTACCACTATACCTTGGCGGCGATTGTATGCGCCAGCGTCATTCAGATGCTGATGGGCTTGATGAAAGCCGGCAAGATGAGCGCCTTCTTCCCATCGTCGGCCGTTCACGGCATGCTGGCGGCGATCGGCATCATCATCATGGCCAAGCAGATACACGTCATGCTTGGCGTCAAGCCCGACGCGCAATCCTTGTTCGCGACGATCGGCGCGATTCCGGCCAGCCTTCGGGATATGAATCCGGAGGTCGCGATTATCGGCGGCATTGGACTGCTCATCCTGATTGCCTGGTCGGTCGTGAAGAACCGTCGTATAAAAATGATTCCGGCGCCGATTATCGTCGTGATCGTTGGCATGGCGCTTGCGCAATATTTCGATCTTGACGACGAACATATCTATCTCTTCCTGCCGGACACTCCGTTCCTGCCGCATCACGAATTCACGATCGGTCCGAAATTTCTGGTCTCCATCCCCCAGAATTTTCTGTCGGGCTTCGCCTTTCCCGATTTCTCGATGATCCGCACCGGCCTGTTCTGGCAGCAGGTTTTCGCCATCTGCCTCGTTGGCAGCCTGGAAAGCCTGCTCAGCGCAGCGGCGGTTGACAAGCTCGATCCCTACAAGCGCACTTCCGATCTCAATCGCGACATCGCTGCGGTCGGCTTCGGCAACATCATCTGCGGCTTGATTGGCGGTATGCCGATGATCGCGGAAATCGTCCGCAGCTCCGCCAATGTGAATAATGGCGCGCGCACGGGGTGGGCGAATTTCTTCCACGGGTTGTTCCTGCTGATCTTTGTCGCGCTTTTCCCGAGGGTCATTCACGAGATTCCGCTTGCTTCGCTCGCGGCGCTGCTGGTGTTCACCGGCTACCGACTTGCGTCGCCGCTCGAGTTCAAGAAGACGCTGGCGATCGGCTGGGACCAGCTCACCGTTTTCGTGATTACCATCATCGGCGTGCTGGCGACCGATCTCTTGATCGGCGTCGCCATCGGCATCGCCGCCGAGTTCCTGTTCCACTTCTGGCGAAGCGTCAATTGGGGACAGGTGTTTAAGCTGCATCGCGACGTGGTGGAGAGCGAACCCGGCGTCTATCATGTCAAGATCGGCGGCGCGGCCTTTTTCGCCAACTACCTCGCGCTCAAGGGCGATCTCGCGAAGCTCCCAAAGGGCAAGACGGTCATCTTTGATCTTTCAGAGTCCTGGTGCGTCGATCATACGGTGATGGAGAACCTCCATGACTATTGCGAGGACTATGAAGCAAACGGCGGCCACGCAGAGATTTGCGGACTGGATCAACACGTCGCGACGTCAAAGCATCCCCTCGCCCCGCGCAAGCGCAGCGCCTAGTCTGTAAAGTTCACGCAGGGCGCGACCGACCGCCGCGCCGATTCGAAGGTGATATGTATGCCGCTCTACCTGGCGCTGGCCTGTGTCTGCGCCCTGCTCTCCGTCAGCGTCTACGCCATCGTCGACAGGCGGAACCACGACGTCAGCCGAAACGTCTACCGCTTTTGCATCGGCCTCTGCGGCGTCCTCTTCCTCGCTGCGGTCATGCCAAGGGGCGCTCATGTTGTTTCGACGGCTTTGCCGCTCGGACTGCCGTGGATCGGCATGCATTTTCGCATCGACGTCCTGACCGCCTTTTTTCTCGCCGTCGTCAATCTGGGCGGCGTGGCGGCAAGCGCCTATGCGATCGGCTATGGCGCGCATGAGAAGGAGCCGATGCGCGTGTTGCCGTTCTATCCGGCTTTTCTCGCTGGCATGAACCTCGTCGTACTCGCCGATGACGCCTTCGCCTTTCTCGTCGCTTGGGAGTTCATGTCGCTCGCTTCGTGGGCGCTCGTGCTGACTCATCATCATGAGGAGGAGAACAGGCGCGCCGGTTTCGTCTATTTGTTGATGGCGAGCTTCGGCGGTTTTGCGCTGTTGATCGCGTTTGGCGTTCTCGGGGGCGTCGACGGCGCCTACGACTTCGCCTCGATTCGCGAGTCGACCAAGGAGGGATGGAAGACGGGCCTCGTCCTGGCCCTCGCGTTAGTCGGAATGGGGTCGAAAGCCGGACTCGCGCCCTTGCATATCTGGCTGCCGCTCGCCCATCCCGCGGCGCCGAGCCACGTCTCGGCGCTGATGAGCGGCGTTATGACGAAGGTCGCCGTCTACGGCTTCATTCGCGTCGTGTTCGATTTGCTTGGGCCGCCCGCCTTCTGGTGGTCGATCGAGCCGATGAGCTTCGGCGCAGCAAGCGCCCTCGTCGGCGTTCTCTTCGCGACGATACAGAGCGATCTGAAGAAGCTGCTCGCCTACAGCACCATCGAGAACATTGGCATCATCTTCATCGCGCTCGGACTTGCTTTGGCGTTCAAGGCCAATGGCATGGCGCTCCCGGCCGCGCTCGCCTTCACGGCGGCGCTCTTTCACGTTTTCAATCATTCGCTGTTCAAGAGCCTCCTGTTCTTTGGCGCCGGCGCGGTATTGCACGGGAGCGGCGAAAGAAGCATCGAGCGCCTCGGCGGTCTCATTCACTCCATGCCGAAAACGGCGTTCCTTTTTCTCGGCGGCTGCGTCGCCATCGCCGCCTTGCCGCCGCTGAACGGCTTTGTGTCGGAATGGCTGGTCTTTCAGGCGATCCTGCTGAGCCCGTCGCTGCCGCAATGGACCGTGAAGCTCCTCGTTCCGGCGGTTGGCGTGGCGCTGGCGCTGAGCGCGGCGCTCGGCGCCGGCTGTTACATACGCGCCTATGGCGTCGCCTTTCTGGGACGCCCCCGCAGCGAAGCGGCGCGCAGGGCGCATGATCCGGATCGCTGGTCGCTCGGGACCATGGCGGTTTTGCTGACGCTGTGCCTGGTCGCCGGTCTACTGCCGAGCCTCCTCATCGACACGATCTCACCCGTGGCGAAAGATTTTGTCGGCGGCCGCATGCCGACGCAGGCTGAGCTCTCCTGGCTCTCGATCGCGCCCGTGGCCGAAAGCCGCAGCTCCTACAACGGGCTTCTGGTCTTCATCTTCATTCTCTTCTCGGCGTATTCGGCGAGATGGGTCATCCACCGATTTGGCACGACGCGGTCGCGGCGCGCGCCGGCCTGGGACTGCGGCTACATCGAAACCAGCACCACGACGCAATACACAGGCAGCAGCTTCGCGCAGCCGATCCGGCGCACCCTTGGCGTCATCGCCTTTTCGGTGCGGGACCGCCTCGACATGCCGGCGCCGGGCGATACGCGGGCCGCGCGCTTGAGCGTCGAAATCAAGGATCGGATCTTCGACTATCTCTATGCGCCCCTCACGCGGGCGGTGGAATCATGCGCCACCGGACTGAACATCCTCAGTCTCCTAACGATCCAGGAATATCTCGCGCTGGTTTTCGCGGCGCTCGTCTTCCTCCTGGTCCTGGTGGCGATATGACAGTTCTTTTCAACCTTATGGCGCAGAGCCTCCAAATGCTTTTGGTGCTTGCGCTGGCGCCGCTGCTCATCGGCTTTGTTCGAAAGCTGAAGGCGCGCCTCTTGCGCCGCAAAGGACCGCCGATCATTCAACCCTGGCTCGATCTCATTCGGCTGCTGCGCAAGGAGGTCGTCCTCGCGGAAAACGCGTCGTGGCTGTATCGCTCGGCGCCTTATATGATCTTTGCGATGATCTGGGTCGCCGCATCGCTGGTGCCGACATTCGCCACGGGACTGACGTTCAGCTGGTCGGCCGATCTCATCGCCATCATCGCCCTGCTCGGCAGCGCCCGTTTTTTCCTCGCTCTCGCGGGCATGGACATTGGAACGAGTTTCGGCGGCATCGGCTCAAGCCGCGAGGCGATGTTCGGCTCGCTCGCGGAGCCGGCGATGATGATGATCGTCTTCACCGTCTCCTTCGTCGCCGGAACGACGCAGCTCTCTGAAATTGCAGCCTATATGGTCGCGAATCTGGAATTGCGCGCCTCCGTCGGCATGGCGCTCGTCGCGCTCCTCATCGTCGCCATCGCAGAAAATGGACGGATTCCCGTCGATAATCCGGCGACCCATCTCGAGCTGACGATGGTGCATGAGGCGATGGTTCTCGAATATTCCGGGCGCTATCTCGCGCTCATTGAACTTGCCGCCGCGCTTAAGCTGCTCCTTTTTATCTCGCTCATCGCCTGCGTCTTTTTCCCCGTTGGGCTCGCGTCGCATGATGCGGGCGCGGAGGCGATGATGATCGGCCTTTGCGCTTACGTCCTGAAGCTGGCGATCGGCGGCGGCGCGCTCGCGTTGTTTGAGACGTCCACAGCCAAGATGCGCGTCTTCCGCGTGCCGGATTTTCTCGGCGCAGGGCTGATGCTTGGCCTCCTCGCGACGCTGCTCGTTTTCGTAACACGGAGCCTCTGATGGAGCTTTTGACAATCGACATCGCCCATGTTCTGGCGGGCGCGCTCCTCCTGACGAGCTTCATGCTGCTGTATCAGGACAGACTGTCGGGGCTCATCAATATCTACACGCTCCACGCCGTCATTCTGTCGCTGTCGGTCGCCTGGCAGGCCTATTACCAGGACGCGCCGCACCTCTACGTCACGGCTGGCATCGCAGCGATCTTCAAGGCGCTGATCATTCCTTTCAGCCTCCGGCTCATCATCAGACGCCTAGGCATCCACCGCACCGTGGAGGTCGTTGGCGGCGTCGGCATAACCATGCTCATCGGCATATTCCTCGTGGCGCTGTCGCTCGTCGTCATGCTGCCGGCGACCGCCTCCGCCGATCCGCTGTCGCGCGAGGACATCGCATTCGCCTTGGCGATCGTGCTGCTGGGGCTGCTGATGATGGTGACGCGACGCAACGCCGTGAGCCAGATTATCGGCTTCATGTCACTGGAAAATGGTCTGGTTTTGGCTGCAGCAGGGGCGAACGGGATGCCGCTTGTCGTCGAGATCAGCGTCGCCTTTTCCATTCTCATCGCCTTCATCGTGATCGGCATCTTCCTGTTTCGTATCCGCGAGCGATTCGACAACGTCGACCTTTTTGAACTTAATCGCGTGCGCGGAGGACGTTCATGAGTTCCGATCTTTTCATGGTCTCGAATGCGCTTGTGGGCATTCCCGCCGCCGCGGCCATTGCCGTTGCGCTTGAACCGGCCTACCGACGCTCGGCGACCATCAACCTCTGCGCCTCCGGCGCGACGTTTCTCTTCGCGCTTGTGCTTCTCGTCGTCGAGCCCGAAAGCGGCGGCTATCTCTTTGTCGACGACCTCAACATCGTCTTTGTTGTGCTCTCGACCTTCATCGGCTTCACCACAAGCGTCTACAGTGCGAGCTATATCGACCATGAGATCGAAACTGGCCGTCTGACCTCGAGGAACGTCCGCTTCTATCACGCGATGTATCAGTCGCTGATGTGCGCCATGAATCTGGCGCTGCTCGCCAGCAACATCGGCCTTATGTGGGTCTCGATCGAAGTCGCGACGCTGACCACCGTGCTGATGGTCGGCATCTACCGCACGCCGCATGCGCTCGAGGCCGCTTGGAAATATTTCATCCTTGGCAGCGTCGGGATCGCGCTGGCGCTCTTTGGCACGATCCTCATTTACATGGCTGCCGAGCCGGTTCTGGGACAGGGCTACGACGCGATGGTCTGGAAAACGCTGATGTCGCAGGCGCCGCAGTTCAATCCCAGGATGCTCAACGTCGCATTTGTCTTCTTAATGCTCGGCTACGGGACGAAAGTCGGCCTGGCGCCGATGCACGCCTGGCTTCCAGATGCGCATGCGGAAGGCCCGACGCCGATTTCGGCGGTCTTGTCCGGCCTCCTTCTGAATGTCGCGCTTTATGCAGTGCTGCGGTTCAAGATGCTGCTGACGGCCAATGCGGCGGCGATTACGCCAGGCCCGCTGATGATCACGCTCGGTCTTGCTTCTCTCATCATGGCGGCCTTCATGCTTTACCGGCGTGGCGACATCAAGCGGCTGTTCGCCTACTCCTCCATCGAGCACATGGGCATTATCGCCTTCGCCTTCGGCATGGGCGGACCGCTCGCCAACTTCGCTGGTCTGCTGCACATGACGATGCACAGCCTGACAAAATCCGCGATTTTCTTCTCGGTTGGTCACATCGCGCAGGTCAAGGGAACGCAGAAGATCGCCGACATTAGAGGACTGACGCAAAGCCAACCGGCGCTTGGCTGGTCCCTCGTCGCTGGCGTCGTGGCGATCATCGGCCTGCCGCCGCTCGGCATCTTCATGAGCGAATTTCTCGTCGTGAGTTCGACCTTCGCCCGTCAGCCGCTCCTCGCCGTGCCGCTTGTTTTCGGCCTCCTTCTCGCCTTTGGCGCCTTGCTGTTGCGGCTCACCGGGATGGCGTTCGGCGAGCCAAGCCGCGACGAAGGCGAGGTGCAGGCTTCAATGTGGCCTGTCTACGCCCATCTATCCCTTGTGCTGCTGGCCGGAATCTATCTTCCGTCTCACGTCGTGACCTGGTTCCAGAACGTCGCGCGGCTGTTGGGCTGAGCTCGAAGGATGAAAAGATGAACTTTGCCAGCAAACAGATGGAGGCCCAGCCGTCGCCACCGACGTGCCTGCCCTGGCCGCGTGAGATCGTCGACAGAGCTGGTTGGCTCGCTTTCGCCGAAAGTCTTGCGAAGGGCGAGCGCGAACTCCTCAGCCTGTGGGGCGAACCTTCGAGCGTCCACATGGCCGCGCTTGAACAACAAGAGCCGCGTCTGCGCATCCTCACGCTGGAATGCCCTGAAGGCTTTTTTCCATCCGTTGGGGGATTGCACCCTCCGGCGTTAAGGCTCGAGCGCGCGATCTGCGATCTTTATGGGCTCAGGGCCGAAAACGCGCCCGACAACCGCCCCTGGCTCGATCATGGCCGCTGGGGCCTGCGTCATCCTTGCAACGCCCCCGAAAAGATCGACTCCACCAAAGACAGCTACGCATTCCTTCCCACAGAAGGCGAGCCGCTCCACCAGATACCGGTCGGACCCGTGCATGCTGGCATTATCGAGCCGGGCCATTTCCGCTTTTCAGCCAATGGCGAAACCGTCGTGCGCCTTGAGGAGCGGCTTGGCTTCGTTCACAAGGGCGTCGATCACCTGATGACCGGCGCCTCGATCGAGCGCGCCGCGCGTCTCGCGGCGCGCGTGTCGGGCGACAGTACGGTCGCCTACAGCCTCGCCTTTTCGCAAGCGGTCGAGGCGGCGTTCGACGTCAATGTTCCGCCGCGCGCGACATATCTGCGCGCTCTGATGGCTGAACTGGAACGGCTCGCCAATCATTTCGGCGATGTCGGCGCCATCTGTAATGATGCGGCCTTCGCGTTGATGCATGCGCAATGCGGCATCGTCCGCGAACGGATCTTGAGAGAGGCGGCAAGCTGTTTTGGACACCGCCTGATGATGGATCGCATCGCGCCGGGCGGCGTCCTCGTCGATCTGCAGCAAGATAAAGTCACGGAGCTTTATGCGCTGATCCAGTGGATTGAACTCATGACTCCACAGTTGGTCGCGCTCTTCGGCGACACGACCTCGCTGCAGGACCGGACCGTCGGAACCGGCTTCGTCAGTGAAGCGCTCGCAAAGCAATATGCGTGCGGCGGCTATGTCGGACGCGCCTCCGGCCGGGAGTTCGACGCGCGCAAGGCGATCGGTTACGCGCCCTATCCGCAACTGGCGTTTGAGATCGGCAGCTCGAAGGAGGGCGACGTCGACGCGCGCGTCTGGGTCCGGTTTGACGAAATCAAAGCCTCGCTGCAAATCGTCAGACAGATTCTCGACGAGGCGCCGGAGGGTCCGATCATCGCCGCCTGGGCGCTGCCGGAAGACTGGACGCGCGAAGGCGCCGCGCTTGTTGAAGGATTCCGCGGCGACATCTTTGTTTGGCTGCGCATGCGCGCTGACGGCGTCGTGCAGCGCTGCCACTTGCGCGATCCGTCCTGGTTTCAATGGCCGCTGCTCGAAGCGGCGATCAAGGACAACATCGTCGCCGACTTCCCGCTCTGCAACAAATCCTTCAACTGTTCCTACTCGGGGCACGATCTCTAGGACGCGCGCACGATGCAGAAATTCTTGCTTCAGGGCTTGCTCCGCCGCGCTCTGACCGAACAGGCTCCCATTCCGAATGCGACGTCCATCGCGGAACTTGGCTACACGCTGGGGCGCACGACGCGTCAGAAACTCGGCCGTAGCCTATCGATCCGCGAAGTCGATGCAGGCTCCTGCAATGGCTGCGAACTGGAAATTCATGCGCTCAGCAACGCCTACTACGATCTCGAAAGGTTCGGCCTGCGTTTTGTCGCGTCGCCGCGCCACGCTGACGTCCTGCTTGTCACCGGTCCGGTGACCAAAAACATGCGCGAAGCGCTTGAGCGAACCTATGCCGCGACGCCGGATCCAAAATGGGTGATCGCTGTCGGCGACTGCGCCTTTGACGGCGGCGTCTATTCCGAAAGCTATGCGTGCATTGGCGCCGTCGCGAAGGTCGTCCCCGTTGATCTCCATATCCGCGGCTGTCCACCTGATCCGACGACGCTGCTCAAGGGGCTGATCGCCTTCGTTGAGACGATGAAATGACCGATTCGGCCGGACCTTCGCCCACGAATGTGGCTGCGGGCGGTCTGGGCCCTGGAGACAGCCGCTTTGTCGAATGCGCGAGCCGCGCAAACTCGAGAAAACCCAACATATGAAACTTGGCTGTGCGGCAGTCGGCGCTTGACGGCCCCTGCCGCAATCGCGTCACTTTGAATTCTTAAAGCTCGGCAGCCGGAGCTATCGCCGATTTTTGGTGACGGCCTGAAGGATCAGGCGGCGGCGGTTTGGGGCTGAGAATCGGTCGGCTTGGCGGCGACCTCGAGCCCGTCGATGAACTTCACACCCTCGATGATCTTTAGCAACTGGTTATGGCC
>NZ_JBPFEA010000025.1:0-24594 GCF_051061285.1 Methylocystis sp.
AAAAGCTGGCGACGACTGCAAGGACAAAAGCTGTTGCCCAAGATCGTCAGCGGTGTAAAGTTCCGTGACGGAATCGAAATCGCGCGCGATCACAAATCCGCCGCTTGATTCACCCCGTCACCCAAAATCGCGCATAGCTCCTCGACGATAGCTTCCACCGCCTTACGATATTCAGTTTCGGCCAGAAGGAGGCCCGCGACGAACGCTCCAAGCGCCATGGACAGGCCCTCGATAGCGGCGAGCACGCCAGTGCCAATGATGACGAACAGAACCGCCGCCGTTAGCAATTCGAGAGATTGAATTGATCCAACAAGACGGAAAAGGGGTCGCAGCACCACTCTTCCGACCACAACAATGAGCGCGATCGCCGCTGCCGCATGGGCCAGCGTTATGCCAATGTTCGACGCAAGCGAACCTTCAATGTTCGAGCCGAGGATCGAAACGAATATCAGTATCGGAATCACGGCGAGGTCCTGCGCCAGCAGGATCGAAAAGCTCGCTCTGCCCGCGCCTGTCGTCAGCTCGCCATGTGCCGCTAGAATCTCAAGAACGATGGCGGTCGAGGAAAGCGCGAGGCAGGCTCCCAGGATGACGGCGACCGACGCCGCTTGTCCGGTTCCTGCGATGATGACGGAAAGCAAGGACGCTGTGAGGACGACCTGCAATCCGCCCAGCCCGAAAACGAGCCGCCGCATCGAAAGCAACCGATCGTAGGAAAGCTCCAATCCAATAAGAAACAAAAGAAAAACGACGCCGAGTTCGGCGATGCCGCTAACATTTTTTGCATCGACGACGGTGAACCAGTAGAGAAATGGCAGCTTGTCGATGAATGAACCCAGCCCGAGCGGGCCGAGCAACGCGCCTGCTCCCAAATAGCCAAGCACCGGGTTCAACCCGAGATAGCGCACGAGGGGTACGACGACGCCGGCGGTCGCTAGAACGACGAGAGCGTCGCTATAGACAGGGATATTGATTGTCGCAGTCAAACTGCCTCCGAGAAGCGCGGGGTGAAGGAGTGAGAACCCCAAGAGTTTCGTACAACTCAATAGAAGTCCACGATGAAAGTGGCCAGAGGCCCGCGAGCGCCGGAGATTCCCACGGGGCGCTGAACGGACTTCGTAGGGGGCGCGACAGTTACTCGACAGATGCGCATCAAACGGAGAAACTCCGGCGCATCGCCGTCGGCATTAGATCATCGGTCGGCGCAACCATCCGTCGCTGGCGGGTCGACGCCGCTTCCGCCACCCCGTCGAATCTCGGCGATCAGACGGAATCCCACGCGACAAGATTCATCGATGCGCTGTTAATCCCGCCTTTCAGCCAGAAAGCTGTGGAGGTGCGATAATGCTTACCTCCCGTTTCTCTCGCGGTGATTTTTGCAGAATAGGCGTCGTAAGCCTACCGCGGGTTGGACAACTGGGCTCCTCGTAGAAGCAGTTGCGCTGGCGTATTTCGCGTTCCTGGCCGCTTTGCCGCTCGGTCCGCGCGCCGCTAATATGACTTCGCACATTCTACTGATGAACGCCCTGGCGCCAGCCTTGGCCAGTGCGATCTCCAGTTTCGGCGAGCGCGCGCCAGGTTTCGCTTCGGCCCGGGTCTTAATCGCCGCCACTGTCGTGCAGCTTGTCCTGCTTTGGACATGGCACGCCCCCAATCTTTGGGGGCTGGCTTGAGAGCGCCTCTCGTGAACCTACTTATGCAGGCGTCGTTGTTGGCTTCGTCGTTCACGCTCTGGCTCGCGATTCTTTCCGAAAAAGGCGTCTTTAGGTGGCGCGTCGTCGTCGCGCTATTTCGGGACCGGCAAATTCTCCTGCGTGCTCGGCGTGCTGCTGCTGTTCGCGCTGCGCCTGCTATATGCGGACTCTCACGTCGGTCATGGCCATGTGGTGCCGATGGCGATGAACTGCTTGCGGATCAGCGCCTCGCGGGCCTGTTGATGCTGATAGCCTGCCCGCTTTGCTACGTTCTAGCGGGGATCGCGATTGCAACAAAAATGGCTGCAAGAATAGAAACGAGCGCCAGAGGCCGCCGTGCTGATCGTGCTGACTGTCGCCGTTGTCGTGGCGAATTCCAGAAGGTGCGCGTTCGACGATCGTGGGGCGGGTGCGGCGCGAACCATCGGATTTTGAAATTTCAATGTATCCCGACATCGATCAACGTTAGAACTACTGGAAAGGAAACGGCGGTGTTCAAGAAAATTCTCCTCCCGATTGATCTCGAACAAGCCGATCTCACGCAACACGCGATAGAAGCAGCAATTGAGATCTCCAAGCCTAGCGCCGAATTGCGGCTTGTTAATGTGCAGGCGATGCTGCCCGCAATGTTAATCGAATACGGACTGCCAGATTACGAAAGCGAAGTTCGTCTTTTGGCTGAGAAGCGAATCGGGGAAACCGCAGCGAAAATTGACTACCCGAGCGTTTCGACCATTGTGAGGATCGGTGATCCCATCTATCACGAGGCCCTGATGGAGGCCAAGGAATGGGACGCAGATCTAATCGTGATCTGCTCAAACCAGCCAACCTTGGCAACGTATCTTCTTGGCTCCAATGCCGCCAAAATTGTACGGCACGCGACATGTTCAGTGCTAGTGGTGCGACGGTAGGAGGACGAACCCAGCAAGGTGGATTGGGCGATTACATTGGACGCAACGCAATCTTGCGTGGTGGGTTCCCCGGAAGTCGTATGCCTGCTCTATGATAGGAAGCGGCTCTGGGGGTGGTAGCGCATGCACGAGACCGGGAAGGTTCTTGGGATCGCTAGTGCTGAAGCTGATGGCGAGGAGCTCCTCGTCGGACAGGCGGCTCCAATAGCCGTCTAGGCCGGGCAGCTCTGCCCGGCCATGCGCTCTAGTCATTTACGTGTTCTCCTCAGCCCGATTCGCACGGGCAATTTCACTTAGGATAGCCGTGATTCGGGGCCGTCAAGAACTGGAACCCTACATTTTGCGCGTTATTCACAGACTATGTGCCACATTTTGTGGTTAGGCACGGGTAGATTGCCACCCAATTTGGCCCACACGGCACGAAAAAGGCCGTGACGATACTTCTCGTTCTCGGCTATTTTCGACGCGCTGCGGCGTGAATGGGTCCAGAAGCGGGCGTACGCCTGTGAACTAGGCACCAGTCCGTTACGAAATCTCGCCGGCGTTTTCGGACTGGAATTCCTTTGAAATCTCCCTCGCCAATTTTTGGCCCTTCGCGAGCCTTCGCCCCAACGCGTCGATAAAACTCTCGTAGCGTTCTCGTCCCTTTGCTTGCGCCGCCGCCTGCGCACCTTCGGGCAATGGCGGCGTCGCGGTGAGCCAGGCGCGGATGTAAAGCGCCAGCGCCTCGACGGAGAATTCGAGATCGCGCTCGACGCGATCAATGGAACGGGTTAGGCGATCGAGTCGCCGGGTCATCGCCGCCTCCCAGCGATCAATATCATCCGCCGTCAGGAACGAAATAATGGCGGCTTCCGCGATGGAGGATTTCGCCGCGCGTTCCTTACTTGCAAGCCTTTCAAGCCGCGCCATCATGTCGGCGTCGAGATAGACTGAAAGGCGCTGCTTCACGGCCATGTAGGTTCCTACAGCGCTATGCCGTCGTCAGGATCCATCGTCACCTGTCGCGAAAGCGAGCGAGATTGGGCTCGAAGAATGCGAGCTTTGATCGCCTCGTCGTCGTCAGCCGCGTCTTCAACAAGGAATGCTTCGGGTTTCAACACGAAGTTTGATTCTGGGAGCGCGATGTCCTCATGCTGGGGAAGCTCAGGTTCACGGCGGATCCCGCCATTGGCGGAATCCTCGTCGTTTGGTGTTTTAGCTTTCGGCGTTGGCAACGCGGTCCAATCGTGATTTGTAATGCTGTCGGCGGCCATCAAGGGCGCCGTGGACGAGGAGATAGGGGACGGCGCCGGCGACGACGCTATTCGCGCCGCCAATCGACGGTCTTCGTAATATCGCGCCTTTTTGGCTCTGATTGGCGGTAGACCAGAGACCAGGACGATTTCGTCTGTGGGAGGCAGTTGCATCACCTCGCCTGGCGTCAGCAGCGCACGCGCGGTTTCCTGACGCGACACCATCAAATGCCCAAGCCATGGACTCAGACGATGGCCGGCGTAGTTTTTCATCGCGCGCATTTCGGTCGCAGTACCAAGGGCGTCGGAGACCCGCTTCGCCGTCCGCTCGTCGTTCGTGGCGAAGGACACTCTGACGTGGCAATTGTCGAGAATGGCGTTGTTGGGACCGTAGGCTTTTTCGATCTGATTGAGCGACTGGGCGATGAGGAAGCTTTTCAGTCCATAGCCAGCCATAAAGGCCAGCGCTGATTCGAAGAAATCTAACCTACCTAGGGCCGGAAACTCGTCGAGCATGAGCAGCAGCCGATGCCGGCGCTGCTGTGTGTTCAGCTTCTCCGTCAGGCGCCGACCGATCTGGTTGAGCACGAGGCGCACAAGCGGCTTGGTCCGGGAGATATCGGACGGGGGAACAACGAGGTAAAGAGCCGTCGGGGTCTCACCGGAGACAAGGTCGGCAATTCGCCAATCGCAGCGCCGCGTGACTTCAGCGACGACGGGATCGCGATAGAGGCCGAGAAACGACATTGCGGTGGAAATTACGCCTGAGCGTTCATTCTCGGATTTGTTGAGGAGCTCGCGCGCCGTCGAAGCCACGACCGGATGCGGACCCGCGGCGCCAAGATGCTGTATCGTAATCATGGCTCGCAGCGTGGTCTCGATCGGGCGCTTCGGATCAGAGAGAAAATTGGCGACGCCGGCGAGCGTTTTGTCGGCCTCGGCATAGAGGACGTGGAGAATGGCGCCGACGAGAAGCGAATGGCTGGTCTTTTCCCAATGGTTGCGCCGCTCAAGCGCGCCTTCTGGATCAACGAGAATATCAGCGACGTTCTGAACGTCTCTGACTTCCGCGGGGCCACGTCGAACTTCGAGCAAAGGATTATATGCCGAAGAATCGCCGTTGGTCGGATCGAACAGCAGCACACGGCCAAAGCGCGCTCGCCAGCCAGCGGTAAGGGCCCAGTTCTCGCCCTTAATATCATGAATAATGACGGAGCCAGGCCATGTGAGAAGCGTCGGAACGACAAGGCCGACGCCTTTGCCAGAGCGGGTAGGGGCGAAGCACAGGACGTGTTCGGGGCCGTCATGGCGCAGATACTTGTCCTCGAATCTTCCGAGCACCACGCCGTCAGGTTCGACAAGCCCCGCCTTTCGAATTTCTTCCGCCGCCGCCCAGCGAGCAGAGCCGTAGGTGACGACATTTTTTGCTTCGCGGGCGCGAAGCACAGACATGCCGATGGCGACAGCGATGGAAGCAAAGCCGCCCGATGCGGCGATGATGGCGCCTTCGACGAAAATCTCGGGTGCATACGCGTCGAAGTGATACCACCACCAGAAGAAGGCTGGCGGGGGATAGAGGCGGTATGATCCGACGAGAAACCAGGGCGGACCCAATTCTGGTTGGAAGGCCAATCGCCAAGCCGTCCATTGCGTCGCGCTCCACGTCGTCGCGAGCACGATGGCGCAGACGATTAAGATCTGACCCCAGAGAATGCGCGTGGCCGACATAAACGCCAGCTTGTGTCTTCCGGTTTCTTGTCTGCAAGGAAAATTGATCTCGCGTCGCAAATCGGCGCGCCACAGCGTACAAATACCGGGAGCGGACCGAACGGTCACGGCAAAGGATGCCGAGAACGCTGCGCTCCTCATCTACAAACCAATTCCTCTCTTGCGACCGAAGCTCCAATCCACACCGCCGCTCGGCGCCATCATGCCCGACACCTGTCGTCCAAGTTGCTTTTCCAGCGAGGGGGTCCAAGGGACGAGACTGAAGCCGAGCCCGTCATCGATCATGGCGTAGCGACCAGACGCGAGGTTCACGCGCTGCCGATAGACGCCGGCGATCGAATCTCCCTCGGCAATCGAATGTCGCGGTAAGCCAGTCTTGGACGCGAGTTGGGCGGACGCTTCATTGAGCTCGAGTGTGCGCAGCGTTTCGAGGAGATTGCTGGCGAAGACGAGGCGCTGCCCTAGTCGCCTGGCAAGCCCTTCGGCGATCAGATGATCGGCCCGCGCATCCATGGCGTTGCGGACATCCTGGCCGAAACCTGCTTCGGATATCGGCATCGGCTCTTTGGCGACAAGGCGTCGATCGAGCCATGTGGCGCCATTCGCGTGGATCTGATCCTCGATAGAAAGGTCGGACCGAACAGCGAAAACAAGCCGCGCAGCTCCGCTATCGCGAGGCGTCAGGCGTCGAACCTCCACGATCGCGCCGCGAGCGGCGTCGCCTGTCGCGTCGAGATCGAAAAAGCGGACGTGATGCGTGTGACCGTCGACGCCATCGACGATTACGAAGGCGGAGCCTTTCAATTCGTCATCGAGGCCGCGCGAGATGAGTTCTCCGATGATCGAATCGCCGTGCGCTTCGCCGTCCCATGAGAAATCGCCCGTAGCACGGTCAACGCCGCGCGCAGCGAGGCCTTGATGGATACGCTTGATGATATCTCCGCGTTCTCCAAGCTTGCGAAGCACGCTCTCGGCCTCCTCAGCCATCATCCATTGTCCCACGCCGACGGGGACGGCGAGTCCGAGCTTCTCCAGTTTCCGCGCCCGTCCGATGAGAAGGCTTTGTTCGAGGTCGTTCGGCTGATCCGCATTCGGACGGAGATCAATGAGGCCGTCCTTCATCGCGGCTTCGCGCGCTAACGCATGATCGAGCGGCGTCCAGCGGTCGGCGTCGACCTGGCGTTCGAGCGATTGGCGAATCTCTTGTTCGCTCCGTTGACCGAGCTCCAGTGTGGCCAGCTGCTGGGCGCGGGCGCGAAGACCCCGGCTGATATAGTCGCGGCTGATGACGAGATCGGCGCCGTCATTGGTCTGACCGCGCACAAGGACATGGATATGTGGATGCTCGGTGTTCCAATGGTCGACTGCGACCCAATCGAGCTCGGTCCGAAGGTCGCGCGCCATCTCACCCATGAGGTCGCGCGTGAACGCCCGTAAGTCGTCAAGCTCCGTTGCGTCGTCGGGCGCGACAATAAAGCGGAAGTGATGGCGATCATTCTGGCAGCGCTCTGCGAAGGCCTTGGCGTCAGTGGCATCTCCTTTCGCGTCGAATAATTTTCCAGGCGCTCCATCGCGGGTGACGCCGTCACGACGGAGATAGGAGAGATGCGCAATGAGCGGCGCCGACTTGCCTCGATGTCGAACGACGCGGGCTTTCACCACTACGATCCGCGAGTGGGAGGTCAGACCGCGCAACGCGGAGAAGCTTGCCGCGCGGCCGCGGCCGAAGGCGCGACGCCCCTTTCCGCGAGAACTCGAACGGTATAGTCCGCCCGCCTTCTGCGTCGCCGCCAACACGCGCGAAACGAAACTTTTCGCCTTTCGTGGCTTCGTTTGGCGAATGCGGCCGGGACGAATGCGGATGTCGTCGTCACCGACCATGGCAAAAGGCGTGCGAGGTGGAAATTAAGGTGCGAGCGCAAAGAGTTATTCTGTTCGGCAGGCTTGGGACGAAACGGGCAGCCTGCAGGAATGCGTTGATACGAAACGACAAACCGACCGCCGGACAACGACGCAGGCTGTCCCTTTTATCTTGCCATAGGTCGGTCGCTTGCGCTCCCTCCGCCACGCTCGCGCACAAAGGCGCGAGTTGCTGCGCTAACATGCGATAGAGCTGGAAAGCGATCATCGAGCGCGACGCGCTACAAAAATTTCGGCAGCCGAACGATGAACCGGGCTCAAATCTGCGATCGCGTCGTCATTCGAAAGCGAAATTCGCGCAAATATGTTGTCGTCGCGCTGCGCCGGAAAAAGAGGGTGAGGGACGGATTCCCCGGTAGTCGCTCCGGCGCTGGTCGCGCTGTTTTGGGCGATTTGCCGCGCAGAATTCAGTTTGGTTAGAGCGACGAAGGTTGACGGTTTGCTGATGTCGGCGGATGGGGAACTTTGCGTCGCAGCAAGCTCCTCGAGGCCGAGTTTTGATGCAAGTCCCGCAACGTAATTTATCGTCTCAATCGGCAATGGGCGTCCATGCAAATATTGTTCATAGCGCTGTGGACCGGCGTTATAGGCGGCGAGGAAGCCGCCTTCGCGATAACGCTCGAACATCTCGGAAAGATAGGCTGCGCCTGCCAAAATGTTATCGCCTGGATCGAAGGGATCGGGTCCAAGAGCATGCTTGAGGCGTAGCTCCTCGTATGTCGCCGGCATGATCTGCATCAGACCGATTGCGCCTTTGCCGGAGACGGCGCATGCGTCGCCATAACTTTCGGTGCGCATGACGGCGCGAATCCATTGGGGCGGGATATGGAAGCGGCGCGACGCCTCGTCAGTCGCACTGGCGACAAATTCCGCCGATGCTTGGATGGAATCTCGCGCGCATTTGGCGATCTCAGAGGCGCGCGCCTGCGAATGCGAAATCGTGGCAAGAGCTGTCACAGAAACGAGCATCGTCACCGCGAACGCAAATCCGTGGCAGGTTCTCCGCCAAGGAGGTCGAATTTTCTTTGGCGTCATTCGCGTCACTCCCACGTCCAAAGCGGGATTGCGCGTCCAATCAATTTTTCGGAAGGAATGGTCCCGAAGTATCGTCCGTCGAGCGACGAGGGTTCATCCCAATTGAGGAGAAAGACCTGGCCCGGAAGCACGGCATGGCAGCCGCTCCAAGTAGGCAGCGATCGCCCGGCGTGGTCGCGTTCCTGCGCCTCCGCCATATCAATGCTGTCGACGGTCACAGCGCGCCCGTTGCGGCATATGCGCTGACCGGGTAACGCGGCGACGCGCTTGATCAGCAGCACGCCATGGGCGAGGTAGCGGCGCTCGACAAGCCAGCTTTGAAGCGCTTCCGGCGGTCGCGTGACGACAAGATCGGTGACGGCGAGTTTGCCTATAGGCTGCACGGCATAGAGACCTATGGGGACGCTGGAGGAGGCGTTCCAAACCACAAGCGGATCGTGCGTCGTCGCGAATGTTGATGCGACGGCGCAGCTTGCGAGCAGGGTGAGAACGATGGGTCTGATCATTTGGAATTGACCCTCGCGCGCAGGAGCCAGGCTTTATGGCGTTCTCGCGTATAGGGCCGCGGCGGCAGGCCAGCAGCCAGTCGACTGTGGATATGCCGCCAATGATCGGGGCAAATATCTTGCGGCGCAAAGCCCAGCGACTCGACCGATTCGATGGTGCGCAGAACCCGCTGAACTTTGTCCCAACCTGCCGCTCGAAGAAGAATTTCAGCGCCGGGTTTGACGGCGGGGATAGTCGAATAGGGCTCGATCGATTTGCAGGCGCGCAGAATATCGATGCGCGAAGCAAGCGTCCCGTAACCGTTCGACGCCCAGCGGACGAATGCGAAAATTGATCCCGGCGCGAAGTAAGCGACGCGCCGCCGACGGTCGAGCGTGCGTTCGTTCAGAGGCGCGCCGAAGCGAATCCAACGCTCGATTTTGCCTTTGAGAAAATAGAGCTCCACTTCGGTGAGCGCGGTCATGGCGCGCCTCCGCAAGGCGTAGAACTCTCCGAGTTACTTGCGACGTATGGATCGACGATGGAGCGAGTTCGCTCGAAGCGTCTGTTTTGCTCGGCCGCGTAGCCTCGGAGTGTGGCCTTCGGACACCGACGAAGGACGATGGACGCGGACCGACGGCTCTGCCCGCCCTCTCTTTTCGGCAGACCTTGGCCGGGATTGTCCACAAGGTGGATTACGGCGCGATCCGTTAGAATGAATCCGAAGGATTCAGTGTTAGTACAGTTAGGAGCGCCGTGAATGACGATACGACAAAACGTTAGCGACCATTTTGGTCCCCGATAGCACGAGGATCGGGTCCCTGATGGCACGATAGGGTCGGTCCCCGATAGCACGAGCGTTTTCACAGCTTGTCCACAGAGGGGAGGGAGGCATCGAGGCAGCCTGAAGCACGTTCAAGCGAGTCGAGTGGAATTGGCGCGAAGATGAGACGCTCGTCACCAAGCGGACCGTGGCGGATAGAGAGCTGGTAATTTGGAAGCGGCTGCCGACGGACGATGTCGCGCAGGTCAAACGCAAAATGTTTGAGCGGCGAGAGGGCGCCGGACTTCACGTGCAGATGGCGAAAGTCGAAACTCCAGCCGCCACCCTGACGGCCGCCATGCTTGCGCACGAGGCGATAGAGCCAGCGCTCCAAGCCGCCGGTGAGCGCGAAATATTCCCGATCGATCGTCAGGACCAAAGCTTCGTTGAGAACGCCGGCGTAGAACCAGTCCGGCAGGATCAATTCGACGCCGAGCGGCCGACCATTCGCGTCGGAGGTTTCTTTCCATTCATTGATCCAGGAGAAGCGGTGGCGCCGCCGCTCTGCCGGCTGGCGGATGGATGTCGCGACGCTTGTCGACTGCAGTCGGTCGAGCGCGGCCTTCAGCCGTTGATAGTCTCGCGCGCTCGTCGCACGCCCGATAAAGGTCAGAATTTCATAAGGGGTCGCCGCCATCAGGCGCGATGTTTTCAAGCCGTTGTCGCGCGCCTGGACGATCTGCGAGGCTGCCCAAATGAGCACGTCGGCGTCCCAGATAGTCGCCATGCCATGTTCAAGTGTCGCGTCGACCCTGATGACGATCTCTCCCATTCGGAAGTCGATCGGCGACAGGCGCTTGGATTTGGCGAGGCTGAAAAATGGGTAGGACATCAGGTCCTGGGCGTCGCGCGGCGCGAGATCGCCGGGGAGCGCGCGAAACAATTCGAGCTGCTCCCATTCGTCGCTAAGGAAACGGCCTGATCGACGTGCCATGGCGCGAGTCCGAGAGCTCAACGGCGCGGCTGATTGGCGCGCAGCAGCACGTCGCTGGCGTGCCGACGCGCGGGCAAAACGGTTCCGACGCCGGGATCCGACGTTGAGGCTTTGGTTCCGCGCTCTACCCATGCCTGCAGGTCATCGATGCGATAAACAACGCGGCCGCCGAGCTTGGAGTAGCGTGGGCCGGTGCCATAGGTGCGGTGCTTTTCCAGCGTGCGGCCGGAGAGACCAAGGAAGCGAGCGGCTTCGGGCGTGCGCAGATAGCGCGGCGGGAGTTCTGCTGGTTGCGCGGACATGATCGAACCTTCGAATAGCGAAGCGCGCCGCCGATGATCGGCGGTCGTCGTCGATCACATTGGCGGAGAAGGTCCGGCGGGAGGGATGACGGATATATTGAGTGCGAGATTCGTCACCCTCGCAGCTGCGAGTTGTCGAGGTGCGGCGAGCGACTGAGCGGAATTGTCCGCGAGTGGATCGGCTATTTCGTCAGAAGCTTACGATAGCCGCCGCGCATCAGCGCTATTCCGCCCTTCACAAGACGGATCGTCATGGCGCGTATCGAGGATGTCTTCCAGGGCTCACGGTTCAGTCGTTCATGACCGAATAGCTGCTCTGCAATGTCGCGATAGGACGCCTTCGCGAGGTGTCCATCGAGCGCACGGAGCATTTCTGAAAATCGCTTATCGTCGATCTTCGCCGCGCCCGGGGACGATCCGTTGACATGACGGAGAAAGCGCAAGGTTGCTGCGGAACGCGTCTGTGTCGACTTATCGACGGGAATAAGCGCTGAAAGCGCGGCGCCTGGCGCCGGGGGGCCGGGCAACCAGAGCCGATGTTCCCGGCGTCTCGCGCCAAGGATCACATAGTCTCCGTCCGACGTCGTGCGGCGAGACCGTAGGTCGGGCCAATTTTGCGGCGCGTAGACGAGCATTGAGGTAAGAGCTGGATGCGCGTCGAGCACCACAACGCTGGAGCAGCATTCGGGACGCCAGAAAATTTCGGCCTCAGTGGCGTTCAGCGCTGGGTCAGCCGCAAAATCGAAGCCCCCAACACCGCTCGGGTCCATCTATGCCAGCGTCGAGCCGCGACCGGAACTCGGGATCGGCGTATTGCGCCTGATAGTCATCGTTGCGCCGTAGATATTCCCAGGCGTAGTCGCGCCAGTTTGTATCTCGCAAATGCTCATATGCGCGTTCTGAGCGCCAATCGCCGATGGTCATGGAAATTCTCGGGTAGGAGTGGCTAAGCCTATGTTCGAAAGACTATTTGTCGATAATTTGTCTAAGAAATCCCGGAACTACGGCGTCATCGTTCTCGGCGAACGGCCCGCTACATCACCTTCCCAATGGCGCCTGATCGAACCATATCAATTTAGCGCTGCAAAACTCGGCCCCAAGAACCATTCACGGCGACCCGTCGAGAAAGTCCCTGTAGCCGCTCGTCGTCATCCATTTCGCACGCTGAAGGTGCGTATCATAGGCGCGCTTCGCGCGTTCTGGCTCACGTTCCGGATCGATTCCAAGGACGATCTTCGAAACCTCCTCCCAGGCGGCCCCTTCCTTAGCGGCGTCTAGCAATCGCAGATAAATGATCGAATGCGCGCGGTCGTAGTCGACCACGTGGTTGTCAGTGGGCGCGACGTCGGCGATTGAGCTGGCTTTGGTGTGCGGCACGGTTTCCGATTCCGGGAACATTGGATGTTTACTCTAGCCAATCTTTCCTGCGATCGTCTCGCGCGAAATTACGGCGCAAATACATACTATAGTGGATAAACCTCATAGTGTGTGTCGGTCCAGCCTTTCCCCATGGATATGCGGAGGCTGGTCGGAAGAAACGTGCGAAGAATCAGGCTCGAGAAAGGCCTGACGCAAGAGAAGTTTGCCGAACAGTCGGGATTTACCCAGCAATATGTGAGCGGCCTTGAGCGTGGTCTCCGAAATCCAACGATCGTGAGCCTTTATGAAATCGCGCTCGCCCTAGGCGTCGATCATGTTTCACTTGTCGCCCCGGATGATGAAGCGCGCGAAGAAGAAGAGCGACGCCTTGAGGGCAAAGCGCGCGGACGGGCGCAAAGTCGCGTAAAGCGACGGGAGCCGAAGTCTCCCAAGAGAACGGCTAAATCGCGCAGAAAGTCACGCGCCAAGGCCCATAAATAAAACGAAAGGGCTGCCCCGCCAGATCTCTGGGCGGGGCAGTGTGTTGGCGTTCAATCGCCGTTGGGCTTGCGGCCCCGCGACCAGATCAGCGAGTAGCCTTCGCCATCCTCGTCGTCGAAGAGATTGGCGTAGATCGGAGCGGTGAAGCTCGGATCGTCGAGCTTGAGCGAGAGATAGTCGCGGCCTTCGTTTGAGCGCTTCGGCCAGGCGGCCCCGATCTCGGCCCGGCCCACATAGACCCGGTGGCTGGGTGCGTTGTCATTGGAGCGGTTGGTCTCAGGCACGATGCGGACGCCCTTGGTCTGGAGGCTGAGGGTGACGATCTCGCCCTGGAAATCGCCGCCGACTTTCTTGAAAGAACCGATGTTAGCCATGTCACTTCTCCTTGCTGTTTTCGAGCCCGCGACCACCGCGGCCTCGATGGCGATCGACGGGCCGGGGACGATCGACGACGCACCCGCTCGCGGGCCGGAGCGCAGCGGAGGATGACGGCGGTGAGACTTTCTTGCCTCGCGAGGAATGGGCTTTAGCCCAGGGGAAGAAAGTCGATCCGACGGCGTTGCGGCTCAGGCGATCGAGGCGCAGCCGGTCTTCGGCCAGATCAGGCCATCACGAGGCCAGGTGCGTCCGTGCTTGAATAGCATCCTCGGGAGAAGACGTGGCGGATGTCGGTTGTCCCGCACAAGATGTCGGTGCGTTCAGGCGTAGAGAAAGAAGCCATGGCGTAGGAAAAGGCGGGATCGTTTGCCGCGCAACTGCCGCACCGAGACACTCCGCCCGGATGGATCATGGGCCGCTAGAGATCGCCCCCACACTGGCGAAGCGCGATTTCGACAGGGGCCGCATGCTCCGTGACTTGAGCACGCGATCCTTCAGCGCGCGATCGTCAAAGCAGTCTTTTCGAGGATGAGGACGATTTCTCATCCCTCGCGCGTTGCAGCCGTCAGAACCGGCTGATGCTCGTTCTGCGACGCTCCGCTTGGTCGCAACGGAAGGGGTTCTGCGAAGACCGTCATTCGCGCCCAAGCTGTGCCGCCGATGAAGATGGCGCCGATCCAGGCGAAGACCTCGCGACAGATAAGCGCCGGCACGCCGATCTGGGAAAGACCGAGAACCGCGTGATAGCCGGCGATCGCCGCCGGAATTGCGAAGGCGGCCGCGATGGCGGCGCGCAGAGGCAGCGGGCGAACGACTGCGAAGGCGATTTGCCCTGCGCCGAGGGTGAGCGCGCCGGCGATAACGCCGACAAGCAGCGCACCGAGGACGCCGGCGCCGCCATGGAACGCGGCCATCCCGGCCGTCAGTCCAACGAAGAACGGCAAGGCGTAGACGGCAAGCGTGAAGATCAGCCAACAGAACAGGCCGATCCCAAACATGCTGAGGATGAGTCCGATGACAAGCATGGTGGTAGCCTCCGTGACAACAATTGTGACGGTCGCGCCTTCCACCACCACCGCAGCGCGATCAAAAGTATAGCCAAAAGCCGGCTGCGATGGGAGGGGAATCCGTCCGCGCCGCGGCGACCGCGGGCGTCTCGGCGCCATGTGGAACCCGGGCCGTTCGTGCGGTGTCGTCGTTGGATGACAGGCGCAACGTCATGACGATGGGCCGACATATGGTGATGGAGTTTAGGCGGCGCTTACGCGCCGCCCTCGCCGAATTTCCACACCGGCAGACCGAGTTTTTTCGCCTTGTCGGCAAGATTGCCCTGGATGCCGGTGCCGGGGAACACCATGACGCCGATCGGCAGCACTTCGAGCATCGCGTCGTTGCGCTTGAAGGGTGCGGCCTTGCTGTGCTTCGTCCAATCGGGCTTGAACGCGACCTGCGGCACCTTGCGGTTGGTCGCCCATTTGGCGGCGATGAGTTCGGCGCCTTTCGGCGATCCGCCATGCAGCAGCACCATGCCGGGGTGCTTCGCGTGGACCTTGTCGAGCCGATCCCAGATCAGACGATGGTCGTTGAAGTCGAGCCCGCCGGTGAGTGCGATCTTGGGTCCTGCCGCCAGCAGCACGTCGGTCTCCGCACGACGCTTGGCGGCGAGGAAATCCCGACTGTCGATCATTGCCGATGTCAGCGTGCGATGGTTGACCAGCGATCCGGAGCGGGGGCGCCAGGGTGAGCCGGTGTGAACTTCGAAGCGCTCGGCGGCCTGGTCGCGAAAGAGCTCCATGCTGTTGCGGCGCTCGATCAGTGTGATGCCCTCGGCGGTGAGACGCTCCAGTTCGACCGAGCGCACCTCTGAGCCGTTCTGTTCCCGCTGACTCCTCCGCTGCGCCTGCTCGTTGTCGTCGAGCTCGCGTTCGATGCGATCTGTCGCGCGGTGGAACGAGTTGACGGTCGACCAAAGCAGGTCGTCAAGGTCGGGTTCGAGGCGCGTGTCGGTCAGCGTCGAGACCAGGGTGTCGAAGATGTCGGAAACGGCGCCTGCGACGACATCGCCTTCGGGAAGCGGCCTCGGATCGGGTTCGTCGTGGAAGGGACGGTAGCCATAGAGCTGAAGTTCGTTGAGGACGTGATCGGTCGGGGATGAGCTGTGCGGCGGTTCGAATTCAGTGTCGTCGTGGTCGGTCGTCATGGTGAGGTCCTTTGCCGGATCGACCGCGCCCATCGCGGCCTTCGTGGCGATCACCAGACGGCGGGCGGAACGGGCCAGAGCCCGGAGCGCAGCGCAGGGCCGGAGCGCCAGCGGAGGATGGCGAAGCCCGGCTATTTTGTTTCGCGCTGCAAAGGCCCGCAGGGCCGGCGGAAAATAGCCGGGCGCAGCCATTGGCGGACCGGGCCGCCTGCCGTCCGATCGCCCTCTAGAAGGCCAAGGGCGCGACTCTGTCCGGCAGGGATGGTCCTCGCCTGACCGGCCTTGGCGAAGCGCGAACCGCCGACGCTCATCCCGTCTCGGTGGTCGCCCACAGCATGAAGCGGATGACGTCTTGCGGTGCGAGCTGGGTGCGCAGGGCTGCCCGGAGTTCGTCGATGCCGAACGTGCGCAGATCCTCGTTGAAGTCGCCGAGCCTGGGCGACCATGCAATCGTCTCGATGCCGGCCGCCTCTGCACGTTCGGTCAGAGCCGTCACCGCCGCGTCACCGGCCGCATCGTCGTCTCGCGCGATATAGAGACGGTGCAACGTCGGCGGGAGCAGCATGGCGGCGAGGTGGTTGGCGGAAAGCGCCGCGGCCATCGGCAAGGTCGGCAGCACGCATCGTAGCGACAGCATGGTCTCGATGCCTTCGCCGGCCGCGAGCACGTCGTTCGCCACACCAAAGCGGACTGCGTTGCCGAGAAGGTCGCCCATCGCGCGTCGCGGCGTGTCGATCGGCGCCTTGCCACGGCCTGACGGATCGAGCCAGGTCCGGTGCGCGCCGGTCATCCGGCCGTCGAGATCAGTGACGCGGGCGATCATCGCGGGCCAAGTCTCGGTCGGCGCGGACTCATCCGGGCGATAGTAGCAGCGCGGGTGAAAGCGCAGCGCGCCGTCTTCGTGCAAAGCCGTAATGCCGCGATTGCGCAAATACGTTTCCACGAGAGTCCGTGCGATCGGCTGTGACATCGCGAACAGCCGCCGCGCCGCTTCCGGCGATCCTGTCTGCGCCGGCAGACGTGCAGTTGGCGGTGCTGGCTCCGGGTCCGAGCGGGGCAAGCTTAGGAAGCGTCGAGCCTCGTCAGCGACATCGTGGAAATCGAGAAGGCCACAGCTCTCACGGATGATGTCGAGCAGGTCGCCGTGCTCGCCGGTGGCGGCATCGGTCCATTTGCCGGCTGGCCCCTTGGGCGACTCCTTCAGCCGGACGAACATGGAACGGCCCGGCGTATTGCGCACGTCGCCGACCAGCCAATAGCGGCCCTCGCGCCGGCCCTTTGAGAGATAGTGGCGGCATACCGCTTCGGCCTCGCGCGCGAGACGGTGCGCCAGTTCGGAAGCGTCGCGGGGCATCACACGGCCTCCCGCTCACCGATGCGCGCGACCGGATAATGCTCCAGCACTTTCCCCAGCACGCTGATGCCGCTGGCATCTGTGGGCACGAACATGCGCAGCTTCCAGGAGATGATCTCGTGAAAGAGGCCGTAGGCCTTGAGCCGATCCCGCATCGTGTCGGTGAAGCCCGACAGCTCGATGCGATTCGCACCCATGACACGCACGCGGCGGAGCTGCAGGCCTTCGGCGAGATCGAGATCAAGAACGGTGCGGCCGTCCATCAGCGCAGTGAAGGCGCTCTTGGCGGTGAGCGCCGGTGTGTCCACGGCGAGCGCAGTTGCGACCCAGGCCGGCGAGACCTTCCGGCCGATGATGCGTTCGCCCGCATCGGTCTGAAGCCGATAGACGCGCGTCGACTCGTTCGGCAGGCGCTTCCAGATTGGCAAGAGCAGGCCGGCGACCATGTGGATCGTGCTGTCGGTGAATGCGGGCACCTCGGCGAGCTCGGCCTGCCAGGCGGCGGCGAAGCAGTCTCGGTCGGCTTCGACCCAGTGGCTCTCCGTCATCATCTTCAAGGGAAGGCGATGATGCTCCATTGGCCGGATCAGCCGTACGCGCCGCTCGATCTCGCCGTCGTCAAGCATCAGACTTGGCGCCGGGACTTGCACGGCTGCACGGCCGGAGCGCTCGTTGATCAGCAGCGCGGCGCGCGGATCGGAAAGCCGATCCAGGGCGTCGTCCAGTGTCACAGGACGATTGCGCTCGCGCTGCGTGATGGTGAGCAGCCGCGTCTCCGCGCCCGTGCCGGGATGGCTGTAGATCGCGCGCCGGTCGGTGACCGCGAAGCTTTCGGCCCGGAGCGTCTCCAGCCCGACATCGTAGGTCCCGGACGCGACAGCGCCTTCGATGCGTGCGGTCAGCAGCTGCTCGAACGCAGTGAACAGCACATTCTGCAGATCGATGGTCAACGCCAGCAGGCGATTGAGGAAGGTGGTGATCGGCGGCAGCTCGTCCTTGATGCCGTTGGCGTCCATCAGCTTCAGGCCGGTGGCGTCCTCGAAAGTCTGAAGCGAGCAGCCGTCCAACTTGCCCCTGACTAGGAGCATGTAGAGCTGGCGGAGCGCATCGCGCCCGTAGTGGCTTTCGAGATTGTCCTCGGGCCGGAACAGGCCCTGGCCGCCAGTCTGGCGCTGGCCGCGCGTGATCGCGCCGAGCGTGTCGAGGCGGCGCGCGATCGTGCTCAAGAAGCGCTTCTCCGCCTTCACGTCCGTGGCGATCGGACGGAACAGCGGCGGCTGTACCTGGTTGGTGCGGTTGGTGCGGCCGAGACCCTGGATCGCCGCATCGGCCTTCCAGCCGGGTTCGAGCAGGTAGTGGACGCGCAGGCGCCGATTCCGAGCCGACAAGTCGGCGTGGTAGCTGCGTCCCGTGCCGCCCGCTTCCGAGAAAATGAGGATGCGCTTGGCGTTATCCATGAAGGCGGCCGTCTCCGCGAGGTTGGCCGAGCCGGCACGGTTCTCGACTATCAGCCGATCGCCCTTGCGGACGACGCGGCGCGAGCGTCCGGTCACCTCGGCCACCACGTCGGCGCCGAAGCGCTGGACGATCTGGTCGAGGGCGCCGGGGACCGGCGGGAGCGAGGCAAGCTTCTCGATCAAGCGGTCGCGGCGGGCGAGGGCCTCGCGGCTCTCGACAGGCTGGCCGTCGCGATAGACAGGCCGGGAGGAGAGATTGCCCTCGCTATCGGTGAAAGGCTCGTAGAGCTGCACTGGGAAGGAATGAGCGAGATAGTCGAGGACGTACTCCCTCGGCGTGATATCGACCTGAACGTCATTCCAGTCCTCCGTCGGAATCTCCGCCAGCCTGCGTTCCATCAGCGCTTCGCCGGTCGAGACAATCTGGATGACGGCGGCATGCCCTAACTCGAGATCGCACTCGATCGAGCGGATCAGCGAGGGTGTTTTCATGCTCGTCAGCAGATGGCCGAAGAAGCGCTGCTTGGCGGATTCGAAGGCGGAGCGGGCGGCGGACTTGGCCTGCGCATTCAGCGTGCCCGTCTCGCCGGTGATGTTGGCGGCCCGCATCGCCGCGTCGAGATTGTTGTGAATGATCGAGAACGCGCCAGCATAGGCGTCGTAGATGCGGATCTGCTCGGGGGTGAGTTGATGCTCGACCAGCTCGTACTCGACGCCCTCGTAGGAGAGGGAGCGGGCGGCATAGAGGCCCAGTGCTTTGAGATCGCGCGCGAGCACCTCCATTGCCGCGACGCCGCCATCCTCGATCGCCTCGACGAACTCCGCGCGAGTCGCGAACGGGAAGTCCTCGCCGCCCCAGAGTCCGAGACGCTGGGCGTAGGCGAGGTTATGGACCGTTGTGGCGCCGGTCGCGGAGACGTAGACGACGCGGGCGTTCGGCAGGGCGTGCTGGAGCCGCAGCCCCGCGCGGCCTTGCTGCGAGGCGGCCTGGTCGCCGCGTTCGCCCTTGCCGCCGACCGCGTTCTGCATGGCGTGGCTCTCGTCGAAAATGATCACTCCGTCGAAGTCGGAGCCCAACCATTCGACGATCTGCCGGACGCGCGAAAGCTTCTCGCCGCGCTCATCGGTGCGCAGGGTGGCGTAGGTCGTAAATAGGACGCCCTCTGCCAGCCGGATCGGCGTGCCCTGACGAAAGCGGGAGAGCGGCGTGACGAGCAGCCGCTCCATGCCGAGCGCCGACCAGTCGCGCTGCGCATCCTCGATCAGCTTGTCGGACTTGCTGATCCAGACGGCGCGACGCCGGCCCTTGAGCCAGTTGTCGAGCAGGATGCCGGCGACCTGGCGGCCCTTGCCGGCGCCGGTGCCGTCGCCGAGAAACCACCCCCGACGAAAGCGAACGCGATTCTCGGCATCGTCCCGCGCCGCGGTGACGACATCGAACGTCGCGTCGACCGACCAATAGTCGGCGAGGAAGTCGGAGTGGGCTTCGCCGGCATAGATGACGGATTCGAGCTGGGCGTCCGACAGCAGGCCGTCGGCGGCGAGGTTCGCTGGCAGATGCGGCCGGTAGGATGGCTTCGGCGGCGCGACCGAGGCCATCGCTGCCGACTGCACCAGCTTGGTGGGATGCGCCTGCGAGCCGGGAATACGGATCGACTGCAATCCGTATTCTTCATAAAGCGCATCCGTAAGGCGCACGCCCTCCGGCGGCGTCCAATCGATGGTCTCGTAAGCGAGCTCCACCGCGCCCGGTTCGGGGAGCGGGGGAACGGAGGACGGACGCATTGCGAAGGCGCGCACCGTGCGCGCGATGGCCGGGCGCGCACGGGTGACGGCAATGGACGCTTCAATCGGCATCCGCGGTGGAACGTGCTCGATCACCCAGGCGAGCAAGGTGGCTGCATCCGGCGCGACACCCGGAGAGTCAGGGAACACGCCCGGATCGGCGGCGGGTTGCTTGTCGATGACGAGCAGTCGCGTGTCGATGGTGGTGCCGTGCTTCGCATAGACCGCACCGTCGATGGCGGCGGAGAACACGAGTCGGCCGCACTTCTGCAGGCGAGCGAAGGCGTCGGTCCAGGCTGGATTGTTGGGTGCAAAGCTCGATCCGGTGATCGCGACGAGACGCCCGCCTTCGCACAGCCGCGCCAGGGCAGAGGTGACATGGCGAAGCGCCGCGTCCGCCATGCGCCGATCGACATTCGCTATTGCCGAGAAGGGCGGGTTCATCAGAACCACGCTCGGCGCGATGGCGGCGTCGAGATGATCGTCGATCTGCGCTGCGTCGAAACGGGTGACGGTGACGCCCGGAAAGACTTGGTCGAGCAGTGCGGCGCGTGCCTCGGCGAGTTCGTTCAGGACCAGCGAGCCGCCGGCCAGTTCGGCGAGGATGGCGAGCAGTCCGGTGCCGGCCGAAGGCTCGAGCACCCGATCGGCCGGCGTGATGGCGGCGGCGGCGCACGCCGCGACTCCGAGCGGAATGGGCGTCGAGAATTGTTGGAGCGCCTGGCTTTCTTCGGAGCGGCGCGTGTGGGTGGGGAGGAGGCCCGCGGTCTTCGCCAGCATCGGTAGCGCTGCGTCCGGAGACGCGGCTTTGCGGAAAAGCGCGTTGCCGTATTTGCGGAGGAACAGGACCGTGGCCGCCTCGCAGGCGTCGTAAGCGGTCTTCCAATCCCAGGCGCCAGCCGCATCGGAGGCGCCGAAGGCGGACTCCATAGCCGAGCGCAGGATGCCGGCGTCGATGCGGCGTCCGCGCTCGAGATCGGGGAGAAGAAGCCGCGCCGCCTGAGCGATGGCGGCGGACGCAGGCGCGAGCGATGGCAGAGCCGAGCGGGCGGCCGCGGAGCTGGAAGGATTCGTCATGAAGAGGACCTCGGGAGAGCAGGAACGGGCCGAGCCGCAGGGCGCTCTCTCGACCCGACCGGCTCAAACCCGTTCCGGCAGGGCTCTCGCTCTCTTCACGCCGCCACCCGCCCGCGCCCGCACTGGATGCTCAGCGGCCACGTCGCTTGGCGCGCGAAGCTGCGAGGGTGCGCGCCAGCCAACCGTTGGTGTCGGTCCAGGCGATCGTCTCGCGGGTCTCTAGGTCGAGCACATGGGCGCCCCCGCCGAAGGCGTTGACGCGCGGGCGCGAGCAGGAGTTCGCCCATTGGAAACCCCAGCGGTCGGTAAGACCGAAAGCCTCGGCGCAACGCTGGACGAAGAGGATCACCTGCTGGGGATCGCCGGTGACATCGTCGCGTATCCAGAGTCTGGTCGCGCCGTGCTCCGGCTCGATCGACAGGAGGAAGCCGTCGGGCGGCACCTCCTCATGAGCGGCGTCCTCCATGAAGGCTTGGTAGAGCTTGAGCGCGCGCTGCATTGTCGGGCGTGCCGACATCGAGCACGCATGAGAAGTGCGTGAAGGAAATCAGCCATGACGGCCTCCAGAAATGAAAAAGCCCGGCGCATGGCCGGGCGTGTCGGGGGAAAGTTGAGCGGGGCGACCGACGCCGCCCCGCTCCTGGTCGTCACTCGGCGGCGATTACGGCTGGCTGATCCACTTCGTCATCGCTGGCCTCTTTGTCGTCGGAGAGAAAGGCAGGCAGCGTGTCATCGCCTCGGGCGGGATCACCGTCGATAGACTCCGCGCCCACGGCCTCCGGAGTGCGCAGCGGCTCGGGGAGCCAGCCGGTACCGTCGAGCAGCCGTTCGGCTTCCTTCGCCATGTCCGCCTTCTTCAAGTGGTCGATGAGCTGAGCGGATTGCTCGCCCTTCGCCTCGCGCACCGCCTCGAGGATGCGGGGTTTGGTGACGCGGCCGAGATAGCTGTCGACGGTCGGCCGCCAGCCTGCTTCCACCATGTCGAGCCCGACCGCGTGTGCAAGCCGGTCGGCCAGGACGAGACGGTGCTGGACGCCGTGAACCGAGATGCCAGGACCGCCATAACGATCGCCCTTCTCGTAGAGCGCGTTGACGCCGAACGAGACGCAATGCGCAAGGAGCGTGCTGCGGCTGGTCTCGTCGAGGGCGGCGAGCCAGTTCCAGAGCGCAGCCTCATCCTTCGGCAGATCGGCTTTCCAGGCCTCGTGACGTTCCGCGACAGCCTTGGCGGAAGGACTGTCCTTCAGATCTGCCGGCTGTGCGGAGAAAAACACATGCCGTACAGACGCCTCGAGACAAGCGCCCGGCGAAGTGTGCTGGAAGGTGTCGAGGCAGAGCTTGTGCAGCAATGCCGTCATTGCGACATGCGGATTGTTGGCCACCGCATCGCGCAGCGCGAGGGTCCGGTACGCCGTCAACTCGCTGACGAGTCGATCGGGCAGCGGCCTCACGACATCGTCATCGTCTTCCTCCGGCTCGGTCTGGCCGCCGATGGTGATGACGGCGCGCTGCACCGTGGGCGAGGATGGTTCGCCGCCGTCGTGTTGATCGACATCGGCCTCCGCTTCGCCGTCGCCGTCTACAGCAGTCGGCCCCTCGTCTTCGCGCTGAACATAAGCGCGATCGACGGAGAGGCTGCCGTCAGCATTGATGCTGACGAAGACTCCGGCTCGACCGATCTCGGCGGGATCGTAGCTGACCGGCCGATCCTCGAAGGCAGCAAGCGCTGTTTCGATTTCACCGAGACGTGCGTCAATCTCGTCGGGCAGTTCGTCGGCGTTCTCGTATTCGGCTTCGAGCTTGGCGTACTCGGCCTGCAAGGCATCGATCGTCGCTTGCTCCTCGGCGGTGAGGTCGGTCGGTGTGCCGTTGAGCTCGCGCAGATGATGGGTGTGGCCGAACGGGAAATCGACATTCACCTCGATCCACTTCCAGCCCTCGCCGGCGATCTGCTCTGCTTCGGCCTTCAGCTTCTCGGCGACCAGGCCGTCGAGCAGGCCGACATTCTTCAGCCAGCCGCCATCGTCCTGCTGGAAGAGGTCGCGCATGACGATGCCGCCCGCCTGCTCATAGGCGTCGAGGCCGACGAACAGGACGCGCCTGTCGGACGCGCGCACGGTGCGCTCTGTCAGCATGCGACGAATCTGATACGGCTCCTGGCTGTAGGAGCGCTGGAGCGTTTCCCAGACCTGCTCCTGGCGCGCGTGATCGTCCGTCACGGTGAACGCCATGAGCTGGTCGAGCGACATGCCGTCTTCGGCATAGATGTCGAGCAGCTTCTCCGACACCGCAGCGAGGCGCAGCCGCTGCTTCACCACGTTCACGCCGACGAAGAACGTGGCGGCAATGTCCTCCTCGGGCTGATCCTTCGCGCGCAGAGCCTGGAAGGCACGGAACTGATCGAGCGGATGCAGCGGCGCGCGCTGGACGTTCTCAGCCAACGAGTCTTCCTCGGCGGAAATGTCGAGGCCGGGATCGCGCACGACGCAGGGCACCGGCGCGGTCTTGGCGAGACGCTTCTGTTTGACGAGATGCTGGAGCGCCCGGTAGCGCCGCCCGCCGGCCGGGACCTCGAACATGCCGGTCTCGGCGCCCTCGGCATCGAGCACCGGACGGACGTTGAGACTTTGCAGGAGCGTGCGCCGGGCGATGTCCTCAGCCAGCTCCTCGATCGAGACGCCGGCCTTCACGCGCCGGACGTTCGACTGGGACAGAACAAGCTTGTTGAAGGGAATGTCGCGCGACGACGACAGGGTGATCTTCTGAACAGTAGTGGCCATCGGGATGGTCTCCGCGACGGGCGCCGAAAGACTCTCTCTCGGCTTCCAACCCGTCACGAAGACCGGCGCAGCCCTCTTCCTCTAGGGCGCCGCAAACCCGCGAAACCGGAGATACGCATCCGCACAAATCCGGCCTTGCGTAATCGCCGGATCCGCCAAGGGCCTGGGCCCGTCCAGCGGCGGAGGCATCACGCCGCTTCCTGTTCGCGATCCGATGGCGTGGCGCGGCGTTCGTCGTCGCTATGGAGAAAGCCGAGGAGAAAATCGGCGGCCTTGCTCGCCAGCGACGCCGCGCGGACGATGGCGCGGTTGTCCTCGCGAAGCACATCCAGCCAGGAGCCGATGTAGTCTGCATGTCGCACGGTCGGCGCGATGCCGAGCGAGGCGCAGCAGAAGGCAGCATTCATCTCCGCCACCAGCTCCTCGAACGCGTATTTCTTGGAGCCGAAGGAGCCGGAGAGATCGCGGTTAAGTCGATGCGGGGCGCCGCTGGCATGCGTCTTATGCCGATATCGGCATAAGACGCATAATGCCGCGATCCGGATTATGCCGCATGGCCTCCGCTGGAGGCCGGATAGCCCGGCATTGGCCATGCGGCTGTTCGGCATAATCAGAGCCCTTCCAGGAACGCGAGG
>NZ_JBPFEA010000026.1:0-4437 GCF_051061285.1 Methylocystis sp.
GGGACGACGGCGTTCTCGCATTCACCGACTTCGGCATCGAAACTCTCGTCGAGCTCATCGAAATCCACAAAGACTTGAAGTCCCGCCCCGGCGTCTGACGCAGCGCGAGATCATCCCCTGCGGCCCACGCCGGATGCTTACTGTAAGCCAACCATAGTAAGCTTTGCGTCGGCGTCGAGTTCATCGAAGAGAACGGCGATAAGCCGGGCGTGCGGCTGAGGAAGGGGCGCGGGAAACGATGAGACCGAGCAGGTGTGGGTCGTCATCGTTAACAACGATCCTAGTCAACGAGACGCAGAGTATGCTTTTGATTATCGATGGCCCACGACTTAAGGCGCCCTAAAAACTCTGCCCCCAATAAGATAGGGCCTTCGACGGGTGCGATTCCAGCTTCAACATTTTCAAGTTTTCACGGACCAACTTTTGGAGAGCGAATTATGAACCAGGCAGAGGGAACCTTCGAGCCATCCGCCAGTGTGTAAGTTTGGCTCTCAATAAAATCGCCATCAGAAATCGTTTTCGCACGAACCAACGTAAATACGACATCTACGGGAACGCTAACGTCACTCGCGCCGCACCACCTAACGGCCTCGCAACGGCCTATCCCTGTCGCCCTGCCCCGCCCCCCTCCCGCACTGCGCGATCTCCGGCGCAAGCGCGTAGCCCGGGCGCTTGGTTGATGAATGTAAGATCGAGAATTGCATGTTCGCCGTTCCCTCCGTTACACGTTCGACCAGATAAACAGCTTGTCTGCGGACCGTTCGTCAAAAAGCTCCAGATCCCGACGTGCTTCGAGTTGGTTCGGTCCCTTTTCCAGCGGCTGCCTTGTAACAGTGACGGCCATGATTTCGCTATTCGCCCGAGGCTGCGTGATCCTTCACCCAGCCAATCGTCGTCATTGTTAGCAAGCGGCGGGCGCTGTCACGTTGGTGAGTTTTACTTGTCAATAGCGCCCGCTCGCCGCCGACCGTCGCTCACGACAACAAAGGCTCGCGCTGACGTTCATAAACCAAAACGCCCTCGAAATCGGCTCTATACTTCAGCGATGTAACATTGCCATCTATTTTGGTGGAGCGACGTTGACCTTTGTCGTTACCGAATTAGCGATAAAGCATTCGCGATGCGCTTTGTCGTGCAGCCAATCGAGCTCGGCTTGCGTGGGCTGGGTGTCCCCGCTGAAGACGATGCTGGGATGCAGATCGACCCGGATGACGGCAAGTTTGCCGTTCGCATTCTTCTCGAGGAACCCGACGGCTCCGTCTTCGTAGCTGTCGACGACGAAACCTTTGTTGGACGCTAGAGTGAGGAACGTAAGCATGTGGCAACTCGAAAGCGCCGCGACGAACGCAGACTCCGGATCGACTAAGTGCGGGTTGCCCAGATAGGCGGGCGCAGCGGAGCCTCGCACCACGACCCCATTATCGAAGAGCCAGACGTGATCGCGGCTATAATTCTTGTAGCCGAAATCCGCGCCGCTTCGTGACCACCTGATCGTGGCTCTATGTTCCGACATAGAGAACTCGCTCCCATGGGCTGCCCTGCGAAATGGAGGTTATCCGGTCTCGTCGCAAGGTCAACGACCGAAGGTTGACGGCTTAAACCCCGCCGCCATTATCAGCGGCGACGCCGCTTGCCGCCCACATCGTTCCACCCGTCTGGCGTCCGAGTTCATGATATTCCCAGGAAATAGATGCGCCACGAGTTCGATTGAATGGTCTCGATCTGGTCATGGATCAGCATGGTGGCAGCCGCCGTCCATCCGGCGAGCAATTTCGCCTCGCCACGACTACGGCGAAGCTGGATCGGTTTGCCGACGCGGCGCCGCTTCGCAATAGCGCTCTTGAGTTGCGCCGAGCCGAGGATGGAATCGTATTTGAGCAGGGCCATCTAACCCACGACGCTCTAAAAAGTGGGGAGCCCCCCATGCCTGGTACTGTACGAGCCCGCGCCGTGGGCTTCAATCACGTGGCGCTGGAAGTTGGCGATATCGAAGAAGCGCTGTCATTCTATGCGCGGATATTCGAGTTCGAGCTTCGCGGCAAAAGCGAGGATATGGCCTTTATTGACCTGGGCGACCAATTCATAGCTCTTCAGAAAGGTCGCCGCCAGTCGAGAGATGAAAATCGCCACTTTGGGCTGGTGGTCGACGACAAGGACGCCGTCCGCCGAGCGCTGGCCGAAGTGGGCATCGAAGTTCTGCCCGGGCCTTTCCTCGATTTTTACGACCCTTGGGGCAATCGCGTCGAGGTCGTCGGCTACGAGAACATTCAGTTCTCCAAGGCGCCGAACGTACTACGTGGCATGGGTCTGATGCACCTTTCCAAGAACGCGCAAGCCCTCAAGGAGCTTGCCGCGAAGGGAATGGCGCCGCCCTGAGTTTTACTGTTTATAAATTCATTTTTCCAACGCTTCGTTGACAACAAGGACATCGAAACATTCGTCGCGCCAAGGCGCGTCAACCGAATTCGGATGCTGGCGATTGACGAGGCGACGTGGCGTTCGGGTCTGATCGGCGGGTCCTCGTGGTTGATAACGGCTCGGATAAGGGAGGAGGCGTTTTGAGGATTGTGTTTTTAACGCCTGGCGGGGATCAGGCTGCCTATATGGCTGAATTTCTCGCGGTGCGGAAGGAAGGCAGCGTTGATGAAGCCCTTCGCGTCGCATTGAGGATAATGGAGGAGTGCGCGTTCTCGTGAGGAAATTGCCGATGACAGCTCCGAACTAGGCTGAACGCGACGGCAGCCTCCTGCGAGCGGCGCTGCCACCTTAACCATTACTGCGCGTCCGGCCTTCCTGGAGCAATCGGAAGGACGGCTCGCGCAGGCGCGGCGCCGCCCATAAATCGCATCCTCATAGATTCTGCGACGTCAGTCGCTAGATTTGTACCTTATGCCTTTCAAAAATGACTGTCGGGGAAGGTACGCCATGAAGTTTCTCGCTGGTTTCGTGACAGCGTTCATCGTCAGCGCGGTCGGCGCTTTTCTCGTCATCGTCAGCGGCGTTTACGACGTCGCTGCAACCGCGCCTCACACGCCATTGGGGCGCGCCATTTTAACTTGGACCATGCGTAATTCTGTGCGCGTCCATGCGGGAAACGAGTCGCCGGAAACCTGGAGCGAGGATCAGGCGAGAAAGGGATTTAAAGACTATGACGCCATGTGCATCATTTGCCACAGCGCACCGGGGAAAGAGCGCAGTTATATTAGCAAAGGCCTGCGACCAGAGCCTCCGAATCTCGCCGAAGCTTCAGAGCGATGGAGCAGCGCAGAACTGTTTTGGATCATCAAGAATGGCGTCAAAATGACCGCAATGCCCGCATTCGGGCCTACGCATCAGGATGAGCAAATATGGAATATTGTGGCCTTCGTTCGGCGCCTGCCTCGACTGTCCGCTGAGCAATTCCGGGCGATGGAGAGCGAGATCAGAAAATCCTCAGAGAATGAGCAAGATCACCATCACCAATAAGTGGCGGGGAAAGCCGACTCGAAGAAAGACGAAATCGCAAGTCGAAGCGAATTCAGCATAGGCGCTGTCGTAGCCCCGCAAGATTGAAAGGGGAACATTCGGCTCTAATTCTCGACAGGCCTCGAGAAGAAGAAGACGCTGATGTTCCGCAAAGAGCGAGTTTTGCTGACCCTCGCGGTCGCGATGAGCGTTGTTTCGCCGATTGGAAATAGCTTCCAAAGCGACGCTTCGATCGCAGGCGTCGTTGTTCGAGACATCCATGTAGCCTTCAAGGAATGGCGCGTGCCGACGCCCGGCTCGCACCCCCACGATCCTCTCGCAACGAGCGATGGAGCGATCTGGTACACCGGACAGATGGCCAACCTGCTCGGCCGTCTTGATCCTAAGACCGGGCAGTTTCGGGAATTCCGTCTGAAAACCACGAACTCGGGTCCGCACGGGCTCGTCTCCGACGCCGGCGGCAATATCTGGTTCACGGCGAGTTTCAAAGGTTACGTCGGCAAACTCGATCCCACAACCGGCGACATCCGAGAATTTCCGCTTCCAGATCCAAAGGCCCGCGACCCGCACACGCCGGTCTTCGATCAGAAGGGAACGTTGTGGTTCACCGTCATCGGCGGAAATATGATCGGGCGTCTCGCTCCGGTATCGGGCGAGATCAAGCTTGTATCGTCACCGACCGCAGATTCGCTTCCCTATGGCTTGGCGGTGAATTCCAAGGGCGCGCCGTTCTTCGCCGAATTCGGCTCGAACAAGATCGCACGTGTCGATCCCGAGACGATGCGGATCACGGAATTTGTCTTGCCAAATTCGCAGGCGAGGCCTCGGCGTATCGCGGTGACCAGCGACGATCTCATTTGGTATTCGGATTACCCTAGGGGCTATATCGGCAGATTGGACCCCGCGACCGGCAAGGTCGCCGAATGGCCGTCGCCTGGCGGCGGGGAATCCGGACCTTACGCGATTACGGCG
>NZ_JBPFEA010000027.1:0-21092 GCF_051061285.1 Methylocystis sp.
GAGGGGGGAATCAGACTCCTCTCGGAGACCAGGAATCCATAGGCTGCGACGCAGAGAGCCATGTGGTGGTGAAAGCCGCGCCACCCTCGTCCTTCGTAATGATCGAGGCCGAGTTCTTGTTTGAGTTCCTGATAATCCCGCCCGATCCGCCAGCGCAATTTGGCGTGTTCGACGAGCGCCGAGATGGTCGCGTCCGGCGGCAAGGTTGAAAGCCAATATTTGGTCGGCTGGCTTTCACCTTCGGGCCATTCGACGAGAAGCCATTCTTCGGCATGGGGCGTCGAACGCCAATAGTCGCGATGGGCAGGTCGAACTCGAACAGCAGCGAAACGGGAGGCGAGATTTTCGTTCGTGCCTTCGCGCCATGCGATCTCATGCCGAGCATCTTCCGGGAGCGACATCGCCAGTTGGACGCCTTCTGTAATCGGTCAACGTCCTCTCCTTGAGGTTTCTCGTCGTATGCGGGTTTCACGCTTCTGTCCGCAGTCGCCGCGAAGGGCGCCGCATTCTGGGCGGTTCGATTGGCGGGTTTGAATGCTGCAAGCTCTAAAGCGCGCTTTTCGGGCGCAAGGTGTCCAACGCAGTCATTCTGGCCCACACGCTCTCCGCATGCTCACGACGAGCGCGAGTGGTGAAGATTATCAGACAGTCGTTGACGCCGGCCTTTCCATAAAGAAGTCGGTCCCATCGACCCACATGCGGTGCATTACAACGGCGAGACGCCGAGCCAAGGCCACCTTCGCCTTGCGCGCTCCGTGCCGCCTCGCGACTTTGAGCGCCCAGGATTTGAGCCAATTGTCGGCTCGGCAGCGCGTCATCATGACGTTGGCGGCTTCATAGAGTAGTGCACGGACCATGGCGTCGCCGCATTTCGTGATCCGCCCGACCTGCTCGACTTCGCCGGAAGCGTGCACCCTGGGCGTGAGACCGAACACGGCCGCCACGAGCCTGGATTTGTCGAAGCGATGAGCGACATCGACGCCGGTGCGGAATGTGAGTGCGAACCATCGGCCTGGCGCGGGAGCGGCTCAAGATCGGGCTCGCCAATCTCGCCTACAACATGCGCCGCTTCGTCTGGCTGCACGAGCGAGGCGCACCCGCGTAAGGCATATGAGCGACGGGAATGGCCGACGCTCTTCAAGCAACGACGCACGGGACGCAGCAAGGCCAAATGTCACCCTGCGCGAAGACGTCGATCCGTGTCATGCCGCGCTATCGACCCCAGAAAAGAGGGTTATTGGAGGCGTCCAGTTGTTTGGCCGAATGGGTTTGTTTTGCGCATCGCGTCGCAGGAGCGTCGGCAGACTTGCGTGATCGTTGGCGACTGACAAAGATACGGCGACTTGACAATTGTCTTGTTTGCCGAGTTGCCCGCAATATTGTCGCGTCACGCCGACCGAATGAACGCCCTGCTTGGGGAACCCCGTGTCATCGATGATCCACGCTTTTATGGCTCCATGCTTCTCGATCATCGGAAGAACATGAGTGCGCACCTGCCTCAACATCGCTTCATCGGACCACTCGGCCTTCGCGACGAAATGGTGGAGCGATTGATGCGCGGCCTGGACACGATTGGGCTCGACACGCGCGGCAATCGGTTCGACGCTCTTGCGTTCGC
This sequence comes from Methylocystis sp., assembly GCF_051061285.1. GTDB lineage: Bacteria > Pseudomonadota > Alphaproteobacteria > Rhizobiales > Beijerinckiaceae > Methylocystis. The sequence goes on from NZ_JBPFEA010000027.1 coordinate 1,619, forward strand.
CCGGAAGGATCAAGCCGGTGCAATAGGAACGAAACGGCGCGATACGATCCGCATGTCCCAAGATCGACGACATCGACTCAACGAACGCAGCGAACCGACCTTCACTCCCTGGATCCAAGCCATTTCGATCCACAGCCCCCTCCGAATCGAGCGTGAATCCTCAGAATATCCCATTCTGCCATCTTATGACACAGTAAAATTAGGTGCGTCCAATTCGTCGATGCCATTAAGTCCTGCCTTTTCGAAACCCGTGACTTTCGACAATGCGACCTCGTTCCATAATGAACCTTATGCGTCATTTTTTGTAGAACCTCATTAAAGGGGTCACAGCTCAAGTGGCTTTGTTACCCTCAACAGTAGAGCGTCGTGTGCGAACCAGTATGCTTTCGCACAGGCGGCGACCTTCGCCTCCGCCCCTTGCTACCCGCTATTTTCCACCTCTTATTTTGGCCGGACGTTCGATTGGCGGCAAGCGCGAAAAGCCGCGGCTCGTGGCGGGCGCCAAAAGCATCAATTCTTCCGCGGCGATCACCAGGGCTGCGATTGGATCGCCATCCGTCAGCGCAAGCCAACGCTCGACCAACTCGATGATTGGCGCCGGCAACGGTTCTCCGCCGTCGGGCTGAATCGTCCAGCCGCGTGTTGCTTCGTTTTCCATGTCATCCCTCAGCCGAGCAATTCGCGGGTCTCGGGCCTTCCGTTCGGGCCAACGACAACTTCGAAATGTTCGGTGCCGATCTCGTTTTGTGCATCATAGATTTCTGCGACGTAGATGATCATCGGCGCTGGCCAGTCCGCGCGCGTCGACCGCTCCGTGAGTGTGAACACCGAGTCATCGACCTCGAAAATTCCCATGCTGTCGCACGCGTCCATCACATCTTCGACGCCCTCAAGATAGGAACTGGCGAGCGATCGTGACCAGTGATGTCGAAGGATGAGCGAATGCGACGCGTTGCGGTCGAGATGGTCTATTTCATCGACAACGCAGCCGGCGATTGCCGCCATGGCGCTCGGATCAAGTGTATAAGCGATATGTTGGAGCTCTGGCGCATTTTCCCGACGCGGTCGTTTGGCAAACGTCCGCGAAATTCTGAAGATTCCTGGAAAGTACAGGCGCAACGGTGGACACCAGATGCGTCTATCGTTGGCCTTTGTCTTGCGTAAGCTCATATGTGTGCCGCATCAAAAGGAATGTCCGGTCGTCTCGCATTTGGCGCCGAAACGGAGTATTTGTTGGAAGCGCCGTAAGCGTTGTGAATTGTTAAGGCGATAATTCGGCATTTGTTCGATGCGCGGCCGCGAAGGCGGTGCGCTCGTGGCTACGTTGTTGAAGCACTGGAAGAAATTTGCTAAAGTTGATTGTCATCGTTCAGTCACGCCTTGTCGATGCTCGATGACCGACATGCGGGTTAAATTTGAACATCTGCGAATTCGCTTCACCGGCTATGCATGCCGTTTCGATTCGTTGAGTCGCGGCGAATGGATTTTGGCGATACTTTTGCAAGCGTCGTTTCCGCAGAAAGACGTTCGCTGTCACAAGGCGCTTAGCCGATCTTTAGGCGGCTGCTTCTGATTGGCGAATAATTAGAAGCGATGCGCACGCTCCAAGCTCGGCCGAGTTGCGCCGCCGGCCGGACGATCGCGAATTCGATCACCATCGTCGCGGCGGCGATCGCGGCCAGAGCGCCAAGGACGGCGGCCGGCACACCGATCCTCGTGGCAACCGATTCCGCTGCGACGCCGATCAGCGGCAGGTGGACAAGATAGACGGAGAACGACGCCCGGCCGACCGTGCGCATAGCTTCGCCCACATAGCCCCCGATCGGCGTCCCTTTAAGGCGTCCCAGAAGAACGCCGGCACCGATCAGCGCGACATGCGTCCAGGCCAACCCCGAGAAGGGACCAATTGCAATCCGCGCCAACATGGACGCGACCAGTATCCACCACGCAGCCATTCCGGCGGTCACCGGCGGAGCCTTCACCAGCCAGGCAGCGCTCCGCCGCACCTCGCTGGCGAGCGCCGCGCCAAGCAGGAGCGCGTCGGGGCGCAGCGCCCAGAGCAGCGAGCCATGCGGGCGGGGAATGAGCGCGAGCAGCAGAATGGCTGTGATCGCCGCGTAGAGCGGCGCGGGTCCTCGAGCCAGCAGAAGCGCCGGCGCCACGAGATAGAATTGTGCTTCGCTCGCCAGCGACCAGAAATGAGATGTCGCGAGCGCGTCGCCACAGCGGACGATTTCGCATCGCGCCCAATGGACGTTTGCGACGAACGCCGCCGCCGTCCAAAGATCCGTGGCGTTCGGCGCGGGGTGCTCAAGATGAGCCAGTGCAAGCGTTGCGACGATCGCCCATGCCGGAAGCGCGATCCGGGTCAGCCGGCGCGCATAGAAGGCCGCGATACTGCGCGTGAAATCGCAGGCTTTATCTGTCAGATCGGCGAGATTCTGGAAGATCAAAAAGCCTGAAATGACAAAGAAGAGATCGACGCCGACGCTGAGATCAGGGAGGTTGAGCCAGAACGCGACGATCGATTGCGACCCGAAGGCGAGCGCGAAATGCGACAGCATCACAGCGCCGATCGCCAGGGCCCTCAATTCATCAAGCGTATCAATCCGTTTCTGCAAGCGGCGGCGTCCCTCTCAGCTTGATTTCGTGCTGCGTTTGGGCCGAGCCCTGCTCGACCGAGCCTCCTCGCATCGGCGCCGGCGGCGCCTTTCGTCTTGACCGGCCTTGCGGCGGCGTCGAGGCAACGGCTTCGTGTTGCACTTCCCCACTGGCGGAGCGCACGAAGCACGCTGTCGCAGGGCTCGATCTTAAAGCTCAAACCCTATTCAAGACAATCTTATTATCGCCATTCTTCTAATAAAGTGCTAGCCAATGCGTGCGGCACATCCGTCCTTGGAATTGGGCGGCGATCGTTTCGCATGATTGGAGAAACGCAATGAGAACAACCAATCTTTTCATTCTACGCGGTTATGTCGGGCAAGAGCCGAAGGCGTTCAATGATGGCAAAATCGCCAAGATCAGCGTGGCGACGAACCGGAGTTGGACCGACAAGAAATCGCGCGAGCGCATTGAGAAAACCGACTGGGTTACGGTCACCGTCCTGAATGAGCGCGACGCGGCTTTCGTGTTGAAGAATGTCAGAAAGGGCGCACCGATCTATGCCGAATGTCGCGTTGCCGAAACGTCCTATGAAAAGGACGGCAAGACGATCTACGGCGTGGACGTGGTCGCCAACGTCTTCGACGTCCTTAGTCGCACCGATAGCGGCGAAGAGGACGCAGCGTAATCAGCTGACGCTGACACTTTGGCGTCCGGGCGACCTCGAAACGGGAAGGCTCGGAGATTGCGTTGCGCGTTGCGAACCATTCCGTTGAGCGCGGTCGCACAGCGCCTGCAAAGCCAAGAACTTTGAAAAAGTATCGAACAACCGGGCTGGCATCTTTCGCCAAACGTTTGCTGCTCAGGCTACAAACGCGGGTTGATCGTCGTTTATCTTTTGTAATTCCCGTGCGACGAGATACGCCTGCATGATTGTGTGCGCGTAATTCAAGCGCTATCCGTGTCGGCTCGACTACGGGGCTGATCACAGCGCCCGTTTTTCGGGCTCGCACTGGCCTCGTGTCGGCGCGCGGCGCGCGCCGTCGCTATGCTCACTCGGACCATAGGTCGCAATTTTCCGAAAAGCGGGCCGGGCAATAGCCCTTTGGCGTCGCTACGCTCGCGTCGGGGACTATATGGCCCCTTCTTGTGCTCGCGTTGCGAGCCTCTTTGTAGCGCAAACGCGCCGTCTGCGCTGACAATGCGGAGCGAGCGGCCTCCGAATGGACGGACTTTCCAACTTTCGAATTCGCTGATGGCGCTGTTCCTGCGAAAGGCTTAAGCCGCTGGCGCGGTCGTTGAATATCCGGGACGAGATCAACACCCATTCCGTTTCTCGCTCCCCTTCGCGCGAACTCCCCTCGCGACCACCAGTCGGTCGCGCCATCCATACTGGCGCTCTATCGCGGCTCGATTATACTACGCGAACGGCGTCGCGTATCAGTCACGGAGCGTGTCCCGATCACTTACCTTCAGTTACCACGCGTCGCGACACGGGGCTGCGCTTGTCGCTCGGCGCACCCTGAATGCCGCCACATAAGCTATCGGCTACCTTGCGGCTGCAGCCTTACGACGAGCGATCAAAGCATAGGCTGCGCTTTAATGGAGGCCAAGCATGATCCCCAATCAGTCCGACACGGTCGCAGAGGTAGCGCCGACGACGCTCGAGCTGACTGACTACGATCTCTCGCATATGATCGTATATCTCCGCCTGCTCGATGCGGCGCGCGATGGCGCCGGCTGGGAGGAGGCGAGCCGGATCGTCCTCAACATTGATCCCGACGTCGACCGTGAACGCGCGCGGCGCGTCTATCACAGCCATTACGCCCGCGCACGATGGATGACGCAGCAGGGCTATCTGGAGCTGCTGAAAATGCCGAATTCGTGACGACAATTGGGATACGCGCCGGAGCTAACGCTTCTCCCGCTTTTTCGCGGGCTCGGCGCGCGGCGCATCCCAATAGAAGCTTCGGCCGCCGAGCACTCCCGTGAACCGTTCGCCATCGCCGTAAAGTGTAAAAACAACAGTTGTGTTGGGCACCGCAAGTTCGAGGCGACGTTGCTCCCGATCATAGCGTATGACGCGCGCCGTCATCGTTTCACCTTCGCGATCGGCGTCCGCTAAAACAATCTCGTTCATCGTAACACCCTGCATTAGATCGACCTATATTTGGATAGCCGCCCGCCCCCGCGTCGCAGACAAAGCGCAACGTCGCCCGTTCTTCGATTGCGTGCAACAGGCGCATCCCGCGGCGACATGGCTTCGTCTCTTACTCGCTTCCTTACGCTTCGGATGTGCACGCGCCCAAGCCGAGTCGACTGTTTGCGCGGCGTAGGGGCCGTCACTCAATAGGCGCCGGGCTTCTCATAATCAGCCCATTTGAACGACGCGCCATGGCATTATTGATACGGCCACGCGGGATCGATCATCGCCAAGCCAATTCTCGGCATTGCGCGATGGTGTGAGAACGAAGAGGCTCGAGGCTGGGCGGACAATTCGACTGACCTGGTTGCGTGTCGAGCGCAGCACAGATCTCTCTTGTGATGTTTGTGCCTTCGCCCGTTGCTCTTTACTGGCTTGTCTAGCGCCGGCGGAGCCACGTCGGCGCCTGCGTCGAATAATTTTCCCCTTGCCGCTATGCGGCAATTCCTCGCGCACGGGCGCGGCGCGCCCTTTCAAAATTCTCCGTCGCGGCCGGCGCGCAGCGCTTCGCTTGCCCACTGCGGCCTTACGGCCTTGCGGCTCTGTGGTCTCCATACCCCGGCGCTTTCAGACCGCCATCGCAACGGGCCGAGGCCCAACGATAGGAGAGAGAAAATGTCGCAGCTCAACACACACATTCAGGTCGGCCGGGTCGGTCAGCTCAAGGAAGTCGGCGCCAATCTCGTCGTCACCGTCTGCTCGAACAACCCCTACAAGAACGGCAATGGCGAATGGATCGACAATCCCGAGTGGATCGAACATACGATCTTTGCCCGGCAGGACTCGCGCATCAAATGGGCGCGCGAAAAACTCGAATCCGGCGACCTGGTTCAAGTGACGTCGCGCCCGAAGCAGACCGAATGGAAAGCCGCTAATAGCGAGCGCCGGTTCGGCTACACTTTCGCGGTAGAGGACATTCAGCACCTTGCCGACAAGCCGGCGAAGAAGGCGGAAGCGCCCGCCGCGAAGTCGCAGGGCAAGAAGTCCCGATGAAACGCGATCGAGGGGCCGCGCGCGGCCCCTCGAGCACAAGCAGACTAATTTACATCATCAGATTGCTCGTCGGGGCGATCGGCAGACGGCGCTCAAGCGTGGCGCGCATTGATCGGCGCAGCGATCCGCTCACCGCAAGACGCTCTGTCGCCATCAGGGTGTCGCGGCGTGTCGCCCCCTTGGTCACGAAAAGTGCAAACGCGCCGCTGATCGCCCATATACTTTCATCATCGGGCCTCTTCTTCGCCAGCTGCGCTTCTTTCCCATGCCGTTTGCGCGAAACGGACGAGATCCATTTCTCCTTGGCCATAAATTTGCGCGATTCCGCTTTCATCGCAGAGCAGCCCAATGTCGGCGGCCTCGGCGCAGCGCATGATTTCAGGCGCCAAGTCCTTTGGAAGAAAAAATGCAACGTAAGGATAGCGCGCTGAGTGGCATCCGCCAAAAGCGCCTGCGTTGCAGCTGGACACAGGGATTGAGCCGTAGGCCGAAATCGCGATTGTGGCGGAGGCGACGCCGACATCCAGCCCCCAGAGTGCGGGTTCGTCCTCGAATGCGGTCGCGCGCTCCTCTTCGAAGGCCGACATTTCCGCTTCGACATCATCCGCCATCTTCAGTCGGTCAATCAGTTTCGTCTCGATATCGAGGGCTGTGCGAACGACGCCCCAGCCGCAGCCCCGCAGATCGCAGTAGGAGCGATTGCCTACGAGCGTGCCCTCCGCTTCCGCTTGTTCGAGTTCCTCGGGCGATATGTCGGCCAAGTCCGCGACATTCAGGTGGCGATGGATTTTTACGGGGAACGAGCGCGGAGCCCAACGCAATGGAGGTCACCTGGAAACGAGAAAATTTAAAGTGAGATGGGCTCGATAGGCTCTCTCGTCGGCTCGGAACATATATAGAACATGCTGGACATGGCGCCAAAAAGGCGCCAGCTTCGCTGCATGCTCGATTCTTTAAAAAATCAGGCGATTCGTCCGCTGGATCGCATCAATCTTCGGTTGTCACCCGAGACCTTCGAGTCGATCGATCAAGCGCGGAGCGCGCGTCCCGGCAATGTCTCCAGGAACACCTGGATTGCCGAGGCCATCAAGGAAAAGCTTGAACGGGACGATGTTCTGGTCGACGACCAAGCCATTGAGCGGAAGCGTCATGCCTAATTTTTATGAGTTTTTTGCCGGCGGCGGGATGGCCCGGGCAGGGCTTGGGTCCGGTTGGACATGTCTGTTCGCGAATGATTTCGATCACAAAAAAGGTCTTGCCTATCAAGCCAACTGGGGCACGGGCGGCGAGCTCAAGGTCGGCGATGTTCGCCAGGTCACCGTGGATGAGTTGTCAGGATACGCAGACCTGATTTGGGGGTCGTTCCCCTGCCAGGATTTATCTTTGGCCGGGGGCGGAGCCGGGTTGAAGGGAGAGCGCTCTGGAACCTTCTATCCGTTCTGGGATGTCATCACGGGGCTGATCGACGACAATCGCGCGCCGAAGATTATCGCGATCGAGAATGTTTGCGGCACGCTGACCTCCCACGGCGGACGAGATTTTGAAGCGATCTGCAAGACCTTTGGCGAAGCCGGATATCGATACGGCGCCTTGATCATCAACGCCTCTCTGTTCGTGCCGCAATCCCGGCCACGATTGTTTGTGATCGGCGTAAGAGACGATGTGACGATAGACCCGTCGCTCCTGTCGCCGGGGCCAATCGAGCCATTTCATACGCTGGGATTGCGCAGAGCTGTTGACGGCATTTCCTCCCGCGCCAGGAAGAAGATGCTGTGGTGGAATTTACCGACGCCGCCGCGTCGCAAGATTTCTTTCGCCGATATCATCGAAGAAAATCCTTCGAGCGTCGACTGGCATACTGCCGCAGAAACCAAGCAAATTTTGGCGATGATGTCGCCGGTCAACAAGGCGAAGGTTGAGGCCGCCAAGCGTTCGGGGCGTCGGATGGTGGGCGGGGTCTACAAGCGCACCCGTCTCGACGAAAATGGCGTCAAGGTCCAACGGGCGGAAATTCGGTTTGACGATATCTTGGGATGTCTGCGGACGCCCGCAGGCGGTTCAAGCCGCCAGACGATCGTCGTCGTCGATGGAAACAAGATTCGATCGCGCCTGATTTCGTCGCGGGAGACCGCTCGATTGATGGGACTTGATGACGCGTATAAGCTGCCAAAAAATTACAACGAGGCGTACCATTTGACGGGCGACGGCGTTGCTGTCGATGTCGTTCGGCATCTTACGCGCTATCTGCTCGAACCGCTTCTCGACGTCTGCGCTCAGGCGGAGAGGGCCGCGTGAGCGTTATTCCTTGCGAGCAGGACCCAAGCGTGCGCCAGCAGATCGCAGAATTTGCTGAAGGGCTCAAGACGCAAGCCCATAAGCTCGGCGACCACGGGCTTGCGGAGAAAGACTTCTACGCCTCGCCGATTTTCCGCGGCGCTATTCAACAGGTGCGTGGAGAGTTTGCCGCAGCGATGCGAGGCAAGCGAGAGTTCGTCCAGCATGTTCTCAACCACATGGAGGATGGAGGCTTCATCGCGGGCTGGGACCGGGCCAAGCGCGGCGTGTTTTATGACTATGTTGTGACGCTACCAAGCGGTCGAACGACGATCATCGACCTGAAAGGCTGTTTGGACGGCGACAACTCGAAAATTTTCGAGCGCCCGGACGGCGCAGATGAATTTGTCATTTGGAGCCTGTGCACCAATGTTGGCGCCGACCCGCGGCGAAACGCCTGGTCTGGAGTTCATACGCGCATAAGCGCTCAGATCATCGCTCGCAATCAGCGCGTTGATGGCCTCGTCATCTGGGATATGGTGTGCGGAACGATGGGACGCGCCTGTCCAAAGCTGTTGGACGAGAGCGATGCCAGAACGACCGTGATCGGTCCTTTCTGTGCGCCGCCGCCGTGCATCTATCTTTTCCCATCTTCCATACCCTCTCGTGAAGCGCCGAAAGTCGGCGCGCAATCACTGATGAACATCAAATTCCTCGCTGCATTCCATTCCGGCTTTGGAGGTCGCGGCGACGAGATTAATCATGTCAGCTTCGAAACCGCCTCTCTCGGTGACGAGACCATGCGGCGCACCACAATCGAGCGGGGAGGAGTCGTGCAGCATTCCTCCGACATGACGGCGATCCGACATGCCTAATCCGAACGAGCCCACTACTCGTCGCGATCCCGATTTCATAAACTTTCCACCGTTCGAGACGGAGGATCTGCGAGCCAATCTGGCGAGGTTTCTCGATACGTCGTTCGAAGAAGCTATGGGTCAGACTCGACGTGTCGGGAATTATAAATGGGGCGTCTACGCCTTCTTCGATTATGACGGCGAACCGATCTATGTCGGGCAGACGAACGAGATGCTGCGCACGCGTATTCGTCGTCACCTGACCAATCAGCGCACTGATGCTGTTGCAATGTCAGTGCTTGACCCGTTTGAAGTGCTCGAAATCGAGGTCTGGCCGCTGCCACAATATCAGGAGACAAGTGGCAAGGATGCCGACGCGCGCAAGCAACTGGATGCTTTGGAGCGATTGATCACGCAGCGCGCGGTTGATCGGTCAGAGTTCAAAGCGATCCTGAACGAGAAGGATCCACCGCCTGGGTCGCTCGTCGTCGAAGCGCCCCGATCCCTGCGCGCGAGAATTGTTTCCGACCGCGTCTATGAGCTCCGATCACATCCCGATTTTCGGATCGCTCGAAGAGCGCTCATTATTTCGCGGCTTGCGCAGGTGATCTCCGAGCGAAAGGTCCAGGGTGGATTACGACGCGTATTGCTGACACAGGCCTTGCGTCTTCAGTGGTTGGCGTCGCGTCGCTATGACGCGCTGGGTGGCGCTGCGTCGGTTGAGCAAGAAGGCGATGAAGATGGTTGACCGCGTGCAGCGAAAATATTTTGGATTTCGGTGACAAATTGGAGCCTTCGTCCCGACTTGCCGCTCCCTGAACACGCCTGCCATTGTGGCTTCGTCGTGTGGAGTCGGTCGGGATCTGCTCCTCAAAGGATACGTCAATGGGTTGGCGAGGACAACAAAACCGAGAAGACGACGAGGATGCGCGCTGGCGGCAGCTTCCATTCCGCGAGCGCTATAACTGGCGGGTTGTATTCACATCGATTGGCTCGGCCATCGTCGTCCTCATTTTTATCATCTGGAGCCAGTGGCAGTGATCCACCGGCACTGGTTTCGGATCGTTGTTGGCGCTTCCCTCCTCTGCGGCATCGGCTCCTTGCCCGTGCGCGCCGGCGATGTGGAAATCCACTACGCGCCTGATGAAAACCTTGAGCGCATCGACGTCGACCTGATCCGCTTGGCGCGCGCGAAGATCGACATGGCGGTCTACTCGCTCACGGACTGGGCCGTCGTCGACGCGTTGACCGAGGCGCGCCGGCGCGGGGTCGCCCTCCGCATCGTCCTAGACCCAGGCCAGCAGCACGCGCTCGACCGGCTTCGCCCCATTGCCGACGATGTCCGGATGAAACCGGCGGGCGCATACATGCACCTGAAGTCCTATGCCGTCGATGGGCGCCTTCTTCGGTCGGGGTCGGCCAACCTGTCGGCCTCCGGGCTCAAGCAGCAGGATAATGATCTCGTCGTTCTACACGACCCGTCTGCGGCGAAGTCCTTCGAGGCGCGCTTCCAGCAGCTATGGAATGTTTCCCGGCCGCTTCCCAACTCTGCCGCTTACGCCGAGCCGGCGTCAAAGGACGCGCCGACGCCGTCCAAGGACTGCGCCATCAAGGGCAACGTCAACCGCAAGGGCGAGAAAATCTTCCACGTACCCGGCAGTCGCGACTACGCCCGGGTCACCATCACGGGCGCCGAAGAACGTATGTTCTGCTCCGTGGCGGAAGCGACAGCGGCAGGCTGGAGGCCGGCGGCGGGAAAATAGCGACGGTGTAAGGACTGGCCTCGGTCATCATCCCTGTCGAGTTCGCATCCCTGCAACTCGTTGTCGATGACAGCCGGGGCGCCTCTTACGGCGCCAGCGCGCGCCCAATCGCGATTCCGGTGACGACGAGAGCCGCGCCAACCGCCATCCCATAGGCGAGCCACTGCGTCGCCTGCCGTCGCGCCACGTCTCGCGCGACGTCTTGCGCCGCGAGCGCGACGGCGCGGGCGAGGTCGGCCTTGGCCTGTTCGACCCCGGCGCGCATTTGCGCGTCCGCCGTCTCGCGCGTGCGCGTCATGATGGCCGCCGCCTCGGTGGCAATCGCCTTGGGGAACTGGCGATAGAGGCTGTCGTAATATTGAAGCGCGAAGATGACGAGCCACAGCGCGTCATTGTCGCGAAGCCCGAGAACCTCCTTCACACGACGAAGCTGTCGGCGTTCTGTCTCCGTCGCCGTCCGGCCGATCAGCTTCTCAAAGCCGGTCGCGTCGTGGGCTTCCATGCCATCAGCCATTCGGCACGACCGCCGAAAAGACGCCATCGACCTGTGTGAGCCAACGTTTCAATTCGGCGCGATTGCCGATCGGCATATCGGCGAGCGCCTTTCGGATGCTGAGACGCTTGCTGTAAAGGTCGTCGCTCACGCGGTCCGCCATGTCGGGGAAGAGCAGGCTCTTCCCGCCCCGACCTTCGATCGACTTTCGAGTCTTCGAGCCGTTATAGAGTTCGAACTTCTCGTCCGCGCCGAAGTAGCCGTTCTTGACGACGTGAACGGTTGAATTCGGGATCGCTTCGAGAAAATCCTGCAACAGCTCCAACGAATCCCGCTGACGATTGACAACCCACAAGGTCACCAATCGCCGCTTCAGCTCGTCGAGCGTGCCGCTCAGCGTGACGCCGTAGGCCCCTACTCCCTGATTGTTCCGCGCCGCCGTATTGACGATAACGGTCTTATCCGCGTTTTCGTCACAGAGATTGACGAGCCGAATCCAGCCGTCAGCATCGTCCAGATTGATGCCCTCGCACGGGATCTCCTTCTCATAGTTCTGCATGACGTCAGGATTCGAGGTGTCAGCGTCGACCACGACAACCGCCTCGCCCCGCGCCGTCAGAAAATGGATGAGCGCCATTGTCACCATGGACTTGCCGACGCCGCCCTTGCTGCCGCCGACCATGTAAATCGCCTTATCCATTCACCGATCTCCTAGATTTCATCGCGGTCGCGGCGCACGCGGAAAGACGACGCGCGCAGCACAGGTTCAGACTCGACGGTTCCAACGGATGCGGACCTTGCGATTTCCGAGGAGGTCGGCGCAGGCCTTTTCCCGTTCTCGCTGGAGTGATGGCTTCCCCGCTTCACCCCGCGCTGGGCTTTCTGTTCGGCGAGCTGTTTCAGCACCCGAAACAGCGAAGGCGCCGAAATCATAATGCCCTGCTCTCTGAGGTAATCGAGAAGTTGAGCATTCGTCAGTCCCCGGCCTTTCGCCTTCATCAAAGGCTCATAGAGAGCACCAATTTGTTCGCGCAGCGTGAGCCGGCGGTTCGGCTTTAGCGCGTTGATCCCTTGTTTCAGACGCTGCAGGTCCTCACCGGTCAGCTTCATGCGATCCTCTAATAAAATGGCAATCATTTAGACCCACTCCCTTCCTTACGCAAGACCTTTATGACGACGACGCGGAGCATCTTGGAGATTGATCTGATATGCGCCTGATGCGACGGTGATAATTTTATGCGAGTCCGTTGGGTCTCTGTGTGAGACGCTTTCGATGTTGATCTAAGAGCCTCATTAGACTGTCTTGATAGTGCACTGAGAGTGGTTCGAGACTGTCTTGAAATCTGCCAAAACCATTGAAAAACGTTGAGAAAATGGGGGGTTTCGGCTATGCAAAGCGAAGAGTGGTGATGAATGGCAGGATAGGGATTTTGTGAAACAAAATCTTTATGTGCGCTCGCCGCGCCGGCCATGTTTGCGTCCGGCAGTTTGCCAAAGGCAAACCGGACGCTAAGGACGATCGACGAATGGCGGACAAGCGACATTACGATCGGCGCAAGACGCGATTTATCGGCTTCCGCGTCGATGAGACGGAGGCGGCGGCGTTTCTGTCATTCTGCGAAGCGAGGAATCTGACGACAACAGAAGCGCTGCGTCGCATGGTTCGCGCGGCCAGCGACATGGGGCCGACGTTTGACGGCGAAGGACGCGTCGAAGTCGTCGAATTGACGCGACAGCTGCGCGCGATCGGCGTTAATCTCAATCAAGCCGTTCATCATATGAACGCGGGCAACGCCTTCCCGGGAGAGAATGTGCGCGCGTGGCTGATCGAAGCGCATGGGATCATGCGGGCGCTCGACGCGCTCTACGCGTCATTGACGTATCGAGCGCGGAGACGCGCCGAGACGGCGATCGAAAAGGACTGCGCCTCATGACGACTCTCGCGGCGCTTGATCTTTCGATTCTGACGGAAGGCTTGCAGCGTCGTCTTGCGGCGAAGAATCGGGCGGCGCTGGACGATCTTGCGGCTGCGGTGCAATCGGCTGAGCGTTACCGCGCGCAAACAGCCAACAGCTCGCGCGCGGCGCCCCGGCCCGGACACGACGGGCGGCCGGACACAGGGCCGCGCGCGCCGGCGCCAGGCGAGAAGTCCCGGGCCGACGATGAATTGCGCGTGAAGCGCGCGGTCGCAGCGAAGGGCAGCGTTTCGCAGACCGACGTCTCGGCGCATGCGCCCGCCGCGGTTGCGCATACGGCGCGACCCTCATCGCCGGCACTGGGCGGCCGCGTGCCGGCGACGGGCGCAGCGATTGCATCCGTGCGGTCCGCCTTGATCGCGAAGGCTAATCTTGCGGCCGGGTCGCAGGCGGCGGTCGTCAAGATCGCGAGTTTCGGTTCTGGCGCGGCACGGGCGAAATCGCTTCTGAACTATCAGAGCGACAAGGGCGAACTGACGCTGGAGCGCCATGATGGGTTGATGATCACCGGGCAGCGCTCCGTCGCCGACTTCGCCGCCACGTGGCGCGCCGAAGATGGCCGCGCGCCGTCCAACGACGTGCTGCAGTTCGAAATGCGGTTCGACCGCAGGCTGGAGACAACGGAGGCGCAAGACGCGCTTGCGGAGGCTCTTCGCGGCCATCACTATGCCTGGCGGCTTTCGCAGCATGGCGCGCATAGCCGCGTCGACATCGTCATGACGGCCGCGAGTCGCGAGCGCAATGCGGGCGGCCGGCTTCAACGGATCTACGACAATCAGCGGTCGATTGACGGTTTGCGCGATCGGTTGGAGGGCGCATTCGGCCGGGACGCCGAATTTACCGACCCGAAATGGGCGCATGGGGTCGAGGGCGCCACGTCGGCGCTCGCCCGACTTACCCGCGGCGGTGAGATTGACGCTTATGGGCCGGACGGCCGTGCGCTCAAAGATGAAGCCGAGCGCCTGACGCGCGAGCGGCCGAACCGCCCGCCGCGCGCCGCATCGCGTGAGGCTAATATCAGCCTCGAAATCGCCAAATCCTGGCGGCCGCATATGCGATCGAGCGCGCCACGCGACTTTGCGCATGTCATTTTGAGCGCGAAACCCGGCACGGACAAAGAGGCGTTTATGGACGCCGCGCGGGCGACGCTGGCGCACGCGTTTGCCGGACATGAGTATGTTTTCGTGATGCATACGAACCGAGAGCATATTCATGTGCATGCGGCGGTTCGACTTGTCCGGGACGACGGCAAGCGGCTCGACCCAAAAATTCAGGATTTTTCGCGATGGCGCGATACGCTCGCGGCCGAAGCCCGTGCCCGCGGGATCGCCATGGAGAATGTCCGGCGGTTCGATCAGGCGCACGCGCCGGCCTACAAGCTTAAAGACGTGAAGATGATGGCGCGCGGTATTGCGCCGGCGAGCGTTCGCCGGCGCGTCGAGTGCGTGCAAAACCGGGAAATTCATAGACCGACGCGCGAGGAGGGCCGGCGGCGCGCGCAGGACGCCGCGCGCCAATGGCGGAACGTCGCCGCCCTGTCGCCGCGTCGATCGCCGCCGCCAGCGCCGGACGCCGTGCGGCTTTATCGTCTCGATAGCGGCGGCGGTCGACCCGGCGCGCTGTTCGCTGCTGATCTGGCGACTGCTGCGGCTTATGCGAAGCCAGGCGTCGCCACACGGATGATTTATGTGGACGTGCCGCCCGCGCGCGCAACCGAGCTGAAATCCTCACGCACGCAGCCCGGCAAGGTTTTTGTCGTGCCGCGCGCCATCAGCGCTCAAAGCCGACCGTTGGACGGCGCGCTGAGCGCCGCCGTCGCGCATTTTCAGCAACGCGCCGAGAGCGCTCTACGAGGTCGCGCGCCCTCGACCGACGCAGAGGAGACAGGACCCATGCGAACAGCCGAAACGATGATCGCCGCGCGCGACAGCATGGCCGATACGATTACGAAAATCGACAAGGCGCTTCCCGACGATGAGGCGCGCGCGCAATTCGCCGAACAGTCGCGCCGGCTGCTCGACAAGGCCGACGAAGCCATCGCCGCGCAAACCAATCTCGAACAGCAAAAGGCGGATGTGCAGGGCGACCGCTACGTGAAGCCGGAGCCCGCGCGTGACCTCGGGCCGATTATCACGTTCGAGCGTAAGGGCGACGAGATCCATTACCACCGACACGATGCGACCGGCGCGCTGCAAACCCTTGCCTTTGTCGACAATGGGAAGCAGCTCGATATTCGCGACTGGAATAACGCGGATTCCGTCAACGCCGCGCTCAAAGTGGCGTCCGAAAAGTGGGAAACGCTCAACATCACCGGGAGCGACGCTTATAAGGAGACTGTTGCGCGGCTCGCCGCCGAGCATGGCTATAAAATCACAAATCCCGAGATGCAGGGTCGTATTCGCGATCTGCGCGCCGAGATCGAAATAGACCGCGCGCGGATTGCCGAAGGCCAGGCGCAGCCCGATGAAAGGCACGAGGCCGCGCCGATGGAGCGGCGAGACAAACGAGACGAGCCTGCCCGCGCCGAAGGTCCGACCTCGACGGCAGCCGAGCGCGAAATCCGTCTTCAGGAAATCCGAGGGCGAGTGGACCGCGAAGCGGCGCGCGAGACGGAACAGGCCGCCCGCACCGAAGGAGCGAACAAGACGAACGCCGTGCAAGTGAACGAGCCGTCGCCCTATCGCTCGCAGGCCGAGGCCGCGAGCGCGCGCGAAGCCGATCGATCCATGGAGGACAACAACCGCCGCGAAATGCCCGCCGATCCCCGCCAGAGCGAGCAGATGCAGAACCTTCGCGAGCAGCAGTCGCGCGTGCTGAAACAGGACGAAGAACAGCGGCGCGTCGACCAAGAGAACGCGGCGCGCATCAATCGCGAGCTGGCGCAGCCTCGGCGGCCGGAAGGCGAAGGCGAAAGCCGCTAATAAAGGGTTCGGTTCTGGTGCCCGCGCGATTTGTGCGTTCGCGGCCGCTACCATCCCCTCGTCGGCCATAGTCACGCGCCTTCGGCTTCGACGCCGTTCGTCCAGACTGGTTCATAAATATGGATTTCTGCAAATGGTATGATAAATTCATACCAGAATGTAAGGAGCGCATCCCATGTCCGCCACAGAAAAGCGTACATTTAGCTTGCCCACGGAGCAAGCTGCCTTCATCGACCAACTCGTCGCCTCGGGCTCTTACGCCTCAGGCAGTGAGGTGATCCGAGCTGGCCTTCGCGCCCTACAGGAGCGCGACGCCGCCGTGGAGCGCTGGCTGCGCGACGAAGTTGCCCCGGCCTATGACGAGATTAAAGCCTACCCGGATAGAACTCTGTCCAGCGAGAAGCTCTTCGATAATATCCGCAAGCGTCACGCGGCCCGGCTGAAGGCGGAGATGTGAAGCGGCGGGAAGTCGAATACGCTCTGCAAGCCGACGAAGATTTCGGACGGCTCTATGATCTGATAGCTGAAGCGAGCAGCGCGACGCGGGCGCTTGCCTACGTCGAAAGGTTGCGGGCGTTTTGCGACCGTCTTGATTACGCCTCTGAGCGCGGAATGCGTCGCGACGACATTCGGCCCGGGCTGCGCATCATCGGGTTTGAGCGCCGCGTCACGGTCGCCTTTACGGTTGAGGCCGAGCGCGTCGTTGTGCTGCGGTTGTTCTATGGTGGCGCCAATTGGGAAGACGCCCTTTGACGCAGCACTCCTATCTGCTTCACTAGATCCATCTCCGCGACATCGCGACCACCAGCAAAACTGAAATAGCGGCGGCATGGGCAGAATTTTGGCAGCCGCACGCGCCCACGACGAGATCATCCGCATAGCGCTCGTCGACATGCAGTAGTGAACGTCAGCCCATGGCTGCCTCAGTCGAAAGCGCCTGGATTGCCCGCCGCCCTTTCGCACACGGCGCCTGCGGCGCGCCAGTCCCGCCAAATCGCCGCGCGCGCCTCGTCCAAACCGAGCCTGCCATCGCAAACCGCAATGGCAAGGCAGCGTTCTATCGCGTCCTTTTCCAAGGCGAGCGCCACCGGCTGCAGCATAAGGTTCCGCCGATGGATTGTGGCGGTGCCGAGCGCCAGCGGTATCCTGTGATCGAGTTGCGCCGCTGGACACGTTCCTGCTCGAAGGCGCGAGGATGAAAGTCGATCAGGGCGAGATCGGGAAGCTTCCCTTCTTCAAGTGTGCGCCGATCGGCTGCGCGGCGGAAGGGCCGATCAGCGACGGTGTGATCCGTTTCACACTCGTGGGAAGAGTTACACAGGCTTGCCGATCTGGTCGGGCAGCCCCGCAACCTCGCGCCGCGCTACAATATCGCGCCGACGACCCAGATCGAGGTCCTTCGGCCTGCGGAGACGGGCGGCAACGAGCTCGTCCAGATGCGCTGGGGGCTTGTGCCCGGATGGTGGAAGAAGCCGCTCAAGGATCTTCCTGCAACGTTTAATGCCCGCGGGGAGACGGTCGCCGAGAAGCCTATGTTCCGAACAGCCTTCAAGACGAGACCCTGCATCACTCCCGCCTCGGGCTTTTACGAGTGGACGGGCAAAGCGGGGGCGAAAACGCCGCACTATTTTTCGGCGCGGTCCGGTGAACCGCTCGCCTTCGCCGCATTGTGGGAGCAAACTAAGCATCCTGGCACAGGCGAGCCTCTCACATCGGCTACAATTATTGTCGGCGCGGCGAACAACTGGATGAACCGTTTCCATGATCGGCAGCCCGTCATTCTCGACTGGCGCGACGCCAACGCATGGATGCGCGGCGATGATCCAGGCGCGCTCCTACGCGCGCCCCCGGAAGATTCCTTGAATGAATGGATTGTGTCGACTCGTGTCAACAAGGCAGGTGCCGGCGACGACGATGCATCGCTTGTTGATCCCGTTGAGACCGTGCTCCTGTGACGCGGGCAATTTTTATAGCTCTTGGACTTTTATTGAGTGCGAGCTTTGCGCTCGCGAAGTCGCCGCTTAAGCCCGAACTCGCGCCTGGAATGCCAATTGAGTCGCAGCTACAGGAACATGGCCGCTATTCCAATTCGAGCGGCGAGGATGTTCACGCGCCAGCACATAGCAGAACCGGCGGCGCGCCGGATGGCGCAAGCGCGCGTTGTCGCGATTCAACCTATAGCTTTTCCCATTCTCGTAGTGGAACTTGCTCGCGGCATGGCGGCGTCGGAGAGTGGTTGCGTTGAAAGCGCGACGCTCGTGTTTCAGAAGCGGACGCTACTCGCTTCGATCAGCGGCAGGCCTTTGGCGTGAACGTCAGCCGTTCCGTTCACCCGATGTGCGGAACCGCTTGTCGCTTCCGCCTCAAACCCAATCGAAGGCGCGCTGAATAGGCGCATGCTATGGTCGTCCGAGTAGGTTCGCGCAGCGCTTACCGCTTCTTCGCGCTCCTCAGCGCCGCACGACCTGAATCATCGGTCTATGCCTGGCAGGCGGGTCCCAGCGCCGCAACGGCGTTGCCGTCTTCCACTTCGTTTCATCCCTGCGGGTGCGGCCCTGTGCTGCCCCCTGCCTCTTCGGCGACCGATCAGGTCGCGGCGGTCGCGGCCGACCAACCGAAGAGGAAAGACACATGTCCCGCGAATCCAGCCTGGACATCCATCAGGAAATCACCAGCCGCATCATCGCCGCCATCGAGGATGGCGCAGGCGAGTTCTGCCTCCCCTGGAATCGGGGCGGCGCCTCCGGCCGCCCGCGCAACATCGCCTCCGGTAAGCACTACAATGGCGTCAATGTCCTCGCCCTATGGGTGGCCGCCCTGCATCAGGGCTACGCTCAGCCCATCTGGGGAACCTATCGCCAGTGGCAGGAGAAGGGCTGTCAGGTGCGCCGCGGCGAGAAATCCTCGCTCGTCGTCTTCTACAAGACCTTCACCGTCGAGACAGACCGCGAGGAGGCTTCCGAGTCCGAGACGTCCGAGCGCTTGATCGCGCGCGCGAGCTACGTCTTCAACGCCGACCAGGTGGAGGGCTACGCGGTTCTCGAGGAGACGCTTCCCGTCACTCCCCTCTTCTCTCCGATCGAAGAGGCCGAGCGTTTCCTTGCCGCCTCCGGCGCCCGCGTCACCGAGGGTGGCACGAAGGCCTGTTACCGTCCTTCGACCGATGACATCTTAATGCCCGATCGCACCCGCTTCGCCGGCAGCGAGAGCATGTCCGCAGGCGAGGCCTTTTATGCGACGCTCATGCATGAGCTGACGCATAATGCCGCGATCCGGATTATGCCGCATGGCCTCCGCTGGAGGCCGGATAGCCCGGCATTGGCCATGCGGCTGTTCGGCATAATCAGAGCCCTTCCAGGAACGCGAGGAGTTGGTCGTCAGGCCGGAACCGGCCCG
>NZ_JBPFEA010000028.1:0-132077 GCF_051061285.1 Methylocystis sp.
TACGCCTTGCTGAACTCGCGCTCGCTGAGACCCTTCTGAAATTGCACCTTGTTGCGCGCCATCGCGGAATCCTCTCGAAAACAGCATGTTCTGTTTTTGTTCTCTCAGAAAAATCAAGCTGACGCAAGAGCGAAACCAGGATGTCCTTTGGCGTTCTTCTGATCTCGCTAGACTGGTGACGTCGACGAATGTCGCCACAACGCCATCGATTTTTCCTTCTGTGTTCCGATAGGCCGTCAAGCGGCATAGAAAATGCGGCGTTCCGGCCACGTTTTGGTTCACCCGTCGCTCGATCAGCGTTCCCGTCTTCATGACGCTTTTGATGTCGTCTTGCAGTTCCGGATAATCGAGCTTGATCGCGAGGTCTCCCAACGGGCGGCCTTTGTCGGTTGCAATAATATTGAAGAGGCTCGTGACCGCGGGCGTAAAGCTGCGGATCACGAGATCACGGTCGAGAAAGATCGTGGCGACGTTGGTGCTCGCGAAGAGGTTCGTGAGGTCGCTGTTCGCCCGGTCGAGATCCTCCACCTTGGCCAGCAATTCCTGATTGACGGTCTGCAGCTCCTCGTTCAGCGACTGCAATTCCTCTTTTGTGGATTCGAGCTCTTCATTGCTCGACTGAAACTCCTCGTTGAGTGAAATAAGTTCCTCGTTAGCGGATTTCAGCTCTTCCAGCGCCGTCTCATATTCCTCAATGGTGCCTTGCAGTCTTTCGCGCGTGTCGCGCAATTCCGCTTCGATCGGCGATGTGTCAGCGGACTCCTGCGGTTGAGGCGCTTCGTTCGAATCGACCACCTCATCTTTCGAAAGTTCTTTCTCTTCGAAGGCAATGAGAAACGCGGATCGGCCATCGGCCCCATCCGGCAGAGGCTCGACCGAAAGCGAAACATGTTCGACATGATGATCGGTTTCGAAAGCGATATTATCGCGTGTCGCGGCCCGTCGCGTCTCGATTGCTTCACGTAGCGCGCTGCGCAAATCGAGACGCAATTCCTTGCGCGCCGAGGTCAGCAATTGCCGCGTGGGCACGCCATAGGGCGCTTCGAGAAATTTTGCCGTGCGCGCGGAGTAATGGACGATGTCGCCATCTTCATTGACGATCACATGCGGCGGTCCAAAACGATCGGCGATTCGCGCCTCCGCCGACTGTCGGGCGCCCATGCCTCCTGCCGCGACATGATCGCTCCGATGCGAGACGAAGGGAGCCGGGCGCAGGCCGTTAACGAACGTCGGCATGCGAGCCCGGGCGCCGATGTCGCGCGCTTGGAAGATGCAGCTCGTCTTGTCGACCGGCGCAAATAATTCCGAAAAGCGGCCGATCGTTTCGGCTTTTCCAAGAAAGAGAAAACCACCCGGTCGCAGCGCGTAATGGAGAGTCGGCAACGCCTGGCGCTGCGCATCGGCGCCGAAATAGATCAGCAGATTGCGGCAGGAGATCATGTCCATGCGCGAGAACGGCGGATCACGCAATATGCTGTGGACCGAGAACACGCAAAGATCGCGCACTGATCTGGCGACGACAAAACTGCCGGAGTTCTTCGTAAAGAACCGCTCTTGCCGCTCGGGCGATACGCCTTTCATCAGCGCGGACGGATAACGGGCGGCGCGCGCCACCGATAATGCGCGTTCGTCGATGTCCGTCGCAAAGACCGTGACGCGCGGCGACCCGGTTGTTTTGTCCATATGCTCGCGGAGCAGGATCGCGATCGAATAAACCTCCTCTCCAGTTGAGCAGCCGGGGACCCAAACGCGGATCGTGTCTGCGGCGCCACGGCCCTCGAAGAGACGCGGAATAACGATCTTCTCCAAAGCGTCGAAAGCTTCGGCGTCACGGAAGAAACTCGTTACATTGATCAAGAGATCGCGAAACAGCCGCGTCGGCTCCTCATGGTCACGTTGCAGGAATTCGACGTAGGCCAGTAGCGAATCGCAATGATTGATCTGCATGCGGCGATGAACGCGTCGTATGAACGTGCGCTTTTTGTAGCCGCTGAAATCGTGCCCCATCTGGGATCGAAGAGTGGCGTAGAGCATTTCGATCGACTTGGCGTCGGGATGGTCGCCTTGAGCGGCGCCACTTTCTGCAAGCGCATCGACCAATCCAATGCTTTGCCTGTTTTCTGACAGCTTCGCGGCCATGTCCTCAACGGGAATGGCATAGTCGACGAGACCGCTGGCGATCGCGCTGTCGGGCATGCCGGTGAAACTTGGCTGAGTTCCATCGCTCGATTGTGCAAGGACAAGGCCGCCCTGTTCCTTGATCGCTTTGATTCCGAGAACGCCGTCGCTGCCGCTCCCAGAGAGCACGACGCCGACAGCGTATTCCCCGCAATCCTGGGCGAGCGAACTGAAAAACACGTCGACCGGGCTGCGCTCGGCATGGCCGTGCTCGATCTGATGGAGTCGAAGAGTTCCTCCCTCTATCGTCAGGGATGCGTTGGGCGGCAAAACATAAATGCTGTTCGGCTCAACCTTCTGGCCCTCGCTCGCGACATGGACGGTCAAGCTGGTGTGGCGCGCGAGTATGTCGGTGAGGAAGCTTTCGCGATCTGGGGCGAGGTGCGTGATAATCACAAAGGCCATGCCGAGATCGGCGGGGACGGCTTGGAAGAATTGCTCGAGGGCCCGCAGCCCACCGGCGGAAGCGCCAATGCCAACGATAGGGAATCGAGAATCCGACGCCATAACTTCCGTTTATTGAGTTGATTCAGTCCCGCGCCGCGCCGTATTCGCGGCTCGATAAGAACCCGTTGCGCGAGGGGAGAACATAAGACGTATATGCCGCTTTTGCAGGCCTTGGAAAGTTCGCCGCCGCCTGTGATTTCAAGCGGTTTCCTGGAGGCCTGTCACTCACCCGGCGCAAAGCGCCCAAACGCCGTTATCGCGAAGGAATGCTGACGCTCACGGCGTAGAATGGCGCGCGGAGCGGCCGATCAAAAGCGCGCTTTTTCTTTGTGGGACCAAACTGGGCGCGTGGAATTCTAAACGGCCCTCACAGCTGCCCCGGGCGCCAGTCCGCGACGTCGCCGCTCAGTTCGAGGCCACTGTGCGCACGAGCTGCGACCCCAGGATGGGTCGCGCCCCGCTGATGAGTTGCAGATAGGCCGGAGACATCGGCGCCCGATCGGCCGCGAAGGCCTCGGACGGCGGCCGGCGCGGCGGCAGCGGCGCGGGCTCAGGAAGCGCATGCGCCTCTTCGCCGCCGCGCGCGAATCCCGGCAGCTGCCGCCGGTCGGCGACGACGACATGGATCGGATCGGTCGTCTGGCCGCCAGTGCTCGCAAGGGCGGTAGCGACCGCGGTCTGCACCTTATGCGCGATGTCGCCAAAGGCGGCGAGGCTCGCGCCCGATTGCCCATCGGGTCGCGCGCTGGCGACGCTGGTCGAAGCCGCGCGCTGCTGCTTGCGGCTCGCGATCATGGTCGGGCCGCCCTCGCAATTGCGCATGCCAAGAGCGATCAGCTCCGTCCCGGTCAATACGCGATATTCTCTTGTCAGATAGCCAAGACGCGCCTGCACGGTGGCAGGGTAGGAGGCGAACAGCCGCGACGAGACGCCGAGGTCGACCTCCCGGTTGATGGCGTTATAGGCTTGATGAAATTTGACCTTTGCGTCCGGATAGACGCAGACGTTCGGCAGGCTCAGCGCCAGCGTGCAGGCCGAGCGGCATTCATGCAGCCTGACCTCGCGGTTCTCGCGGCGATATCGTTCGGTGAGCGCTTCATAATCGCTGACGAGGCCGCCGACGTCCTTGTAGACGACGACCGGCGCCGGCATGGGGGGCGGCGACAAATAGCCCAAGACGCACCTCTACTCTACGCATTGCAGGCTTCGCTTCAGCAAACATTCACCATGTCGCGGTGAACATCGCCTTAAGGAACGACATCAGCCTCGGATGCCGACGCGAAGCCCTGGCGCGGGCCTTTCTTGCAGAACATTGCGGCGAAAATGGAATAGAGCGGCTGGGCGTCCGCCAGTCTTTAAAGACATTTCCCCCGTCGGCTCGACAATGGCCGTTGATTCCACCAGACGGCGGAAGTTCTGCTTGTGCAGATGTCGGCCAGCGATGGCTTCTACTGTCCGCTGTAGCTCAGTCAGCGTGAACTCGGACGCCATCAACTCGAAGATCACCGGCCGATATTTCATTTTGGCGCGCAGTCTGCCCATGGCTGTGGCGAGAATGCGGCGATGGTCATGGCGCATCGGAGTCCCGAGCGGCGTCAGCGGCGCCCGTTTCTCCGCCGATTCGCGACCATCGCGCAGCGCCTCCTCGAGAAGCCCCGCCTCGTAAAGAAGCTCGTAGCGCTCAAGGACGTTCTCCTCGCTGAACGCGCGTCCCTTGCCGCCAAAAAGAAGATTGACCCGCACCCGGCGCGAGACGCCTGAAGAGGAAACGGCGTCCGGCGCCTCGGCCACCCAGTCCGTCAATCCTGGCGCGATCGTTTCCTCGAGGACCACGGGCGGACCTTTGCGCCAATCCTCCCAGGGAAAGAAATCATGCCAGCTCCGCCAGACGCTTGCGCGCCGATCGGCGTCGTCGCGGATGCGCGTCAACGCCAAATAGCCGACCGAGACGACGTGCGGATCACGGTCGCCGGCGCGGGCGTGCCGTCCGCGATCGCCGAATGTATAGAGCTGCTCGACATAGCCCAGCGGCGCGCCGGTCTGCTCGGCGACCCATTCACGCAGGCCGATCTCGAAGGTGCGATGGCGGATCGGATCGAAGGGTCCGGAGGGAAGGGCGGCGACCCCCGCCGGCCCGTCCGCGCGCGTCGTCAGGATCAAGGGCTCGTCGTCTCGAACGGCGACGATTGCGGCGGTGAGGCCGATAGCGACGGGCGGGGATAGGGGCGCGAGCTCTTCGGCGGCTCGGCTAGGCGTCGGCGAATTCCAGGGCGAAGGGCGCTCCCTCATAGCAGTCGGTCCCGCGTCCGATCGCGGCGATCGCGGCGGACATTCGCCCGTTCCGCCCGAGCCTTTCGTCGGCGAGCGCGACCAGCCGTCTGTTCGGGGTCGCGGTCGGCGAGACGCGGCGCAGTTCGCGCGCGATCTCCATTTCGCTGCGACGCGGCGCTAAAGCACAGGCCGCGACAAAAGCCGCCGCGGGCGATCGGCTCACCCCAGCGTAGCAGTGTATGACGAGCGGCGCGGAGCGGTCCCATTCCTCAAGGAAAGCAAGCAGCCGATTGATATGTTCCTCGCCAGGGAGGACATGCCCTCCCCGCGGCGCGTCGATATCGGAGACAGCGATGCGCAAATGGCGCTCGCGGGAGATTTCGCAAGGCCGAACAAGCGACGCCCCGGCGGTAAGAATGGTGACAAGCGAGCGTGCGCCGCTTTCGCGCACCGTGTCGACCACCTTAGTCAGGGAACAGACGTACAGGCGCCCATTCGGCATTTTTCTCCCCGACGTTCTTCTTCAACTTTCGTCGACCGCCCGAAACCGAGCGAGAAAACGCGCCTGCGTCTCCTCAATGGGAGCCGGGGCGAGTTCGTCCATGAAGGGCTGCGGCGGGATCGCCGGGCGGCCGAAGATGCGCTCGGCTTCGCCCCGTGTAAAGCCCGCAAGCTGCACCGCCTCAAAAAAAGCGGCGGCGCGGTCGGCTTCCTTGCACAGGCGCCGCAGTGCGGGAGAGGGCGTCGGCGGCAGAGAGAAACGCAGGAGAATCGCGCCCAATATGCGGTCCTCGACGCTTTTGTATGCGT
This sequence comes from Methylocystis sp., assembly GCF_051061285.1. Taxonomy (GTDB): domain Bacteria; phylum Pseudomonadota; class Alphaproteobacteria; order Rhizobiales; family Beijerinckiaceae; genus Methylocystis. The sequence continues at coordinate 5,707 of NZ_JBPFEA010000028.1, forward strand.
CGCCGATCACCGCCTTGAACGGGGAGATCATATCGCCGATCACATATTCAGGCGCGTCATGCAGCAACATGTAAAGCCGCTCCGTTCGGCCGATCGCGGGATCGAGCGCGCATGCGACCTTTTCCACAAGCATGCTGTGTTGTGCGACCGAGAAAATATGCGCGCCGACAGTCTGACCGTTCCATCGCGCAACGCGCGCGAGCCCATGCGCGATATCTTCGATCTCCACGTCGAGCGGCGAAGGATCGAGCAGATCGAGGCGGCGTCCGGATAACATGCGCTGCCAGGCGCGGGGCGCCTCGCCGGGCGACGGCCGCCCACGATTTTTCGTGGAAGGAGCCCGCATCGCGTCAGCCGCCCTCGCCGCCTGTGTGGCGATGGCAGCCCGTCAGATGATCGTCCACCATGCCGACCGCCTGCATGAAGGCGTAGACGATCGTCGGTCCACAGAATTTGAAGCCGCGCGCCTTAAGATCTTTGGAGAGGCGTTCGGAAAGTGGGGTTTGCGTCGGCACGTCGCTCATGCGCGTCCAGCGATTGACGATCGGTCGTCCATCCACGAAACCCCACAGATAATCCGAAAAGCCGGTCGTCGCCTCGATCTCCAGCCACGCCTGCGCCGAGAGCACGGCGCCTTCGATTTTTGCGCGGTTGCGCACGATTGCATCAATGCGCATCAGCGCCGCGACGCGCTTCTGATCGAATCTCGCGATCTTTGCCGGATCGAAGCCGTCGAAGGCCGCGCGAAACGCCTCACGCTTGCGCAGAATGGTGATCCACGAGAGGCCGGCCTGGAAGCCGTCGAGCGTCAGCTTTTCAAAGAGCGCCCGGCCGTCCCGTTCGGGCCGGCCCCATTCGTTGTCGTGATAGTCGAGGTAAAGCGGATCGACGCCGGGCCACGGGCAGCGTTGCAGCCCGTCGGGATGCGACACGACCGCGAGCTCGCGCCAACTTGCCGGCTGTTCCCGAACGCTTGCCAAGACTCACCCATAAAAAGCCGGACGAAAAAACGCCGTGCGCTCGGGCTTTATCGCGCGTTTGGATTGCGTTCACAACCAAGTTGGGACTATCGTCGCCCCCGGCGGGCGCAGATGGCGCGGGTCATGCTTCTATGCGCCGTCGCAGTTGTTGCGGCTCAGTTCGCGCCGTCGATCAATGGAGATTTATATGGGGATCCGTATCGCTGTTTCTTACGCTGCGGTCGGCGGCGCTCTGGCCGTCGCCGTCGCCCTCGCCGCGAGCTCAGGGGACGCGTATGCGCAGGCCAATGTATTGAAGGAATGCGGATCGCAATACCAGGCGGCTAAGGCGGCCAACGAACTCGGCGGACAAAGCTGGCAGGAATTTTTGAAGGCCTGTCGCGGGCGATTGGCGGAGCAGGCCAAGCCCGTCGAAGAGCAGCCGGCGGAAGCCAAGCCTGCCGAGGCGAAGCCCGAGACGCCGCCGCCGGCCGCCGTAGAGTCGACGCCTGCGCCGCCGCCAGCGACCGAAGCCAAGCCCGTCGAGCCGACCCCTCCGCCGGCTGCGACGGAGGCGGCCCCCAGCCCCAAACCCGCGAGGGACTCGAAAGCCGCGATGCGCGCGCGCCAGAAGAAATGCAGCGCGGAATGGAAGGCGAAAAAGGCGGAGCTCAAAAAGGCCGGTTCAAAAATCACCTGGCCAAAATATTGGAGCGAATGCAACAAGAGGCTGAAAGCCGAAGGCGAATAACGCTCTTCGCGCCTTTTGACGTCGCCCGGCGGCTCTCCGCCGGGCGTTTTTCATGCGCTCTTGCTCGGCGAAAGGCGTCGTGGCAGAGGAATGATGCTGATCGCTGAACGGGGGCGGGCGTTTGGATAAGGTCGAATTGCGAAAACTGCAGGCGTTCCTGCGCCGTTCGCTCGGCAATGACGGCGTTCGCGTCACAGTGGATCCGAAGAATCCGGACGACGCCGCCGTGCACCTTGGCGAGCGAAGGATCGCTTCGATCTCGGTCGACGACGAAGACGGCGATCGTTCCTTCGCCTTCGAGATGAAAATTCCCGTCGGACGCGAAGTGCTGCAGTCCTATTTGCGCAAGCTGTTCGAAAACGATCGCCTGTCGATCGTGGCGCGCGGGCGCAAGACCGATTCCGTCGAACTCAACGCCAACGGCGAATTTCTCGGCGTCATCTCCGCTGACGATCCGAAGCTGTCGAGCTTCACGCTGCAGGTCGCCATTCTCGATTTCGATCTCGAAGAAGAGTGACGCGCTGCATGAAATCGGGGCGGCCGTTCGATCGTTGATCCGGTTCCGGGCTTGCTTAGGGCCGGCCCCGCGCAGCTCAAAACCCCGGCAGTCGAAGCTCTGCGTGCAAACCGCCGCTGGGGCTGTCGTCGAGCTGCAGCGAGCCGCCGTAAGCGGCGGCGAGATCGACGACAATCGACAGGCCGAGACCTGATCCGGGCTTGGTTTCATCGAGACGTCGCCCACGCTGCGTCGCCGCGGCGCGCAAATGCGAAGCAAGTCCCGGCCCGTCGTCGTCGATGGTGACGCGCAGCGTCGGCCGCGACGCGCCTTCGACGCAGACGTCGATCGTCACCCGGCTCTTCGCCCATTTGCCGGCGTTGTCGAGCAGATTGCCGATCATTTCTTCGAGATCCTGGCGCTCGCCAAGAAAGCGCAGACGCGGATCGGCGCCGCCGGAAAAGATCACGCCCTTGTCGCCATAGATTTTACTGAAGGCGCGCAGCAAGGCCTCGATCGATGGCGCAATCTGCGTCGCGGCGCCGAGCGCGCCGCCGCGCGCCGCCGCCCGCGCCCGGTCGAGATAGAAGGAGATCTGATCGCGCATGATCTGCGCCTGTTCTTGAACTTTCCCGGCGAGTTGCCCGGGCGCGGAATCGGCCTCATTGACGATGACGGAGAGCGGCGTTTTCAGCGCATGGGCGAGATTGCCGACCTGCGTGCGCGCGCGTTCGAGAATGTCGCGATTGGCGCTGATCAGCAGATTGAGCTCTTCGGCGAGCGGCGCGACTTCGCTCGGGTAGGCGTCCATGATGCGCTCGCGTTCGCCGCCGCGGATCGACGCCAGTTCGCGCTGCAATTGCCTCAACGGCCGCAAGCCGAAGCGGACCTGGAAGGCGGCGCCGATGGCGAGCGCAATCGCGAGCGCCGCGAAAGCGACGATCAGCGCGAATCGAAAGCGGGCGATTTGCTCTTCCATCTCTTCGCCGCTGCCCGCGACCTGCACGAGATAGATGCCGACGTCGCCGACGTCGATGACGCGCTCGGCGATGCGCAGCCTGCGCCCGTCCGGGCCAGGCCCGTAGCCGCGGCGAAAGCCGCCGACCTCCGCTGCGACGCCAAGGTCTGAGAGCTTGGGCAGCGTGTTGGCGAAGAGCGAGCGCGACGCCTTGATGTCATGCGACTTGTCGTCGAGACGCGTGATCTGCCAGTACCAGCCCGAGCCCGGCAACTCAAACTGCGGGTCGCCGAGCTGGCCGGGGCCGGTGCGTCCCTCCTGTCCCGACTCGGACACGTCGGCGACGATGGCGCGCAGGTAAACGTCGAGGCGCCGTTCGAAAACCTCTTCAGCTTCGCTTCGGTAGTAGGCGGTAAGAAGAATGCTGGCGACGATCAGCACGACCGAACTCATCGCCGCCGCAGTCAGAAACAGACGCGCGGCGATGGAGCGAATGGAGACGAAGGAAAGGGGCATGCGCCTAGCGTTTATAGCCGGCGTCCTTTGCCGGCGCGGCCGCCATGTAGCCCAGCCCGCGCACGGTCTGGATCAGATCGACGCCAAGCTTTTTGCGCAACCTGCCGACGAAGACTTCGATCGTGTTCGAGTCGCGGTCAAAGTCCTGATCGTATAAATGCTCGATGATTTCGCTGCGGGATACGACGCGTCCGCTGTGATGCATCAGATAGGCGAGCAGCCGGTATTCGTGCGAAGTGAGCTTCACCGGCGCGCCGTCCACGACGACGCGGCCGGCCTTGGTGTCGAGTCGCACCGCGCCGCAGACGATTTCATTCGTCGCATGGCCCGTCGCGCGGCGCAGCAGGGCGCGGATGCGCGCCAGCACCTCCTCCATGTGGAATGGTTTTGAAACATAATCATCGGCGCCGGCGTCGAAGCCTTGCACCTTGTCGCTCCAGCGGTCGCGCGCGGTGAGGATCAGCACCGGCATGTCGCGTCCCGCCGCGCGCCATTCTTCGAGAATGGTCACGCCGTCCTTCTTCGGCAGACCGATGTCGAGGACGACGGCGTCGTAGGGCTCCGTTTCGCCGAGATGGCAACCTTCCTCGCCATCGAAGGCGCGGTCCACCGCATAGCCCGACTGCTCGAGCGCACGAACGATCTGGCGGTTCAAATCCTTGTCGTCCTCAACGACGAGCAGCCGCAATATGTCCTCCCGCGTGCGAGACTCAATCGCCTATAGAGCCGGCGCCTATAGAGCCCGCGCCTATAGAGCCGGCGCCTATAGAGCTAGAATGAGGCCGGCCGCTGAACGCGTCGACAAGAATCTTGACGATGTGGCCGTCCCGGCGCAGCAGACTGATCTCATAGATAAGTCCCTCGCCCAATTGGCACAGCCGCGCGCCGAGCGGCTCGGCCTGCAGCCGGAGGGCGACATCCCGCATGCATCGGAAAGGATCGGCGAGCTTCTGCGCCTCCATTTTGCTGCGCGCCTGCGCCATAGTGAAGCATTGCAGCCGCGCGGGAGCGTCTTCGGCGCGGCTGGCGGCGGCGCGCAGGCAGGCGACCGTCGCCGCGAGAGCGGCGACGGTGAGCGCCCGTCTCCAACAAGCTCCGGCGGCCCGCATGCGCCTCTCCCCGGCGCATAGTCGGCCGAAAGCCCTGAATGCGCAATGAATAGTCAAGAAATGCGGCCGCGCGCCTCAGCTCTCCGAGGCGCGGCAGGCGTCCCGCATCTTCTTGTAGTCGATGATCATGGCGGCGAGCGGCGCGTTTTGGGGCAAGGCGCGCAGCTGCTTCGCCGCAATCTTCTGCTCTTCGAGAGAATAGCCGACGAGCGGCGGACAGCCGCCGCCCGTCGACTGGCATGCCGCAAGAGCGAGGCTAAAAGCGACCATGATCGAGATCTTGCGAAACATCTTCAACGCTCCTGCGCTCAACCATGATTTCGGCCTGGCGCTTGGCGGCGCGCATATCGGATTCGGCGCGCCGCGCGTTCTCCTTAGCGGCGCCGCCGGCGACAAGTCGCGCCAACACGGCGCGCCCAAGCGCATAGGCGACGACGCCGGCCACCGCGACGAGACAGAGCGCGGTGAGCTTGGACATGTCAGGCCGTTCCCGGCGGCGTCGAAGTGATGCTGCGCATGATCGCCATCAACGCCGCCGAACCGATGGCGATGGCGCCGGCCTTCGGATCATTGAGAAAGGCGATCCAGTCGGTCGAGGCGAGCGCGCCAAACAGCGCGACGAGACCAGCGACGACATAGGTGCGATAGCCTTGCATTGGGAGCTCCTTTTTTGATGCCGGAAGCCGCCGGCGCGGTTTCACTTGCGGCCGAGGACTCGCGAGACGAATGATTCCATGGCGAAGGCGGGACCCGGATCGCGCTTGCGCGTCGGCGCAATGTCGTCATGACCGGCGATGTCGCTGATGCCGTAGGTCTGGCAGATGGCCTTGGCGATATCGACGGCGACGGAGATCTGAAGGGCGGGATAGATCATCCAGGGCTTTTCGCCGCCCCTATCGAGCTTGTGGACGAGCATTGCGACCTGGCTCGCCGGCACATTCTTTCCGTATGCGTCGGCGAATTTTCCGTTGGCGAGCTTCGTCAATGGTCCGGCGTTGGTCAGCTCAATGCCGACCGAAAAGGCGTTGCAGTTCGAGCGCCGCCTCCAAACGCTTTTGCCGGCGTGCCATGCGACGCGATTGAACGGCGCGAGCTGCGTCACCGCGCCGTCGAGATCGACGACGAGATGGGCGGAGGCTTTCGCATTGGGATTGCACAGCCAGGAAATTGCGCCCTTCGCCGACTGAGCGGCGGTGTAATGCATGATCAGCAGCGAGGGCTTCAAAGCGCCGCCGACGTTTGGCGTCGGCTTTTGAGCGACAGGCTTGTCGTTTTGGTGCAGGACGTGATTCTTCACGGCGAAGGCCATGGGCCGACTCCTTCTCTTCCGATGTCGTTTGTTGATGGGGAATCGCGCGCGACGCGCTTGATGTTTTGCGATCAGAAATATTCAAAGACGACGGCGTAGCCGCCGCCGCCATTGCCGCCTGCGCCGGAATTGGCGCCGTTCTGCGACGCGCCGCCGCCGCCACCGCCGCCGCCGCCAAGTCCCCCCGCGCCTCCGCCGCCAGGAGTCGTTGCGTGAGAACCTCCGCCTCCGCCGCCCGAGCCGCTTTGATTGAGAGGGCCAACGTCGCTGGCGTATGACGCTCCAGCGCCGCCGGAGACGCCAGCAGCCCCGCCGGCGGCTTGCACGGCCGCCCCGTTGATATAAATTCTCCCTCCAGCGCCGCCGGCGCTTGTTGCGTTGGCTGCGGTAATGCCGCCGCCGGACCCGCCGCCGGACGCCCCCGCTTCCGGACCAGATATGCCCCCACCCGCGCCGGACGTCCCCGATGCGGGGCTACCGCCGCCGCCCGAGCCAAAAGTCGCATTACTGACGCTAGACGCGCCGCCTGTAGCAGACCCGCCCTTTGCTTGGCCGACAGAACCCGCCCCACCAGTGGCGCCAGAGGCATTGCCTCCGACCGTCACCCCGCCGGACCCGCCGCCGCCAGAGCCGACCGCAAGGCCGCCGCCAGAGCCCGCGCCGCCGCCGCCGGCAAACATCAACGTCCCGAACGTCGTGCTGCCGCCGGCAGTTCCGTTATTTCCAGCCGTGCTATCGACGGTTTGCGCTGCGCCGCCATTGCCGCCCGCGCCGATCGTGACGGTGAGGCCCCCGCCGATCTGAGCTGCGGTGAACTTGCCTTTTGCAATTCCGCCGCCTCCGCCACCGCCTCCGCCTGAGGCGATTGCGCCGGCTGCCTGTCGCGCGCCTGCGCCGCCACCGCCGCCGCCGCCAAAAAGGATCACGTCAACAAAGCGCGTTCCTGGCGTCGGCGTATAAGAATCCGTAGCCGCAAACAGATGAACCTTCGCCGGGCCGCCGCTTGGAAAGGCGACTGCGCCTGTGGCGCTGTCGACGACGATCGCTTCCTTCCAGATCGAACCATCGGGCGACACTTTGACGTGGAAATGATCGTCGCCAATCAACCCTGTTTCGGCGCGCGCGGAATAGTTCGACTCGTAAAGTTGCGAGAGGGTGTTCGCCGCGCTCTCCTTGTTGAGCGCGAAGCGTAGATCGCCGGAGCCGCCTTCGCCGACGCTCATTGCGGTAAAGAGCGTCGCATTGAGTTTGGCGAGCAGCGGATTGGCGCCGTCGGCGGTCGCGCCGATCCCGAGCAGCGCAAGGTTTTGCAGCCGGCGCAAGGACAGGCCCCAATCAATCCATCCCGCGCCGTCATAGAGCAGCAGAAGCGATTCCGCTTCGACATAGGCGCGCCAGCCGGCGTGCGGCGAAAGAAAGGTCCAGCCGCCTGCGAGGAATGTCGCGATCTGATCGCTTCTGCCCGTGAAATCGCCGGTCGCGCCGGCGCCGACGAGCACACGGTCGCCTTCCGCCGGCGTCGCGGGCGGCGACGTCACGTCTCGCGCAGAAACCGAAAGCTGCGTCAGCGCGTCGATCAGCGCCAGAGCTTCATTGTGCGTGACGTGCTTTTGCGCTTGCGCCGCCTCGATGAAGGGCAGCGCAAGATGCGTGGTTTGCGTCATCGTTTTTCCTATTGGACGGGGAGCGTCGCCGTCAGCGGGAAACCCCGTCCAGCCGTCGCGCTCATCTGATAAAGTGAAAGCGTCAGTTCGCTTTGCGGCGCGCCGAAATCGCCGAGTTCGTCGGCGGCGGGATAGAGGATCGGCGCTGCGGCGGCGGTGAGCGTGCGCTTTCCGCTCGCCGGCAGCGAGATATCGGCTTCGTAGGATTCGCTCGCCTCGCCGAGCGGGATGTCGAGCGCCTCCCAGGCGTCGGAGTCGATGCGTCCGCGCCGCACGAAATCGATGACGACGCCGGCCGGCGTGCGCCGGGCGCGCGCCTTCGTCGGCGCGTAGGGACACAACGCCTTGTTTGTCGCGGCGACGGTCGGCTGAACGAAAACCGGCTCCGCATAGTCGCGATCCGCCGGACCGATGCGATAGGTCATCGGCGCGCCAATCTCGGCGACCTTGCGCGCCAGCGGCGCGATCGCGTCATCGAGCAGCACAACAGTTGAGCCGGCCGGCGCATCGCGCTTGGCGAGATGTTCTTCGCCGCCGAGTCCGCGAATGAGCCTTGACAGACGATATGTCTGTTCGCCGATAAGTTCGGCGTGCGCGAAAGCGAAAATCTCCCAGTCGCCGTCGACGCGGATCGCCATCGCCGAGCGCCCCGCGAGCGCGGCGAGATCGCCCACCGACGAGAGGTGTCCGGCGCCGATTCTGATAGTGACGCCGCCGCCATTATCGAAACGTCCGACCGGACCGGCGCGCAGGACGTCGAGCGTCTCGCCGATGGTCGCGCGCTTGTCCAGGATCGCGATCTGCTCATAGCCGCCCTCGAACGTCATCCTCCAGATTGCGAGCGGCCCGGGCCAGGGATCGGCGAAGGCGGCGACATAGGAGAGCGCCTGTTCGTCGCGCCAGAGCGCGAGGTCGAGAATTTCGACTCTCGGCGGTCCGACCATCTTCGGCGAAACGACATTCGTGCGTCCGAGCAGCGGCGCGGCCGCGTCATAGACGGAAGCGTCCGCCGCGCGCGCGCTCACTTGCCGCGCGGCGCCGTCCGTGATGCGTTGAATTTGAAACAACCGGCCGCCGCCCGCTGCGCCGAGCCGCACCAGATCGCCGGGCTGCAAGGCGAGAAGGCCAGGCCGCAGCGCAAACTCCGCGGTTTCGCGTCCGATCCACACGTCCTGAAGCCAGCTCTCCGCAAGCGACTGCGCATTGGCCCGATGCGTCATCACCGCGGCTTGCGCTTCACTCTGGCGCGCCGAGCGGCCCTCGAGTCTGCGGGATGAGACTCGCGCCATTTGAAAGTCGTTTTCGGAATCGCAGAAGGAAAGCGAGATCTCCTGCGGAAGTTCGCTTTCCTGCGCCCGCGCCAGCGTCACCAGCGACGCGGTTTTGCCGGAGACGAGATCGTCTTCGTCAATTTCGCACACCGGCTTCCCGCGCCGATCGACGAAGCGCAAGGCGCCCGCGCTTGCCACGACGTCGATGCCGTAAAGCGCGGCAAGTGGATCGATCGCCTCGCGCGGCGACATCGGCCGCTCCAGCACATAGCCATCGAGAAATCCGCCGACGTTTGGCCGCTGCGTGACAACTTCAGGCGCAGAGACGGCGCCGGCGAGCGCCGGCAGCAGGCGGTCGAGCGGCGCGCCTTCGAGTCGTCCGTTCAACCAATGGCCGGTTTCCCAATTGGCGGCGTCGCTCCACGCATCCGCTTGCGTCGGAAAGGCCGGAAAGGGGCGCGCGTCCCAGCACCATATGTGCAGGCGCGCCGGATCAACCATTGGCCCGGCGTAGAGGCTGGACGTCGGGTTGCGCGCCTCGCCGCCGGGCGCCGCCGGATCGAAATGCGCGATCATCGCCTCGATGAATCGCGCCTGCATGAGATCGTCGCGGCCGTTGCGCGAGAAATACGGCAGGCCGCCATCGCTCGAGCGCGGGTCTGGAAAGACGTTCGGCGCATTGGCGCCGCGGTCGACCGCGGGACATCCCGTCTCGACAATCCAGATCGGCTTCGACTGCGGGACCCATGCCGTCGGCGCCGCCTGCTCAGCGCCGCCGACGCGCTCGTAATGCGGTTGCGACCACCACGACAGAAAATCCTTCTGGCGGAAGATCCAAGGCTTGCCGAGTCCGTCGCTGATTGGGGTGCGATCTTGCGCCAGGCGCGCATCGGCGTCGGCGTAATGCGAGTCATAGGCCTCGCCCGAAGCGATGCGAGACTCGAGATAGTCGAGATCATAAATGCTCGCCGCGTCCTGCGCGTCGAGATGCGCGTCGCCGTCGCGCCAGTCGGAGAGCGGCCAATAGACGTCGACGCCGACGAAATCGACGGCGCTTGACGCCCACAGCGGATCGAGCGGAAAGCGCGCTTCGCCGCTTGCAGGAACATGCGCGCCATATTCCGTCCAGTCGGCGGCGTAGGAGATTTTTGTTTGCGGGCCGAGGATCGCTTTCGCTTCCGCGGCGAGCGTCATCAGCGCGCCGACGGCGGGATATGCGCCCGGCGCCGAGCGCACGCGCGTCAAGCCGATCAGTTCGGAGCCGATGAGGAAGGCGTCGACGCCGCCAGCCGCGACGCAAATATTGGCGTAATGCAGAATGAAGCCGCGATAGCGCAAAAAGAATGCGTTGAGCTGCGCCGCAGCAGTCGCGGTTGCGTCAGGTGAACCCGGCCGACCCGGCGCGGGATCGCATGTGACGCGTCCGCGCCAGGGGAACGCCGGCTGTTCGACGGCGCCTGTGTAAGGATTGGGCAGCGCATTGCCCGGCGGCACGTCCATCATCACGAAGGGATAGAAGGTCACCGCGAGGCCGCGCGCCTTGAGGTCTGCGATAGCGGCCGTCACCGACGCGTCGCTGGGCGTTCCGCCATAGGCCGAGCGTCCGTCGATTTGCGACACGAGCCGCGCGGTCGAACGCGTCAGCCCGGCGACCGACCAGTCGGGCGGCCAGAAGCCGCCGAGAATGAAGTTGAACTGACCGATGGTCTTGAATGTCGCGTCGACGCGCGGCGCGATCGTGCAATGTTCAGCGCGAAGATCGTCGCCGAACCAGGCGACGACCAGCGCGACGCTTTCGAGATTCGGGCAAAGCGCCTGCAGGGCGTCGATCGACGCGGTCCAATCCGTCGCCGCGGTGAGCTGATGGCGATTTTCCGCCGCCGTGGCGCCGGGCGAGTAGAAATTGAGCTTGAGGGCAGGGTGATAGCCGGCCTCCGTCGCGCCGGGAATGAGGTCGACGGCCCGGATCATCGCGCCGAGTCCCTCGACGGGCTTCACGACTTCGAAGGTGAATTGCGGAATGCGATTGCCGAATGCGGCCAGCGCGAGATCCTCGAAAACAACATAGGCGAGGCCGCGATAGGCGGGCGCGTTCTCCGCCCCTTCTTTGGCGACGATTAGCGGATCTGGCTCCTGATCTTCAGTCCCGGCATAGATACGAATCGGCAGCGTCGTCATGTCGAGCTCTGACCCGTCAGCCCAGATGCGTCGCACGAAAGCGACAGGCCCTTCGCATAGCCCGATCGCGAAATTCGCCGAATAGGCATAGGTGAACTGAATATTGAAGCCGCCGCCGCCGCCTTTACCCTGATGCTGTGTCTGCGTAAAAGACACATTGACGCGTTCGAGAAAACGCGTCGCCCAGATCATCTGTCCACCGAGGCGCGCGCGGCCATAGATTCGCGGCACGCCGGCGCCTTCGGTTGAAGTGATCCCGTCCATCGATTTCAGCCGCGGACCGATCGAATAGCGGGGCGATGCATGCGGTTGCAGCGCTGCGTCGACGAAGGAGCCGCCGAAGCCGCCGAGCGCGCCGCCGATAGAGGAACCAATAGGTCCGCCGATCGCGCCGCCGGCGACTGAGCCGATCGTCTGCAGAACAAGAGTAGCCATGAGGGTCTCGGAGAGCCTCGCAATGTCATTCCCGACAGGCCGAAGGCCTGATCGGGAATCCACAGCAGCTTCAGGAATGTCGGGTTTTGTCCTGGATTCCCGATCGCGCGCCGATCGCGCGTCGCGAATGACAGACGTGCGGCGTCTTCAATCCACAACGTTCGGAAAGGCGAAGGCGGCGACGAGCTTCTTGCGCCAATGCGGGCCAATCGCGACCTGCGCGACGCAGGCGCCGGCATGGGCGTGAATCATATGCGTCGTCGATACTGCGATGCCGAGATGTTTCGCCGGGAGATGTTCACGAAAGCGAAACAGCAGAACGTCGCCTTCACGAAAATCGCTTAAAGCCACCACTCTGAAATGCCGATGGGCGGCGTCAAGCAATGTCTCGGCGCTCAACGCTTCGGCCCAATCGGGCGCATATGCGGGCGCCGACTCCGGCTCGTCGCCGATGATGTCGCGCCAGACGCCGCGCACGAGCCCGAGGCAGTCGCAGCCGACATGGATGAGCGAGGCTTGATGCACGTAAGGCGTGCCACGCCAGCGCCGCGCCGCCGCGACAATGTCGGCGCGGGTCATCTAAAAAAACTCCCGCCGTCCATCGCCGGCGCAAGCGCGCTCGGATAGGCGATGACGCGGTCATTGCCCGGCATATGCGGGAAACCGCGGAAGTTGACGATATTGTCGAACTTCAAGCGACAGGATGTCGGCGACTTATCGCAGCCGGCTGTCAGGAGAACGGCGTCGCCGGCGAGGATGGCGCCGCCCGGCGGCGTCCACAGCGTGACGCTCGCGCGAAAATTAGCCTGCCAATGCGATTTGATCGTGAACCGGGCATTCTCATTCGCGCCGCTTGTGAAGGTGAGCGCGCCGCCTGCAAAGAAGCCGCTGTCGAATGTTTCGGAAAGATCCATGTCGATTGCGCCGCCGACGAAGGCGGCGATGAGGCTCGTCGCGTGAAAGCCGGGCGCCAAAACATTGAACCCGCAGCGCGCGTCGCCGAGATCAGCCGAACAACTGCGTTGAAAGGCGCGGCCCTGCTGCTGATCGAAAAGGTGCGCGCTCGAGCGCAGCTCTGCGGCGAACGCCATCTCGCCGCGGCGTATCTCGCCGATTGTCGCAATATCCAGCAAAGCGCGATCAGTCACATTCGTCCAGTCGACGAGCCACGTCTCGACCGAGGCGCCGTCATAGAGGCCATTCAGCAGATCCGCCTCGGTGAGGCTCTCGTCGCTCAACGCGCCGGCGGCTTCGCCCGTTCCCGGCGCAAAGCCGACGCTCGATTCGAGCTGCGAAGCGGAAAGCCCGGTATTTGCGCGAAAGGTCACGCCATTGAACGTCAGATCGCGATCATGATCAGTAAAGCCCATCGCTGTCGCATCGTTGCGCGCAACGCGCCAACAATGGCAGAAGGTAGTGGCGCGCTGATCGAGCTTCGCCTGCATCGAAGGAGAGAGCGAGAGCATCATTGTCTTCCAATTTTCAACGTCATTGCGAACCGCGAAGTGTTGCGGCGATTCAGCATGAGTCAGACGACGCTGAATGGCTTCGCTTCGCGCTTCTTCGACGGCTAGGGAACGATTTCGACGATCGGAATATTTGGAATCGCCCCGGCCTCGAAGGCGTGCATGTCGATTTCCAGAAAATCCGTATCGAAGCGCACAGGCACGTCGAAGAGAAAGCCAGCCGTGACGACCGCTCCGGCCGAGGGAATGGCGCCTGGCGCGAAGGTCACGATTCCCGTCGTGACGTCGACGCTCACATCCAGCGCGAATTTCTCGACGCCATCGGCGGCGACCCGCACTGTTCCAGCGACGGGCTTCACGATGTCGCGCGCATAAGCGGAAAAGGCGCCTCCGTACGTCTTCACAAGCTGAAATGCAGCGCGCGCGCCGTCTCCTATTCCTACTGTTTGATCCATTGGGCTCGCAGTCGCGCCCGGCGCGCAGGAGGCGCAATCGGCGCGATCTCGCCAACGAAAGCCATAAAGCCGGCCGCGCCGCTCCTCGAAGAACTCGATGATCTGCGAAAGCTGCTTGAGACTCTTGACGCCATAGCCGGCCTCATAGCGGCGCCGCGAATGCGCCCAGCGGGCGTTGCGCGCCTCGCGATTGGAGCCGAGCGTCACGATCTCTGTACGCCGCTCCGGTCCGCCGCGCCCGCCCAGCGAAACATCAAGCGGAAAGCGGATCTCGTGAAAATCGCTCATGCCGGCTGCGCCCGCTTAGAGATTGCGCTGGCCGCGCGCGACAGCCCGCGCCAGGGCGCCCGTGATTTGCGCCTCCGAACGACGGAAGCTTTCGATATCCTGCGCAGCGATGTTGACTGTGACCGCAACCGGACGCGCGCCGGCGCCTTGCGCGACGACGCCGAGCCGGCCATCGGCGCCGCGCGCGAGCGGCATGATCGCCTCGGCGCCGCGCTCGCCCATCAGGCCCATCGCGCCGCCGCTCGCAAAATAGGTTGGACTTGCGACGACCCCGCCGTCCGCAAAAGGCGCAACGGTCCCGGCGCCGCCGAAGGCGCCGGAAAACATGCCGCTCAATCCGCTCACCAGTCCTTCGGCCAGCGCCTTGGTTCCCGTGCGCAAGGCCATGCGCGTCAGCGATTGTGCGATCGTCGAGAGCACGTCATTGAAGCTGCGGCCGCTTGCCGCCGCCGAGCCGAAGCCCAGGTGAAGCGTCTTCGTGACATTTCCTGCAGAGACGGTGATCTGATCGAGCAGAAGTTTCGTCGCTTGCAGGTTAGTTGTCGCGACGGGCTCATTCGCGCCCGGCGCGCTGAACGGGTCCGGGAAGGGGTCGAAAGTTGTCGTCATGTCGATCCTTGGGAATCGGGAAATTGGCGCATCATGTCTTCAAGCGCCGCGCGCGACGGCGCGCTCGGCGCTAAGCCGTAAACGCCCTCCGCCGCGCAAAAAAGTTCGCGCGGCGTCATCGACCAGAAATCGCGCGACGGGAGCCGCAGGACGCCGAGCCCGAAGGCCATGGCGCGCGCGAACGGAAAGGGCGTGCGATGGGAGGCGCCGCACGCCGCTTCTTCCGTTTGCCTCAGGCGTCCTGCGGCATCGGAGGGTTTGCGTCGGCGCTCCGCTCCGGCGCATCGCCGAAGGTCGCGGCGAGAAGATCGGCCGCGATGCGCACATAGCCTGCAAGTCCCCCCGAAACTTTCATTCTCGCGACGTCGTCGTCGGTTATGTCGTTGCCCGCGCCGCGCAGCCCGCAGCCGATGATGCGCAGTAAGTCGCGTGCGGAAAGCCGTCGTTCCTCAAAGCGGCTCGCGAGCGCGACAAGGTCGCTGGCGCCAAAGCCGCTTTCGAGTTCGGCGAGCGCGCCGAGCGTCAGGCAGAGCGTGTAACTCTTGCCGTCGATCATCGCGTCGATTTCGCCGCGCTTGCCGTTCGCCATTGCGCCCTCACCTAAAATGCGCTGGTCCATCTGGAATCGTCATTCCCGGCAGGCCGAAGGCCTGACCGGGAATCCAGAGTCGCAACAAGCATGTTTGATTTTGTCCCTGGAGTCCCGATCGCGCTTCGCGCGTCGGGAATGACAGTTGAGCCGTTCAAACCTCACAACGCCGCGAAGGCGAGCGCGCCCGCCGATTCGAGCGAAATGTCGAAGGTCACTTCGGCGGCATATTCGCCGCGGTAATCGAGATTGGCGATCTGGAACAGGCCCGAGAGCACGCCGAAGTCGGGAATAACAATCTGCCACTCGCGCAGCAGCCCGTCGAAGAAGGTCTGGCGCAGGAGCGCATCCGACGACTGGTCTTTGAACACGCCAGTTCCGGAGACGCTCGCGCGCCTCAGTCCGCCGCCGTCCAGCAATTCGCGCCAGCGGCCGCTCGACTCGGCGTCGGTCACGTCAACCGTGTCGGCATTCAGCGCGAGGCGCCGCGTGCGCAAGCCAGCCACCGTGACGAAGCTCGCGCCGTCATGAATTTTCAAGAGCAGATCCTTGCCTTTCTGGGCGGCCATCATTGAGCTCCGTTAAAGATATTCGGTCGTGGCGCGAAAGCGCAGATTGACCCGCGCGAAGCGGCCGTTCTGCTCGCGACGCGTCTCCATGGAGAGGAAGCGCAAGTCGACCAGCCGATGATCCTGAAGATTAAGCGCCGCCTCATCGAGAAGATCGGCAATGCGCTGCGCCAGTTCGAGCGCCTCGCTCAGACCTCGCATCGTCGACGTGACGCTGATCGTAAAGAGCTGCTCCGCGCCCGGCGAGAGATCGGCGGACCAGTCGCGCAGCTGCGCTTCGCCAAAAAGCGCATAGGGCGGTTCGGCTCCGCGCGGCGCCTCATCGTGAAGCTTCTCGCCGAGCGCGGCGGCGAATCCTGCATCCGCGAGCAGATAGGCGCGGATCGCCTTGCGCAGCGCGATGATGGGTGAAACGCTCATGGCCCGTCCTTTAAGTGATCTCTTCGCACGCGCAGATCAAAAATCGCCGACGCTCATCGGGATCGAGAACCGATTGGATGCGAAGCTTGCGACCGCGATAGACAAAGCGCATGTCCTTTGAGACATCGCCACGCCAGCGGATCGTCGCGACGAGAGTTGTCGCCTGCTCGGCGCGTTGCTCGACGAAGTCCTCGCGGGCTCCGGAAGGCGCGATGCGCGCCCAAAGGCTCGCGACCGGCGTAAAGCTGCGCGAAAATCCGCCGGCGCCATCAGGCGCGTCGATGGGCGCCTCGAGCATCACGCGATGGCGCAGCGCGCCGATGGGGAGGCCGCTCACAGCAGCCGCTTCCGCCGAAACGGCGCCGCGAGTTGCGCGACCGCTTTGGGCAGAGCGTCGTCGCCGCTATCGCCGCGGTGTTCACGCCAATGCGCGACGAGCGTCAAAATCGCTTGGCGCACCGGCTGCGGCGCGTCGCTCGCGAGCGCGCCATAGCCGACATCGAAGTCGATCTCGATTCCGTCGCTCGCGCGTCCAGGCGCCGGTGGCGCCGATGCGAAGTTGATGCGGCCGCCTTCGGTCGAGTTTGGCGCGCGATAGGTCGCAGCATTGAGCGTCTGCGGCGCGTCGCTTGCGTCGAACACGCGGATCGCCGTCACCGACTGAAATGGCGCGAAGGGAATGTGGAGCGTCGCGTTCGAGGCAACCGAAGGGGGCCAGCAGTCGAAAACCAAGCGCCAGCTTTGCGTGACGAAGAAGCGCCTTGTATAGGCCTCGAGCGTCATGCGCGCGGCGACGATCAGCGCCTGGATCAATTCATCCTCTTCGACGCCGTCTTCGCGCAGCCATGATTTTGCGTCGGCGAGCGAGACGGGCTCGATCGCCGGCGCGCCGATGAGCATCGGTCGCATCGCGCTTCCTAGGTTGGGGTGAGCGGAAGGCCGCGACGTTTCGCGTCGCGGCCTCAACGGGGCGAGCTGCTTAGGATGCGGCGAATTTCAACAGCTTGATCGCCTCGAAATTCTGCACGCCGCCGCCGACCCGCTTCGTCGTGTAGAAGAGCACATAGGGCTTGGCGGAGTAGGGATCACGCAGCACGCGAATGCCGACGCGGTCCACCACCACATAGCCGCGCTCAAAATCGCCGAAGGCGATGGAGAGTGAATTCGCGGCGGGGTCCGGCATGTCTTCCGCTTCAACGACGGGGAAGTTCATCAGCGAGGCGCCGGCGTCGGCGGTTGCGGGCGGCGCCCAGATGTAATCGCCGGTGGTCGTCTTGAACTGACGCACGAGCGACTGCGCGCGCCGCCCCATGACGAATTTGCCGTTCTGGCGGAAGCCGGCGCGCAGCGCGTAAACGAGATTGACCAAGGCGTCAGAAGGATCGCTCGCCGCGAAAGCGCCGGCGGCGCCCGTCAGCACATAGCCGACATTGCCCCAGGTCCAGCTCGCGTCCGCAACCGTCGTATAGGAGAGAACGCCCTTCGGCTTATTCACGCCGTCGCCGCTGACGAAGGCCGCGCCTTCCTGTTCGGCGAAGGCGGTTTGCACCTCCTCGGCGATCCATTGCTCGATGTCCACGACGGCGTCGTCGAGCAGCGCCTGCGTCGCCGCCGGCATGGCGTAGAGCTCCATCGCCGGGAAGGTCATGTCGGCGAGCTGCTGATTATTGGTCTGCGGGCGCGGATCGGCCTCGGCGACCCAGCCGGCCGCGGGTCCTGTCGTTGAAAAGGCGCGGCGCAGCGACGCGCCGGAGATTTCGCGCACGCTGGAGATGGCGCGGATCGGCGAGAACTTCGCGAGTCTTCGCAGAACTTCCCGCTCGGTTGGAAGCGGCACGAGATAGCCGCCGTCAGGGCCCGAGCCGCGCGACAGCGCCTTGGCTTCGAGCGCTTTGAGGCCGCTCGCTTCGCCGGAGCGCATGTAGTGATTGAAGGCGCTCTTGTGCTCGCGCCCGCTGTGGTCGTCGACAAGCTTGCCGCCAATACGCGGCCGCGACATTTCCAGCGCCAGGCGATCGAGCCGGCTCTTCGTGTCGTCGAGCGCGTGGTCGATGCGCGCGAGCTTCTCTTCGGTCACGACGTCGGCGCCGAGGCGGCTCTCGAGCTGCGTCAAACGCTCGTCGTTCGTCTCCTTGAAGGCGCTGAAGGCGCGATTGAGATCGGCGAGAATATCGTCGCCGGAGGATTTCGTTTCAACTGCTGACATATATAGAGCCTCATGTTTGGCGCCGGCGCGTGGAAAAACGCCCCCGCGGCTGGAGCCGCCAGGATGAAGTCCGCGTGCTTGGGAAAGCCGTCTCGAGAGTACATTTGCGCCCGACGGCAAGGCGGGAATCAATGCGATTGTTCTCTTCTGCGTCGGTCAGCAGCGTGCGGCGGCGCGCCGCAGCGCCTGCGCGAATTCAAGCGCGGCGCGTTGCGCTTTCAGGCGCGAGAGCTTCGCACCGAGCGCCTCCATGTGTGACGCGCCACTGCGACTTTGCTTCACCGCCCCGACGCGCGCTTGCGGCAGCATCGGAAAGGTGACGATGGAAATCTCCCAAAGGTCGATCTCATGCAGACGGCGCACGCCGCTGGATTTGTCGGTCGTGGCGCGCCGCGTGCGAAAGCCGATAGAGAGGCCGTCGATCGCGCCCTTGCGCATCAGCGACAGGGCTTCGCGCGCCCGCGCCACCGACAAATCGAGGCGGCCTTCAACTTTGAGGCCGCGCGAATCTTCGACGATCGAGGACCACATCCCGATCGGCTCGGCCGCCTGATGCTGCCACAGCATTTTCACGCCCCCCGCGCCGCGCTTGATGAGCGAGCGCGCGAAGGCGCCGGTCATCACCATGTCGCCGCCGGAATCAACGACGCCGAAGAGGCTGGCGTAGCCCGAGAAGGCGCCGGCGTCATTCGCCTGAAGCAACGGCGACTTGGCGCGCTTGATTTCCGGCGCGCCCGCGCTCGGCGTCGTTTTTTGCAGCGCCGTCATCAGCTCTTCTCCGCCTGGACGTTGATCGGCGGATGGCTTGCCGCGCGGGCCTCGGCGCGCAATTGCGCGAGCAATTCGACGAAGGTCTTGAACACGGCGGAAGGATCGTCCCGCCTGCGCGCATGGCGCGCGCGCGGACGCTTGAAGAAATGCGGTAGCCAATTGTTCTGACTCATTGATCGCTCCTGCAACGGCGGTTGAAGCGCGCGAGTTCGCGCACGAATGCGTCAAGCCGGCGCGTCGCCTCGCCGAGTTCCCGCATGGCGAGATAGGCTTGCGCGGTGGCGGCGCAGGCCCACAGAAACAGCGCGAGATGCGCGAGATCGCCGCGCTCCAAGATGGCGTTCAGAATGTCGGACATGTCGGTCGGATTTCTCGGGCAGGAGGCACATGTGTCGCGTCATTCCCGACGCGAAGCCCGGCTGCAGCCAGGCCTGAAAGCTCTTCTGCACGCGCGCAACGAGCGGCAGAACAGTCTGGCGCCAGAAGGCGCGATTGGCTTCAGTGTAATTGCTGAAGGTGTTGTCGCGGGGCCGACCCAGCAGCAGCGGCGGCACGCCGAAGGCGAGCGCAATTTCGCGCGCGGCGCCCGCCTTCGACTCGGCAAAATCCATGTCCTTTGGCGACAGCGACAGCGCCTTCCAGTCGAGGCCGCCTTCGAGCAGCAGCGGCCTTCCGGCGTTTGTCGCGCCTGAGAAATTCTCCTCCAGCTCTTCTTTTAGCCGAGAGAATTGCTCGTCGGTCAGATGCGCGCCTTCCGGCCCCGCATAGACGAGGGCGCCGGAAGGCCGCGCGGAATTATCGAGCAGCGCCTTATTCCAGAAGCTCGCGGCGTTACTCGCCTAAAGATCGGCTAAGCCAATCGATGCAACGAGCTAGTATGCTTCGAGAACTCCGTCTCTCGCCGACGAAGCCTCGCTCGCTCTCTTCCAAAGCGAAGCTTAGATCGAACTTTTCTTCTTGCCGGAGATCATATCCATCAGATTGGCTTTCGAGATTCTCTGTCCGCGATCGGTGATATGAACATAGCTGTCGGGAATATCGTCGAGGATCGCCTTTTCGACCTCCAGACCGTTGCTTGCCAAGAGATGAGCGAGCACATATTTCGCATCGAGGGCGAGCGCGCGAAAGTGATCCCATTCTTCGGTCAGGGGCGCATTCTTGAGTTCCTCGATGGCTTCCATATCACGGCCCAGGCGGCGCAGATTCTCAGCAATATGTTTAGACACGGTCGATCGGCATCTACAATCCGATTGAATTCCTCGCAGTACGTCGATGGCCTCGTCATGCCGGCCTTCGGCCGAAAGCGCGCTTGCGCGCCAGTGGGCGATTTGACCGCGTTCGTCCGAGTCGCGGCCAGGGGAGGCGCTATCGAGCATATCGTGCAGAGCTTTCCAGTCGCGCTGGCGGAAGAGTTCGCTGCAATTGTTATGGATTTTCATCACAATCTCGCTCAAACGGCATTGCCGCCACACGCAGCGCTGACGAAGCCTCGCGCGCTCTTCAAAAGCGCGAAACTCAAATCGAACTTTTCTTCCTGCCAGAGATCAGATCCTTCAAATCGGATTTCGAGATTCTCTGTCCGCGATCAGTGATATGAATATAGCCATCGGGAATATCATCGAGGATCGTCTGGTCGACTTCTAGCCCGTTGCTGGCCAAAAGGTGGGCGAGGACATATTTCGCGTCGAGGACGAGCGCGCGAAAGCTGTCCCATTCTTCGGCCAAGGGCGCGTTCCTGAGTTCCTCGATCGCCTCCATATCGCGGCCCAGCCGGCGCAGATTCTCCGCGATCTTTTTGGAAACTCTTGTCTGGCATCGGCAATCCGATCCGATTGCGCGCAGTGTGTCGATGGCTTCCTCATGCCGGCTCTCGGCGGAAAAGGCGGTCGCGCGCCAGTGCTCGATTTGGCTTCGTTCGTCCGGATCGCGGCCAGGGGAGGCGGTATCCAGCGCGCTATGCAAGGCTTTCCAGTCGCGCTGGCGGTAGAGATTGCTGCAATGATCGTCGATGTTCATCATAACACCCGTTCAAACTGCATTTCCGCCACACGCCGCGCTGACGAAGCCTCGCGCGCAATTTTCGACATCATTATAGCCGCCCGTCAATCCTAAGGGCGGATTTGGCAGGTCGAGCAGGTTCTCACAACGCTCTCGCGCCAATGCCCACTCTTCTGCGCAGTTGTCAGCCAAGTCTAGCAAATCATGATCATCGAGGCCAATGTCGTTCTTGTCGTCGCTGAGTCGATTCGACTTTCCGCGACAGCCGCACGGAGTCCGCGCTGGGCCGTAGCCCAGCGCCTCGCGCTGTTCGTCGAGCGTGAGAAAAGCGGCCTTGCCGACGCGCTCCCATTCCGCCGCGCGCTCGCTCGCCAGCGCTTCGAGACGATCGGCGTTATAGTCGAGACGAAAGGGACCAAAGCCCGGCTGCAGCCAGGCCTGAAAGCTCTTCTGCACGCGCGCGACGAGCGGGAGCACGGTCTGGCGCCAGAAGGCGCGATTGGCCTCGGCGTAATTGCTGAAGGTGTTGTCGCCGGGCAGGCCCAGAAGCAGCGGCGGCACGCCGAAGGCGAGCGCGATCTCGCGCGCGGCGCCCGCTTTTGATTCGGTGAAATCCATGTCCTTTGGCGACAGCGACAGCGCTTTCCAGTCGAGGCCGCCTTCGAGCAGCAGCGGCCGCCCGGCGTTGGTCGCGCCGGAGAAATTCTCCTCCAGCTCTTCCTTCAGCCGCGAGAATTGCTCGTCGGTGAGATGCGCGCCTTCCGGCCCCGCATAGACGAGGGCGCCGGAAGGCCGCGCGGAATTGTCCAAGAGCGCCTTGTTCCAAAAGCTCGCGGCGTTATGCGTGTCGAGCGCCACTTGCGCGGCGGCGAGCGGCGGAAAGCCGTAATAATCGTCGAGCGGGTTGAAGAATTTGATATGCAGGATCGGCTCGATCCCTTCACCGCGCATTTCGTAGCGCGCTTCCTGCCCGAGCGCGCGATAGATAAAGGCGGCGGGCCAGCCGTTGCGTCCCGCCTCGATGCTCATGCGGTCGGGCCGCAGCGCGTAAAGCTCGCGCAGCTCCTCGTCGATCAGCACGGATTCGACATAGGCGTTTCCGTAAAGCAGCAGATTGGCGCAGATCGACTCGATGAAGGAGGCGCTGGTGTCGAGCGGATTGGGCCGCTCGATGAGCGAGATCAGCGGATGGTCGACCGCCTCCTCGCGCCCCTCATAGACGAGCCAGGGCACCGAGGCGGCGGCTTCCGCCACCATGCGCACGCAGCGATGACAGACGGCGTTGCGCTCATAGCCTTCGCGCGTCAGCACCGTCGAATTGCGCGCGCTCCAATGTGGCTGTCCGAGCGCATGCATGGCGAGGAGCTTGGCCGCGCGGGAAGTTTTTGTTTCGCGCGCCGGCACAACCGCGCCGATGAGTCGCGAGAGCAGTGAGGGCATGAAAGTTCCTTGAGAGATAACGTAAAGCAGCGCGCGTTCACCTCTCCCAAAGGGAGAGGGAATTTCGCGCCTACACTCTTCGCATGCGGGGCTCCGGCGCCTTTGGCGTCAAGGCGAGCGCGGTGATCGCCCAGACCAGCGCGTCGAGTCGATCGGGACTGCGCCCTGACGAAAGTCCGTCGGCGCCGAAATCGCACATTTCATCTTTCGGCACCTTCGGCTTTGATATCGTTAGGATTTTGTTTTACGGTTTTCCGGCGTTTTACAGTTCTGTTCGCCGGCCGTTCGTTGCAGCATGAGCAACGCCGCCTTGCCGGAAGTCTTCCTGTCTGCGAAGCGGCAATATCGTTCGATGGTCGCGAGGCTCATGCCCACGATGTCGCCGATCTGCCCTGTAGAGAGACCTTCCCGACGCAGTCGAATAACAGCTGTGCATCGAAGGCCGTGGAGCGTCACGCCAGCAAGCTCGGGGATCTTGTCGCGCTCTTCGGCAAAATGTTCGCTGAAGAGCTTGCGCGTGTATCGCCGACCGTCGGCGCGTCCGCCTTCCTGCAAGAGGAATGGCCCAGGCCGCTTTTTCCAGGTCGACATTTCTTCGGCGAGCTCGGGCAAGATAGGGCACCACACATCGCGCTTGCGCTTCTGCGTGGTGAGCGCGAAGCCGCCGTCGTCGATGTCGGTCCAGCCGAGCCGCACGGCGTCGCTGCCGCGCATGCCGGTGTAGAGATAGAGCATGACGCCGCGCCGGATGACGCCCTTCAGTTTCGTTCGCGCCGCTTCGATATGTTCCGGCGTCCAAGGCTTGTGCCCGGTGTCCTTTGCGTATGGCTTCACGCCTTCGGTCAGACTGTGCTCGATATGATCGCGCACGCGCGCCCAAGTGGAGAATGCGCGCATGGCGGCGAGAAAATTGTTCGCCTTGCCATGCGTCGCCGCTAGGCCATCCATCACGGTTTGCACATGGACGGGCCGCAGACCTTTCGCTGGCAAATTGCCCCACGCCTTGCTCGCTATGCGGAGCGAGCGCTTGTATTGATCGATCGTTCCTTCCGTGATTGTTCCAGCGCTATCGATGTATTCCAGATAGGCGCTGAGCACGGCGCCGAAGTTCTCGGCCGCAACATCGCCGACGATCCCTTGCGCCTGTCGAACGGCGCTCCAAAATTCTGGCGTCTGAGGATCGTTCGGCAGAGCGATGCGCGAGCCGGCATGGTCAGTGCCGCGTCCGGCTTGGAAATAGAAATACTCTCGGCCGCGCGCGACGACGCGATGCACGCCCTTCGGAAGATTGACGGCGGCTCTATCCCTCTGCCGTCGCATTTCGCGCCCCCGCCATGAATGGATCTTGTTCAGACGCAGAGTTGCCGGCCGAAAGCGAATTCAGCGCCAATTGAACGGCGAACCAATCGAAGCGAGAGCAGCCGGCGGAAAGCTTGATAGGCTTCGGCAAGACGCCGCGACGCACCATTTCCCAGACCGTGCTTTCGGACACGTCCAGCTCGCGCGCGAGAGAGCCGCAAGAAAGGTAAGACGGCGGGCGATCGGTCATTCGACGTTCACTCCGCTTCGTCGGTCGTCACAGTCTCAAGCGCGCCCTTCACGCGGCTCACGAGGCTGTCCAGTTCGATTACGACCGAGGCGTCTACATGCCTGTTGCGAAGAACGTCGGCGATCTTTTCAGGCGCGATAGCTTCGGCAGTGAATTCATAGGGGATTTCAGACAGAAGACCGTCGCGAACCAACTCAACGTCATCCGCCGATGGAATGCGCCGCTGTATCACGAGAAAAAGTCCCGTCTTCTTCGCCGCGCTCAGCGCGGCAGATGAGAGATGGAAGGCGATCGCGAGAGGAATCTCCAGCGACGAAATCTTGTCGACGACCTGAAGCCTCAGAACGTCCCCAAAGTCCCATCGGCGGGCCTTGCCCTTTGATTGATCTTTGGTCGCAAACAGTCCGCGCGATATCCAAACGTCAATTTGGCCGCGCCTCATTCCAAGGGCGTCTGCGACTTCTTGCGTATTGTGGGCCATCGGAAATTCCTTTCATGACGAAATATAATCCGTTTCTGTCGCGATGCAAGAAATATCTTCGGGCACTCGAACAAAAAAACGCCCCGCCGTTACATCCGGCGACGGGGCGTTCTGTTGCGCCGGGGAGAATGCCGGCGCTCTGATTGATGTAGGACTCAGAGCAGGTTGCGCAAACGATCGGACTTGCGGGCGACCGCCTCGGCGCTCTCCGTGATGCGCCGAACAATCCGCATGAGAACGCCGTCGTATGTGTCGGTCACGCGCGCAAGCCAAAGAAAGAGCCGCGCGAGCTTGAGCCGCCATGTCAGCGCAATGATCGTGCGAAGCGGCAGACGGTGAAGCAGCGCCTTGACGTTGCTCAGGTCAGTCATCGGCGCGCCTCCCGCTCGAAGACCGCGATTGCATTGCGGATGGCGTCGCCGATCAAGTCGCCGACCCAATTGTCATTGACGGTGTCGTCTTCGTCCAGAAAGTCGGCGATGAACCGAAGGAATTTGGCCGCGCCTGCGGGCGTCGTCGGCTTAGTTGAGTACAAGTCGATATTCGCATCGAAGTAGACGCTACAGGCGGTGTCCTGGTCAGGCCCTTCCTCCGATTGATTGAAAGCGGCATAGGCGCGTTGGTGTTTCTCAATAGCCGCGAAGATCGGGTCGGCTTCCGCGACGACGCCAGCAATGGCGGGGAGCCCGGCGACGGGCGCAGCGGCGAGGCCGGCCATGATGGCGCGGCGGGTGGTTTCTGCTTTCATAAAACCTTCCTCCTTTGGATAAGCCGAAGGCGTTCGCCGAAACGGTGGTTTCGGCGTTGCTCGCGCGGACCTTCTGGTATAGCTTACAGCATATCTTATAGCTTGACTTCCAGCATCACGTCAAGCATCATTTGGAGCATCGGCAATATGCAGGAGACGAAGGTGAAAGAGAACCGATTGCGACGAATGGCTGATCGCCAAGGCTTGCGGCTCGTTAAGAGCCGGAGCCGCGACCCTCACGCGCTTGACTATGGGCTTTACGCCCTGATCGATCACGAAACCGGCGGAGCTGTTAATCCCGCCATTGCCCAACGATGGGTTTGCAGCTGGACACTCGAAGAGGTCGAGGAATACCTCAACGCCCCGCCTGTCGAGAAGAGTGGCGACGAGCCGGGCGTGAAGCTGAAAAAAAGCCCGCGGCTGTGAACCGCGGGCAAGGTCGCTGTCAGAGTCGCTCTATGTGAGGCGACGCCGCCCAAATAGAGCAGGATTGCGCCCAAGCAAGCGTGGCAGGCCAACAAAAACCCCTACCAAAAATGAAGGGGTTTCATAGGTTGCGCCGCAAGGACGCCTATGAGGCGCTGCACCCGGAGACGAAACGCGAAGCCACGCTGAAGCGCGGCCAAGAATTTCCGAGTCGCCAAGTTGGCGAAACGGGGGCCGACCGCTTCACCGCTGACACGGCCGCGAAGACCGGCCAGTCCGAGCGCGCGGTCCAGCGCGACGCCGAGCGCGGGAAAAAAATCAGCGAGCGTGCTGTTTCCATCGTGGGTGTTGACAGTGGCAACAGTGCGGACACGTCGGACACCTCTGCGGACACTTGGAATGCCCGGTTTCCATGGGGGTGTTGCCAGTGTTGACAGTGGAGACACCTTTTCGACCACTGCACCTACAGATACCCATGGCTGCCGCCTTACCCGTATAGGTTGTGGGCGGACAGGACCCTAAGCGCGGCCCGCCTGTCCCGCCTCGATTTCATCTATCCGCTTCACAAGCCGTTCGGCGAGACTGTCGGAGACGGCGTTGAGGTCCTTGCCGCGCAGCGATTCGTGTTCCCGCATTAGGTCCATCAGTTCATTGCGAAACCACGCCACAGCCGCGGCGCGCACGCTCTCGGGCTGCTTCGCGGCGGCTAATGCAACCGTATCGATCGTGCGCCTTATCGATGCTTCCACATCATTGAAGCCGAGCAGAGCGGCCAGCGGGTCGCTCATCTGTTCGCGCGCCTTGGCGCTTCCGCAAGCTGCTTACCAAAACTCGCGATACGGCGGTCGACGTGCAAAATAATCTCGCCATCGCTCATGACACGCGGCGTGACGTCGACAGGCGCGTTATTGTTGATCGTGATCTTCGGCGCGTTGCCGCCGCTCATTGCAACCGGGATCGACCGACCATCCGGCAATGGCACATAGGCTTCCGGCATACGGCCCTCGCCGAACATGGCGAGTTGCGGGGAGTCTGCGATCCCGCCCCCGGCATAGCGTCGCAGCGGCAGCGGCCCTCGCGACGTCATCACGCCGCCGTCTTCGAGTGCAAATAGGCTCATCGCGGTCGTCGCAATAGTGGAAATAATTGAGCCCGCGCTGGACGCTGCTCCAGCCGCTCCGCCGGAGCCGCCGAATAGGCTGGCGAGGCTCGAAATGATATTGCCGGACCCGCCGCTCCCGCCCTTTAGTGCCGCGAAAATCGAATCGATGCCTGTGTCGATCCCCTTGTTAAGACCTTTCGTCGCCAGGCTTGCCAAAGTGTCCTTGAGGCTTTTTCCCAATGAATTCCCTTGCTGTAAGCCCGACACAAGCGTGTGCGCCGCATCCTTCACCGACGCGTTCGCTTCATCCATAATTTGCTTGTATAGCGAGGCTTCCTTTGTCGCCGCATTCAATTGCGTGACAAGCCCCGCGACCTTATCCTTCTGTTCCTGCGTCGCTGCGGTCCCCAGCTTGAGTTGCTCGTTCTCGATTTTGATCTTGAGTGCAATCTTGTCATGCTCAACGCCTTGAGACGCGACAAGCGCAATCTGATTTTTCAGGCTCGCTTCAATGTCCGTGAACTTCGCGGCCGACTTCTCTGCGTCTGACTTGCCGGTTTTTTTCGTAGTCTCGAACAGCTTGCGCGTGTCGCCAACGGCGCGCGGCCGCGACTTTGGATCGCTTTGCGTGAAAAGGTTCACCAGCGGATCGACGTCCGCCATCGTCTTGCCGGCAAAGGGATCGCGCCCGCCATTAGCGCGTAGCTGTCGCATTCGCGCAAAGACAGTGCTCGCCGCCTCGCCTTGCTCGCCAAGAAGCTCGCCTGATTTGAACCGCAGCGTATCGCGAAGCTGGCGCGCGGAGCGCTCGACGTCGAGAATGCCGAGCTTCATATTCGCCCAAGATTTCTCCATCGCCAAAACGGGGTCGGCGAGGTCGCCGAAGGTCGCGAGCAGGCGAGTTGACGTAATCGTGTCAATCTCTGCGATCTCTTTGCGCATCTTCGCGGCGTGCTCGGCGGACGCATCGAAATTTGCGCCAGCCTTTTCCGCTTCGCGCCCGAGAGACGCCATGGACACAGCGCCACTCGCGATTTCATCGAAAAGCTTGCGGCCTTCGTCCTGGCCAAAGAGCGACTGCGCGAGATTTAGTCCCTGCGCGCGCGGCAGTTCGCGGATTTTCTGGACAATCCGGTCGATCCATTCTCCAGCGTTGCGCGCGCGATCGGCGACGTTGAGAAATCCCTTATCGATCTTATCCAAAGAGTCCTTCACTGCACCGCTGTTGCGCGAAAAGGCTTCGAACTCCTTTTGCGCATTGGTGAATGCGCCGATCGTTCCTTTATCGTCAAGTCCCGCGCGCGCGCCGACGATCTTCGCCCCCGCGACGCGGTTCGGCGTTAGTCCCGTCTGCTGTGCTTCCTCGCCAAGCTTCGCGAGAGAAGCTGCCGCGGCGTCTCCAGCAACTTTGACGCCTAAAATGCCTGCCGCGAGAGTGGCGGCAATGCCGACAGGAGAAGTCAGCGCGCGGATGGCGATATTTCCGAAAGCGGCCATCGTCGCGCCGGCGCCGCCAGTCCCCGAAGAAAAGATCTGCGCGATGCGCCCGCCTTCAATCGCAAAAGCCTGGGCAGGGCTTTGACCGGCGATAATCTGGTCGACGAGAGCCTTAGCCACATGAACAGATTCCATCATCTGCATGCGGTTCAGGCCGATGGCGTCGCTATTGTCGTTGACCGCGCCAGTAAGCCTGCGGTGTTTCTCTGCCGCGAGATCGACGACGCGTTGCGCGTCAGCCTGCGTCCGCACGCCAGCGGCAATGGCCTGGTTCGCCGAGACATAGGCCCGCGCCACTTGCGCCGCAGAGCGCGCTTGCGCGTCGACGCTCTTCTCAAGCCGATCGAACGAGCGAGCCGCTTCCTTGGCCTCTTTCGAGAGACCCGCAAAGGCAGCGTCGCCAGTCTGGCCGATCTTGCGCAGCGCGGCTTGGATTTTCTCGTCACCCTCAACGCCAAGGCGCAGAGTGACGGCTGATTTTCCGGCCATGTGCGGTCCTCAGTGAAAGATTGCGGCCTTGCGGAATTGAACCCTAAATGACCCGATCGCCGCAGGGGAAATCGCGTTGGGGGCGGGCATTCCGCTTTTCGGTGTTCGACGGGCCGCGTCGCCGTCAAGAGTAGTCCCCAAATATCGTTACGCGCCAGCGCCGGGGTTCTTGTAAGCGCCGCGGAAGTCGGTCGGAGCTGCGCCGATGTGCCAGTGAACCCTGTATGAAACGCCGAGCCGATTAAACTCCTGCTCTTGCTCGAATGCGGGCGACGCGTAGCCGTCGAGCGTCACAAATTTAATTGCATTGTAGACGTTCGGATCGGCGAAGAGATACCAGGCGTTGCCACTCAGGCGCGGCTCAACCGCCACTGTGATCTGTTGGGCGAACGGGTTCACCTCGGCGATCGTCGTCGCGCTGATGCCCGCCACGAGTTGCTGGGCGACCGTTTCCAGCGAGGCCGGGACTAGCAAGATTTTCGGCGTCAAACCGAGCGGCGTCGTGGCGTCCAACGCCTTTTGCATCCTCATGGCCAACCGAGCGTTTGTCAGTGTCGTCACGTCCGGCGCGCCGCCCGAGCTTGCAAGGTTGCCATGGTCAGCGTGAAAGAGCGTCTTCGTGTCGCTCATTACGCCCGCCAGCGCCGACAGGATCGTCGTCGCCTTCAGCTCATTCGCCGCGAATGCGAAGTCGCGGATGGCGCGCTCGACTGCGCCGAGATCGTCGTTTTTCATCACCTGGAAGCTGACGTTCACGGCTCGGCCAAACGAGGCAATTTGGATCGATTCGCCGTTATCCTCGATGGCGCCGTATGTGAACGCGCCGGACTCCTTGATTTCCTTGAGCGCCGGGAAGGACGAAGTCGACACCTCGGTAACGGGACGGAAGTCGCGGACGGTGCCGACGCGCACGATGGCCGACGCGCCGCTTTCCGCTGCGACCATTAGGGCGTGCAGCGAGCGCCCCATGGCGTTGCCGAGCGCGATCGGAAAATCGCTCGTCGTCATGCCGCCGCCGCGCGTGCCGCTCTGCCAAGAGCCGCCGCGAGGCGAAAGCCAGGAGCGACGCTCGCCGCGAAGTTCGGCAAGGGCGCCGTCGAATTCTTCGAGCCGGAGCGGCATGAACCGCGTGGCAGCGCCTTCAGGCGCAGAGCCCGTCAAGCGAGCGAAGAGCGCATCTTCCGCCGCCCGAAGGGCAAACTGCGGATTGTCGAGCGTCTCGGTATTCGTGGGCATTGAATATCCTCGATTCATTTCCTGATACAAGCCGGGGCGCGGCCCGCCGCCGATAGACGCCGCAACATCGCCAGCGCGGCGACGGGATTCCGTGACGGCCGCCATAATTGTCTGCTCGTCATGGCCTTGGCGGACCATGCGCTCGGCAAGATCGCGCTCGCCATAGAAGTCGGCGCGATCGATCAGGTTCATTGCCTGGCGCGCGGTCATCGCGCTCGGCATGGCGCGCTCAGCGTCATCGTCTTCAGAGACGGGCAGGCTTCGAACCATCGCCGTTGCGTCTGCGGGAGCGCCGACGATCGAGCATTCCATCAGCTCAAGCCCGGACGCCTCGTAGACTTCGCGCCCGTCGCCGGTTTCGACCAGCTTCCAGTTGCGAATTCCGTATCCGATCGAGATGCCCTTGAGATGTCCGGCGGCGATATCAGGCTCAAGAGCGCGCGCCGCTTCGGACTCCCCGAGCTGACAGGTTCCAACAAGCTTGCCGCCCTCAAAGCGCGCTTCGAGCAGCGTGCCGAGCGCCGCGCCGGCAGTGTCTTGGCGGTGGGAGTCGAGTAGTTTGACCTGGCCCTGTGCGACGCGAGAAATGTCCCAATCCGCTGGGTCGCTGCTCAGGCGCTCATAAGCGCCGAACCGCCTCACGTCAGCGAAGGAAGACAAAATGACGCCGAATGTCCGCGTCTTTGGATCATAGCTGCTCGGCGCAAGCGTCGCAGCACGCGACTGACGAGCGGCGGGCGGTCCCTTGCGCGTCATCGTGGTTGCAGGAGCGTTCATGTTCTCAATTTCCCTTCTCGCGCCTGTGTGCAGCGCGCGCTTGGATTAGCTGAAACGCTGTTTGAAGCGCGTGCACGGCGTTTTCTTCGCCCATATTGTCGGTCAACCAGAGCGCCGCGCCGCTTATCTTGCCGGCGACAAAGATGGCGCGGGCCATTTCGTCGGCGGAGACCAAAGCCTCGGGGATTTCTCCGCCCTCGGCCGCAGCTACCCCCGCGTCGAATTGATCGGCGAAGTCGTCGGAGACGCTCTGCGAAATTCCGGTGCCGTTGCTCATGCTTCGTCCTCTCTTTGGAATGATGGGTGATTTGCTTCGCCACTGAAACAAGCTTGTTCGCCATCGTTCGCCATGGCTTCGCCACGTCTCGCCATGGCCTCGCGCAATTTTGCTTCGTCGATTTTCCAGCGGCCGTTGACGCGCTCGCCGAGTTGCGACGCGAGGCGATAGGTCTGCCGCTCAGACAGGCCAGCGAGGTCGGCCGCCTCCTTCACACAGAGCCGGCGAGCCGCTTTGGACAGCAACCGGGGGAAGTCGGTCTGTCTGTCCAGCTCGTCGGCGAGGGCGAGCAGCTCATGCGCCTTTTGTCGAAGCTCGGTTGTCAATCTGTTTGTCAACGCGCCCTGGCCTCTTTGTCGAAACGTAAACCCAAAAAAAAGTGTGAATACATCCGGCCCCCCGGACCCCCGCCTCTTTCCTGTTACGGCCACGCAGGGAGGACCCGCCGTCGACGCCAGTCATGCTCGACCCCAGGTCGGGGTGCATTCGATGCAGCGCCAGACTTCGCGGCCATGGTCATCGAGCCAGGCGAGCGCAGCCAATCGGCCGCAGGAGCAAAACCTATCCGTTTCCCATCGCCTCGCGGCTTCTCGGTTCCGGCGATCGGCTTGCGCCTGAAGGCGGGCGGGGTCGTAGACAACCGCAGGTCGGCGGTTGGCAGTCTCGGCGCTCGGCGAAATTTTTTCGGATTTGCCCCGCTGCCTTACTGACAAAACTGACGAAACCCTGCCGGCTTCTATCTCTCCATCGGTCAAAAATTTTTCGGATTCGCCGGTTTCCCGAACCGACAAAACTGACGAAACTGGCCGAGAGGGGGTTTTGTCAGTTTCGTCAGTATGGGAAATTACCGTTTGCGATTTTTTTTCCTCTTCGCGGGCGAGGTCGAGCCAACGTCCCATGGCAAGCCCCCCTAAATCGCCGGAACGAAGCGCCGGCCGTCTTGAGCGTTCGGTCTTGCTCTGCCCAGCCTGGGGTTCCATTCGTAGACGACAGAGGGTCGCCCGCCCGCATCTGTGCTCGGAATGGTTGCGCCCCGGACATGATGCGCCTCGACCAGAAGGTCCATCGCGGCGGATACGGCGTCCTTGTCAGAAAGGCCGGCCCATGCCTTCCTTTGCACGTCGCGGGCAGTGAACTTGGCGGGCAACTGGTCGCACCGATCGCATATGAGCCTTGCGCCATTCTCGGCGATGATCGTTCCGGCGCCGTAGAGCCGCGCGGCATGGGAGCGCAGATAGTCGGCCCAATCGAGCGCTCTGCCCGTCGCAATGACGCCGACGTGATCGCGCCCTCCGTCTATCAGCTCGAATAGCAACGCCAGCGCTGCCATCGTCTTCGGCATTTTCAATAGATGGCTTTCGAGCGCGCTTGGCATATTTCCAGCACGCGCCGCGCTCTGTAGGTCAGTCATCCATTGACGGAAAAGCTCTTGCGCTTCCGTCGAGAATGAGAAGACAGCCGGCGCTTCGAGATTGCGCGCGAATATCTGCACCGACTCGAAAGCGGCGTCGAAGCTCATGCGCGCGCGTGCGTTTGGACGGCGGTCTATCCAGGTCCAATCGCGCTGATCGTCTGGCCACACGGCGAGTTGGAAACGCTGCAATAGTCCATCGTCTCTTGCGCCCGTCATGGCGCCGCAGACCAAAGGCGCAACGCGAGACGGTTGCGCGCCGCCTATGATTGAGACGGTTGAGCGCTCGATATGAACGGTTCCGCGTCCAATGCGGTCGTATGTGAATGCGCCGTCGCCGTTGTAGGCTTCTAGGTAGAAGGCGCGCTCGCTTTGATATTCGTCGGCGTCCATCTTGGAGAGGAAGCCGGCAAGTTCATCGCGAACAAGCAACAGCCCGTGGCGGTTTTCATTAAGCAGCTCGCCGAGCTTTTCTACAGTCGCATCGTTGACGATCATGCGCGGGCATGGACTGTCGCCTTCGTCAGGCTCCATATGTTCGGCGATGAGACGCCGCGCGCGCTCAGTGTCGCCGGCTTTCATCGCCTTGGCGGCTTCCTTCGCGGCGTCTTTTGCACCTATTCCTTGGAGTTGCGCGTCGATCTCGCGATCACGCTTCGCGATCTCCCAATCCTTTCTAAGGCGGTCTTGCATCGCGAAGACAGGCGCGAGCGCGGAACGCATCGCTGGCGACTTCATGGCGGACGGCCGACCAATCATGACGCCCCAAAGGTTCGGCGTCACTTCCCAATCGTCCAAGCTCTTGGGCTTTATCCGCAAGTCATTTCCGACGACTGCGGCAATGCCGCACAAGCTCGCCACGGCGGCGAAGTCAGGCGGGGACTGCTGCCTATCGGAAACGTCAAGCACATAATCGCGCATGGCGGCTGGCAGCAGATCGGGATCGAACGGCGAGACGGGCGCGAGCTTGTTTTCTATCTTCTTTGGCGCCGGCCAGAGTTCCTCCTTAGGAGAACTGTTGCCATTGCGTCCGTGCGCATCGCGAACGCGCTGCGCCTGCTCGGCAAAATATTTATTCTTCTGCTCGGCGTTCCAGTCAGAATTGAATCCGTTGGAGAGTTCAGCCATGACGCGCGCCCTCCCCAGCAAGAGCAGGCACGGCTTCACGCCAAGACGTGATGGCGACCGACAGGCAGCGGCGGCACGTCCACAAGCGCGCCTCTACTTCGGGCGTGTTTGCGTCTTCGGCGGCCGTAAGCAGCGCATCAGCCTCGCGGGCGAGCACGAAAGCAAATTCGCGGACGATATCGGCGGCGAGCAGCTCAGCGTCGCGCGCGGCAGATCGGACGGGCAGATGAATGATTGCGTTCTGGCCGGCTCGGGCGTAGTCTTTTTGTCGAAGGTTTCCCGCCTTCTTTGTCAATTTGTCGCCGTCCGGTTCTCCAAGCCGGGCGGCGATTTCCGTTTTACAGTTCGGCGGTTTGTTCGACGCCCGTTCACGGTCAAACGCGCTCGCATTGAAAAACGGAAGTCGCTGAACTTCCTTGCCTATTCCGTTTTCAGTTAAATTCGCACATCTCGTCTTCGAGCGCCGGAAAGGCGCCGACATGTTTGACGCGTCCTTGCTCGTAAAGCTGCGCGACCGGCGCGGCGCGTAGATATTTGCCGCGCGTCGCGCGCGCCATCGTCACCGGCGCCGAAGGATCGGCTTCGTTGAGCACGGCGCGGACCATTTCGCCGCCCTGATTGACTTCGGCGACAAGCGCGTCGGCGGAAAGCTTGTGATAGAGCGCGATCGCCGCGCGCGCCCATTGCGCCGGCCGCGCCGCCGACAAGGTCGCGTCGGCGAGAACGTAGAGCGTTCCTGCCTGTTCAACTCCCGCCGCCACGATCCCGCAATTGTCGGCGCGTTTTCCCGAACTCGCCGGCGGATCGACGGCGACGACGATGCGCTTTAACGGCGGCGCCTCATGCACGCGGGCGCCCTCCAGCATGTCGCGCGTCCACAGCGCGTCCTTGCGCTCGTCGAGAATTTCGCCGTCGAGTTCCTGACGGCCCAATCGCGTGCCGGCATATTGCGCGACGACGCTTTCCAGAAACGACGGCGCCAGATTGGCCGCGTTCTCGCGCGTCAAGGCGCGTGTCACGACGCTCGTCGGATGGGCGATCAGCTCTTTCAACAGCGGCAGCGGACGCGGCGTCGTCGTCACCAGTTGGCGCGGCCAGTCGCCGAGACGCAGGCCAAATTGCAGCATGTCCCATGTCTCCCTGGCGTAACGCCATTTGGCGAGTTCGTCGCACCAGGCGGCGTGAAACTGCGGTCCGCGGAGGCTCTCAGGGTCTTCCGCCGAAAAGGCCTGCGCCACGGCGCCCGAGTCCCAGACGACACGCTTTCGCGTCGTCTCCCAGCGCGGCCGATCGCGCCTTCCATGCACGGCGAGAAGACCGGAGACGCCCTCGACCATCACTTCGCGCACATCCGCCGCCGTCTCGCCGACAAGCGCGATGCGGCCGAGCGGCCGCGGCGAAAATTGCGCGCGTCCGAGCGCCAGCGCCTTCACCCATTCGGCGCCGGCGCGGGTCTTGCCAGCGCCGCGCCCGCCGAGGATCAGCCATGTGCGCCAAGGCGCGCCGCTCGCGGCCAAGTGCGGCGGCCATTGATCGCGGCGCGCGACGAATTCCCACTCGTCGAGAAGCCGCGCCAGTTCTCTCGCGCTCAGACCTTCGAGCGCGTCATTCAACAGACCCTGCGCCGCGCAGTCGTTCAAGCCGTCGAGCAAGCTCCGCGCGGAGTTCGGCCAATTCGCGGGGCGGGGCGTCGCCGTCTCGTTCGCTCGCGGCTTCATCGCTGTCATCGTCTGCGTCGTTCTTCTTTTCCTCGCTCTCGCGTCGCATGCGCTTCAATTCGGCGAGCGTCTTGACGAGGCTTGCAAGCGTGCGGGCGCTCGCCTCGATGGTCTTGGGCGCATGTTTGGCGAGCGCAGCTTCGGCGCGGGCGAATTCCTGTTCGACCGCGTCTTCAAGCCGCGCGATGAGCCGGCCAGCGTCGCGCGGCTTCTTTGCGACGAGCGCAGCCTCTTGCGGCTTTTTCGGCGCGCAGGCGGAGGCGCGCAGCGGCCAGCCATTGATTTCCCGAAAGCGGCGAAACTGCCCGACGCTCATGCCGAGCAGTTCGAGAATTTCGCCGATGGGCGTGACGCCCGAGTCGTAGAGAAGCTTCGCCTGCGCAATCTTTTCGTCGCAGGGCGGGACGGATTTGGCCGCCATCAGCCAGTCTCCGGAATGAAACGACTTGTTAGTCGCGCGTCATTGCGAGGAGCGAAGCGACGAAGCAATCCAGATGCTTCAAATCTTCTGGATTGCTTCCAGCTTCGCTTCGCTCGCGGTCGCAATGGCGGCCATAAAGATGAGCTCCAAAAACGATCCCCTCGGCCCAAGACGCAAGCGTCTCGAAGCGCGAGGGGATCGAGTTGGCGCGGGGGAACGGGAGGATAGGACGCCGCGCCGGTAAACTCATTCGCGCCGCTCAAGCGCAATTTTGGAGCATGGCGCTTTTCTATAGGACCATCGTCCTGCTGTCAAGGAATAAAATCATAAATGTTGGGCAAGAGCAACGGCGCCGCGATAGTGTGGAGGCCAATGAAGCGCCTGACGCGCGAAGCCGGAAAAGCCCCGACGGGATTGAGGCCGTGGCTGGTCAGCGCCGGCGAATGTGTTTGTGTTGAGCGAATGGTTAACGAAGCAGCGTTTAGAAATCCGCCGCCGACGCCACGGCTGTTCCCGCTGAAAAACCTGCTCGATCCGAATGAGCGCCCTTGTCAACAGAGATTCATCGAGCCGTTGCAAAACCAGGCGCGGCGAACTGGCGGTATCAGCGATTGTGTCAGCGCGCGGTCGCGGTTTGCTTAACGGCGCTGGTCTTTGCTCGCGCCGCGCGCTCGGCGGAATCAACAGGGGAGCGCCGAGGAAGAGTCGACTCTCGAATGGCGCGGCGCTAAAAAAAACTATTCTGACGGCTGGGGGTTTCATGCGGATATTTATTGGCGCGGCGCTCTGTTGGGCGCTGGCGGGATGCAGCGTCTATATGGCGACGAAGCAGCCGGACGCAAAGAATGTCGATTTGTTTACGGTCGGGACGTCCCGGACGATGATGCTGGCGGAATTCGGCATGCCAGCCGCAACCGAAACCAAGAACGGCCGAACATATGAAATTTTTAAATTCGTGAACGGCTATTCAGCGGGGGCGAAAGCAGGACGCGCCGTTTTTCACGGCGCCGCCGACGTCGTGACGCTGGGGTTATGGGAAGTCGTGGGGACTCCGACGGAAGGCGTATTTTTCACCGGCGACGAGATGGTCTTCCGAGTGAGATACGACAAGGACGACCAAATCGACGAAGTGGTCGCGCTGAAGAGATAGCCGGATCCATTTGATGGATGACCGCGCAAAATTGCCGGGGTCCGTGAAGCCATTTCACCACCGCGCCTTCTTCGGCCAGCGCTTCGGCCACAGCCTGATGAAGTCCGGCAGATCGTCGGTCTCGACGTCGTCTTCGCCGGCCTCGATCCGGCCGCGCGCCGACACGCCGGCGCGAGAGACGCTTTCCGGATCGCCGGAGATCAGCGGATGCCAGGGCGGCAGCGGCTTGCCCCGAAAGCGCAGCACATAGGCGCAGGTCGGCGGCAGCCAGGGAATATCCGCAAGCTTCTCGAGCGTGAGCCGCACACAGTCCGGCACGTAGCGCCGTCGCCGCGGATAGTCGCCGCAGCGGCAGCTCTGCTGGTCCAGCAGTTTGCAGGCGACGCTCGTGTGATAGATCGCGCCCGTGTCCTCGTCTTCGAGCTTCACCAGACAGCAGCGGCCGCAGCCGTCGCACAGCTGTTCCCATTCGGCGCGGGTGATGTCCGAAAGCGGCTTTTCCCAGAATGGCGTCTCGGTCGGCGCGGCCTCGACCGGGAGCGCGCGCCGCGGAAGACTCGAACCCGGTTTTTCGGCGCGCTCGACGCTTTTGGACCCGGCCACATGATCCGGATCGGGGCGGTTCCACTCGCCTGCAGCGTGATCTGGGGCATTTTCGCCTTTTTTTAACGCCATCCTTCTCTTTCGACTTGCGCTTTGCGCGACAGAAACCATAACGCAGTGTGGGTCGCGCGGACTGTCGTCAAGATGGTTAAAAAAGTGTTAATGTCCACAAAGCGCCGATAAGTCTTATCGGCGCGGGGAGCATTTGAGCTGTGTTGGAGCGTTTCCAGGCTTCTGCTTTCGCCAAGCGCTTGCGGCGCATCCTGCTCGCGATCGATGCGCTGATCGATTCCGCCATGTTCCAGAGCGGGCGGCGCGCCCGCGAGCTCTATGAGGATTTTTCGACCTTCATGGAGCGGTTCCATGTCTCCGGCCTTGCCCGGGTCGGCGTGGAGCTCTCTTGCGAGGCGCTGACGCTTGGCCTGGGCGCCGGCGTCGTCGCCATGGCGCTCGCCTCCTCGGCGTTCCAGATGACCAGCGACGAGAATTGGCTCAAGCAGACCGATCTCGCCGTCACCTTCCTCGATCGCTACGGCGCGGAAGTCGGCCAGCGCGGCATCAAGCACGACGACGCCGTGCCGCTCGATCAATATCCCGATTATCTTATCAAGGCGGTGCTGGCGACGGAAGACCGCCGCTTCTACGAACATTTCGGCATCGACGTGATCGGCACGCTGCGGGCGCTCACCGTCAACGCCCGGTCATCGGGCGTGGTGCAGGGCGGCTCCTCTATCAGCCAGCAGCTCGCCAAGAATCTATTCCTTTCGAATGAGCGCACCATCACCCGCAAGATCAACGAGGCCTTTCTGGCGCTGTGGCTCGAGCATCACTTGACGAAACGGGAAATCCTCAAG
Source organism: Methylocystis sp. (assembly GCF_051061285.1). GTDB lineage: Bacteria > Pseudomonadota > Alphaproteobacteria > Rhizobiales > Beijerinckiaceae > Methylocystis. The sequence continues at coordinate 44,031 of NZ_JBPFEA010000028.1, forward strand.
CTCTATCTCGATCGCGTCTACATGGGCGGCGGCGCCTTCGGCATCCAGGCGGCGGCCGAATTCTATTTCGGCAAGTCGGTTAAAGACGTCACGCTCTCCGAGGCGGCGATGCTCGCGGGCCTGTTCAAGGCGCCGACGAAATATGCGCCGCACGTCAATCTGCCGGCGGCGCGCGCGCGGGCCAATGATGTTTTGAACAATCTCGTCGACTCGGGCTTCATGACCGATAGCCAGATCATCGCGGCGCAGCGCAGTCCGGCGACGCCGATCGACCGCGCCCGCGAGACGAGCCCCGACTGGTATCTCGATTACGCCTATGGCGAAATCCGCAGGTTCGCGCAGCAAGGCAAGCTTGGCGACAATCGCGTGCTCAGCGTGCGCACCACGCTCGATTCCAACGTCCAGAAGCGCGCCGAAGACGTCATCGAAACCAATCTGCGCGAGCAGGGCCGAAGCTTCCGTGTCAAGCAGAGCGCCGCGGTCGTCATGGAGCCGGACGGCGCCGTGCGCGCCATCGTCGGCGGACGGGATTATGGCGCAAGCCAGTTCAATCGCGCGACCGACGCCGCGCGCCAGCCCGGCTCCTCCTTCAAGCCCTACGTCTATCTCACCGCCCTGATGACCGGCCGTTTCAAGCCGACGACCATCGTCACCGACCGGCCGACCTGCATCGGCAATTACTGCGTCCATAACTACAGCGGCGGCTATGCCGGCTCCATGCCGCTCGCCATGGCTCTGGCGAAATCCTTGAACACGATCGCCATTCAACTGTCGCAGGCGATCGGCAAGGGCGATTCGCGCATCGGCCGCGCCAAGATTATCGAAACCTGCCGGCGGCTCGGCATCTCCACGCCGCTCGAAGACACGCCTTCGCTTCCCGTCGGACAGAGCGACGTGATCCTGCTCGAACATTCGGCGGGCTATGGGGCCTTCGTCAACGGCGGCAAAAAGGTCACGCCTTACGCCGCCGTCGAAATTCGCAACCGCCAGGGCGATCTGCTCTATCGCCACGACCGCGACGCGCCGCCGCAAACGCAGGCGGTGCCGTTCGATAAGGTCGTCGAACTCGCCGGCATGATGAAGAAGGTCGTCGAGGAAGGCACCGGCAGACGCGCCCAGCTCGGCCAGGGCATCGACGTGATCGGCAAGACCGGCACCACAAATGGCTATAGGGACGCCTGGTTCTGCGGCTATTCCGGAACGATGGGCGGCTGCGTCTGGTACGGCAATGACGACAACGCCCCGATGAACAACATGACCGGCGGCACGCTGCCGGCAAGCACCTGGCACGACATCATGGCCTATGCGCATCAGGGCGCGATCCTAAAGCCGATCGTCGGCTTGAGGCCCGATCCCAAGGGCGCGACAGCCGCCGCCAACGCCAATGTCGTCAAGCCGCTCGAACTTGGCGCGCCGCAGCGTCCCGCGACCCTGTCCAAGGGCGCGATGCAGGCGCTCGAATCGCTTCAAATGAAGATCAAAGCGGTCGGCGGCGACAAGCAGAGCGGGCTCGAAGCGCCTGAACCCGCCGCATCCGACGTCGTGCGGCGCGAGGCGCAGCGCGCGAGCGGCGCCGACGGCGTCATCCGTTAAGCGGCGGGAGCGCACCCTTGGACCTCAAGCCTTACGCAAATTATCTGCGCGCCGCCTCGGCGATGATCGCCGGCGTCGGCATCGGCCTGTTTGCGACCGTCCTGTCGCTCAACGCCGGCTATGGCTTCAATTCTCTGCGCGCCGGGCCATGGACCGCCTGGCCGCATATCGGCGGCGCCGACATCGACCCTTATGCGCGGGCGGTCATCTCGCGTTCCGGAGAAGCGCCGCTCGGCCGCGATCAGGGACTGGCCTTCATCGCGCGCGCCGACTCCAATGGCGCGCCGCTCAGCGCCGAATGCGAATATCGGATTGTCGATCCCTTGCCCGCCGCGCGCTTCTGGACGATCGCGTTGGCGAGCCCCGACGGCCGGCTGCTCGCCAATCCCACCGAGCGCTACGGCTATTCCTCGGTCGACGTTCTGCGCAATGAGGGCGGCGCCTTTGAGATCGACGTCGCGCGCGAAGCGCGGCCCGGCAATTGGCTGTCGCCGGGCGCCGCGAAAGACTTTGTCGTCATGCTGCGGCTCTATGATACGCCGCTCGACAGTGAGTCGGCTCCAGATCCAAATTCCTTTCCAAAAATTGTGAAACGCGGATGCGCCTGAACATTCCCGATCGTTATCTTGACCTTCTGCCGTGGCTGTTCGCGACGCTGCTCGTCGCGGGAATCGTGCATATCGTTTCGGTGCTGATGATGCCGACCGTGGCGCCGAACGACGCGCTCGCGCGACTGGCGTCCTATGTGAAGAGCGCCGCGCCGGCGGAAGGCCTGGTGATGCTGCCGCAGATGGCGCCCGGCGCCGAGACGCTGCCCTTCGAGGATCCGGCCTTCGCCGAGGCGGTCTGCGTCTATGATCTCGGCAAGGGTCCGCTGCGGGTCAAGACGAGCGTCGACGGCGAGGATTTTCTCGGGCTCTCATTTCACGCCACCGCCGGCCGCATCTATCATTCGATGACCGACCGCTCGGCGATCAAGGGCAAGATCGACATCGTCGTCGGCGACGCGCGCCAGATCGACGCGCTGACGAGCGCCGATGAGGGCGACGCCCCGCCGCCGCAGGAAGTGCGGCTCACGGCGCCGGCGAAGCGCGGCTTCATTCTGATCCGCTCCTTGGCCAAGCGCGCCTCCGACCAGGAGCGCGCGCGCAGCAGATTGAGCGCAATAAGCTGCCAGCGTTTCGATCTGCCGCAGGGGTAGAACGCCGTCACTGCGAGGAGCGCTGCGACGAAGCACTCCAGAGCAACGGCGCGACGATGGATTGCTTCGTCTGCGGCGCGCAATGACGACTCACGTTATCATGTCATTCTCGACAGGCCGAAAGCCTGAGCGGGAACGCGCGGCCTAAGATTTCAGGGGAGGGGCGGGCGCAATGACGCAGGCGGCGGCTGAAGGTGCGGCGGAGAGTCGGCGCATGCGCGGACGAAAGCCCAAGGCGCCTCAATATTACGAATTCGACGCAGCGCTCAATGTGCGGCCGCCCTTCTTCAAGCTTGCGAATGAAGCGCGGTTGCAGGAATGCGGTTCGCTGCTTGCTGAGCCTGGCTGGCCGGATGGTTATGCGCGGCTGCCACGTCACCCCTGGCGCCTTCCGGACTATCGCGAGTCGCCGCTGCTTGTGTTCGACAAGAAGTTTGGTCGCCCGGCGCGCGACGTCGAAAACTTCGGCGGACTGTGGTTTGTCACAACCGCGATGAAAGCCTTTCTGGAGCGCGTCGATCCGGAGGCCTGCGATTATCGCAAATGCGACACTGTTTGGTCCTCGGGAGAAGCGGGGCCGGAATATTGGCTCTGTTCGGTCACCCGGCTGCTTTTCGGATGGGACGTGATCGACTTGGAAAAATCCAAGAAAATGACGGTCGTCATCGAGCCGGATGGCTTTCCTTCATATCCGTCGACGGGCGGTTATCCCTTTATCCATCTCAAGTCCGAAGCGGTCGGCTCTGCTCACCTCTTTCGCATCGTCGGCTTCGGCCAAGCGATCTTTTGCGACCAGACTCTCAAGGACGCTTACAAAGAGGCGGGCATAAAGGGCGGCGACTTTCTAAAGATCGGCGTCGACCATTGGTGAGTGAACGCGCCTATTTCAATTGTGCGACGATCCCATGAGGTTTATTTCTGCCCATGCTTGGCAATGACAAATATATATGGATTATTCCTGCAGGATGTGCGGTCGCGTTCATGACGTACAGCGGATTTGCGTATTACTTACGGCTTAAAAATTGGAAAAAATTAGACGGCGCCGTAGTCGATTGTGAGGGTTCTTATCAAGGAGACAACAACATCGTCTATGAATGCCTGATAGAGTTGAAGGATGGTGAGCAAGTTGAAATTGTTAGCGTCACCAGTGGCTTGACCAAGAGAAAAAAGGGCGAGCGCGTCAAGGTGATGGTTAACCCGCGCAATAACCGAGATTTTGATATGGTAGACGCCAAACAAAAGCTTGTTGGTCCTTTAATTGGGTCAGTTTTGTTTATGTGGACGATCATTATGTTGCTGTTGCCGTAAATTCCCGTAATCGTGAGGAAGCATGTTTAAATTCTTATTGAGCGTCATTTGGGGCGTGGCGAAAATAATATTGATAACGGTGGTCGTGTTCGTGCTTCTGTTTCTTATTCACGCGGAGGTTAACCATTTATTGAGTTATTCCGTCTTTTCGTGCATTGATAAGAATTTTATTTTCACTGCCTCTGAGGCTATATCTCATATAAAGAAACATATAGAAATAGAATCTTTAGATGATTATTCATACATGAACGCATCTATATCTTCTGACTACAATAAAATATCTCGTAATGCGGGGACTGATCGTGAGTTGGGAGACTACGGCTGGGGCGCTTCGAGGAAAGATGCGTCATACCCATTTCAAGCTGACGTGATAAGCGTTGAGTTTGTTGGCGGCAACTCTTCTTACGTTCAGTGTGACATGTTAGCGTGTGGGCCGATACTAGGTTGTGAAGCGCATTGACAAGGGCTGAACCGTATTGCCGGAGCAAACCATGAGCGGCATCGTCAGGCCACGCGTGCTTCACATGTTGCCCAGTCTATTCGCGGGGAGTCGCATCCGCTCGGCTCCGTTCACATCGGCGCTTTCCGGCATTTCCATCCATCGGTTTGTGGGCTGGCTTGTTGGCCCTCTCGCAATCGTCGCTGCGTTTTTTTGGGCGGCGAACCATATCGGCGGCAATATCTTTGCGGTGAAAGCCCCAAAGACCGACTGCATCCCTAACGAACGCTTCGTCAATGATCCGGACGGGCGTCGTTTTCTCGAACTGCGCTGGCTGATGGACCCGCCGGGCTGGCGCGTCCGCCTGCGCGTGCCGGCCGAATATGTGACATGGGCCGATGTCGGGTGCGTGCCCGCCTTGGGGCGCGGATATCCAGATCCGAACTATCGGGACGTCTATGTGCATGGGTTTAGCATCGGCGTGGATCTGCCGGATTTCACGGTTCTGCATCCGACCGATCGACACATCTGGAATCGAGGCCTCGACACGACAAAGATGGTTGTGAGCGTGGATTCCGAAGTAAAAGTGCAGGGTGGGGAGGCTGAAAAGGTTCAAGTGATTCAAAAGGATTTCTATGACACACAACGGATTTTTCTTGATCCAGAGAGCGTGTCTTTGAAATCAAGCCACCTGACTGTTGGCCCAAAGCCGGACAAGTTCAATTTGAAGCGCGTCGGCACCATCGGAGATATGAGCCGCTACAAGACCGAATTAGGGGGGGGGTGAGGCCGTCGATTTCTACTATGTCGACAGAAAACCGATCGATCTGTGGTTCGAGTGTCAGGCGGAAGAAATCAAGGATCACACGGAAGACTCTGGATGGGATCGTCGCCCCGAATGCCAGATGTTTTTCCGCTATGCGCGTCTGGACGCTGTGATTACAGCCAGATTCCCACGAATATTCATGGCGATGTGGCCGGAGATCAAGCTGAGGCTGGAACGGCTTATGGACACGTTCGAAATTGGCGAACTGAATGAAGGACAATTGTGATGACGGCGCAGGACATGCGCCTCACCGCGCGCGCATTCTGTGGAAGAACACGACGCTTGCGGCTGCGCGCATGGCGGAAGAGCGCAGCAATAGATTGAACGCGGCGTCGCTTTGAAAATTGTCATAGCTCCAGCGCAGCGCCCGTTTCAGGCGGAAACGCGGATAGGAAACCGGCAGCCATTGCGCCGGGTCCTGTGCGCGGCCGTCGAGAAAGTCCGCGATGGCGACGCCAGCGGCGCGTCCGTGACGCAGGGCCGTGTGAATGCCGCCGGCCGTGACCGGCGAAACCATGCCGGCGGCGTCGCCGACAAGCAGCGCGCGCGGCGCCGCGAGCGGCGAAACGAGACCGCCGCAAGGAATGAGCCCAGCCCGCACATTCGTCGGCGCGCAGCCGCGAAAATCGGCGATGGGCGCGATCTTTTTCAAAAATGCAGTCATCGCGGTCTTCGCTTCTGCGATCCCGCCGACGCCACTCCTTCGCGCGAGACCGACTTGCGTCACCCCGACGCCGGCGATGATCCAGCCGATGTAGCCCGGCGCCAGGCGCTTATCGATGAAGCAATGTAGACGGTCGCTTGCGTCGAAATCGACGCCTGCATACTCATGTTCCATGCCGAAGATGAAATGGCGGTTCTCACCGAGCGAGAGCGTCTTCGCGACGTGCGACTTCGGGCCGTCGGCGCCGACGAGATAGCAGGCTTCCGCGCCATCCGGCAGCGCATAGCCATTCGCGTGCGCCGTCGCCCTGGTGAATGGCGCGCCATATTGAATGCGCACGCCGGCGGCCTGGCAACGCCGCGCGAGCAAGCGCATCAGCTCCGGCGTGTCGGTTGCAAGAAAGTAATAGCCCGGCGCAGAAAGATCGATGCAGCGCATATCGGGCGCATAGAGCCGCACGCCGTCAACGCGTCGCGTGATGTGTTCCGGCAGCGGCCCGAGCCAATCGACCTCGTCCACCGCCTCACGTACGAGAATGCCGGTCGTATGCGGCTTTTCGCCGGGTTCGGATTTGCGTTCGATGATGGTTGTGGCGACGCCGCGTTCGGCGAGCGCCTGCGCGCAGGCCAGTCCAGAAAAACTGGCGCCGACAATGACGACCGGAGCGGGCAAATTCAGTTGCTGTCGCTGGGCAGGCCCGGGATCGGCAGAATCTCGATTCCCTCTTCGAGCAGCGCCTTCGCTTCTTCGAATGTGGCGCGGCCGCGGATGGCGCGTCGCTCCGTTTCGCCGTCCTCCATGGCGCGCGCTTCCTGCGGGAAGCGGTCGCCGACGTCTTCGGTATGCGCGACCACCGTGTTGTGCAGCTCGCGCAGCTTCATGCGCAGATCATGCGCCTCGTCGTCGCGCGGCTTGGCGATATTGGGCGCCATGACGTCGCGCGCAATCTTCGTCGAGTCGCAGAAGGGGCAGGCGATCTGTCCTTCGGCCGCCTGCTTTTCGAAGCTTGCGCTGTCGCGAAACCAGCTGTCGAAGCTGTGGCCGGCGTCGCAGATGAGGGAGTAGCGGATCATGGCGTCGCTCCGTCGGCGAGGAGCGCGTCGAGCTTTCCCTCGCCTTCGAGCGCGTGAAGCTCGTCGCAGCCGCCGATGTGCTTGCCGTCGATGAAGATCTGCGGCACCGTCGAGCGGCCATTGGCGCGCTGGCTCATGCGGCGGCGTCCGAGCGGGTCCCAGGCCACCGAGATTTCTTCGAATTCGGCGCCCTTTTGCGTCAGCAGCCGCTTCGCGGCGAGGCAATAGGGGCAGGTGGGCGTGGTGTAGATTTCGATGCGGGGGGCCATTCGCGCTTATACGCCGGCCTTCATGCGCTTGTCACGGCCCGCGCGAAGACGAGGAGATCGACGCGCGCCGCGCCCGCCTTGAGCAAAGCGCGAGTCGCGGCGTTGGCGGTCGCCCCGGTGGTCAGCACATCGTCCACCAGCACCACATTGCGCCCGTGGATGGCGTCCGCCCGCTCCGGTTCGACGCGAAAGGCGCCGGAGAGATTGGCGGCGCGCTGCGCCCGCGTCAGCCCGACCTGCGGCGCCGTCGGCTTGACGCGCTGCAGCGCCATGGTCTCCACCGGCACGGCGCTCTCGCGCGCGATCGCCTGCGCCAGGGCCGCCGACTGGTTGAACCGCCGCGCCAGAATCCGCAGTCGGTGCAAGGGGATGGGCACGATCACGTCGGCGTCGGCGAGGAGTTCGGCGCCGGCCCGCGCCATCCAGCGGCCCATCGGCTCGGCGAGCTCCAGCCGGTCGTAATATTTCAGCCGGTGCGCCAAAGCGCGGGCCTTGTCGCTGTCATAGCGCGCCACGGCCCTGGCGCGGCCGAAGGCCGGCGGGTTGGCGGCGGCTTCGAGCGAGATCAGCCCCGGCTGCCCCAGGTCGCGTTCGAACGGCGTGCCGAGCCGCTCGCAATAGGGGCGCTCGATGAAGGCGATGTCGCGCCAGCACTCGGGGCAGATCGCGCCGTGAAACGCGACCGCCCTTCGGCAGACGAGGCAGGACGGCGGATAGATGAGGTCGAGAAGCGCATGTCCCGCCCGCGCAAGGGCTCGTAGCAGGCCAGTCGCTCGGCTCCGCGTCATCGGCAACCCACTCAATAAGCCTTGCAGGCCGCTCTTTGCAAGCCTTGCAGGCCGCTCTTTGCGACCTGATGCGCGCAATGCGCGGCGCGAGGAACCCTTGGTCACAAATCAGGACTTGAGCACAGGCGGGACCCTAACGCATCGTAGGGGTCAGCAAAAGAATCATTGTCCAGTCGGGCGGCAAGGCCGCCTTTACTGCGCCAAGCGGAGCCCTAAAGGAGATTGACGCCCCCATGAGCGAATTCCATACGATCTTCGTCATCTCCTGCATCGCCGTGCTCGCGCCGCTGCTCAACAGAGTTCCGGCTTTTGCGCGTGCGCCGATCGTCGCCGTCGAACTGTTGCTGGGCATGCTCGTCGGCCCAAGCGGGGCGGGGCTGGTGGCGGCGGATGGCGCCGTCAATTTTTTGATGGAGTTTGGCCTGGTCTATTTGTTTTTTCAGGCGGGCTTCGAGTTCAATCAGAAGGAAATAAACGGAAAGCCGCTTCGCCTGGGATTTCTCGCGTGGCTCGTTTCATTGAGCCTCTCGGTTGTTATTTCCGGAGCGCTGTATTTTGTTGGTCTCGTGGAGGCGCCGCTTCTCGTCGCGCTGATCTTGCCGACCACGGCGTTCGGCATATTGATCCCGGTTTTGCGGCAGGCTGGGGACCTCGATAACGAATTCGGACACTATGTCCTTGGCGTGGCGGCTATCAGCGAACTTGGACCGCTCATTCTCGCCTCGATCGTTCTGGCGCAACACAACCATCATCTCCACCAGACGCTGTTAAGCGCGCTTTTCATCGCGCTCGGGCTTGCCGCGATCTTTTTTCTCAAGACCGCGCGTTCCGACCGACTCGCCGAAAGCATTGTGTATTGGCTTGGCGACGGCGAGCTTCTGCCTATTCGAATCGCGCTCGTCGTCTTGCTTGGCTTCGTCTCATTCGCCGACAGGCTGGGCATGGAGCTTGTAGTCGGCTCCTATATGGCGGGCATGGCCGTCGCGGTCCTGGTGCGCGGCACCAAGGCCGAAATCCTCAACGATCGTTTGACCGCCATCGGCTCCGGCTTTTTGATTCCGCTATTTTTTATCGAAAGCGGCGCATCATTTGACTTTGTGGCGCTTGTCAGGAGCCCCGCGACCCTCGCGCTCTTTGCGTTTTTTTGCGTCGCCTTCCTGCTCATTCGTCTCGCGCCGCTGAATCTTTTTCGCGGGACGCTGCCCGAGCGGGACATGCCGGCGCTGGCGCTCTTGTCGTCGACCACCCTGCCGCTTGTCGTCGCGCTCACCTATCTCGGCGTCGGGAGGGGACAGCTGGCGCCAGAGACGGCGCCCGCGCTTGTGGGCGCGGCGATGGTGACCGTCACGGCGTTCCCGACGCTGGCCTTCTGGCTGCGTGGAGCGCGTCAGCCGTCGCGCCTTGAGAGCGGCATATCGTCCATCGCTCACGCCGTCGCCGATTGGTTCTCTTCGCAAGCGGCCGGCGCATTCGCCAAACTGCCGCCTCGATGGATCGAGACTCTCCAGGACGCCGAGCGTCGCGTCTCCGATCTGTTCAACCGCCCTTAGAGCGCCTCCCGATCACATGGAATCATGTGATCGATAGGAATCGCTCAAAATCAAAATGGTGGAGCAGGTTCTCATCGAAAAAGTCTGTCAACTTTTTCGGAACCTGCTCTAGCCGAACAGGCCGCCTGGCCTCGGCGCAAGCGGATTGTCGGTGAGCGCCTGCGCGTCGGGACGGTCGGGCGCAGGGTGATTGACGAGCGCGCCGTAGAGTCCCTGGACGAAGCCCTCGTCGAGATCCTTGACGATGAAGACGATGCGCGTGCGTCTGTCCGCCTCGGGCCAAGCGTCGGGCCAAGCGTCGAGGCGGTGCGGCGGGTGAAAGACATGCTGCACGCCATGGATCGCCACGGGGCGCGTCGGATCGTCGGCCAGCGCCACGATTCCCTTCACGCGCAACATCCGCGGCCCATGCGTGTGGCGCAAAAGGTCGATGAAAATGTCGAAGGAGGCTGGCGTCAGCGGCGTCTCGGAGGAAAAGCAGAAGGCCCGGATATGCGCGTCATGCCGGTTCACATCCTGACGATGGTCGTGGGCTCCGTCGTGATGCTCATGGTTATGGTCATGGTTCGCGTGATCATGCGCCTGCGCTGTTTCCACCGCTTCGGCGTTGAGCCATTCCTTCACGCGCGGCGTCTTGGTGGCGGGATCATAGAGGCCGCAATTGAGGAGCGCGTCGGGCGTCGCTTCGCCCTTGGCGGCGTCAAGCTGTAGCGCGCCCGGATTGAGCCGCGCCAGCCGCGCCTTGAGCGCATCCACACGCTCGGCGCCTTGCGGCAGATCCGTCTTGGCGATGACGAGCCGATCGGCGACGGCGGCCTGTTTGACGGCTTCCTCATGCGCGTCGAGCGTCGATTCGCCATTCACCGCATCAATGAGCGTGACGACGCCGTCGAGCCGATAGCGCATCATCAGATAGGCGTGGGACATGATCGTGTGCAGGATCGGCGCCGGATCGGCGAGGCCAGTCGTTTCCAGCACGACGCGCTTGAACGGCTTGATCCGGCCGTTGTCGAGCCGCTTCAGCAGATCTTCGAGCGTGTTCACCAGATCGCCGCGGATCGAGCAGCACACGCAGCCCGAACTCATCATCACCATGTCGCCGTCGATCTTCTCGATGAAGAGATGATCGAGGCCGATCTCGCCGAACTCATTGATGAGGACGAGCGTCTCGGCGAGCGCCGACGAGGCGAGCAGGCGGTTAAGCAGCGTGGTCTTGCCGGCGCCAAGGAAGCCGGTGATGACGGTCAGCGGAATTGGCGGCGGCGCCGAGCGCGTCGCGCGACTCGCGGCGGCCTTGGTCAGATCGTTCATTCAGCGGAACTCGCGCCGGAGCTGGAGAAATTTCCTGCTCGCGGAAGGCTCGCATCTTCGCCGAAAACGCCGCGCGTTTCCAGAACGAACGATCCTCTGGCGTTTCTCAGCTCTTGCCCGGTTCGGCGGCGGAGTGCGCCTTCGAGCCGGCCGGCTTTTGCGCTGCGGCGTGCGGCGCGGCCGCTTTGGGCTTCGTCGCGCTTCTCGCCGCCTTGGGCTTCGCGGCTGGTTCGTCGGCGACGACGTCGTCGACCTTTGCGGCGTCCGCCTTTGCCGCCTTTGCCGCCTTGGCGGCGCGCGCCGCTTTCGCGGCCTTGGCGTGTTTGGCGCGTCGCAGCGATATGGCGTCGGGCGCCGGCTTGCTGATCGGCGAGGCGCTGGCGTCGCCGGCCTCCGGCTGCGCCGCATAGGCGGCAAGATCGGGCTGCTCGCCGACCGGCGCTCCCGGCGCGCGGGCCCGCGCCACCGGCCCGGCATAGCCCGGCGCGCGTCCCACATAGACGGACACAGGCTCAAAACGCGGGCGTGGCAGGTGCGCGATTTCCTTGGCGTTCATCTGCTGCTGCTGAGCGCCGCCGAGCGTGTCGAGCAGCGGAACGCCAGAGCCGACGGGGACCGACGCGTCCTCGATCTCCGCCATGAATTCCGCCGCCGCCGGGCCGCGGTGGTGGCACACAGACTCGCGCAAGTCAGGCGCCGCCGTTGGGCCGGAGCTGGGCAGGGACGCCAAAGAGGCGACGGCCGCGCCGCTCTGGAAGCCGCGATCGAGCAGCGCCGCCGTCTTCGCCGTGCGCAGAATCGGATTGGGCGCGCCGAGGACGACGGCGATCAAACGCCGGCCGCCGCGCGTGGCCGAGGCGACAAGATTAAATCCGGCCGAACATGTGAAACCGGTCTTCATGCCGTCGGCGCCCGCATAACGGCCGAGAAGATGGTTATGCGTGGGGATGATCTGCTTGCCGAGCTGCATCGCGCCGATGTTGAACAGATTGGCGTGCTCGGGAAACTGCAGGTAGAGCGCGCGGCCGAGAATGGCGAGGTCGCGGGCCGACGTGACCTGCCGTTCGTCCGGGAGGCCGTTGGGATTGTACCAAACCGATTGCGTCATGCCGAGCGAAGCGGAGGCGCGGTTCATCTCGTCGGCGAAGGCTTCGACCGAGCCGGACACGCCTTCGGCGATGGCGACGGCGATGTCATTGGCGGATTTCACCATCAGCATGACGAGCGCATTGTGCAGGGTGACTTCCGAGCCGGGTCTGAAGCCCATCTTGGAAGGCGCCATGCCGCAAGCGCGCGGCGACATCATCACCGGGGTGTCGAGCGAGATGCGCCCCTGGCGCACCGCCTCGAGCGCGACATAGGCCGTCATCAGCTTCGTCACCGAGGCGGGATACCAGGAGGCGGTCGCCTGATCATGCGAGAGCACGGCCCCCGAGGCGACATCGACGACGATCGACGGGGTCGCGCGGGCGGGCGCGGCGGCGCCAAACACGATCAGCAATACGGTCGTCGCCGCAACCAATGTGGATTTCGAGAAGGTCATCCGCCTAGCCCCGTCACCCGGCGCTGAAACGCGCGGGATCGCATGAAAACGCCGCCTATATATAATAGCGCCTAAGGCGCACAGTCGGAAATAGGCTTGGAATTGGGCGATTCGGGGGCGGTTGTTGATAAGCTGTTAACCATGACCTCAGGGAAAGCGCGGGCCGCCGTCATGGCTGAAGCGGGTGGTTCCGACGCGCGAGTTCCGGCTCGACAAGATGATATCTCATCAGGAACTTCAGCGCCCGGGTCCATGACTGGTCGGTTTCCCCACGCAGATCCGTCTGCGAGATATGCGCCAGTTCTCCCGTGCGCGCGTCGCGAATGCGCATTTCGAGATATTGCTCCATCACGCTGACTTTTCGAAAGAAGCAGACGAAGGACAAGTCTGCGCCAAGCGTGCGCGCAATGTCGGCGTCGCAGCCGTTGCACTTGCGCAGCCAATGGTCCTTGACCCTCTGATCCGTCGCCGCGCTTCCGTCGATGATTTCGAACAGCCCGGATTGAGTCAGGAGTTCGCGCGCCAGCGCGGTCATCCGCTGGAGGCGCGCGGTTTCTTCGGGGCTTTCCCCGGCGATCGGACCCCCGGCGGTGAAGTCGTCGAGTTCGATGTCGAAGACCGCGAGTTTGAATGGCGGGGAGGATTGCGCGCGAGCGCCGGTCGCGACGGCTCCGGTCGCGATTGTGATGAGCGCCGATAACAAAAGGTGAGTGAGCGTCTTCTTGACCATCGCCAGGCTCCGCCGTTGCAGTGGAAGTCGTAGCCCGCGCGAAGCGTTGGAAGCTTCGGCCTTTCGCCTGCGGCGGTCTGGGCATATTTCCTCTGGGCGGCCGATCAGGTCGCCGGCGCGTCGCCGACAAGTCCTGCGCCGATGGCGAGCCAGACGAGATGGGCGTCGGTGCGCGCGCCGATCTTGGATTTGATCTGATAGTGGTAGTTCTGAACGGTTTTCGGACTGAGATTCAAGATGCCGGCGATGTCCTCGGTCGTTTTGCCCGACGCGACGAGCCGCAAGATCTCCGTCTCTCTGGGGCCAAGCTCATCGACGAGCGCGCGGCCTTCGCCCAGTCGCTCGGCGGCGATCTCGCGCGCGACGTCGTCGCTGAGCGCCCGGCCGCCCCTGGCGACGATCGCCACGGCGCGGAGCAGCTCGGCGGCGTCGCTGCTTTTGGTGACATAGCCGGATGCGCCGGCCTCAAACGCTTTCAGCGCAAAGGCCGCGCCGCTGTGCATGGTGAAAATCAGAATGCGCGCGCTTTTGTCCCACTGCCTGATGTGGCGGACCGCTTCGACGCCGCTCGCGCCGGGCAGAGAAAGATCCATGATGACGATGTCGGGCGAAACCTTCCGATAGGCCTGATAGGCCTCCGCGGCGTTGGCGGCTTCGGCGACGATTCTGTAATCCGGCTGGCGCTCCAAGAGCCGCCGATATCCCTCCCGAACGATCGGGTGGTCGTCGACGAGAAGAATTGTGGTCATGCGAGCGCGAGACCTTTCATCGGCGCCGGCGCGCCGGCGATGAGCGGAATGCGCGCGACGACGCGCACGCCTTTCGTGGCGTCGCTGATCGACAGACTTCCGCCAAAAGCCGCGATGCGCTCGCGAATCCCGAGAATGCCGTGGCCGGAGGCGGCGGCGAGGCGGGAGGCGTCGCCGCCGCCATCATCCTCGACCGTCAGCGCGACGAGCCCGTCGGCGGCCGCCGCGCGCTCGACGCGCAGATAGACGTTTTTCGAGTCGCCGTGCCGCATGGCGTTGGTCAGACATTCCTGCGCGATGCGATAGAGGCTCGTCGAAATCGTCTGAGGAAGGTCGGCGAGGTCGCCCGTGAGCCTCAGGTGGATGACCGCCTTTCGTCCCGCTTTGGCGTTCCAGCTCGCCGCGAGCTGGACGAGACAGGCTTCGAGCCCGAGCTCGTCGAGGTCTTGCGAGCGCAGCCGGGCAAGCGCCTCGCGCAGGGTCGTCATCATGCGCTTGGCGACGCGCCCGATTGAGCGGGCGTCCTCGGCGACGCCCGGATCACTCTTAGCCGCCGCAGCCTCGATCGAGCCGGCGAAGGCGAGGGTCGCCGTCAGGCACTGGCCGAATTCATCGTGCAAGTCGCGGGCGAGCGCGCGGCGCTCCTCCTCCTGGACTTCGAACAGCCGCTTCGTGAGCGCGGCGCGCTCCGCCGTCGTCCGCGCCAGCCGCTCGGCAAGGTCGTTGACGGCGCGCGCGATCAGGCCGAACTCGCCTTTCGTGATGGCGTTTAGCCGGCTGGCGTAATTCCCTTGCTCCAACTGGCGCAGCCCGCAGACGATGGCCCGGGTCGGCGCCAGAGCATGGACGATGGCGACCGCGGCCAAGAGGCAAATGCAGACCGCCATCGAGGCCGCAACGCCGACGATGATCGAGATCTGCCGCCAGGCTTGTCGGATCGCCGCGCCGGCGTCCGCCCTGACGAGGATTGCGCCGGTTTCCGGTTGCCGAACGGTCAAGGGCCGAGTGATCGGCGCATGTGCGCCGAACACGCGCTCATAGGCCGAAGCAAACCATGCCGGCGCGGCGGAGCCGACGCCCTCGAGCTGGCTGCAAAGCGTTTGCGGCTCGTCGTCCCCCGGCGCATAGCTGACGCAGACGCCCGGCGAAACGAGCTTCAAAGTCGAAAGCGACTCCCAGTCGGGGACGGGCAAAATGTTGTCGCGCCGCATGCTGCCCCGCCAGAGGATGGCCTGCCAGTAGAGATTTTCGAGCTGGTGTGCGACGCGCTCGGCGGACGACGCCGCTTCCGTTTCGATCGCGCGATGCGCGTCGACCATCACCCAGCCCGCGGTCAGCGTAAGGCAGATGAGGGTGATGCCGACAAGCTGCAAGACGAGCCCAACGATCAACCGCATTGGCGCATTCCCCGACAAAAAACCCGTCGCTCAGTAGAGCAGGAATCGAAGGGAGGTCCAACGCGCATCATGCGCTTAGGCCCTGATCGGGCAAATTGCCTGGGGCGCGTGAGCGATTTGGATTCGTTTCGAAATTTCGGCGCGGCCTGGGCGGATATGCTAATGTGACGCCCATGCGGGTTGACGAAAGCGCCAGTGACGCCCTGGATGCTGCGTCCTGGCGACCCGATTGTGGACTCGGTCGTGATCGACAAGCTTGAATTCCTCATCGCCGTCGCAAAGGAGAAGAGCTTTTCGCGCGCGGCGGAGATTTGTGGCGTCACCCAGCCCACGCTCTCGGCCGGCGTCAAGCAGCTCGAAGATTCGCTCGGCGTGTTGCTCGTCAACCGTTCCTCGCGCTTCCACGGCCTGACCGCCGAGGGCGAACGGGTGCTCGAATGGGCGAAGCGCATCGTCGGCGACGCGCGGGCGATGCGCCAGGAAGTTCGCACGCTCAAGGAAGGCCTGAGCGGCCAGCTGAAGATCGCCGTCATCCCGACCGCGCTTGGCATTGTCTCGGCGCTGACGACGCCCTATCGCGAGAAGCATCCGGGGGTGCGCTTTTCCGTGATCTCCGCGTCGTCGAGCGAGGTGCTGACCATGCTCGATAATCTTGAGATCGACGCCGGCATTACTTATCTCGACAATGAGCCGCTTGGCCGCGTGCGCACGGTGCCGCTCTGCTCCGAACGCTACCGGCTGCTGACCTTCGCCGACAATCCGCTTGGGAACCGCGACCGGGTGACATGGGGCGAGGTCGGTCGCATTGATCTCTGTCTTCTCACGCCGGACATGCAGAACCGTCGCATCGTCGAGCAGCTTATTCGCAAGGGCGGTTCCGAGCCCATGCCGATCCTCGAGTCGAACGATGTCATCTTGCTCTTCGACCATGTGAGATCCGGCCACTGGGCCACGGTGCTGCCGGAGAAGCTCGCGAAGACCCTAAACGTGGCGGCGCCGTTGCGCTCCATCCCCATCGTTGAGCCGGAGGCTGTGCATGAAATCGGCCTTGTGGCGCCGCAGCGCGAACCGGTGATTCCGCTGGTCGCCGCCTTGGTCTCGGAGGCCAAGAAGCTTGCTGAAAGCCACACGCTCGACGGTTGATAGGATCGCCCTATCGCACAACGGATGGTCGCTATTGATCGGGCCTTGGATTTCCGGCAGTGTTCTCGGAATTAGTCTAAATAGGACGACCGCATATGCGCAACGTCCGGACTGAAAGGGAAGAAATGGCTGGCGCTGCTCAGTATAGCGACGAGCGCGCGCGGGAAATCATCGCCGCCCATATGGGTCTTGAGGGACCCGCGATGCCCATTCTGCACGCGCTTCAAAAAGAATTCGGCTATGTGCCCGACGCCGCCGTCAAGGAAATGGCCGAGGCGCTTAATATTTCGCGCGCCGAAATGCATGGCGTCGTCACCTTTTATCACGACTTTCACCGCGCTCCGCATGGCCGCCATACGCTCAAGATCTGCCGGGCCGAGTCCTGCCAATCTATGGGAGCGGAGCGACAGGCGCGGGCGTTTCTCGACAAGTTGAAGCTTGACTGGGGCGGAACGACGCCGGACGGCGCCCTGTCGATCGAGCCGGTCTATTGTCTGGGGCTCTGCGCCCACAGCCCTTCAGCGCTTTATGACGGAGAGCCGATCGGCCGCGTCGACGCTGAAATGCTTGACGAAATCGCCGCGGAGGCGCGCGACTGATGGTGAAGCTTTACATCCCGCTGGATATGGCCGCCGTTGCGATGGGCGCCGACAGACTGACCGCCGCCGTCGCGCAAGAGGCCGCAGCCCGCGGCGAAACAGTCGAGATCGTGAGAAACGGCTCGCGTGGAATGCTCTGGCTCGAGCCCCTGATCGAGGTGGAGACTCCCGCGGGCCGTGTCGGTTACGGACCGGCCAAGGTCAAGGACGTCGCGTCGCTGTTTGACGCCGGGTTCCTGACCGGCGGCGCGCATCTGCTGAACATCGGGATCGTCGACGAACATCCCTGGATGAAGAAGCAGAACCGCGTCACCTTCGTTCGTTGCGGCGTCATCGATCCGCTGTCGGTCGCCGAATATGAGGCGCATGAGGGATTCAAGGGCCTCACGCGCGCCTTCGAGATCGGGCCCGTGGCCGTCGTCGAAGAGGTCACGAAATCGGGCCTGCGCGGCCGCGGCGGCGCGGGCTTTCCGACGGGCATCAAATGGAAGACGGTGGCGGACTGTCCGCCCGGCCAGAAATATGTGGTCGTCAACGCCGATGAGGGCGATTCCGGCACTTTCGCCGACCGCATGATCATGGAGGGCGATCCGCTCTCGCTGATCGAAGGCATGCTGATTTGCGGATACGCCGTCGGCGCCTCCAAGGGCTATGTCTATCTGCGTTCCGAATATCCCATCGTCGCCAAGGTCTTTCAGGCGGCGATTGAGAAGGCGGTTGAGGCGGGCTGGCTCGGCACGAACATCAAGGGCTCGGGTTTCGACTTCGACGTCGAACTGCGCATCGGCGCCGGCGCCTATGTTTGCGGCGAGGAGACCTCGCTGCTCGAATCTCTCGAGGGCAAGCGCGGCATCGTGCGCGCCAAGCCGCCGCTGCCGGCCCATGTCGGGCTCTTCGGCAAGCCGACGGTCATCAACAATGTGCTGTCCATGGCCACCATACCGATGATCATGGAGAAGGGCGCGAAGCATTACGCCGATCTCGGCGTCGGCCGCTCGCGCGGCACCATGCCGCTGCAGATCGCCGGCAACGTCAAATATGGCGGCCTCTTTGAGACCGACTTTGGGATTCCGCTCGGCGTGGTCGTCAACGAGATCGGCGGCGGCACCCGCTCGGGTCGTCCCGTCCGGGCGGTTCAGGTCGGCGGCCCGCTCGGCGCCTATGTGCCCGTGTCGCTTTTCGACCTTCCGATCGACTATGAAGCCTTCGCGGCCAAAGACAGTCTCATCGGCCATGGCGGCCTCGTCGTATTCGACGACACCGTCGACATGTCCTGGATGGCGCGCTTTGGCATGGAGTTCTGCGCCATCGAGAGCTGCGGCAAGTGTACGCCGTGCCGGCTCGGATCGACGCGCGGCGTCGAGACTATCGACAAGATTCGCAACGGCATGGACGTCGATGCGAATATCGAGCTCCTCAAGGATCTCTGCCACACGATGAGGTTTGGCTCGCTCTGTGCATTGGGCGGCTTTGCGCCGTATCCGGTCGAGAGCGCGCTTCGACATTTTCCCGAGGACTTCCGCAAGCCGGCCCTTGAAGCCGCTGAGTGAGGTAGCCGCCATGACGCTTATCAAAGAAATCGATTACGGCACGCCCGAATCGCCATCCGTAAAATCGGTCACGCTGACCATTGACGGGAAGAGCGTCACCGTGCCCGAGGGCACGTCGATCATGCGCGCGGCGATGGAGGTTGGCACCGAGATCCCGAAGCTCTGCGCCACCGACAGCATCAAGGCGTTCGGCTCCTGCCGCCTCTGCGTCATCGAGGTCGAGGGCCGCAACGGCACCCCGGCCTCCTGCACGACGCCGGTTGCGCCCGGCATCTCGGTCAAGACGCAGACGCCGCGCCTCGCCGCGATCCGCCGCGGCGTGATGGAGCTTTATATTTCCGACCATCCGCTGGATTGCCTGACCTGCGCGGCCAATGGCGATTGCGAGCTGCAGGACATGGCGGGCGCGGTGGGTCTGCGCGACGTCCGCTACGGTTATGACGGCGCCAATCACGTCTTTGCGCGCAATAGCGGCGAAGTGAATTTCGACTGGAAGCCGAAGGACGAGTCGAATCCCTATTTCAGCTATGATCCGTCCAAGTGCATCGTCTGTAACCGCTGCGTGCGCGCTTGCGAGGAAGTGCAAGGCACCTTCGCGCTGACGATATCAGGCCGCGGTTTCGACTCGCGCGTTTCGGCCGGCATGGACGAAGCCTTCATGGAATCGGAATGCGTGTCCTGCGGCGCTTGCGTTCAGGCCTGTCCGACCGCGACTCTGATCGAGAAGTCGGTCGTGGCCGTCGGCCAACCCGAGCATTCCGAGGTCACGACCTGCGCCTATTGCGGCGTCGGCTGCACTTTCAAGGCCGAAATGCGCGGCGAAGAAGTCGTCCGCATGGTGCCCTGGAAGGACGGCAAGGCCAACCATGGCCATAGCTGCGTCAAGGGCCGCTTCGCCTATGGCTACGCCCATCACGGCGACCGAATTCTTAATCCGATGATCCGCGAATCGATCGACCAGCCCTGGCGCGTGGTCTCGTGGGACGAAGCTGTCGGCTTCGCCGCCGACCGGCTAAAGGCGGCGCAGGAGAAATACGGCAAGAACGCCGTCGGCGTGATCACCTCGTCGCGCTGCACGAATGAGGAGAGCTACCTCGTTCAGAAGCTCGCGCGTCAAGGCTTCCGCAACAACAATACCGACACTTGCGCGCGCGTCTGCCATTCGCCGACGGGCTACGGCCTGGCGCAGGCCTTCGGCACCTCCGCCGGCACGCAGGATTTCGACTCGGTCGACGACGCCGACGTCATTCTCGTCATGGGCGCCAATCCGACCGACGCGCATCCGGTGTTCGGCTCGCGCATGAAGAAGCGCCTGCGCGATGGCGCCAAGCTGATCGTCATCGATCCGCGCCGCATCGACCTGGTGAAGTCGCCTCATATCAAGGCGGATTACCATCTGCCGCTCAAGCCCGGCACCAATGTCGCGATGATCACGGCGCTGGCGCATGTGATCGTGACAGAAAATCTCGCCAATCTGGATTTCGTGAAGGCGCGCTGCGACTGGGACGAATATCAGGACTGGGCCGCCTTCGTCGCCAACGACCGCTACAGCCCCGAGGCGCTCGAAAGCGTGCTGGGCGTGCCGGCCGCCGACATTCGCGGGGCCGCACGTCTCTACGCCTCCGGCGGCAATGGGGCGATCTACTACGGCCTTGGCGTGACGGAGCATAGCCAAGGCTCCACCACCGTCATGGGCATCGCCAATCTCGCCATGGCGACCGGCAATCTCGGCCGCCGCGGCGTCGGCGTGAATCCGCTGCGCGGTCAGAACAATGTGCAGGGCTCCTGCGACATGGGCTCGTTCCCGCACGAGCTGCCGGGCTATCGCCACATCTCCAACGATGCGGCGCGCCAGGCGTTCGAGAAGGATTGGGGCGTCTCCCTCGATCCGGAGCCGGGCCTGCGCATTCCCAACATGTTCGACGCGGCGATCGAAGGCACCTTCAAGGGGCTTTACGTTCAGGGCGAGGACATTCTGCAGTCCGACCCCGATACGCGCCATGTCTCGCGCGCGCTGGCGAATATGGACATCGTCATCGTGCAGGACCTCTTCCTAGTCGAGACCGCGAACTACGCGCATGTCTTCCTGCCGGGCGCGACCTTCCTCGAGAAGGACGGCACCTTCACCAACGCCGAGCGCCGCATCCAGCGCGTCACCAAGGTGATGTCGCCGAAGAATGGCTACGCCGACTGGGAAGTCACCCAGCTGCTCGCCAACAAGCTGGGACTCAATTGGAATTACGCCAACGCCAGCGAGATCATGGACGAGATCGCGCGGCTGACGCCGTCCTTCGCGGGCGTTTCGTTCAAGCGACTGGCGGAAGCCGGTTCGCTGCAATGGCCGGTCAATGACGCCTCGCCCGACGGCATGCCGATCATGCACATCGAAAGCTTCGCGCGCGGCAAGGGCAAATTCGTCATCACCGAATATGTTCCGACCGAGGAGAAGGTGGGACCGCGGTTCCCGTTGCTGCTCACGACCGGCCGCATCCTGTCGCAATACAATGTCGGCGCGCAGACGCGACGCACCGAGAACAGCCAGTGGCATCCCGAGGACGTCCTCGAGATCCACCCGCATGACGCCGAGGATCGCGGCGTCCGCGAGGGCGACTGGGTGAAGGTGGCGAGCCGCGCCGGCGAGACGACCTTGCGCGCCAAGATTACGGATCGCGTCGCGCCGGGCGTCGTCTATACGACGTTCCACCATCCGAACACTCAGGCCAATGTGGTCACGACCGACAATTCGGACTGGGCCACCAATTGTCCTGAATACAAGGTCACGGCGGTTCAGGTCTCAACCACGAACGGACCGACCGACTGGCAGCATCAGTATCGCGAGCTGACGGAGCAGAGCCGTCGCATCGCGAGCACGATCGACGCGGCGGAATGACGGAGACGCCGTCGCCGACACTACGGGTGGAATGCCTGGCGCGCCGTCACGATGTGATGGCGCGTTCTTCTCGCGTGATCCCCGAAGAGACGCCGGTCGCCTTCACCTTTGGCGGCTCCACCCATGCGGTGATGATGGCGACGCCGGCGGATCTCGAGGATTTCGCGATCGGCTTCGCGCTGACGGAGGGGCTGATCGATTCCCCGGAGCAGGCGGGCGACGTCGAGATCGTCGTCTCCGACGCCGGCATTGAACTACGCGCCTGGCTCAAGGGCGGACGGCAGGAAGCCTATGTCGAGCGGCGCCGTTCGATGGCGGGGCCGACGGGCTGCGGTCTTTGCGGCATCGAGAGTCTGGAGGCGGCGACGCGCGTTCTGCCGACGCTCGACAATGCCTTATCGGTGCACGCCGACGCCTTGATCGAGGCGATGGGCCGTCTGCCGGCCGCGCAGATGTATAATCAGGAGACCCGCGCCATTCACGCCGCGGCCTTCTGGAATCCCGTCTCCGGCGCGCTGATCGCGCGCGAGGACGTCGGCCGCCACAACGCCCTCGACAAGCTCGCCGGCGCCTTGACGCGCCAAGCCATCGCCGCCAAGCAAGGCGTGGTGCTGATGACGAGCCGCGTATCGGTCGAACTTGTGCAAAAGGCTGCACGCATGGGCGCGCCGATCATCGCCGCCGTCTCCGCGCCGACCGCGCTCGCGGTGCGCAACGCGCAGCACTGCGGCATGACGCTCGTTGCGGTCATGCGCGGCCGCGACTTCGAAATCTTCACCCATCCAGGACGCATCCTCGAACAGGTTTCCGCACATGTCGCATGATTCGGTCGATAAGCTCGTCAGAATGGCTAACCAGATCGGGACGTTCTTCATGGCTCAGAAGCATCCCGAAGGCGTCGTGAGCATGGCGGATCACTTAAGGAAATTCTGGGATCCGCGTATGCGGAACGCCATCCTCGCGCATCTCGATCACGGCGGCGCCGGGCTCGATCCGATCGCGATGGAGGCGGTGAAGCGCCTCAAACACGCAGCGGGCGCCGCTACTTCCGAACTGCGTCCCGGCGAAGGCGCCGCCGACGGCTGAGGAATGCGCGACGGCGCAAGCCGCCGATTGGCGAAATTATTGGACGTCGGCGCATTCCTCGCCTAGGTCTCAGACCCAGGCGCAGCCGCGCGATCATTCTTGCTACGACTGAGCGATGACCGACCAGACATGTCCCTGCCGCGCGATGGACGCGCAACAGCATTCCTATTCGGCCTGCTGCGCTCGTTACATCGAAGAGAAACTGCCGGCGCCAAGCGCTGAAGCGCTGATGCGCTCGCGTTACACCGCCTTCGCACGGGGCGACATCGACTACCTTGTCGACTCCTTGGCGCCGGAGTCGCGTTACGATTTCGATCGCAAGGCCATCACGCATTGGTCGCGCAACTCGCAATGGCTTGGACTCGAGATCCTGTCGACGGAACAGGGGCAGCAGGGCGATGAAACCGGCTACGTCGAATTCGTCGCGCATTTCACCAGCGAAGGCGAACGCTATGCGCATCGGGAGCGGTCGCTGTTTCGACATGACGCGCAGGATGGCCGCTGGTATTTCCTCGAAGAGGCCAATCGCAAGAGCGCGCCCGTCGTGAAGGGCAAGCAGGCGGGCCGTAACGATCCTTGTCCCTGCGGCTCCGGCAAGAAGTTCAAGAAGTGTTGCGGCGTCGCCGCCTGAACGGCGATAAGCGCGACGATTCGATTCACCTGCCGCCAGTATCCTGGAACAAAGCGGTTGCGCCCGCGTTCCGTCGGCGTGGAACACTCCTTAACCTTGGGAGAACGCCGATGGATTGGAATCGAGTCGAAGGCAATTGGAAACAGTTCAAAGGCAAGGTGAGAGAGAAGTGGGCGGAACTGACCGACGACGATCTCGCGCGCATGGACGGCAAGCGCGAGCAGTTTGAGGGCGTTCTCCAAGAGCGCTACGGCGAAGGGCGGGACCGCATTCGCGAAGAGGTGGACGCCTGGTTGAAGACTCTAAAGTCGTGACACTTTAGCGCGCCGCAAGCTTGGCGCGACGTCCTCTCCTGGCGCTTAGGTTCGGGCTTTTTAATCGGCGCGCCCGCGCCATTCCTTCGGCGAGGAGGGGGGCGCAGAGCTGTGCCGGCATTTTGGAACATTCTTAAAAAGGGAGAGTTGTTTTCTTATCCTTCTCCGATGATAGGAGAGCCGAAATGAGTTCGAAGCCGAAACTTGGATTAGACTGGCGGCGCATTGTGGAAGCGCTCACCAAGACGCTGCTTTTGTCGCAGCTCGAAGCGCCGCGGGAGCGCTTCATCCATGTTCGTGAACCGCGACAAGCGGAGATCGAGCATTGGCTGCGCAACCGAAAATGACTGCCTCGACGATTGATCCGCGATGATTGCCTGTTGAACGACAGGCAATCATTTTTTTGTCCATTGTTTTCTATTCACTTCAGCGCGACTCAACTCAAGGCGCCGGTCGCGCGTTTTCAGGAGCGCCGGAGCACGAACCCCTCCAACCTATTTGGCGACCGACGTCGAAAGTCGTACGAGTAAGTCAAGAAACTTGTCCGGCATGGGTTCTAACAGGCTCGCCGCGTATATGTCGCGCAGCCCGGAGGTCAATTCCCCATCGATCCCAAGGAACGAGAGCTGGTGGGGCGCGTCATATCGCTGCGCCCTGGGCGCGCCCCGACGGCCCTGCGTCGTTTGCCTTTCAGCCTTCTTTTCCATTTCGAAGAGCCCCTGGGCGGCGCTCCCGATGTGGGAGCCGTCGACTCCAATGACAACGGGCAGATGAAGAGTCATGCTTGAATTCAACAATATTCGAGGGCCAAATGTTCCCAAGGCGCGCGGCGAAGAGGGCGGAAGCGGAACGATGCGTTCGACGGAACGTTAAACGTTATAGGAGAGTTCCCTGCCCTCGGAGAGGTTTAGAATGGCGCCGCGGTCATTCTGGAAAGGCTATTTGAAGCTTTCGCTTGTGACCTGTCCGGTCGCGATGACGCCGGCCACGACGGAAGGCGAGAAAGTTCGCTTCCACATCCTTAATCGAAACACCGGCAACCGCGTCGTCAGCCAATATGTCGACGCGGTCTCCGGCGCGCCGATCGGCGAAGACGATGCGGCGAAGGGTTATCCGCGCGGCGAAGACGATTACGTGCTGCTTGAAGATGAGGAGCTTGACGCCCTAAGCCTCGAAAGCACGCGAACGATCGATATCGAAACCTTTGCGCCGGCCGCGAGCGTCGACTGGATTTGGTTCGACAGGCCCCACTATCTTGTGCCAGACGATCCGATCGGCGTTGAGGCCTTTTCCGTCATTCGCGACGCGATGAAGGCGACGGGCACAGTCGGCCTGTCGCGGCTCGTGATGTATCGACGCGAGCGCGCCGTGATGGTCGAGCCGCGCGACAAGGGGCTCGTCTTATGGACGTTGCGCTTCGCCGACGAGGTGCGCGATCCGAAGGACTACCTCGACAAGATCGGCGCTGAAGCGCCGAACGCGAAAGCTCTCAACCTGATTTCCAAATTGATCGAGGAGCGCAAGAGTCACTGGGATCCGGCGATGACCCATGATCCCGTGCAAGCGCAGTTGCTGGAGATCATTTCTGGAAAGAAGAAGGAGCACACACCCGCTCGCGGCAAAAAACGGGCGTCGGCGGCTCCGAGCAACGTCGTCAATATCATGGATGCGCTTCGCAAGAGCATTGATGCGGAAAAGCGCGGCGCCAAACGTCGCTAGGCTTTTCTCCTTCTCCGCGCGTTCGGGGTTTCGATCGGCGCCGCCGCTTGACGAAAGTCTCCCCACGGATCGCTCTGCAGCGACTCGAGGCGCGCAAGGGTTTTCGCGATCGTGAAATAGTCAGGTCCGATCGCCGGACTAAGTTCGTCCCAGGCGAGCGGCATCGACACGGCGGCGCCGGGACGGGCGCGCGTCGAGTAGGGCGCGACGGCCGTGGCGCCGCGCTGATTGCGCAGATAGTCGACGAGTATCTTTCCGCGGCGCTTCGATTTCGTGATCGTTGCAAGATATTTGCTCGGGCTGTCATTCGCCATGGCGTCGGCGATGCTTTTGGTGAAAGCCTTCACCTGCGGCCATGCAGCTTTGGGCGTCACGGGCGCCGCCACATGAAGGCCCTTTCCGCCTGAGGTTTTCACGAAGGCGGCGAGCCCAAGGGCTTGGAGTCGCTCCCGCGTTTCTTCCGCGGCCGCAATGACGGACTCCCACGCGACCTGTTCGCCGGGATCGAGATCCATGATGATGACGTCGGGGCGCTCCCAGTCCGACGCCGTCGAGCCCCAGGGATGAATTTCCAGGGCGCCGGATTGAACGAGCGCGATCAGGCCGTTGAGGTCCTTGATGCTGAGCAGCGGCTCCTCTTCGCCTTTCGGATCGTCGATGAGCACGATGTTCGGATCGATGCCTTTCCAAGCGTGTTTCTGGAAGAACTTCTCTCCCTCGACGCCGTTGGGGCAGCGCAGCAGCGCCAGCGGGCGATTGACGATGAAGGGCGCGATATAGCGCCAGATGTCGGCGTAGTAATCCGCCAGGCCCTGTTTGGTGACGCCTTGGTCCGGCCAATAGAGCCGATCGGGATGGGTGAGCCTCACGACGCTCTGCTCCGCTCTCGCCGCTGTCGCCCGCTCAACGGGCGGCGCCTTTTCGCGGACGACGTCGCGCGCGTCCTTATCTTCGCGCAGACCGCGAAAGGAGGCGTGCCGAAGATTTTGATCGCCCGTCCAGCCACGAAATTCGACCTCGGCCACCAGCTCGGGCCGCACGTAGCGCACATGGCGCGCCGCGTCCGCGCTGAGCCGCGCGCCAAAGGGATTCGAGGAGACGCGCATGGGATCGAGCTTCGTGAAAAGCTCATGCGCCATATCCGCCGTAAATCCCGTCCCGACGCGGCCGACATGGCACAGGACGCCATTCTGGTAGACGCCGAGCACGAGGGCGCCGATCGCCCGGCGCGACACCGTCGATGGCGTATAGCCGGCGACGACGAATTCCTGCCGCGCGAAGCATTTGGCCTTTATCCAGCTCTTCACGCGGCCGGAGCGATAGGGCGAATCCCGCAGTTTCGACACCACGCCTTCGAGACCCAGCCGACACGCGTGCGCCAGCACGACCGCGCCGCTGTCCTCAAAGTGACGACTCAGACGAACCTTGTCGTTGGCCTCGGCGCCCAAGAGTCTTTCCAGCAACCGTTTGCGTTCCAGCAAGGTCGCGCTGCGCAGATCGTAGCCGTCGAGGTAAAGAAGATCGAAGACCCAATAGACGAAGCGATCGGTGCGCCCTGCGCTCAGATCGGCCTGCAGCGCGGAGAAATCCGACGCGCCCGAACTCGTTTCGACGACGATTTCGCCGTCGATGAGCGCGGCGCCAAGCGGCAGGGCGCGCAGCGCCGACGCGACCTCATCGCCAAATTTCTTCGTCCAATCGAGACCGCCGCGTGAGAGCAGCCTTACGCGTCCCGCCTCGATGCGCGCCTGCACGCGATAGCCGTCGAATTTGATTTCGTGAATCCATTCCTTGCGCGATGGCGCGACGCCGGAACTGGCCTGCATTGGCGCAACGAAATTCGGCAGCGCCGCCTTCTTTGCGCCCTTGAGATTTGACGGGTCGATGTCGGCCGCAGGCGCTTGCGGCGTCGCAAGGGAACTCGTTTTATCCAAGCGCGACGCGGCGCTCTGCTTCGGCATGGCGCTTTTCTTGGAGCGCCGCGCCGGCTTGCCCTCTGCGACATCGCCAATCGTGCGTCCGGTGTCGACCGAGCGCGGCATCTCGTCGAGTATGTCTTCATCCTTAGGCGTTCGCGCAAATTCGTCTTCGCTTTTGATGAGAAGCCAGTTGTCGTGCTTCTCGCGCGGCTTTCGCGCCATGCGCACGAGATGCCAACGGCCGCCGAGCTTTTCGCCGCGCAACTCGAAATCGAGGTGGCCCTTGGCATAGCCCTTATGCGGATCGCCTTCGGGAATCCACACGCCCTTGTCCCACACGATCACTTCGCCGGCGCCATATTGGCCTTCCGGAATGACGCCTTCGAAATTGCGATAGTCGAGAGGATGGTCCTCGACGTGAACGGCAAGCCGCTTCTCGCCGGGCACGAGGCTTGGACCTCTGGTGACGGCCCAGCTTTTCAGAACGCCGTCCATCTCCAGGCGAAGATCGTAGTGCAGCCGTCTTGCGGCATGTTTCTGTATGACGAAGCTGGTGCCGGTCTTTCGAGCGCCTCGCCCCTTCGGCTCGCGCGTCGCCCCAAAGTCGCGCTTCTTACGGTAATCGGCAAGCGACATGCGAGGTCAGCTCGCTTTCCGCCGTGTCGCGGCCGTCCTGGTCTTGCGAGGCTGGGCCGCGCGCTTCTTGGCTGCAGCTGTGTCGCTCTGCTCGGAAAGAGCCGCGCTCTTGCGCAGCGCCTCGAGCAGATTGACGACCTTGGCTTCGCGAGCCTTACGCGGCGGCGCGATCGGCTTGCCTTCCAGCTTCGCTTTTACGAACTCGGCGAGGACGGCCTCATAGCGGTCTTCGAACGTAGATGGGTCGAAGGCGCCCCGCTTGGTGTCGATAATGTGCTTGGCCAGCTGAAGCATTTCGCCCTGAACTTTAACCTCAGGCACATCGTCGAACGCCTGCTGCGCCGAGCGCACCTCATAATCGAAGTTCAGCGTGGTCGCGAGAAGTCCGTCGCCATAAGCGCTGATCAGAACGGTGCGCGCGCGCCTGAAGAGCACTGTCTTCGCCAGGGCCGCGACTTTGTTCTTGCGCATGCCCTCGCGTATCAGAACGAAAAGTTCGTTCGCGTCGCTTTGTGACGGGGACAGATAGTAGGGCTTGTCGAAATAGACGGCGTCGATTTCGTCACAATCCACGAATGTCTCGATGGCGAGTGTTTTGTCGCTCTTTGGCGTCGCCTGAGCGATTTCCTCCGGTTCGAGAACGACATATTCGTTCTTGCCGACCTCATAGCCTTTGACTTGATCGCCGGACTCGACAGGTTCGCCCGTGTCGCTGTCGACAAAGGTCCGCCGCACGCGGTGGCCGGTCGATCGGTTGATCGTGTGGAACGCGATCCTGTCAGACGTCGACGTTGCGGAGTAGAGCGCCACCGGACAGGTGAGCTCCGCAATCTTCAGAGAGCCCTTCCAGTTCGCTCTCGGCGACAACGCAAACCTCGTACGCTCGCGGGCGGCTGAACGCTCGCCCGCCGATTACGCTTCCGGAGACTTCGTACTGTCAAGCTTTTCTGAGATTTTTGACGCGAGCATCAGTCCGACGGCGGCGCCGATGATCAGATGGAGGTTGGGCGCCACGCGTTCGGCCACTGCTTTCGCCGCGACAGGCGCCATCGAGCCGATCGAGGAGCCGATCGAGCGCATCAGATTTCCGTCCGACTTGAACAGCTGATCAACGAAGGGGAGTTGCGCAAAGCTGCTCTGTTCGAGTTCGGTTGCTGGAGCTTGAGTTTCCGGCGCGACGGAGTCCTTTGTCGCGAGATAAACGATGAGAGCCGCGAAGAGAAAGGCTCCGGCGATGACGAGGTTGCCGGCGATCTCGCCCCACGTCCTCATGGCGTAGGCGTGGGCGGCGGCGGTTGCGAAGCCGAGCGCGAGCAGCGCGAGGGTCAAGACGATGGCGAGACGCGCCGCTCCTCGCGTCGCGTTCGCGATACTCTCGTCAACCCGTTGGAATAGCGGATCCAGCATCATGATCTTGCCCGCCCGAGATTAGCTGCGGCCCTTCCACATGGCCCCGACGAGAAATCCTCCCGCGATGGCGAGCAACAGCGCCGTCACCGGCTGTTCGCGGACCGCGCCCTCGACCGTTGTCTTCAGCCCTTCGCCTGCCGACCTGGCCTTCTCCGCGACTTGCCGAGATTGCTCGCTCACTGTCGTTAACGCGGCGTCAGCCCTCTCCATGGTTTCATCGACCTTTGCGCTGACGTCGTCGGCGATGGAGGCGGCCTTCGCGGCGGCGTTCGCCGACGCCTTGGCCACGGCGTCTTGCGCCTCCTGGACCTTGTTCGTGACTTGAGATGTTATGCTCATGCCCGCTTCTCCGCTGTTACTGCCCCGCTGGGCGAATACTGAACTTCCAGAGCGGTTGATTGTTCCTCGCCGCGTTCCAACTGGCGCGCGTTACTCTGGAAGATTGATCTCGTGCTGAGGGAACACGTGGCTGAAGCTCACTGTTCCGGCGATGAGCAGAGGCGTCGAGAGAATTGCGCCGACCGGGCCCCAGAGCCATGTCCAGAACACGAGTCCCAGGAAAACTAGTCCGGGATTCAGAGTCAGTCGGCGGCCGATAACGCTCGGTTTTACGACAACCGTCTTCACAGTTCCGGAAAGATGTCCTTCCCGTCTTCAGCAAGTTTCGCTTCGCCGATCGTTTTTTGAAATTCACCAACGACGATCTGCGCGAGACCGGTGATCGTGAGATGGGTCGACCGCGTGGCGAGCCCGAGGGTCAACTTGGTCTTGCCCATGGCTTCATTGGCATAGCCGCGCATTTGATCGGTCGTCCCGGACTGTACGATGTTGTCGATCGCCTCCCTCATCGAATCCTTCACTTGGGCGACCGGGGAGCGAGCCCGTGTTGGCGGCTCTAGATCGACGGAATTTCCATCTGGCCGCGCCGGTGGATTCGATGCATCGCCGAAACTGCATTCTTCGTCGGCGCAGATAATGGGGTCCCCGCCATTTTCAGCTAATGCATCCATCGATTCCATGCTCCTAAAGCTCAATTCCTGGGTGCCGCCAAGGCCGCCCGCCAGGATGAAAACTGATTTAAAGGGTTCTATGTTCCGAAAGATCCGCGTAGTCGCGTATCGCGCAGCTCGAGGCTCGGAGGGGCTGCTAAACACCGCGCGTAACGAAAAGGGCGATGCGCAATGGCCTGTGCTTGGGCGACGGAGCTCACTTCACGGCGCCGAGCTGCTTGAATAGGACCTACGGCGCCGAGCGCGCGGAAGCGCCGAGAGTCAGATTTCATCCAGGGATGAACGGACTAAAGTAGAGGAATGCTTGCATGCCGAACGATGTTGCGCCTTCGAAGCGCGCCGAGGAACTGGCGACGTCCTTTCTGTCGCGGGTTTGGAATGGAGCCGCCAATGATCTCGGCGCGATCGATGAGCTCATGACCGATGACTATCAGATTCATTCCGCAACGAAGACCATCAGCGGACGCAACGCTTTCCGGCAGTGGGTAGCGGATTTTCAAACCGTGCTCACGAGCGCGCGCAATGAAATCCTCGAGGTTTTCGCCAATGCGGCGGGTGATCGCGTCGTCTCGCGGTGGATGTGCTCGGGTTTCAACAACGGGATATTTGGTCTTCCCGCCGACGGTCGCCCCGTCAAGTTTTCGGGGATCGCAATCTGGCGCGTCGAGAACGGACGGCTCGCGGAATGCTGGATAGAGCGCGCGGCGCTTGAGGCCTATAGGGATCTGGCAAACGCCTGACGGTTCGCTCCCTTCCGGAACTTCCCCGAAGCGGCCGCGCGGCTGCGACGCCGAAGCCGCGCGCGAGCTTGGAGCCGAGATGTCCTTCGTCGGCTTCTTCCGAAAGGCGAGCGTGAAGGAACAATACCTCGAATTTCGCATCCGTGACGCGCGCAGCGGCGAATTGCGGCATGTCTCGCAAACGGATTTGCGTAACGAAACCGATGAGTCGCGGAGTCGGGCGTCGAAATTTCTCGTCAAGAACGCGCTCGTGGAGTCCGAACTGGCGACATCGCCCTGAGCGATCGAATTTCGAAACTCGGCGTTACGGCTCAACCGAATGACGGCGTGAAAAGGTCAGGATTCGCGGCGGGCCCTCGGCCCAAACGCGCGCCTTCGATTTCAAGCAGGCGCGCCTTCGCGCTCGTGCCGCCATGAGCGGAAAATCCGCCGATTTTTCCGCCGGCGGCCAGGATGCGATGACAGGGTATGATGATCGCGATCGGATTTCTCGACAGGGCGTGTCCAACCGCGCGGGCGGCGCCTGGCGATCCGACGCCACGGGCGATCTCGCCATAGGTCGCGACGGCGCCCCAGCCAATGGCGCGGGTCGCATCATAGACGGCCTTGTGAAACGGGCTGCAGGCGCGAAGGTCCAGCCGCAGGGTCGAGAAATCAACCTTCTCGCCGTGGAAATAGCGCTCGAGGTCCGCGATGGCTTGCGCGATCGGCGAGGGCAGGGCGCCTGACCACCGATCCGCCTTCGCCATGCGTCGCGCCAAAGCTGAATCGTTCCGCTCCGGTAACTGGAATCGCGTCACGCCCTCTTCGCTCGATGCAATGCCGCAGGGACCGATAGCGGTTTGAAAAATATGAAAGCGCTGCATGACCGACTCGCGGCTCTATGATGGGCTACGCGCGGCGGCGCGGACCTCGGCGATCGCCGCAGGCGCGCCCGGGCGCTCGGGCTTGAACTGATGGGCTTGAAGATACGCCGTCACAAGCAGGACGAGTTCCCTTTCGAGGCGCGCCCTGAATTGGGCTGGCGCATGTTCTTTGAGCAAGGTTTGGACCGGTCCGACCAGGGCGCCAAGCGTGATCTTGGCAACCATGGCGGGATCGTCGAATCGGGTGTCCGGCGCGCTCGCCAGCATGGCGGCGACAGCCGCCTCTATGCGCGTGCGCATCCGAGCAGCCAGCACCGCGCCGCCCCGCTCTTCCGCAACGGCGTAGAGCGCCTTCGCTTCCTCGGGGTCGCGCAGCTTCGCAGCCAGGAAGGCGACAACGAAGGCTGAACCCATCTGCGAAAGTTGTTGGCCTCGATGTTCACGGCAGGCGCGCTCGACCGCGTCGGCAATGCCCTCCAGATGCTTTTCGAGGACGCCGGCGAGCAGCGCATCGCGGTTGGGATAATATTGATAGAGGCTTCCGACCGACATGCCCGCGCGCTCGGCGATACGGGTCGTCGTGCAGCGGCTCAGGCCCTCCTCGAGCAAAACCTGAATGGCCGCCAAGTGCAGCGTTTCGACGGTCGCCGCGGAGCGGACCTGAACCGGGGTTTTTCTGGGCTTTAAGGTCGTTGCGACGGCGTTCATGGAATGCGAATTCCGAAAGCGAAGGATTCTTCATATATTTGCGTGAGTGGCGCGAAACAAGGACCCACGCAATGACGACCACATTCACTTTCGGCGACCGCACCGTGAAACGGCTTGGCTACGGCGCGATGCAGCTCGCGGGACCTGGCGCCTTTGGTCCGCCGAAGGATCGTGACGCGGCGCTGGCCGTGTTGCGCGAAGCGGTGCGAGCCGGGGTAAACCATATCGACACCAGCGACTTCTATGGCCCGCATGTCACCAACCGGTTGATCCGCGAGGCGCTGCATCCCTATCCGGATGACCTCGTCATCGTCACAAAGATTGGCGCGCGGCGCGGCGCAGATGGCTCATGGCGGCCAGCCTTCTCGCGCGACGAACTCGCGCAAGCTGTGCATGACAATCTTCGTAATCTGGGTCTCGACGCGCTCGATGTGGTCAATCTGCGCGTCATGTTCAGCGCTCATGGCCCCGCGGAAGGTTCGATAGAAGCGCCGCTCGCCACGCTCGCGGAGCTTCAGCGGCAAGGGCTTATACGTCACATCGGCCTCAGCAACGTCACGCCCGCACAGATCGCGGAAGGTCGCGAGATCTGCAAAATTGTCTGCGTGCAGAACCACTATAACCTCGCGCACCGGGTCGACGACGCTCTCATCGACGAACTCGCCGGCGGCGGCGTCGCCTATGTGCCCTTCTTTCCGCTTGGCGGCTTCGCTCCGCTGCAATCCTCGACCCTATCCGATGTCGCGCGGAGCCTCGACGCCACGCCCATGCAGGTCGCTCTTGCCTGGCTGCTGCGTCGCGCGCCCAATATCCTGCCGATCCCCGGTACGACGTCGGTCGCGCATCTGCGGGAGAATCTCTCAGCGACCGAACTCGATCTGCCGGATGCGGCGATTGCTTTGCTCAACGGCGTTGCAGCAAACATCGGTTCGTCTGACTGAGCAGTCATCTCGGGCAATCTCCCCAAACGAGAAGAGGCATTTTTCGCTTGTCACGATCCGGCGGCTCTTGATCATTGACGCCGCGCCGGTCTGTGGCATGGCGTCCCTGAGCTGAAAAAATTCTTCGCGTTCGGCAGACGATTGGAGAGAGATCGATGTCAAAATTCTACGGCGCCGAGCACCGCAAGCTTCAGGACGAATTCGATACGCGCCGCCTCGCTGATTTAATGGAGGGCGGCGTCGTGCACGCCGAATTTGCTCCCCATGAGATCGAATTCATCCAGTCTCGCGACATGTTCTTTCTTTCGACGCTCGATCCCGCCGGCCGTCCGACGGTCTCCTATAAGGGCGGCGCTCCGGGCTTCGTTCGCGTCGTCGGTCAAAGCTCGCTCATTTTCCCGTGGTTCGACGGCAACGGCATGTTTTACTCGGCCGGAAATTTGGCGGAAACGAGCAAGGTCGGCCTGCTTTTCATCGATTTCGTCACGCCTAATCGGCTTCGTGTGCAAGGCGAGGCAAGTCTCATGCGCGAAGCGTCGCTGCTCGCTTCCTACCCAGGCGCGCTATTTGTCGTCGGCGTCGACGTCGAGAGCGTGTGGGTGAATTGTCCTCGTTACATTCATCGCCACCAGAAAATCGCCGAGTCCAAATATCTTCCCGCAGAAGGAGATGAAGCGCCGCTGCCGGGATGGAAGCGGATCGACATCGTTCAAGAGGCGCTTCCATCTTTTGATCGAGAGCGTGTTGCAGCCGCCGGCGGCGTCATCGACCAAGCCGCGTATGGGGATCTGCTCGCGAAGGGCGAGGCTTAACAGGCGCATCGCCTTTCGCCGGAAAATGCGGGGACAAGTCGTTGAGCGCTTGAGACGACTGCGGCGTGGCGGTCGGCGACGTCATAGTGACGCCAGCCATTTAGCCGGCCTCTCAAGCAAATTGGGGCAGTAGCCGAGCAAATTGGCTACGCTTGGTACGAATTCTATTGCTATTTGATGATCCCATCCTCGAGATTAATGATGCGATCCGCAATATCGAGTATTCTATAATCATGGGTGACGATCAGGATCGTCGTTCCATTCTGCTTGGCGAGATTTCTTAATATCTCGACGGCCTCATGGCCGCTATTCTTATCGAGAGACGCGGTCGGCTCATCCGCGAGCACGATCTTCGGTCTGGAAACCAAGGCGCGCGCGATCGAAACACGCTGGCGCTGTCCGCCAGACAGCTGGGAGGGCCGATATTCCAGACGCTCCCCTAGTCCGACCTGGGTCAGAATTTGATGCGCGAGCCCGACCCGTTCCTTTTCAGAGGAAACGTCGTGCAGCTCAAGCGCCATGCATACGTTCTCCGTGGCGGTCAGCGAGAGAAAGAGATTGTGCTGCTGAAAAATATACCCTGTCTGCCGCCGCACGGCGATCCGTTTGCTGGCTTCGCTTCGCACCAATTGCTCGCCCAGCACGACGACGCTTCCTGAGGAAGCAAGCCTCAGTCCTCCCAGGATGGTCAACAGCGTCGTTTTTCCGGAGCCCGAGGGGCCGGTTAGAATGACAATTTCCCCGACATCGATGGAAAGATGGATATCTATCAGGACTTGACGGCTCAACTCGCCGGAGCCGAATGCGAAGTTCAAACCTTTCACGTCGATCATGCTCATGAGAACATGTCCGCCGGATCCGTCGATTTCAGTTTGCGTATCGCCAGTAAGCCGGCAAAAGCGCACATCGTCAGTATAAAGAAGAACACAACGGCGATTCGATCGAGGCCCATGGGAAAGGGAATGAAAATGGAGCGTTCGGCGACTCTATAAAACACCATCGACAGCGCGACGCCCGGCAGAAATCCGAGCACCGCAAGATACACCGACGACGCAAAAACGATATTTCGTAAATAAGATTGGCTATAGCCCATCGCCACCAGCGTGGCGTATTGGGGAATGTTATTTCCAATATCCGTGAATAATATTTGGTAGACGATCACCATGCCAACGATCAGGCCCATCAACGTGCCGAAACCGAAAATGAAGCCGAGCGGCGCTGAATTCTCCCAGTAACCTTGCTCGAAGCGGACGAGCTCGTCATAGGTCAACACCCGCACTTCCTGCCCGATCAGTCGCAAGAGAGCGGCTTGCGCGGCGACGATGTCGGCACCCGGCGTCAGCATGATGAAGCCCAGATCAATCTGATCGAGCGATCGCGATGGAAAGATTCGATGGAAGTTGAGATCGCTCATCACCACATTGCCGTCGGCGGCGAAAGTGGTGCCCATGCTGAAGGTGCCGATGAGCTTCACTTTGCGGCCATTGATTTCGGTGACGTCGCGCCCGGAGGCGATCAACTCCTGTATCGGGCCAAACTCGGGGCGAGAGTTTACATCGAACAATGCCGTGTCCTGGCGCTGCAGCTCGGCTCTGAAACTCTCAAATTGGTCGATACGGATCAGTTCGGCGTTGGGATCGTAACCATAAATCATCAGCGTCCGCTGGACATGAGTGTCCATGTTCTTGAATTGGCCGAGCGACATGTAGAGAGGCACGACTCGGCGCACCTCCGGAAGGCCCAAGGCTCGCATCAGGGTGCTTCGTTCGTAGGAGACGGGACGCCATAGGGCTTCCGTCTGCTTGTGCAGTAAAAACAGCTGGCCCTGCATTTTCAGTGGCGCGGAAGCCGCGCTCGTATAGAGGGAATCTCGAAAGCCAAGCTGCATGAACACGAGGACGCAGGCGAATAGGACGCCCAAGGTGGCGGCAAGCAGTTTGGGCCTATCATAGACCAGCTGGCGCCAAGCCAGGCGAGCGGCGAAGAAGACCGGGCGCAGGCCGGTCAT
Source organism: Methylocystis sp. (assembly GCF_051061285.1). Lineage (GTDB taxonomy): Bacteria > Pseudomonadota > Alphaproteobacteria > Rhizobiales > Beijerinckiaceae > Methylocystis. The sequence continues at coordinate 80,454 of NZ_JBPFEA010000028.1, forward strand.
CGCTCTATGCGCACCTGAACCTGACGGAAAAGCTGGTGGCGAAGCTGTTCGATCCCCGGGCGCTCCAACGTCAATCGCACCTCGACGATCTTATTGTCCCGATCTGCGAGCGGATCAGTGTCGTTGACCCGATTTTTGCGCACGAGAAAAGCGATCTCACGCACCTTTGCCTGGTATGGCGCGCTGACCTCCGGAAGCTTCACAATCGCCTTCTGGCCGACTCTCACGCGCGGAATGTCCGTCTCGTAGACTTCGGCGACGACGTCAAGTTCGTTGAGATTCGCAATGTCGGCCACGCCGTCGGGACCGATGCGCTCGCCGGGCCGCGCGTTGATCTTGATGACGACGCCGTCGATCGGCGCGGTCGACACCGCCTGCGACAACTGCGCCTGTTTGAGCTCCAGATTGGCCTCGCTCTGCTGAATGCTCGCCGTCGCGACGTCGACATCCGCCTTGGCCTTTTTCAGGCGTAGTTCGACGCCATCAAGCGCGGAAAGGGTGGCGGAGCCGGACTTGTAGAGGCTCTTTTTGCGATCGCTGTCGCGCTGGGCGCTTTCCAGCTCTGCCTCGGCTGCAAGGAGACGCGCCTTGGCGGCGCTAATTTCGGCGGTGGCCAGCGCCACTTCCGCCTGGCGACGTCGCCGGTCCGTGAGCACCACGATCGGGGCGCCGGCCTTGATGAATTGGCCTTCCCGCACCAGTATTTCGCCGACGATGCCGCCGGTGACGGCGGCCTCGTTCGAGACACGGATGAGTCGAGAGCGAGGTTCGATCCGGCCGAGAGCGCCGACGCCAGGAAAATTTAGCGCCCGCGGCGTCTCCTTCATTTGTTTGGTCGGCGCTTCGTCCCCCACGAAATATTCGGCGCGGACGAAAAGCGCCACGCCGATGGCCAGCGCTGTGATCAGAACCCCTTGCAGGATCGATCGTATGGGAGTGCGCTTTTCCGGCGGACGGCCCGTCCGGCGCGCGCCCGCGCCCTCCGACACTCCGACTGCAAATCCGTGAGTCATTTTACCCGCCGCCATAATTCCGATTGACAGAGTATCGAGAGACATGCGGTCATTTTCAACATCCCGTTCGGTTGCACCTGCAAAGAGCCCGTGTAGCTCTTGCCCTCTTCGGGATCGTAAACGCGACCCCCGGTCCAAGCGCCATTTTCCGGCTTGAAATGGGTGAGGACCTGAATGCCGACCACCGGACGCGAGCGCAGCTTCGGGTCAGGATTGTGCGAATCGCGCGCTGCATCTCCCGCAGGATTCGCGAAAACATGCGCGACCGTCCCGCACATGTCGCCGCCGCAAGGCGCGATGCGCACATGCGCCTTTCCGCCCTCGGTCAGCCATACGCCCTGGACATCATTATCCGCGCGCGCGACGCCGCTTGAGGCGAAAATACCAAGAAGAACGAGCGACGCTAGGCGCATCCCGCATGTCCTTTAGGTGGGTTGGCTTTCTCCATGAGACGGACTCGTGACACGTCAGCCGCCCTCAGGCTCTCGGGATTCCGATTTCGGCAGGCCGAATTTGAAATTCGGCGGTCGCCGAGAACTATCAAGGCCCCGCCCGAACCGCGACGGCGCGTTCGCCATCATTGGGGCGCGGTGAGAGCGGGCGACGCCTCGAGCTTGCGCAGCTCCTGACGGCGATATTCGCTGGGCGTGATCCCGCAGGCGACCTTGAAGGCGCGGTTGAACGGACCCAGCGAGGAAAAACCGGCGTCGAGCGCAATGGTTAGGATCGGTACTTGCCGCTGGTCTGGATCCTCCAACGCCCGCTTAGCGTCCTCGATCCGATAGCCGTTCAGATAGGCGTTGAAGTTACGGTAGCCGAGATGCTGGTTGATCAGCCGTCGCAATCGATACTCCTGAACGTTCATTTTTTGTGCGAGCGCGGCGATGACCAGGCCGTCCTCGCGATAGACGCGCTCCTGCGTCATCAACTGATCGAGACGGGCCGCAAGTCTTGTGTAATCCGCGTCGGGCGCGGGAGCAGCGTCGGTCGTCGGCCGTCGCCGCGCAAAGGCGCCGAACTCGCCGATGCGAAGGAGTTCATAGGAAAGGAGCACCACGAGCAGCGCGATCCCCGCGATGTTCACGACGACCCAGGGTCGAAGACCCGGCGTCCAACCGTAAATGCTGTCGGCGATCGTCACCACAAAGGCGTAAGCCGCGATGGAGCCGACGAAAATTGGCCGGGCGCGGCGTCGCGCCTCCACCAGATCATCCGCCCGGCGGACCCAAACCCTCCGCAAGGCGTCGCCCGCGAAGGCGAAAGCGCTGATCTGGCAAATCAGAAAGCTCGCGTCCGACCAGAGTTCGCCAAAACCTGGGAACACAAATTCATGCAGGATCGTTAGTGTGACGACGAAGCATGCGACGCCGTATTCGCGCCAGCCGGGCCTGAAGTCGTCGTCATACCACGCGCGTGAAAACATCCAGAAGAGCGGCATCGCGGCGGCGGCCAGCGGGAATGCCGCAAATCGCAGGAAGGAGAGGTCGCCCAAATCGCCGGGGAACGAAGCCGCGAGATAAGCGATGACGGAGGCGATGAAGGCGATCCCGTATCCGACGGCTGGCGTTTGGCGGAATTCACGGACGAAAGCCGAAAGAACGACCAAGAGTCCGCCTATGGCGACGCCACGGAAGAAGATATCCAGTTCCGCTAAGGTCATGCGCAGCGTATCCCTCGCGATGATTTCAGCAAGAGACACAAAAATTTCACGCGGAAGCAACCCTTCGAGCGCCTGAGCGCACGCTTTTCCCGGTCGCCGTCAGCGTTCTCCAAGAACCCCTGTCGCGAAAATTGCAGTCCATCCCTTTGATTGCTGGGGTCAAGCGCAACGCCCCGCGCAGCGCGTCGAACTTTGATGCGCCGCCGTCGAACAGGCCGGAAAGTCTCCGGGCTGGCGGCGCGCCTGTCGACATGCGACCTCGTGCGCCTGCGCCGCCAAACCGGGTCCGCCCTTACGCCAACAGCATTCGGTCAATCACGTCACGAAGAAGCCGTCCCGTTTGAGTTCATCCAGGCTGAGGCTGAAGGCGTCGGCGATCAAATCAAGATCTTCCCGGCTATGCGCCGCGCTGATCATCATCGTGTGCATCTCAGGCATGTATACGCCGTGCTTGCGCATATAATAGGCCAGTCCGACGTTGGCTTTGAGATTACTCGACATTTTCTGGCGATAATATTTCGACGGCTTGTAATAGAACGCCATGCCAAAAATCGAATGCTTTGCCTTGAGCTGAAGCTGGACGCCCTTCTCGGCCGCAATCGCGCGCAAGTTGTCGGCAAGATAGGCTGTGGCGGCGTCGAGATCGTCATAAATTTCGGGATGGTCCCGCAAATAGGTCAGGGCGCCGATGCCGGCGGCGCAGGACATCGAATTGCCGCTCATCGTGCCGCCGATAAAGACGCGATGTTCGAAATCCGTGAACGGATCGCCCGTCGTCTTGGCGTAGCCGATGAGCCGCTCTTTACCGACCATCGCGCCGCAGGGCAGGCCGCCGCCGATGATCTTGCCAAGACAGGTGATGTCGGGTTCGACCCCGATGAGCCGCTGCACGCCTCCATAGGTGGCGCGAAATCCGCTGACGACCTCGTCGAACACGAGTGGGACCCCGGTCGAGTCGCAAATTGAGCGGAGCTCCTGAAGAAACGGCGTGTCGTAGCCGCCGGTGACGGTCGGCATTGGCTCGCAGATCACGCAGGCCAGCGTGTCCGCCTTGGCCCTCAATTCTTCCAGCGCCTTTGGGTGGGCATATTGAAGAACCAGGACGTCGTCGACATTCGCGGTGTGGCATCCTGGACTGCCGTGGATCGGCTCCGGCGTCTCGATCGGACCCCGAAAGCGAAAATAGGAGCTGACCATGCCGGAATCAGAATATCCGTGATAGTGGCCCTCGAATTTGGCGATCACATTTCGCTTCCGGTGGGCGCGACAAATGCGAATGGCCTGCATGACGGCTTCGGTTCCGGAATTGGAAAAAACCGCCCGTTCGGCAGAGGGAAAGGCGTCCAGCAGGATTTCCGCAAGCTCCAGCTCGGGCAAGTTGCCGACAGCGTTGACCCAGCCGGCCCGAACAGATTTTTCGAGGCTCTCGACGATGCTCGGGTGGGCATATCCGAGCACATGCGGACCGTAACCGGCCGAAAGATCGACATAGCTGTTTCCGTCGACGTCGACGACGCGGCTTCCTTTCGCTTCCTTGACAAAAAGCGGATAGCCGCTGGGCACGAAATAGCGATCGAGATGGGTGGGCGCGACAAGCGTCTTGCTTGCGCGCTCGGCGAGCGCGACGCTTTGAGGCGTGGTCTGCTTGAAATGCGCTTCGAATATCTCCTTCACGGCGTCGCTCATGTAAGGCGAAAACCGGTCGTTGAATCGTCGCGCATTGTCCCAGATGTCGATGTGCGGGTCGATCTTGTCGGCTGTTCCCTCACATGAGAGAAATATGAGTTCGATCTTGGCGAACTGGGTGGAATACTTCGCGCCGTGACGGTTCAGTACGCGGCTGCAGTCTCTAAAAAATTCATATGTCGACCACTTGCCGGTGCGCTCATGATAATGAAACTTGAAGACATCGATCATGGAGCGCTCGTAGCTCTCCCAATCCGAGTAAATATTTCCTTTCTTGGACACGAATGCGCGCGTGAACCTTTCGACGGCGATCTCCCATTCCTGGCGGATGCAAGCGCAAAAATAGGCGGATAGCGCCCACTTCTCCTCTTCATTCAGCTTGGCGACAATTCCGAAATCAACCAGGATCACGTCGCCGCTTTTCGAAAAGAACATGTTGCCCGGATGCGGGTCGGCGTGACAGATGCCTTCATGGTAGAGCATCGTGTAAATCGCATCCTGCACGCGCCGAGCGACCTGTTGTCTCGGCAAGCTACAGGCGGCAATATCCTTGATGTGAAGTCCCTCGACGAACTCCATGACCAAGATGTCGTCTCGACATAGGTCGGGATATAAACGCGGAATCTTGATATAGGGATGGCCCTGAAACGCGTCGTAAATGGCCTGCTGGTTCCTCCGCTCTTCGTCCATATCGACCTGAACCGACAGCAGCTTGGCTATTTCATCGAACCGCTCCGGCAGGTCGAGGAAGCGCACAGGCTTCATCGCCTTGTGGATCAGCCCCAAGGAAAAGCCGACGATTCGAAGGTTGTCCCGCAGCGACTCGACGACCCCGTGCTTGACGATTTTTACGGCCACCCGTTCACCCGTGCGCAGGCGCGCTTCGTGAACCTGAGCGATCGAGCCGCTCGCAATCGGGTCGGCGGTGAAGTCTAAAAGAGTCTCGCTCCAATCGGGGCCATAGGCTCGGAGTAGAATTTTCTGCAAAGCCTTGTTCGACATCCCCGGCACGTCGTCCTGCAATGTCGACAGAACGTCCTGCATGTCGCCGGGCAACATGTCGGAGCGGGTCGCCAGGACCTGACCCACCTTGATGTATAAGGGACCCATGCGAATGAGATAGGCGCGTATCCACTCCGCAACGATCCTTGATCGACGCTGGCTGTCTGAGAAACGGGTCGCGATGAAGCAACCGACGCCATAGGCCCCGGAGTTGATGACGATGGCGGGCAGTGTCGTGAGCATCCTCATGAACTCCTTCAGTAGACGAAGGAGTATGCCGAAAACGACATGCCTGCACTGGCGACGACCGCGGCAAGCAGGTCTCCACGCGCGACGCGTTGTTCTTCGATCGCGAAGGCCATAGCCGCCGGCACCGAGCAGGAAACGAGATTGCCGCAACGCGGATAAACGTTGGACACCAGATGCCGCAGGCTGAACATGTCGGCGAGGTCGTCGCCCGCCTTTTGCGACGCCGCGTGAGGGAAAATCGCGCGGAGCTTGTCCAAAGGCGGATTGAGGTCTTGAAACACCTGGATGAGCTCGGGGCCCGCCGCCTCGAATAACTCGTAGCCGTAAGACGTAAACCGGTTGCCGTTCTTCCCGATGCGCTCAGTCTGATTGCAATAGCCCTGGAAGCCATTGACGGGAATCGTGCACAGATCGGCGAGATCGGGCCGAGAGCGGAACTTGAACTTCCACTCGTTCGTCGGATCGGCTGAAAGGATGGTCGCCGTGGCCGCCTCGCCGATCGTGTATGTCGGGAACGTCCAGGTCAACTCTCCCTCGTGCCGCAGGGCGAAATTGCCAAGTCGATTGCCGGTGACGCTGAACTCGGCATTGACGATCATCGCACGCTTGCTGCTTCCCGACTGCAGAAAGTGATATATGATCTGGGCGCCCCGCGACCAGCTGTTGCAGGCGTCCAGCACATCGAAGCAATGCGCATTCTTGAAGCCCAGCGCATGCGCCACGAGATAAGCGCCGGCCGGCTCGATGAATCCGCGTCCGACGCCAACATAGACGAGCGTATCAATATCATCTTTGGTGCATTTCGCTTCTTCCAGCGCGGCGTCGATGGCGCCGGTCAAGACGCTCAACGGCGTTTCGCTTTCCTCCAGCGTGTAACGCGTCTGCGCGCCGCTGTAGGTCAGCCAGCTCTCGATCCTCTTTATCGCCGCGTCGAGATCTCCGTCATACGTCGCTTCGCTGCTTTCACGGACAATCTGAAGGACGTCTTCATTCGACAGCTTGCGCGACGGCAAGGCCGCCTTCACGGCATCAATGCGCATTTCTTATGTTCCTCGAGCTCAGTAGGTGCAGATCTGATAACCGGACCGGTCAGTTGCTTCAGCTTAAACGCTTGAGCAAATCTCGACCGAGCGACGCGACCGTTCGTCCCTTCATGAGCTCCATGAGAGAAACTTCGACGCCCAGCGTCGCCTTGACGGCGACCTGCAATTCCACAGCCATCAAAGAGTCGATGCCCATGTCTGACAATTGAGCGTCTATGTCGATGCGTTCGCAGGGAATGCGAAGAGTCTCTCCGACGACGCGACGAACAATGCTGACAATGTGCTCGCCGCGCTGTTCCGGCTCGATCTGCGCCAGTTCAGCGCGCACCCGGTCGATGACGCTGTCGGATTCGTCGCGGGCCTCATTGACGAGAGGCGCGAAGCGGGGAGCCGAACTCGCCGGATGGGTGGACGCCCACTTGGCCCAGTCGACATCGACATAGGCGAATTGCGCCGTTCCCTGAAGGAGAGGCGCTTCCATATCTTCGAGCGCTTCCGTGGAGGAAATTGGCTGGATGCCTGCCCGTGCGAGGTGCTGCGCAACCATCTTGTCGCGCGTGAGCATTCCGACGTCGCCAATCGCGCCCCAATTGACGCTTTGACCCGGAAGGCCGAGCGTCTGGCGGTGGTGCGCGAGCATGTCAAGGAAGACGTTGGCCGCGACGTAGTTTCCTTGCCCAGGGTTGCCGATGAGCGCCGAAATGGACGAAAAACACAGGAAGAAGTCCAGCGGCGCGTTACGGGTCATACGGTGCAGGTTCCAAGCGCCGACCGCCTTGGGGCGATAGACCGCGTCGAACCGTTCGTCGGTGAGTCCAGAAAGTACGGCGTCGTCCAATACGGCCGCCGAATGCACCACGCCGCGCAGCGGCGGAAGCTCCCTGTCGATCCGCGCCATCATGGCTTCCACGTCGGCTTCGACGCTGACGTCGGCGGCGACGCTCATGACGTTGACCCCTTGCGCTTCGAGCGCCGTCACCGCGCGTCGCGCCTCGCTGGAGGCGGCGGCGCCGCTGCGGCTCACGAGGACCAGATTCTCCGCCCCTTGCTGCGCCAACCAACGCGCGGCGTTCAGGCCGAAGCCGCTGAAGCCGCCGGTCACCATGTAGGTGGCTTTCGGCTGAATCAGCTTTTTCTCGACTTCCTCCGGCACGACTTCGACGCGCGCCGGGTTGCTGAAGGACAGGACAATTTTACCCGTCTGCTTTGATTGCGCCATGAACCGGAACGCGTCCGCGGCCTCGTGCAGCGGGAAGACGGTCACAGGCGTGGGGCGGAGATCGCCGTGCTCGAACCGGTCCCAGATTTGGGCGAGAAGTTCCCGAATCGCACTCGGCTGCTCGGCCATGAGTCGATCGAGATCAATCGCTGCAAACAGGAGATTCTTGTTGAAGGGCAGCAGCGGCAGGCGCGCGTTCTCGACGATGTCGCGCTTGCCGATCTCCACGAACCGTCCGAAGGGAGCCGTCACCTCCAAGCTTTTGACCAACGTCTCTCCCGCGATAGAGTTGAGGACGACGTCAACGCCCCGGCCGCCCGTCGATTTCAAAACGCCGTCGGCGAATTCGAGGCTACGCGAGTCGAAGACCTGCTCCACGCCCAGCGTGCGCAGATAGTCGCGTTTCGCCTCGCTTCCCGACGTGACGAAGATACGTGCGCCGATCGATTTCGCGACCTGGATCGCCGCAAGCCCCACGCCGCCGGCGGCGGCGTGAATGAGCACGGTTTCGCCAGCCTTCAGCCGTGCGATGTCATGCAAGGCGTAATAGGCCGTCATGAAGATGACGGGAACGCTGGCGGCCTCATCAAACGTCAAGGATGAAGGCTTGCGCATGGCGAGCAGGCGATCGGCGGGAACGCGCACATGGGAGCTGAAGGAGCCTTTGAAGGAGCCCATCAACTCGTCGCCGACCTTATAGGCCGTCACCCCTTCGCCGACGGCGGTGACGACGCCCGCCGCCTCCATGCCGAGTTCGGCGCCGTGATAGGAGCCCTCCAGAGCCTTGGCGGGCAACATGCCAAGGACCTTCAGCACGTCCTTGAAGTTGAGCGCCGCGGCCTTGATCTCGACTTCGATTTCGCCCGCGGCGGGAGCGATCCGAGCGGTCTCCTCGAAGCGCAGGCTCTCCAGGCGGTTCTCGGTCCCGCGCGACAAGCGGAAGGCCTGTACGGAGGTGGCGGAGACGGTGCGCGTCTCGACCTCGTCATCCTCCTGGCGGAGGGCGGCCGCCGGAACGAGCCGCTGCACACGCCGCTCATCACCCCGCAACGCGACCTCGGTTTCGGGATCGTCGCTGAGGATTTGCCGAGCGAGGAGACCGCGATTCCCGTCAAGGGGATCGACGTCGACGGCAGTGCATTTCAAATTGGGATTTTCGCCGGCGATGGTGCGCGCCAGACCGATCAGCGCGGCGTGCGCCATATTCACCGTCTGCGAACCTGGCAAGGGCTGCGCGAGCGACGTCACGACGAAGAGTCTGGGGGAATCGTCGCCCGCGTCCTGGCCTTCGAGCGCTTGCGCAAGGCGGAGGAGGCGCTTGGCTTCGCCAAGATCGCTCACGGCATCGTCCGCGCTCGGCTTTGATTGTCCCATAAAGACGATGGCGCGAAGCCGCGGGCTTTCGTCGATAAGCTTGCGCGCGGCGATGACGTCTGTAAGCGACTGCGCGTCCAAGGTCCGGACTTTGGCTCCGTTTTCTTCAAGCGCGGCTGCGAGTTCTTTCGAAGCGTCCGGATTTGCTGCGAAGAGCAGGCAGTCTCCGACCCGTTGATCGGTTTCGCTGAGCGGTTTGACCTCCCATGCGAGCCCGTAGGATCGGCTTTCGAGCCGCTCCTCTGGCGTGAGTTTTTTCGTGTGGAGCGCCTTGCATCTGATGCCGCGGATTTCCGCCGCGATGCTGCCGTCCGCGCGATAGAGAATGAGGTCGCCTTCGAACCCGTCCGAGGACTGATCGGTCACGCGTCCGTGCGCCCAAAGCGGGCCGCCGCTTCCAGCGTGAAAGACCACTCGACTCACGCCAGCCGGCAGATAGGTCGATTCCTGGAGCTTGCCCTGGCTGATCGCGCCCACAAGCGTTTGAATGGCGCCGTCAAGGAGGGCGGGATGAAGCCGATAGGCCTCAAGCTCCTCAGAAGGTCCTTGAATGACCTCCAGCTCCGCCAGTATCTCCGCGCCGTTTCGCATCAGATTGCGAACAGTGCGGAAATGCGGGCCATAGGCCAGCCCGTACGCAGCCAAGCGATCATAAAGTTCGCCGACGTCGACCGACTCCCGTATTCTCTCCTTCACCTCCGCCAACGACTCGGCTCCGGTGCGAGGCGGCGGCAAGGCGAGCACTCGGCCCATCGCGTGCAGCGTCCAAGAGTCGGTTTCGTCGTCCGTCTGGCCGTAGATATGGAACTCCCTCGAGCTCCGATCGAAGGTCGCCCGAACAATCGGATCTTTGAGCGTCGGGAAGACGAGCGGTCTAAGGAATGACAGATCTTCGAGCGTGTAACTGGCCTGTCCGCCGTCAAGCAGCGACGCCATCGCCAGACCCTGCTCAATATAGCCGGCGGCCGGAAAGACGATCGCTCCCTCGATGACATGATCGGCCAGATAGGAGATCGATGGCCTACCGAGATCATGCTCCCAGCTCGGCGTGGGCGACGACACCCGACTTCCCAACAGGGGGTGCTCCGTGCGGCCAAGTCGGTCGAGCGCGCCTGCGCTCGTCTCGTTCCAATAATATTCCCGCTGCCAGGGATACAAAGGCAGCTTCACGAAGCGCGCACCGACGGGAGAAAGCGCGCGCCAGTTCACGTCATAACCGTTTACATAAAGCGCGCCGAGTGCGGCGAGCGCCGTCGCGCGCTCGGGATGCTCACGGCGTAAGGTGGCGATCGAAACGCCGCCCGCTTCGCTGGTGCGCAGAACTTCCTTGATTGACGTCGAGAGCACAGGATGCGGGCCGACCTCAACGAAGCCGCTCAGTCCGTCGGCCACCATGGCGACCATCGCGTCGGCGAACAGCACAGGCTTCCGCATATTGGAGCACCAATATTCCGCGTCCAAGTCGGGGCCTTCGACGCGCCGACCGGTCACGGTGGAATAGAGCGGCGTGTGAGGAGTTTGCGGGCGAAGCCCGTGTAGGGACTTCCGTAGCTCCGGCTTCAGCTCCTCCATCTGGGGGCTGTGATACGCGACCTCGACATCGAGGAATCGATTGAATATCTCATCCTTGGCGAGCTGCTCCGCGATTGACGCCAGCGCTTCGCCGTCGCCAGCCAGCGTGACCGTTGAAACGCTATTGATCGCGGCGATCGAAACCGTGTCCGGACAGGACTCCAGAATGCGTTCGGCCTGCTCTCGATTGAGGCCGGTGGCCAGCATGCGCCCCTTGCCGGCAGCCAGCTGCTGAAGCCGGCTGCGATGATAAGAGACGGCGACGGCGTCCTCGAGGCTGAGCGCCCCCGAGATATAGGCGGCGCTCACCTCGCCGACGCTGTGTCCGACCACCGCCGCCGGATAGACGCCCCAGGAACGGAGAAGTTCGGCCAAGGCGACCTGCACGACGAAATTCGCTGGTTGCGCGATACGCGTCTCTTTGACCCGTGAGCGGCTTTTGTCCTCGCGCATTTCCTCCAGAATGGAGAAGCCGGCGAGGGGGCGGAAGATCTTGTCGATCTCCTCCGCCGCCTTGCGGAAGACCGGTTCGTTCTCGAGCAGTTGCCGGCCCATGCCCCACCACTGGGGCCCCATGCCGGTAAACACGAAAACGGGTCGCGATTCCGCGCGCCGTAGCGCCTTGCCCTGAATGACGTGGTCGCTGTAGCCATGTGCGGCGAACTGCTCGAGCTCCGTCGCCATTTCGGCGGCCGAAGCGGCAACGACGCTCAATCGGCATTCGTGGGCGGAGCGTCGAATTCGCGCCGAATGGCAAATGTCCTCAAGCGCCGCACGTCTGCCGCGCGAGAGCATCTGCGCATAGGAGCGGGCGAGAGCGGTCAAAACTTTGGGATCGCGGCCAGAAAGGGTGAGGATCTGCTCTCCCGCCGATCCATCCTTTTTTTCCTCCAACGGCGGCTTCTCCGCGCGCTGAAGCACCACATGCGCATTGGTGCCGCCGAAGCCGAAGGAGTTGACCCCGCAATAAACATCGCGATCCTTCTGTGAAAGCGGCTCGAGGCTTGTCGGCAAGCGAATGCCGAGTTCCCGGAAGGGAATCTTCGGGTTGGGATTTTGCAGATTGGCTTGCGGAGGCACAGCCCCTCGGTCGAGACAGAGCGCCGCCTTGATAAGTCCGGCGACGCCCGCCGCCGCTTCGAGATGACCGATCGTCGATTTCGCCGAACCGATCAGACAGGCGTCGTCAGCGTCGCGTCCGGCGCCAATGGTGCGTCCAAGAACGCCGGCTTCGATGGGATCGCCCACCGGCGTCCCCGTGCCATGCGCCTCGACGTAGCACACGTCGCTGAATGGCACGCCGCTTTGCGCGTAGACACGTCGAATCAGCGCCTCCTGCGCCACCGCGCTTGGCATTGTGATGCCGTCGGTGCGCCCGTCCTGGTTGACGCCCGTGCCGCGTATCGTCGCGTAGACATGATCGCCGTCTCGCAGGGCGGCGGCATAGGGCTTAAGCAGGACCACCCCGGCGCCTTCGCCGCGCGCATAGCCATTGGCGCGTTCGTCGAAACTCTTGCAATAGCCGTCCGGCGCCAAGAAGTGGCCCTTGCCCATGATCATCGGATACTCGGGCCGCAACATGACGTTGACGCCGCCTGCCAGCGCCATGGAAACGTGGCCACGCCAAAGATCCTGGCAGGCGAGATGCACGGCCACGAGTGACGAGGAGCAGGCCGTGTCAACCGAAAGGCTTGGGCCGCGGAAGTCGAAAAAATAGGAAAGCCGATTCGACAGCAGCGTCATCAGCGCGCCGGTGCCCGAATGGATGCTGATATTCTCCCGATTATGCGGGCTCAGCTGATCGAGCATGCTGTCGAGCGTGAAGCCGCCAATATAGACGCCTGTTTCGGTGCCCGCGAGCGTTTCCGGAACGACGCCAGCGTCCTCCAGCGATTCCCAGGCCACCTCCATGAGCAGTCGCTGCTGCGGGTCTACATGGACCGCCTCCCGCGGCGATATATTGAAGAACGCAGCGTCAAAGCGATGGACCGCCTCGTCGAGAAAGCCACCTTTGCGGGTGTAGATCTTGTTCGGTTTATCGGGGTTGTCGTTGAAGAATCGATCCATGCTCCAGCGGTCTTCCGGAACGTCGCGAATAGCGGGGCGGCCGGAGACAAGGAGGCTCCAATAGGCGTCCGGGCTATCGGCTCCTCCAGGGAAGCGGCACCCCACTCCGATGATCGCGATCGGCTCCAACTCTCCGACCTCGTCGCCGCGAAATCCCGATGCCTGAAGATTCAGATTGCGTTCGTCCATGGCATGACTCTTGCTGAATATATATTGTTGGGGATCATGCGTTACTCAACGCACAAGCGAGGCGCTATCTCAAACCAAAATATTATTCTTTGTTAGGCACATCAAATACTTAGGGGGTCAACAGATGTCCTTGAGCGGAATGCGGTTGACACGTAATTGTAACAATTGGCGTCATGGGGCATCCGTGCTTCTCCGATTGAACTGATAATAGGCTGCTTCGACCATAATTTTCTTGGCCCAGGTTGCACTGCAGCATATTCGCTATTCGATACCACAGATCAAGTCAACATGTATTTACTTAGGTTCCTACGCCAACTGCCCGACGAATGTTAAGACAGTAATAAACACAGCCCCTTGCTAAATTTTGTGCAACTATCACTTTAACATAGTAGATGCAAATGGTAGACTGCAGCCGACAGGCTTGGGGCGACGAGCGAGCGATTTGGGACGATTGCGCCCTTCCGGGCGTCAAGTCGGGTGATGCGTCGATTCATTTCAGCGCCTTGTATGGCGACCCGAGATTAGCAAGGCGTTGCTCAAGCTCATTCGACCAAACGAACAACTTACAAGCTGTGTCATTGATTTTGTTAGCGGTCACCACAAGGGTTATCCAGGAACTCCGGCCGATGAGTCCGCGTTGAACTCTGGAAGCGAGGTCGCCAAGATTTTTTCATCCTGGTGAAATACATGATATTATGTATTATGTCGTAATTAATATATATATTATTTATTTAATCACAGCACTAAAAATATGGTGTTTTGTTACTTCATCGATTTTGGATGAGATGATGCGGATCATATTAAGTTTTTATCTAAACTCCATTTAAGCTACCCCCGGCCAAACATGAACTAAAACCATGTTTACGGGACTTATGAAGCGTGGAATTTGAAAAGCGACTTGTTGCTCGACGGTGCTGGCGGTTACCATCATCGCGCCAACGGCATGAAGGATATCTGACGGCGGTGGCGTTGGCTGCTTATCAGGATTGCCGGCCATGACAAGGACCACCAAATCACTTGGCCGAGACGCGGCAGATAAATCTGCATGGTCTCGGTTCGAGCGCGCCGTAGACGCGGCTGTCAAGGGCGGACCGAAACACAAGATTGCGTCACCACCATCCGGGAGCAAAAAAGCGCGCCCCGCGAGCAAGGGGCGCGTCCATAAGGGAAAGACGAAGGCGTGAGGCTCTATTTTCAGTTCCCGTAGGATGTTGCGCAACGCCAAGCTGGCTGTCGGGGCGCGCCTGCCTCTGGCTTGCGCATTTTGGCGACGCATCCGTTTCCGATTTACCCATCGCTTCGCAATGTCGTGTCGCGATCGATCAGCGAGAGAAGCGCCTTCTTAGGCGCAGGCTCTTTGAAGGCGCGGTTATTCGCCTTCCCGGCGACGAAGGTTTCGTCCGCTCAACTGGCGAGTTCGGGGCCGCCGAACGGCGTAGCGGCGTTATCGCGGACGCTCTCGCGAATGCGATGGCAGAGAAACCAGACCGTCTTATACGGGCGGTCGATCATGCGGCTGATTTGAAGGGCGGATACGCCCTTCTTTGACGACATCATGAGGAAGGTGACGGCGAGCCAAGTATGCAGCGGCACTTTCGAGCGCTCATAGAGCGTCCCGACTGTGACCGTGAACGGCTGGCGGCAAGCGTTGCACTGATAGAGGCCGGCGCGGGTGGTCTTGCCTTGCATCAGCGTAGCGCGGTTCTCTTCCTTGCAATGCGGACAAACCGGGCCGTTCGGCCAAACCCGCGCCTCCACCCACTCGCGAGCCGCGGTTTCGTCATGAAAGATCGGGTTGGAAAGATCGGCGGCCAAGTCGACTGCTCCTTATGCTGGAGCAATACAACATAACGACGTTACTACGTCAAAGTGATAGTTCGCCGTTTGGCGCGGAATTACCGGGAAGCTGCGCCCTGCCTTCTCCCGGTCAGAAAAAAGGCTTCCATGGCGCCCTTGCCCTTGATTTCGAGGCCGTCACGCGGCGCCAAAATGAAGTCCCTGCACAGATGCTCATAGGTCGATCGTGAAACCTGGATGCGGCCTGGCAGGCTGTTCGACTCCAGCCGGCTCGCGATGTTCACCGCGTCGCCCCAGATATCGTAAATGAACTTGTGCGCGCCGATCACGCCCGCAACGACGTCGCCGGAGTTCATGCCCATCCTGATCTCGAGCGGCGCAGGCAATGTCTCGTTGAGAATGTCCAGGGTTTCGGCCATAGCCAACGCCATGTCCGCGACGGCGTGCGCGTGATCGTCGCGATTGTCGAAGAGCCCACAGGCGACCATGTAGGCGTCGCCAATCGTCTTGATCTTCTCGACGCCAAATTTGAGCGCGAGCCCGTCAAAGGCCGAGAAAACGCATCCCAACACGCCAACAAGTTCGGGAGCCGGCAGCCTGGAGGAGAGCTCGGTGAAGCCGACGAAATCCGCAAACAGAATCGTGACGTCGTTGACATGATCCGCGATGACCGTTTCGCCGCTCTTCAGGCGCGCGACAATCGGCGCCGGAAGAATATTGAGGAGAAGCTGCTCGGAGCGCTCCTTTTCGATGCACAACGCTTCGAGCGCCTCGCGCTCTCGGTCCCGTAGATGCTTTTTCTCCAGTGACGATCCGATGCGCGCGCGAAGAAGCACCGGATCGAAAGGTTTCGCGAGATAATCGTCGGCGCCCGCTTCGATGCATCTGACGATGGAGTCGATCTCGTTCAAGGCCGATATCACGATGACGGGAATGTCTCTCAAGTCAGGATCAGACTTGAGGATCGAAAGAACATCGAACCCGCTGATATCCGGCATCAGCAGATCGAGCAAGATGAGATCAAAGGGCGCCTGCCTCAACGCTTGCAGCGAGCAATACCCATTTTCCGCCAGCGCGACGGAGTGGCCCTGTCGTTCCAGACGGCGCTTCAGGAGCTCGCGATTGGACGCGTTGTCGTCGACCACGAGGATGCGACTTGGCAATACGGCGACTCTGTCGGCTTCGCCTTCTGAGATCGGCTGGACGGAGACGACGAAGCGATGTGCGACCATGGCGGAGACCGGTTCCGCGCCGACCTCGGCGTTCTTCGCGGGCGCCTCGGTTTCGGGGAGGGAAAAACTCACCAGGCCATCGATGCGCTCAAGCAGGCGCGACGCCTCCTCTAAAAGCCGATTGAGGTCCGAGACCAGCGCCCGCGCGTCGTCGACGCCCGCTGCGTCTTCGCGCAGCATTTCGCCATATCCCTTGATGGCGTTGATGGGCGTGCGCAGATTGTGCCGCAAGTCGCGACGATAGTCCTCGGAATCCTCGCTTGGCCCTCGCGTCGGCGCGCGGGACCGACTGACGAGTGACGCGATGAAATCAATCAGCGAACGGCTGGCGGCGTGAATTTTCTCAAGGTCGTCACGAAATTCCCCGTGACCGTTCCTTTCGGCCTCGTCCAGCAAAATTTCGGCATAGCCCGCAATCGCCTCGGCAGGCGCGCTCAGCTCTTGCTGCACATAAGCAAGCAGCGCGCGATCGCTCCTGTCGGCGGACGGCCGGAAGTCATGCGACGTCATCTTATTTTTCCAGAAAGCTGGAATGCGCCAACGCCCGCCGTCCAAGATGCGTGACTCGTATTTCTCATAAATGTTTCAACCGGTGGGGTCGCCAGAGTTCGCTCTGCAACGACGGCTATAAGAAAGCAGCCGCGCATCGCTGGCGACAGCTTCGAGACGACAATCGATCAGACGACGCTAAGCGCCAGATTCAATCAGGGCCGTGATCTTGCCCAGAAGACGCGTGATCTCGACGGGCTTCGTGTCATAGTCGTCGCAGCCTGCTTCGATCGCCTTCTCCCGGTCCCCCGCCATTGCATGGGCGGTGAGGGCGATGACCGGAATTTTGCGCGTCGCTTCGTTTTCTCTGACCCGGCGGGCCGCCTCCCAGCCATCGATGACCGGCAGGCTCATGTCCATCAGGATGAGATCGGGCGATTCGGCGGCGGCCATCTCGACGCCCTGCTGGCCATCTATGGCGATCACGACTTCATAGCCATTGCGCCTGAGGCGCCGCGACAGCATATCCCGGTTCATCTCATTATCTTCGACAAGCAAAATCTTCACCACCGACCCCGTCTCCGATGTCAATGCGCTTGGACGGCGTCCGCCGCGCTGGGATTGAGGCACTGACGCATAATCGTCACCAGCTCCTCAAGATAGTCATGGTCCTTTGTGATGATGTCAGCCCTAAATTCTTTCAGCTTGCAAATATCCTCTTCGCTGAGATCTTTCGCCGTGACGATAATGACCGGCAAATGGTCATAGGCGCGGCGCTTACGCAATTCCCGCAAGAAACCGAAGCCATCGAGATTTGGCATCATCAGGTCGAGAAGGATAAGGTCCGGCGCCGGGTTCTCAGCGATCCAGTCGAGCCCGTCCCGCCCGTTGATCGCGGCTTCGGCCGTGTAGCCGGCGCCCGAAACGCAGCGGCGAAGGAGCTCGCGCGTCGCGGAGTCGTCCTCGATGATGAGCACCGTCGTGTCGCTCGAGGCCCCGCAATATTGCGCCATCAGGGCCGTCAGGCGCTGACGGTCGATGGGCTTTGTCAAAAGCTCCGCCGCGCCGAGCGGAATCGCCAGCGCGCGCTCGTTGAGAATCGTCACCATGATCACGGGGATATTCCGCAGCTCGTCATCCTCCTTGAGCTGCCTCAGCACGCTCCAGCCGTCGAGCTGGGGCATCATCACATCGAGCGTGATCGCATTCGGCCTGTGCTGTCTCGCCAGGGCCAGCGCCTCCAGCCCGTGACGGGCGGCGACGACGTGATAGCCCTTGTTCTCCAAAGTTCGTGTGAGCAGGTCGCGCGCCGTCGCGTCGTCGTCGACGACCAGTATCGTCGGGAGAGACCGGGACGACGTCGGCTCGGCCGGTTTTTTCGCCGCGAGGGGCTCCTGCCGGTCCGGAAGCCTGATCGTGAAGGTCGAGCCTGCGCCCAGCGTGCTCTCAACGGAGATATCGCCGCCGAGCGCCGCGCAAAAATGCCTGGTGATCGCGAGCCCCAGCCCCGTCCCTCCGAAGCGCTTCGTGGTCGAGGCGTCCGCCTGGGTGAAGGCCTGGAAGAGGCGGGCAAGCTGCTCCTGCGTCATGCCCAGCCCCGTGTCCGACACGCGGAAAACCACGGAAGCGTCGGCGTCCCGCTCGACGGTCAGAGTGACTTTTCCCTGGCTCGTGAACTTGTTCGCGTTGCTCATGAGATTGAGCAGGCACTGCTTGACCTTCGTTTCGTCGGACAGAAAGCCGCGCACGTCGTCCGGGCAGCAAAGCTCAAGCGTATTGCCGTTCTTGTCGGCGAGGGGCTGAACGATCGAAAGGACCTCATTCACGAGAGGCCTGATCTCCACCCTCTCGATGAAGACCTCCATCTTTCCGGCTTCGATTTTGGAAAGATCGAGAATATCGTTGATCAGGCCAAGCAGGTGCCGGCCCGCGCTCTCGATCCGCTTCAGGTCCTCGATCGGCTCTGGGTCGCCGTTGTCGAGCGCGTTCTCCTGAAGCATTTCGCTATAGCCGATGATGGCGTTGAGCGGCGTGCGCAGCTCATGGCTCATGTTCGCCAGAAAGGCGCTTTTCGTCTTGCTGGCTTCTTCGGCCGCCACGCGCGCGACTGACAATTCCTCGTTCGCGAGCTGAAGTTCGCGCGTGCGCGCCCGGATCTTGTCCTCCATGGAGTCGTAAAGTCCGCGCAGCTCCACGGTCATGGAGCGGATCGCCGTCAGCAGGAGCCCCGTTTCATCACGGCTGCCAATCTCGAAATTTGCGTCGAGGTCCCCCGCGGCGACCCTTTCGGCGACGCCGACAGCGGTCTTGATCGGCTTGGTGATCGTGCGCGCGACGCCCATGGCCAAAGCGATGATCGGCGGAATCATGAAGAACAGCAGCCAGAGCGTTGCCGCTTTTTGCGCGCTGGTGAGCGCGAAGGCCTCCTTCGTGCTCTGCTGTACGACCATGCCCCAGCGAAACGAGGGAACGTAGGTCCACGAGGCGACGACGGGCCTGTTCTCGAGGTCATCGAAGAGGCCCGAGCCGTGGACGCCGGCGAGCGCCCGAGCGAGCGCGGGAAAAGCGCCGCCATCGAGCGGCGTTTTGATGCTGAACGCCTTGGAAGCGTCGTGCCGCAGCGGATTGACCACGACCATTTGGCCCTGATCCAAGCGGGCGGCGACCAGCACCTCTCCCGTCTCGCCGAGACCCGTATAGTCATTGATAAGGCTGTAAAGCTCCTGATTATCGAGCTGGAAGACGACGACGCCGATCTCGACGCCGTTGTCCAGAACGGGCCCCGCAATAAAGGCGGCAGGCTCTTTCAGCCCCGGGTAGATCTGAAACGCCGAGATTTCGGCCTGCAGCAATGTGCGCGCCCGATTAATCGTGTCCGAAAGCTCCGTTCCCTTGAGCGGTCCGCCGAGCGAATTTGCGTTGAACAGGGCAGCGCCAGATTGCTCAAAAAGCGTGACGCCTGCGGGGGAGACAATCGCGCAGTCGACATAGTTGAACGTGTCGGAAAGACGCTTGAGCGTCGGGCCGTGTTTCGCGACGGCCTGGCGATAGGAGTCCGAGTCTCTCCCACTCGTCCTTATGGCTTCGGAAAATTCCCGGGTGGCCTCGCCAATCGTGGCGCTGTGCATCAGAGACTCGACGCTTCTGATTTTTTCAAGCGTCAGAGTCTCCAGCTCCTCCACTTTCTTCTTGGCGACAACCTGCAGCGACGTCTGAATCGCCTGCTCGAGAGACTCTCGCGAAATATCATAGGTTCGCCAGGCGAGGAGGCCGCAGGAGACGATATTGATCGCAAGGAACCAGAAGATGATCTTGGCGCCGATGGAGCGCCCCAGAAAATCGGGCCAGGGAAGCTTCATGGATCAGTCCGCCTCTGTCGGATTCGCCCATCTGCCGCCCCATCTGTTGTACAGCGCGGTCAGAAATTCCGCCCACTCGGATTTTGTGCGGGTCGGCGGATAGGGCACGGGCCGGATCGGGCGATCGATCGTCCAGACAAGCTCGATCCGGCCGTCGGTTTGAATTTTACCGACAGAGAATGAGCGCCAGGTATGCTGCGTGTAAGGATCAACCGACACCAGACCTTCGGGCGCGTCGAGGGTCTCGGTCAGCATGGTGCGCTTGACCCTCTGAACGTCGAAGGATTGCGCTTCCTGGACCGCTTTTCCCCATAAGATGACGCTGAAGTATGAGGTCGCAATAACGTCGCCCGTCACACGGTTGGCGCCATATCTTTCACGAAAGGCGCGAACGAACCGCTCGTTCTCCGGCTTCTTGATCGCCTCGAAATAGCTCCAGGCGCTGTAATGGCCTTGGAGGCTCGCAATCGGCAGGCTGCGAAGCTCCTCCTCGCCGATGCTGACGGAGACAACGGGCAATTTGTCAGCGGAAAGCCCAGCGTCGGTCAGCGCCTGATAGAACGCCCTGTTTGAATCGCCCACCACCGAACTGATTATAACGTCCGGCTGCGCCATCTGGATTTTTTGGACCGCCCTGGAGACGTTGGAGCTTCCGAAGAAAATATAATCTTCGCCCACAAGCTCCGCGCCAAGCGCGCGGATCGTGTCCTTCATGATTTCATTGATGCTGTGCGGCCAAACATAATCCGAGCCGATCAGATAGAATTTTTTGCCAATATGATCGAGGCTCCATTTGATCGCCGGAATGACCTGCTGATTGGGCGCCGCACCCGTGTAGATAATGTTGGGAGACTGTTCGAGCCCCTCATAGGCCATGGGATAGACCAAGAGCTGACCATATTTTTCGATGATGGGCGCGACCGTCTTACGGCTGGCGGAGGTCCAGCATCCGAAGATCACGGATACGTTTTCCTGGGAGATCAGGCGCTCGGCCTCTTTCGCGAAGGTCGGCCAATCGGATTTGCCGTCGGCGATGATCGGCTGAATCTTGCGTCCCAGTAAGCCGCCCTTCGCATTGATCTCCTCAATCGCCAGCAGCTCCGCGTCGACCATTGAATTTTCGCTGATCGCCATCGGCCCAGAGCGCGAATGCAGGATGCCGACTTTGATCGGCAAGCTTTCCGCCCTGAAAAAGAACATCGTCGCGGCGAATGCGGTCGCGGCGGCGACAGCGACCGCGATAAAGCCTTTCCACGCGCTGCGAGTATCGAGGGCCATTGGCCGTATCCTGCTTCCGAGTTTGTTAAGATCGAAACTGGACGTCGTTTTACTCGATCGCCGCCTCGCCTTCCAGGCGCGCGCCGTCAAGGTGCAGTTAATTGTATGAATGCATAGGCGATGATTTTGATCGTGGCGGTGTAGTAGGGCGAGAGCAAGCTGGTCGCGAAGCGCGCTTTTCATAGCGCGGTAGCGAGCGAGGGCTCGCGGTGGTCATGGACGAAACGCCGGCAAGATCGAGTGGCGACACGCCAACGCAATCAAGGAGCCGCCGATGACCGACGAGATGATGACGCTTCGCGAACGCGTGGAGAGCCGCAGCGGAATGTTCCTGCGACTGACGCGCTCGCCGTCGTCGGCGCGCGTTCAACATACAGCGCGGCTCTGCGCGCCTCCGCCTCGCTCTGCTGCGCATCACGCTGCTTATGTTCTCACGTCTTGGCCGTCGCCGTCGCCACTCCTGCGGCGACAAGAACGCCGCCACTGGCGCGCTTCGTCCAGACCGCAACATCAGAGCGGGAGAGCAATGATCGTGCTGCGGAAGCCGCCAGTGCGTAGCCTGCGTCTGTGGCGGCCACGATTAAGCAGAATGTCACCGTTAGCACCGCCGCTTGCAACGCATAACTGCCGTTCGCATCGATGAACTGGGGCACGAAGGATACGTAAAAGATGATGGTCTTGGGGTGAAGGACGCCGACGGCGACATTCCCAAGAAATGCGGTGCGTGGAGAGATTGCGTCGATCTTTAGTTCTGCTGATGTGGCCCGGCTGGTTTTGAAGAACGTGTAGAGGCCTAGAACGATCAGATATAACGCGCCAACCCACTTTAGCGCCGAGAACGCTAGCGCCGAGGCGGCGAGTAGCGCGCCAACGCCGACAAGCGATAACGTCATCGCAATCGCGTTACCCACCGTCATGCCAGCGACGGAGGCCAGCGCCGTCTTGCGGCCCGAGCCGAGCGCGTAACCGACGATCGCGGCGACGCCCGGTCCCGGGATCAACCCCATGACGGCAGACGCGGCGGCGAAGGCTAACCAAACCGAGAAGGTCAAATTTGACTCCAACAAATGGAAGCGGACATGGCGCGATTTTGAAGAATTCCATTATCGCAGGCAAGCCCGACCTGGCGGTTGGACGGGCTTGACTTGGCGAATAGTTCCATCATATTGGAAATATGGAAAAGCATGACGCCATCGCCGCCCTTGTCGCGCTCGGTCACGAAACTCGGCTCGATATTTTCCGGCTGCTCATGCAAGCCGGACCTAAGGGGCTTGCCGCGGGGCAAATCGGCGAGCGGCTCGCGCTTCCGCCGGCGACGCTGTCTTTCCACCTGAGCCAGCTCAAGCACGCGGACCTCATCACTTTTCGGCGCGAAAGCCGGTCGCTGATCTACTCGGCGGCTTATCCGGTCATGAACGCGTTGCTCGCGTACATGACCGAGAATTGCTGCCAGGGCGCAACAGACGCTTGCGACGCCGCCGCTCCTTCAACTTGCCAGCCAAAGGGAAGCCATGAAACGCCTGCACGTGCACGTATCCGTTGATGACCTTGCGGGGTCCATCCGCTTCTACAGCGCGCTTTTCGGGTCGGAGCCGACCGTCGCTAAACCCGATTACGCGAAATGGAAGCTGGATGATCCGCGCGTGAACTTCGCGATATCGTCGCGCGGCGGACAGGCTGGCGTCGATCATCTCGGGATCGAGGTCGAGACGCCCGAAGAGCTGAAAGAAGTCTATGGCCGTCTGCAACAGGCCGAACGGCCTGTGCTGGAAGAGGGCGCGACAACCTGCTGCTACGCCAAGTCGGAGAAAGCATGGACGTCCGACCCGCAAGGGCTCTTGTGGGAGTCGTTCCTAACAAGCGGCGAAAGCGCGATTTACGGCGACGACGCAGCGCTCGCGGGATTCCGCACAAGCGGCGGCAAGGGGGAGTCCACCCCCTGCTGCGGCGCGAAGCCAGCGCCTGTGATTGAAGCCGCCTGTTGTTCTGGAGCTCAGAATGACTGAGACCGTTTCAGGCGCAAGCCACGACCACAAAACGGACGGCTGAGCGATGACCATCACCATCTATCACAACCCCGCCTGCGGCACGTCGCGCAACACGCTGGCGATGATCCGCCAAAGCGGCGAAGAGCCGGTCGTCATCGAATATCTGAAAGACCCGCCAACGCGCGAGCGACTTGTCGAGCTACTCAAAGCCATGGGCATTTCAGCGCGCGAGCTGCTGCGCCGGAAGGGCGCGCCCTATGACGCGCTTGGCCTTGGCGATCCAAAGTGGACGGAAGAGGAGTTGGTCGGCTTCATGCTCGAACACCCGATCCTCATCAACCGTCCAATCGTCGTGACGCCCAAGGGCGCACGGCTGTGCCGTCCCTCGGAAACAGTGCTCGACATTCTGCCCAATCCCGGCATTGGCGAGTTCATCAAGGAAGATGGCGAAGTCGTCGTGGGCAGGGCTGCCCAACCTCAATCCTGAAAGGACGAAAATGACAACCATTCAAGTTTTTGATCCCGCCCTGTGTTGCAGCACCGGCGTCTGCGGCGTCGAGACCGATCAGGCGCTCGTGACCTTTGCCGCCGACGTTGATTGGGCGAAGCAGAACGGCGCGCACATCGAGCGCTTCAATCTCGCCCAGGAGCCCATGGTCTTTGCTGAAAATGCGAGCGTTAAAAGCTTCCTCGAACGCTCGGGGCAGGAAGCGCTGCCGCTGATCCTCATTGACGGCGAAATCGCGCTCGCCGGACGCTATCCAAACCGCGGGGAGCTTGCGCGCTGGGCGGGCCTCAAAGAGGTCGAGGAAGCGAAATCAGGCGCGTGCTGTAGCGGCTCGTCGTGCTGCTGAAAGGTCGATATGAAATTTCTTGAACAGGCTCCGCGCTTCCTTTTCTTCACGGGCAAAGGCGGCGTTGGGAAAACATCGATCGCCTGCGCGACGGCGATAGAGCTCGCGGAAGCCGGACGCCGCGTGCTGCTCGTCAGCACCGATCCGGCCTCGAATGTCGGGCAGGTGTTCGGGGTCGGCATCGGCGACAAAATCACGGCGATTGACGCCGTGCCGAACCTGTTCGCGCTGGAAATCGACCCACAGGCGGCCGCGAAAGCCTATCGCGATCGCATTGTCGGCCCCGTGCGCGGCAAGCTTCCCGAAGCCGTGGTGAAGGGTATCGAAGAGCAGCTTTCCGGAGCCTGCACGACGGAAATCGCCGCCTTCGATGAATTCACCGCGCTGTTGACGGACGCCGCCATTACATCGGGATACGACCATATCATTTTCGATACGGCCCCGACCGGCCACACCATCCGCCTGCTGCAGCTTCCCGTCGCGTGGAGCGGCTTCCTTGAGGCGGGGAAAGGCGACGCCTCTTGCCTTGGTCCGCTTGCCGGATTGGAAAAGCAGCGCGCACAATATAGCGCCGCGGTCGACGCTTTGGCCGACGGTCAGCGCACCCGCCTGATCCTTGTCGCCCGTGCACAAAACTCCGCGCTGCGCGAAGCCGCGCGCACGCATGAGGAGCTGGCGGCGATTGGCCTCCATCAGCAATTCCTCGTCGTGAACGGTCTGCTGCCGAAGGAAGAGGCGGCGCTCGATGCGCTCGCCGCCGCGCTTTACGCGCGCGAGCAGGCCGCTTTGGCGACGACGCCCGATGCGCTTCGTAGGTTGCCCTGCGACTATGTGCCTTTGAAGCCTTTCAATTTGGTCGGGCTCGATGCGTTACGCCAGCTCCTCGTTGCGCCGCCGCCGCTCCTGGACGCAGCAGTCGGCGAACCTGTCGAGCTGCACGCGCCCAGCCTCTCGGAACTGGTGGACGGCATCGCCGCCGATGGTCATGGCCTCGTCATGCTGATGGGCAAGGGCGGCGTCGGCAAGACGACGCTTGCGGCGGCTGTCGCCGTCGAGTTGGCGCATCGCGGACTGCTTGTCCATCTCACCACCTCCGATCCTGCCGCGCATCTCGCCGAAACGCTGCATGGTTCGCTCGACAATCTGACCGTGAGCCGCATCGACCCGCACGCCGAAACCGAACGCTACCGGCAAGAGGTGCTGAAGACGAAGAGCGCAAAGCTCGACGCGCAGGGGCGCGCCCTGCTCGAAGAGGATTTGCGCTCTCCTTGCACGGAAGAAATCGCCGTCTTTCAGGCCTTCTCGCGGATCATCCGTGAGGCGGGTGAGAAATTCGTCGTCATGGACACCGCGCCGACCGGCCACACGCTGCTGCTGTTGGATGCGACAGGCGCATATCATCGCGAGGTCGCGCGGATGCTGGACGCCAAGGGCGCGCATTACTCGACGCCGATGATGCAGCTTCAGGACCCGAAGCGGACGAAAATCCTTCTTGTCACCCTGGCGGAAACGACGCCGGTCCTCGAAGCGGCAAATCTGCAAGCGGATTTGCGGCGCGCCGGAATCGAGCCATGGGCATGGGTCATCAATAACAGCGTGGCTGCGGCGCGCCCACACTCACCCTTGTTGCAACAGCGCGCCAAGAACGAACTGTATGAGGTGGAGAAAGTCGCAATGATACATGCGCGGCGCTACGCCGTCGTGCCGCTGCTAAGGGACGAGCCGGTCGGGGCGCCGCGACTTCTCGAATTGGCGGCCTATGCGACCGAAGCGGCCTAAAACGCTCGTCACCTGTTCGGCCTGCAAGGGGCGAGGGGATCATTCGACCGGAAAAAAGAAAAAGGCGAAGACGTCCGTTTCCGAACGATCCTCGCCCAAGGCCAGCCCCTTTGGCCTAATCCGGGTGCGCGACTCTCGGCGTCAATTGGCGCAGGAGACGCTACGCATGTAACGGACGCGACCCCGCTCGTCAGTTTTCGGCGTGATGACGAGCGTACAATCTTCATCCTCCGCGCCGTAGGCGCGCCCCACTCGGATAGCCGGCCCGCGCGCAAGCGGACGCATGCCGACGTCGCTAAGGCTCACGGCGGCTTGGACGCCAGTGGCGGTGGATTGAATCTTCGGATCAGACGCTGAAGGCGCGGCTGCGACAGCAGCAACCGCGCAGATGGCGACTGTGAATCCGAGAACAATCCGCGACGTGCGGCTTGCGAAAGGGCTTTCGCGCGAAACGGCCATTTAGGGCTCCCACAGGGTCATCGGGAATTTCCCCAGATCGCTACTCGAACGATGCGAACCTGGACGCTTCCTCTTTTGCCGGGGAGAAACGCAGCGGCCCCGCTAATGGTTCCGCCGCAGTCACGAAATTTACGAAATTTTAAGGTTTAGCCTTAAATCCGCCCTATCGCTCAAGACGGGCGATGAGGCTCGACGTGTCCCACCGCCGCCCGCCCATCTTCTCGACCTCGGCGTAGAATTGGTCGACCAGGGCCGCGACCGGCAGCCGCGCGCCATTGCGCCGCGCCTCGGCGAGGCAGATCGCAAGGTCCTTGCGCATCCATTCGACGGCGAAGCCGAAGTCGAAATCGCTCGCGACCATTGTTTTCGTGCGATTTTCCATCTGCCACGATTGCGCCGCGCCGTTCTTGAGGAGATCGACGACGTTCTCTGCGTCGAGGCCGGCGGCGCCGGCGAAATGCAGCGCCTCCGCCAGGCTCTGGACGAGGCCGGCAATGGCGATCTGGTTGACCATCTTGGTGAGCTGCCCGGCCCCCGGCGGCCCCATCAGCCGGCACGCCCGCGCGTAGCAGGCGATCACCGGCTCCGCCTTGGCGAAGCTCGACGGATCGCCGCCGCACATGACGGTCAGCGCGCCCTTTTCGGCTCCGGCCTGGCCACCGGAAATGGGCGCGTCGATGAAGCCGAAGCCGCGCTCGGCCGCCACGGCGTGGAGTTCCCGCGCAACTTCCGCCGAAGCCGTCGTATGGTCGACGAAGATCGCTCCCGCCGACATGCCGGCGAAGGCGCCGCCGTCGCCAATCGTCACCGCGCGCAGATCGTCGTCATTGCCGACGCAGGAAAAGACGAATTCCGCGCCCATCGCCGCTTCGGATGGAGTCGGATGCCATCTCGCGCCGAGATGCTCAGCGGCGAATTTCTCGGCCTTGGCGGCGGTGCGGTTGTAGACCCGCACCTTATGGCCGGCGCGATGAAGATGGCCGGCCATGGGATAACCCATGACGCCAAGCCCGATAAAAGCGAGGGAAGCGGGCTCCATATATCAGCCGCCCGTCATGCTCATGTGGCGCGAGACGGCGGGAGCCGGCACGGTTCGATCAATCACAAAATCGTGGCCCTTGGGCTTGCGCAGAATCGCGGTCTCGATCGCCTGGTGCAGCAGCGCGTCGTCGGCGCTTTCGCGCAGCGGCGCGCGAAGGTCCGCCGCATCCTCCTGGCCGAGGCACATATAAAGCGTCCCAGTGCAGGTGACGCGCACGCGATTGCAGCTTTCGCAGAAATTATGGGTGAGCGGCGTGATGAAGCCGATGCGCCCGCCGGTTTCGCGCGCGCGCATGTAACGCGCGGGGCCGCCGGTGCGATAGTCGATCTCGTCGAGCGTGAAGGCTTCGCTCAGCCGATCGCGCACCTCCTGCATCGGCAGATATTGGTCGGCGCGTTCCGGGCCGTCGAGTTCGCCGAGCGGCATCACTTCGATGAACGTCATGTCCATCCCGTTTTCGTGGGCGAAGCGCACGAGCGGGACGAATTCGTCTTCGTTCACGCCTTTCAGCGCCACGGCGTTGAGCTTCACTTTGAGGCCGGCGGCGCGAGCGGCGGCGATTCCCGCCAGCACCTGCGCATGCGCGCCGGTGCGGGTCAGGGCTCTGAAGCGGTCTGGGTCGAGCGTGTCGAGAGAGACGTTGACGCGCCGCACGCCGCAGTCGGCGAGTTCGGCCGCGAAACGCGCAAGCTGCGAGCCGTTGGTGGTCAGCGTCAGCTCCTCCAGCGCGCCCGTGTCGAGATGGCGCGAGAGGGCGCGAAACAGCTTCATCACGTCGTGGCGCACCAGCGGCTCGCCGCCGGTGATGCGCAGCCTCTTGGTTCCGCGCGCGATAAAGGCGGAGCACAGCCTGTCGAGCTCCTCGAGCGTCAGCAGGTCGCGCCGTGGCAGGAATTGCATATGTTCCGACATGCAATAGACGCAGCGGAAATCGCATCGATCGGTGACGGAGACGCGCAGATAGGAAATCGTCCGCCCGTAGGGGTCGACAAGCGGCGCCGGCGCGGCGACCGCGGGCGTCCTGGCGTGGGCGTTCATCCTTACCTCGAACCGGCGGAAATTCGGCGTCCTCCATATATTGCCGGAACGCCGTCACGTGAAGCCCACCCGTTGGGTCGCCAAGGGCTGGGACTAGAAGCAAGGAGACGTTCGCCGCGGGATGTGGCCTCTTATCGGGCGGCGCCCCAGCCGAAGTCCTTGTCTAGAAGCGCGTAGAGTTCTTCATTGTAGGGCCGGAAAAACTCGGCCAAATTCGCCCGAACGCCGTCATCGAGCGTTCCGGGCGGACCCGGATTTTGCTCTTCGATCACGAGCGGCTCGACTTTGGGAAGGCCAAGAAAGGCGTAAATTTCCTTCGCGGTCGATCGCGGATCTCGAAAAAATTCCGCCGCATCGACGATGAAAACGCGGTCTCTGCCGAATTTTTCGAACAGCAGGCGCAGAAAGGGCGCGTAGATGCTGTGCCGCAAATAGCCGGCGCGCGCGCCCGAAAACGCGTGCGGCTCCATGCCGCCGCCGCGTATCGTCGCCTTTTCGGCCTCGATCAAGGTTTCGAAATCCGGAAAGCCCTTCCAATGCGGATCCTGGATCTTGCGGCTGAAACGCTTCTGATCCCATCGCCAGTGCGAAAAGGTGCGCTCCACCGGATCGCGCAGAACGCAGATGATGCGCATGTCTGGAAACATCGACCGGGCCAAAAAAATCCAGAGGGGATTAGGCATGACCGGCGTGCAGTAGCCGGTGATCGCGCCGCCGTTTCGCCGCTCCGCCGCCCTTTGCGCCGCGAGCGTCGGAAAATGCGCCATGAGTTCGCGCATCGTGTCCGTGAAGGAGATTTCCTTCGACAGCGGCAGCACGACGTGCGGATGCTGGAAAATATAGGAAGAGAGAAAAGACGTGCCGGAGCGCACCGCGCCGATCGATGCGAAGGACGGCGCCATGCGTTGGCTGGAGCCGAGGGTCCGCGCCCACACCCGCCATTTTGGCGGATTGAAAAAATAATAGGAGCGGAATTGACGCTTCGCCCGAAGGGGCAGGGTCTCCAGAGCGCTGCTGGCCCGCGACAGCCGGTTGAAGTCCTGGTAGGGGGCCTGGATCGTTTCGAGCCGCTTCGGATCAACCGCGGGAATCGGCTCCGGCTGGGAGGGCGCGTGGAGTTCCGGCGAAAGGATGGACATTCGACCACTCTCCTTTGCGAAGATTTTTCTTTGGAGCAGGATGACAAGGTTGCGGGCTAGGTTGCGTCGACGAGCGTAGCCTTGAGACTGCCGCTGGATTGGCGCGTATCGAAACCGCGCACGCGTGCAAAACTCGCATCGAGTGTCGCGAGCGGATCGGGGCTTCGGCCTCGCGAACGCCAGCAGATGAATCCGTCTGGCCGCACGAGGAGCGCGCCTTCAGGCGAAACGCGCAGGCGCGGTAGAAACAGCCCTTCGGGATCATGGACGTCTAACCCAAGGCGGCAGACGCCAAGCGGGGCTTTCGAACGCAGGGCTATGTGCTGCGCCGCTTCAATCCACTCGCCGCCATCGGGGCCGGTAAAAAGCATGAAATCGCGTCCGATCAGATCGTGAGAGGAGATCGTCTCATCGCCGCGCCGCAACCAGACATGCGCGAGGCGCGTTCCCGGCGCGCCGCTCGGGTGAAGAGGGTCTTCGACTGCTGCGCCGTCGTCGATTTCGTCGGCGATGATCGCGTCGGAGCGATACCGATAGCCGATCGCGGTTTCGCCAAGGCCGTATTCGTCTTCCCGAATGCGCAGTTCCTGACGATCGGGCAGGAGACGCTCAACGTAATTGGCGAAGGCTCTTGCGATCGCGATTCGCGCCACGGGCTTGCGCTCAATCTGATAGGTATCGAGCAGCGTGGGAGCGGCATGGCTCTTCACGACAAGCGCCAGCTTCCAAGCTAGGTCCGCGGCGTCCTGGATCGCGGTTTGTCCCCCCAAGCCGCCGACCGGCGGCACGATATGCGCGGCGTCGCCGGCAAGAAACACACGGCCAAAGGACATGCGATCGGCAAGAAGTGCGGCCATCCGCCAAGGACGAACGTCGAGAATCTTGACCGCGAGATCAGGGACGCCAAGAGATTGTCGAACCAGTTCTCGGCATCGTTCTTCGTCGAAATCGGATGCCTGATCGCGGGAGGAATCATATTCTATGTTGATCTGGCCGCGATTGGGCTCGTCGCAAGTGACGAAGGCGCCGCTGAACGCCTTGTTGCGAAAATAATAGAGAGCAAACCCGTCTCTTTGCAGAATTGCGCCGAGATCGGCCTCGAACAGCACCGACATCGCATCCGCGATCACTCCCGGGCCTTCCATTTTCACGCCGCCGGCGTCGCGGATCGTCCCGCCGGCGCCGTCGGCGGCGACCATGTAGTCGGCGAGAACGGTGGTTTCTCGTCCCGACGCCTCGTCGCGCAAAATCGCTTCAACGCCATCCTCTCCTTGGGAGAAGCGCGCCAGCGCCGTCGAAAATCTGACGTCGGCGCCGTTCTCGCGGGCGAAGCGCAGCAGCACGGGCTCGACCCGGTCCTGGCCGGCCGTGCATATCTTGCTCGGCGACACGCGAGTCGCATCAAGCGACATCTTGGTCACCAGCGTCTCAATCGCCGGACCCGTAACGGTCTCCGCAATGATGACCGTTGTATCGTTTGCGCCGGTGCGGCTTGCTGCGAACAGCGCATCCTCCAGGCCGTCGACGACGCGCAGAACCTCCATGCTGCGCCGGTTCAGCCCATGCGCTTTCGGAAGCGGCGACGTTGACGCGCGTCGCTCCACGAGGATGCAGGGAACGCCGCGCCAGGCGAGGAGGGTCGCCGCAGACAGACCGGCATAGCCGGCGCCGACAATGAGAACAGGGATTCGTTCCATGCTCATTGGACACGTCCTTTCAAGCGCAACGAGACGCCAGCCGGCTCCTCGGGCGCGGATCGAAGGTTAAGCCAGATCAAGAAAACGGCGAGGGCTTCAGGCCAGATGAGAGATTGATAGGCGATCTCCGGACGGTTCACGGCGAGTCCAAATAGAATGAACAGCGGCGCGATGAACCACTGCGCAAGCACATCGACAGAGGTCAGTTCTGCGAATGAGCTCTGCGCGAGCGTCAGTCCTCGGACGATACTGCCGACGAAGCGGATTGGCAGGGAGAGCGCCAGGCAGGCGACGAATACGGACCACCAGGCTCCATCTTGGCGGTAAAGGGCCGCGCCGATCCAATCGCGCCCGAACAGCAGTATGACTGCGGCGGCCAGTGTGATTGGCGCGCCGACCCGCACCACTGGCGCGAGCGCCGGCGTCCAGTCGCCGTGAGCTTTCGCCGGAAGGCGGATGGCGAGAAAGCGCGTCAGCGTAATCAGCGGACCAAGCACAAACAGCATGAAAGTTTGGGCGGCGGCAAATGAGTCGAGACGCTGGCCGTTGGCGCCGTTCTGCCAGGGGAGCGAAAAGAGGGCCAGCGTCAAGAGCATCGCCGCCCGCGGGGAAAGCACGCGCAACGCTTCCCAAAACGTTCCGCTTAGAAAAGAGCGGATGAACGCGATTTCCGGGACGCGTATTCTACGCGCGCCATGCGCTTCCAGCCGACTCCACAGCCAAAGCGAAGCGACGGCCGAAACGATGCAGCTCGCGAGAAAACATCCCGCGAAACCAAAGCCGAGGGCCTGCATGAAAAGGACGTTGGCCCCGGCTTTCACGGGAATTTCCACGAGTTTCCATGTGAGCGCCGAGCCGCCGCGTCCGAGGGCGTGCAACAAGAATCCTTGCGTATTCGAAAGAACGCGAAAAGGCGTGCCGGCAACGAGCCAAACGATAGGGGCGCCGATATAGGGAGCGGCCGCGGCGTTCCCCATCAGGGCGTCAAGAAAGATCGGATAGGCGAAGAAGCCGAAAATCGCCGTCGCGGCGCCAAGCGCGAGGGAGAGCGCGCAAGTCTTTTCGATTGCCTCGGCGGTCTCGCCATTCTTTTGCGCATGGCCGAGCGCAATCGCCGCAACGGCGGCGCAAGCGATGGTGAGGGCGACATCGAGCAACGCGATGCGCATCAGAATCGCATAGGCTCCCGACGCGCGGCCGCCCAGTCTCGCGACCATGGCGAGATCGATTTGCATAATAAAGGCGGCCGCGGAAGTGCTGGCGAATAGGTGCCAGTATCCGCGCCACAGCGGCGCGCTTGTCATCGCGCCAGGCTCTGCCACCCCGGAAAGATGT
Source organism: Methylocystis sp. (assembly GCF_051061285.1). Classification (GTDB taxonomy): domain Bacteria; phylum Pseudomonadota; class Alphaproteobacteria; order Rhizobiales; family Beijerinckiaceae; genus Methylocystis. Next base: position 113,014 of record NZ_JBPFEA010000028.1, read on the forward strand.
CAAGTTCGAAGGACTGCAGCGTAAAGTAGCCGAAAACATCCGGAGGCGCCGGCAGCGGCTCCTCGGGTTCGATAAGTTCGATCTCGCGTCCCAAACGAACGCTGCGGCATTTCCAGCCGATGACAAGATTCGTCGTGTCTGCGCATCCGATGACGATTCCGCAATCTCTGCCGCGATCGAGGATCGCCCAACGCGCGGCCGACGCCGCCATGACCGACCGCAGATATTTGTCGTCGGCGAGCAACCGCTCTTTGAACGGCGATTGGCGCAGCCAAGCGTAGACCCACAAATAATAGGACCAGTCAAAGGCGAGCTTCTTCTCTCCGGCCCAGGCCATGAAGGGCCGGAAGATCGACATCCCGTCGAGACCGGAAAGCTCCAACAGTTCGGGGCAGATGTCGAAGAGCGTGTGCCAATACATGCGCAGGCTCACGTCGATCCGCACGAAGGCCTTCTGGTCCGTAGGATATTTTGCGTTCAGTTCCGGCGACATCAGCGCCGGGTAGAGATCGCGATCAGTCCGACTAGGCAGAGAGAGCAAGATCATGACGCCTTTCTTCCGGTTGGCCGAACAGCTCTCGCAACAACTTCAGATCGGCGACGACATCGTCAAATTCGATCCGGTCGTCGCGCTCATAGGTCATTGTTGCGCCGGGCTTGTCGAAGACCGATCGGAAATCTTTAAGGAAGGCGAGCGTGTCCGGCGCCAGAGCCTCTGCGTGAGTGTCCAGCGAGATGAAAGGCTCGACCAGGGAATGCCTGTAGCCCGCGACATGGAAATGTTGGGCCTCGGCGATGACGTTACGCCAGGCTTCGAACGGCGTCCCGCAATTGCGGTGGGAGCAAACGGCGTTGGATGCGTCGAACAGCACGCCGGCGCCGGTTTCTTTCATCAGGCGCTCGAAGAAGGCGGGCGCCTCTCTCCCCCCGTCCATGATGGAGGGATAATTTTCAAAATGGATGCGTTGTCCGACGATTTCCTGCCAGGCGACGACCCTGTCGCGGACAGATTCATATTCGGCGGAATAGTCGATTTCACCCAAGTGAAAAAAAGCGCGCCCTTCATGAGTGAAGCGCAGAATGTGGTCGGAGACGTACATCGGGTTCAGCACATCGATGTAGTCTCGAAGCCGCGCCGCAAAATCGACCAGCGTCGGCCGATCGGCTTCTAGAAACTTTGAATACATAATATGCAATCCGATCGGACAATCGAACGCCTTGGACAGTTCCTCCGGATCGACGCAGAAAAAATTGTCGATCAGAAATTCGCAGTAGTCTATATGCCCTTCCGCGAGCAGCCTCTGAACCATGTCATAGGTGTCGCCGAGCGTGAAATTGAAGCCAAGCCGCATCTATTGTCGCCCTCGTCTTGCCGCGCCTGACGTCGCTTGCGCCGCTGGCCGGGGGCCGACGGCGCAAACTGATCGTCCTTAGCCGTTCGTGGCGGCGCAGGTCGAAGCGCACATGGCGCCGGCGCGGCCGATAACATTGAGCGTAATGCGCTTGGCGATACGGATGGTCATAGGGGCCTCCCCTTTTGAGTTCGTCTGGAAAGTCCAGACGGGCTCCGCAGAACGCGGAACCCGAATGGTATGACGAGCGGGCCCGCAAAAATCGGACAGCATGCGACGAGATTTTTTTCGGGCCGGGGGGATTGTTATGTCCGTCGCATCCCGGGCGACCGACGGCGCGTCCGATGGCGCCGCCAAGAACTCGCGCGGCGAAGCCGCCGCCTTGAGAGGCGGAGCGCTCACGGGGTCGTTCGGCCGCGGAACATCGAAGGCGCGATCGAAATGCTCGAGCGCCCGACCCAGGCTGCGATTGACCGTCCTCAAGGAAACGCCGAGTTCCTGCGCGATCTCCGAATGGCTGAAACCCAGAATCCGGCTCATCAGGAATATCTGACGACAGCATCGCGGCAGACGCGCCAGGGCTGCTTGAACGTCGCGCGCCAGGCCAAATGCGTCGAGGGCCGAGGTGATTTGCGTGTCTTGAGCGGGCGACTGGAACCATGCGCCGTCTTCGGCAAGCGCTCGAGCGTGCGTTCTTTGCCTTCGAAGATTGTCGATCGCGAGCGTGCACGTCATCTTCGACACATAGCCGCGCGCATTCGAAATCAGTTCGCCGCGGTCGCTTTCCAGCATTTTGAGATAGGCTTCCTGGACTAGGTCTTCGGCGTCTCCCGAGCCGATCACGCGGCGCGCCCGCGTTATCAGATCGCGATGATGGCTTCGAAATAGTCGGTCGATCGTCTCATGGGACTTCTGCATCAGCGCCTCCCCGCTTGTCTCCAAGCGCGCCGATTATCCAAAACGCATCACGCCGAGCGGCCGCAGGGGCATCGGCGATGCGCGGTTTCGATCCGCGGGGACGTCATTGCTTCCGAACGCGCGGATGTACGGCCGTGTCTTTAGACGGGGGAGGCGCGCGCCGGCGGCGTTGCCGACGGCGATCGGGAAACGGGAAGGATCGGAAGAGCGAGAACGCTGATTCGCGCCGTTGGAAAGGACAGGCGCGCAACCTGATCATAGACGCAGAAGATCTGCGGCTGAGCGTTGCAGCACGCGATGCAGTCCGAGCAAGAGCCGTCGTCATCGCCCGGCGCGTGAGGCGCCGCGGGAATCGCGTCGCTTTTGCAGACAACGGCCCGGAACGACGGAGAGTGAGATTGAGCGCGCGCGGCGACAGTCGAAACGCCAGCGGCTTGCAGCAAGATCGCAATGAAAAGAATGAGCCGAACGAGCATGGATTGCCGCCAACCATTGCCTACGGTACGCGGATCATAGGCGCGAAACTCGCGCGCGGCAATACGGAAACTCCTTATACGACGCGCGCATGGCGGAACGATCGAGGTCCGATAGGGCGAAGACGCGTCGACAAACGGAAACGGTCGGCAAGCCCGCTTCACTGTCTCAAGCCGCCACAGGATCTTCATTACGGACGAAAGGGTCTGTGCGAGAGACTCTGCGCCGGCGGTCGCGCCGCCATTTGGAGTGATGTCGGAGCGCACGGCCTCTTCGCGCCCGTCAATTGAAAGACAAAGCGAAATTGCAAAGACCAAGTGTGGCTGCAGCGCAACAGTTCAAAATATTGCAAAAGTTGGGCGATAACCATCGTTGACAAGTTAATCCTTGTGCACTCAGAATTCCCTATGCGGCAAGACAAGAAACAAATGCGGCGATTCATGCGTCCGATTGTGGCGGCCGCCGTCGCTTGTCTGCTGTTTCAACAAGCTTTGGGTCTTATTTTTCCCCACGGCCGCCACGGCGGCGAATTCGGCGCGTTCCTAAGCTCTCCCGTAGCGATGGCGAACGAGCTTTGCGCCGACCAAGCCAATGGCGACGGTAAGGCTCCGCACGTTCAGCACATGCACTGCATGGCTTGCTTTCTCAGCGACCGAAGCGACGACCTCGGAGCAAAGGTTCTCCTGTCCGCCGTCGTTCTCGTGCTGGCGCCCTTGTCTGAGACTCCGCCTCTTTGGCCGGAAGAGCGCGATATCGCGCCGCCGACCACGCAGTGGCCCAGAAACAGGCTCTCTCGCGCACCCCCGTCGCTTCTCTCCTAAGAGAGCGCGTTAGCGGCCGGCTGCCGGGTCCTCGACCTCACTCGCCAATCCCTCGCGTTTGATGTGCGCCGCGCGTGTTTTCACACGCGCCGCCGGTCGTCGCCGGCTGCGCGCGGCCAAGACAAATCTCAATGCTCGTCGCCGACAGGAGAGTAATCATGAGCGCATTCAACCGATTTGCCGTCGCCATCGGCGGGCTTGCCGCGATTAGCGTCGCGCATGCCGCCAACAAACCCGACGCGAGCGAAAGACAGCCGGTTGCGATACGCTTTGCGCTTGCGGCGGGCGATCAGCCGGTCGAATGCGGCCACGACATCGCCGGGCTCGGAACCGGCGGACGGCCGGCGCAGCTCCACGACGCCAGGTTCTACATCGCCGCGCCGGCGCTGATCGACGCCGCCGGCCATGAAGTTCCCATCGAACTCGAACAAAACGACTGGCAATACGCCAACCTTGCCCTGCTCGATTTCGAAAACAAGACTGGCAAATGCGTCGGGAGCGCCGACGTCAACGACACGATCAAGGGATCGGCGCCGCGCGGCCGCTACAAAGGGTTCAGCTTCGTCATTGGCGTTCCCAGCGTCGTCAAGGACAAGGACGGCAAGGACGTCATTCTCAACCACTCGAATTTCGCCACCGCGCCCGCGCCGCTCGATCTTCAGTCGATGACCTGGAATTGGCAGGCTGGCCGCAAATTCATAAAGATCGAAGTTGATCCAGAGGGGGGCGTGACCCGTCCGCCGCTCAAGCCGAAAAGCCCGGCGGACGCAGCGAATGTCGCCGGCGCGCAAGGCGACAAGTCCGGCGACAAGTCCGACGGCGGCGCGCCGGCGATGGCCGACGCGCCCAAGGCGGCGCCGCTGCGCGTCAACTCGGATGGGACGATCACAGTCTCGACCTGGATGCTGCACCTTGGTTCGACGGGCTGTCGCGGCGACGCGACAAAAGGCGACATCACCTCCTGCGCCAATCCAAATCGCATTCCCGTGAAACTCGCGTCCTTCGATTCGGGGCGGCAGCGCGTCGTGCTCGATCTGAAGCAGCTCTTCGCCGGCATCGATCTTGGAAAAGACCAGGGGTTCTCCACCGGCTGCATGAGCGGCCCGGCCGATCCCGAATGCGCGCCGATGTTCGAAAATCTCGGGCTTCGGCTCAAGGAAACCGCGCCCGACGCCAATGACGCCGGCCAGTCCTCCGGCGTGTCGACGAAGATTTTCCGCGCGGAGGTGGCGAAATGAAGTGCGAAACTCTCATCCTCCTCTTCGCCGCAACTCTGTTCGCGGGCGGCGCGCAAGGCGACACGGCCCCGAGCGCGGAATCGTGGCGCTGGACCTTGCCCGAGTTCATGCCGCCGCCACGGGTTCCAGCAGACAACGCAATGTCGGAGGCGCGCTTTCAGCTCGGGCGCAAGCTGTTCTACGACCCGCGATTGTCGGGAAACGGCAAGGAGAGTTGCGCCTCGTGCCACGAGCAGCGCCTGGCGTTCACTGATGGTCGCCCGGTCGCCGTCGGCGCCACGGGCGAGCATACGCCGCGCAATTCGCCCAGCATCGCCAACGCCGCCTGGCGCGCCACGCTCACCTGGGCGAATCCGGCGATGGTGACCCTGGAAAGGCAGATGGAAGGCCCGCTGTTTGGCGAAGAGCCGATCGAGATGGGCGTCAATGACAAGAACCGCAAAGAGATCCTCGCGCGTTTCGACAGTGACGCAGATTATCGCCGCGACTTTGCGGCGGCTTTTCCCGGCGAGGCGGATCCAATCAGCTTCGGCAATGTCATCAAGGCGATCTCCGCCTTTGAGCGCGGCGTCGTCTCGGCGTCCTCGAAATATGATCTCTATCTTGAAGGCAAAGCGACGCTCTCTCCGGAAGAGACGCGCGGCAAGGATCTCTTCTTCGGCGAGAAGGCCGAATGCCATCATTGCCATGGCAGCGTGAATTTCGACGATCAGTTCTATCACGCCAAAACGCGCGAGATCGAGACGCCGTTTCACAACACGGGACTCTATGATCTCGACGGCAAAGGCGCCTATCCGGAGCCCAATCGCGGCGTTTTCGAGAACACGCATAATCCCGCCGAGATGGGGGCGTTTCGCGCGCCGAGCCTGCGCAATATCGCTGTCACCGCGCCCTATATGCACGACGGCAGCGCCGCGACGCTCGAGGATGTGATCGACATTTACGCGGCGGGCGGACGCAATGTCACGAGCGGTCCTCTCAAGGGCGACGGTCGGTACAACCCGAACAAAAGCGCGTTGATCGTCCCGATCGATCTGTCGCCCCAGGAAAAGAGCGATCTGATCGCCTTTCTGAAAACGCTGACCGACGACTCCTTGCTGACATCTCCTCGCTTCGCCGATCCGTGGAAACCGGCGTCGACCGCAAGCGGATCAACGCGTGCGCCTGCTCAATGAGTTTCAACCCCGAATTAGGAAAGAAAAGAAGATGCGCTCTCGGTCGAAATTGATGCATGGCGCGGCGCTCAGCGCTCTCGCTCTTGTGTCCTCCGCGCCCATTGTCCATGCGCAACAGGCGCTGCCCCAGATCACGATCGGCGCCGCGCCGGTCAGGCCTCCCGCCGTCCGGGAATCGACGGCGGGCGAAGAAGGAATCGCGCCAGGCTTTAGCGCCGCCCGCGCGAAACTGCCGATCTATCGGGACCCGCCCGGCGAAACGATGACAATCGTCAACACCAAGTTCCTCAAGCCGACGCCGCTAGCGGATGTCCGCAGGGTGTTGGAATACAGCCCCGGCGTCTCCATACAGCAAGGCAATAATGCGCGCGATCTGTTTATTTCGATTCGCGGCTCCGGCAATCGGACTGGTGTCGGGTTTCCAACTGGCATCCGCAACATCATGCTGTACGAAGACGGGTTCCCGATCACAACGGCCGACGGCAATGGCCGCACCGACCTGCTCGATCCGCACGCTTTTGCCGCCGTCGACGTCTATCGTGGTCCTTCGTCGGCGCTTTTCGGCAATTACGCCTACGGCGGCGCGATCAATTTCCGTTCCTTCTCAGGCGCCGAAATCGACGGCGTCCATACAGGTTCGGAATTTGGCAGCTTCGGCTACGTCAACAATTACGTGCGCGTCGGCAAGGCTGTGAAGGACAGCACGCTCGGCGCCTTCGATCTGTCGTTTTTTGCCTCCGACGCCAATAGCAGCGGCTATGCCCGCAATTCTTTCTCAGGCAAACAAGCCAAGCTTCTCGGCAGATGGGACGTGACCCCTACCGATCGTGTTATCGTGAAATACATCGCCAACAACTTGAGATCGGAGTTCATCAACCGAGAAAATATCAATGTGTTCTACCTCAATCCATTTCAACAAAATTATGGCTGCTCCACCGCTGTCCCCCTGAACCTCAACTTATGCAACAATCTGAATGTGCCGGCGAATGGCATATCGGGCGCGACCACTCGCCAAAGCGTCTGGCAGCTTGGCACTCATCAACACTCTCTCAGACAGATCGGCGGCGTTCAGTTCGAGCACGACTTCAACAACGCCACCACCTGGCGATCGCAATTCACGTACGACTATCTCGATAACATCAGTGGAACTTGGCCGCCGCCGATAATTGGCCCCGGCGGCCAGGGCGGCCCGGTCGCCTTAAGGGGACCAACGGTGGGCATCACCGCGCAGACCGACATTACCAGTCACATTCCGATCTTTGGATTTCCGGCGACACATTTTCTCCAGTTCTTCTACAGCAACGCCAAAACCACCAATCCGCTCTTTAATCAGATCGCCAATACTTGGTACAGCGGCGCAATCGGCGCGCAGGTCGGCAAGTTTGACTACTATACTTCAAACATTGGTCTGCGCGCGCGTGAAGAGATTGCGCTCGCTCCGGGCCTGACTGGCGTCGTGGGGTTCAGCGCCAACTGGAATCGCGTTTGGGGCGTCAGCACCGCCTATAACTACCCCGCCAATCTGGCGCCCAGATTTCCGACTCAGATCGCCGTCGACAATGACTATTGGAACACGGCGCCGGAAGCGTCGCTCACTTATCGCTATAGCCCCGAATGGCAAGTGAGGGCGCGCTATGCGACGGGCTACAGCACGCCGACATTCGTGTTCCTCACCACTACCCGAAGCGGATTCGGACAAAATCCCCTGAAGGCCCAGACCAATATGGGCGTCGATCTCGGGATCGACTGGACGCCGAGCCCCACCCTCAATTTCAGCGTAACCGGTTTCAACGAATGGCATCGCAACGAGATTCTGACGTTGAACAATGGGCTCACCAGCTATTCGCAAAATATTCCCTCCAGTCTCCACCGCGGCGTGGAACTCAACGCCGATTGGCGGCCCTTTGAGGGATGGCGGCTGATCGCGGCCTATACGTTCAACAATCAGTTCTTCACCAATTATTGGGATGATCTGGGAAACGTCGCAGGGCGAGCCGTCTTATATAATCGCGCCGGCAACAGAATTCCCAACGTGCCGCCGCATACTGTGACGATGCGTCTGGGATATGATCAGCCCTACGGCGATCTCTCGGGTCTCGGCGCTTACGCCGAATATATTTTCAAGAGCAATTATACGATCGACAACGCCAATTTCACCACTCTGCCGAGCTACAGCCTGATCAATCTAAACGCGCACTATAATCACGACTTGGACAACTTCTATGTCAAGAACATCGAGCTCTTTTTCGAGGTCTCGAATATCTTCAATCGAACCTATGTCGCCGGCGCATTCGTGGTGGCCAACTCGCTCCTTGCCGGCCCGATACAAACGCCGCTGGTCTGGCCGACAGGCGGCCTGGTGACGGCGCAAGGCGCCGGCATCATCGCCGGCCAACCGCGCGCTTTCACGGGAGGCGTCAAACTCAAGTTCTGATGCGATCGGGCGTCGCCCCCTCTTTGGGGCGGCGCCCGCCAGGCGAGCGATTTTCAACCAAGCTTCGAAAACGCTCGCAACCGCGACATCCTTTTGAACCCGTCATGCGCCGCGCAATGCGGCGACAACGATCAGCAGTTCGTAAAATTGGAGACTGCCCGAGCCGAATAGCTTCAGCACGCCAATTTGGCGAAGGAGGCGATGCAATGCTTAGCGTTGGGCAAGCAATTGGGCGCATGATCGTCGCCGCGGGTATTGCGGCGCTCTTCCACGCCGTCGCGGTCTTGTTGCCCGCTTGGGCGCTTGCGGAAAATCTTTCAAACGCTCCCGTCACGCATGGTCTCGCGCTCTATGGCGAACCTGCGTTGCCGAAGGATTTCGCTCATTTTCCCTATGCCTATCCCCACGCGCCGAAAGGCGGCGCGCTGCGGCTCGGCAAGCGCGGGGGATTCGCAAGTCTCAATCCGTTCAACGCCAGGTTCAGCGATGCGCCGCAGCTCGTCATCGGCAACGTCGTGCAAAGCCTGATGACCCGATCGCAGGACGAACCCTATTCGCTTTATCCGCTGATCGCGCGGTCCGTCGATATCGACGACGCGCGCGAACACGTCACATTTCACCTCGACCCTCGGGCGCGCTTTTCCGACAAAACGCCGATTCTCGCGTCTGACGTTCTATTCTCCTTCGAACTGCTGAAATCGAAAGGTCGGCCGAACCATCGCGTGATTTTCGCTTTGGTGAAGTCCGCCGTCGCTCTCGACGACCATGCCGTGAGTTTCGATCTGACCGGCGTCACGGATCGCGAAGCGCCGCTCATTCTCGCCGCCATGCCGGTTCTGTCGAAGAAGGCGACCAATGTGGAGCGCTTCGACGATGTCGACATGACGATCCCGCTCGGCTCGGGCCCTTATGTGATTTCCGAGGCGAAAGTCGGCGAACGTCTCGTCCTGCGCCGCGACCCAGACTATTGGGGCCGCGACATTCCGAGCCAGAGCGGGCTCTATAATTTCGATGAAATCGACCTGGATTACTATCGCGACGAGGCCGCGCTGTTTGAGGCGTTGAAGGCGGGGCTGATCGACTATCGCGAGGAGACGAGCGCCGCGCGTTGGTCGACGGGTTATGATTTCCCCGCCGTTCGCAACGGCGCCATTGTGAAGGAAGCCCTGCGCCCCGGCCGACCGACGGGGATGGAAGGTTTCGTCTTCAATCTGCGCAAAGCCATATTTCGCGACGTGCGGCTGCGCGAAGCCATCGCCATGATGTATGACTTCGAGTGGATCAACGCCAATTTCTACGGCGGACTCTATACGCGCACGGAGAGTTACTTCGGCGAGTCGGACTATGCCTCGACGGGGCGTCCTGCGAGCGACGCCGAGCGCGGCTTTCTTGCGAATTTTCCGGGCGTCGTTCGCGACGACATTCTCGAGGGGCGTTGGCGACCTGTTCAGCACGACGGTTCGGGGCGCGATCGCACGGTCGCGAAGCGCGCGCAAACGCTTCTGGCCGACGCCGGCTACGTCCTGGTCGACGGACGCCTCCAGAAGAATGGCGTTCCCGTCATATTCGAGATCATGATTCGCGATCGCGATGAAGAGCGGCTTGCGCTCAATTTCGCCGCTTCGTTGAAGCGTATCGGCATCGAAGCCAATCCGCGCTTATATGACGAAGTCCAGTACCAGCGCCGGCGACTGCGTTTCGAATATGACATGATGACCGGGCAATGGCTGGCGTACGCTGTTCCCGGTCAGGAGCAGTTGAACCGGTGGAGCACGGAAAGTCTCAACCGGAAAAATTCGTTTAATCTCGCCGGAGCCGCTTCGCCGGCGCTCGACGCCGCGATCGACAATCTGCTCGCGTCCCGGACGAAGGCGGACAGCATTTGGGCGGCGCGTGCGCTCGATCGCATACTGCTCTCCGGATTCTATTTCGTGCCTTTGCAGCACGTGAACGCCATCTGGTGCGCGCATCGCGCCGCGATCCGCCATCCTGCGCACACGCCGCTTTTTCCGATGTTTCCCTTCGGCTTCACTTTGGAGAGCTGGTGGCGCGAGAAAGCTCGCCCTCAGTGAGGATCGTGTTGGCGCTCTTCGCGCGAAGGCGATAGAGATCTTAGGAGATGGCCAGAGCTCGGCCCGCAAATTGCCTCGCGCCAACAAAACGTCCTGGAGACGCACATGGGGCAGGAGCCCTGGCCAACTGAACTGCGCCTCTCGGAAGGCGGACGGATGCTGAACGTCTCGTTCGACGATGGCGCGCAATTCGCGCTCAGCGCCGAGCTGTTGCGCACGCAGAGTCCGAGCGCGGAAGTGCAGGGCCATTCTACGAAGGAGCGCAAGACCGTCGGCGGCAAGCGCAATGTCGCGATCATCGTGGTCGCGCCGGTCGGCAATTACGCCGTGCGGCTCGACTTCGACGACATGCATCGCACTGGAATCTACACGTGGCGGTATCTGCGCGAGCTTGGCGAGACGGCAGCGGAGCGGTTCTCGTCCTATCTCGAAGAGCTTGCAGCGAAGGGGCTCGATCGCGACCGGCCTGGAGAAAAATAATTCTTCAAAAAATAGTCCTGCAAAATGAATCGGCCGACGCGAGCGCCGGCCGATTAAACGTCGCCGTAGAATTCTTATCGCGTCACGACCACGCGAGTGCCAACCTTGACGCGGTTGTAGAGGTCGACGACGTCGTCATTGGTCATGCGGATGCAGCCCGACGACACGGCCTGACCGATCGTCCAGGGCTCGTTCGAGCCATGGATGCGGTAGAGCGTGCCGGAGAGATACATGGCGCGCGCGCCGAGCGGGTTGCTCAGTCCGCCCACCATATGCCTCGGCAGGTCGGGGCGGCGGCGCAGCATCTGCGCCGGCGGCGTCCAGTCCGGCCACTCGCGCTTATGGGCGATGTAACGCGTGCCGGCCCATTCGAATCCCGGGCGGCCGACGCCGACGCCGTAGCGGATCGCTTGGCCATTGCCGAGCACATAATAGAGTCGACGCTCATTGGTGGCGATGATCACCGTGCCGGGCGCATATCTGGCGTCGAAGGCGACGGTCTCGCGCGGAACGGCGACCGCCTGCGGACGCCCGTCGCTGGTTTGCGGGGCGAAGGAGCCGCCGCCGAATAGCGCGGTGAAAGGGTCGACGACCGGCGCCGGCGCCGGGGCCGGCTGCGGGGCAGGGCTGCGCGCGGATACTGGAGACGAAAGGGCGCCGAGCGCGCCGAATGCGCAAATCAGTGCAAAAGCGAGACGCCGCATGGTTTTCCCTTGTCCAAGTGTGGGCTGACGTCGCGCCGACCCGAATTTGTGACGCAGACGCGCTGATGATTACTCCCGCAGGCCGTTCGCGCAAGCAAGCGGGCCGACGCGCGAAACTCAGGACGAGCCGCGTTTCTTCCGGCATAGTGGCAGACTTGCAACACTGCCGCCGCGCGCCGACGAATTATCAACAAAGAGCGTTACTCAGAATTTAAGCGTCGTCGCCTGTTTGACGCCGGGCAGGCTTTTCAGGGCGGTGAGCGCCTGCGGCGGCAGTTCGCCGTCGATGGCGACGAGCGCGACGGCGCCGCCGCCGGGCCTGTCGCGGCCTAGCGCGAACGTGGCGATATTGACCTCGGCTTCGCCGAGCACACCGGCGAATCTGCCAATGAATCCAGGCCTGTCTTCATTCGTCAGATAGATCATCGACGGCGCGAATTCGGCGTCGACGCCAATGTCGCCGATGCCGATAATGCGCGGCTTGCCGTCGTGGAAAACCGTCCCCGAAACGCAAATTTCGCCCTGCGCGGTATGCGCGCTGAGCGTGACAAGGGATTCATAGTCGCCTTGCGCCTCGCGGGTGATTTCCTCAATGGCCAGGCCGCGCTCCTTGGCGAGGATCGGCGCCGACACCGGATTGACGTCTTCGAGAATGGGTCGAAGCAGTCCCGAGATCGCAGCCGCCGAGATCGGCCGCGTCTTCTGCAACGCGACGGCGCCTTCGTAGACGATCGACAATATGTCGATGCCGGCGACGGCGACCTGACCCACGAAGAGACCGAGCTTTTCGGCGAGTTCGACGAAGGGCTTCAGCCGCGGCGCCTCTTCGGCGCTGATCGAGGGGAAATTCACCGCGTTGGCGATCGCGCCTCTGGTGAGATAATCCGCCATCTGCTCGGCGATCTGCAGCGCGACCTTTTCCTGCGCCTCGCTCGTCGAAGCGCCGAGATGCGGCGTGCAGACGACGTGCGGATGCCCGAACAACGGGTTTTCGGTCGCCGGCTCCTGCGCGAACACGTCGAAGGCGGCGCCGGCGACATGGCCGTCGTCGAGGGCTTTGCGCAGCGCGTCTTCGTCGACCAGCCCGCCGCGCGCGCAATTGATAATGCGCACGCCCTTGCATGTCTTGGCGAGGTTTTCCGCCGAGAGGATATTCTTCGTCTGCGGCGTGAGCGGCGTATGCAACGTGATGAAGTCGGCTCTTGCCAAGAGTTCGTCGAGGTCGACCTTTTCGGCGCCAAGCTCTTCGGCGCGCTCTTGAGTGAGATAAGGATCGAAGGCGATCACGCGCATCTTCAGGCCGAGCGCGCGTTCGGCGACATTCGCGCCGATATTGCCGCAGCCGACGACGCCAAGCGTCTTGCCGGTGATCTCGACGCCCATGAAGCGGTTCTTTTCCCATTTGCCGGCCTGGGTCGAGGCGTCGGCGGCGGGAATTTCGCGCGCCAAGGCGAACATCAGCGCGATGGCGTGTTCGGCGGTGGTGATGGAATTGCCGAAGGGCGTGTTCATGACGATGACGCCGCGCGCGGTGGCGGCGGCGACATCGACATTGTCGACGCCGATGCCGGCGCGGCCGACGACCTTGAGCCGTGGAGCCCGCGCAAAGATATCGGCGGTCACCTTCGTCGCCGAACGGATCGCGAGTCCGTCATAGTCGGCGATCGCGGCGGCAAGCTTGTCCTTGTCCTTTCCCAGCGTCGGTTCGAAATCGACGTCGAGGCCGCGCAGGCGGAAAATCTGTGCGGCGGCGGGCGAAAGAGAATCCGAGATGAGAACGCGCGGCGGCATGGGATCATCCTGCAAAAAACGAATGAGCGGCATTGGGCGTCTCAATGTGAAAGCCCGCTTGAGCTGAACGCAATCTAGATTTTGGCGGCGACCGAAGAAGGGCTGGAAAACGATCGAAAAATTTGGTATCTATCAAATGTAGATATCATAAGAGGCCGCATGACCGCCACTGCGAAATTATTCAAGCACGGCCGCAGCCAAGCCGTTCGGCTTCCCAAGGAATTTCGGATGCCGGGCGCGGAAGTGCGCGTCAGCAAGGTCGGCAATAAAGTCATTCTGGAGCCGATCGAGGCCCCGGCGTTCGACGTCGATGCGTGGCGCGCGAGATTGAACGCCATGGGTGCGGAAGATTTCTTGCCGGCCGGGCTGCCGGAAGATTCGCCGCTCGCGCCCGATGAGTCGATCTCGTTCGATTGACCCGCGTCGATGTTTTGCCTCGATACCAATGTCGTTATTTTCGCTCTGAACAAGAGAAAGCCGCGGGTCGGCGAAAGACTTGATGCGGAACTTAGAGCTGGAACGTCTCTGATCGTTCCAGCTCTCGTCATTTTCGAACTCGCCTACGGCATCGCAAAGAGCCAACGTCCCGAACAAGCGCGCGCGCTCTTGGACGAGTTTCTTTCTGCTGGCTTTGATCTCCCGGCCTTCGACGGCGAAGATGCGCGCGAAGCCGGCGACATCAGAGCCTTCCTGGAGGAGCGCGGAACGCCTATCGGGCCGTTCGATTATCTGATCGCTGCGCAGGCGCGTCGACGGCGGGCTGTACTGGTGACGACAAACCGCCGTGAGTTTGAACGGATCCCGAACCTCATCGTGACGGACTGGAGCGATTCATAGCGAGGCGGCGCCGATCTCTCACCCCGCTTGCGCGGCGTCGGCGCAAGCCTGCGCATAGGCCCAATCGAGCCATTTGGTCAGCAGCGCCACGTCGGCGGTTTCCACCGTCGCGCCGCACCAGATGCGAAAGCCCGGCGGCGCGTCGCGATAGGCGCCGAAATCATAGCCCGCGCCCTCCTGTTCAATCATCGTAACCATCTTCTTGGCGAGCGTCGCCTGCGCCTCGGCGTCTGTGGCGCCGCTCTCTGCGGAGAAGATGAGGCAGACGCTGGTGTTGGAGCGAGTCGCCGGATCCTTGGCGAGGAAGTCGACCCAGGGCGTCTTTTCAACCCAGTCGCCGACCGCCTGCGCATTGGCGTCAGAGCGCGCGAATAGCGCCTCGAGCCCGCCGATCGATTGCGCCCAGGACAGCGCGTCGAGATAATCTTCGACCGCGAGAAGCGAGGGCGTGTTGATCGTCTCGCCCCGGAAAATCCCCTCGTTCAGCTTCCCCTGTTTCGTCAGCCGGAAAATCTTCGGCATCGGCCAGGGCGGCGCATAGCTCTCGAGCCGCTCGACGGCGCGCGGCGAGAGAATCAACATGCCATGCGCGGCCTCGCCGCCGAGAACCTTTTGCCAGCTATAGGTCGTCACATCGAGCTTGGCGAAGTCGAGCGGTTGCGCGAAGGCCGCCGACGTCGCGTCGCAAATCGTCAGGCCCTTACGGTCCGCCGGAATGAAATCGGCGTTCGGCGCGCGCACGCCCGACGTCGTGCCGTTCCAGGCGAAAACGACGTCATTGTCGAAGTCGATCTGCGACAGATCCGGCAATTCGCCATAGGGCGCGGCGAGGCTTCGCGCTTGTTCGATCTTCAACTGGTTCAGGACATCATTGACCCAGTCTTTCGAGAAGCTCTCCCAAGCGACGACATCGACGCCCCTGGGGCCGAGAAGCGACCAGAGCGCGATCTCCACGGCGCCGGTGTCGGAGGCCGGCACGATGCCGATGCGGTAATCTGCAGGAACGCGCAGCGTCTCCCGCGTCAGCGCGATGGCCTGCGCCAGTTTCTCTTTGCCGGCCTTCGAGCGATGGGAGCGGCCGAGCGCCGCCCCGGCGAGATGTGCCAGCGCCCATCCCGGGCGCTTGGCGCAGGGGCCGGAGGAAAAGCAGGGATTGGCCGGCTTGGCGGCGGGTTTCGTCACTTTGTCGACGGCGGCCATGATGCAGCCCTCTCCACGGCGGCGCAGCGCCGCCGCCGTCCGCGCTACGCGCAGCCCAGCCGACCGTCAAGAGCCGCGGGCTTCAGCCGCGCACTGGGGGAGCCATCAGTTGGCGCGATTTTCTCGTACCAGCTTGCGCGGCGTCGTTTGAAGAAACGCCGGGAACGAGGGAGAGCGATGATGTCGGAGATTCATGAAGCGCCTAATGAAGAAGAATGCCGGTATTTTCTCTCCTATTCCGGGGTGCGCTTGCCATTGAAGCTCCTGGGGCCGCTCGAGGCGAGCGAGCTTAAGAACCGCAACACGTATTTTCGTGCGACTTATGACGCCGAGGGCAAGATCGTCAGTTGCGAGAAGCTCGTCTATGGCGAAGTGGAGCTGCGCCACGATTATTCCTATGGCGTCGACGGCGCGCTGGCGCGCGCCCGCATCGCCATGGGCGAGGACGTTTCCGAGATCGACTGCGGCGCTGACGGCGCCCCGCTGCGCAGTTGACGGCCTTAAACGGGCGCGGCCTCGTGCGGCGTTTTGGCGCTGATCGCCAGAGCGTGAACGCGGTCGGCCAACTCGTCGGAGAGAAGCGCATTGACGAGACGGTGCCGCTCGATCAAGCTCTTGCCCTCGAAAGCCGCGCTCACCACCTCCACTCTGAAGTGGGTTTCGCCGTCGGGATGGTGATGCCCATGCCCCGCGTGGCTGTGCGATTCGTCGATCACGTTGAGCGCCGCTGGCGCGAGGGCTTGGGTGAGTTTCTGTGCGATGCGCGTCTTGACGACGCCTTTACCCTGATCCGTCATGTTTATCTCCCGGTCGACGCCGATTTAGCACATTGGCGCTTGGTTGCGCTTGCGGCGCGCTGCGGCGCCATCATAATGGAATGAAATGGACCTGAATTCGCCCCTCTTCGACCGCATCCGAACCAAGCGCGAGCCGCGCGAAACTCGGCGCGAGACCGTGACGCGCTGCGATTCTCCCGGCTGTGAGGCGGAGGGCGCCCACCGCGCGCCAATGGGCCGGTTGCGTGAAGGGCAGTATCTCTGCTTCTGCCTCGAACATGTCCGGGAATACAACGCCACATACAATTATTTCAACGGCATGGATGACGCTTCAGTCGCCCGTTACATGAAGGACGCGACAGTCGGGCACCGGCCGACATGGTCCATGGGGACGAAGCGCGGACAGGCGGGTTTTCGCGAGGACACGATGACGGCGGCCGATCCGCTTGGCGTCTATCGCCAGCGCTTTCGCCGTCCTCAGCCCGCCGAGCGCCGCGGTCCGCATCATTCGCCAGTGACGATCAGGGCGTTCGTCGCCATGGGGCTTGAGGAGACGGCGGACGCCGTGACGATCCGCGCCCGCTACAAGGAACTCGTCAAGCGCCACCATCCCGACGCCAATGGCGGCGACCGCTCGCGCGAGGAAAAATTGCGGGAAATCATCCATGCCTATAAGACGCTGAGGGCCGCCCGGCTGGTCTGAGCGCTCGTCGCGCGCGGCGCTTTTCCGCGCCGGCGCAGACATCTTCGGCGCAATCATGCGGGGACGAAACGGTCCGCGCAAGGAGGACGCATTTTGGTCGCTGTAGAATACGCCGCAACGGGCCTCGAGAGCACGCCGGACATGAAGATCTCGGTGCGCCAGGTGTTCGGAATCGATTCCGATATGGAGGTTCCCGCCTTTTCCGAGCGCAACGAACATGTGCCGGACCTTGACCCGGACTACCTCTTCGATCGGCAGACGACGCTCGCCATTCTCGCCGGCTTCGCCAGGAATCGGCGTGTGATGGTGACCGGCTATCACGGCACGGGAAAGTCGACGCATATCGAGCAGGTGGCGGCGCGGCTCAATTGGCCCTTCGTTCGCGTCAATCTCGACAGCCACATCTCGCGCATCGACCTTGTCGGCAAGGACGCCATCGTCCTGAAGGACGGCAAGCAGGTCACCGAGTTTCGCGACGGCATCCTGCCCTGGGCGGTGCAGCACTGCGTCGCGTTGTGTTTCGACGAATATGACGCCGGGCGGCCCGACGTGATGTTCGTGATCCAGCGGGTGCTCGAAGTCTCCGGCCGCCTGACGCTGCTCGATCAGAACCGCGTCATCCGGCCGCATCCGGCGTTCCGTCTGTTCGCGACCGCCAACACGGTGGGGCTGGGCGACACGTCGGGCCTCTACCACGGCACGCAGCAGATCAACCAGGCGCAGATGGACCGCTGGTCGATCGTCGCGACGCTGAATTACCTGCCGCATGACGCCGAGACCAATATCGTGCTCGCCAAGGCGAAATCCTATGGCGCGACGAAGGAAGGCCGCGACGTCGCCAATAAGATGGTGCGCGTCGCCGACCTCACCCGCAACGCCTTCATGGCCGGCGACCTTTCGACGGTGATGAGTCCGCGCACGGTGATCACCTGGGCGGAGAACGCCGAGATTTTCGGAGACATCGGCTTCGCCTTCCGGATGACTTTTTTGAACAAATGCGACGAGCTCGAGCGTCCGCTCGTCGCCGAATTCTATCAGCGCTGCTTCGGCAAGGAGCTGCCGGAAAGCGCCGTGAATGTGGTGATGACATAGGCGCAGCGGCGTTTGCGGGCGACTATGACCGCGCAAAGAGTGCGGGCGGAACGAAAATTGCACGCGCGAGGGCGTTCCGTGAACGCCAACTGACGCGAGGCCCCAATGCCGCTTTACGCCTATGTCTGTGACGCCTGTTCCGCCGAATTCGAGCTTTTGGTGCGCGCGTCGGACACCCCGGCCTGTCCCTCCTGCGGGAGCGAGAAACTGCAGCAGCAGGTGTCGCGCATCAGCAAGGAAATCAAATATCCGGCCATCGCGAAATCATGGCGCCAGCGGGCCGCGGCGGAAGGCGACCTTTCGAATTTCAGCAAGCAGGAACGCAAATTGTGACAGGCCGCGCCCGTGGCGATCGGACTGCGCCGGCGTTTCGCCGTCGACCGAGGTCAACGCTTCGGCCGCGCACGTTTTTAGAACATGCGTCAATTGGTCCACATTCGCCAATGATCTTGCATCCGCTAGCCGCCTCTTCGCCCTGTATACGCTAGGGGTTCGAAGTTTTTCCTAAATTATGAGTAGCAAAAAATACTGTTTCGATTCGCTGCTCCTAGGCGGTCTTTACGTTCAAACTGGCTTGCAAAGCCCGTTTTTACGCTTAAATATCAGGAATAGGCTGCAGGTTTTTTGGGCATTCCTGCCGGCGGCTTATGTAATTTCTTCGCAGGCATGTCCATGTAAAGAGACAAAATGAGCATGAACACCGCAGCCTCTTCGCGTTTAAAGGGCATGATTTGGGTTGTCGGCGCCATCGCCGCGATTTTGACCGTGGTCCTGGTCGCTCCGATGATTTCGCACCTCGGCTGATAATCTCGAGCGAAAAAAAGCCGCGCGGCCAGGCTGCGCGGCTTTTTCGCGTACATGTCGACTTGCCTGCCTATCGACTTGCCTGCCTATCGACTTGCCTGCCTATCGACTTGCCTGCCTATCGACTTGCCTGCCTATCGACTTGCCTGCCTATCGACTTGCCTGCCTATCGACTTGCCTGCCTATCGACTTG
>NZ_JBPFEA010000029.1:0-20863 GCF_051061285.1 Methylocystis sp.
GGGATTCCACCCATCGTATAGTGGACGGTGGGTGGGACCGGGATCGGCTGCCGGGTCACGTCGACGCCCGCGAAAGTCATCGCGCTTTCGCTGATTCCGGGAAGCCGCTCGGCGAGGATCTTGGGGTCGAGATGGTCGAGATGGAGCTCGATATGATCCTTGTGCTCGCCAACCCCGCGGCCTTCGCGGATTTCCATCGCCATTGATCGCGACACGACGTCGCGGCTGGCGAGGTCCTTGGCGCTCGGCGCATAGCGCTCCATGAAGCGCTCGCCCTCCGAGTTGGTCAGATAGCCGCCCTCGCCGCGCGCGCCCTCGGTGATCAGCACGCCCGCGCCGTAAATCCCCGTGGGGTGGAACTGGACGAACTCCATGTCCTGCAGCGGCAGGCCCGCGCGCAGCACCATGCCGCCGCCGTCTCCGGTACAGGTGTGGGCCGAGGTGGCGCTCAGGTAGGCCCGACCGTAACCGCCGGTGGCCAGCACCACCGCGTGGCCACGGAAGAAATGCATGGTGCCTTCGTTCATGTCCAGCGCCAGCACGCCGCGGCACACGCCCTCGGCGTCGAACACCAGGTCGATCGCGAAGTACTCCACGAAGAAGGTCGCATCGTGCGCAAGCGCCTGCTGGTACAGGGTGTGCAGGATCGCGTGGCCGGTGCGGTCGGCGGCCGCGCCGGTGCGCTGCGCCGTGCCCTTGCCGTAGTGCGTGGTCATGCCGCCGAACGGACGCTGGTAGATCCGGCCGTCCTCGGTGCGCGAGAACGGCACGCCGTAATGCTCGAGCTCGATCACCGCTTCGGGCGCGTGCTTGCACATGTACTCGATCGCGTCCTGGTCGCCGAGCCAGTCGCCGCCCTTCACGGTGTCGTAGAAGTGGAAGCGCCAGTTGTCCTCGCTCATGTTGCCGAGCGCGGCGGCGATGCCGCCCTGCGCCGCCACGGTGTGCGAGCGGGTTGGAAAGACCTTGGTGACGCAGGCGACGTTCAGTCCCGCCTCGGCGCAGCCGACGACGGCGCGAAGTCCCGAACCGCCTGCGCCGACGACGACGACGTCAAAGGTGTGATCGACGATCGCATAGGCCCGACCGCCCACCGACACATTTGATGCAGGACCCTTTGCAATCATCGATTAAGCCTTCTCGAATCTCATTTGCGCCGCGCGCGGCGTAGCTGCGTCGTTACAAGACGGGATCATCGAGATCAAAGCAGCGATGTCGCGCGGCTTCCTGCTCTCGCCTGTCACGTCGACGTCCGTCGATCGCATCGTCCGACTACTTCGGCGCGGCGATAAGGAGGATCGCGAGGACCCAGATCGCTGCGATGACGCGCGACGCCCAAGTGTTGGCGACGATCGCCTGCGCCTTCAACACTTTGTCGTGCACGTAATCTTCGATGATGTCGTCCATGCCGCGTCGCGCATGGATCATGCCGATGACGCCGAACGCAAGAAGCACGAGCGCGGGAATCGGTCTGCCGATTTCGGCGCGCACGCCCTCGAGCGGCTTGCCGGCAAGTCCGAGAATCCACCAGGCGCTCAACATCCCAAGCGGGACCAGCGCATAAGACGTCAGCCGCATGAAGCGTGCATGGGGCGAACCGCTATGGTCGGAGACATAGGCGTCGCCGGGTCCGGTTCGACCGCTCTTGAATCTTGTCGCAACCGTCATGAGTTCGCTCCGCTCAGCTCGCCAGCGTCTTGAAAATGAAGACGAGCAGCGTCAGCAGGACGCCGCCGACGAGCGTCCCCTGCGCCAGCAGTTCCCGCCCCTTGGCGTCCATGTAAAGGCCGCGATCCCAGAGCGCGTGACGCACGCCGCCGAGCAGATGATGAAAAATCGCCCAAACCACCATCAGCACCAGCAGATTGCCGATGAAGCCCGACGCGATCCAGGAAACGGCGGAGAAGGCGCCGCCGCCGATCGCAGCGCCGAGCAGGAACAGCGCCAGAAGCGCCATGCCGACGTAAAGCCCCGCGCCGGTGATTCGATGCGCGATCGACATCATCATCGTCAGGATGGGCTTGAAGATCGTCAGATGCGGCGACAGCGGCCGCCGCGCGGCGAGCCTGTCTGTGTCGGCGTCGGCCATATAGAACCCTCTCGCGTGCGGCCGATTTCTTTCTCGGAACGCTTCCAAGCAGAT
This sequence comes from Methylocystis sp., assembly GCF_051061285.1. Lineage (GTDB taxonomy): Bacteria > Pseudomonadota > Alphaproteobacteria > Rhizobiales > Beijerinckiaceae > Methylocystis. The sequence continues at coordinate 2,144 of NZ_JBPFEA010000029.1, forward strand.
AATTCAATTGTTGCGGCGCCGCAACCAAAAGCGATCGAACAGGCGCGCCGCAAAACGCAAAAGCCCCGTCTCCGGGGCTCTTGCCGCGCGCGTTCATAGCATTTGGATTCAGTAGTTCGCCATGGCCGGTCCGGGAGGCGCAAGCAGCCAGTTGAAGCGGTAGTTGAGGCCGGCGCGCACAGTATTGATATGCGCGCGCTGCTGGGTTTCGACGATGAAGGGCGCAACGTAGATCGCGTCGTAATTCGCGCCAATGTTTGTATAGAGATATTCGACCTTCGCCGACCAGTTCGGCAGGAAAGCGTATTCGAGCCCGCCGCCTGCCGTCCAACCGGTTCCCGTGCGGGCCTGAGAGCCAAGCCACCCGTAGTTGAGACTCAGGTCGCCATAGGCGAAGCCGCCCGTGCCGTAAAGCAGCAGCTGCGCGTTCAGCATCGACACGCCCGCCCGCCCGCGCACCGTGCCGAACCAGTCGACGCTGCGCGTCACGCCCCACCCCTGATCGCCGCCGCCGACGCTCGATCCTTGAAAATCCGTTTCGAGGCCGACGACGAAGAGCGGCGTGACCTGATAATTATAGCCTATCTGGGCGCCGCCAATGACGCCGCCGGTATTCGACTGGCTCGAAGGCGCCAGCCAATGGCCATAGTCGTCTCGATCGAGCCAGCCGCCGCCAAGATTGAGACCGGCGTAGATTCCGGTCCAGGTGAAGACCGGCGGGGGCGGAAGATAGGCCGGCGGCGGCTCACTGCGCGAAGGCAGGTCTGCGGCCGAGGCCGACAGAGCGGCCAGGGACGCCGCGACGGCGAAGCCGAAAGCTCGTTTTTTCATTAGAACCTCGATGATGCGTTCCTTGAAACGCCAGCGCCCCCACCGGTTTGAAATGAATGATCAACAATGGCGCAATTGCGAACTTTTATCGTTCATTTTCAATGCTTAATCGACATGCTTAGCCATCCGTTAACCGGCCTGAATTCTGCCGTGAAGTTCTTAACGCGCCCGCTCAAACCGGCCTGTGAGGCCGCCCGATCCGACTGCCGCCCGCCGCGAATCCGGCGAGCGCCAGCGACGCGCAAAGCGCGCCCGCCCAGAAGGCGGCCTGGGGACCAAAGGCGTCCCAGAGCGCTCCGGCGCCGGCGCTCGCGGCGAGCAGCGCCACGCCGCTCGCCAAGTTGAACACCCCAAAGGCCGAGCCGCGTAACGCCGCCGGCGCGACGTCGGCGACGAGCGTGGAGAGGAGACCTTGGGTGAGGCCCATATGCAGGCCCCAAAGCGCCACGCCCAGCCAAACGAGCGGCATATGATCGGCGACCGCCAAGGCGGCGTCGGCGGCGATCAGCGCGACAAGGCCCGCCATCAGCGGCGTCTTGCGGTCGCCGCGATCGGAGAAGGCGCCGACGGGATAGGAGGCGCCGGCGTAGACGACATTCATCGCGACGAGCGCCAGCGGCGCGAGCGCCTCGGGCAATCCCACGTCGCGCGCCTTCAGAATGAGGAATGCTTCCGAGAAACGCGCCAAACTGAAGACGACGCCGATCGCCACAACGATCCAGAAGGGGCCGCCGAGCCGGCGAACTTCGTCGATGTGCAGCGGAAAACGCGCCGGCCGCGGCGGCCGCGACGATTGCGGCTCGCGCACGCCGAGCGCCAGCACCACAACGGCGAGAGCCGCTGGAATCGTCGCGATCCAGAACACGAAAGGGATGCTGTTGGCCGAGAACCACATCGCGGCCACAGCGACGGCCGGCCCGAGAAAGGCGCCGATCGTGTCGAGCGACTGGCGAAGCCCGAAGGCCGCGCCGCGAACGGAGGCCGGCGCGATATCGGCGACAAGCGCGTCGCGCGGCGCCCCGCGTATGCCCTTGCCGACGCGATCGAGGAAGCGGGCGGCCATGATCCAGGCGACATTCGGCGCAAGCGGAAACATCGGCTTGGTCAGCGCGGCAAGCCCATAGCCGATGATCGCCAGCTGCTTGCGCCGTCCGAACCAGTCCGACAGCGCGCCCGAAAAAATCTTGACGACCGAGGCGGTCGCCTCGGCGACGCCTTCGATGACGCCGACTTCGGCCATCGAGGCGCCCATCGCGCCGACGAGATAGATCGGCAGCAGCGCATGGATCATCTCGGAAGAAAAATCCATGAGCAGCGACACGAGTCCGAGCGCCCAGACGCCGGACGGTATGGCGCGCAGACGGGAATGGCTGCTGGCGTCGTTCATCAACTTAGAAGGCTCGCGCGACACCCTCTCCCAAAGGGAGAGGGTCGGTCCGAAGGACCGGGGTGAGGGGTTACGATTTCGCCGCTTCAGGCGCAAGGAATCAGCTGCGGCTGCGCCAAAATGAGGGCGGGGAACCCCTCACCCGGCTGCTCCGCAGCCACCCTCTCCCACAGGGAGAGGGTTGGCGCACACGTCACGACAGCGAACACTACGCCTTCAGCGCCTGCGCCAGTCGCGCGATCCCGGTCTCGATCTCTTTTTCGGTGAGCGCGACGAAGCCCAGCATCAGCAGCCGATCGCCGCCGTTGACGTCGTCGAAGCGCAGCGCCGAGCCCGTCGCCAGCGAACAGACGCCAACGCCTGCGGCGACGCCTCTCTTCTCCACCTCGGCGGCGTCCGGAAAACCTTCCGGCAGCTTCCAGACGAGATGCATGCCGGCCTGGTCGCCGTAGATCTCGCAAGCGCCAAAATGATTCCGCAGCGCGCCCAGCAGCGCGTCGCGCCGATCGCGATAGAGCTGGCGGATGCGCCGCAAATGGCGCCCGAATTCGCCGCTCGACATGAAATCCGCCATCGCCGCCTGTTCCAGCCAGCTTTGGCCGTTGTTCATCAGCATTTTCATGCGCCGCCCGGCTTCGGCGAGACGGCGGGGCAGCACGACATAGCCGAGGCGCAGTCCGGGTCCCATGCACTTGGAGAAGGTGCCGAGGTAGATGACGCGCTCGTTGCGATCGAGCCCCTTCAGCGCCGTCAGCGGCGAACCGATAAAACGGAAGTCGCTGTCATAGTCGTCTTCCATAATGTAGGCGTCGTATTGCGTCGCCCAGGCGAGAAGCTCGAGCCGCCGCTGCAGGCTCATGGTCACGCCGATCGGATATTGATGCGACGGCGTCACATAGGCGACGGCGCCCCTGGTTTTCGGCAGTCGCGACACGTCGAGCCCGTCCTGGTCCACGGGCACCGGATGAAGCGTCGCCCCAAGGCTTTCGAGCACGAAGGCGGCGCCCTGATAGCAGGGCGACTCGACGACGGCGGTGGACCCGGGCGTCACGAGCAGGCGGCCGACGAGATTGAAGCCGTCCTGGCAGCCGCCGACGATGACGATCTGCTCCGGATCGGCGACGACGCCGCGCGCCGGCGCAAGATGTTTGGCGATCGCGCGCCGCAGCTCCATCAATCCGGCGGGATCGTTATAGCTCGTCAGATTGGCGCCGACCGCCTTCAGCCGATTCTTGATGTGGTGCGACCAGGCCTTGAGTGGAAAGGATCGCGCGTCCGGCCGGCCCACCCAGAAGTCGGCGGCGAGACGACGGCGCTCCGGGTCGGCGAGGCGATGGGTGCGCAACGCGCCGCAGGGCGGCGGAACGTCGATCGTGGCGCCCTGCTCTTCCGTCTGCGGCGTGCGCTGATCGGCCGACAGAAACGCCGTATCCGGCAGATCCGGCGAAACGAAGGTGCCCACATATGGCTTCGTTCGGATGTAGCCTTCCGCGATCAGCCGCTCATAGGCCAGCACGGCCGTGTTGCGTGAGACGCCAAGCTGGCTGCTCAGCTCGCGGGTGGTCGGCATCGGATCGTCGCACTTCAGCTGACCGTTGAGGATCATCGAGCGGATCTGATCGAAGATCTGGTTCTGCAGAGTATTCTTGTCTGACTCAGCCAGAATGATCGACAGTTGCACATGCCCGCTCTTGACGATGGGCGCTGGACGATCGGTGGTCGTGAAGGTCATCGCTGCAGTCTCCCCTGGGCGCAGGCTAATGCGCTTTCAACCATGCCGCATAGGTCCACAGGTAAGGTAAGCATTGGCGCCAACTTTGGCAGGCCCGCAGGCGAGGACGCCAGCCAGAGAGGAGAACTGTTTTGATCTGGCGCCATCAGCTTGCTTGCTCCTGGCGCTTTTACTTGAACGCAGATTGGGGAAAGCTGCGACCGTCCCAATTGGAAGCGCCCTGAACATCAAGGGAGACCCAAATGCTGATTTCGAAGTCGCGCTTCATGCCCCTGGCGTTTTGGGTGGGCTTTTTGGCGTTAGGTCTTGCGACCAACGTCGGTCATGAGCAAAAGGCGCGCGGTTTCGCGCGCGACAAGCAGGAGATGAGCGTCGCCAGCGCCTCGGCCAGGCGCCTGCCGCTGCTGATCCAGGATCGCAATCAGGTCGTTCGCGATTGAGCGCGCGGACATATTTGCTCCTCTGCGCCGCGCGAGCGGCGTTTTTTTTGCGTGGAATTCTTAAGGTTTGCGCAACGGAACGAGGCGGTTCAGCACGGTAATGGACAAGAAGCCGCCGACCCAGGCGCCCACCGCCGCGAACGCCACATAGGCCCAGTTCGACGTATAGCTGATCACCGCAAAGGCCGAGAGCAGATACCAGATGCTGCTCCAGCTCGCGGCGGCGACGCGCCGACGCTCCGATACGGCGGCGTTGAAGAACACATAGACCGCGTCGGTAATGGCGGTCGAGGCGGCGACGCCAATCCCAATCAGCGGGTCAATCGCAGGCAGGTCCATGGTCTCCTCCGCTTTCGCCCGGTCAGGGCGGATGGGAGCAGCTATGGACGCCGCGATGGAACGAGGCAATCGAGATGGCGAACGCGCCTTGGCCGCAAGCATTTATTCAGCGCCGCCGTCCTGGGAGGGCGCCTTTCCACACGCCCAAACGCATGTCTTCGCGGATCTGCCATCGCAAAACGGTTGATAAAGGACATAGTACCAGACCGAGTAAGGGATCGGACCGTCGGGCTGCGTCGGGGCGCTCCCCGGCATGCGAAGAATAGGGAAACAGTTTTTGGGCGCCTTTGCTTGATCTTTCGACTGGGCCGCGCCGGCGGCAAGGGTGAGGCCAAGCAGGGTAAGGAGGAGATACTTCAACATACGCTGGCCCTGCATCTTTAACCGAAGCAAGACGCCAGATGGCGCGCGACTATGCTCGGGCAAGCGACCAGCTACAGTTTCACGCGCATGTCGGGAGCGACGACGGTTGCGCCAAGGTTTCCAGGCTTTGCGGCGATGGGCGAACCGAAATGGGCCGCTTGGATGGTGGGCGCGACAGGGATTGAACCTGTGACCCCTACGATGTCAACGTAGTGCTCTCCCGCTGAGCTACGCGCCCCAAGCCCGTGGGCCGGAGCGCCCGTCTATACTGACGTACGCGGCGACGCGCAAGCGGGCTTTGCCTGCGACATTGGGAATCAGCTTGACCGCAAGCCACGGAAAGAATTGACGTTCCGTAAAGGACGCGGGCTTCTTGTGCAAAAGTTTTGTGACGTTGGGCGATTTCGAGTCTTGCGGCGCGCCTGCTTTGTGGCAAACTTAACGCCGCTCCCGCTTGTCGAGCGGAGAGAAGTTAAGGAGGTTTCGCATGTCCTTGCAGGGCCATATCGTCGAACTCCAGCGCCGCCATGACGCGCTCAAAAAAGAGATCGAGCAGGAACAGCTGCATCCCCAAACGGACGAATTGAAGATCCTGGAACTCAAGCGCAAAAAGCTGCAGATCAAGGACGAGCTCGCCAAATTGTCGATTAGCGAAACGCGACATTAGCGTTTCCCTTCGCTCACTTTCTGCATCACGCCATGGGCGGAGAGAGATCTCCGCCTTATTTTTTTGGGCATTCGCGCCGCGGCGCGCGATTTGCGAGACCCGGTCCTTATGCCCGTTACCGAGCTTTATCGCCCCGAGACGTTACACGAAGGTCTGGGCGAGCCCTTCTTCGACCGCGTCGAACCCGCCACCTTCCCCGAACATCGACTCCGCTACCGCAATCAGCGCTGGGCGGCGCGGGTCGGACTCGACGGGCTGAGCGATGCGGAGTGGATCGAGCATTTGGGGCGTTTTTCGCCGCTCCCCGGCGGGTTGGCGCATCCACTGGCGCTGCGCTATCACGGCCATCAATTCCGCGTGTACAACTCGGATCTCGGCGATGGTCGCGGCTTCCTCTTCGCGCAGCTGCGCGACGCCAAGGACGGCCGCCTGCTCGATCTCGGCACCAAGGGCAGCGGCCAGACTCCCTGGTCGCGGCGCGGCGACGGCAGGCTGACGCTCAAGGGCGGCGTGCGGGAGATTCTGGCGACGGAGATGCTGGAGGCGCTCGGCGTCGACACTTCCAAGACCTTCAGCCTGATCGAAACGGGCGAGGCGCTGATGCGCGGCGACGAACCGTCGCCGACGCGCTCCAGCGTGCTGGTGCGCCTGTCGCATTCGCATATTCGCATCGGAACGTTTCAGCGCCTCGCCTTCCATGACGACGCCGCGGCGATCGAGAGGCTGCTCGACCACGTCTGCCGCTACTATTTTCCCGCGATCGCCGATCTGCCGGCGCCGGAGAGGGCCCTCGCCTTTCTCGAAGAGGTCGTGGCGCGGGTCGCCCGGCTTGGCGCCGGCTATATGGCGTCAGGCTTCGTTCATGGCGTGCTGAATTCCGACAATATCAACGTCACCGGCGAGAGCTTCGACTATGGCCCATGGCGCTTTGCACCGGTCTACGACCCGACCTTCACCGCCGCCTATTTCGACGAAAGTGGGCTTTACGCCTTTGGCCGTCAGCCCGGCGCGCTGGGCTGGAATCTGTCCCGTCTGGCCGAATGTCTGATCCCCCTCATCGGGCTAAAGACCGCCGAAAAGGTTCTGGCGACCTTTCCCACGCGTATCCAGCAGGAATTTCGGGCGGCGCTGCTCAGTCGGCTCGGACTCGCCTCGGCCGGCGAGGAAGCCGACGCTGCGCTGGCGAAGGCCTTCGTCGATTTTCTGACAATGACGCACGCGCCCTTTGAACGGACCTTCTTCGACTGGCGCGGCGGCATGGCGTCCGCCGGGCGCGCCAAACACAGTCCGTCCGCGGCGCATTACGAAGCGGAGGCTTTCGCGCCGCTGCGCGGCGCTTTGGCCGAACATCAGCCGGCGCCGACGGCGCGCCTGGATCACCCCTATTTCCAGCGCTCGGCGCCCTGTACGATGCTGATCGACGAGGTCGAGGCGCTTTGGACGGCGATCGCCGAGCGCGACGACTGGGCGCCGCTCTACGCCAAGATCGCTGCAATCGACGAGATGCGGAGCGCCTATGAATGACGACAGAGCAATTCGCTTGAACGCGCCATGGCTGCGGCGCGATAATTGCGCTCTAGAGCCATCGATTCCCCAGCGTTCAATGGCGCTCAACGGCGGCTGTCAATGAACGACACGAGCGAGATCGACATGAGCGCGACCCGCGCAGAAGTCGCGCGGCTTCGGCTGGAGCATCACGATCTGGAGACCGCGATCGACGCGTTGCTGGCGGTCGGCGTCGCCGATCAGCTGCAGATTCAGCGGCTGAAGAAACGCAAGCTGCTGCTGCGCGACCGCATCGCCTATCTCGAAGACCAGCTCACGCCCGATATCATCGCTTAAGCTGAGTTGGCTTCGTCCCTCCCGCCGCTCGATGGTCGATCGCCGCTTATGGCCGCCCCGCCACGAAGCCGAGGGCGCGGAGCAGCAGCGGCATGGTGAGGCCCTGAACCACAATCGAGAAGCCGACCACGGCGAAAGTGATGGCGAGTATCTCGTCGCGTTGCGGTAGATCGCCCGGAAGCGACAGCGCCAGGGCGAGCGCAAGCGCGCCGCGCAAGCCGCCCCACCAGAGAACATGCTGCTCGCGAAACGAGATCTTCCATCGCGAAACGAAAAACAACGAACTCAACGGATAGACGACGATGGCGCGCGCGCAAAGCACCGTAGCGATCCCCACGCCCAGCGCCGTCGCGCCAACGGCGCCGAACGGAGTCGACGCCACATCCGCGCCAATCATGAGAAACACCATGGAATTGGCCAGGAAAGCTGCGAAATCCCAAAAGGACAGAACGAATTCGCGCCCCTTGAGGCTGATGTAGCCGCCTTCCTGCTCGCTCAACAGGCCCAGATTGCCCATGACGAGACCGGCCGTCACCGTCGCCAGCACGCCGGAGACATGGAAATATTCGGCGACCAGAAACGAGCCGAATGCGGCGATGGTCGTCAGCGCCGCTTCGATGAGATGTTCCGAGGTGCGCAGCGAGGCGAGGATGGCGGCCCCGCCGAACAAGGCCCCGACAACGACGCCGCCGAACACGACTTTCACGAGAGTCAAGGCGGTCGCCGCGGCGCTCTGGTCTGCGCCGCCGCTTTGCACGAAGGCGAGCGCCATGACGAAGAGCACCGCCGCAGCGCCGTCGTTGAGCAGGCTTTCGCTTTCGACCAGCAGCCGCATGCGGCCTTTGATCCGGTTGTCCTTGAACATCGCAATGATCGCGACCGGATCCGTCGCCGCGATCAGCGCGCCAAACAGCATCGCCGAGAAGAGAGGCCAGTGGAGCAACGTCGTCATCGACGCCGTGACAACGGCTGCGGAAACGACCGTTCCGATTCCCGCGAGCGCGAGCAAAGGCAGCGAATCGCGCACCAGTTCGCGCCAGGACAGGGTCAGCGCCGCCTCGAACAGCAGCGGCGGCAAGACGAGGTCGAAAATCAGATCATGAGTCAGATGCGGCGCGAAGTCTGCGCCCGACAAAGCGACGGCGGCGCCGACAAGAACCAGTCCGACCGTATAGGGCAGTCTGATCTGACGCGCAGCGATTGCGACGATCATCGCCACGGCCAGCACCGCGACCGCTTGCCTCAGACCTTCATCCATGTCGTGTCTACTCCGATCAAAGAAAATCTTGCAGGGTTGTTTAGCCGCGCGCCGCCCGCTCGCGAAGCGAAATCGGTCCGCGATCGACGGCGATCGCGCGCTTGCCTATCGGGAAGCCATCGTCTATGCCGCATGGCTTCCCTTTGCGAAGGAAGCCAGAGTGGGGAAGTCGAAACCGCCGGTCGCCGTCATCATGGGGTCGCAATCCGACTGGGCGACGATGCGCCACGCGGTGGAAACTCTCGCGGCGCTCGAGATCGGCTACGACGCGCGCATCGTTTCGGCCCATCGCACGCCCGATCGACTGGCGGCCTTCGCGAAGGGCGCCGAATCGGAAGGCTTTCAGGTCATCATCGCCGGGGCTGGCGGCGCCGCGCATCTGCCGGGCATGACCGCCGCGATGACGCCGCTGCCGGTTCTCGGCGTGCCCGTCGAATCAGAAGCGCTGAAAGGCCTCGATTCGCTGCTCTCGATCGTCCAGATGCCGGGCGGCGTGCCTGTGGGAACCCTCGCCATCGGCAAGGCCGGCGCGATCAACGCCGCGCTGCTCGCCGCCGCAATTCTTGCCCTCGCCGACAAGGCGCTCGCCGCGCGACTCGCGGACTATCGTGCGCATCAGACGGACAATGTAGCGGCGACGCCGCGCGACGGCGCTTGATGCTCGCGCCGGGCGCGACGGTCGGCATTCTCGGCGGCGGCCAGCTCGCGCGCATGCTGGCGCTGGCCGGCGCGCGGCTCGGACTGAAGGCGCATGTCTTCTCTCCTGTCACTGACGACCCCGCCTTCGACGTGTGCGCCGCCCGCACGCAAGCCGATTTTAACGACGAGGCGGCTCTCGCCGCCTTCGCCGAGACTGTCGACGTCGTCACGTATGAATTCGAGAACGTGCCCGCCCGCACGGCGCAAGTGCTCGAGGCGCATCGGCCGGTGCGGCCCAATCCGAAGGCGCTGGCGCTCACCCAGGACAGGCTGCTCGAGAAGCAGTTCGTGCGGAGCCTCGGGATCGCCACCGCCGATTTTGTCGCGGTCGACAATGCGGGCGCGCTCGCGCGCGCCGTCGCGAGGCTCGGCCGCAACTCGATCCTCAAGACGCGGCGCCTTGGCTATGACGGCAAGGGCCAGACGCAATTGCGCGACGGCGGCGACCTCGCCGTCGCCTTCCGCACGCTTGGCGGCGCGCCATGCATTCTGGAAAGCGTCGTGCCTTTCGAGAAAGAAGTGTCGGTCGTCGCCGCGCGCGGACTGCATGGTGAATTTCGCGCCTATGACGTGTCCGAAAACCTCCACGAACAACATATTCTGGCGATGACCATCGCGCCTGCCGAGATCGCCGACGAAACCGCGACACAGGCGATCGACATCGCCCGGCGTCTCGCCGAGGCCGCCGATTACGTCGGCGTGATCGCGGTCGAGATGTTTGTAGTCCACGATGGCGACCGCGAAACATTGATCGTGAATGAAATTGCGCCGCGCGTGCACAATTCCGGACATTGGACGCTCGATGGCGCGCTCACTTCGCAGTTCGAGCAGCATATGCGCGCCGTCGCCGGCTGGCCGCTCGGCGCCGCGCGCCGGCACGGTCGTCGCGTCGAGATGCGCAATCTGATCGGCGACGACGTCGACGCATGGCCGGAGCTGGCGCGTGAGGACGGCGCCTGTCTGCATCTTTACGGAAAAAAAGAGACGCGCGCGGGCCGCAAGATGGGTCATGTGACGCGCGTGTTCGACGATTAGACCAGCCAGTCCCGGGCGCTCTCGAGAATGGCTGCGACGCCCGCGTGCTTGATTTTTCTTTGCGCGGTAATCGCATAGAATCGCTCGCTGACGCCATCGAGCGTGGCGATATATTTGACGCCATATTGCTCCTCGACCTGGGCGCGGACGGCGGTCGGCGCCATGAAGACGCCGGCGCCCGCCGCCCCGAATGTCTTCAGCAGGGCGCTGTCCTCGACTTCCGCGACGATTTTCGGAAAGACACTGTTGGCGTCCAGCCATTGGTCGAGCGAACGGCGCAACGCGGTGTTCGACGTCGGCAGCAAGAGCGGCGCGCCGTCGAGACATCGCGGGAAATTCTTCCGATAGCGCTGCTGCAGTTCGAGCGTCGCAAACGCAGCCACGCCACATTCGCCGATCGGATGATTGTAGATGCGCGCATCCGCGGCGCCTGTCGCAGGCCAGTCTGAAAACACGAGATCGACTCCGTGCACTGGCAGTTCGGCCAGGAGGCGCTCGGTCTTATCCTCCTGACAGACGACTTGATTATGCGCGGCGAGAGCGGGTTCGAGCAGACGATAGATGAGGAGTTTCGGCAAGGCGTTGGACACGCCGACGCTCAGTCTGAGGCTGACTGCGCTGGCGCGGTTCTTCAAGGCGCTGCCGAGTTCGCGGCCCAGCGAAAATATTTCGTCGGCGTAATTGAACACCGTGCGTCCGGTTTCGGTCATCACCAGATTGCGGCCTTCCTTGCGGAAGAGCTGCGCGCCGATCGACGCCTCGAAAACCGCGATCTGGCCGCTGATCGTCGGCTGCGCCAATCCGAGCTTTTCGCTCGCGCGGGTGACGCCGCCCTCGCGGGCGACGTTCCAGAAGTAGAACAGGTGCTGATAGTTGAGACGTTCCATGGTTCCATAGTTTTTACCGATGTAACTAATTTATATATCCTTATTTTCAATATCAATCCCCTGCGCCATCTTTGAAGGCGTCAGCGTCGCGATTCCGAGAAGAGAAAGGCGCGCGCTTCCCATTACGAGCGGTGCGCTACTTCAACGGACCGACCGCGAGAGCGCGTAGGCAATAGGAGCTCAACAATGCAGCGGTTGGTCGAGGGCCTCCACCACTTCCAGTCGCAGGTGTTCGGCAGCCAGCGCGAATTGTTCGAACGCCTCGCTAAAGGTCAGGCGCCGGAGACGCTGTTCATCACCTGCGCCGATTCGCGCATCGACCCCTGCCTGCTCACCCAGTCGGCGCCTGGAGACCTTTTCATCCTGCGCAACGCCGGCAATCTCGTGCCGCCCTACGGCGCCGTGCGCGGCGGCGAAGCGGCGACGATCGAATTCGCGATCGCGGGCCTTGGCGTCAAGGAGATCATCGTCTGCGGCCACTCGCACTGCGGCGCGATGAAGGGCCTGCTCGATCCGCCGCCGGCCACAGCCTTTCCCGCCCTGAGCGATTGGCTGTCGCACGCCGAAGCGACGCGGCGCATCATGCACGAAAAATACGCGGACAGAACCGGGTCCGAACAGCTCAACGTCGCCATCCAGGAGAATGTGCTCGCGCAGCTCGAAAATCTGCGCACGCATCCGGTCGTCGCCTCCGCCCTCGCGCAAGACAAACTCAGGCTGCATGGCTGGGTCTACAAGATCGAGACCGGCGAAGTCTTTGTTTATGACCCGGCGACGCGCCAGTTCGCGCGCACGCCGACACCGTCGGATTTGCCCGCGTCGCAAGAGAAAGAGCGCGTCAGCGTTGACGTCTGAGCTCGCGCCGCTGCCGCGAACCTGAACCATAAAGGGATGCGAAAATGTCTTTAGAACTTAATGTCGCGCCTTCTCGCCTCTCGGCGATCAAAGACGACGTCTTCGCTTCCGTCGTCGTGCTGCTCGTCGCTCTTCCCTTGTCGATGGGTCTCGCGCTCGTCGCCGGTTTTCCCTTCGAGAACGCCGCCGCCGTCGGCCTCATCAGCGGCGTCATCGGCGGCATCGTCGTCGGCCTGCTTTCGGGCTGTCCCCTGCAAGTGAGCGGCGCGGCGAATGGCGCGGCAGTAATGGCCGCCGTGTTCATCAAGGACCTCGGCTTCGAGGTCTTCGGGCTCATCGTGATGATGTCGGGCGTGATTCAGATCGCGGCCGGCGCCCTGCGCTTCGGACCGGTGTTCCGGGCGGTCGCGCCGGCGCTGATTCAGGGCATGCTCGCCGGAATCGGCCTGCTGATCTTCGCCTCGCAATTTCACGTCATGGTCGACGACGCGCCGCCCGGGACGGGACAGGAATTCGGCGGCGTCGTCAATCTCTGGTCGCTGCCGCTCGCCGTTTGGAAGGGCGTGACGATGGAGGCGCACCAATCCGCCGCCCTGATCGGACTGCTCACGGTCGCCGTCATTCTCTCGTGGCGCCGCTGGGCCCCGAGATGGCTGTCCTTTCTCCCCGCCCCGCTCGTCGGCGTAGGCCTGGCGACGGCGGCCGCGGCGTTCTTCGCCCTCGACATCAAATATGTCCCGGCGCCGGACGATCTTTTCGCCGCCGTGAATTTGCCGACAACGCACACCCTTGGCCGAATCGGCGAGGGCGCACTGTGGGCGGCGGCGTTGTCGCTCGCCTTCGTTTCGAGCGCGGAATCGCTGCTGACGGCGACAGCGGTCGACGCGATGCAGCGACGCACGCCCCGCACCCGTTACAACAAGGAGCTTGTGGCGCAGGGCGTTGGCAATTTCCTTTGCGGAATTCTTGGCGTGCTGCCGGTCTCGGGCGTCATCGTGCGCAGTTCAGCCAATGTCACGGCGGGCGGACGCACGAGACTCTCGACCGTGCTCCACGGCCTGTGGATTCTGCTGTTCATCACGCTCGCGCCCGACGTGCTGCGCATCATCCCCGTGGCGAGCCTCGCGGCAGTGCTGGTTTACGCCGGACTCAATCTCATCGATTTCGGGTTCGCGCGCTTTTTGTGGGGTCAAGACCGCGTCGAAACCGGCATCTACGCGGCGACAATGGCCACGGTGGTCGCGACCGACGTGTTGACCGGCATCGCCGTCGGCGTTGTTCTGGCGATCGCGCGGCTCGTCTATACCTTCTCGCATCTCAACATCCGCGCCGAGCGGATCAACGGCATGACTGTGATCCATCTCGAAGGAGCCGCGACCTTTATTCGACTGCCGCAGCTCGCGGCCGCCTTTGAGTCACTACCGCACGGCGCGCGGGTGCACGTTCATCTCAATGAGCTGACTTATATTGATCACGCCTGTCTCGACTTGCTGGCGAACTGGGAACAGCAACTGCGAAACGACGGCGGCGAACTGGTGCTGGATTGGGACGCGCTGCATGGCTTGTTCCGCGAGCGTGTGCTCCCACCCTCGTCGGTCGCCGCTTGACGCTCGGGTCCGGGTCCGCGCCGTCAGCGCGCGCGACGCCTTTTAGGCGAACTCCATGATCACGGCGTCAACCGCAAGGCTGTCGCCGGCCTTGGCCAGGATCTTCTTGACGGTCACGTCGCGCTCGGCGCGCAGCACGTTCTCCATCTTCATCGCCTCGACCATGCACAAGGCTTCCCCGGCCTTGACCTCCTGGCCTTCGATCACGTCGATGGTCTTCACCAAGCCGGGCATCGGACACAACAGATGCTTGGAGGCGCCGGCGTCCTTTTTCTTCGGCATGAAGGCGACAAGTTCCGCCTCGCGCTTGGTGTAGACGCGCGCCGTGACGTCGACGCCCTGGTGCGACAACCCATAGCCGTTGAGAATTGCCCGCGCCTGCACATAGACCGTGCGGCCGTCGACATCGCCTTCGAGCACGAGTTCGCCCGGACGCCACTGGGTCGAAACGCGATGGGCGCGCTGATCGCCCTCGGCGAAACGCACGATCAACGCTTCGCCTTGCGCCTCGACGCAGACGTCGAATCTCTGCTCGCCCAGCATGCACACGCGTTCGCGCTCGAACTCGACCGGCCTTCCGCCGCGCAGCTGCCCGGAGATCTTGCGTTTGCGCTCATTGCCGATGTGGTCCATGAGCGTCGCGATCGCGGCAAGCGTGTGCGCCAGATCTCCGCGAGGCTCGGGCGACGAAAATCCTTCCGGATATTCTTCGCTGATAAAGCCCGTCGAGAGATTGCCGGAGCGCCAGCGCGGACTCTGCATGAGCGACGACAGAAACGGAATATTGTGGCGGATTCCGTCGATCACGAAGCGATCGAGCGCGTCGGCCTGCGCCACGATCGCCCGAAGGCGGTCCGGCGCATGCGTCACCAGCTTGGCGATCATCGGATCATAGTGGATCGAGATTTCGCGGCCTTCGGTGACGCCGGTGTCATTGCGCACGGTGACGCCGCTTTCGCGCTTCTCTTCCGGCGGCCGGTATTTGACCAGGCGCCCGACCGAGGGCAGGAAGTTGCGCGTGGGATCCTCGGCGTAAATACGGCTCTCGACCGCCCAGCCGTTGATCTTGACGTTTTCCTGCTTGAGTTGCAGCGGCTCGCCCGCCGCGACGCGGATCATCTGCTCGACAAGATCGACGCCGGTGATGAGCTCCGTCACCGGATGCTCGACCTGCAGGCGCGTGTTCATTTCAAGGAAGTAGAAGCTCTTGTCCTGACCGGCGACGAATTCGACCGTGCCCGCCGAATCGTAGTTCACGGCCTTGGCGAGCGCGACGGCCTGGGCGCCCATTTCGCGACGAGTCTTCTCGTCCAGCAGCGGCGACGGCGCTTCTTCAATCACCTTTTGATTGCGGCGCTGAATGGAGCATTCGCGCTCGTTCAGGTGGATGACATTGCCGTGTTTGTCGCCGAGCACCTGAATTTCGATGTGGCGCGGATTGACGATGAATTTCTCGACGAAGACGCGATCATCGCCGAAGGAAGACGCCGCCTCCGAACGCGCGCGCGTGAAGCCTTCGATCACTTCGGCGTCGGTGAAAGCGACGCGCATGCCCTTGCCGCCGCCGCCGGCCGATGCTTTGAGCATCACGGGATAGCCGATGTCCCTGGCGATCGTAACGGCCTCTTCGGCGTTCTCGATGACGCCGAGGTAGCCGGGCACGACGCTGACATTGGCGGCGGAGGCGAATTTCTTCGACTCGATCTTATCGCCCATCGCCTCGATGGCGCGAATATTGGGGCCGATGAAAACGATATTCGCCTCGGCGAGCGCATTGGCGAAGGCGGCGCGCTCGGACAGAAAACCATAGCCCGGATGCACCGCTTCGGCGCCGGTTTCCTTACAGGCGGCGACGATCTTGTCGATCAGCAGATAGGACTGGGCGGCGGGGGGCGGCCCGAGATGGACCGCCTCGTCAGCCATTTCGACATGCAGCGCGTCGGCGTCGGCGTCGGAATAGACGGCGACGGTTGAAAGTCCCATGCGCTTCGCCGTCTTAATGATGCGACAGGCGATCTCGCCGCGATTGGCGATTAGAATTTTACGAAACATGCGCGCCCCAATGCCCCAATCCCTCAAGCAATTGGCGCCGGGCGCTCAGAAAACGCGGCCGGCGCCTTCAGCGTTTAGCGCTTGGCGTCGCTCTCGTCGTCAGGCCGTCGCTCCTGAACGGCGTCGACGATTCCGAAATGCCGCGCCTCCTCCGCCGACATGAAATGATCGCGGTCGAGCGTGCGCTCGATCGTCTCATAGTCCTTGCCCGTGTGACGGACATAGATGTCATTGAGGCGCTTTTTGACTTTCAGAATGTCTTCCGCGTGGCGCTGAATGTCCGACGCCTGCCCCTGGAAGCCGCCAGACGGCTGGTGCAGCATGACGCGCGCATTCGGGAGCGCATAACGCAGGCCGTCGGCGCCCGCGGCCAGCAGAAGCGAGCCCATCGACGCCGCCTGCCCAACGCACAGCGTCGAGACCTTCGGCTTGATGAACTGAATCGTATCGTAGATGGCGAGGCCGGACGTCACCACGCCGCCCGGCGAATTGATGTAGAGCGAGATTTCCTTTTTGGGGTTCTCGGACTCTAGAAATAGCAGCTGCGCGATGATGACCGACGCCATGTGATCTTCGATCGGGCCGGTGATGAAAATGATGCGCTCGCGCAGCAGGCGGGAATAGATGTCGAAGCCGCGCTCGCCGCGCGAAGTGTTCTCGATCACCTGTGGGATGAGATATTGGCTGTAGTTTTCGATTGGATCGCGCATCGCGTATCGCCTCTGTGGTCCGGCGGAGGCTGACGCGCCTCGCCGGGAACTCTTGACCCGTCATATATCTGCGCCCGCGCCGGACGCAAAGACTCGATTGCGGCCGTCACGCCACGATCTCCGCAGCGCGCCGTGCGCATCAGCCTGGTATGCCGGATTTCCTCGCGGCGCGCCGCCGCCCGACGGGGACGACAGCCGGTCGACCGACTATTCCTCGTCTTCCTTGAACAGCTCTTCGCGGGAGACGGTCTTGTCGGCGATCTTGATCAGCTTGGCGAGGTGATCGACGACGCGCTCCTCATAGATCGGGGCGCGGAGCTGGGCGAGGGCCTGCTCATTGTTGCGGTAATAGTCCCAAACCGCCTTCTCCTGGCCTGGGAACATGCGCGCCCGCTCGACCAAAGCGTCGGTCAGATCCTTTTCGTCCACCTTCACGTCGGCGCTTTTGCCGATCTCCGCTAAAACCAGCCCCAACCGCACGCGTCGTTCGGCGATCTTGCGGAACTCGGCCTTCGTCTCTTCCTCCGTCTTGCCGTCTTCGGCGACGGGTTGGCCTGCCCGCTGGCTTTCCTGCTCGTGCTGGCCCCAGATATTGGCGAATTCCTGTTCGACAAGGCTCTCCGGCAGCTCAAAGGAATAGCGGCTGTCGAGCGCGTCGAGGAGCGCGCGCTTCATCTTTTCGCGCGAGGCCTTGTCGAAATCGGCTTCGAGGTTGCCGCGAACGGCGGTCTTCATCGCCTCGAGCGACTCGAAGCCGTATTTCTTGGCGAGCTCCTCGTCGAGCCCGAGCGTCTTGGGCGCCGAAACGGACTTGACCGTCACATCGAATTCGGCGTCCTTCCCCGCGAGCTGCTTGGCCGCATAGTCCTCGGGGAACCGGACCTTGACGACCCGCTGGTCGCCGGCGGCGGCGCCCTCGAGCTGCTCCTCGAAGCCGGGAATGAAGGTTCCCACGCCCAGCACCAGATCGACGTCCCCGCCCGCGCCGCCCTCGAAGGGCTCGCCGTCGAGCTTGCCGGTGAAATCGATCGTCAGTTTGTCGCCCTTCTCCGCCTTGGCCCCTTCTGGCCTGTCCTCGAATTCCTGAGCACGGTCGGCGAGAGACCGCAGCGCCTTCTCGATATCATCCTCCGCGACTTCGGCGACGGGGCGCTCCAGGGAGATGTCGTCAAACCCGCCGATGTCGAACTTCGGCAGCGTTTCGAACGTGACGACATAGGAGAAATCGCCCTCAGCCGTCAGCGCGCGCTCGACTTCCTCCTGCCCGCCGGGGAAATCGATCTTCGGCTCGAGCGCGATGCGCAGCTCGTTTTCCTCGACGATCTTGCGGTTGGCGTCATTGACCGCCTCCTGCAACACGTCGCTCATGATGCTCTTGCCGTAGAGCTTCTTGAGATGGCCAATCGGCGCCTTGCCGGGGCGAAATC
This sequence comes from Methylocystis sp., assembly GCF_051061285.1. Taxonomy (GTDB): domain Bacteria; phylum Pseudomonadota; class Alphaproteobacteria; order Rhizobiales; family Beijerinckiaceae; genus Methylocystis. Next base: position 20,275 of record NZ_JBPFEA010000029.1, read on the forward strand.
CCTTGATCTGACTTTTCGCCTGAATCTCGCTGAGCTGAGCGGCGAGCTTGGCGGCGAGTTCGCCGGCCGGCAGGACCACCTTGTATTCCTGCTTCAAGCCCTGCGAGGAGGTCTGCGTTACTTGCATCTCGATTAGCCTTCTTAATGACTGCGACGTCGCCGGCGCGCGACGACGATTATGCGACTGCCACGGTAGGCGGCTCTGGTGCGGGCGGAGGGAGTCGAACCCCCACGACTTTCGTCACCGGAACCTAAATCCGGCGCGTCTACCAGTTCCGCCACGCCCGCGAGAGCGGCCCCACCAGGGCCCGCCGCGAAACCTATAGCCCGCTTGCGCGGGCGCCGCTCTATAGCATGGCCGGCGCGGGATGCTCGAAAAAAATACAAGAGAGAAGTTCGCCAGGTTCCCCACAATACAAGACGGCGGTTAGCGCGCTCATGTTGCCCCCCGCCCTCCCTTTGAGCCATACGGGACGTCTCATCGGACGCCGAAGGATCGTTGCTTATGCCCTCGCCCTCCCGCCGCGCCTTTCTTGCGGGCGTCGCCGCCAGCGTCACCGCCCTCACCGCACGCGCCGCGCCGCAAGCC
>NZ_JBPFEA010000030.1:0-81397 GCF_051061285.1 Methylocystis sp.
TATCTTCAATCATGGCGGGTGTGGCTGTGATGCGATGGCGTGAGGGATCAGCGTAAGCAACTAATCCATACGCTAAATCAATGCCTTACGCCACATCCGCCAGCCCAAAATTACCGCCTCGCTGAATAAGATGGGCTAAAGAACGCGTTGATGTTCGCTTCCGGCGAGGCCGCGGCGGGAACCGCAATAGAGTGGAAGCTGCCTTTCATAACGGACTCTCTTTATGCCGAGGGCGTGCAGAACCTTCTCGAACTCGTCATTATCAATTTCGTTCTGAACGCCTTCCAAGCGATGCCCAGCGGCGGCAGGTTGACCATCGCCGTTCGGCGCGAAGGGGCCGAGATCATCATCGAAATCAGTGATACGGGCCCGGGGATACCAGAGGCTCATGTTTCGAAAATTTTCGATCCTTTCTTCACGACGCGGTCTGACAGCCGCCGATCCGGGCTCGGCCTTTCCGTGTCTCATTCGATCGTGCGCCAGCACGGTGGCAGTGTGACCGTCCGCAGCTCGCCGCACGAGGGCACGACATTCATCGTGCGTATCCCGGTCGCGCGCGACCGGGATACGCACGCCGAGGAGTGATCCTGATTTGACGGCGTTCGCGACTCCAACCGTGCCTGAAACGGTCCTCGTCGTCGATGACGACCAAGACATGTGCTGGATTCTCGAGGTCGCGCTAACCGGTTTGGGTTGCGCTGTGACAACCGTCTGTTCGGCGCAAGAGGCTATCGCGTCGGTTGCAGTCCATGCCTTTCCGATCGCCTTTGTCGACGCCCGGCTGCCGGATATGGATGGCCTGCGTCTAATCGAGGAGCTGCATAGTTTGCGGCCGGCAATGCGAATAATCATGATCTCCGGTTATTATTTCGAAGACGACATACGCATATTGGAAGCGGTGCAAGCGTCTGCGATCGACGGTTTCCTCGCCAAGCCGTTTCAGATCGATGCGATCGTGGCGGCGCTCACGGGAAAGAGCAACGGGAAACATCGCCCATGATACCGGGCGCGCTCGCCCGCATTCCGCACACGCCGCTGCGAGCCGGCATTGGCGTTGAGTTCTCAATCATCTGATTTCGCACAGCTACTTTATGAATTGCGGAAGTGCGTCCGAATGGCATTGCGTTTGCTCTGCACATAGCGGTCGGAATATCGATTCATTCCGGCAAGTTCGCGAAGAGCTCAAAGACGTCATCAAGGAGTAACTTCATGGCACGCGTTCAAAAATCCACTGACTCGTCGAGCCTCGCCGAAGTCGTCGATCGGATCCTCGACAAAGGCATCGTCATTGATGCGTGGGTCAAGGTTTCGCTTGTGGGAATTGAGCTGATCACGATCGAAGCTCGCGTCGTGGTGGCCTCGGTCGAGACCTACCTCAAATACGCCGAAGCGGTCGGCCTCACGGCCTCCGCCGCAGCGCCCGCGTAACCTTACAGCCAATGCTTGCCGGGAGGGTGAGCAGTCCTTGGCTCACGCTTCCGGCGGCGACAGGCCTGAAACGGAGGATTCGACATGGCGAAAGTGGCGGAAGGCATGGCGCGCGTGGCGGACGGCATCACGTCGGGTCGGCAGCAGCGCAAGAAACTGGCGATAGAGATTAAGAATGCGACGAGCAATCGTCGGAGAGAAGTCCGCTCATTGCTGCAGCGCTTGAATGCGTCGCGCGTCAGCGCGAGCCGCGAGCAGGCGGCGGAACTCAAGCAGGCAACGCGTGCGCGCCGCGGCGAAGTCCAGTCGTCGATGCAAGGATTGAAGACGGCGCGGGGCAGAGCCGCTCGCGAATATCGAAGAGACGCGATTGTCGTAATCAACGGACGGCGCAGCGAGGTGAAGGCGCTTATGGGGCAATTCCGGCGCGTGCGGGTCGCCCGTCGGCAGCGCTTCCAGGAACTCGCGGTGGCGCAGCGTGACAAGGCGGCGGTCTTCATGCGTGATCTGACCAATAGCGTCGCCGCTCTTCTCGACAATTTCGCCAAAGATGATCGCGATCGCGCCGCGGCGATCCGCGAACGTCTCGCAGCTTACGCGTTGGATCGTCGTGAAGCGGTCGCCATCTGGCGTGGAAGCCGGCGACACGACGTCGCCCAAGCCGCCCATCGGTCGGCGCCCGAGTCCCCCCCTGCTCAAACAGAATCGTCTGTTCCGCAGAGTCCATCCGCTCCGGCGCATGATACCGCCGCTGCGCAAGCGCCGGACACGACTCCTCGGTCAGGAAAGCGTCCGTTCGGCGGTTGGGGCCATAAAGGCTCGAGCGATCGTCATGGGAAGGATGAGAAATGAGCGCTGTCGCCGCCTTTCCAAGCCGTGATCCGATCGCCGATGAATTTTCTGATGGCGATCAGGGCTCCATCGCTCTGGGCCCGAGCAATGCATTCGTGACCTCTCCGGCTGTCCAGGAGATCACGGAACGGGCCCTCGCTTATCTCGAAGCGGGCTATGCCGTTCATTTCTCTGGGCCGGCCGGCACAGGGAAGACGACTCTCGCCTTCCATGTCGCCGCGCAGCTTGGTCGACCGGCCATCTTGCTTCATGGCGATCACGAGTTTGGCAGCTCCGACCTGATCGGGCGCGAGAGCGGCTATCATAAGTCGCGCGTCGTGGATAACTACATCGCGTCCGTCGTCAAGCTCGAAGAGGAAGGGCGCGCACTCTGGATCGACAACCGCATCACGACGGCTTGCCGGCTCGGCCATTCGATCATTTACGATGAATTCAACCGCAGCAAGCCGGAGGCCAACAACCCCTTCCTGAGCATCTTGTCGGAAGGCGTCCTCAATGTTCCTGGCTTACATGGTCGAGGCGAAGGTTACGTCAACGTCCATCCCCGGTTTCGAGCTATATTTACCTCGAACCCGGCCGAGTATGCGGGCGTTTACCGTACTCAAGACGCGCTGTTGGATCGTATGATCACGCTTCCTCTCGACCATTATGACCGCGAGACAGAGATCGCCATCGCGGCGAGTAAATCCGGCCTTGATATGGCTCGCGCCGCGCGGGTGGTCGATTTGGTGAGGCTGTGCCGCTCGGAGTGTGAGGATCCTCATCATCCAACTCTGCGGGCCTCGATCGCCATTGCACGGGTGCTCGCCGCGCGTGGCGGCGAAGCGAGCTTGCGCAACGCCGTCTTTGTTTGGTCGAGCCGGGACATCCTCAGCCAGACGTCGAAGCCTGGAAAGAGCGAAGGCGCGATCTCGTCGGCTTTCGTCGATTTTCTGCTCCGGCGGTTGGAGAGCGTTGGCGACGCTGAGCCGCTCAATTAGGGGACGATGACAATGGCGCTTGAAAGACGGCCATCTCGGGGACTTGCCGAGCTACGAACGCTGACGGGGCGTTCGGATACGCAGATTCCCGCTCACAAAGCTTATCTCCGTATCAGCTTTCTCGAGCTCGAGCGCGCGCGGCGAGCGCAAGAATTGCGGACTTGCAGAGATCGCTCCGACATGATCCGCGACCGGTTTCGTGAGATCGACGCTGAAATCGCCAGCATTCACGCGAGTCTCGACGGGACTGCTCCTCGAGCCCAGGCAATCCAGGCGCCGCATCGGTCGCCCGTCGGACGTCGGCCGGCGACGCGACATTTTCAAATCAACTACTGAGACGCCTGAACGGCGACTCAGTGGACAAAATCCACCGGAGCATCCGCGTATTTGCAACAGACGTTTACCGTGATCCCGCTTACGCCAGGCGAATTTTGGCGAGCCGAACGACCTGAATGCCGGGGACGAGACAAATGGTGCAGAAAAGTGAAAAAGCCGAACATGCGGCGCCTCATCAAAAGACGCCGATCGTCAAGACGCCGCCGCCTTTAACGCCGGAGTCGGCGGTCGCGCCCATTGGCAGGCTGTCGGCGGCTCGCGCCGCGGTGCAGCGGTTTCTTTCGACCGAACTGGGCGCGCAGGAAGTCCGCATCACCAAGATCGTCCCCCTCGACCGCGGCTCGGAGGGATGGTCCGCTGAAGCCGAAATCCTCGTGCCGAATCTAGAGGTCAAGATGCTCGGCCTCCCGCTGACCCAAGAAGTTCTCGAACGGGAGCACTACGCGCTCGAACTCGACGCGGATTTGACTGTCTGGTCATACGAGAACCTCAAGCCGGAGGACGGCTAACGCATGACCATCTCCAGTCGAATCGAACACACAATCGATCCGTTCATATCCAGCATGATCCTGGTTGAACGGTCCGCAACCTTTCGAAGGTCATGGTCTTAGAAAGCCAACAGGCGGGTCCGGCCCGCGGGAGGGTGGTTCATGGGCCTTTACGTCTATGCGGTCGGCAGATCCGACGATGGCGAATTGCCGCCGCTGCGCGGCGTCTTCGACCTGCCCGCCTACCGGCTCGATGTGGGCTCCCTCTACGCAGTCGTGAGCGAGTGCCCCGTCGGCGCGGTGCGCGCCGAACGCCGTAACATCGCCGCGACGCAACGTGTGCTCGCCGCTCTCAACGCGAATTTCGATCTCTTGCCGATGGCGTTTGGCACCATAACGAAATCGAAAAACGATCTCCGCCTTTTCCTCGAGGAGCATCGCGAGACTCTTACAGCGCAGCTGCAACGCATCTCTGGCGCAATTGAAATGAGTCTGCGTTTGAGCCTTGAGGTTCCCGATCCGATCGCCTACGTCGTCGAACGCACGCCGGCGCTGAAGGCGGCGCGGGAACGAACGTTTCACAGCCGCCGAGCGCCCTCGTACGACGACAGAATCCGCCTTGGCCAGATGGTCGACGAGGCGCTGCGTCAGTACCGCGATGCGCGAACCTCGCAGGTCATGGCGGTGGTCGGAGCGTCCTGCGCCGAACTCATCGCATTGCCAGTTCGCGGCGAGAAGGAGATCGCGAACCTTGCGGCGCTCGTGTCTCGCTCCGATCTCGATCGGTTCGAAGCCGCTGTCCATGAATCGGCGGCGCAGACTGACGAAGACATCGCCTTCAACATCGGTGGTCCATGGCTGCCGCATAATTTCGTGCAGTTCGATCCAAGCGACCGATAGATCGCGCATCGTCGCGGCCTATCTGGGAGAACGAGGCAATGTTCATCCTCGATGATCTGTTAGCGGCGACGTCGAATGTTGTGGTCTCCATTCTGCGGACAATTCTGACCGTCAGACACGGCAGCGCGGTTCGAAAAGCACGACTGAGAAAGCATACATCGGCGCCATCGATCGGCGGAGGACAAGATCATGATCATCATCGACAGCCTGTTGGCGGCGCCGCTACGCGGTCTAATGTTCGTTCTCGAGAAGATCGATGAGGCTGTCCAGAAGGAGATCGAGGCGGAGGAGCAGGCGGTCATGGCGGATCTATCGGCGCTCCACCGCGCGCTCGACAGCGGAGCAATGACAGAAGCGGAATTCGACGTGCGCGAACAGAAATTGCTGGACCGGCTCGATCGTCTGCATTCGGAGGGTGGAAGCGATGCCCACGGCGATGCCAGTTCCTGACTCTGGCCCGTCCACCGCGGCGCCGCCATATCGCGATCATTTGTCGTTGGCGGATGCGCTCGATCGAATCCTCCAACGCGGCGTGTCGGTGCAAGGCAACCTGACCATCGGGCTGGCGGACGTCGACCTGTTGTTTCTCGATCTGCGACTGCTGTTGGGTTCGGTTGACGCGATCTGGCCAGATGGCGCTCCGCCCGTCCCTGCGGTCTGTCCGCGGACGCCTTCGTCGCCCCCATCGCCCCCATCGCCCCCATCGCCGTCGCCCCCGTCGCCTCCGTCGTCGGAGACACCCGCTGCTCGGCCCGAGATCGGATCGCGCGACGTCGCGCTCGGGAGAGTCGATGGCGGCCCGCCGATCGCCCTGAATGACCGCCGAAGCGCGGACGGGTCATCGCCGGCGCAAGGCCTCGTCCGACTCGTGCTCACCCTCGTGAAATTGCTTCATGAGGTGCTCGAACGGCAGGCCGTGCGGCGTATGGAGGCAGGGCGGCTCACGGACGCGCAAATCGACAATGTCGGAATGGCGCTCATCGCTCAAGCCGAGGAAATCTTGCGCTTGCAGCGGCAGTTCGGCTTTTCCGACCGGGATATCTCCCTCGATCTCGGCGTTCCCGACGGCGCGCTATGAAAGGTATCGCTATGCCCCCCGCCAAGTCCATGACGCATTCTGTCGAGAGCACGAACCTCGCCGATTTGCTCGAGCGCATCCTCGACAAAGGGGTCGTCGTCGCCGGCGATATATCGATCAAGCTCGTCGAGGTCGAACTGTTGACGATTCAACTGCGCCTGGTGATCTGCTCGGTCGATAAGGCGCGCGAACTCGGCCTCGATTGGTGGAACCATACTGGACGTCCAGACCGTCTGGCGTCCGAGCGCAATGCGGCGCTGGAGGCGATGGATGAACGACTGGGGCGGATCGAGCAGGCGCTAGGCGCCGTCGTCGCGGCGCCATTCGAACGCGGGAGTACGGCTCATGAGTAAGAAAGACCCGAGTGATAAGGATGACGTCACGGGCGTCGCAGGCTTCGAAAAGATAGCGCGCGGCCTTTCCGACCTTTTCAATGTGCTCGCCGATTTCGACCAGCTTCCGCGCCGCGGCCGGCACGAGAAGGATGGGCGGGTGATGGAATATTCGTTCGGAACGCGCACGCTAGGCGAAGCGGCGGCGGAGAAGCGGACCTCTGAGGAGAGGCCGACGCGCTCGGAAACGCCGCCGCAAAGAGCGGCCAAGCGAAGCTCGCTCGAGGTCCTCGAGCCCGTCACGGACATATTCGACGAACCAGGCGAAATGGTGCTGCTCTTTGAATTGCCTGGCGTCGAACGCAAAGATGTTCGCTGTGTCCTCGATGGCGATATCCTGCTGCTCGAGGCGAAGGCGGGCGAAAGACTTTACCGCAAGGAAACGCTCATTGAAGAAAAACTCGCCGCGGGTTCGCCACATCTCAATCTGCGCAACGGCGTTCTCGAGGTTCGGCTGAACAAGCAAACGTAGCATCCCCCAGTCGCGGTGTGGCTGGGAACGGAGCAACCTGCGAGATGGCGCGATTGATATATGTTCCGGTGGTTCACAGCGCGGCGGAGATGGGCTCCGCCGCGCCAGGTTACAAGGCGGCGTTCGTCGCTCGCTATGGCGAGAGCAAATGGGTGGAGCGATCGGCTGAATTCGACGCCATTTGGGGCGCCATCGCCGACGCGATCAAGACGCTCGGGTTCGATCTCAAGCACGTCAAACTCTATCAGGACAGTCTGCCGGTCTGCGGCCGAGAGAATGATTTGGTGCGGGACTTGGCGTCCCAGGGTAGTCGCAATCACCAGCTCCTCGAGAGTCTCGTGCGCGAAGGCGCCACACTCGTCGGCACCGAGTCGCCGGCTCTGCTTCTCGATGAATATAAGCTGTTGCAGTCGCCCGAGCGTACGGAGGCGCAGGCCGCGGCTCTCCTGGAGGCGCGCGACCGATTCATCGCCGAGAAAATCGACGCGACGCTTCGCGATGACGAGGACGCCATACTGTTCATAGGCGCTCTGCATAAAGTCACGAAGTTTCTACCTCAGCGCATCAAGGTCGAATATTTGGCGGTGCGAGGCCAGTAGCGACGGTCGATGACCACAAGTGGAGAGATCGATGTCCGACGAAGCACCCGACAATGGCGAGAAGTTGCGGTTGACGGTCGTCGAGGCTCGGCGCGACGACATAGGACGCGGGATCGTCCGGATCGATCCCGAAACTCTGCGGAAGATCGGCGCTTCGCCTGGCGACGTGCTGGAGATCGAAGGTCGCGCGAAGACCGTCGCGAAGGCGATGCCGACCTTTAAGGATCAAAGGGGGCAACAGATCATTCAGCTCGACGGCGTCGGCCGCACCAATGCAGGCGTGGCGCTTGGCCAGAAGGCTCTGATCAAAAAGGTTTCTCATGCCGTCGCTCGGCGCGTGGTCGTGGCTCCGTTGGGCGCCGGCGCCTTGCATGAGGACGAAATCGAACACACGGCGCGCCGCCTCGACGGGCTCGCCGTCAGAACCGGCGACCGTGTGCGAATCGCCTTGTTCGGAGGAAATCATCGAGATTTCAATGTGACGAGGACAGAACCCGACGGGCCGGTGATGATCCATCCCGACACCCTGCTCGCGGTCGAAGGCGCCCGTGGCGGCGAGCAGAAACGAGCGGCGTCCGAGGCCGAGGACATCGTCACCTATGACGATCTCGGCGGAATGGAGCGTGAAGTCGCGAAGGTTCGCGAAATGATCGAGCTGCCGCTGTCGCATCCGGAGATTTTCGAGCGTCTGGGCATGACGCCGCCGAAAGGGGTCCTGCTGCATGGGCTGCCCGGCTGCGGCAAGACGCTGCTCGCGCGCGCGGTGGCGCATGAGTCCAATGCTGCGTTCATCTACGTCAGCGGACCCGAGATCATTCAGAAATTCTATGGCGAGAGCGAAGCGCAATTGCGCAAGATTTTCGACGATGCGCGGCGGCGCGCGCCCTGCATCATCTTCTTCGACGAGATCGACTCGCTCGCTCCCAAGCGCGAACGCGTCGAAGGCGAGGTCGAAAAGCGCGTCGTCGCGCAGCTTCTCGCCTCGATGGACGGCCTCAAGAGCCGTGGCGACGTGATCGTGATGGCGGCGACCAACCGTTTAAACAGCATCGATCCGGCCTTGCGGCGCCCCGGTCGTTTCGACCGCGAGATCGCCATCGGCATCCCCAACGAGCATGCTCGGCGGGAAATATTGGAGATCTATGCGCGCGGCATGCCGCTCGCCGAAGGCATTGACCTCGCTGACCTGGCGGAGACGACACATGGATTCACCGGCGCTGATCTGAACGCTCTTTGCCGCGAGGCCGCCATGGCGGCGCTGCGTCGCCAACTTCCAGAGCTGTCGCTCGACTCGGGGCCGGTTCCCTATGAGGCGCTGATGGCTATGGACGTCAAAATGTCGGACTTCACAGAGGGGCTCAGCGAGGTGACGCCGTCGGGGCTACGCGAAGTCTCCGTCGAAGTGCCAAACGTGCGATGGGAGGACGTGGGCGGCCTCGAGCCTATCAAGGCCACTCTGCGGGAAGCGATCGCTTGGCCATTGAGCCAACCGCTGTTGTTTGAAAAAATCGGGCTGCAGCCGCCGCGCGGGATCTTGCTCTATGGCCCGCCAGGAAACGGCAAGACGCTTCTGGTGAAGGCATTGTCCTCCCAGAGCAATCTCAACTTCATTTCGGTAAAGGGCCCAGAACTCCTGTCGAAATATGTCGGCGAATCCGAGCAGGGCGTGCGCGAGCTCTTCGCGCGGGCGCGCCATGCGGCGCCATGCATCATCTTCCTGGACGAAGTCGACGCCCTGGCGCCGAAGCGGGGCTTCGACGGCCGCTCGCCGGTAACCGATCGGGTCGTGAGCCAATTGTTGACTGAGCTCGACGGCGTTGAAGCGCTGGGGAACGTCTGGGTGATCGCCGCCACGAACCGGCTGGATATGATCGACGATGCGCTCCTACGTCCAGGTCGGCTCGACTTTCACCTTGAGGTGACGCGGCCGGATCGCGATGCGCGCGCCGCGATTCTGCGGGTCCATCTGCGCAAGAGACCCGTGGACGAGCGGATCGATCTCGCGGCCTTAGCCGAGCTGACGGAGGGAATGTCCGCCGCCGAGATTCGCTTCCTTTGCGATCGCGCCGCCTTGAACGCGATCCGCCGCATCTTTCCCGCAACGCACGGAGGAGTGGTCGACATTGGCTCGCTGCTCATCGAACAACGCGACTTCGATGACGCGCTCGCAGCGCAGGCCGGCGCTTCGGAACGGCCGTCGCAGCCAAAGGCAGTTGTTATGTAGCGCCGTGTGACTTCGGCGGCTCGACCGAAGTCCTGACAAAGGAGAACGATATGCAATCTGAACAATCCGTATCGTATGGAGCCCTTTGGCAAGAACGCCGATTGGACACCGTTCGCCAAAGCCTCGATCATCTATTGGCTATGGCGCACCGCTACCGCAGCGAAGGAAGTCTGTGGCAAGCGATGGAGATGTATTGGCTGTTGTCGGAAGACCATTCCGAGACGGCGCAAGCGTTGGAGGCGCAAGAGAGCCTGCTGGAACTGGCCGAGGCCTATGAACGCGACGACGCACGACATGCCGCGCGCGCTGTTTATGAGCGTCTAAGCGACTTGGTTGACGTAGCGTACTGTCGCGAAGTGAGGTCTTTGCGGCCGAATGCTCATTCCCTGGAGTGATGGCGTCAGAGACGGAGTCGGACGTTCGTGCGGCCAAGTATCGTCGAGGGATGACCGTGCGCGCTCGGCCGCGCAATGGCTGGAGGCATCGATGGGCTCGGTCGATCTGAATCACGTCATGGACGAAATCATTCCCAGGGGCGATTCAGGAGCACAGGCGTTAACGCCGGCGCGCCAGTTTGCGCGCGGCAGCGATGACGCCACCGCCGCGCTGGAGCTGGTGTCGTAAACAGCGGCGGCGATCAGAGAACTCGAGAAGCAATCGGCTCAAGCGGTGGCGCGCGCTCACGCCGTCGCCACTGCGCTGAAGGAAAAGTTGGAACGCGCTGAGACCCGCTCCGAGCGCGCCGACGCGGCGCTCCGCCAAGCCGAGGCCGAAGTCGAAGACCTCGCCGCCGCCATTGTGCAGACGCGCAGGGATCTTGAGATGCTGCAATCACAAACTGCCGCCAAGGAAGCAGAGTTGGCGGCATCCGAACATCGCGCGAAAGATGCCGAATGTCGTGCGGAGAACGCCGATGCTGCTATTCAAAGAATCATGGACGCGATCCGCACCCAGCTTCCTGTCTAATTGGAGGTCGCCGCAGCGCAAGCTGTGATTGCTTCCTGAGATCTTATTGGGTTCGGAAATGCCCCCGGCGCGCGTCTAGCGATGGGCCGAGTGTCGTGCGGTCGTAGGGGCCGTCGGCGAACAGATGCTTGATCCACGACCTGCGCTTGCGGATGGCGTCGAGGTTGGGCGCCCTTCGGGGCGCACAAACTGACTCCGGTGAGATGATCCTGCGGCGCGCCCGCTCAGGCGGCGCGCAATTTTGCCTCACTGATATCCAGACGAGCTTTGGCGCAGCCTGGGGGACCTCCCCGCGGAAGCGGTCGGCCGAGACCTCAAGCCGCGCCGTCCAATCGCCGTTCGATCCACCTTGACGTTCTCTACGCACGCCACCCGGAAACGCTTCGCGTTTCCCCGCCCGGCGAGGTGGATGACGTGGCCAAGAGGAGCGTGGAAACGAGAAAATCCCATTAACTTAGCTTGGCGTCGCCCATAGGGTTGCGGGCCTTCCCCTCCTTCGCCATATCGGGCGAAGGAGGAGAGGACATGGAACCACCCAATCGGCCTTGTGAGTTCGCCCTGCGCCTGCACGCGCTCGATAGCGAAGATCTATCGCTGCTCTCGGCGCATGTGCAGGACGCCCTGGTGCGCGTCGGCGACATCGCCTTTCTTGCCGACAAGCGCCGGTTCGCCCTGGTTGGATCGCGTTTCGACTGGGCCGCAGAACTTGACGGCCGGCTGGAGCGCTGCCGCTGCGGCCTGCATTTCGAGGGCGTGCAGCGCGTGCGCTGCCAGCGTATCTGCCGCGACCAGCCCGACGCTATCCTCGAACTCCTGGCGGTCACCTTCGAGCCCGACCCCGAACCGCCGTCGGGAGTCATCCGGCTCTATTTCGCCGGGGGAGCGTCGATCGCGCTCGACGTCGAATGCGTCGAGGCGCAACTTTGCGACGTGGGACCGCGCTGGAAGGTCGCCGCCCGGCCGAGCCATGATTTCAGCGGCGAACTTGACGAGCACGCTCCCCGAGGGCCATGACAGCCGGACTTCCCGGCTGGAGAGGATCATGACCTTGCGTTTGGACGCCGCGGCGCCCGATTTCGAACAGCGTTTCGCGTCGCTGCTCGCCATGAAGCGTGAGGCGTCGCAGGATGTCGACGACACAGTGCGCGGCATCATCGAGGACGTCGTCGCCCGCGGCGACGCGGCGCTTGTCGACTATTCCAAGCGCTTCGACCGAGTCGACCTTGAGGCGACCGGCATCGCCGTCTCCCGCGAGGAGGTCGCGGCGGCGGAAGCCAAATGTTCGGCGGAGCAGCTCGCGGCGCTCGATCTGGCGCTCGAGCGCATCACCGTCTTCCACGAGCGGCAGAAGCCGCAGAATCTGCGCTTTCGCGACGCCGCCGGCGTCGAGCTGGGCTGGCGCTGGACCCCGCTCGACTCGGTGGGCCTCTATGTGCCCGGCGGCACCGCCGCCTATCCGTCTTCCGTGCTGATGAACGTCGTGCCGGCGAAGGTCGCCGGCGTGAAGCGTATCGTCATGGTGGTCCCGACGCCCGGCGGCCATGTGGAGCCGCTGGTGCTCGCCGCCGCCAAGCGATCCGGCATCGACGAGATCTACCGCGTCGGCGGCGCGCAGGCCGTGGCGGCGCTGGCCTATGGCACGAAGACGATTGCGCCCGTCGTCAAGATCGTCGGGCCGGGCAACGCCTGGGTGGCGGCGGCAAAGCGCCGGGTCTTTGGCCAGGTCGGCATCGACATGATCGCCGGCCCTTCTGAAGTGCTGATCCTCGCCGACGCGACCGCCAATCCCGACTGGATCGCGGCCGACCTGCTTGCGCAGGCCGAGCATGACGAATCCGCGCAGTCGATTCTCATCACCGACGACGCCTCGCTGGCCGACGCGGTCGTCGCCGCCGTCGAACGGCATCTCTCGACGCTCTCGCGCAAGGAGATCGCTAGCGCCTCCTGGCGCGACTATGGCGCGACGATCGTCGTGAAGACGCTGTCCGACGCGCTGCCGCTCGCCGACCGCATCGCCGCGGAACATCTTGAGATCATCAGCGAAGACGCCGAGGACCTTGCCGCGCGCGTTTCCAACGCCGGCGCCATCTTCATCGGCGCCTATACGCCGGAAGCCGTCGGCGATTATGTCGGCGGCTCGAACCATGTGCTGCCGACGGCGCGCTCGGCGCGCTTCTCGTCGGGTCTGAGCGTGCTCGACTTCGTCAAGCGCACGTCGATCCTGAAATGCGACGCGGACTCGCTGCGCGCCATCGGCGCCGCCGCGGTGACGCTCGGCGACGCCGAAGGCTTGCAGGCCCATGCGCGTTCGGTGTCGATCCGCCTCAATCAGCTCGAGGCGTGAGGGTGGAGTCAAACGAGTCGAAGCGGCTGATCTCCGTCACGCTCGACGAAAACTCGATCGGCCGCGGCTCGGCGGATCAGGAGCATGAGCGCGCCATCGCGATCTATGATCTTATCGAGGAAAACAGTTTCGCGTTGATTGGCCATCATGGCGGACCTTATGAGCTGCTGATTTCGCTCGTCGACGCCAAACTGGTTTTCAAGATTTGCGACGCGGAGGGCGTCTGTCTCGTCACGCACATTCTCTCGCTGACGCCCTTCAGGCGCATTCTCAAAGATTATTTCATGATCTGCGAAAGCTATTACGCGGCGATCCGCCATGCGACCCCGAGCAGGATCGAGGCGATCGACATGGGGCGTCGCGGCCTCCATAACGAAGGCGCGCAGCTTCTCCTCGAACGCTTGAAAGGCAAGATCGACACGGATCAGGATACGGCGCGCCGTATCTTCACGCTGATCACGGCGCTGCACTGGAAGGGCTGAGCGCCGCGCTCGGTCGCCGACGATGAGAGCGCTGCGCGACGCAGCGCTCGGCGCTGTCACATTGTCATCATGGACTAATCCGCATGGGCAAAAGTAATTCGGATCATTTCGCCGAGCTGCGGCTGTCGATGGAAGCGGAAGGGGGCGAGCTGCTCCGCGCTTTCGTTCGCGAAGCGTCGCTGGTCGAAGGGGTTCCGCCGATGACCGCGAGCCTAATCGCCGCCGACGCCGCGCAAACATGGCAGATTCTTTGCGAGTCGCGCACGAACGCCGAGCGCGCGGCGGTTCTTCTGTCCTCTTCCAAAGGCGAGGCGCGCGCACGGATTCTGCTCAACGGCCATTCCCGGTTTTCCGCGGTCGTTGGTTCGCTCAGCGCGCAGCTGCGGCGAGATGCGGGATTGTCGTACCGGGAACGCGGCGTCGATGGATGGGAGATCACGATCCATCGCGGTTTCGATCCCTATCGCGAAGCGGCGGAACATAACCAAGAGCCGATCGCCGTCGCCGCAGAGACGACGGAAACGGTGCGGATCGACGTGCCTCAGCAGAGCGATTCGGCGGCGATCGCGCGCTGTTTCCTGGCGGTCTACGGACACAATTACGTTCACCGGGAAGTCTTCTCCCCGCATCGCTATTGGCGGAAGGTCGAAAGCGGAGAGCTCATTCCGGTCGTGACCCGCGACGCGCGCGGCGAGGTCGTTGGGCATGTCGCGCTCGAGCGCGAGCCAGGCGCGGCGATCGCCGAACGCGGCGAAGCGGTCGTGCTTCCGTCCTACCGGGGACGTCATCTCCTCGAGCGCATGACCGAGCGGCTGACTGACGAAGCGGCGAAACTCGGGCTGGTCGGGATCTACGCCGAGCCGGTTACGACTCATACCTTTTCGCAGCGCAACGACGAGCGGGCCGGCATGCCGACATGCGCGATCCTGCTCGGCGCGGCGCCCGAAACCTCGCATTCGAAGGATTTGCCTGTGCCGACGGCCGGACAGCGCCAGAGTTTTCTGCTGACGTTTCGCTTCCTGGCGACCGCGCGGCCATGCGAGATCGTCGCGCCTCCGGCGTATCGCGACGTCATGACGGCGACATACGGCCGTCTCGGAGTCGGCGTTTCTCTACGCGAGAGCGGAACGCCGAAAGAGACTCGGTCAATGACGAGCGTCATGGTCAACCCATGGGGCTATGGCAGAATTCGCTTCGAGATGATCGGATCGAACGCCAGCATCGAATTGAGCCAGGCGGTGAGCGACGTCAGCGGGCTCGGCGCGCGCGCCGTGCAGCTTTCCGCGCATGTCGACGACCCGGGCCTGCCGCTCCTGGTTGAGAGCGCGCGCCGCCAGGGATTTTTCTATTGCGGGCTGGCGCCGGCCTTCTCCGAAGGCCGAGATCTGCTGCTGATGCAGCAAGTAAGCGAGCCGCTCGACATCAATGAACTGCAACTGTTCACGGAACAGACGAAGGAGCTTGCGGCGTTTATTGAACGAGACCGTCAGTCGGCGCAGAGCCAGCGATGAGGTCGCGTGAGCAACGTGGCGCGCCCCCAATCCATTCTCTTCGCCTGCACGCTGAACACTGTCCGATCGCCGATGGCGGAGGCGATCGCGCGGTATTATTTCGGCCGCGAAACCTATTTCGCTTCCGCTGGTCTGAAGCGCGGGGCCGCTGACCCTTTCGCCATAGCGGCAATGGACGAGATTGGCGTCGACATTTCAGCACATAAGCCGCACACGTTCGAAGATCTCGAAGATTCGAATTTCGATCTGATCGTGACGCTGTCCCCCGAGGCGCATCACAAGGCGCTGGAGTTTACGCGCACGATGGCCGTCGACGTCGTCTACTGGCCGACGCCCGACGCGACCGCCGCGCAAGGCTCGCGTGAGGCCATTCTCGACGCCTATCGCGACGTGCGCGAGCGGCTGACGGGGCGGATCAAGGATCTGCTCGGACACGGGCCGCCGCTGAGCGGATGAGTAAAGCCGCGTCTTATTGACTGCCCGCAAGCCGTTCCCGACGCGCGGTTGCCGAACGGCGCACCCGGATGACTCTTAAAGAGACTTCTTCATCTGCGCGCAGAAGCGCTGCGCAAGGGCGATCAGCGCGTGGTCCGAACCGCGTCGGCCGATGAAAGAGAGCGCAACCGGCGCATCGCCGGTTGGAAGGGGAATGCTGATCTGCGGTAGGCCAAAAAAGCTCGCGATGAGAAACAGGCGCATCATCTGATAGCGCTTGGCGTCGAGCGTCTCTTCGCTCTCGGTGAGGAGCGGCGCGCGAAACGGCGTCGTCGGCGACACGAGGAAGCCTTGCGAACCGAGGAGCGCGTCGATTCTCTTGCGCGCGTCCTTGCGGAAGCTTTCAGCGGCGTTCTTTTGGTCGGCCGTGACTTTCGCCGCATAGGCGAAGCGCTGCTCGACGCCCTTGCCGAAAGTTGGGCTGTTCGCCGAAATCCAGGCGCCATGCGAGGCCCAGGCCTCGAAGGCCTGCATGTTGCGGAAATGTCCGAGCGCGGTCTTAAAGAAGTCGTCGCCGAGCGTCGCCTCGCGCCAAGGGCCGAACGCCTTCAGGGCGTCGACGGGATCCGCCGCCGCCGAAGCGAAATGCATTCCGACTCCCGAGAAGGCGTCGGTGAGCAGCACCGCTTCTTTGAGCTCGGCGTTCTCCGCCTTTAGCGGCAACAAAGCCTCACCGACAGAAGCCATGACGCTGATGTCGCGGGCGAACCAGCCGATGGAGTCGAAGGACGGCGCAAGCGGAATGATTTCATCCATCGCAACTGCGCCATGCGACGCGCGGAAGCCAAAAACCCCGCAAAACGCCGCCGGCGCGCGGCAGGAACCGGCGGTGTCGGTGCCGATGGCGAAATTGACGAGGCCGGCGGCGACAGCGACCGCCGAGCCTGAAGACGAGCCGCCGGGGTGGCGATTTTGCGCGGCCGGATTGATCGGCGTGCCGTAATGCGGATTGGCGCCGAGCAGGCTATAGGCCATCTCGTCCATTTGCGTCTTGCCGACGAGCCGCGCGCCAGCATCGAGCAATCGGTCGACGACGGGCGCATCGCGTTCGGCAGGGGCGTGGGTCGCCGCCCATTTCGGATGGCCGTTGGTCGAGACGTGTCCCGCGACGTCGATGTTCTCCTTGACGACGAAGCTCGCGCCGGACAGGCGTCCCGGCGTTTCCGTGCTCCGGTTGAGAACGACGGACAGCGCGCCGAGATCGTCCTTCATCGCGGCATCCTTCCTTCCAGCGGGTCTAGCATAGGCGGGCGCGGCGAGCATCAAAATAGCGCCTGAGGAGCGCGACTATACTGAAGAATGCGGCGAGACAAAATGCAGACGCCGCGGGGAGACTGCTGTTGCGTCATTCGCAGGGTTACGCCAAATTGTCCGCTGCGGCGCGCGACCATTGGAGACGCAATATGGATGAGTTCGGCGGGGGCTTTATACGCAACGTCATGATCGGCTTTGCGCTGGCTTTGGCCTTTTCCATCATCTACGTCTGGTACACGCGATAGGGGAACCGTCGCACGCTTGGGGACGGTCGTGCGGCGTCAGAATATCTGCGGCTTGGCGATCATCAGCCATATGATCGTCATAACGGCGCCGAACGCCGGAAAGCCGAAAGCGAACCACCACCAGAAAAATCGATGATAGATCTGCGGCAGCGGCTGGTTCGCCGCTACCGCGGCTTGCGCGATATCGCGGAGGCGCATCTGCATCCACACGACAGGCAACCAGAAGGCGCCGGTCAAAAGATACAGCGCGATTGAGAGCGCGATCCAGCCTTCGGTGAGCGAATAGCCGGCCAGCCAGGCGAGCGCGACGCCGGTAATGGGCTGAACCACCACGGCGGAAGCGGTAAAGACGAAGTCCGCGATCACAACAATGCGCGCTACCCCGGCGATGACCGGTACGGAGCGGGAGAAATGCGCCATCAGCATGAAGAACGCGATTCCGGCGCCGGCGCCAAGCAAAACCGCGGCGCCGATGATGTGAATGTATTTGAGGAGGAGATAAATCACCGGTCGTCGACGATCGCCAGAGAAACGACGTTCAGCACCATCACAGACCAGATCTTCAGCATCGGCCCCAGCGGCTCCATCCAGAGGCGCGGCACGAGGATGGTGCCGAGGATCAGGTAAATGAAGGATAGGACAAGCGCCGCGACAAGCGCAATTTTCGATGTGCGGCGAAAGGCGATAGCGATCCCGATGATGAGATCGGAAGCCGCGCCGGCGATCACGGCCAGCGGCACGATTGGGCCCGACAGTCCGCTCTCGTGCAAAAGCCCGAGCCCAATCTCCCATCCCGGCCCGAATGAAACCAAGGCGGTCGAAATCCAGAACAGCGCCGTAACGGCGAAAATGAGCGGCTTGAGCGCATAGAGGCGCGCGAACCATTTTTCGCGCACGTCGGCGGGCTCGGCCATCAGCGCCGCTTCAAGAGCTTGCGGCTTGATGGCCGTCATGTTTGCCCAAGGCGTGGGATCGCCGATGGCGCCGCGGACCATTTCCTGTTTTGCGATGCTGCGGATCGGCGTGCGCCAGCCCAGCCAGGCGAGAAAATCTCCGAGGCGGTACATCCCGTCGATCAGCCAGTCGGGGAGGTCGATGAGCTGGGCAGGACGCCATCCGAGCCATCTGCGATAGATCGCGACGACCTCGTTGAAGGTCAGGCGCCGCGGTCCGACGATCTCCAGCTCCACACGCGCGGGCGCCGAGGGCGCGAGGAAAAAAAGCGCGGTCGCCACGACGTCGTCGAGTTGGACGATCTGCAGTTCTCCCGCGTCCTTGAAGCGTGGAAGCATCGGCAACGCCGCCAGCCCGCGAAATAACGCGCTTCCGCCGTAAGCGCGGCGTCCGACGACGACCGAGGGTCGAAGAATGACCCAATCGAGAGCCGTCGTTTTTAAGGCGGCGTCGCCCTCCGCCTTGCTCCTCGAGAATTCGCTCGGCGTCTGCCGGTCGACGCCGACGGCGGAGAAATGAATGACGCGCTTGACGCCAGCCTGTTCGCAAGCGGCGAACAGCGTCGCCGGGCCTCTGTGATGCGCCGCGTCGGTGGAATCGGACCCGCTTCCGCCAAGAACGCCGGCGCAATTGATGACCGCATCAACGCCTTCAAGATGCGAAAGCCATTGTTGTGGCGAGTCTACAACTCTCAAATCCAGCGACACCCATTGCGCCTGAGGAAATTGCCGTCGGACATTGGCGCGTCGCGTAATGGCGACTACCGAATGACCGGCTGACAGGAGCTTGGCAAGGATGCTCGATCCGATGAGGCCCGTCGCGCCAATCAGAAGAACTTTCATTGGGCCGCCTTGGCTGGACTATCATCATGTTGATCGTGCGATGCGCGTGAGACGAACGGCCGTCACTGCGGCGCAAGCCATGGTAGAGTTTCATATAGGGCGGCTCCCGAACAAGGTGCCTGCGAAGGGCGCAGCGCAACCGCCGCTCGCGATCGGGCGACAAACGGCGAGAAAAGCTCGCGGCAAAGCGAGGCGCGTAAGCCGACGCCGAACCAGCGCCATGCGCCGCCTTTAGCGCAGCATTCGATAGATGATGCCAAACAGGCTGGCGTTGACTGTCGCCAAAAGGAACAAGATCAACGCCGTCTCAGCTATTCGAGGCATTGGCGCGCCTCACGTATACATTGCGAACCGCAGGCTACCTAGCGCGGCTGCGCGCAGCGACAATGCGCATGCGGATTGTCTCGCACGGGAAAGTTTGGAACGCCGCGCCGTCCTGCTCGCCGGGATATCGCACGCTGCGGTTATGAGGGCGCCGCACGCGTCGGAGCGCGCTCTCCCGCGTCGCTGGGCGCTTGTATCGCAGGCGCAACACCTATGCCGATCGGAACATGCGGACGGGCGGCTGGTTATCGCCATAGGCGGGCGTCGGAGCGTCCTTCAGCTTCAAAAGAGAGCGAGTCGGCCATGAGCGGCACCGTTGGCGATTTCTTTGTCCGCCGGCTGCACGAATGGGGCGTGCGGCGCATTTTCGGCTATCCGGGCGATGGCATCAATGGCGTGCTCGGGGCATTGCAGCGCGCCAAAGGCAAGATCGAGTTCATTCAGGTGCGGCACGAAGAGATGGCCGCTTTCATGGCCAGCGCGCACGCCAAATTCACTGGAGAATTGGGCGTGTGCCTTTCGACCGGCGGACCCGGCGCCGCTCATCTCATCACCGGACTCTATGACGCCAAATGCGATCACATGCCCGTTCTCGCGATCTCCGGCCAAGCGCCGCGAACGGCGCGCGGTTCTCACTACCAGCAGGAGCTCAACCTCGATCGCATGTTTTCCGATGTCGCCGCCTTCGTGCAGGAAGCGGAGACGCCTTCGCAAGTCAGGATGCTGACCGACCGCGCCATTCGCATCGCCAAATCCCAACATGCGGTTTCCGTCATCATCTTCCCCGCGGACCTGCAAGACCTCGAATATGAGGAGCCGCCGCGCGAGCATGGATCCGTGCGAACCGGCGTGGGCTATTCGCGTCCGGTGATTGTGCCGCGGCACAAGGATCTGCGGCGCGCCGCCGAGGTCTTGAACGCGGGCCGCAAGGTTGCTGTTCTCATCGGCGCGGGAGCGCTCGGCGCATCGAAGCAAGTCGTCGAAGTCGCCGAGAAGCTGAAGGCGGGCGTGGCGAAGGCGCTGCTCGGCAAAGCCGCTTTGCCGGACACTTTGCCATGGGTCACCGGCTCCATCGGCCTGCTTGGCACAAAGCCAAGCTACGATCTGATGATGGAGGGCGACACATTGCTCATGATCGGCTCCGGCTTTCCCTATTCGGAGTTTCTTCCGCACGAGGGCCAGGCGCGGGGCGTACAGATCGACATCGATCCATCGATGCTCAGCATTCGCTTCCCGATGGAGGTCAATCTCCACGGGGACGCCGCGGCGACGCTCGATGCGCTCCTGCCGCTCATCGAAGAAAAGAGTCATCTCGGCTGGCGCGACCGCATCGAGAGAGACGTGCGCGATTGGTGGGAACTGATGGAGCAGCGGGCGATGGCGCCTGCGCACCCGATCAATCCGCAGCTCGTCGCTTGGGACTTATCCCCGCGGCTTCCAGACGACGCCATCATCACGTCCGACTCAGGCTCTTGCGCCAATTGGTATGCGCGCGATCTCAAGATCAGGCCCGGCATGATGTGCTCGCTTTCTGGCGGACTGGCGTCCATGGGCGCGGCCGTGCCTTACGCGATCGCCGCAAAATTCGCCCATCCGGGGCGGCCTGTGATTGCGCTGGTCGGCGACGGCGCGATGCAGATGAACAACATGGCCGAGCTGATCACCGTCGCCAAATATTGGCGGGAATGGAGGAGCCCGAAGTGGATCTGCTGCGTATTCAACAACGAGGATCTCAATCAGGTCACGTGGGAACAGCGCGTCATGGAAGGCAACCCCAAGTTCGAGGCGACCCAGAATATCCCTGACGTCCCATACCACCGCTTTGCGGAATTGATCGGGTTGAAGGGCATTTTCGTCGACGATCCGAACCGGCTTGCGGCGGCGTGGGACGAAGCGTTGTCCTGCGACCGTCCCGTCGTGCTGGAGGTCAAGACAGATCCTGAAGTGCCGCCGCTGCCGGCTCATATCTCGCTCGAACAGGCGCGAAATTTTGCGACGACGCTTTTCAAGGGAGATCCCGAGCAGAGCCGTCTCATAAAGGGAACGGCGAGGCAGGTTCTCGCCTCCGTCCTTCCTGGCCGGGAAGAATGATTCCGCAGCTGCGCAGGGCGGCGCCGAAACTGGCCGGCGCATTCGTTCTAGGAGTCGTTTGCGCCGAAGCGGCGCGCCTCGCCGGCGTTCTTCCACGCCAGCGTGCGCTTGCGGTGGGACCTTCGCGAGCGCGTAGACTGCCCAGGAGCGCGCGTGCGCTGGAAGGCGCGGCGGCGCTGCTCGCCGCCTCGGTTCTCGCTGACAGCGCCGTCGAGCACTATCGAGGGTCGTTCAAAAATGCGGGAATGTTCGCGCCTCTGATCAGCTCGGCGCTGACGCTACTTGCCGGCGGGGAAGGCGCGACGTTCGGCGCGGCGCGGGCGCGCGCCTATCGAAAAAGCTCCTTCGCCATGGCCGTTGCGGTTGGCGCGATTGGCGCCGGGTTTCACGTCTATGACGTCTTTCGCCGACCGGGCGGGCTGCGCTGGTTGAATCTCTTCTATGGCGCGCCGCTCGGCGCGCCGGCGGCGCTTTCCGTCGCGGGCGTCATCGGCCTTTGCGCGGAGCGCATCGGCGTTGGCGCGACGCGGCTTTTTGGTCTTCCCGCGGGTCGCGCGCTGGCGGCGCTCAGCAGCTTCGCGCTTGCCGGAACGGTCGCGGAGGCGGCGCTCCTGCATTTCAGGGGCGCCTTCCATAATCCCTTCATGTGGATTCCGGTGACGCTGCCGCCGGTGGCGTCGGGGCTGATGGCCAAGGCTGCCCTTCAACGACCGTCCAAACCGCGCCATCCGCTAACACGCGCCTGGCTGTGGGTCACCGCGATCGCCGGCTTCGTTGGCGTCGGGTTTCACGCCTATGGCGTTTCGCGCGCGATGGGCGGCTGGCGCAACTGGAGCCAGAACGTCGTCGACGGACCGCCCCTGCCGGCGCCGCCCGCTTTTTCCGCGCTCGCGCTTTCCGCACTCACAGCGTTATCGCTTTTGGAAGAGAGCGGCGGCTGAGGCAAGCGCCGCAGAGGCCGAAGCATGGATACGCCCTATCGAGGCTATGACGTCCTCGCCAAATGGGACACGGTGTCGTTCGACGATCGAACCCGCGAGGAGCTGACCCGGCGACTGCGCGACGTGCCCCAGCGGCGTTTCCTGACAAAAGAGGAGTTTGAGCTTCTCGCCGCGATCGTCGAGCGGCTGGCGCCCGTCTTTTGCGAGAGCGAACGCCAGGCCATTGCGCACTGGATCGACGATCGCCTGTTCCACAACCTTGGCGAAGGTTTTCGATATGCGGGCGAGCCGCCGATGCGCGAGAGTTGGCGCAAAGGCCTCGCGGCGATTGACGGAGAGGCGCGCCGCTTGTTCGCCGTCAGCTTTACCATGCTTGACGTCTCGCGAAAGGATACGATATTGCGCGCCATTCAGAAGGGCGTCGTCGACGAAGCGTTCTGGCGCGGTCTACTACGCCCATCTCTGTTCTTCTCCCATACGCTGCTGAAAACCATCGTGGGGCTTGCTTACGCGCATCCGTCGGCGTGGAGCGACATCGGCTTTGGCGGTCCGGCCAGTCCGCGCGGCTATGTGCGTCTTGGCTTCAACCAGCGCGATCCATGGGAAGCGGAAGAATCTCGATGAGCTTCGAGCGTCCGCGCGCAAAGGATGGACGCGCGCCAGACGTCTTCACGCCGGGCGGCTGGACGCCGATGCGGCAATACGCCGAACGCGAGCCGGTCGATTTTCTGATCGTCGGGGCCGGCGCAGGTGGCGCGACGCTCGCGTGCAAGCTCGCTGAAAAAGGCTTCTCGGTTGTCGTGCTCGACGCCGGACCGTTCTGGCGACCTCTCGACGATTTCGCCTCCGACGAGCTGGCGCAGCAGACGCTCTATTGGACCGACGACCGCATCACCGGCGGAGAAGACCCAATCGCATTGGGCGGCAACAACTCCGGTCGCGGCGTCGGCGGCTCGACGATCCACTTCAGCATGATTTCGCTTCGGTTCCGACCGGAATGGTTCAAGTCGAAGAGCGAACTCGGCTACGGCTTCGACTGGCCGATCTCGTACGAGGAGATCGCGCCTTATTACGAAGAAGTGGAGGAGGCGTTGAAGGTCGCGGGCCCGGTGAACTATCCTTGGGGTCCGCCGCGCAGACGCTATCCCTATAGGCCGCATGAGGTGAACGCGGCGGGGCTCGTTCTGGCTCGGGGCGCAGAGAAGCTCGGGGTGAAATGGGCTGCGACGCCGCTTGCGACGGTCTCGGCGCCGCGCGGCAAATCTCCCCCATGCGTCTACCGTGGCTTTTGTAACTTCGGTTGCTCGACGAACGCCAAACAGAGCGCGCTCATCGTCTGGATCCCGCGTGCGCTTCACGCCGGCGCCGAGGTGCGCGATCTTGCGATGGCGGGGCGCATCGAACTCGATCAGCAGGGGCGGGTGTCCGGCGTCGAATATTTTCGCGAGGGCGATTGGCGTTTTCAGAAGGCGCGCAACGTCGTCGTCGCCGGCTATGCGATCGAAACGCCGCGGCTGCTGCTCAACTCGGCGTGTCCGCAATTCCCGCGAGGTCTTGCGAACAGCTCCGGCATGGTCGGCACGCATCTTCTCACGCACGCGGGGCCGGGCGCCTGGGCGACATTCGACGACGAGATTCGCTGGTACAAGGGACCGCCCAACATGGCGGTCACCGAACATTGGAACTACACGGATGAGGGCAAGGACTTCCACGGCGCCTACGCTTTCATGAGCCAGGGACCCTTGCCCATGGCCTGGGCGCAAGTCCTTGCGACGTCGCGCGGCCTGTGGGGCGACGAACTGCGGCGCGAGATGCAGAAATACAATCACACAGCCGGATTCGTTCCCGTCGCCGAGACCGAGCCGCGGCAAGAGAACCGGGTCGAGCTTGCGGAGGACACGGATCAGTTCGGCCTTAGGATCCCGCGCGTCACATTCTCATATTCGGAAAATGATCTCCGCTTGCAGCGCCATGCGGTTCGCTTCATGAGCGAGATGCTTGAGGCTGCGGGCGGCTATGACATCTGGACCAATAGCGACACCAGCCATATCCTCGGCACATGCCGCATGGGCGACGATCCGCGAACGAGCGTCGTGGACGCGGACGGCCGCAGCTGGGATATCCCCAATCTGTGGATCTGCGACGGCTCGCTTTTTCCAACCTGCGGCGGCGTCAATCCATCTTTGACGATTCAGGCGCTCGCCTGCAGGATATCTGACCGTATCGCTAGCCTCGCGGCGTCGGGACAGCTCTAACGCCATTTGGCCGGCGCGCGCCGCGCGCTTGAGCGCCACCGCTTGAGCGGCCCAAAAGGAATGCGCCCGCAAGCAAGCCCAACCCCGCGAGCACGGCGCCGCTGCGCAGATGGAAGGGATCGACGGCGATGAGGTCATTCTTGGCGTTCTTGGTGAAGCGGCCGCGCGCCCCATGATCCTTGCTGTCCGGCCCGAGCAACTCGTCGGGGTCGCCGGGCAGGACAGGATCGTCGGAAATCTGCTGTTCGTATGAGTGACGCGCGAGATAGCGATCGGTGAATCCCGGCGCGGCCATTGCTCCCGCAATCGCCTGCAGAGTCGGCAAGCCGAGCCACAGCTCACGCGGGATGTGGGACGACAGCGCAATGTCGACGACCGCTTGCGCCACGGCCTCCGGCTCGTAGCAGGCGCCGATCGGCTGGTGGCGATGCGCGAAGTGCATATGCGACCAGTCGAATTGCGGCGTATTGACGCCTGGCAGCTGAACCATCGTCAGTCGAATGGGACTACGATCATGGATCAATTCGGTGCGCAGCGAATCCGTAAATCCACGAATGGCGAATTTCGACGCGCAATACGCGGACTGCAGCGGTATCGCGCGATACGCGAGGGCGGAGCCAATCTGAATGATGGTTCCCGCGCCGCGTGGGCGCATATGGCGAAGCGCCGCCAGCGTCCCATGCACATATCCTAGATAGGTGACTTCCGTCACCCGCTTGAACTCTTCGGCGGATATGGTGTCGACGGGCCCGACCACGGTCTCCATGGCGGCGTTCACCCAAACGTCGATCCGGCCCCATCGATCGGCGACATGTCGCGCAGCGGCGTCAACCTGCTTAGGATTGGCGACGTCGGTCGTTATCGCGAGTGGCTCGCCGCCAAGCCGCTCGACATCCTCGCGCGCGCCGTCAAGACCGGCTTGACCCCGCGCAAGAAGGGCGACTCGGAATCCTCGCTGAGCGAAAGCCGCGGCGATCGCGCGTCCAACGCCCGCAGACCCGCCGGTGACGACGGCGACGGGGGCGTCATTGCTTGATGTATCTCGTTCGGTCTGGTCCGCGGCGTTTTCCATCGGATTTTCCTTGGCTTTGTTCGCGCTTGGCTCAGCGGGTCAGAAACTCCGGCCCGAGCGCGCTTATGGAAGGAGCCCCCAAGAGGCCAAGATCGCGATCGATCTCCTCGCGCAAAATGTCGATCGCGCGTTCGACGCCGGGTTCGCCCGCCGCCGACAGGCCGTAAAGCGTCGCGCGGCCGAGCAGCACGGCGTCGGCTCCGAGCGCCAGCGCCTTCACCACGTCCGTTCCACGGCGAATGCCGCCGTCCACGATCAGCGTCTTGCCGTTGCGAATAACGCCGCGCGCGGCAGGCAGCGCGTCCAATCCGGAGATCGTCCAATCCAATTGCCGTCCGCCGTGATTGGAGAGAATGACGCCATCGGCGCCGATCGCCATGGCGCGCTCCACGTCATCGACATTGAGCAAGCCCTTGATCAGCAGCTTGCGTGGCCAGAGGGCGCGAATCCGCGCCATCTCGTTCCAGTCAAGCGCACGATCCATATTCGCGCGAATCCAGAAGGCGCTCTCGAAGAAGCCCCTATGATCCTTGGGAACGTAATCGATCAGGTTGGCGAAAGAGGGCATCCCTCGCCGCAAAGTGGTCGCGATCCATTGCGGATGCAGCGCGGTCTCGACGAGCGAAGCCAGCGAGAGCCGTCCAGGATGCGCGAAACGGCGTTCTTCCCATTCTCGATCGCCGTAAAACTGCGCGTCGATCGTTACGACGAGCGCTTCGCAGCCGGCCTTATCCGCGCGGGCGATCAAGGCGTCGCGAATCCAGC
The DNA here is from genome assembly GCF_051061285.1 of Methylocystis sp. Classification (GTDB taxonomy): domain Bacteria; phylum Pseudomonadota; class Alphaproteobacteria; order Rhizobiales; family Beijerinckiaceae; genus Methylocystis. The sequence continues at coordinate 26,291 of NZ_JBPFEA010000030.1, forward strand.
GGTCGCCAAAGACATAGAGCTGCCACCAATGCCGCAGTCCCGGAATCGCGGAGACGTCTTCCATCGGGTCGTTCGACATGCTGCTTTGTATGAAGGGAATGCCGGCCTTTGCCGCGGCGGAGGCCAAGCGCACATCCGCCTTGCTCCAAAATAGTCCGTTCAGGCCGGTCGGCGCGATTGCAAACGGAAGCGGCAAGGAGCGGTTCAGCAAGGATACGCTCAGATCGCGATGCGACACATCCACCAAAGCCCGAGGCAACAGGCGGTAGCTGGCGAGCGCCGCAAGATTTCGCGAGAGAGTCGCTTCTTCTTCGGCGCCGCCTTCGAGATACTCGAGGGCAAATTCCGGCAAGCGGCGATGGGCCATCGCCCTGAGATCGTCGATGGTGCGCGCGTGCTCGAGAGCGTGGCCAGCGTAGAGCTTGCGTCTTGGCGTCGCCTTCACCGTTGCAGGGCTTGCGTCGAGCCGCGCCGCCGCAGCGCCCGCTTCCACTTGAGATGATGCGCCATTCTCACGGCGCAGAGCGCGCAGCAACGGCCTCATGACGGCGCCTCGTCCGCGAAGAGGTTTGGCGCATGTCCTTCTACGCCGGGCCGACAGCGAAATATGCCGCCTGCATGTGGCTCCTGCTGCTTTGAAACGCCTTGCGACGCGGAGGTGACATAGAGCGAGCGATAATCTGCGTCTCCGAACGCGCACATCGTCGGTTGACTGACGGGCAGACGAATTTCGCGGTTTATGGCGCCATCTGGCGCGATGCGCACGATGCGCCCGCCGCCATAGATCGCGCACCAGTAGAAGCCGTCCCTGTCAACCGCGGCGCCGTCGGGCTTTCCGTCCGATGGCTCGAAATGCGCAAAGACCCGCGGAGACGAGACGGCGCCGCTTTCAATGTCGAAATCGAAAGCCGTCACCGTGCGCGTGGGCGTATCCGCAAAATACATGATGCGATTGTCCGGACTCCACGCCATGCCATTGGCGATCACCGCACTCGCGGCCGTCGGAGTCAGCGCCTGTCCATGAGTAAGAAAATGAATCGGCGTGGCGCCGCCGACGGGGCCGGCGGCGCTTGCGCTGCGTTCGCCGGTCGCGCTCGGCAACGGATCATATTTCGCGCCAATCCAAAAGCGGCCGCGAGCGTCGCATTTGCCTTCATTGAATCGGTGCGTGAGCGGATTGTAGGGAAGCGCATTGAGCGAGGCGAAACCGCCTTCAAACAGTGAAATCCTTGCAAGTCCCAGCCGCAAGGCGGCGAGAATGTCGCCGCTGCGGCAAAGCGCAAAGGCGCCGATTTGGCACGGCATGACCCACCGCTGGTCCTCGCCGGTGCTGGGATCAAATCTGTGTAAAGCAGGCTCTTCGATGTCGATCCAATAGAGGCGCTGCTCGCGCTCGGACCATGTCGGGCATTCGCCGGTGATCGCGCCCGCGTCATGCACGAGCTCCACCTGCGCAAAATGTTCAAAGCGCGACGTCATGATCTAACTCGAGCCCGATTATTGTCGTGCAGGCTTAGAAGTTAGGGCGGCGCCAGAATCAGTCACCCCGTGAGACCCCTGCTTGAAGGATCAAGCGTGCTCCGACTGCTCCGCTTGGATGGGCGTTTTGGGGGGATGAACGCGTGGACGCCGCGCCAAGGGCACAGTGAGGCACACGCTCTGCGCCGGCAAGACCTCGCGCCAATCCTCGATTAACTGCTTGTACGCCTTCCCAACCGGACGCAGGTTTCGGTCGAGATCGTAAAGACCCAGAGGATTCACATGTCCCAGCTTCTCGCGCAGCGCGACGTCCCAGTCCACTTGATCTGTCAGCGAATACCAGGTGAATCCGACGATCGGCACGCCGCTATTGCGCACGCGTAGAACGTTCGCCCATTCCTTGCGAAGCCAATAAACCGCTTCGTTTCCTTCCGGCCCTTCGCAGGTGTTTGTCTCCGTGTGCATGACCGGCAGTCCATACCGATCATAATACTGGCGCGTGAGTTCATTGTATCCGAAGATTTCACCGCAGGACTCGGTCTTGCCTTTAGCGTCGACCATGTGCTCGTTCCTGCTGTAATAGTCATTGCCCATGATGCAGTGACTCTTGAGATGTTCGTTCATGAAGAAATCGTACTCCTGGTCGGTCAGTCCGTTGTCCGCCAGGAATCGATACATTTCGGAATTCACTCTGTGCCCATAATTGAGATCGAGCGAAAGAAAGCGGCGTTCGTTCAAGATCTCCGCGGGCCCTATGGCTTTGGGGTTGGCGGCATGAAAATATTCCGTTGACTCGCTTTGCACGAAAATCGCGTCCGGTCGCACCGCAAGGATGGCATGCATGGCGAGGACGTTGGCTTTGACGATATGTTTGAGCGCCGTCACGAAACTCCTGTCGCTTTGCAATTGCTCGTTCCACCAGCCATAGGCGGCGGAGAAGGTGGCGCAGACGAACATTTCATTGACGGGCGTATAGAGCTGCACCCACGGGTAGCGCTCGGCAAAGGCTCTCGCGTAACGTGCGAAGAGTTCGGGAAAATCGGGATTTTGAAAGTCCCCGATCCAATCCGGCACCCCGAAATGACAGAGATCGGCGATGGGGATAATTCCGCGCGTGTCGAGTTCGCCAAAGCTCAGGTCGGCGAACTCCCAATCGAAGCGATTGGGGCCCAAAAAGACCTTGTAGAGCGGCGGACCGTATCGCAGGCACCCGATACGAAGCTCGTCCTGAACAAGAGCAAAATCCTCACGCCAACATTGGTAATGCCTGCACGCCTCCATCTCGTCGACACGCTTGCGGCCGTTATCAATGGTCGGACTGCTGTTTTCTATGCCTGTGCTGAACATGAAATGCGTCATCGTCCGGCTCCTTGAGAGCGCACACGATGCTAGCTATAGAGCCTTGCCGGAATTGAAAGCGCTGGCGTAAGGAATGCGGCTGAGCCTACGTCGCCCGCCCGACATAAGGCGGCCAGTCGGGCATCAGATGCAAGTCGCGCGAGCCGTATTGTAAGCAGATGAATCGGCGCGCACCAAAGCGATGAACGGCGTCTCGGTCGGCGCGCACATGGCGTCGAAGGAATTCTTGCCGTGATGCGGGCAAATACCAGCGCGCTGCGCCAGTCCCACGCGTCAGCGACGCCCTTGGAGCGAAGATCGGCGATGGGAAGGCAGCCGCAGGCCCCGACCGTCGATGTGACGGCAGGGCGCCGTTGTGTGGCGCCTCTGCCACAGTAACGCCGCAAGTGGAGGATGGTGGACTGAATAACCTTCATTCGGTTTGACTGCCCAAGCGCTGGCGGATTTTCATCGCTTTGGTTCGAGGCAAGGCTCAATCCGATTCGGGGAAGACAAATGAACAAGGCGGCTGTCACCGTTTTGGCCTTGGCGCTGACGACCGGATCGGCCATAGCCGCCGACCTTCCGTCCTTCAAGGCGCAGCCGCCAGCCCCGCCGCCGCCGCTCTGGACGGGTTTTTATGCCGGCCTGAACGCCGGCGGCACATGGTCAAGCAGCAACAGCATTCGGCTTGGCTCGTCTCCGCTCTGGGTGTCAAAAGATAATCCTGGTCCGAATTTGTCCGCTCCGGCCGATTACTCTTTGACTGCCGCGCTTGGCGCGTCAGGCGTCGTCTCGTCGGGCAATTCCAGCGGTTTCATAGGAGGCGGCCAAATTGGCTACAATTGGCAGGCTGGCTTCGGAGGGTATTCTTTCGTATTCGGCGTCGAAGCTGACATCCAAGGCATCGCGAACGGCGGCGGCGGCAACAATAGTTCCTGGACCAATATTCCTGCAACGGGAGCCAATGTCCTGAACGATTCGGTTCTGACGGCCGGGTCCATCCGTAAGAACCTGGATTACTTGGGCACCGTGCGCGGACGTCTCGGCTATCTGATCACCCCAACGCTGCTTGTTTACGGAACGGGCGGTTTGGCCTACGGCGGCGTCAATTTTAACGTCAGCGGCTGGCAGGCAGTAATTCCTGTGCGTGCCTCCTGGCCGTCGAGTGGTTTTGGAGGCGGCGCATATTCGGATACGCGGGTCGGATGGACGGCGGGCGGCGGCCTGGAATGGATGTTCATGCCGAATTGGAGCGCCAAAGTTGAGTATCTCTACTACGACCTCGGTTCGGTTCAGATGGCCGCGGGCGTGACCGCTCAGTTTTATGACGGCAGTCTCGGCGGACCTCCCGGAGGCTTGAAATGGCTGAACGCCACGCAAGCGCGCGCCAATTACACCGGCAATCTCGTTCGTGCTGGCGTTAATTATCATTTCAACTGGGGCGCCCCTCCAGTCGTCGCCAAATACTGAACCGCTAAGTTCACCTTCAATCGCGAATCGAAGCCCGGCCGGCGACGTCCGGGCTTTTTTCGCGCCGGAGGGGCGGGAACGGGGAAGGGGTGCTACAGCGGCTGAAATCCCTCGTGAATCCCCAGCTATGTAGAGTCCGAGCCCTTGCCGTCCGCAATTGTCCATTATCGGATTTATTTTCGGAAAGTGGTCGGAGTGGCGGGATTCGAACCCACGACCCCTTGTCCCCCAGACAAGTGCGCTAACCGGGCTGCGCTACACTCCGACTGGCGCCGTTATAGTGAGGCGGCGCGGCGCTGGCAACGCCCGGTTCGCTATCGTTTGGTCAGCCTGAGCAGGCGCTTGCATTCCTCGATCTCGGCCAGAACCTCCCGCAGGAGGCGCGTTTGCGGCGCGGCAAGAGCGCGCGGCTCGCCGTGGGCCGAAGGCGGCGCAAAAGGCTCGTCAACTTCGACGATGGGAGCCGCGTCCTGGGCCTCGATTCCCGCAAGATCCGGATTTTGCGCGTGCAGAATGGCGCGTTCGTCGGCCGAGACGGCGGCGTCCGTCTCGGCTTCGTCTCGCGCTGACCCGATTCGTCCCTCGCTCACGCCCGGACGGAAAGGGGAGGGAGTCCCGGGCAGGTCGCCTTGGCGGCGCCCCGCGCCCGCCAGGACCGCCTCGACGCCAGCCTCCTTGAAGATGCGCTGCACGCCCTTGATCGTATAGCCTTCATCGTAGAGCAGGCGGCGGATCGCGATCACGAGCTCGATGTCGCGCTCCCGGTAAAAGCGCCGCCCGCCGGCGCGCTTAAGAGGATTGATCTGCTTGAAACGGGTTTCCCAGAAGCGCAGCACATGCGCGGGAAGGTCGAGGCTCGCTGCGACCTCGCCGATCGTGCGCATCGCTTCATCGCTCTTGCCCGACACCTGATCCCTCGACTCAAGCCGCGCTATTCTAACATCCGCAGCGGCGCGGTTTTCAGCCAAAATCGGGCCGGTCTGCCGGAGACGGCCGCCGGGTGTGGACAAGCGGCGGCCGCATCCCTTAACTGGCCGCCGTCATCCGCCTCCCAACCCTCGGCGTCTCATGGAAGATTGGCTGCATTTTCCCCAACCGGTCCCAGCGATCAGACACCACGCGACCGAGGCGAACGCCCGGGCGGTGCGCAACTGGCTGTGGCTCGTCGCGGGTCTGGTCTTTCTGATGGTCATCGTCGGCGGCGCGACCCGGTTGACCGAATCAGGCCTATCGATCGTGCAATGGAAGCCCGTCACCGGCGTGCTGCCGCCGCTGTCCCAGCAGGAGTGGCAGGAGGCGTTCGAAGAATACAAGCAGATTCCGCAATATAGGGAACTGTTCCCGGACATGGACGTCGCCGGGTTCAAATATATTTACGCCTGGGAATGGGCGCATCGACTTCTCGGGCGCCTGATCGGCGTCGTTTTCGCCGTCCCGCTCATATGGTTTTGGGCGACCGGCCGCCTGCCGCGTTCGGCGAAGCCGAAGCTTGTCGGCATTCTCGCGCTCGGGGCGCTCCAAGGCGGCGTCGGCTGGTGGATGGTCGCGTCCGGCCTCGTCAACCGCATCGAGGTGGCGCAGGAGCGCCTCGCGATCCACCTGCTGCTCGCCGCGCTGATCTTCTCCGCCTGTTTATGGGTGGCTGGCGGCCTCGGGCCGCGCGCCGTCTCTCTCGTGCATGAGGGGGCAGGTCGGCTGAAGGCGGTCGCGCTGACGATCCTCGCTTTTGTGTTTCTGCAGATTTTCGTCGGCGGCCTCGTCGCTGGATTGCGGGCGGGCCTCGTCGACAACACTTGGCCGCTGATGGACGGCGCCTTCATTCCTCCGGCCGACGTCTTGTGGCGATTGGAGCCGGTCTGGAAGAACCTCGTCGACAACCCTGTCACGGTCCAATTCTTCCACCGGATGATCGCCTATCTGATCTTCGCTCTGGCGCTCGGGCATCTTCTGGACGCGTGGATGAACGCGGAAGGACGCGCGCGCCGCGGCGCAGCGATTCTGTTCGGCCATGTGCTCATGCAGATCGCGCTTGGCGTTGCGACGTTGGTGCTCGTCGAACCGCCCTTCGCCGGCGACCCGCATCTGGCGCTGGCGCTCGCGCATCAGGCGATCGGCATGGCGGTGCTGGCGGTCGCGACGCTACAGGCGCGACGGCTTGCGCAAGATGTGATCACGAACTGAGGCGGTTGGCGTGCAGAATATTGCGATCCTTAATCTTCCCGGGCCAGAATTTCTCAATGTCTTCGGCCTCGTCGTCATCCTCGTGCTGGCGACCACTTACCTTTGCATTCGGCTCGCGGATCGCACCGATCGCCGCCCGCCGCCGCCCGTGCCGCAGAACCCCGACGTGATGGAGGTCGCCTTCCTGCAGGGCGGCGTCAATCAGGTCATCCGAACGTTGATCTATGATCTTGCGCAGCGCGGCTTCGTCGTCCTCGCCGCGGAGGATCACATGATTCCTACAGACAAGCAGCCGGAGCCGGGCGAACTCAACGCCATGGAGACGCGCCTGCTCGAAGCCGTGCAGATGAAGCCGAAGGCGCATGCGCTGTTCGAAGATCGCGGCTTGCGGCGCTGGCTGCTGGAGCAGCTCGCGCCGCTACGCGCCAAACTCGCCGCGGAGGAGCTGATCAAGCCCAAGTCCGTGAAGATCTGGCGCCGGCGCGCGCAGATCGGCGGAACGCTGATCATCGTCGGTCTGGCGCTTGCCAAGATTTATGTGGAGTGGACAGCGGGCGCCGTGAATGTCGCCTATCTGGTCTTTCTCGCAGCTGCGTCGGTCGCGGCGCTTTTCGCGCTTGCCTATGTGCTGACCAGAACCCATGCCAGCCGTCGCGGCCACGCCTATCTTGATGCGATGCGGCTCGCCTATGGCGGCCGTCTGAAGGAGGCCGTCGGTCACATCGGATCGCCCGGACCCGAAGCGCGCGCGTTCCACGGCGCCGCGCTGTTTCTCATCGGCCTTTATGGATTCGCGCCGCTCAAAGGCACGACGGAAGCAATGTTCGCCGAAGCCTTCAGTCGCGGCTCGGGAAGCGATGGCTCCGATTGCGGAACAAGCTGCGGCGGCAGTTGCGGCGACGGCGGAGCGAGCGATGGTGGCGTCCGCGATTGACGCGCCGGTCCTCGGGTCCGGACTTGGCTATCGTCCGCAGTTTCGCGCCGATCTCTTCGCCCGACGGGATGATGTCGATTTTATCGAGATCATCGCTGATCATTATCTCGACGCATCAAAAGAAAAACTCGCTGAACTCGAGCTTTTAAGAGCGCATTTTCCGCTCGTCGCGCATGGTCTTGATCTCTCGATCGGAAGCGCAGACGGCGTCGACTCTTGCTATCTCGATAAAATCGCCGCGCTGATCGAAGGCATCGATCCGCCCTGGTGGAGCGAACATCTTTGCTTCACGCGCGCCGGCGGCATCAGCATCGGCCATCTTGCGTCGCTGCCCTATACGCAGGAAGCCATCGACGTCGTCGCGCGCAATGTCGAAATTGTGCGCCGGCGCATCAAGACGCCGCCGATCTTGGAAAACATCACTTGCGTGGTGCGCATTCCGGGCGGCGAAATGGACGAAGCTGAATTTTTGTCGCGCACGCTCGAAGCGACCGGATGCGGTTGGCTGTGCGACGTCGCCAACCTGCATGTGAATGCGACGAATTTCGGCGTCGATCTCGAGCGCGACTTCGAGCGCTGGCCATGGGACAGGCTCGTGCAAATCCACTACGCCGGCGGATGCCAGCGCGACGGCCTGCTGATCGACAGCCATGACGCCGCGACGGGCGATGCGGTTTGGCGGCTCTATGAGCGCGTTGTCGCCCGTGCGCCGGTCAAGGCGGTCATTCTCGAGCGCGACGAGAAAATGCCGCCGTTCGGCGAACTCATCGATGAAGTGGCGCGCGCGCGACGAATGCTCGTGGAGAACGGGCGATGGCGTTAGCGCAGACGCAGGCGCTGCTCGCGCGCCTGTTCACCGACGATGATCTGCGGCGGGAGTTCTTCGAAGCGCCGATCGCCGTCGCGACGCGCTTTGGCCTGAGCATGCATGACACGCAGCGCCTCGCCGGAATCGACCGTCGCGAAATCGAAGCCTTTGCGCAGAGCCTGATCGGCAAACGCGCGCTTTATGCGCGCAGGGCGCTGCCGCTCACAGCGCGCGCGTTGGGCGATCGATTCGATGCGCTTTTCCGGCAGGCGATCGGCGGCGCCGCGCGAGAGGCGACAAATCGCTCGGACGCTGCGGCGCTGACTGCGTTTCTCGATCGGCGTGTCGCAAAGTGCGAATTGGAGCCGCCCTGGGTCGCCGACCTCGCGCGTTTCGAATTGGCCTTCATCGATGCCGGGCGTTCCGGCGCGGCGCTTTATTTCCGAGCGTTTGACTTCGATATCGCATCGATCGCGAACGCTCTCGCGAAAGGCGGAGGCGAGAGCGTCGTTCGCCGAAGAACGTTTGGCGTTTGGGCGCGCGCGCCTCGAGGCAGGCTGCGCTGGCGGCTCTTTCCGCCTTAAGCCCTGCGCAAAACTTCCGGCATTTCGGCGTGGCGCCGCTCGGCGACGACATCAACCAAGCGCTCGGCGCCGCGATCCCGCGCTTCCTGGTTTTGCGCCTTGGCGAAGTCTTCGCTGGCTTCCTTGAACTGCGTTTCGGCCTCTTCGAGTTGCCCGCGCAGTTCCGTGATCGACGCGACGATGTTGTCGCGTCGCGAGCGCGCCGCCCGCGCATAGGTCGGATAAGCGAAATGATTGGGATCGTCGATGTTGGCGCGCCGCTCTTCCTGACCGATTTCACGCTCGAGCTCATTGGCCATGCGCGTGAATTCGCCAATCATTGCATTCAATTGGATGACGCGCCGACGTTTTTCCTCGGCCTGGAACCGTTTGAGACGGACAAGCGTATCCCGCGACTTCATGCGACAAGCTCCATTACGCAACTTATGCGAAACAAATCCTTAACTCCGCGAGACAAGGCTTAATATGCCCGGTGGAAGTTGCTCGTTTGTTACCGAAATCGAATTTTTGAATTCTTCGCGTCTGTGTGTCTTCGGCACACTATCTCAAGCGAGGGGCGCTTTGGAGGCCCAAGCTATGCGAAATCTTGCTGCAGTTCTTGCGGGCGCGGCCATAAGCCTCGCAGCTCCCATCGCCGTCATGGCGGAAGCTCCAGGCTTCGTGTTTTCGCAAGACAAACTCGAACGGCGGGCAGGTCCGCCGGAACTGCCGCGCGGCGCTGAAGTCGCGATGCTCTTCGGCGATCCGTCGCAGGGCGGACCCTTCATTCTGAGAATGCGCGCGCCCAAAGGATATAAAATCGGGCCGCACAAGCACAGCGGGATGGAAACGATGTCCGTGCTGTCCGGCGCAGTCCGTTACGGCCAGGGAGCTAAGCTCGATCCAAGCGCCGAGAAGACGCTTTCCGCCGGCGGCTTTGCGGCGACGCCTGCGGAAGTCGGCCATTGGTTGAGCTTCGACGACGATACGGTGATCCAAGTGACCGGCGTCGGCCCGTGGGAACATCACCTATCTTGATCCGCGCGACGATCCTCGCGCCGCTCAGCGCTAAGGCTAGGCAGGCTCCTTGGCGCGCGCCGTCGACGCCGCGGCGCCGCCATAGCGGCGGTAGATAAAGTCGGGCGCCGTGATGTGCGATTCGACTTCCGCGTAAGCGGCGAAGCGCGCATGGTCCGGCGACAGATGGCAGGCGGGGTCCGTCGCCGCGGCGTCGCCGGCGATCGCGAACGCCTGACAGCGGCAGCCGCCGAAATCGATTTCGCGGCGCTCGCAGGAACGGCAGGGCTCCTTCATCCAATCCGTCCCGCGGAAGGCGTTGAAGGCCGCGCCATGTCGCCAGATGTCGCCGAGCGGCCTCTCGCGCACATTGTCGAAGGCCAGTCCCGGCAAGGTCTGCGCGGCGTGGCAGGGCAGGGCCTTGCCGGACGGCGTCACCGCCAAGATTGATCGGCCCCAGCCGCCCGTGCAGGCCTTCGGCCGCGTCGCGTAATGGTCGTGAATGACGAAATCGAAATTGAGCACGCCGGCGAGACGCTTCTTCGCCGCGTCGACAATGCCGACCGTTTCCATAAAGGCTTCGCGCGTCGGGATGAGCGCGGCGCGGTTCATCTGCGCCCAGGCGTAATATTGAATATGCGCGATCTCGATGCGCTGCGCATCGACCTCGACGGCGAAGTCGATGATCTGCGGCAGATGCGCGATGTTCTGGCGGTGCATCGGCGCATTGATCGTCAGTCCCATGCCGAATTCGCGCGTCCATCGCGCGACGTCGCGCTTCTTGGCGACGCCGCCCTGAAAGCCCGAGATTCGGTCGGCGCTCTGGGGAACGACGTCCTGAATGGAGACCTGCACATGATCGAGGCCGATCTCGGCGAGACGCTGCAACCGCTCGCGCGTAAGCAGCACGGCGGAGGTGACGAGATTGGTGTAGAGTCCCGCGTCAACCGCGTGTGCGAGTATCTCTTCAAGATCGCGGCGCACGGTCGGTTCGCCGCCGGAAAGATGCAGCTGCAGCGCGCCGATCGACGCCGCCTGACGGAAGGTCTCGCCCCATTCGTCGGCGGTGAGCTCCACATTCGAGCGCTCGAGTTCGAGCGGATTGGAGCAGTAGGGACATTGCAGCGGGCAGCGATGGGTAAGCTCGGCGAGCAGCCCCGCGGGTCCGCCCGCGAATGGCGCGATCGACGCGGCGAAGGCGGACGGCGGCGGCGCCGCAAATTCGTCGGTTCCGTCGCGCAGCAGCCGCTTGTCGGCGAGGCCTTGCAGCAGCGCCGTGACGTCGCGCGTGATAACGTCGAGGGGCGCGGCATATTGCTGCGCGAGCCGCGCGCAAAGATCGGCGAGCCGCGTTGCGCCATCAATCGCGCGCAGCACGATGAGCCCAATCGGATCGAGCTCATAGGCGCGCTCGGGCGCCAGAATAACCGTTCGAGACCGTGCGCGGTCTTCATGCAGCCGCGCGTAGCGCGTGAAGGCCGGACGCGAGTCCGGGCCGATCACGAACCGCGCGGCCTGCGCCTCAGACATTGGCTTCTCCTGGCCGCCATGCGCCGGGCGGGATCAGCCCGGGCGTGACGTAGGCGTGATGTAATGCGTCAAGCTGCGCCCACAAGACGTCGCATTTGAACCGCACGGCGCCGACGCAGGCTTCCTGTTCGGCGCGCGTCCTGGCGTTATCGAGCACATAGCCGAGCGCAAACTCCGAATCGCGCGGCGCCTGCGTCAGCCGGCGTTTGAAATAGGCCATTACCTGGTCGTCAACGAAATCGTAATTTTCCAGCATTCCGACGATGCGTTCGCGATGGATCGACGGCGCGAAGAGTTCGGTCAGCGAAGACGCGACCGCAACGACGAGCGGCTGCTCGACGACAAAGCGCACATAGGCTTCGACGGCGAATTTCGTCGCGGGCAGGGCGCCGCGCCGAGAGGTCACGTAATCGCGCGAGAAGCCGAGCGCGTCCGTCAGCACGAGCCAGCGCTCGATGCCGCCGCCTTCTTCGCCGAGGCCGTCATGATCGTGGATGCGATGTATCCACTCGCGGCGCAGCTCGCGATCATGGACGCGGCTCATAAAGGCGGCGTCCTTGCGCGGCACCGCCTCCTGGTAGCAGTAGCGGTTCAGCGCCCAGGCGGCGACCTGCTCCTTCTTGAGATTGCCGCCGTGCAGCAGCTTATGAAACTCATGCTTATCGTGATAGCGCTCGGCGCCGACGGCGCGAATCGAGGCTTCGAATTCGTCGCGGGCAAGCGGCGCGGCGCCGCGCCAATCAATGGCTACGATCTCGTTCACAGGTCGACCTCCATGCCATCCTCGCCGATTTCCCAGCCGGCCGCTTGAGCGGTCGCATATTCATCCGAGAACTCGTTCAGTAGAGGGTTCGAATTGTTGATGTGCACGTAGATTTTGCGCTTCACGCCGAGCGGCTCGAACGCGGCGATGGAGCCGTCGGCGCCGCTGACATTGATATGACCCATGCGCGAACCGGTCTTGCCGAGCAGGCCTTGCTCGATCATCTCGTTTTCATGGAAAAGCGTGCCGTCGAAGAACACCAGCTTGGCGGCGCGAAGCCGCTCAGCGAGATCCGTGTCAACCTTGGCGCAGCCGGGAATGTAAAAGAATGAGTCGCCCGTCGCGGTTTCGATGATCTCAAGCCCCAGCGTGTCGCCAGCGCTTGTGCCAAAATTCGGCGCGTTGGCGTTCTCGAGATAGAGCGCGATCTTGCCCGGAACGGGAAAGGCGCGGATCGCGAGCCCAAGATCGATACCCGCTCCGGTGACAGGCACGGCTTCGTCTATGCGCAGCTCAATGCGAGGCACGAGCTGCGTCTGCAGGATCGTGAAAATCGGATTGGCGCCGAGCGCAGCGAGAACGCGTCCTGCGGCGTAGAGGCTGAACGGCTGCGCTTCTCGCATGTTGAGAAGCCCCGCGACATGGTCCACGTCGCCATTTGTCAGCGCGACCGCCTTGATCGGGCTCGCGCGCAGACCGTCATCGGGAGCGGGAGCAAGCTCGGGCGCGGCGGCAATTTGCTCGCGCAGATCAGGCGAGGCGTTGAGCAGCAGCCAGTCGGCGCCATTGATGCTCACCGCCAACGACGACTGTGTGCGCGGCAAAAAACCAGGCGCTCCGGCGCGGACAGCCCGGCAATTGGCGCAGTTGCAGTTCCATTGCGGGAAGCCGCCGCCGGCGCCCGACCCCAAGATTCTGATCCGCATTGGCTTTTCGACATAGCGGGCGCGCCGCCACGTCGGATCTCCCTGAGTGTTATTTTCCTGGCACTATGCGCAGGCGGCCCGCATTCGCGCAAGTGCGACCGATTTGCGCGGCCTCCATGAAATGTCGAGATTTTTTCCCTGTTGCGGCGGGCGTCTCGCCCCGCTTTGGTCGCTTTCTTTCGTCAGAAACGACGGTGGAGAGGCGAGGCGCCTCAGTCGAAGCGCGCCGCTCAGGATTCAATTCCGAGCAGGCGCTGGATCGAGCCAATCAATTTGCGCACTCATGGAAAAGAAACGCTGACGCGCTTAAGCGCGCTCTTGATCGCGGCGTCGCTTGCCGGCTGCGTGTCGGACGGCATGCGCATGGTCGACGGCCACGTCGGCAACGCCGTTTCTCTTGTCTCTGGAGCCCAGGGGGAGCCGTCGAATGTCGCCATTTTCGTTGCTTCGACGCGGCGTTCCGAAGGCGCGACAGACGATGGCCGGGCGCATTTTTCGCTGACCTCGATTGGCGTCCCGCTCAACCATCGTGCGGGAAGCCTCGAGCGTCCAAGCTTCGGCGGCGCCGATCGGCGGAGGCATTTCACGGTGCTGTCGAAGCGCAACATGGATGAGCGGGAGTTCTACGGCGAAGTCGCCTCGCATGTCTCGGGGCGCATCGGCAATTCGCGCGACGTGTTGCTTTATGTGCACGGCTTCAACACCGGAGTCGAGGAGGCGCGCTTTCGTCTGGCGCAGATTGTCGCCGACGGACGCTTCTCCGGCGTTCCCGCGCTCTTTACCTGGAATTCCCGAGGCGGGCTGTTCAATTATGAGTCCGACAAGGAGGCGGCGACAGTCTCGCGCGACGCGCTTGAGAAGTTCGTCGTCGAACTGTCGCGCACGCCGGGCGTCGGACGGATTCATGTGCTCGCCCATTCGATGGGCGCGTGGCTGACGATGGAGACGCTGCGCGGCGTCGCGCAGTCCGGCCATCCGGATCTCGACGGCAAACTTGGCGAGGTCATGCTGGCCGCGCCCGACATCGATCTCAATGTTTTCCGCCAACAGCTCGCGCGCGTCGATCCTCGGCATGTGTCGATCTTCGTCGCCAACAATGATCGCGCGCTATCGCTCTCGTCGCGCATCGCCGGCGACCGTCCGCGCCTGGGCGCGATGAATCCCACCAATCCTGAAGATAAGTCTGAGCTCGATCGATTGGGGGTCGCCGTGCACGATATTTCGTCGTTCTCGACGGACTTCGTCGGCCACGGCGCATTCGCCGAAGCGCCCGACGTGGTGCGAAAGATCGGCGCGCAACTGACGGCGCCGCGCCCTGGCGAGGCAGAGACGCAGGCGGTGATCGATGCGCGTGGCAACGACGCGGAGCAGGAACACGCCTCAGCGCCCGTCAATCAGAAGATCGAGAGGCAGCCGCTGGCGCCGCTCGCCGCCGCTCGGTGAGCTTGATTTCGAACGGCCTATGTCAATTTCTGACGTGATGACTATCGACGATGGTTGCTTATGAAAAACTCCGACGCCGTCACTCTCTCCGCAAAATTTCAGATCTCGATCCCAAAAGCGGTTTGCGAGGCGCACAAATGGCAGCCCGGCCAAGAGTTCGCCTTCATCCCCAAAGGATCTGGCGTGCTGCTCGTTCCCGTGCCTGAGCGCGATCAACTGGCAGGAATCGCGCAAGGAGCTGGGCGGGAAAACTACCGTGACCGTGCAGATCGCTTTTGACGTCAGCGCTTACTGCTTACTGTGACGCCTCTTTCGGCGCCGCCGCTTTTTCCGCCTCCGCTTTCGCGAGCTTGTTATAGCGCCTCACGCTGAGCGGAATGGCCGCCAGAAACGCGACGCTCAGCACGGCGAGCAGCTCCATCGGATAGATCGCCAGCAGTAGCGCCGTTACGCCCACGCCAAAAAGCACCGGAATCACGAGATCGCGCGGTATGCGCCCGATGCGCTTGCCGGAGAAATGCGGAATGCGGCTCGCCATCAGGAAGGCGATGCCGAGCACATAGACGATGTAAAACGGCGTCATCGCCTTCGACGCCGGCAACTCCAAGACGGAGAAATGCAGATAGAGCGGCAGCAACACCGTCACGGCGCCGGCGGGCGCCGGCATGCCGACAAAGAATTCGGCATGCCAGGCGGGCTTCGTCGGATCGTCCATCGTCACATTGAAGCGGGCAAGCCGTAGTGCGCCGGCGATGGCGAAGACGAGCACGGCGAACCAGCCGAGGCCTTTGATCTCGTGCAGCGTCCACAGATACAGCAGTAGGCCGGGCGCGACGCCGAAATCGACGAAATCCGACAGCGAGTCGAGCTCCGCCCCGAAGCGCGACGTGCCCTTGATGGCGCGCGCCAGGCGGCCGTCCAGCCCGTCGAGCACCGCCGCCGCCATCACCGCCGTCACGGCCGTCTCAAATCGTCCTTCAATTCCATAGCGGATCGCCGTCAGCCCCATACACAGGGCGAGCAGCGTCACGAGATTGGGAAGAACGATGCGCAACGGAATGTTGCGAAATCGCAGTCGACGCTGTTCGGAGGGCGTCAGCACGCCCTCTTGGGAATCGCGCCCAGAGAAGAAGGGATCGGCCATGGCGTGTTCAACCCGCCTTGAATGACAGCGCAGGGGCGCCGGCGGTCATGTCGGCGAGTATCGTTTCGCCGGCGATGGCGCGCGACCCGATAGCCACCATGGGCCGGGCCGATGACGGCATATAGACGTCGACGCGCGACCCAAAACGAATGAGGCCAAAACGGTCGCCGACGCCGATTTGCTCGCCTTCCTTGACGAATCCGACGATGCGCCGCGCGACGAGACCTGCGATCTGCACCACCCCGAAGCGCCCCGACGGCGCTTCGATGACCATGCCGCTGCGTTCATTGTCGTCGCTGGCCTTGTCGAGGTCGGCGTTGAGAAACAGGCCCGGCTTATAAGCGATTCTAGAGATGCGGCCGGTGATCGGCGCACGGTTCACATGCACGTCAAAGACGCTCATGAACACGGAGATGCGCTGCATCGGCTCGGCCCCGAGCCCGAGTTCGGCCGGCGGCAGAAAGAAGCCAACCGCGCTGACGACGCCGTCCGCGGGCGAGATGACGAGCCCTTCCCGCAGCGGCGTCACCCGCGGCGGATTGCGGAAGAAATAAGCGCACCAGGCGGTGGCGATGAAGCCCATCCAGCCTAGCGTCGGCGATAGCCAATCAAGCAGGAAGGAAACGGCGGCGAAACCGGCGATGAAGACGTAGCCTTCCGGATGGATCGGGACGAGCGACTTACGGACGGAATCGATGATCGACATGCTGGCCTGCTTTCGTGGCGCGCTGACCAGCGCGCGCGTTTCCTTTGCCATGTTGCGGCGCCAAAGTCACGGACGCGCGGCATGGATCATGGCAGCCGAAGGATGCGGCACGGGTCGCCTTTCTTCAGGGGCGGCGCGCCTGGCTCGCGGATCAGCAGCGCTTGCGATTGCGCCAGCTCGGTGAGCAGTGAAGAATCCTGCAGCGGCTGCGGCGTTGCGACGAAGCGGCCATTGTCGTCCAGGGCGAGCCGCGCGCGCATATAGTCGCGCCGCCCCTTGTTGGCGGGAAGATCGGCGCCAGCAATCGCCGTCTCGGTCCGATCGGCGCCGGCGTCCGGATCGCCCTGTAGGGCGCGCAGGAGCGGCGCGAGGAACACCAGCGCGCAGACGAAGGACGCGACTGGATTGCCGGGAAGGCCAAGGATGCGTGCGTCGCCCAGCGCGCCATGGATCAGAGGCTTGCCCGGCCGCATCGCGATTTTCCAGAAGTCGAGCGACATGCCCTGGCGCGCCAGCGCCGGACGGAGCAGATCGCGGTCGCCGACCGACGCGCCGCCGAGCGTCACCAGAACGTCGGCGCGCGCCTCGCGGGCGAGGCCGATGCCGCGTTCGAGTTCGGCGAGATCGTCGCGGAAGATTCCGAGGTCGACGACTTCGGCGCCGGCGTTTTCGGCGATGGCGGCGACAGCCAGATTGTTGCAGGAGATGATCTGCGAGGGGCCGGGCTCGGCGCCCGGCGGCACGAGTTCGTCGCCCGAAGCGATGATCGCCACGCGCGGGCGCCGCGCGATTGGCACTGCAGCGTGATTCATCGCCGCCGCGAGCGCGAGTTCGGCTGGGCCGAGGCGCACGCCGGCGAAGAGCGCGACCGCGCCTTCGCGAAAGTCGAGTCCAGCTCCGCGAATATGCGGGCCGGGCGGGGCGCCTGCCGTCAACGCGCCGTCGGCGACGACAGCGTCTTCTTGAAGCAATATCGCGTCGGCGCCCTCCGGCACTGGCGCGCCGGTGAAGATGCGGATGGCTTCGCCCGGCTGCAGCGCCGCGCCATAGCCGCGGCCTGCGGCGCTTTCGCCGACGATGCGCAGCGGCCCGGCGGCGAGGTCAGCGGCGCGCAGCGCAAAGCCGTCCATGGCCGAGACGGCGACGGGCGGTTGGCTGCGGCGGGCGACAAGGTCGGCGGCCAGCGTGCGGCCGCGCGCCCGCGCCAGCGGCGCCAGTTCTTCGCCGAGGCGTGAAGCCCCAGCGAGCACCCGCGCAAGCGCGTCGGGAACGGATAGAAGCTTGTCCACGCGAAACTTATCCCCGGTTCGCGACGCGGCGAAAGATGAACGCCGCGAGGCTTTCGGCCGCAAGCGCGACGAGCACGATGATCGTCGCGAGCGCCGCGTCAATATCGACGCCGGGATAAGCGAAGGAGAAAGCTACGCCAAGAGCTATGGCCAGCAAAAAAACCGCGACGACTCGAGGAAGTGACAATTTCATTTGGGCGCCCCGCCGTCGCTCTTCTTGGCCTCAGCGAAATGCGCGATGTCCGCGACCGCGGCGCTCACCGGCTGCACCCAGTCGGCGGCGGTCAAGAGAATATTCGCGACCCGCAGATTGAAGTCGGCGAGCCGCGCGCCGTCCGAGAAGTCGGGACGCTTCACCTGAGCGGCGTAGGCGGCGACGAACAGCGGAAAGGCGCGTGGACGCACATTCGTCAGATCGACCAGCAGGAAAGGCGGCGGCAAAGGCGAAAGATCGCTGATCTTTTTCGCGTAGGTGAGGAGATAGGGACCGCCGGAAAGATCGTTCTCGCAAAGCTGCGCGACCGCCGGCGCCGGCTTGTCGCACAAATGAAACAGCAGGCGCTGCGCCATGGCGAAATCATAATTCTTGTCGAGAAAGGCTTTGATGGTTGCGGGATCGGCATCGGCAGGGAAGGGGGCCTGCCGGCGGGAGCCCGCCTTGGTCGGGATGTAGAGGATGTTGATCCGATCCTTCGACTCGGCCACCTCCGACGCCGCGGGAAAGCGGCCCACGAGTTCGCTGAGAAAGGCGACAGCGCGTCCGCTAGGCCGAGGCAGGATGACGTAGGAATAGAGGCCGTAGCCCGCCGTCTCGGCGCCGGGGGCGTAAAGAAAATCATATGCGGTTCCAAGAATGCTTGGCCGCCCCGACGATCTCCTGTCACTGCTACGGGAGGCGGTCGGTCGCTGCGCCTTCGGCGCTTGTGGCTCTGCTGTGGGAGCGCGTGTCGGCGGCTCTGCTCCTGGCGCCTCTGCTTCGGGCGCAGTTTTTGGCGCACTGACCGACGACGGGGCGCGCCGATAGGCGTGGGGGTGGCCGCGCCCGCCCGAGGGGTAGCCATAGTACGAAGGACCGTAGGAATAGCCCATGCAGCGCCGGTAGCAGGCCGTGTCGTCGCCGCACTGGCGCCGGCATTCGGTCGCGCGGTCGGCGAGGGCTGGCGCGCTCAACAACAGCAGCGCAATGGCGAAAATGAAAGGCCGCATGACAGGCGCCTCCACCAATCATCAAATATATCGATCGTTACGATATAGAGCCTTGCGGCCGCAGTCGAACTATTCGCCGCGTCGCCAGTCGCCCGACTTGCCGCCGCGCTTTTCAACGAGTTCGACGCCTTCGATGCGCATGCCGCGATCGGCGGCCTTCAGCATGTCGTAGATGGTCAGACAGGCGACCGAAACGGCCGTCAACGCCTCCATCTCGACGCCAGTCTTGCTGGTGACAGAGGCTTCGGCCAGGACGCGTAGGCCGGGCAGCGCGTCATCGGGCGTGATCTCGACCGAGATGCTCGACAGGGGCAGCGGGTGGCACAGCGGAATGAGGTCGCTCGTTTTCTTGGCGGCCATGATGCCCGCAATGCGGGCGACGCCGAACACGTCGCCTTTCTTGGCCTGTCCTTCGACGGCGAGACGCAGAGTTTCGCGCGCCATCGCCACATGGCCGCGGGCAAGCGCGACGCGCGACGTCTCGGCCTTCGCCGACACGTCGACCATATGCGCTTCGCCCGTCGCGCCGAGGTGAGTCAGCGGGCTCATGTTACGCGCCGGCGGGGGACTTGTGCGCGCCCGAGTTGTGATTGGCCGTCGCGCCTTGCAGGAGTTCGCGCGCGGCCGCTTCGACGTCATGTTTGCGCATCAGGCTCTCGCCGACGAGGAAGGTGAAGATGTGCGATTTTTCCAGGCGCACGCAGTCGTCATGCATCGTGATGCCGCTTTCGGCGACAATGATCTTGTCGCGCGGAATCTTCTCCGCGAGCCTCTCGCTGACTTCGAGCGACACTTTGAAGTCGCGGAGATCGCGATTGTTCACCCCAATCAGACGCGTCTCGAGCGCCAATGCGCGATCGAGCTCCCGCTCGTCATGCACTTCGACGAGCACGTCCAAGCGCAGATCATGCGCGGCCGTGTTCAGCGCCTTCGCTTCGTCGTCGTCGACGGCGGCCATTATGATCAGGATGCAATCGGCGCCGTAAGCGCGCGCCTCATAGACCTGATAGGGATCGAACATGAAATCCTTGCGGAGCGCCGGCAGATGCGTCGCCTTTCGCGCGGCTTCGAGATCTTCGAGCCTGCCCTTGAACGAGGGCGTGTCGGTGAGCACTGAAAGACAGGCCGCGCCGGCGGCTTCATAGGCGCGCGCCAATTTCGGCGGATCGAAGTCTGGGCGAATGATTCCCTTGGATGGGCTCGCCTTCTTGATCTCGGCGATAAGCGCGATGCGACGCTCGTTCAGTTTCTGCTCGATCGCATGGACGAAGCCGCGCGGCGGATCATGATCGCGCACGTTGCGCTCGAGCGTCGCGAAGGGCATGCGCACCTTGGCCTCGGAAATCTCGGTGCGCTTATAAGCTTCGATCTTTCTTAGGATGTCGGTCATTTTCTCGCCTACGGCGGGCGGGCCGCAACCGCCATCGCTCGAATTCGTTCCGCCGACTGCCGGCTGCTCATGAATAACCGATAAACGGGCGCAATCCTATCCCGATCGAAGAGAGAAGGCCGATCAGGCGTGTCGATTGGAGCAGCGGATCAGCGCGTCGAGCTTATCCCGCGCCGCGCCGGAATCGAGCGCCGCCTCAGCGAGCGCCGCGCCCTCGCGCACATTTGCGGCGCGCCCGGCGACGACCAGCGCCACGCCGGCGTTGAGGACGGCGACGTCGCGGTAGGGGTTCTTCGCGCCCTCCAGAACGGCGCGCAGGGCTCTTGCGTTATGCGCCGCGTCGCCGCCGACAAGCGCCTGAATCGTCGCGCGGGGCAATCCGGACTCCTCCGGCGAGAGATCAAAGCTGCGGATTTCGCCGTCTTCGAGCGCAACCACATGGGTCACGCCCGTCGTCGTCGCCTCATCCAATCCGTCGTCGCCATGCAGCAGCCAGACGCGCTTTGCGCCGAGTTCGCGAAGCGCGCGGGCCAAAGGTTCGAGCCAGTCGCGGGAGAAGACCCCGATCGTCTGCCGCTCGACCCGCGCGGGGTTACACAGAGGACCAAGCAAATTGAAGATCGTGCGCACGCCCAGCTCGCTTCGCACCGGCGCGGCGTGGCGCATGGCCGGATGGTGCGTCGTCGCGGCCATGAAGCAGATTCCGGCGTCTTGGAGCGATGCGGCGGCGGCGGCTGGCGAAACGCCGACCTTGACGCCGAGTTCGCCGAGCACGTCGGATGCGCCCGACAGCGACGTGGCCGCCTTGCCGCCATGTTTGGCGACGATCGCGCCGGCGGCTGCGGCGATGATCGCGGCAAGAGTGGAAATATTGTAAGTGCCGGCGCCGTCGCCGCCGGTCCCGACGATGTCGATTGCGCCGGCCGGCGCTTCGACCGGCGTCATCGCGGCGCGCATCGCCTGCGCGGCCCCGATGATTTCGTCGATCGTCTCGCCGCGCAGGCGCAGGCCCATGAGAAAGGCCCCAAGCTGCGCCGGCGTGGCGTCGCCACGGAAAATCAGAGAAAACGCCGCTCTCGCCTCGTCGCGGGCAAGGGGCGCGCCGGAGACCAGCGCGGCGATGTAGGTTTTGAAATCCTCGCTCACTGTCGTTCAGCGCCCCTGAGCAAGGGCAGGGCCGCCGGCTGACCGCTGCGGGCGACCTTCGAAGCGGTCCTCACGCGGCCTGCTCGCGCCGCCGCGGTCCCTTGTTCCATTCTAGCGCGAGATCGAGGAAATTTTGTAAAATTTTGTGACCGTGCTGCGAGGTGATGCTCTCGGGATGGAACTGAACGCCATGCGTTGGGAGCGTCTTATGCGACAGCGCCATGATGAGGCCGTCCGGCGTCTCGGCGGTCACCCGCAGGCAGTCGGGAAGGGTGTCGCGGTTGACGATCAGCGAGTGGTAGCGCGTCGCCTGGAATGGCCCTTCGATGCCGCGAAACACGGCGTCGCCGTGGTGGAGGATGGTGGCCATTTTGCCGTGGATCGGCAGCGGCGCCCGAATGACGTCGCCGCCAAACACCTCGCCGATCGACTGATGGCCGAGGCAGACGCCGAAAATCGGCACGGTCTCGGCGGCGGCTGAGATCAGCTCCATGCAGATGCCCGCCTCATGCGGCGTGCAGGGGCCGGGCGACAGCACGATCGCGTCGGGTCCGCCGGCCAGCACTTCGGCGACAGAAACGGCGTCGTTGCGGTGCACGGTGACGTTCGCGCCCAACTGGCCAAAATAGTGAACCAGGTTGAAGGTGAAGCTGTCGTAGTTGTCGATAAGCGTGACGTTGGACATTGGGCTGCTGTCCAGCCTCCTGGCGCGGGTTTGACCGGATTTAAGAGTGCAATAGGCCGGGCGGCGGGCTTAAGCAACCGTCGGACGGCTGTCGTCCCGCGGCGAGAAGCGCCAGTCCGGCCGAACGTCTTTGATCATCATGATCTCGGCCAGCGACTGGCGGGTCAGGAGACCCAAGAACCGCCCCTCCTCGTCGGTTACGCCGACCGTCTCTCCCCCAGTAAGCTTAGGCAGGACGGCGTCGATGCTCTCTCGACCATCGATCGTCTCCGGATCCTGGCGAACGAAAGGCGCGATCGGCGCGCCGGGTTCGGAAGCCCGCAAGGCTTCGATGATGTTGGTGCGGGACAGGAAGCCGCTAAGCCGGCGCAAGCCGTCCACGACCGGGAATTCGTCCTGAGACGTGGCCAGAAGGGTGTCCACCGCTTCGCGCACGCTTGCGCCGCGCTCGATCACGGCGATGCGCGTCTCCATGGCGTCGGCGGCTTTCAGGCCACGCGCCGCTTCGGACATCGACGTCATCTGCGCTTCGCCCGCCGCCGCGATATAGACGAAAATCGCGATGAACAGCAGCAGCGGATTTCCGAACAGTCCCAGGAAACCCAAGAGAAAAGCGAAACCCTGACCGATCTGCGCGGCGATGCGCGTCGCGCGGTCCTTGCCTATCCAGATCGACAGCGCCGCCCGCAGCACGCGGCCGCCGTCCATCGGAAAGGCCGGGATCAAGTTGAACGCCGCAAGAAAGACATTCACGGCGGCCAGACGCTTCAGAAGATTGACGGATGGGTCGCTGATCTGGATCCCGTCGGACACGTCGACGGCGCCAAGAAACAGGATCAGCAAAGCTGCAATGACGAGATTGACCGCCGGACCCGCCAGCGCGATCAGCAGCTCCTGGCGTGGCTTATCGGGCATTTTTTCCATGTCGGCGACGCCGCCGATCGGCAACAGCGTGATCACCGGCGAGACGATGCCATAGCGCCGCGCCGTCAAGATGTGGCCGAACTCATGCAACACGACGCAGATAAAGATCGCGACGATGAACAGGACGCTGTCACGCGCTGCGACGGCGCCGCCGCGCTGGTAGGCCGCAAAGCCGATCCAGCCCAAGAGCAGCAGGAACGTGACGTGAATGCGCACGGCGGTTCCCATGAAGGAGCCGATCGTGAGGGACCATCGCATTTGAGCTCCTGCGGTCGTGGTTAACAGCCGGTAAGATAGGACTGAGCGGCGGTTTGCGCTAGAGCGCTTCCCGCTCACATGGATCATGTGATCGATAAGGAAGCGCTCAAAATCAAAATGTTGGAGGTTCTCATCGAAAAAGTTGGCAGACTTTTTCGATGAGAACCTGCTCAAAGCGCGGGGACGCACGAAAAACGCCGGCGAAGCGGCCGAGGGCGCTTGCCGGCGATAGAGAGACAACAGTTGAGAGACGAGTAGAAAGCGAGATCGCGTCAGAGGCGATAGCGGACCTGGTCGGTCCAGAAGCGCTCCAGCCGTGAAAGCGACGTATTGAGGTTGCGAAACTCGTCGCAGGAAACGCCGCCGATCTGCTCGACCGTCAGCGCATGCTTCTCATAAAGCTGCGCAACGATATCGTGAATTTGCTTGCCCTTCGGAGTAAGGCTGATGCGCACCGAACGGCGATCAAGGCGCGAGCGCGCATGATGCATATAGCCCATGTCGACGAGCTTCTTGACGTTATATGAAACATTGGAGCCGAGGTAATAGCCGCGCGTGCGCAATTCGCTCGCGGTCAACTCCTTGTCGCCGATATTGTAAAGCAGCAGCGCCTGCACGGAATTGACGTCGCCAAGATCCCGGCGGTCGAATTCGTCCTTGATGACGTCGAGCAGACGGCGGTGAAGGCGTTCGACGAGCGTCAGCGCTTCGAGATAAACCGGTCGGATCTCGCTGGCGCGATCCTCGCGAGCCTGCGGGGCGGTCTTCATCATGGCGCTCATCGTCTTCTCCATCACAGCGGATGCGTCGGGCATCTCTTGATCGGCCTTCGATGAAACCAAATTAGATCGACGCAGGTGAAAGGCGGTTTAAACAACAGCCTGAATCCCACGTTTACCGCGATAGGGCTGTTTGCGGTGAATGATGGATGAACTTAAAGGTTCGATTTACGCTAATGATTCCTCAAACAAACCTTGCGGATCAGGAATCTTTTGGCGTTTTCCTGTCAAATCTGCGGCGACGGCGGCGTTCGCGCATGTGCTGCGCCTCGACGTCGCGTCCGGCCTCGAAGGTCAGCCCGAAATACATGGCGATCAGCACGGCGTTGACGCCGATCAGCCAATAGCCGCCGGTGAAGAATCCCGGCATGCTGAGCGTCAGAAAAATCTGCGCGCTTGCAACGAGCAGCCACAACACGCCGCCCCAGGGCGTCGCCAGCCACAGGCCGACGCCGGCGATGAGATCGAGCACGGCGAAGAAAATAACGGCGGAGGCTGCGCTCTGCGGCATGGTTTCAAAGATCGAGCGTTCCGCAGCGAGAATGATCCGCCACTGCATCAAGCCTTGCACGAGCCAAAATAACGCGACGATCCGCATGAAGCGCGAGAGCAGCACGCCCCATTTGGCGGCGTCGCCGCCGTTCGGTTCGCCGACGCGGATTGCACGGTAGGGATCGTCGCCGTCGTCGTAAATCGTTGGGCCGTCCATCAGATGCGCCGCCGCCTGTCTCGCTGTCCGTGCGCTTTGGCGGAAATGGCTACTGCCCCCGCCGCGCGCGCGTTGCGAAGCGAACCGCTTCCTCGGCGGCGCGGAAAAGCGCCTTCGCCTTGTTGACGCATTCGCGGTGCTCATATTCCGGTTCGCTGTCGTAGACGACGCCAGCGCCTGCCTGCACGTGCATCTTGCCGTCCTTCACGATCGCCGTGCGCAGCACGATGCAGGTGTCCATTTGACCGCCGGCGCCGAAATAGCCGATGCAGCCGCCGTAGATTCCGCGCTTGTCGGTCTCGAGCTCGTCGATAATCTCCATGGCGCGCACTTTCGGCGCGCCGGAGACGGTGCCGGCGGGAAAACCCGCGGCGAGCGCGTCGATGCAATCGTGGCGCGAATCGAGTTCGCCTTCAACATTGGAGACGATGTGCATCACGTGACTGTAGCGCTCGATGGTGAAACTGTCGGTGACGCGCACCGTGCCCGTCTTTGCGACGCGGCCGACGTCGTTACGGCCGAGGTCGAGCAGCATCAGATGTTCGGCGCGCTCCTTTTCGTCGGCGAGGAGATCCGCCGCCAGACGCTCGTCCTCCACCTTCTCCTCGCTGCGCCAGCGCGTGCCGGCGATCGGGCGAATCGTCACCTTGGCTTCGGCGACGCGCACGAGGATCTCGGGACTCGAACAGACAATCTGGAATTCGCCGAAATCGAGAAAGCATAAAAAGGGCGCCGGGTTCACGCGGCGCAACGCGCGATAGAGCGCAAAGGCGGGCAAAGCGAAAGGCGCGGTGAACCGCTGCGACAGCACGACCTGAAAGATGTCGCCGGCGCGAATGTATTCCTTGGCGCGCTCGACCATCTCGAGAAAACGCGATTGCGGCGTATTCGAAACCGGCTCCTGAGCGAGGAGCTGCACGTCGGCGCCGCCGTCGCGATGCTCCAGCGGCGCCTCCAGCGTCGCGACGACCTTGTCGAGGCGCGCGAGCGCCGCTTCATAGGCCGCCTTCGCCGCAACGCCGGCCTTTGGCCGAGCGGGCGTGACAATGGAGATTTCGTCGCGCACCGTGTCAAAGACGATCATGACCGTCGGACGCACGAAAAGCGCGTCAGGCGCGCCGATCCTGTCCTCCTTGGCCGGCGCGAGGCGCTCCATCTGGCGCACCATGTCATAGCCGAGATAGCCGAAGACTCCCGCCGCCATCGGCGGCAGCCGCACGGCCTGCGGCACGGCGGATTCGGCGATGAGCTGACGCAAGGCGACGAGCGGCGCCGCCGCGCAAGGCGTAAAGACGCTCGCGTCGTCGAGCGCGGCGCGATTGATGTCAGCTCTGTCGTCGACGACGCGAAAAATCACGTCGGGGTCGAGGCCGATCATAGAGTAGCGGCCGCGGGCGGCGCCGCCTTCGACGGATTCGAGCAGAAAAGCAGCGCCGCGCCGATCGCGCGTGAGCTTGAGATAGGCGGAGACCGGCGTTTCGAGATCGGCGACCAACCGGGTCACGACCAGCTGTGGCCGATCAGCGTCGTATTCGGCGCCGAAGGCGTCGACGTCGGGCTCGAACAGCGCGCCGCTCACTTGTCGGGTTCCGCTCCGGTCGCGGCTTCCAAGGCCTTCTGGTTGATATCGACGCCGAGCGCCTTCTCGAGGCCGCCGACATATTGCTCCAGCAGGTCGTTGTGAAATGCAGGCTTCAGTTGCTCGGCGATCGTTTTCGCTTCGATCGAGTTCGGGTCGAATACGGGAGTCGTCGAGTCGCGGACGAAAAACACCAGCCGGCCATTGTCGACGACGACGGAGCCGGCGTTGCGCGGCGCCGCATCGAAGAATCGAACGATGACGTTGGTGTTGAAGTCGGGACGCGCCTCGCGCTTCACCTCATTGGCGCGTTGGGTCTGAACGCCCACTTCCTTGGCGAGATCTTCGATCGGCCGGCCCGCGTTCAGCTTGGCGACGATTTCGTCGGCCTTGGCGGCGAGCGCCTTTTGCGCCGCGTCGCTGCGCATGGCGTCGGCGACGGCTTCCTTCACCTCTTCGAATGTCTTCTGCCGGGCGGGCTCGATGCCGTTAATCTCGTACCAGACATAGCCGCCGTCACGCGTTGCGACAGTATCGTTGTCGACGCCGATATCCGATGCGAAGGCGGCCTTCACGAGGTCTGGACCGGCAGGAAGGCCAGCGATCGGCTTGCCGCCGCGGTCATTGCCTGCATCGTCGACGCCGTCATAGACCTGCGTCTCTAGCCCCACCGCATTTGCGGATTCGGCGAGCGTCTTGCCGGAGGCGCGCTGATCCTCGATGGCCTCATGGAGCCGGCGCACTTCAGGCATGGCGCCCTGCGCGGCGATTTCCGCGCGCAGCTCCGGCTCGGCCTGCTCGAAAGTCTTGTTGTAGACCGCCGGGGCGATGCTCCTGACCTGGGACACGACGGCGCCGAAGGCGGTATGAACCGGCTCGGTCAGCCCCGGCTCGGGAAGCGCAAAAACGGCCGCTCCGACCTTAGGGTCGCCGAAGTCGCGCTGCTCGACGAGGCCGAGGTTGACGTCTTTGGGATTGAGTTTGAGTTCGGCCGCCATCGCGTCGATGTCCGCGCCGGCTTTGAGCTTGGCGAGCGCGGCTTCAGCTTCCGTGTCGGTCTTGAACACGATCTGCCGCACGTCACGCTTTTCCGGCGTTCCATAGCGCTTCGATTTGACCTCGTCGTAAAACTTGCGCGCCTGCTCGGCAGGCACGCTTTCCGGCTTCCCGACCGTGGAAGGGCTGACGACCAGCGTTGTCAGCTTGCGGTACTCCTTGGCGCGGAAGGTCTGCTCGCGTTCGTCGAAGTATTTTTTCAGCTCTTCATCGGATGGCGTGGCCGCGGCGCCGACCAGCGACGGTGGCAGAACGATGTAGTCGATCGTTCGCGATTCATTGCGGAAGCGATAAATCGCCTCGACCATCAACTTCGGCGGCTCGAGTCCGGCGACGGCGATGTCGGTAATTATCTTGCGCAGGTAAGCGTTCTTCTGATCCGCGACGAAGCCGCGCTCGGTGAAGCCGGAGTCATTCGCGATCTGCTTGAACCGCGCGGCGTCGAATTTGCCGTCGGGGCCCTGAAACACCTTTTCCGACGCGAGCAGTCGCTGGGTGGTCTCATCGCTTGCAGCCAATCCGAGCTGCTGCGTCTTTTGGTCGAGCGCCACCTCGGTGATCAGGCGCTCCAGGATCTGCAGATCCAGTCCTGACTGATGGGCTTCCTCATTGGTGATCGCGCGCCGCATCCGCTGCTGAATGCGTCGAAGTTCGTTTTGATAGGCGCTGCGATAGGTCTCGACCGTGACTTCGCCGCTGCCGACGCGGGCGAGCCGCTGGGCCGTCATGCCGCGAAACACGTCTCCGACGCCCCAGATCGAAAAACTGATGACGATGACGCCCATGACAAGCGCCATGATGGTGCGGCCGATCCAGTTCTGCGAGGCGACGCGCAGGCCTTCTAGCATGGGTATTGCTTCCTTGGGTGCGTTGGATCCGGCTTCCCGGTTTTGGCGGCGGACTATAGGGAGGGGGCGGGCGCGTGGCAATGCGCTCCGCACAGAACCGCTGACGCGCCGAAAACGCGCTATTGCCCTGTGTTTCGAATGCTTGCAGTCTTCCCCGACCAGAATCCGCGCCTGAGCAGTTCCAATTCGGAGCGCGCGCCGAAAACCGGAGCCGATAATGGATGAAACCGTCAACGCCGCCGCTGAGACCGGCGTGGAGGCTCCAGCTCCCAAAGTCGAGGCTGAGCCCGGGGACGTTCAAGCGGCCGAGCGCGCGGCGCATCCCCACGCGCCACATCAGGACGTGCGTCGCCTACGGGCTGATGCCGAGGCGGTCCGCAAGGCGTTTGAGTCAGGAGAATTTCCTTACAAGACGCGCCTGAGCGAGAAGGTCTACCTGCGGCATATGGAGCTCCTGCAGGTGGAGCTCCTCAAAGCGCAAAATTGGGCGAAGGAAACCGGCCAACGCATCGTCTTGCTGTTCGAGGGGCGCGACGCCGCCGGCAAGGGCGGCACCATCAAGCGCTTTATGGAACATCTCAATCCGCGCGGCGCGCGAGTCGTCGCCCTGGAAAAGCCATCCGAGCGCGAGCGCAGCCAGTGGTATTTCCAGCGCTACATCCAGCACCTGCCGGCGGCCGGCGAGATCGTTTTCTTCGACCGCTCTTGGTACAATCGCGCCGGGGTCGAGCGCGTGATGAATTTCTGCACCCCGAACGAATATCTCGACTTCATGCGCCAATGCCCTGATCTTGAACGCATGTTCGTCAATTCCGGCGTTCGCCTCTACAAATACTGGTTCTCGGTGACGCGCGAGGAGCAGCAGCGTCGCTTCCGCTCGCGCATGAATGATCCTTTAAAGCAGTGGAAACTCTCGCCGATCGATCGCGCGTCGATGGACAAATGGGACGATTACACCGAGGCGAAGGAGGCGATGTTCTTCTTCTCCGACACGGCCGACGCGCCGTGGATCGTCATCAAATCGGACGATAAAAAGCGCGCGCGCCTTAATTGCATGCAACATTTTTTATCGAGCCTCGATTATCCGAATAGAGATCATAGCGTCGTACACGGGCCCGATCCGCTCATCGTCGGCGCCAGCGCACACGTCATCGGCCGCGACGAGCACATTCTGGGCAAGTCGCTTGCGATGGACGTCGAGAAGAAGCGCAAGCGTTCCCGCTAGGGCTTTACAGTATGGGCGTGGACATCGCGCCCGGAATGCCGCGCCAAAATCTCCTTCGCCTTACGTTCGCGCTCGGCGTCCCATGTCCGCACCCAGAGGAGCAAGCCGCCGTGGCGCAGCTGTTCTTCGAGGTGTTTCGCGTGACGTTCGCCGATCAGCCTAGCCAACGCCGCGCCGAGCACGCCGGCGCTTCCTCCCGCGAGCAGCGCGCCCGCGATCACGGTGGCCAGGGCGCCGCCCGACGCGAATATGGCGCTGATCGCCGCGCCTGCGCCGACATACGCCAGCCCGCCGATCACGCCGCCTTCCGCATCGCCGATCGATTCCATTGAGACGTAATGCGTCCGCGGCGCGGCCTCTTCGTCTTCAAGCTCGGTGACCTTCTTGTATTTATGACCGAGCTTTTCATCGACGGCCTCCTCGCTTGCGAGCAGACTGATCTCAGCGCGATCGAAGCCCGACGACATCAGATCGTCGATGGCCTCTTGGAGCGCGCCAGCGTCGTTGAACACGCCAACGACCTCGCGCGTCTGACTCTGTTCTTCTTCGATCGTCATTAACGCGTCTCCTTGAAAAATGGCTGTCCGGCGAGCGCAAACCGCGCCGTATCTGATGGATAAGGGCCCGGATCGCAAAACTTCAAGCGCGCGGCTGGCCGATTGCGGCGAACGCCGCCGTGGCGAATCGACGCCCCGCTGCTGGTGCGGTCGTCGCTACTTGTTGTCACGCCTTCTTGGTCTTGAACTCATGGCCACCATTTGAAACGCATGGCCGCCATTTGAATTGAAACCACTAAGTTGGAGAAGGCAGCATGTCAGTCGACGAAAAGACGATCGGAGCGCTGCGCGAGGCGCTCGACGATGAATACAAGGCTTGCGCGACCTATCAAAGCGTGATCGACAGATTCGGGCCAGTCAGACCCTTTGTGAATATCATTGAAGCCGAAGAGCGCCACGCGAACGCGCTTCTCGGTCTTTTTGAACGCTTCGGCATCGAGCCGCCAAAGGATAGATGGGCGGGTCAGGTCCCGGCGCCCTCGAGTCTTGCCGAAGCGTGCAAAGCGGGAGTCGAGGCGGAGATCGAGAACGCCGCGATGTATGCGCGTCTTTTGGCGCAAGTCAGCGACGCGAGAGTTCGCGACGTCTTAACGCGGCTTCAACAGGCTTCGCAACAGCGACACCTCCCGGCGTTCCGTCGCAGTGCGGAGCGTCGATCCGGTGTATGAGCGCCCTCATCCTTGTATTGCGGTTGCACGGGGTCTTTGCCGCTATCGCCACGGCCCCCGCCTCGAGTCATTTGCTCGTGTTGAACATGATCATTGAGAGAGACAGCGGCCCCTCGCTCAACGCGCCAGCATCCAACCGCCGAGGCCAATGAGAACGACTCCGCCGATCATGCGGCTGATGGCGGCGTAGCGAGTATTGACAATTTTCTGCACGGCGAAGGCGGCCAATCCAAAGATGATGAGATCGTCCAGCACAAATAAGCAATGAAAAGAAAAGTGTTGAGCCACGCGGTCATGAACAGGAAGCACAGGACTCCTGAAGCGAGTACGAACGTGCCCACCTGCCACCAGATTTTCGTCGATCCTGAATATTCACGATGAGAGATATCAGGTAGATCAGCACCCACATCGCGCACGGATTGAACCCGTCCGACATACCCATGAGCGCTGTCAGCGCGAGAAGGGAATGATGCGTCGGATCGATCTCGCCGATGAGAGGAATGATAATTTTCGATTCGGCGGCGCGTCGCGCGACAGTTTCCTGGCCGGAAAGCAGCGCGAGAATGTCGCGCCCGGTCGTTTGCGCTGAGTCAAAGCCCATGACATAGCGCGAGCCGCGCACGAAGAGGGGAACGGCTGGGTCTTCTATGCCGTAGTGCTTCACGACTCTACGAAAGAACGCCTCGCTCGACGGCTTTGAAATGTCGTGTAGCGCGTAAGCGATTTTGCGCCGCTGTTTGAGGAACTCGATGGCTTCATGGCAATGCGGACAGTCGGGCGAGAAAAATACATGCAGCTGGCCGTCCTGCCGCCAGTCGATCTGCGCGGGCGGCGGGCTGGCCGGCTCCGCAAACTGCAGCCACGCGAAAGTGAGTCCAAGAAGAACGACGAGCGCGACGCGAAATGGAGGAGTTTCAACCTTCGCTCCTTTGCAATTGCAGGAAAATAAATTTAGCAGCTCTGGAGATGGATCCGCTGTGTCTGTTAGGCGCCGAACCTCCCGCGCGCCGTGGATCTCGACGTATCGTTGGGCTGAAGGCGCTAGGGCGCATTGCCATCTTGCCAAGCGTCATCTACAAAAAAATTTAACCATAAAGTTAAGGCCCTGCTTGCACTGCAGATATCGCTTGTTTAGAAAAGGAACGCTGAAGCTGGAAGAGGCCCGAGTTGTTGCCCTTCCCCTTCCCGAGGGGCCCGAGACATGCGCTCGGTCGACTGAGCCCTAACAGCTGAGGGCGGCGCGGCCGCCCCCTTACGAGCGCCCCAAAAGGAAATCCTATGCTGCGATCACTTGGTCTTGCAGGAACGATGACGCTTGTACTTTTGACTGCGCCCGCGAATGCTTTCGATGTCATGTCCCCGGATTATGGCGGACGCGTGGAGCAATATGAAGCCAGGCTTGCGAGGGCGCGAGCTCGGGGCGAGCCAATCCGGATTGGCCCGACTGAATGCGATTCCTCATGCACGCTCTATCTGGCGCATCCCCAGTCCTGCGTTTCCGAGGGCGCGGTTTTCGGCTTCCATGCGCCCTGGTTTGGCGGGCCCGAGGGGGGCGTCGTCGATCCGCGCATGACCGCGGTCTTCGCCGCGCATTATAAGCCCCGGCTGCGCCAGGCCTTCATGGCTCACGTGCGACGCCACGGCAATCAAGCTCCGGCGCCCATGCTGCGTATTACCGGCCGCCAGCTCGCGGCGTATGGCTATCGCCTCTGCTGATCATTAGGGTAGATCGATGGGCGCGGAGATTCGATCAGCCGATCGAAGCGCTCCGCGCTCATACCAGCCCTTGCTCCGATTGACGATCCAGACGACGCTCAGCATCACTGGAACTTCGATCAGGACGCCAACGACGGTGGCGAGCGCAGCGCCAGAGTCAAAGCCGAACAGGCTGATGGCCGCCGCGACCGCCAGTTCGAAGAAATTGCTCGCCCCGATCAGCGCCGAAGGGCCGGCGACGCAATGCGCTTCTCCCGCCGCGCGATTGAGCAGATAGGCGAGCCCGGCGTTGAAATAGACCTGGATCAGTATCGGCGCCGCGAGCATGGCGATGATCGCTGGTTGCCGGATGATCTGTTCCCCCTGAAAACCAAAGAGCAGAACGAGCGTCGCGAGCAGCGCGATGAGCGATGCCGGGCCGATCTGCGCGAGCGTCCTGGCGAGACCCTTTTCGCCGCTTGCCGCGAGCAGCCGTTTGCGGGCGAGCTGGGCGATGATCACCGGAACGACGATGTAGAGGACCACCGAGAGAAACAGTGTGTCCCACGGCACGACGATCGAGGAAAGTCCGAGCAGCAAACCGACAATGGGCGCGAAGGCGACGATCATGATCGCATCGTTGAGCGCGACCTGGCTCAGCGTGAAATGCGGCTCGCCCTTGGTCAGAGTCGACCAGACGAACACCATGGCGGTGCAGGGCGCGGCCGCGAGCAGGATGAGGCCGGCGATATAGGAGTCGATCTGGTCCGCCGGCAGATAAGGCCGAAACAGATAGCCGATGAAAACCCAACCGAGCAGCGCCATTGAAAAGGGCTTCACAGCCCAATTGACGGCGAGCGTAACGCCGATCCCGCGCCAGTGACGTCTGACTTCGGCGAGCGCGGCGAAGTCGATCTTCATCAGCATCGGCGTGATCATCAGCCAGATGAGCGCCGCGACGGGCAAATTGACCTTTGCGACCTCCATCGCGCCGATCGCATGAAAGACGCCCGGCAGAAAATGCCCAAGCGCGACGCCGGCGACGATGCAGAGCGCCACCCAGAGCGAAAGATAACGTTCGAAAATGGTCATGGCTTACTCCGCGACCGCGTTTGGCGATGTTGCGCCTTCCATCTCGCCGATCTCGCGCAAGCGCTGGCTGACGGCGAGTTTATCGAGACGGCGCAGTGGAATGGCGCAGAACTGATCGACGCGGTTGCGCAGATAGCGGAACGCCGTGGCGAACGCCCGCTGCTTTTCTATGTCGCTTCCTTCGACCGCCGCAGGGTCTTCGATGCCCCAATGCGCGGTCATCGGCTGACCGGACCAGGCCGGACAGGCTTCGCCCGCTGCGCTGTCACAGACGGTGAAGACGAAATCCATGCGGGGCGCGTCAGGGCGGGCGAACTCGTCCCAGCTTTTGGAACGAAAGCCTTCGGAAGGAAGGCCCATCGTCTCCAGCGTTTTGAGTGCGTAAGGATTCACCTCGCCCTTGGGATGGCTGCCGGCGGAAAAAACGTTGAACCGGCCGGCGCCGCGCTCGCGCAGCAGCGCTTCGGCCATGATCGAACGCGCACTGTTGCCGGTGCAGAGGAACAGCACGTTGTAGATCCTGTCTGTCATTGGCGAGACTCACATTTGATGGGTACAAGAGCGTCGGCGGACGCGCATGGCGCGCCGCCGCAACAATCTTCGGCGAGGAAGCGCGCCAGCGCATTCAGCCGCGAAAGATCCGCCCGATAGACGATGCTGCGGCCAGTGCGGGCGCTGATGACGAGCTTCGCCTGCGAAAGGACGTTGAGATGGGCGGAAAGCGTGTTTTGCGGAACGCTGAGCGCCCGCGCGACGTCGCCGGCCGGCAGACCCTCGGGCTCGTGCCGGACGAGCAAACGGAAGGTCTCGAGCCGCGTCGGCTGCGAAAGCGCGGAAAGACAGGCGAGAGCCGCTTCTATTTCCATAAATCCAGATATATCGAAATAAATGACGGCGCAATGACATTCCTATGGGCGCGCGCCCGCATTGTTGCGCGCCCTTAGCTCTGTTACCGAAGCGTATTGTCAGGAGCATTTCGCATGATCCGTCGTCCGCTCGTCGCCGGAAATTGGAAAATGAACGGGCTGCGCGCCTCGCTGGCCGAGATCGAGGCGATGGGCGCCGCCTATGACGCTGCGCTGCGCGCGCGCGCCGAACTGATCGTCTGCCCGCCGGCCACGCTGATCGCGCTCGCGCGCGAGATTGCGACGCGGGGCGGCTTGGGCCTTGGCGGGCAGGATTGCCATGCCGCGGCCAGCGGAGCTCACACGGGCGACATTTCCGCCGAGATGCTCAAGGACGCCGGCGCGTCCTACGTCATCGTCGGCCACAGTGAACGTCGTTCGGACCATGGCGAGACCGACGCCGACGTGCGGAAGAAGGCCGCCGCCGCCCTGCGCGCCGGACTCACACCGATCATTTGCGTCGGCGAAACGCGCGCCGAGCGAGAGGCAGGCGATGCGCTGAGCGTCGTCGGCGCGCAGATCGAGGGCTCGCTTCCCGTCGATGCGCCTGCGCATATCGTCGTCGCCTATGAGCCGGTCTGGGCGATCGGCACAGGCTTGACGCCGACCGTCGATGACGTCGCCGAAATGCACGCCTTCGCGCGCGAGCGGATCGAAGTCAGGCTCGGCGGCGGCAAGAGCGGCGATGTGCGCATTCTCTACGGCGGCTCGGTCAAGCCGTCGAACGCCCGCGAATTGATGCATGTCGCCAATGTCGACGGCGCGCTGGTTGGCGGCGCAAGTTTGACGGCCAAGGATTTTATCGGCGTCGCGAGCGCCTATCGCTGATCAGGCGAAGCTGGACAATCGGATGGGCTCGAATAAAGTCATCCGTTCAGAAGGGTTTGTTTTCATCTATTGATTGAAAGAGGGGCGCGTCATGAGCCAGAATGATTTCGGCGCCATCGAATTGGTCGATGAAGACCGCGTCTATCCCGGCTCGCGATTCAGCGAAGTGCGCGACGCGGTGTTCGCCAATCCCTATCAAAAGGTCTGGGGCGCGCCCGGCGAGCCGCCGCTTCCCTTCGTGATGCCGACCTTTTTCGACATGTTGCGCGCGCTCTGGAGGGGCAGGCACTTTTTGACTGAGGCCGCCCAGCGATCGGTCGACGCGCGCAGCGACCTCAGATGGGGACCTGACAAGAAAGGCTTCAGGCGCATCGTGCATCCGTGGGGCGTCGTTCTGACGGGGTTCTGGGAAATCACCGAGGACAGCGGCTACACCGGCTATTTCCAAAAGGGCAGCAAGGCGCTTGTCGTCGCCCGCTATTCCAACGGCGGGGCGGTGAAGCGCGGCAAACCGCGCGGGCAGGGCATCGCCGGCAAGCTTTTTCCGACGACTGACCCAGACCATAAAGAGCCTTTGCAGACGGCGAACTTCTTCACGATCGACGATATCGTCGGCGCGTCGACGCGCTACATCAACGATGTCGATTTCGTCAATGCGCCGAACGTCACGCTCTCAAACGATTGGGCGACGTCGCCCATTGTCATGACGGCGGGAATCGTGTTCGCGATCACCGATAAGGATCCGACCGAGCGGCAGCTCCACGAAGTCGCCGAGCTCGGCAAGCCGCGCGACATTCCTACCCGAGCGCCGCGCTTCATGCGCTTAAAGCTTGCGCCGGGTTATCCGCGAATTGAAGGAGATGATCTCGATTCACGCGACGAATTGCTGGCGATGATGTTCGACAAGGGCGATCCAACGCCGAGGCGCGAGATCGTTTTCACCATCGAGGTCACCGAGGATGGCGAAGTGACCGGCCGCACCGGATTCAAGAAAGGAACGTTTCGCAATTGGCGGCGGATCGGCGCGCTGACGTTCGACAACGCCGTCGTTTCCTACAACGGCGATCACGTCCTGCATTTCCACCATCCCAATTGGCGCATCGATCGCAACGATCCGGCGACCAGGTTCCGGCCCTCGCCAACGAGCAGCGAAGCGGAAAAGGCCGAGGCGATGTAGGCTTGCCGCCTCGCCAAGCGACCGATATAAGCGCGACGCCTACACCATGCTCCAACGACGAGGCGACGCGCTCCTATGGCGATCGAACGCACTTTTTCCATTCTCAAGCCCGACGCGACGAAGCGCAATCTCACAGGCAAGATCAACGCGCTGATCGAAGATGCGGGCCTGCGCATCGTCGCTCAGAAGCGCATCCGCATGTCGCGTGAACAGGCGGAAGCTTTTTACGCCGTGCATAAGGAACGGCCTTTTTTCGGCGAGCTTGTCGACTTCATGATTTCCGAGCCCGTCGTCGTGCAGGTGCTCGAAGGCGAGAACGCCATTGCGCGCTACCGCGAAGTCATGGGCGCAACCAATCCCGCGAACGCCGCGCCGGGCACAATTCGCAAGGAACATGCGCTGAGCGTCGGCGAGAATTCGGTGCACGGCTCAGACGCGCC
The DNA here is from genome assembly GCF_051061285.1 of Methylocystis sp. Classification (GTDB taxonomy): domain Bacteria; phylum Pseudomonadota; class Alphaproteobacteria; order Rhizobiales; family Beijerinckiaceae; genus Methylocystis. Next base: position 63,052 of record NZ_JBPFEA010000030.1, read on the forward strand.
AGAAACCGCGGCGGTGGAAATCGCGCAGTTCTTTTCCGGCAACGAGATCGTCGGCTAATCAAGGCGTCATGCCCGCGCTTGTCGCGAGCATGAGATGTGACGGCGTGATGGCCGGGCCAAGCCCGGCGCCTGCGGCGCCGAAATTAGGCCGCTGCAGTCTCAGGGAAATACGCCTGCATCATCCTGTCACGATAGGCGACAAGGTTGGCGTTCGAGAGCGCCGCGTCTCGAACGGCGCTCTCCGACATCGGCGATAGGACCGACGCGACGAAAGCGAAGACCGTAGCGTCGGCGCCGCAAGGCGCATCGCCGAAGAGATAGGGCTTGTCGCCGATCAGCGTCGCGAGCGCCTCGATATCGCGCACGCCGAGCGCGTCGACTTCCACTGGGCCGTGACGGCCCATTCCCTGCGCCCAAAGCGATTTGGCGATTCTGCGTCGAATGAACCATTTCGCCAGCGGGCGCGCCACGGCGGGCACGCTCGCGAAAAAGCGCGCCGGACCGCGTTCGAAATTGGCCTCGTCCATCCAACGGGTATGGACGATGATCCAATAGAGATGTTCTTCGCACATCTTCTCGACGCACCAGCCGACGGCCTTTTGCTCGGCGCTCAAATGCGCGTCGAAGTCCGCGCCGTATTTCTTCTCGACATGGAAACGGATGAAGGTTGAATCGGCGACGATTTCGCCGTCGTCGTTGATGTAGGGCTGCTTGCCTTTCGGCGCTTTCGAAAAGCCGCTGCGGTCTTCGACATAGTCGAGGCCCGCCATCTTCAAAAGCACCATCGCTTTCGTCACGAAAGGCGATGCGTCCGGCAGTCCGGCGACGGGGCGGAAGCAATAAAGCGTGATCGTCATGAAAATCCCTTGGTCGGCGCGATGGCGTCGGGAACGATAAGGGCTGCCTCGCGGGGCGCCGGCGCTGCGAGCACGCGATTGCCTTCGATCCGCACGGCGCCCGACGCGACCAGCCGCAGCGCCATCGGATAGATGACATGCTCCTGGGCGAGGACGCGCGCGGCGAGCGTCTGCGGCGTGTCGTCGTCAAGCACGGGCACGGCGGCCTGAGCGACGATCGGACCTTCGTCCATTTCCGGCACGACGAAATGCACGGTGGCGCCGTGAATCTTTACGCCGTCGGCCAGTGCACGCGCGTGCGTGTCGAGCCCGCGATAGGAGGGCAGCAGGGCAGGGTGAATGTTGAGCATGCGCCCGCGCCAGAGGCCGACGAACCAGGGCGTGAACATGCGGAGAAAGCCTGCGAGGCAAATAAATTCGATGCGATAGGTTTCCAGCACCAATTGCAGCGAACGCTCGAATTCCTCGCGTCCCGCATAAATCTTGTGGTCGACCGCGGCCGTCGCGACGCCGGCGGCCTTCGCCTTGGCGAGGCCCGGCGCATCGGGGCGATTGGAAAGCACAAGGGCGATTTCAGCCGGAAAGCTGGGGTCCGTGGCCGCAGCGATCAGCGCGTCCATGTTTGAGCCGCGACCCGAGATGAGAATCGCGGTGCGCAGCCGTGTCACAACGTCAGAGTCCCGTGCGTAACGACCCGCTCGCCGTCGGTCTCGATGACTTCGCCGATGCGCACGGGCTTCTCGCCGACGGCGCGCAAGGCCGACTCCACCTCGCCGGCGGCGGGCTCGGAGGCCACCACCACCATGCCGATGCCGCAATTGAAGGTGCGCAGCATCTCGCTTGCCGCGATCCCTCCTGTCTCGGCGAGCCAACGGAAAACTGGCGGCGGCGCGAACGTCGATAGATCGAGCGCGACGCCTAGGCCGCTTGGCAGCACGCGCGGGAGATTGTCGGGAAAGCCGCCGCCAGTGATATGGGCGAGGGCGACGATATGCGGCGTCGCCTTCAAGGCGGCGAGCAGGGGCTTCACGTAGATGCGGGTTGGCGTCAACAGCGCCTTGGCCAGATTGAGGTCTCGCGCGAAAGGCGCGGTGGCGCTCCAGGCAAGGCCGGCGCGCTTCACAACGCTGCGTACGAGCGAATAGCCATTGGAATGGACGCCGGAGGAGGGGAGTCCGAAAAGCACGTCGCCGACATGGACGTCGCGGGGTAGAAGGCGATCGCGCTCCCCGGCGCCGACCGCGAATCCGGCGAGGTCATAGTCGCCGCGCGCATAGAGGCCGGGCATTTCGGCGGTCTCGCCGCCAAGCAGGGCGCACCCCGCCTCGACGCAACCGGCGGCGATGCCCTTCACCACCGACGTCGCGACGTTCGGGTCGAGTTTGGCCGCCGCGTAATAATCCAGGAAGAAAAGCGGTTCGGCGCCCTGAACGATCAGGTCGTTGACGCACATGGCGACGAGATCGATTCCGATCGTGTCATGCAGACCGGATTCGATCGCGATCTTCACCTTGGTGCCGACGCCGTCGTTTGCCGCGACGAGGACGGGATCGGAAAATCCGGCCGCCTTGAGATCGAACACGCCGCCGAAGCCGCCGATCTCGCCGTCGGCGCCGGAGCGCCGCGTCGAACGCACGGCGGGACGGATCATGTCGACGAAGCGATTGCCTGCGTCGATGTCGACGCCGGCGCCAGCGTAGGTAAGGCCCGAATTTCTCTGTTGCATTTCATCCTTCGCGTCGTGGGCGCCGGCGTTAGATGGGCGCAAGCGGCGGCGGCTGTCAAATTCGCTCGGAACGGCTACGCTCTTGTGCGTTTGCACAAAGTTTTTTCCGTAGCGCGGCATATGACTGTCGCCGCAAAGGAGCAGCGCCATGAAGATTCGGTTCACCATTGACGATATCGCGGCCGCCCGCGACGCCGGCGCGATTGACGCCGCGTCCTTCGAGCGGCTGTCACAGTTTCTTGCGTCGCGGCGCGCGGCCGCCGCGGAGGCGACATCCCAAGCGCCGCGCTATGACGTCGTCAACCTGCTTTGGTACGCCGGCGCGCTGATCGTGCTCGGCGCCATGGGCATGTTTTCGACGACGGCCTTTGGCCTTTGGGGCGATAAGGCGCTGCTGGTCACCGCGATCGTCTACGCCGCCATGTTCGCCTTCGCCGGCGCCTATCTGTGGCGCAAGCGCGACCTGCATACGCCGGGCGGGCTGCTCATCGCTTGCGCGGTCGGCATGGCGCCGCTCGCGATCTTCGCGCTGCAGTCGATGTTCGACGTCAGTCCGGCGGGGGAGGCGCGCCCCTACCGGGACTTCTATGTTTGGATCCAATCCAGCTGGCTGCCCATGGAGCTTGGAACGATCGGCGCGGCGTCTGTCGCACTGCTCGCCTTTCCCTTTCCGTTCCTCGTCATGATCGTCGCCTTCGCGCTCTGGTTCATGTCGATGGATCTGACGCCCTGGCTGATGGGCGTCGCTGAATTTTCATGGGATCAGCGGGCGACGGTGAGCATGTATTTTGGACTCGCCGTTCTCGCCGTCGCCTGGCTCGTCGATCTCAAGCGGTGGCGGAACGGCGATTTCGCCTTCTGGCTGCATCTCTTCGGGCTGTTGGCCTTTTGGGGTGGGCTGACGGCCCAGCACAGCGGCGACGAATTGGGCAAGGCGGTCTACTGCGCCGTCAACGTTGGACTGATCTTTCTGTCGCTGTTCCTGATGCGCCGCGTCTATGCGGTATTCGGCGCCGTCGGCGTCACGACCTATCTGAGCTATCTCGCCAGCAGCGTTTTCAAGGATTCGATCCTTTTCCCCTTTGCGCTGTCGGGCATCGGCGTTCTGCTCATCGTCTTCGGCCTCTTGTTTCACCGTTACGGCGCCGCCATCGGCGAAACGATCGGCGAATTGTTGCCGGCGCATTTGCGCGGATTGCGTCCGGCGCATGCCCGCGAGCAGGACTCCGCATGAGCGCTTGCCGAGTTGGCGGCGCTTTAGCGGGAGTTTCCGGATTGATTGCGCTTTAGGCGGCGGCGGATTATATAGGCAAAATCCCAACATGGACGGTCGTTCTGTGGGTCGCTGGCGCCGGGCGGCGCGGCGCCAGACGTCGCCCCCATGCCTGATCAAGGAGTTTGCAGATGGGCAACGCCCCGCTGATGCCGAAGGCCACGGCCGTTTGGCTCGTCGAAAATACATCACTGACGTTCGATCAGATCGCCGATTTCTGCAAACTGCATCCGCTCGAGGTGAAGGGCATCGCCGACGGCGAGGTCGCGGCTGGCATTCGTGGCCATGATCCGATCACCTCCGGGCAGCTCACGCGCGAGGAGATCGAAAAGGCCGAGAAAAATTCGGCCTATCGCCTCCATCTCTCCGTCTCAAAGGTCGTCGTGCCGGAGGTCAAGAAGGCGCGCGGTCCGCGCTATACGCCCCTCTCGCGCCGTCAGGACCGTCCGAATGCGATTCTGTGGCTCGTGCGCAATCATCCGGAGCTGAAGGACGCCCAGGTCATGCGTCTCGTCGGCACCACAAAGACGACGCTGAAGGCGATCCGCGAGCGCACCCACTGGAATTCCGCGGCGCTGACGCCGATGGACCCGGTGACGCTCGGGCTTTGCTCGCAGATTGACCTCGACTTTGAGGTCAATCGCGCGGCGAAGGACAAGCCGGCGACCGTGGAGGATCATGGCCAGACGCTGGTTCCTGCAAGCGTCACCACCAGTCCGCGGCCCGAGCCGTCCACGACCGAGGATGTCTTCGGCAAGGCCAAGCCGGCGGCGCCGCCGGACGATGAAGATAATTTCGACGCCGATCGCGTGTTCGGACGGCTCAAGGATGTCGATTTCGGCGAGTAACGACGCTGGTCTTCGCGCGAGCGCCGATTGATCAACCGGTAGCTCGCGCGTATCTTTCACACAGAGCTTAGCCGCGCGGACGTTACGCATATCGCGCTGGCGAGGTCGCTTTCGCCGTGATCCCATTCTCGCTGGCGAACCTTTGGACTCTCCGGATGACCAACTCGCCTTATGATCGCGACCTCGAACGAAATCCCGCCAATTTCCAGCCGCTGACTCCGATCACCTTTCTGGAACGCGCCGCAGCCGTTTTTCCCGAACGCATCGCGATCGCGCACGGCCAGCTGCGGCGCAATTATCGCGACTTTTACGCCCGCAGCCTGCGGCTCGCGAGCGCGCTGGAGAAGGCGGGGCTTGGTCGCGGCGACACAATCTCCGTCATGCTCGCGAACACGCCGGCGATGCTTGAATGCCACTACGCCGTTCCGATGATGGGCGCGGTGCTCAACACGCTGAATACGCGGCTTGACGCTTCGATCCTCGCCTTCACGCTCGACCATGCCGAGACGAAGGCGCTGATCGTCGATCGGGAGTTCTCAGACGTCATTCGCGAAGCGCTCTCGCTCGCGAAGGCGAAGCCCGTGATCATCGACTACAGCGATCCGGAATATGACGGGCCCGGGGAGCGGTTGGGCTCCGTCGAATATGAGGAGTTCCTGAACTCGGGCGACGCCGATTATCAATGGTCGCCGCCGGAGGACGAATGGGACGCGATCTCGCTCAATTACACGTCCGGAACGACGGGCGATCCGAAAGGCGTCGTTTATCATCATCGCGGCGCCTATCTGACCGCGCTTGGCAATGTCCTCACCGGCGACATGGGCCGCCACCCGGTCTATCTGTGGACGCTGCCGATGTTCCATTGCAACGGCTGGTGCTTCCCCTGGTCGATTTCAGTCAACGCCGGCGTCCATGTCTGTCTAAGGCAAGTGCGCGCCGGCCATATCTATGAGCTGATGGCGGAGCACGGCGTCACCCATCTGTGCGGCGCGCCCATCGTCATGTCGACGCTTCTCAACGCGAGCGAATCGGAAAAGAAGCCGCTGACGCGGGCCGCGCGATTCTTTACCGCCGCCGCGCCGCCGCCGCAGGCGGTGCTCGCCGGAATGAAAGCCGCCGGATTCGAAGTCACGCATCTTTATGGACTGACTGAAACCTACGGCCCTGCCGCCGTCAATGAATGGCACGACGACTGGGATTTGCTGGACAGCGGCGCACAGGCGCAGATGAAGGCGCGTCAAGGCGTGCGCTATCTGGTTCTTGAAAATCTCGACGTGATCGACCCGGACACCATGCAGCCAGTGCCGCGCGACGGCGCGACGATGGGCGAGGTCATGTTCCGCGGCAACGTCGTGATGAAGGGCTACCTGAAGAACAAGAGCGCCTCGGAGAAAGCCTTCCACGGCGGCTGGTTTCATTCAGGCGATCTGGGCGTGCGCCATTCCGACGGATACATCCAGCTGAAAGACCGTTCGAAGGACATCATCATTTCGGGCGGCGAAAATATTTCCTCGATCGAGGTCGAAGACGCGCTGTTTCGCCATCCCAAGGTGCGCGCCGCCGCAGTGGTCGCCGCCCCTGACGACAAATGGGGCGAAACGCCTTGCGCCTTTGTCGAGTTGAAGGATGGCGAACAGGCGAGCGCGGAGGAGCTGATCGATTGGACGCGCCAGCATCTGGCCCATTTCAAATGCCCGCGCCACGTCGTCTTTTGCGAGTTGCCGAAGACCTCGACAGGGAAGATTCGCAAATATGTTCTGCGCGAACGCGCTCGAGAAATCTGGCCGGCGAGCGCGACGACGGCGTCCCTTTAAAAGATGCCGAAGGAACGGCCCAAAAAGAGAAGCCAGCAGTCTTTACGACTGCCGGCTTCGCGTCGGGGGCGGAAGGCCGAAACTTTCCGCGCCCCGCTATGTCGCTTGAATCTAGAAGAAGAGTCCGAGGCAGCCGCCAGCCAGAGCGCCGACGACAGCCGCCGCGATCGTGTTCGGAATGCCGCCAAGCGCGACAGAGGCGAGACCGCCGAGGATCACGGCGCCGATGCCAGCGAAGATGTAGGTGTTCGTGGTGATTTCGAGTTCTTTCTGAGCCATCGTTCTTCACTCCTCTTATTTTCGTTCCCTGAGTCGCGCCTTGTCCGCCGGCGCATTCTCATCCCATGGGCGCGTCATTTCGACGCAGGCGGGAGGTTAGCACAAGTTGGCGCTGAGTCAATTGCGCGTGCGACAGGATGTCGCGCATGTAACCAAATGATAGATATAATGCTTCGCTATTTATACGATTATAGCCGCTCAAGAGGGAAAAAGAAATTTCGATTTCGACGCGCTTCTGCGTCGGTTTCGGTCGCGAAGCGCCCGCTTCAATTCGTTTTCGTCGAACACGGACGCTATACCCCCAGCCGATGACAAAAAAGAACGCTGACGTCGATTCCGTCGATCCCGTGGCGCGCAAACCGGATCGCGGTTTGAAAGCCACTCTCTCTCCGCTTCGGCCCTTGCTGCCCTATGCGCTGCGCTACAAGCGAACGATCGCGTTCGCCTTTGTCGCGCTCCTCATGGCGGCGGGCGCGACTCTCACCTTGCCGCTCGCCGTGCGCGGCATGATCGACCACGGCTTTTCGGCCGACAGCGCCGGCGCGGTGAACGCCTATTTCGGCGCGATGATCGCGGTCGCCGCGACGCTCGCGATCGCGTCCGGCACCCGCTACTATTTCGTCATGACGCTCGGCGAGCATGTGGTCGCCGACCTGCGCGCCGATCTCTTCAAACATCTCACAGCTCTCGACGCCGCCTTCTACGACACCGCGAAAACGGGCGAGCTTCTCTCCCGGCTGACCGCCGACACGACGCAACTGAAATCCGCCTTTGGCTCGTCGGCGTCCGTCGCGCTGCGCAATCTCTTCATGTTCTTCGGCGCAATCATCATGATGGTGGCGACGAGCCCCAAGCTTGCCGGTATGACGCTCGCGGCCATCCCGATCATCGTTCTGCCGCTCATCGCCTCAGGCCGGGCGGTGCGCCGGCGCTCCCGCTCCGCTCAGGACACGCTGGCGCAGGCTTCCGCCTATGCCGGGGAAAATCTCTCGGCCGTGCGCGCCATGCAGGCGAATGGCGCGCAGGCGTCGACGACGGCGCGATTCACGCGCGCGGTGGTGGCCGCCTATGACGCGGCGCAGGCGGCGACGCTGCTTCGCGCCTTCGTGACCGCCGGAGCCATTCTCGTCGTCTTCACGAGCGTGGTCGGCGTGCTCTGGTTGGGAGCCCAGGACGTGCTCGCCGGACACATGACGTCGGGCGTTCTGTCCCAGTTCGTCCTCTATGCGGTGCTTGGCGCAAGCTCGCTCGGCGAGCTCACGCAGACCTGGAGCGAGCTCTCCGCCGCCGCCGGCGCGGCGGGCCGCATTGCCGAAATTCTTGCCATTCAACCGCGCATCGTGGCCCCGGCGCGGCCGACGCCGCCGCCCGCGCGCTGGCGGGGACGCATCGCCTTCGATCATGTGCGCTTCGCCTATGCGACGGCGCCGGAGAAGCCGGCGCTGCAGGATTTCTCGCTCGTCGTCGCGCCCGGCGAGCGCGTCGCGCTGGTCGGGCCGTCCGGCGCGGGCAAATCGACAACCTTTGCGTTGCTCCTTCGCTTCTACGACGTCGACTCCGGCTCCATTACTCTGGACGGGGTCGACCTGCGCGATCTTGATCCTGTGGCGCTGCGCAGGGCGATCGCGCTCGCTCCGCAGGATCCGGTGATCTTCGGACTCTCCGTCGCCGAAAATATCGCCTACGGCCGTGACGACGCGTCGAGCGGGAAGATCGTCGCCGCGGCGAAGCGCGCCCAGGCGCACGACTTCATCATGGCGCTGCCGATGGGCTATGACACGCTGCTCGGCGAGCGCGGCATCACGCTTTCTGGCGGGCAGCGCCAGCGCCTCGCCATCGCGCGCGCAATCCTCGCCGACGCGCCGGTGCTGCTCCTGGACGAAGCCACCTCGGCGCTCGACGCCGAGAATGAGGCTTTGGTGCAGGCGGCGCTGCATGACGTGATGCAGGGGCGCACGAGCCTAGTTATCGCCCATCGCCTGGCGACGGTGTTGGAAGCAGACCGAATCATCGTGATCGATGAAGGCCGCATCGTCGAGCAGGGCACGCACTCGAGCCTGACCGCCGCCGGCGGCCTTTATGCGCGGCTGGCGAAACTGCAGTTCGACACGGACCGCGCCGGCGCCGCCGCCTGAGCGCGGATGGGGCTTATTCGCTTGAATGGATGCGCTCGATCGCGCCCAACGCGAGATGCCGCGTCATTTGCCTTCGTCCTGAATAATGCTATGAGCACGCGCCAACCCCAGACGGCGCAGGCCGTCAAATTTCCATCCTGCGGCTGACGCGTTTGCATCGCCGCTCAGAGGAGTTGGCGCCAATGGCCATATCGCCCGTCACGTTGACCGAAGCATTGACCTTCGACGACGTGTTGCTGCGGCCCGGCCATTCGCGGGTAATGCCATCCGCCGTCGACGTCACGACCCGGCTGACGCGCGAGATCACCCTCAATCTGCCGATCGTATCGGCGGCGATGGATACCGTCACCGAGGCGCGTCTCGCGATCGCCATGGCGCAGGCGGGCGGCATCGGCGTCATCCACCAGAACCTGTCGCCCGCCGCGCAGGCCGCCGAAGTGCGCAAGGTCAAGCGCTACGAAAGCGGCATGGTGATCGATCCGATCACCATTTTCCCCGACGAAACCCTCGCCGACGCGCTCGCTCTGATGGCGGGCCACGGCATTTCGGGAATTCCGGTCGTCGAGCGCGCCAGCGACGGCGGCAGGGGCAAGCTCGTGGGCATTCTCACCAATCGCGACGTGCGCTTCGCCCAGGACCGCAGCCAGTCCGTGGCCGAGCTGATGACGAAAAAGCTCATCACGGTTCAAGAAGGCGTGGGGCAGGAGGAGGCGCAGCGGCTGCTTCACGAACATCGCATCGAGAAACTGCTCGTCGTCGACGAGGATTACCGCTGCGTCGGCCTCGTCACCGTCAAGGACATCGAGAAGGCGACGCTGCATCCCTACGCCTGCAAGGATCACGAGGGTCGGCTGCGCGTCGCCGCCGCCTCGACCGTCGGTGACCACGGCTTCGAGCGCGCGCTTCAGCTCATCGACGCCGGCGTCGACTGCGTGGTGATCGACACCGCGCATGGTCATTCGCAGTCGGTGATCGACCAAGTGATGCGGGTCAAGAAGGCGTCGAACAAGGTCTCGATCATCGCCGGCAACATCGCCACCGCCGAAGCGGCCAAGGCGCTGATCGGCGCCGGCGCCGACGCGATCAAAGTCGGCATCGGCCCCGGCTCGATCTGCACGACGCGCATTGTTGCGGGCGTCGGCGTGCCGCAGCTCACCGCGATCATGGAGGCTGCGGACGAAGCGCGCAAAGCCGACGTGCCGGTGATCGGCGACGGCGGCGTCAAATATTCCGGCGACCTCGCCAAGGCGATCGCGGCGGGCGCCGACGTCGTCATGATCGGCTCGCTGTTCGCGGGAACCGAGGAGTCGCCCGGCGAGGTGTTTTTGTATCAGGGCCGCTCGTTCAAGGCCTATCGCGGCATGGGTTCAGTGGGCGCGATGACCGCAGGCTCGGCGACGCGCTATTTCCAGGGCGACGTGAAGGAACAGCTCAAACTTGTTCCAGAGGGCATCGAAGGACAGGTGCCCTATCGTGGCCCGATCGCGCCGATCCTCTATCAGCTCGCGGGCGGCCTACGCGCGGCGATGGGCTATGTGGGCGCGCCGACGATCAAGGAATTCCAGGAGCGCGCGCAGTTCGTGCGCATCACCAACGCCGGATTGCGCGAGAGCCATGTGCATGACGTCGCGATCACCCGTGAGAGCCCGAACTATCCGACCGGCGTCTGAGAGGCTGGGCAAAAAAATGGGGCCGCGCAACGGCCCCTAAGAGATGGGAGAAAAGTCGAGGAGGAAACATCCAGGTAAAAGTATCACTGAGAAGTAAGCGTTAGATAAGCGAACATTGAGAGCATTTGCGCTCGTCTAACTCCTTGCGCCTCTCACTGTTCATAAAAAAACTACGACCAAAGTCGCTTTTCCGCGTCATGCGAATTGATGATGACGGCGTTTTTTTTGAAGCGTGGGTCAAGTATTCGCCGAACCTGCGCCCTTAAGCTGACGTGGGTGAACAGAGGGCCTCGCGAAGACCCTCCAAATTTAAGCTCAAAAGGGCCGCTGAAAGAGTCGGGCTCAAAAGGCAGGCTGAAAATTGAGCGCATAGTATCGAACCCCGAGTTACTGAAGCGTCCGCGGCAATTTCGTCCGCCCCCCCCGACGTTCGAGAAAACGTTAAGACGAAAGAAAGGGGCCGGCATCATCCAAACGGATGAGGCCGGCCCCTCAATTGCTTGAAATTAAATGTATACGTTTATTCGCCCCTTGGCGGGTTGAGGGGGGCGAGTCCACCCAGAAGCGCGACCACTTCCGCCTGGCGGTTGCATCCGGTTTTCTCCATCACGCCGCGCAGATGCGTGCGCACGGTGTTTCGCGACACGGTCTGCTCGGTGGCGATTTCCTCGAGCGTTTTGCCCGCCACGAGGCCGCGCGCGACGCGCGCCTCGGCCGGCGTGAGATCATAGAGCGACTGAACCAATTCGATCGCCGGCGCCTGCGGCGAGCCGACCGGAGTCATCACCAGAACCGCGGCGCAACGCACGAAGATGTCGCGCGCCGCGCCGCGGATGGGCACCAGATTGGCGATCATTGGGCTTTCGTCTTCGCCAGCCCTGGCGGCGAAGGATTTCGGCGCGCCGACGAGATCGTCGTCGAGCGTGTCCATCGCCTGACGCAGCAGCCCGTCGGCGGAGGCGTCAACGAGCGACACGCGGTCATTGGCGCGCCAGCGGACGTATTTGTTCAGCGCATTGCTCGGATCATTGGCGGAGATGACGCGTCCGTCCTCGTCAAGCACGAGCGCCGGAAGGCCGATGAGCGCGAAGGTTTCGCCGGCGACGCGGGCGCGCTCGAGTTGCAGACGGGTGGCGAGGAAGGCGGCGCGCGCAAGGTGCGGCCGCAATTCATCGAGCTTGCGGATGACCGACGGCTCGACCGGTCCGCGGTTATGCGAGCGTTCGAGGCAGATGATGCCGGTGTCGCCGGTGGGCAGCGATATCGCTGTCGCGGCGCTGAACCCCAGCCCGCGTGGCCGCAGGAAGTCGCTATAGTTGGTGTCGCGCTCAAGCTCCTCCGCCGTATAGACGTCGTCGTCGGTGAGGAATCCCGGATGGCGGCGACTGAACAGCCTGCCGCCGCGCGTGCAGTTGCTCAGCCAGTCGCCGCGCATAAAGTTCTCGACATGTTCGCAGATCGCCGGAGACGCCGTCCAGCGGGAGACTTTTTCGCGCGCCGCGAAGAGCACGCCGCCCTGCGCCTCGGCAAGATGTGAAAGTTCGTCGAGCACGTCGGGCCACATGTCCGGCGCGAAGGAGCATTCGTAAATACGATCGATGAGTTCCTGAACCATCTTCAAAATCTCTTGTTGGCGGTCGCGCTAAAGGCGCGTGCGCTTTGAAATAAACCGTATGCAAACGTGCGGCCGGCCGGATGGTTCCAGCCGGCCGCGAATTTGGGTCAGTGCTTGCCGGCGTCGATCGCGACTCCCTTGCGCTCCTTATGAATATAGGCGACGAGGGCCGTCATCTTCGGATCGTCGGCCGGAAGCGCGGCCCCCTGCAGCGGATTTTTGATGCACCAGTTCACCATTTCAAAAAGTTGCGCGACCTTGCCGAGCTGCTTTTGGAATTTCGGGTAAGTCTCCGGATGGGTGTTGGCGGCGTTGGGATGGCACTGCGCGCAGGCGACGCCGTTTGTGCCGACGGCTCCGCTGGTCCAAAGCTCGCGGCCTTTCTTCGCGACGGAATCAAATTCGCCCTGCCAGCGGTCGACGTCCGTCGTCGTAAATTCGTCGGCGAGCGTTGCCGGCGAAAGCAGCACAGCGCTTAAAACAAGCGCAATCGTGTAGCGGCGCATCGTCATTCTCCTTGACCTAGTAATGCAGCTGCGGCGCCTTGCGGACGATCGCCTCTTGATATCTCTTGTCGACGGGCTTCCCGAGCCTCGGATCGTAGCCCACGACGCGCTCCTGATTGTCCCACAGCTGATAGCGCGCGGTGACGCGGCCGGAGTTGACGTCGATCATCTGCCAACCTGTGGCGTCGCGTTCGAAGAAGGGGTCAGCGCGGTTCATCGGAACCGTCAGCACAGGAACATGCGCGCCGGCTTGCGCATAGGTGTCCGGATATGGCCAGGGCCAGGCCGTCGCCATCACCGCATTGAAGGCGATGTTGCCGATCTGATTGTACTGGATCTGGTGCACATGGCCGTAGATCACATTGACGGTCTTGAACGGCTGCAACAGCTCCTGCACCTGCTCGGCGTCGTCGGTCCAGAAATTCCAGCCCTTGTAGATCTTCTGAAGCGGCGAATGCGAGAAGACAATGAGCGGCGTGTCCTTGGACACTTTGCTGAGATCATCCTTGAGCCAGGCGCGCTGCTTTTCGCCGACCATGAACGGCGAACCGTTGGGATTGTCGAGGCCGGCCATCTCGAGCATGCGCTGCTCGGCCGTCGGCCATCGATGAAACGTCCATTCATCCGTCGTGAGAATCGAATTCAACACGACGAAATGGACGCCCTTGTGATCGAAGCTGTACCACTGCGGACCATAGAGCTTTGACCAATACTCGCCGAGGTCGAGATAATAGTCATGCTCGCCCATGACGCAGTGGAGCTTGCCCTTCACATGCGAAAGCATCTCGCCGCCGTGATCGAGCTCCTCCTTCTTGCCGAGCTGCGCGAGATCGCCGCCGAACATGACGAAATCTGCTTCAGGGAGGATGAGATTGGCTTCGGCGACGGCGCGCTTCAGGCCCATGTCCCAGTTGCGCACGAAGCTCGCGCCCTTGATCTGCTGAATGTGCGAATCGGAAATATAAGTGAAGCTGAAATCCTCGCGCGTTCCGCCGAAGGCGAGGCGCACCATGGAGATCGGCAGGGTCGTAAGCGTTCCGGTGGCGGCGCCGGCGGCGATCACGCTGCGTCGGGTGATGAGTCTGGTCATTTCTATCCTCCCTGGCGGCTTCGCGCTTTCGTGGCGACGCCGCTTGTTTTCTCCTGCGCTTTTCTCGCTGTTATTTTGTCTGCGCCGTCACATAGGCAGGACTCGTCAGCGTCTCCAGGAAGGCGACGAGGTCGTCGATCTGCTGATCCTTCAAATCCAACGGCCGAATGCCGCCGGAGAGATAAGGGTTGACCGGCACCGGATCGCCGGGGCTCTTCCCGCCCTCGTTGTAATGCTTGACGACGTCTTTGAGCGTCTTGAGCGAGCCGTCATGCATATAAGGCGCGGTCATTGCGATATTGCGCAGGGTCGTGGTCTTGAAGGCCCCGATTTCATCGAAGGAGTTCGTCACCGCAAATCGACCGAGATCGGAGACCTTCGGATCGGCGAGCACCGTCTTGTCGACGGACGCGCCCGCGGCTTTCGCCTTGAGGAATTCGGCGGCGAGGCGCGGCACGTCGTTTTGGATACGGTTGATGCCGACGCCGATATTGTGGAACCGATTGTCGGTGAAGAGCGCCTGCGTCTGTTCGATGACATGGCAGGAGACGCAGCGTCCCTGGCCGATATAAAGGTCGAAGCCACGCTTGGCCTGATCGCTGATGGCGTTGCGGTCGCCGCCGAAATACCATTTGTCGAAGGGCGAATCGCCCGAGATGACCGTGCGCTCGAAGCTCGCGATCGCCTTTTTGACGTCATCCATCGTCACATCGCGACCGCTCTTGCCGAACGCCTTCTTGAAGCCCTCGACATAGGAGGGATCTTCGCGAACGATCTTGAGCACCGGCTCGTGATCGGGCAGCCCCATTTCCACGGGGTTGACCATCGGGTGCTGCGACTGATCCTCCAGCGAGATCGAGCGCCCGTCCCAGAACTGCGAGGTGTAATAGGCCGCGTTGATGACTGACGGGGCGTTGCGCGTGCCGGTCAGCTTGTTGTGACCCTCGGAAACCCGCAACGGACTGTCGGTGAAAGCTTTTTTGTCATTGTGACAGGTCGAGCAGCTCACCGTGCCGTCGATCGAGAAGCGCGCGTCATGGAACAGCTTGTCGCCCAGCGCGACCTTTTCCGGCGACTGCGGATTGTCCGCCGGAACCGGAACTTTTGGCAGGCCGAGCGGCTCGGCCATCGCCCAGCCGCCGGCGGCGAGCAGCGCCGCAAGCGGAAGCGCAATAAGCGCCGTCTCAACGGATTTCCAAACACTAGGAACGCGCGCCATGAGCCCCTCCGCGACCGCTCGGCTTCTCGCCGGCTTTTGTTTTCACGTTAAGTTTGCTCTGCTTTTAGCGGCAGGGCAAGTCATGCCTGTGACGCTCGGCGCAGCCGTCAAAGAACTCGCCGGGCGAATATTCCGTCATGGCGAGTAATGATTGTGCATTGCACTAGAGTGACGCAATAAACCGCACGATCTCCTGCTTGGCCTGTGCTTGGCGTTCCGCTCTGAGGCTACGGTCTTCAGGTCGTGTTCATGCTACACTGGACTGTTTTTAAAGAGGTCACTCCCCAGGCGCCCTTCCGCCGCCGGCGTGGCTGTGGTAGCTGACGTCCGCAGAGAGGCCTTCCTCGCGGCGCGAAACAGCGCCTCCGCAAAATCAACTGCAGGAGTAAGGGATGTATTTGACCAGGTTCGCCGCGCTCGCAGCGACTCTGCTGGCGCCGGCCATGGCCGTCGCGGGCGATTTGCGCGCCGACGCCAACGCGGTCTTCAAGCCGATCGACGCCGCGAGCGTCGCGAGCGTCGTCAAGAATAACGAGATCACGCCCGTCAAGATCGACCTCGGCAGCAAGCTTTTTTTCGATCCGCGACTTTCGAAGAGTCAGATCATCAGCTGCAACAGCTGTCACAATCTCGGAACCGGCGGCGTTGACGCCGGCCCGACGTCGATCGGCCACGGCTGGGCGAAAGGACCGCGCCGCGCGCCGACAGTGCTCAACGCCGTGTTCAACGTCGCGCAATTTTGGGACGGGCGCGCCGTCGACCTTAAGGCGCAAGCGAAAGGCCCGGTCCAGGCCGACGTCGAAATGAACAACACGCCGGCGCAGGTCGAAAAAATGCTGAATAGCATTCCGGCCTATGTCGCGGAGTTCAAGACCGCCTTTCCGGCCGACCCGAAACCGGTCAGCTTCGACAATATGGCGAAGGCCATCGAGGCTTTTGAGGCGACGCTGACGACGCCGAATGCGCCATTCGACAAGTTCCTGAAGGGCGACGTCAGCGCACTCAATGACGTTGAAAAAAAGGGCCTGCGTCTTTTCATCGACAAGGGCTGCGCCGCTTGTCACGGCGGCGTCAACATCGGCGGCAACGGCTATTTCCCCTTCGGCGTCGCTCAGAAGCCGAGCGTCGAGATCATGCCCGTCGCCGACAAGGGCCGCTCCAAGGTCACCAATGACGTAGCGGACGAGTTCGTCTTCCGCTCTGCGCCGCTGCGCAACGTGGCGTTGCGCGCGCCTTACTTCCACACCGGCACTGTCTGGACGCTGGAAGAGGCGGTCGACCTGATGGCCAAAGACCAGCTCGGCGAAAATCTCTCCGATCCGGACATCAAGGCGATCGTCGCATTCCTCGGGACTCTGAATGGCGACCAGCCTAAGGCGGTCTATCCGGTGCTGCCGCCACGCACCAAGGACACGCCGCTCCCACAGTAAGCGGGCTTGAGCGAAACGCCCGCTAAAATGATAAAGAAGACGGCGCCGTCACAAATCGTGCGGCGTCGCCAATTAAATTCTCCGCGCGGCTCAGCGCCGCGCGGAGAAAATCTGTCAATGAAAGCCGTCGGACGGTTCATAATCTCGCTGGCCTTTTGTGCGACCGCGACCTGCGCATGCGCCGCGGCGCAGGACCTAGAAAATCCTTTCGCGCGAATTGGCCACGTCGTTGTCATTTTCACTGAAAATCGCAGCTTCGACCATGTGTTCGGGCTGTTTCCGGGCGCCGAGGGCGTCAACTCGGCTCAGCACCCGCCACAAGTCGATTTTGACGGAAGCCCGCTGCCCGCGCTGCCGCGTCCCCGATGGGACGATCGCTTCCCGCGACGTTTGCCCAACGCGCCGTTTCGCCTCGAGCCTTATGTCGGCATCGACGGCCACACCATGGATCCGGTGCACGACTTCTATCTCGAGCAGGAGCAGATCGACGGCGGAAAAATGGACCGCTTCGTCGAGGCGTCAAACGCCGGCGCGCTGGTCATGGGCTATTACGACGGTTCAGAGCTCAAGCAATGGGCCCTGGCCAAGGAATTCACACTCGCCGACCATTTCTTCCATGCGGCCTTCGGCGGCTCGATGCTCAACCATTTCTTCCTGATCTGCGGTTGCGCGCCGGCCTTCGACAATCCGGTCGAATCAACGAAAAAGAAATTCGATCCGAAGCTCGACGCCATCAAGGACGCCAAGGGGGCGGCGCTCGTCATTCGCGCTCGACAGCCCGACTCGCCGCGAAGCGTGCTTGACGGCCCGCCGCGCCATATGAACCTCGCCCCGCTGACCAAGAAACTGGAGGCGATTGGAACGCTTCAGCCAGGAAATCCGGTGTCGAAGCATGACAGGACGGAAGCGCAGGAGCGGCTTCCGCCGTCGCATTTGCCGACGATCGGCGATCGCATGACCGAGAAAGGCGTCACTTGGGCCTGGTACGCGGGCGGCTGGCGCGACGTCGTCGAGGGGCGCCTCAAGCCTTATGGCGAAGGCAAGCCCGACTTTTTTCAGACTCACCATCAGCCGTTCGCCTATTTCGCCAATTACGCGCCGGGCCAGAACGGCCGCAACAACCTCAAGGACGCCGACGAATTCTACAAAGCGATTGACGAAGGCGATCTGCCGCAGGTGAGCTTTTACAAGCCTCTCGGCGTGTTCAACGGCCACCCCGACTATTCCGATCTCGCCGCCGGCGACGCCCATGTCGCGGACGTCGTCGCAAGGCTGCGCAAGAGCCCCAATTGGGCCGACATGCTGATCATCGTCACGGCGGATGAAAACGGCGGGTTTTGGGATCACGTCGCGCCGCCCAAAAGAGACGACTACGGTCCCGGCATCCGCGTGCCGACGCTCATCATCTCTCCCTTCGCCAAGAAGGGCTTCGTCGACAAGACTGTCTACGACACCCTCTCCGTGCTGCGCACGATCGAGCTCCGCTTCGGCGTTGCGCCGCTTTCCGAGCGCGATGCGAGGGCGACGGATCTGCGCAATGCCCTGGTCGCGCCATGAGTTCCGGTCGATTTCCGCAAGAGGGTCTGTCCAACTGGCGAGGAGACCGCCACAAACAGCCACGGTTATGCCAAAAAAATGCTGCTGATGGCGCCACGCTGCTTAAGCAGCTGATATAAATCGACATTACTCATTCGAACACAGGCGCATTCGTAGTCCTACCCAACCCGTAAGAGTGGTTATGACACCATCCACTAGGGTTGCATTAGCTATTCGATAGATTGTTTTCCTCTATACTAACGGGTATTGTGAATATTGGGGGTTATTGGAATGTTGCGGCACGCTGAGCTGGGTCTGCGGTCTGCCCTTTCAAGGGGGCGGATTTGG
>NZ_JBPFEA010000031.1:0-280218 GCF_051061285.1 Methylocystis sp.
AAGGTCCCTGGCTGAATCAGCTTGATGACATTATCGTTGGACACGGCGTATCACTCCTTCAATGGAGAAGTGGAGGCTCGAACACCCCCACGATACGCCGCCTTACCGATTCATGCTGTCACCAACTTTCGGCCATAGCTCATTTCATAGAGGAGATAAGCGGTCGAGATAGCTTTCGCGAAAAAGCGGCGTCGGCCGGACCAGAAAGCTTTGCGTCATTCTGCTTGCGCCGCCTTGAGCCCGCCAAATTCGCGCCACCGTAAACGCTCCCTTAACGATAACAAAGCCTAATAGGACCGGTTGCCGATCGGCGCGTGGCGACCAGCCTGCTTCCGACGCCTCGCGGTTCCATGTTGATCAAAACCGCCCAGCCGCAATCGAACCGTCTTGGCGAGCCAGCGCTCGCTAGGCGCACAGGATCGCGCCGGCCTCGCGCCGCGCGCCGTCTGGCCAGGAGCATGCCCATGACGTCCGCTGGGACGCATATTCCGGTGCTGCGCGACGAGGCGATCGCCGCCCTCGGAGTCGGTCGCGGGGGCCGCTATGTCGACGCCACCTTCGGCGGCGGCGGCTATACGCGCGCCATAATGGCGCAGCCGGAAACGCGCGTGCTCGCCTTCGATCGCGACCGGACCGCGGTGAGCGCCGGCCAGCCGCTTATTGAGGAGATGCGCGGACGGTTGACGCTCGTTGAAGCGCGCTTTTCTCAACTCGAGGACGTTGCGCGCGCGCAAGGCTTCGCCCCGCTTGACGGCGTCGTCTTCGACATCGGCGTCTCGTCGATGCAGTTCGACCAAGCCGCGCGCGGCTTTTCCTTCCGCGCCGAGGGTCGGCTCGACATGCGCATGGAGGGGCGAGGGCGCAGCGCCGCCGACATCGTCAATGAAGCGGATGTAGAGACGCTGGCCGATATCCTGTATTTCTACGGCGAGGAGCGCGCCGCGCGGCGTATCGCCCGCGCCATCGTCCACGACCGTGAGATCGCGCCTTTCACAACGACAAGAGCGCTGGCCGAAATGATCGCGCGCGTCGCTCCCAATCGCGCCAGCGACATTCATCCGGCGACTAGAAGCTTCCAGGCCTTGCGCATCGCCGTAAACGACGAGCTTCAGGAATTGCTGAAGGGGCTGCTTGGCGCGGAACGGCTTCTCGCCGAGGGCGGTCGTCTCGTCGTCGTGACGTTCCACTCGCTTGAGGATCGTATCGTCAAGCAGTTTCTCGCCGAACGCTGCGGTCGCGGCGAAACCGGCTCGCGCCGGCTTCCCGGCGAAACGCCGCCGCCGCCGCCAAGCTTCGTCTGTGAAGGTCGCCAACCGGTGACGCCCGCGCCCGCCGAGACGGCGGCCAATCCGCGCGCGCGTTCGGCCAAACTGCGCTACGCGACGCGCACGGCGGCGGCGTCCTATCCGCTCGACGAAAGGCTCGCGCGACTCGCTCGCCTGCCCGATCGCGACAAGGGAAAAGCCTGATGCTGCGGCTCCTCAATATCGTTGCGGTTCTCCTGCTCGTCGGTTCGGCGGTTTACGCCTATTCGATCAAGTATCAGACGAGCTATCGCGCCGAGCAGATCGCAAAGACCAAGATCGAGATCAGGCAGGAGCGCGATGCGATTGCGGTGCTGCGCGCCGAATGGGCTTATATGACCCGGCCTGAGCGCATTCAGCAGCTCGCTGACGCTTATCTGACCGGCATGAAACAGCTTGAAGCGACGCAGATTGTCGCCGCGCAATCGCTTCCCGAGAGGTCGCCGCGCGTCGACTCCATCGGCAATAAGCTTGACGCGCTCGGATTGAGCATGCCCGCGACGCCGCCCGTTCCCGGCAGCGCGCCGACGACCACGCCCAAAGCGCAGGGACAAAGCCAAGAGCGACGCAAGCCATGACGCAGACGATGCGCGACACGCAACCTTCGCCGCCGCCGAACGGCAAAATACGCGCGTTTCTGCGCGCCCTGTTTTCGACCAGTCTCGCGCTGAGCGCATCGCGCATGCGGCTCGCGGCGCTGGGCTTTCTCGTGCTCTACGCGGTGATTTCGATCAAGCTCGTCTATCTCGGCTTTAAGCCGGAGGCGGCGACGTCGCGTCGCGCCGCGGCGGAGGCGGTCGCGGCGTCGCGCCCGGACATCATCGATCGCAACGGCGAGGCGCTCGCAAGCGACGTCAAGGTGATGTCGGTGTTCGCCGAGCCGCGCCGCATCATTGACAAGGACGAAGCGACCGAGCTGTTGACCGCGGTTTTGCCTGGCCTCGACGCCCGCGATTTGCGAGAGCGGCTCGGCTCCAAGAAGGGCTTCGTTTGGGTGAAGCGCGAGGTGACGTCGCATCAGCGCGACGAAGTTTTCCATCTCGGACTGCCGGGCGTCGGATTGATCCCCGAGAACAAGCGCGTTTATCCCAACGGACCGATCGGCGCGCATGTGCTCGGCTTCGCCAATGTGGACAATCAGGGCATCGCCGGCATCGAGAAATACATCGACGGGCAGGGTCTCGCCGATTTGCACGGCGCCGGCTTCGGCGTAACGCCCGAGGAACTCAAGCCCGTGTCGCTTTCGCTCGACATTCGGGCCACGCATGCGTTGCGCGACGAACTCGAAAAGGGCGTCGTTCATTTCAAAGCGAAGGCGGGCGCGGCGGCGATCCTGGACGTCAACACCGGAGAGGTCATCGCGCTCGCGTCGCTTCCCGACTACGATCCGAACAAGCCGACGGAAGCGCTCGATCCGATCCACATCAACCGCATGAGCGTCGGCGTCTATGAGATGGGCTCGACCTTCAAGGCGCTGACCATCGCGATGGCGCTCGACTCGGGCAAGGTCAATCTGAATTCACGGCTCGACGCGCGCGGCGTGCTCTCTTTCGGGCGCTTCAAGATCCATGACTATCACGCGCAAAACCGCGCGCTCACATTGCCGGAAGTTTTCACCTATTCCTCCAATGTCGGCACCGCGCGTATGGCGATGGGACAGGGCGTGGAGCGGCACAAGGCGTTTTTGCGCAAGATGGGCCAGCTCACGCGCATGCGCACTGAACTGCCCGAAAGCGCCGAACCG
The DNA here is from genome assembly GCF_051061285.1 of Methylocystis sp. Classification (GTDB taxonomy): domain Bacteria; phylum Pseudomonadota; class Alphaproteobacteria; order Rhizobiales; family Beijerinckiaceae; genus Methylocystis. The sequence goes on from NZ_JBPFEA010000031.1 coordinate 3,049, forward strand.
ATCGTGCCGAAAAACTGGGGCGAACTGAACACCATGACCATCGCCTTCGGGCATGGCCTTGCGGTGGCGCCGCTCCAGGCGATGATGGCCGTCGGCGCGCTGATGAATGGCGGCTATCTGATCACGCCGACCTTCATCAAGCGCAGTGAGGAGGAAGCGAAGGTGGGCGCCGAACGCGTCGTGAAGCCGGAGACGAGCGAGGCGATGCGCTATCTCATGCGCCTCAACGCCGAAATAGGCACGGCGCGGAAGGTGAACGTCCCTGGTTATTACGTCGGCGGCAAGACCGGCACCGCGGAAAAGGTCGTTAACGGCCATTATTCGAAGAACCGGCTGTTTAACACCTTCATGGCCGTCGCGCCGTCGGACAAGCCGAAATATCTGTTCCTGACCATCATGGACGAACCGCAGGGCTTGCCGGAAACCGGCGGCTACGCGACGGCGGCCTATAATGCGGGACATGTAACGGGCGAGATCATCGAGCGCGTTGGTCCGATTCTCGGCCTCGCGCCGCGTTTCGAGCCGCCGCACCAGCCTTTCCCGCTCCTCGCCAAATTGGGTTATGGCTATGCCAATGTTCCGGCCCGCGGCGGCGGAGGACATTGATGCTGCTTTCGGAACTGCTTGCGACGCCAGACCTTGAGCCCGCCTTGCGCGGGCTTGCCGTCTCTGGCCTGACGGCGGATAGTCGAATGGCGCGCGGCGGTTTTGCCTTTTTTGCCATCCCGGGTCACGCCGGCGACGGCATGTCCTATGTCGCCGATGCGAAGTCGCGCGGCGCCTGCGTCGTCGTCGCTCAGCGGCGAGCGGACAGCCCATTGCCGGTCGTCGTCGTCGATGACGTTCGGCGCGCTCTGGCCCTCGCCGCGGCGCGCTTCTTTTCTCGTCAGCCGTCGACGATCGCGGCTGTTACGGGAACGAGCGGCAAGACCTCGGTCGTGGCCTTCTTGCGCCAGATCTGGGCCGCGCTTGGACATGAGGCGGCGTCGCTCGGCACAGTCGGAATCGTCGATTCTCGCGGCGCGCATTATGGAGCGCTGACGACGCCTGGACCCGTCGAACTGCACCGAACGCTGGACGAACTTGCTGGACGCGGCGTGACGCATCTCGCCATGGAGGCGTCGTCGCTCGGGATCGATCAGCGGCGGCTCGACGGCATGCGCGTCGACGTCGCCGGCTTCACCAATTTCTCGCGCGACCATCTGGATCATCACGCCAGCATGGAGGAGTATTTCGCGGCGAAGATGCGGCTCTTCGACACGCTGCTGCACCCGGGCCAGACGGCGGTGATCGACGCCGACAGCGACGTTGCGTCCCGCGTCATCGACATTTGCCGCGCCAGGGGCCTCACAATTTTGAGCGTCGGTTCGAAGGGAGAGACGATAAGGCTCCTTTCGGCGACGCCATCTGCGCTGGCAACGTCGCTGCGGCTCGCCCATGAGGGCGTCGAATATGAGGTGAATCTGCCGCTTGCCGGCGCCTTCCAGGTCTCCAACGTGCTCGTCGCGGCAGGCCTTGCCATCGCAAGCGGCGATGACCCGCGGCAGGTCTTTGCGGCGCTCGAAGCGCTCAAAGGCGCGCCGGGGCGGCTCGAACTCGTCGGTCAGCGTAATGGCGCGCCAATTTTCGTAGATTACGCGCATAAGCCCGACGCGCTGGAGAAAGTGCTCGCCACTTTACGGCCGCTGACAAAAAAACGCCTGATTGTCGTCTTCGGGTGCGGCGGCGATCGCGACCGTGGCAAGCGCCCGCTGATGGGGGACATCGTCGCCCGCGCGGCGGATGTCGCCATCGTCACGGACGACAATCCGCGCAGCGAGGACGCCGCCGCCATTCGCGCAGAAATTCTCGAAGGAACCCGCAGAGGCGCGGCGCACATCATCGAGATCGGAGACCGGCGCGCGGCGATCGCCAACGCCGTCGCGGGGCTTGAAGCGGGCGATGCGCTCGTCGTGGCTGGAAAGGGCCACGAAACCGGGCAGATCGTCGGCGACCGCGTTTTGCCTTTCTCCGATCATGAGGCGATTGCGCTGGCGCTCAAGGAGAATCATCCATGACCAAGAGGCCGTTATGGTCGGGATTGGCGCTGGTCGGCGCGTTGCGGGCGCGCGCGAGCGGCGGCCTTGCGCGCGAAGCCGCCGGCGTTTCCATCGACACGCGAACGCTCCAGCCAGGCGATCTGTTTATCGCCATTAAGGGCGAGACGCGCGATGGTCACGACTTCGTGCGGATGGCGCTTGAGAAAGGCGCGGCGGCGGCGGTCATCGACGAAGCGCATGCGTCTGAACTTTCCGGCGCCGGTCCGCTTTTCGTCGTCAGAGACGTGCAACAATCGCTTGAGTCGCTGGGTGCGCGGTCGCGCGAGCGAAGCGCCGCCTTCATCGCCGCCATCACCGGCTCCGTTGGCAAGACCTCGACGAAGGACATGATCCGGCTCATGCTGTCGCGTTTCGGCGAAACGCATGCCTCGGCGGCGTCTTACAACAATCACTGGGGCGTGCCGTTGACGCTTGCGCGCATGCCGGCGGAGGCGCGCTTCGGCGTGTTCGAGCTCGGCATGAATCACGCGGGCGAGATCGCCGCGCTCGTCGCTCAGGTGCGCCCCCACGTCGCCGTCGTGACCCGCATCGCCCCGGTTCATCTCGAATATTTCGGGTCAATCGAGAAGATCGCGGACGCCAAGGCCGAGGTTTTTTCCGCGCTCGACGGCGGCGTCGCGATCATCAACCGCGACGATGGATTTTACGAGCGTCTTGCCGCGGCGGCTGCGCCAACCGCCAGCCATGTCTTTGGTTTCGGCGAGACGGAAGGCGCGCATGCGCGGCTCCTGTCTTACGAGGCCGCCGGCGAAGGCGCGCTGGTCGAGGCGGAAATTCTCGAGCGGCGGCTGCGCTTTCGCATCGGCGCCCCAGGCAAGCATATCGCCATGAACGCGCTCGCGGCGCTGCTCGTCGGCGTCGTTTTCGACGTGGATTTGGAAGAAGCTGCTGCGGCCTTCGGCGAATTCACGCCGCCGTCCGGACGCGGCCGGCGCGAGAAAATAGCGACGCCAGACGGCGAGTTTACGCTCATCGACGAAAGCTACAACGCCAACCCGACCTCCATGCGGGCGGCGCTGCAGCTGCTCGGCGGCGCGGCCACAGGACCCGGCGGCCGGCGCATCGCCGTGCTCGGCGATATGCTGGAGCTCGGGCCTCAGGCGGCTGAACTGCACGCCGAACTCGCTCAGGATCTTATCGACGCCGACGTCGATCTGCTATTCACGTCGGGACCGTTGATGTCGCGCTTGAGTTACGCTGTGCCTGATTCGATGCGCGCCGCGCATCGGGCGACGCCGCTGGAGCTGGAAGAGGCCGTTCTCGCAGCGGTTCGTCCCGGCGACGTGGTGATGGTGAAAGGCTCCAATGGTTCGCGGATGGCGCGGATCGTCTCGGCCATGAAAAGCGGATTCGCTCGCGAAATGGCGAGCTGAGGAGAGACGATGCTGACGCTGCTTGCGGACTTCTCTTATTTATACAGTCCGCTAAACATCTTCCGCTACATCACTTTTCGCGCCGCTATGGGGGCGGCGACGGCGCTGTTCTTCGTGTTTTTCTTCGGACCGGGCGTCATCGCCGCATTGCGCATCAAACAGGGCAAGGGCCAGCCGATCCGCGAGGACGGACCGGCTTCGCATCTTGTGACCAAAAAAGGCACGCCGACGATGGGCGGCCTGATGATCCTCTCGGGACTGGTCGCGGCGACGCTGCTCTGGGCGAATTTGCGTAACGCCTATGTGTGGATCGTGCTCTTCGTCACCGTCAGCTTCGGCCTCATCGGCTTTTATGACGACTATCTCAAGGTGACCAAGCAGTCGCACGCCGGCTTCTCGGGCAAGATGCGATTGGCGCTCGAGTTTTTGATTGCCGGCCTGGCCTGCTACGCGTTGATGGAAACGGGCGGCGAGAACATGACGAAGCTCGCCATCCCCATGGTGCGGGGCTATGTCGCGACGCTGGGTCCGCTGTTCATCCTGTTTGGCGCCTTCGTCATCGTCGCCGCGGGCAATTGCGTCAATCTCACGGATGGACTCGACGGCCTCGCCATCGTGCCGTCGATGATCGCCGCCGGCGCCTTTGCGATCTTCGCCTATCTCGTCGGCAATTCGATCTTTTCGAACTATCTCGGCGTCAATTACGTCGCGGGCGTCGGCGAACTGACCATCGTTTGCTCGGCCTTCATCGGCGCGGGACTCGGCTTCCTCTGGTTCAACGCGCCGCCGGCGCAAATCTTCATGGGCGACACCGGCTCGCTGGCGCTCGGCGGGCTCGTGGGCGCCGTCGCCGTCGCGGTGAAGCAGGAATTCGTGCTCGTCATCGTCGGCGGGCTCTTCGTGATCGAAGGCGCCTCGGTCATCATCCAGGTCGGCTATTTCAAGCTGACCGGCAAGCGCATCTTCTTGATGGCGCCGATCCATCACCATTTTGAACAGAAGGGCTGGAAGGAGCCGCAGATCGTTATCCGCTTCTGGATCATCGCCTTCGTCCTGGCCCTGATGGGCCTCTCGACCTTGAAGCTGAGGTAACGATGACGCCGATCGAGACCTTCAAGGGCAAGCGCGTCGCGCTTTTTGGCCTCGGCGGTTCCGGCCTTGCCACGGCGCGCGCGCTGATCGCCGGCGGCGCGCAGGTCGCCGCCTGGGATGACGGCGAGGCTGGCCGACTCAAGGCGGTCGCGCAAGGCGTAGCGCTCGAGGATCTCGTGGCGGCGGACTGGAGCGGCTTCGATGCGCTCATTCTCTCTCCCGGCGTGCCGCTGACCCATCCCGAGCCGCATTGGACGGTGCTGGCGGCGAAGGCCGCCGGAGTCGAGATCATCGGCGATGTCGAGCTGTTCTGCCGCGAACGCGAAGCGCGCGCCGGGGGATCGCCCTTCATCGCCATCACCGGCACAAACGGCAAATCGACGACCACGGCGCTGATCGCGCACATTTTGCGCGAAGCCGGCCGCGACGTTCAGCTCGGCGGCAACATCGGCGTGCCGATTCTCGACCTCGAGCCGCCGTCCGATGAGCGCATTCACGTCATCGAATGCTCGTCGTTCCAGATCGATCTCGCGCCCTCGCTGGCGCCGACCATCGGCGTGCTGATCAACATCACGCCGGACCATATCGACCGTCACGGGACAATCGAAAATTACGCCGCCATCAAGGAGCGCCTCGTCGCCGCGGCGGAAGTGGCTCTGGTCGGCGTCGACGACGCCTATTGCCATGCGATCGGCGCGCGCCTCGTTGAAGCCGAGACCCCCGAGCGGCGCGTCGTGCCGGTCTCCGGGAAGCGTGCGCTCGACTGGGGGTTCTATGTCGAGGATCGAAGCGTCTATTTCCGCGAGCAGGGACATCCGCCCGAGGAGGCCGAACTGATCGGTTCGCTCGAAGGCGCGCGCGCGCTTCGCGGCGCGCATAATGCGCAGAACGCCGCCTTCGCCGCCGCCGCCGCGTGGGAGTGCGGTTTGGACGACGACGAGATCTTGAGCGGCCTGTTGAGCTTCCCCGGCCTGCCGCATCGGATGGAGGAAGTTCGGCGCATCGAGCGCGCGCTGTTCGTCAACGACTCGAAGGCGACCAACGCCGACGCCGCCGAAAAGGCCTTGGTGAGCTTTACCGATATTTACTGGATTCTCGGCGGCCGATCGAAAGAGGGCGGCGTCGAACCGCTGCGACCGCATTTCTCGCGCATCCGCAAAGCCTATCTGATCGGCGAGGCCGCCGACGATTTTGCGCGCACGCTGGAAGGCGCGCTGCCTTTCGAACATTGCGGAACGCTCGAGGCTGCAACGACGCGCGCGGCGCTCGACGCGCTTGCCGAAGGCGCCCCCGAGCCTGTTGTGCTGCTGTCGCCGGCCTGCGCCTCCTATGACCAGTTCGCCAATTTCGAGGCGCGGGGCGACGCGTTTCGCGGCTTCGTCGAAGGGCTTCCCGCCGTGATCGCGGCGCGAAAAGGAGGGCTGACATGATCTCGCGCGCGGAACGAACGCTATTCTCCGACTGGGCGTGGACGGTGGATCGCTGGCTGCTTGCGAGTCTCGCCCTGCTGATCGTCGCCGGACTCGTCTTTTCCATGGCCGGCAGCCCGCCCGTCGCGGAGCGGCTGCATCTGGCGACCTTCCACTTCGTCAACCGGCAGGTGCTCTATCTTCTGCCGGCGCTGGTCTTGATGATTGCGACGTCGTTTCTTTCGCCGCGTCACGTGCGCCGACTGGCGCTGGTGATTTTCATCGTCTCTCTCGCGCTCGTCTTCGCCACCATCTTCTACGGTCAGGAAGTGAAGGGCGCGAAGCGATGGATCTTCGGCGTTCAGCCCTCGGAATTCTTGAAGCCCGCCTTCGTCGTGCTCGTCGCCTGGGCCTTCTCCGAAGGGGCGCGTCGCAAGGATGTTCCAGGCAATCTGATCGCGCTTCTGCTGCTGCCGATCGCGATCACGCCGCTGATGCTGCAGCCTGATTTTGGCCAGACGATGCTGATTTCGATTGTCTGGGCGGCGCTGTTTTTCATGGCCGGCTTGCACTGGATCTGGGTTGTCGGATTGGGCGGGCTTGGCGGCGTCTCGGCGCTGCTCGCCTACAAGTTCGTGCCGCATGTCCATGCGCGCATCGAATCCTTTCTGGAGCCGCCGCCGCCGGTCGCAGGCGTGCCCGCGAATTTTCAGTCGGAGACGGCGCTTGAGAGCTTTATCGCCGGTTCGTGGTTCGGCAAGGGCCCGGGCGAAGGGGTCATCAAGCGCATCCTGCCCGACTCGCACACGGATTTCATTTTCGCGGTCATCGGCGAGGAGTTCGGCGTTCTTGTCTGCATCGCGCTTGCCGCGGTCTTCGCCTTCGTCGTGGTGCGAGGGTTGTTCTCGGCGGCGCGCAACAGCGATCCCTTCTGCCGTTTTGCGACTGCGGGACTCGTGATGCTGTTTGGCCTGCAGAGCTGCATCAATATGGCGGTGAACGTGCATCTTATGCCCGCCAAGGGCATGACGCTGCCCTTCGTCTCCTATGGCGGCTCTTCACTTATTTCGCTGTCGCTCGGCATGGGCTTTCTGCTCGCCGTCACGCGTAAGCGGCCGCGGTCCCGTGTGCTGAGTGAGCTCGCCGCGACGGGCGCGCCCGCCGCCGCGTGATAAAAGCCTCGGTATGATCGATTCGCCGATTCTCCTCGCCGCCGGCGGCACCGGCGGCCATCTTTTTCCGGCCGAGGCGCTTGCGCATGCGCTCGCCGCCCGCGGGCTGGCGGTGGAGCTCGTCACCGAGGAGCGCGCCCTGCGCTACGGCGGCGCCTTTCCGGCGCGCGCCATGCATGTGATCCCCGCCGGCACGCCGCGGGGCGGCTCGCTGCTGGCCAAGGCCCAGGCGGTTGCGCGTCTCGCCCTCGGCACGGCGCAGGCGGCCGCGCTGCTGCGCCAGGTCAAACCGGCCGCGGTGATCGGTTTTGGCGGCTACCCGACCGTCCCGCCCTTGCTTGCGGCGTCCTATCTCGGCGTGCCGAGCGCTCTGCACGAAGCGAACGGCGTCATGGGCAAGGCCAATCGTTTCCTCGCCGGCCGCGTCGACAGGATCGCCGCCGGCCTGCCGACTCTCGCCGTGCCGGCGGCCCTGCAAAGCAAGCTCAAGCTCGTCGTCACCGGCAATCCGGTGCGTCCCAATGTGCTCGAGGCCGCCAAGACTCCCTATCCTTCGTTCGACGATGGAATCTTCCGGCTGCTCGTCGCCGGCGGCTCTCAGGGCGCCCGCGTCATGGCGGACATCGCGCCGGCGGCCGTTGCGGCGCTCCCCGACGCGCTGCGGGCGAAAGTCGCCGTCGTGCAACAGGCGCGTCCCGAAGATATCGCGCGGGTCGAGGCGATCTACGCCGGCGCCCGGGTCGGCGCCGAGATTGCGCCGTTTTTCGCCGACTTCCCGGCGCGGCTCGCTGCGGCGCATTTCGTCATCGCCCGCGCCGGCGCGTCGACGGTCTCGGAGCTTGCGGTCGTCGGGCGACCGGCGATGCTGGTGCCGCTGCCGCATGCGCTCGACCAAGATCAGGCGGCGAACGCCGCTTTTCTCGAAGCGGCGGGCGGCGCGGAAACCGTGCGCCAGAGCGACTTCACGCCGGAATTTTTGACGCGGCGGCTTTGTGACCTCATCAATGCGCCGGCGCAGCTTTCCGCGCGCGCCGAAGCCGCAAAGAGCGTCGGCGTCGCCGACGCCGCCGATCGGCTCGCCGATCTGATCATCGACGTGGCGCGGAGAGGCGCTACGAAACGGAGCTAGGAATGAAACTGCCGAAAGAGTTGGGCCCGATTCATTTCGTCGGCATCGGCGGCATCGGCATGTCTGGAATCGCCGAAGTGCTGCTCAATCTCGGCTACAAGGTGCAGGGGTCGGACGCCGCCGAAAACGCCAATGTCAAGCGTCTCGTCGAAAAGGGCGCGACGGTCAGCATCGGACATGACGCGAAAAATCTCGGCGACGCCGCCGTCGTCGTCGTCTCGACCGCAATCAAGCGCGACAATCCCGAACTTGTCTTGGCGCGCGAAAAACGTCTGCCGGTCGTGCGCCGCGCCGAAATGCTGGCCGAGCTGATGCGCCTCAAGCAATGCGTCGCCATCGCCGGCACGCATGGCAAGACGACGACGACCTCGCTCGTTGCGACGCTGCTCGACGCCGGCGGCCTCGATCCGACCGTGATCAACGGCGGCATCATCAACGCCTATGGCACCAATGCGCGTCTTGGCGCCGGCGACTGGATGGTGGTGGAGGCCGACGAGAGCGACGGCACGTTTCTCAAACTGCCGGCGGACGTCGCCATCGTCACCAATATCGATCCCGAACATCTCGACCATTTCCATACATTCGACGCCATCAAGGAAGCCTTCCGCAATTTCGTCGAGAATATTCCCTTCTACGGCTTCGCGGTGATGTGCCTCGACCACCCGACGGTGCAGGAGCTCGTCGGCCGCATCGAGGATCGCCGCATCATCACCTATGGCGAAAATCCGCAGGCCGACGTGCGTCTGCTCGACGTCGATCTCGAGGGCGGCGTGTCGAAATTCAATGTGCTGCTGCGCGACCGCAAGACGTCGCAGGCGATCTATCTCGAAAATCTCGTCCTGCCGATGCCGGGCCATCACAATGCGTTGAACGCGACGGCGGCGGTCGCCGTCGCCAATCAGCTCGGCCTGTCGCCCGAACAAATTCGCAAGGCGCTTGCCGGCTTTGGCGGCGTGAAGCGGCGCTTCACCAAGACCGGCGAATGGAACGGCGTGCAGATTTTCGACGACTATGGCCATCATCCCGTCGAAATCGCCGCCGTGCTGCGCGCGGCGCGCGCCTCCACCAAGGGCAAGGTCGTCGCGCTGATGCAGCCGCATCGCTATTCGCGGCTGCAGTCGCTTTTTGATGCTTTCGCCACCTGCTTCAACGACGCCGATGTGGTCATCATCGCCGACGTCTATTCCGCAGGCGAGCAGCCGATCCCGGGCGTCGATCGCGACGCGCTTGTGTCCGCCATCAAGGCGCATGGCCATCGCCGCGCGATGGGGCTGCCCTCTCCCGAAGTGCTGGCGGCGATGGTTCGCGAGATCGTCGCGCCGGGCGATTATGTCGTGTGTCTTGGCGCCGGCAATATCACGCAATGGGCCTATGCGCTGCCGGAGCAATTGGCGGCGGGGCAGGGGTGATGGCGTTGGTTTCGCCCCCTCCCTGTCCCTCCCCCGCTAACGCGGGAGAGTGGACCCTAACGAGCGGCGTTCGCGGGGCTTGGATGAAACGCGTGGCCCGCTCCCTCTCCCGCGAAGCGGGGGAGGGTTGGGGAGGGGGCTTCTCGTGATCTTCCCCGACATTTCCGTCAATATAATCGCCGCCGCGCCGCTGCCGAAGCGTTCAACCGCTACGGCAAGGGAATCGATCCCAAGGCGAGACTCAACATCTGCGATTGCGCCGCCTATGCGCTGGCGAAGGCCCTGAACGCGCCGCTTTTGTTCAAAGGCGACGACTTCGCGCAAACTGACGTGACGCCCTGCCTTTGAAGTTGGGCCACGTTGTTGACGCTCGCCGCCAGAGCGCTAATCGGGCGGGTGAAAGTTCGAAAGGGGCTTATTGAAATCACCCTCGCTGGCTGGATGTGTCAGTTCATGACGGAATTGGCGCTCTTTGTGCAAAGTTGAAATGACATTCAAAGCCACGTACCGGACTTCGCGGGATCCTTTATCCGATGTATGGAGGCGCGATGACCGAGGGAGTCGATCACCTGACCGTGCATTCGGTCGCCGACGCTGACGCTCTGGTTGAAAAGGTTCGGATGGCGGCTGACTATGCGCAGGAGTGGCTCCTCGGCCAGATCGGAGACCCGCTCGGCCTCTTTCGCCAGATGAAATTCGAGCCGGTCGGGTTTCATCCCTTGAGCCATGGCCCGCTCAATCTGGTTGAACAGATCAATCAGACGTGGACGTTCCTCGTCGCAATCGCCGCCGCCAAGCAACTGCTCATTCTCCACCCCGACGCGGGCGGCTTTCGTCTTGCGCCAGGGGCGCATGCCTCTCTGGCTCTCGACATTATGAGCGAAGTGGAAGGCTTTGTGGGCGCGGAAACTTTCGCGGCCGTTTCGCCGCGCAACAACGACAAACTGCAAAAAGACCTGGCCAAATTGCGAGGTCGCCCAGAGAAGCATCGCTACGTCTTTTTCTTGTCTCCTTTGTTCCCTGGCACGGCGCATCGCCCCAAGTTCGACGTCGACGGCGTCCAAGTGTGGTCGGTCGATGTCTAACGAGATTGTCGCGCTCGACGCTCATGTCCCTACCCTCGTCGCCGCTAGCGGCGAGCGCGTCCAAACGCGCTTTTGGGAATTCTTCGTCAGCACGACCCCAAGCAGCCTCTCGACGAGGTGACGAAGGGAAATGAATTTGCGTGGCGGGATTTGACTTCCACACAGCTATTACTACAATTGACTACATCGTAGTCAGCCCTATCTTCGTCATGAAACCTGCGCCATCCACGCCGACATCCGTTCGTCTGACCGAGGAAACGCGCAAAATCCTCGACGAGGCGGCGCGGCGCACGCGCCGCTCGCGTTCTTATCTCGTTGAGGAAACGCTCAAGCAGTTTCTTCCGCGCATCGTGCAGAAGGAAACCCAGCCTTCGCCGCAAGAGCGCATTCGTCGCCTGAAGGAGCTGGAGGGCATCGGCTACCGGCTCGTCGGACCGCAATCCGTTGAGGAGATCGACGCACGCATCCGTGAATTCCGTGGCGATGAATGAGTCGCTTCCGCTCGAAGGCGGGCGGGCCTATTTCGACTCAAACTCGGTCATCTATTTCATCGAAGCGAACCCGGCGTTTTATTCGAAAATATCCAGCCTCTGGTATGCCCTCATCGAACAAAACACGAGCTTTGTCACCAGTGAAGTCTGCGTCGCGGAATGCTTCTACGGCGCCTTCAGACGTCAGAGTCAGGTGCTCGAAAACGGTTACGACCGCCTGTTCTTTGAGGAGAGGACCTTCGACATTCGGCCCGTGGACCTCGAAACGCTCATCGGGGCGGCGCGCCTCGGCGCCGATCTCGGCCTAAGACTGATCGACGCGGTGCATTTTCGAACGGCGTTGGCCGCGCAATGCGATATCTTTGTCACCAACGATCGCCGCTTCCGCTCGGGTCATGGCGTGCGCGTCGTCCAAATCGCGGAACTGTGACGTCACGTCGATCAAGCCGAAAGCCGCACATGACCTTCCCCGACATCTCCGCCGACATCGCCGCCGCCATGCCGCAATTGCGCGGGCGCCTCGCGGCGAATGAGCCGCTCGCGCCTTACACCTGGTTTCGCGTCGGCGGTCCGGCGCAAATCCTGTTCATGCCGGCCGACGAAGCCGACCTCGCCTATTTCCTCGCGCGATTGCCGCAAGAGATTCCGGTCACGGTCGTCGGGCTTGGCTCCAATCTCATCGTGCGCGACGGCGGCGTCGAAGGCGTGGTCATACGGCTTTCGGCCAAGGGCTTTGGCGAGATCGTCGTCGAAGACGGGTGCAGGCTGCGCGTCGGCGCCGCGGTCCCCGACGTGAAGGCGGCGCGCGCCGCAGCGGAAGCGGGCGTTGACGGCCTCGCCTTCTATCGCGGCATTCCCGGCGCGATCGGCGGCGCGCTGCGCATGAACGCCGGCGCGCATGGCGGCGAAACAAAGGACGCGCTGATTGAAGCGCGCGGCGTCGACCGCGCCGGCGACGTCCGCGTCTTTGGCGTCGCCGACATGGGCTACGCCTATCGCCATTGTTCCGCCCCCGACGACCTGATCTTCACGCAGGCGCTCTACCAGGGACGGCCCGGTGATCCGGCGACGATCATCGCCGAGATGGAGCGCATCACCGCGGCGCGAGAGGCCTCGCAGCCGATCAAGGAAAAGACCGGCGGCTCGACCTTCAAAAATCCTGACGGCGAAAAGGCGTGGCGGTTGATTGACGCCGCCGGCTGTCGCGGACTCGTCGTCGGCGATGCGCAGGTCAGCGAGATGCACTGCAATTTTCTCATCAACCGCGGGCGCGCGAGCGCCGCCGACATCGAGGCGCTTGGCGAGGAAGTGCGCCGGCGCGTGCGCGAGACGAGCGGCGTCGAGCTGCATTGGGAGATCAAGCGCATAGGCGTTGCTTGAAATGTATGACGTGATGAGATTGCGTCGTCGCTGCTGAAATCTTAGCGTGGACGCTTGAGGAGATTCCGTCGTGCCGCCTCGTAAAGAATCGCACCGATTCTCACGCTACTGAAACGGCGGCCATGTCGAAAGGCGGCGACGAGCAAGGACCGAAGAAGAGTCCTTCGGTCGAAGATCGAGTTCTGCCAGCGTCAGGCGCGTTAAGCGACTCGCTCTGTCCTTTCGCCACATTCACCGAATGGGCTTCGGAAGCCGACGAAGCCGCCTATTCGGATCTTTAGTTGGCATTTTTCAAGTCGAGAGCACATGACCAAGCACGTCGCCGTTCTGATGGGCGGACTCTCCGCCGAACGCGAAATTTCCCTGCGCTCGGGCGAAGCCTGCGCGAAAGCCCTCGAAGAGCAGGGATTTCAAGTGTCCCGCGTCGACGCGGGGCATGACGTCGCGAATGTTCTTGCGGCGCTAAAACCCGATGTCGCCTTCAACGCGCTCCATGGCAGGTTTGGCGAGGATGGCTGCATTCAGGGCGCGCTGGAGCTTCTGCGTATCCCCTATACGCACTCAGGCGTGCTCGCCTCTTCGGTGGCGATGAAAAAGGATATCGCGAAGACGGTGATGGCGGCCGCCGGCGTTCCGACGCCAAAAGGGCGCGTTCTGCACAGGCTGGACGCCGCCAAGGCGCACGCGCTGCCCCTTCCTTATGTCCTGAAGCCCGTCTCCGAAGGCTCCTCCTTCGGCGTCTTCATCGTCAGCGAGGGCCAAGAGCATCCCCCGCAGGAATTATGGCGTGAGGATTGGACTCATGGCGACATGATGCTCGCGGAGCAGTTCATCGCCGGGCGCGAACTCACATGCGCCGTCATGAACGACAAGGCTCTTGACGTGATCGAAATTCTCGCTGCTGACGGCGGCTGGTACGATTATCACGCCAAATACGCCAAGGGCGGCTCGAAACACGTCCTTCCGGCAAATCTTAAACCGAATATTTACCAAGAGGTCCAACATTTGGCCCTTGAGGCTCACCGAGCTCTCGGCTGTCGCGGCGTAAGTCGCGCGGACTTCCGATACGACGACCGCCCCGGCGGTACGGGCGAGCTCGTCGTATTGGAGGTGAACACGCAGCCGGGAATGACGGAGACCTCGCTCGTGCCAGAAATGGCGGCATACGCAGGTTTTTCATTCGGCGAGTTGGTCAGATGGATGGTGGAAGACGCATCCTGCGATCGTTGAGAGAGTCATTTACGGCTCGGCACTCGCTCGTCCCCATCGTTCCCGGAGACGTCCCATACGCCTTGGCGGCGGCTGCCGTTGCGTCCATCCCGCCGGCAGCCGTTCCCGCCGCCGCTGCTGCGGTCGCTCCGCGCGCCTCGGCGCGAAGAACCCGCGGTGAACGTCACCTTGCGCGCCTCGCTTTGCTGGGCCGTCCTGGCGTCGGCGCTCTGGCGACGCTTGCGCTCTTCGCCGCGATCGGCGCGGCAGGATTCGTCGAGAACGGCGGCTACGCCGCTCTCGTCGCAAGCGAGGGCGAGCTCTACGACATAGCGGGACGCGTCGCCGGGTTTCCGATTTCCGCCGTCACCATCACCGGTCAATCGCGTCTGACCGAACGCGAACTCCTCGACGCCGCAGGCGTCGGGCCGCGAAACTCCTTGCCCTTTCTCGATGCGACGGCGGTGCGCGACCGGCTGATGCAGGTCCCCCTCGTCAAATCCGCACGGGTGATGAAGCTCTACCCCGATCGCCTGGTCATCGCGATCGAAGAGCGGCAGCCAAGCGCCTTGTGGCAGCGCGACGGACGCATCGCCGTCATTTCTGAAGACGGGGTGCCGATCGATGAATTGCGCGACCAGCGTTATCTCGGTCTGCCGTTCGTCGTCGGCGAGGGCGCGCAGAAGCGGCTGCTCGAATTTCTCATGCTGATGACGAAGGCCGGCGACCTTGCGCATCGGATCAAGGCCGGCGTGCTCGTCGCGGGACGCCGCTGGAACTTCGAGATGACGAACGGCGTGACGGTGAAGCTGCCGGAGATCGGTCCGGCTGAAGCGCTGGAGACGCTCGCGCGGCTGCAGCGAGAGGCGCGGATCCTCGACAAGGACGTCATGTTCATCGACTTGCGCATTCCCGACCGCGTCAGCGTAAGGCTGACGGAAGAGGCCGCTGCGGCGCGCGAAGCGCAGCTTGCGCCGCGCAAGTCGACCAAGAGTGGTGGTTAGCTGCATGAATTCCCCTGGTGTCCCACCACGCATGAAGCCGCTCTCGCCGCGTCGCTCGGCGACGTTCGCGGCGCTTGACGTCGGCACGTCGAAGATCGCCTGCCTGATCGCGCGGCTCACGCCGCTTGGCGCGGTCGCGCCCGGCGATTGGCGCACGCATCGCGTTCGCGTCGTTGGCATTGGCCATCAGCGCTCTCTGGGCGTCAAGAACGGCCTCGTGGTCGACATGGACGCCGCCGACGCCGCGATCCGGCAAACCGTCGACGCCGCCGAGCGCATGGCCGGCATGCAGGTGGAGCGCGTCATTGTCACGGCGTCGGGCGGCCGACTGTCGTCGCAGCATTTTCAGGCGAAACGCGTCATTGGCGGCCGCGAGGTCGGCGAACACGATATTCATCGGGTTCTCGAAGCTTCGGCCGCGCATCATCTCAATCGCGGCCGCATCGCCGTGCACTCGTTGCCGACGGGCTTTTCGCTCGACGGCGTGTCCGGCATCCGAGAGCCCAAGGACATGATCGGCGAAGAGCTCGCGGTCGATCTCCACGTCGCGACCTGCGATCAGGCGGCCGCCCGCAATCTTCTCGTCGCCGTCGAGCGCAGCCATCTCAGCGTCGAAGCCATGGCCGCCGCGCCTTATGTCGCCGGGCTCTCGACGCTCGAACCCGACGAGGCCGAGATGGGCGTCGTGGTCGTCGACATGGGCGCTGGATCAACGTCCGTGGCCGTCTTCGCCCGGGGCGAGATGATTCACCTTGACGCCGTCATGCTTGGCGGCGGCCACGTCACGATGGATATCGCGCGCGGACTCGACGCGCGGCTCTCCGACGCGGAGCGGCTGAAGACCTTTCACGGCTCGGCGATCGCGTCGACATCGGACGAGCGCGAAACCATTTCCTTCGATCACGTCGGCGAGAGCGATCACAAGGCGCATGCGCCTAAATCGCATCTCGTGCGCATCATCCGCCCGCGAATCGAGGAAACGCTGGAGTTCCTGCGCGATCGCTTGGCCAAGGCCGGCCATCCGAGCGGTCCTGGCCGCCGCATCGTGCTGACGGGCGGCGCGAGCCAGCTCACAGGCGTCGCCGAGGCGGCGCGCCGCATTCTCGGCGGCCAGGTTCGGGTCGGACGGCCGATCGGCGTCGAAGGCTTGCCGGATTCCTCGAAGAGCCCCGCCTTCGCGGCCGCGGCCGGGCTGCTCGTCTATCCGCAAGTCGCCGCGCATGAATATTTCGAGCCGCGCCGGATCGAGCGCGCGGCGACGGGAACTGACGGATACATCTCGCGCGTAGGGAGATGGTTAAGAGAAAGCTTCTAGTATCGCGTGAAGTGATTCTTTCGACCCGGCGCGCCATTCGACGCGCCGAGCATGATTGCCAAGGACGACGCGTTCGGCGACCGGGCGTCCAGGGGCGAAGGACAACGGGCGCCGAGTTGTGAACGCATTGGTGAGAGGCCTGGCAGATGACGATCAACCTTAAAGCTCCCGAACTCAGGGAATTGAAGCCCCGCATCATGGTTTGCGGCATCGGCGGCGGCGGCTGCAACGCCGTCAACAATATGATCACCTCTGGTCTGTCGGGCGTCGATTTCCTTGTCGCCAATACAGACGCGCAGGCGCTCGCGTCGTCGCAGGCCGAGCGAATCATTCAAATGGGCCTGCAGGTGACGGAAGGACTGGGCGCCGGCGCTCAGCCAGAAGTCGGCCGCGCCGCCGCGGAAGAAGCGCGCGAAGAAATTCGCGAGCATCTCTCCGGCGCGCATATGTGCTTCGTCACCGCCGGGATGGGCGGCGGCACCGGCACGGGCGCCGCGCCGGTGATCGCGCAGATCGCGCGCGAAATGGGCATTCTCACCGTCGGCGTCGTCACCAAGCCGTTCCATTTCGAAGGTCAGCGTCGCCTGCGCATCGCCGAATCGGGCATCTCCGAACTGCAAAAATGCGTCGATACGCTGATCGTCATCCCGAATCAGAATCTCTTCCGCATCGCCACGGAGAAGACGACCTTCGCCGACGCCTTCGCCATGGCCGATCAGGTTCTCTATTCGGGAGTCGCCTCGGTCACGGATTTGATGGTCAAGGAAGGCCTCATCAATCTCGATTTTGCTGACGTCCGCTCGATCATGCGCGGCATGGGCAAGGCGATGATGGGCACCGGCGAAGCCACGGGCGAAAATCGCGCCAATCTTGCCGCGGAAGCCGCGATTGCGAATCCGCTGCTTGACGAAGTTTCGATGAAGGGGGCGCGCGGCCTGCTGATCTCGATCACCGGCGGCCACGATCTGACCCTCTATGAAGTCGACGAGGCGGCAAGCCGCATTCGCCAGGAGGTCGACGAGGACGCAAACATCATTCTGGGCGCGACATTCGATTCGTCGCTTGAAGGCGTGGTGCGCGTCTCGGTCGTCGCGACGGGCATCGACCTGACCGCGATCACGGCCGATGATCCGACGAGCGAATCGCGCCTCGCCGAGGCCGCCGAGCGCCTGCGCGCCCAATTGCAGCAGGCGCGCGCGCAGCAGGCGCCTGCCGTCGAGGCCGCGCCGGTCCTGCGTCATCGCGAAGAGCCGCAGGCCGCCGCCGGCTATTATTCGGAGCAGGCGCCGGCGCATGGCGTCTACCTCGAGCCGGCGCCGCCGCGTCTCGCCTATGGCGAGCCGAGGTACGAAGCCGAGCGCCACGAAGCGCCGGCGGGCGCCTATGTGCCCCCGGCTCCGGAGCAGCCGCGCGCGCCGCGCATGCCTCAGATCGAGGATTTTCCCCAGCCCATCCAGGAACAGCTGCGTCAGCAGATGGGCGCTGGCGATCCTCGTCGCAAATCGATTTTCGAGCGGCTCGCCTCCTTCGGAGCGAGCCGTCAGGAAGATTCGATGCATGGCGCGCCCGCGGCGCCGACCCCGCGCCCGCAACTGGCTCCCCCAGGCCAGCCTTCGGCGACGCACGCCGAATATGGCAAGCGGCCGGCCGCGCAGGCGCCGGTTGCTCCCGGCGGACATGCCGCGCTCGATTCGCACGGTCGTCGCGCTCTGCAGCCGCGCCCGTCCGAGGAGGATCATCTGGAGATCCCGGCCTTCCTGCGCCGCCAGGCCAACCACTGAGACGCTCGACAATCGGCAAAAGGCCCGCCTCGCGCGGGCCTTTTCATTTTGGCCGTCGGGTTCTGTAACAAATCGTAAGAAAGCGTGACTGGAGCGTCGGCGCCCGGATTTGCTATCGTTCGTCCGGGCTTTAGGGGAGGGTTGCGCCATTCGTTCGGATTCACGCCGACATGCGTTGCGCGCGCGCCGCGCCGCGCTTCTCGGAAGCGCGGCCGCGCCAGCGGTTCAGCAGACACTCGCACGAAGCTTCACATTAACCGGCCAGGGCGTGCACGGCGGCCGTCCCGCCAGCATGACGCTCGCGCCTGCCGGCGCTGACGTGGGGATCGTTTTCAGCGTCGCCGGAGCCGAGATCGACGCGCATTGGTCGCGCGTCGACGCATCGAAATTGCGCACACGGCTCGCCGGCGACGGCGCCAGCGTGTCGACGGTCGAGCATGTGATGGCCGCGCTTGCCGCGCTTCGCGTCGACAATGCGCTGGTTGTGCTCGACGGCGACGAGGTTCCCGCGATGGACGGCTCGGCCCGCGACTTCGTCTCGGCGATCGACGAAGCCGGCGTCGTCGCTCTATCCGCGCCGCGCCGCGCGCTGCGCGTCGTAAAGCCGGCGCGCGTATCCGACGGGGCCGGCTGGGCGGAGCTGCGGCCAGCGGAAGCCGGCCTTCATCTGGATGTGGAAATCGCCTTCCCCTGTCCGATCGGACGCCAACGCTTGGCGCTTGATCTGACGCCCGAGACGTTTCGGCGCGAATTGGCCGGCGCTCGCAGTTTCGGATTCATGCGCGATGCGGAGCGGCTCTGGCGTGAAGGTCTGGCGCTTGGCGCCAATCTCGACAATACGCTGGTCTTTGACGCGCGCGGCGCGATCAATCCGCACGGGGAGCGATTCGCCGACGAATGTGTGCGTCACAAGATGCTCGACGTCGTCGGCGATCTGGCGCTGGCCGGGGCGCCGATCATAGGCGCCTTCCGCTCTTATCGCGGCGGCCATAGCCTTAATCTCGCGCTGCTCGAAGCTGCGGCGCGCGCGGGCGCCCTGGCGCTCGAACTCGACGCGCATAACGAAGGCGTGAGTGAGACGGGCCGAAGCCTATCGCCATAATCTCGCCAGATGAAGGTTCTTCTTTCAGCCGACCGCAAAGGCGGGATCGGTGCGCCGCCGCGCCGTTAGGGGCAGGGCAGAGGCGTCCTGCGACGGCGATTTGGCTGATAGAGCTTAGAGGGGGCCGGGACGCGCGAGCGTCGCGCAGCGCCGCAATGGGGCAACACATGTCGGTTTTCGCTCGTTCCTTCAAAGTGTTGGCTTTGGCGTCGGCCTTGTCGATCGGCGCGGCGCCGGCGCGCGCCGACCTCATGGACTCGATCACCAGCGGTTTCGGTCTCTTCGGCGGCGGCGGGACGAAATATCAGACGGAGATCACGCCCGACATTCCGGCCGAGGATCTCTATAACGCCGGTCTGGCGCGGCTGAAGGCCAAGGACTACGAGGGAGCGGCCAAGAAATTTGGCGAATTGGAAAAGCAATATCCGTCATCGGACTGGGCCCGCAAAGGCCTGCTGATGACGACCTTCGCGCAGTACGAGCACCCAAAATATGACGACGCCGTGCAGTCGGCGATGCGTTATATCGGCCTTTATCCGAATTCCGCCGATACGCCCTATGTCTACTATATCGCGGGCATGTCCTTCTATAGTCAGGTGCCGGACGTCATGCGCGATCAGCAGTCGGCTGAGAAGGCGCTGGAGGTTTTCACGCAGCTTGTACAGAAATTCCCGAAATCGGAATATGTGAACGACGCCAAATACAAAATGCAGGTGACGCGAGACCAGCTCGCCGCCAAGGAGATGAACGTCGGACGCTTCTATCTTCTTCGCAAGAACTACCCCGCCGCGATCAACCGGTTCCACGACGTTCTCGGCAAATATCAGATGACGCGCCATACCGAAGAGGCGCTCTATCGCCTCACCGAAG
This sequence comes from Methylocystis sp., assembly GCF_051061285.1. Classification (GTDB taxonomy): domain Bacteria; phylum Pseudomonadota; class Alphaproteobacteria; order Rhizobiales; family Beijerinckiaceae; genus Methylocystis. The sequence goes on from NZ_JBPFEA010000031.1 coordinate 22,969, forward strand.
CCTATCTCGCAATGGGCGTCACCAATGAAGCGCAGACCGCCGCCGCCATCCTTGGGCATAATTACCCGGATTCGCAGTGGTATAAGGACGCTCACGCGCTGCTGAAAACGGACGGTCTCGAGCCGCACGAATACACAGATTCCTGGCTGTCGAAGATCGGCAAGACGCTGCACGCGATCTAGCCGTCTTCCGAAAGCCGCGCCTGCATGAATGCGCCGGCATGTGTGAGCGCGCGCCGGCCGTCCTCAAGCCTTGCATTCCACAAGTGCCACGCATGGATCATGCGCGGCCAAATCTCCAGCGTGACCGAGACGTCGGCGGCGCCGGCCGCCGCGGCGAGTCGCGTCGAATCGGCGAGCAGCGTTTCGTGTGAACCCACCTGGATCATCAGCGGCGGCAAGCCGCTCAGCTCGCCAAAAAGCGGCGAGACGCGCGGGTCACGGCGATCGACTCCGGCCGGGACATAGGCCTGCGCGAGTTCCTCGAGATAGGCCTTATGCAGCAGCGGATCGACGTCGTCTTTCGTCGCCAGCGTTTCGCCGGAGAGGGTGAGATCGGTCCAAGGCGAGACGAGCCAGGCGCAGGCGGGAAGCGCTTCCTTGAGGTCGCGCAGCCGCATCAGCAAGGCAAGCGTCAGGCCGGCGCCGGCGCTGTCGCCGCCGACCGCGATCCGGCGCGCGGCAAACCCCTGCTCCAGAAGAAATCGCCAAGCCGCGAGCGCATCGTCATAGGCGGCGGGAAACGGATGCTCGGGCGCGAGTCTGAATGCGACGTCGAGCGCGCGGGCGCGCGTGGCGCGTCCGGCTTCAGTGGCCATGCGGCGGTGGCTGACGATCGAACCGGAGCAGTAGCCGCCGCCATGGAAGAACAGCAGCGCGCGCGACGGGTCGCTCGTCGGCGCGCAAGACCATTCGGCGGCCATGCCGTCGATCGACGCGCGCTCCAATGAGATATCCGGCGCGATCGGCCAAACGGCGCCGACTTCCTCGATGCGCGCGCGCCGCGCCGGCCAGCCGATGGGTCGCGGTTTTGCGCTCAGCAGCGCGCGAATGTCGTCGATGCCGAGATCAGCCATAAAATCTCCGTTTGGAAAAGGGCGCTGGCGACTATAATCGAGGGCCGTCCGCGCGTCGCCGACGCGCGGCTTCCGGCGCATGTGCGCGCCCAGGGCATTTGAGCAAAGCCTCATGCTGGTCCGTCTTTCCATTCGCGACATCGTGCTGATCGACGCGCTCGACCTGGAATTCGCGTCGGGCCTGACGACGCTGACGGGAGAGACCGGGGCGGGAAAATCGATTCTGCTCGACGCCTTCGTGCTGGCGCTCGGGGGTCGGGGCGACGCGTCGCTCGTGCGCGCCGGCTGCGAACAGGGACAGGTGACGGCGGCGTTCGATACGCCGGCGAATCATCCCGCGCATCTTGCGGCGCGCGAATTCGGCCTCGCGAGCGAGGACGAACTGGTGTTGCGCCGCGTGCAGGCGGCCGACGGCCGCACCCGCGCCTTCGTGAACGACCAGCCGGCGACGGCGCAGGCGCTGCGCGCGATTGGGCGCGAACTCGTCGAGATTCATTGTCAGCATGACGAACGCGCGCTCGTCGATCCGAATGCGCATCGCGCGCTCGTCGACGCGCATGGCGGCCTTATCGCGCAGGCGAATGACCTACGCGCGCGCTATGGCGCGTGGCAGGCGGCGCGCCGCGCGCTCGCTGAAGAAGACGCGCGCATCGCCAAGGCGCGCGCCGATGCAGAATATCTACGCCATGCGCACGCCGAGCTTGCGGCGCTGGCGCCGCAAGAGGGCGAGGAAGAGACGCTCGCCGAACGGCGGCTCTTCATGCAGCGCGCCGAAAAGGTCGCGTCGGATATTTCCGACGCGCTCTCGGCTTTTTCAAATGACGGATCGCCGGCGCGGGAAATCGCTCAGGCGGCGCGGCGATTGGAGCGGCGTCTGACGCAGGCGCCGCAACTGCTGGACGCGCCTGCGCGCGCCTTGACGCAGGCTGTCGACGCCTTGGGTCTCGCCGAGGAAGCGCTTGAACGGGCGCTCACTGAGACGAAATTCGATCCGGCGGAATTGGAGCGGGTCGAGGAGCGGCTGTTCGCGCTGCGCGGCGCCGCGCGCAAGCATCAGGTCGCGGTCGCCGACCTTGCGAAGCTCGAAGAAAAATTCGCCAATGACATCGCCGCGCTCGACGCCTCCGAAGCGCGGCTGGTCGCGCTGGGGCGCGCGCTTGCGGACGCCAAGCACTCTTATGACGAGACGGCCTTGGCCCTGTCCGCGGCGCGCTGCGCAGCGGCGAAGACACTCGATGCGCTGGTTGACGCCGAATTAAAGCCGCTGCGGTTGGAGGGCGCGCATTTTTCGACGCAGGTGACGAGCGACCCGGAGTCCGCCGGGCCGGAAGGAATCGACCGGGTCGAATTCTGGGTGCAGACCAATCCGGGCTCGCGTCCCGGTCCGCTGACGAAAGTCGCGTCGGGCGGCGAACTCGCGCGCTTCATGCTGGCGCTGAAGGTCGTGCTCGCCGATCGCGGCTCGGCCCCGACGCTGGTTTTCGACGAAATCGACACGGGGGTCGGCGGCGCGGTCGCCGACGCCATCGGTCAGCGGCTGGGGCGCCTCGCCAAACGCGCGCAGGTTCTGGCCGTCACCCATGCGCCGCAGGTCGCCGCGCGCGCCGGCCAGCATCTGCGGATCAGCAAGGGCGCGCCGGCGAAGGCGGGCAAAGAGAAGCGCGTCGCGACCAGCGTCGCCGTGCTGGCCGAAGGCGAGCGCCGCGAGGAAATCGCCCGCATGCTGTCGGGCGCCGCGATCACCGAAGAAGCCCGCGCCGCCGCCGCGCGGCTGCTGGAAGGGGCGGGGTAGGGTAGGGAACGCCTGTCGGCGGGTCCGCCTCTTTCTCGCTCTTCGATCCTCAGTCACGCATAGTCGGGCAATGCAAAATCATCGCTGAGGCTCTTGCCCAACATGAGATTGGCGGCGCCGGGCAAAGCCATCAATTTGGTCGCCTGATTGCGGAGCCATATCCCAAACTCCGTCTGCGGCACGAAGGTGGAGGCAAAATTCGCGGCGGTATGCTGCTTGCCCTCGATGAAAGGCCGCAGCCGGGCCTCATAGGAAGCGAAGGCCTTTGCGTAATCGCCTGACGCGCGAGAAATCTCTCCCGCCAGCACATAGGCCTCGGTCATCGCGAGCCCGGCCCCTTCGCCAGCGAGAAAAGACACCGCCATGCCTGCATCGCCTAAGAGCGCGATCCGCCCGCGACTCCAGAAGGGCATGCGAATCTGGCTGACGCGGTCGAAGTAAAGATCTTCGGCGCTTTCCATCGCCGCCAAGATGCGGCCTGATTCCCATCCCGCGTCGTCGAATATCCTTTTCAGCAGGGCGCGGGTTTCGGCTGGACCGATCGGATCGGCGCCGTTCACGAGTTCGCTTCTGAAGACGAGCAGGAAAAGCGTTCGGCCGTCGCGGAGCGCGAAGCGCGCGATCTGACGCGACGTTGCGGCATGGATGACATAGGCGTTCTCGTCGCGCGTCTCATAGCCGGCGGTCTCGAACACCGCGAACCGATAGCCAAGGTCCTTTTCGAAGCGATCCTCGGTCCCGAAGATCAGTTCGCGCACGCGCGAGTGCAGCCCGTCAGCGCCAATGACGATATCGACGTTGCGGATCGCGCCGCTTTGCAGCGCGATCCGCACGCCGTCGTCATGTTCATGGATCGCCGAAATCTGGTCGTCGAAGATCGCTTCGACACGGCCGTCGATCGAGCGATAGATTTCCGCCGCTAGATCGCCGCGCGCGACGCTCGTCATTCGTCCCCCGATCAAATCGCGGAGCGCGTCGACAGCGAAGCCGCCGACCTTGCGCCCGTCGTCGGCGAGGAAACGAATCTCCTCAACCTGATAGCCGGCTTGGCGCACAGCGGGGAGAACGCCCATTCGTTCGGCGACCTCGTAACCGACCCCCCAGAAGTCCATGAGGTAACCGCCCGTCCTGAGCGCCGGGGCGCGCTCGATGATGAGCGGCTCATGCCCGGCGCGCAGCAGCCAATAGGCCAGCGCCGCCCCGGCGATCCCCGCGCCACTGATGGCAATCTTCATCGCGACTTCCTTTCGTTTCGGGGCGCCTGCCCGGCGCCCAGTGACGATCAACCAAGACTTTAGTACGTACCAGTGGTACACAATATGGTTTGTACTGCAAGGATGGGCTATGGTCAATGCTATGAGTCGCCGCCTGGACAAGCTTGACGCCGAACGCCAGAAGCGCCTGTTCGAGAGCGCCGCGGAGGAGTTCGCCGCGCATGGCTTCGACGGCGCTTCGCTCAATCGCATTCTCGAAAAATCGGGCATGAGCAAAAGCTCGCTCTATTACTATTTCGACGATAAGGCCGATCTCTTCACGACGATGATCGAGCGATCGCTGACCGTCCTCTTCAAGGAGATCGGCGGGTTTGATCCGACAGCGCTCGAGGCGAAGACGTTCTGGGACGCCTTCGAGGAGCTCTATCGACGCGCCATCGCGGTCGTCGACAGGAACGCCTGGCTCGTGCAATTCGGCGGCATGTTCTATCGCCTGCGCAGCGATCCAAGGCAGGGATCGGCGACCGGGCGGCTCTTTCGAGCGGTGAGAGAGTGGGTCACGCTCATCATCGCGCGCGGCCAGGCGCTTGGCGTCGTGCGGACCGATCTGCCGCAATCATTGCTGATCGATTCGACGATGTCGCTGCTCGAGTCGCTCGACCGCTGGGTCGTCGCCCACTGGAGCCAACTCGAAAGCGCGGAAAAAGACGTCATGCCGCAAAAGCACATCGCGCTGTTCCGCAGCCTCATCTCCGCGCAATCGACAGGCGACGCGCGCTGATTTCGCCGCTAACGGCCGTAGCGTCGGGCGGCGAACTCGCGCGCTTCATGCTGGCGCTGAAGGTCGTGCTCGCCGATCGCGGCTCGGGCCCGACGCTCGTTTTCGACGAAATCGACACGGGCGTTGGCGGCGCCGTGGCCGACGCCATCGGTCAGCGGCTGGCGCGTCTCGCCGCGCGCGCGCAGGTGCTGGCCGTCACCCATGCGCCGCAGGTCGCCGCGCGCGCCGGGCAGCATCTACGCATCAGCAAGGGCGCGCCGGCGAAGACCGGCAAGGACAAGCGGGTCGCGACCAGCGTCGCGGTGCTGGCGGAGGGCGAGCGGCGCGAGGAGATCGCCCGCATGCTCTCGGGCGCCGCCATCACCGAGGAGGCCCGCGCCGCCGCGGCGCGGCTGCTTGAAGGGGCGGGGTAGGGCCGCGTTGGGTGGCGTTTCCGTTTGCGTTCCGCCTTTGGCGGGAAGCGGAACGTTTGGCTGAGCGGGCGGGATGCCGCTTCGCGCCAGAAGTGGACTTCAACCAAAGTTCCATAATGACCGTATGTGACTGGCGGGGCTCGTCTTCGCTCCGCAAACACGTGTCGCTCACAAGCGACACGTGTTATATTGGATAGGCTCGTAGACCCGGAAACCTCTCCACCATGCGTCCCCGGCCCGGGATTTTGCAAGGTGGCTGTTGTCCGTCGTACGGGTCTCGGCAATGGGTGAGGCCCTTTGCCGGAGCCTTCAACCAGAAGGCTTTACCTCCCGGTCGATTCGCTTTCTTCTTCTTTCGGCGTTGGAGTTGGCACGACAAAGAAGCCAGGGGGCTGCGTTGCACTCCCCGGCGGCGGAGTGGGTGCGGGCGGCGCAAAGGTGCGGTCGCCAATTTCTAGAGCGCGCGCGACGAGCGCGTTGAACTTGTCCTCACGCAGTCCGACGTTCTTTTCCTCGTGATGCCTCTTAATCACGAGGTAGGGATTCAGCAGAAGAGCGTAGCTTGCCGGTCCATTTGGACCGCTCTTGATGTCGATGAATCCCAGTTCGGCCAGGACGTCGAGCTTTTGCCGCCACGTTCGTTCCGCGCGCTGAGTCGTAAATCCGGAGTGGAACGCCATCTCGCGCGGCCTCGCCAATGTGACGAAGCCCTCGTCGTAGGCCCGTGTCCACAGATCCAAATACGTCATTGAAGCCGGTCGGCCGTTCGAGAGGTCGTCGATGATCGACAGCACGAGCGGCATGGTGCTTGGAATCGTCGAGAAGCCGTCGTGGGTATGCCGGCTCCAAAGGTCGCCTGGTTGCAGGCCCGGCCACAGGCGGGCACGCAGCTCAAGCTGACGCTGCTGAATTTTCTTGGGAGGGCGGAACGACGTTACCCTTGCCATGACGGCGACAAACCTCACAATATGAACCACGACTTCGCGCACCTATAACAATGATCCAAAATCATGCCGGGCGCAACCGAGGACTATGAAAGTATCACGGTGACCATTTTTATCAATGATTTAGGAGGGAAAATTTCGCCCATCCGTTTGTCTCATTTCCGCTCAAGGCCACTCGCGAACTTCAGCCTGGACGCGAATTTGCCATACGAATCGGCGCAACGGCATTTTGAAAACAACAATAAATCAACGAATTAACTGTGCATAGCTATGCTCGTGATGATTGGGATGCTACGATACTCGCGTATGCTCGCCTTGCTCGGGGCTCGCGTTCGAAATTACAAAACTCCCTATGCCCTCTTCAATCGCGCGAAGCGGGCGTCCTACCGCCACCATGACGCTTGGCCCAGGCTGGCGGGAAATGAGGAATTGACATTGAGGACTTCAAAGTGTTGGAGCACTCTCTAGACTCCTTGCCGCGGCGGATTTTTCTGGATTCCTGCACGGCGACGCAGACGCTTGGGAATTATGGTGGCTACATCTTTGAGGGAGAGCAGATAAGCGACGCCGATCGTCGCTCCACGTTCCATTTCAAAAAAACCAGAGTTTCGGGGGCAATTAACGCGACAAACTTCAGGGGGCAGCCCAATAAAAGTGCGTCTACTTATTCGTGATGGGCGGGCCAATAGATAGGCGCAAAAATCGAGCGGTACCCTTTTGGGTCAAATCAAGCCGTTCATCATCCGCTCGGCGGCGCGACTGCTATGAGGTCGCAAGCCGAAATTCAAACCGATAACCCACCGCCTTTTGGAACGGGTGGGCTGACCTCACAGCGACTCCGGCCAGCGGCGCGCTCCATGATAGATGCGCAATATCTGAAGCGCGTTGTCCTTGACGCGATAAGGAACGATGTAGGGCGTCTTGTCGATGACGAATTCACGCGTTCCAGGCACGCGGCCGGGGCGGCCGATAGGCGGATTCTCAGCAAGAGTCGTCTCGACCATTTCAAGAAGATGAAGGGCGACACGTCGCGCAGCCGCGGGATTGTCCCGCGAAATGTAAGCGCGTAGGGCGGCGAGATCGTCGATCGCCTCGGGCGGCCAGATGATCTTCAAGGTCGACGCGTTTCGTCAGGCGTTTCCCAGCTCTCGATCCAATGACGCACGCTTTCATGTCCAACGCCGCCGCCGCGATCGAGAGAGCCCAGGGCTTGGCGAATTCCAGCGACTTGCCATTCGTTGGCGTCGAGATATTCGGCGATGGCCTCGGCTGTGAGAAAGGAACGGCTGCGTCCCGTGCTCCCCGCGAGGCTGGCGAGCCGCTTCTTGATCTCTGGACCGACCCTCACGGTGAAGGTCTCGGATGTTTCGCGCTTTGTGCGCTTGATCTTTGCGGTCGGTAATTGCATGTACACAGCATACACACCTCCTGTCGGCGACAATTGTCGTTCAGCAACGGCCGGGAGGAGGCGCGTCGCCTTTCGTTGCCTCCTGTCCCGCGCTGGCCTAAGAGAGTGCGCCATGCAGAATGCGCCTTTGCTCATGCCCGCCGCGGACACGCTTGCCGAATTGCGCGATGAGATCGACCGGATCGATCGCGACATGCATCGGCTGCTCATGGAGCGCGGCGAGATCATCGACCGGCTGATCGCCGTGAAGCGCGCGCAGGGCGTCGGCTGCGCCTTTCGACCCGATCGCGAGGCGCAGATGATGCGCGCGCTGGTCGAGCGTCACCAGGGTCTCCTGCCGCTCGACGCCGTCGAAGGCGTTTGGCGCGTCATCGTCTCGACCTTCACCTATGTGCAGGCGAATTATTCGGTGCATGCCGACGATAGCGGCGGCGACGCGCAGATGCGCGATTCGGCGCGCTTCCACTTCGGGTTCACCGTTCCCTATGTCGCGCATCACGGCGCCGGCGCGGTGATCGACGCGGTCGCCGCGTCGACCGGCGATCTGGGGATCTTGCGTGCGACCGGCGGCCTGTCGGATGGCGCCTGGTGGATGCGCCTCGTTGGCGAAGGCGCCCCCAAGATCATCGCGCGCCTGCCTTTCGTCGAGCGGCCCAATCATCCTGCCGGTCTGCCGATGTTCGTCGTCGCGCGGCTTCCTGCCGACGCAATGGCGCATGGCGTGACGCTTTACGCCGTCGGCCTCGCGCGCTGGACGCATGCGCTGCCCGCCGCCTTCCAGACGCTCAAAGGCGAAATCCTCGCGAGCGCCCCCCATCCCGAAGGCTTGGCGCTGCTTGTCGCCGCCGCTGGCGACGCTGACGCCCCGTCCTTCGCCAAAGCGTTGGCCGAAGCGGGGGTGGAGGGCGCGCGCGTCGACGTGATCGGCAGCCATGCGATGCGCTTCCAGCTTAACGATGCGCGCAGCGGCGTCTTCGCGCCAGGCGATTGATCATGACGAAGCCCACCCCACGTTCAACCGTTCTCGCGATCGACGCTTACGTGCCCGGCAGGAGCGCCGCGCCGGGCGCTGCGCGCGTGTTCAAATTGTCGGCCAATGAGACGCCGCTCGGGCCATCTCCGCGCGCCGTAGAGGCCCTGCGCGGCATGGCGGACCATATCGCGCTCTATCCCGAAGGCTCGTCGCGCGCCCTGCGCGAGGCGATCGGCGCGCGTTACGCGCTGGACCCAGACCGGATCATCGCCGGCGCCGGCTCGGATAATCTTCTGGAGCTGCTTGCGCTCGCTTACATTGGGCCCGGAGACGAGGCCGTCTACAGCCAGCATGGGTTCCTTGAATACAAGATCGTCACTCTGGCTGCGGGGGGAACGCCGGTTGTCGCTCCCGAGACGAACTACACAGCAGAAGTTGACGCGCTGCTTGCTTGTGTGAGCGAGAGAACAAAGATCGTTTTTCTCGCCAATCCAAATAATCCGACGGGAACGTTTTTGCCGGCGAGCGAAGTGTCGCGGCTGGCGCATTCGCTGCCTGCGCATGTGCTGCTCGTGCTCGACGCCGCCTATGCCGAATATGTCCTGCGCGAGGATTATGAAGCTGGCGTCGCGTTGGTCGATGCGCATGAAAATGTCGTGATGACTCGCACCTTCTCGAAAATCTACGGCCTTGCGGGCCTGCGCGTCGGCTGGGCCTACGGACCCGCGCATGTGATCGACGCGCTGAACCGTATCCGCTCGCCCTTCAATGTCTCGAGCGCGGGTTCAGCAGCGGCGATCGCCGCGCTGTCGGATCGCGCGCATCTCGACGCGGCGATCGCGCATAATGACCGCTGGCTGCCGTGGCTCTCGCGGGAAATTTCCGCGCTCGGCCTCGGCGTTCTGCCGAGCGTCGCCAATTTCGTCGCCATACGTTTTCCCGACGCGCCGGGATTGACGGCCGTCGACGCCGACCGCTTCCTCATGTCGCGCGGCCTGGTGCTGCGCGCCATCGGCGCTTATGGCATGGGGGAGTTCCTGCGGCTCACGGTCGGCGCGCAGGAGGCGAATGAACGCGTCGTCGAAGCGCTTGCTGAATTCATGCGGAGCGCCCGGGCGCCGCAAGACGCGCAAGCAGGCGTTCATGGCTGATCCTGTATGTGAACGCCTGGCGTTGATCGGCGTCGGGCTCATCGGCTCGTCGATCGCGCGCGCGGCGCGCGAGTTTGGCGCGGCCCGGCGCATCGCGGTGATGGATTCATCGCCGCAGGTCGTCGGCCGCGCTGGCGAACTCTGCCTCGCGGACGTCGCGACCCAGGATCATGCGGAGGCGGTTAGGGGAGCCGATCTCGTCATCGTGTGCACGCCTGTCGGCGCTTGCGGCGACGTCGCACAAAGCCTCGCGCCGCATCTGGACAAGGGCGCCGTTCTTTCCGACGTCGGCTCGGTGAAAGGCGCCGTCGTCGCGCAGATGACGCCGCATCTTGCCGAACCGGCGCGCTTCATTCCCGCCCATCCGATCGCCGGCACCGAATTCTCCGGGCCCGACGCAGGATTCGCCACGCTGTTTCAAAACCGCTGGTGCATTCTCACGCCGCCAGAGAACGCCGACGCCGCAGCCGTGGAAAAGCTGACGAAATTCTGGATGCGTTTGGGGGCCAACGTCGAGACGATGAGCGTCGCGCATCATGACGCCGTGCTCGCGCTCACCAGCCACCTGCCGCATCTGATCGCCTATAATATCGTCGGCACGGCGGATGATTTCGGCGATGAGACGCGTTCCGAAGTCATCAAATTCTCTGCGTCCGGCTTTCGCGATTTTACGCGCATCGCCGCGTCGGATCCCATCATGTGGCGCGACATCTTCCTCGCCAATAAGGACGCCGTCCTGCAGATGCTCGGACGCTTCAATGAGGATCTCAGCGCGCTGCAGCGGATGATCAGGCGCAATGACGGGCAGGGACTGCTGGAATTCTTCTCGCGCACCCGCGACATCCGCCGCTCGATCGTCGAGCAAGGTCAGGACACCGCTGCGCCCGACTTCGGAAGGCGAGCGGAAGAGCGGTGAAGACCGTCTCTCCACGGCCGCGGTCTTCACGGGAATCACATATGATCGAATCGAATCTCGACGCGCTGCGCGCCGCTTTCGAAAACGCCGTTCCCGGCTATGACGCGCTGCGACGCCAACTCATTCCGCATATCGACGCATTCTACGGAACCGCGCTCGACCTTCTCGAAGAGGTCGTGGGCGAGAAAGAATTTCGATGCGTCGACCTTGGCGTCGGCACCGGTCTTTTGTCGGAAATGATTCTCAACCGGTTTCCCGGCGCGCAGGTCGAAGGCGTCGATCTCGCGCCGAAGATGCTCGATGCGGCGCGCGAACGGCTCGCGATTTACGGCGCGCGCCTGCGCCTGTCGCTCGCGGATTATGCAACCGCGCCGCTTCCTGGGCCGCTCGACGCCGTCGTCTCGGCGCTCTCCATTCACCATCTCGAAGATGAGGCGAAGCGCCGCCTCTTCCAGCGGATTCACGATGCGCTGCGTCCTGGCGGCGTCTTCATCAACGCCGACCAGTCGCTCGGCGCGACGCGCGAGATCGAGGACGCCTATCAGCGCCGCTGGGAAGCGGATGTCCGAGCTTCCGGAATCGCCGCCGATGATTTCGCGGCGGCAAAAAAGCGCGCGGAACTCGATCGCAGCGCGACCTTCGCAGATCAGATCGCCTGGCTTGAAGACGCTGGGTTCCGCTCTGCCGACATCGGCTGGAAGCGCCATCGCTTCACGGTGTTTTACGCGCGCCGCTAGAGTCGTTTTGCGGCGCGTGGCCGATGCGCAAGGCATCGCCGGCGTTGCGCGAGATGACCTGCTGCACGGCGCCGGACAGCGCCGCGAGCAGCCAGGGCAGCTGAACGTCAATGCGCAGCAAATCTTTTAGCACCGTGATCTGCGCCGATGCCGCCTGGCCGAGCGCCCTCACGTGAACCGTCGCCACGTCCCCCGCCCAAGTGACTTCGGAATGCGCGACCTTGTCCACATACTCGCGCTGCATCTTGGTCAGCTGCTCGGAAACTCGGGCTTTCGCCGCTTCGACGCCCAGATTATGCGGCACTGTGACGGTGATGGCGTTCGACATAGGCTTCCTCCACTTGCCCCAATGTAGGCGTCTCAGCGCCGGTTTAAATGGCGCGGCCAAAGCCGGTGGATGATCGCTCGACAGTCGGTTCCGCCGGGTCGAGATTGCGCCTTTCACATCAAGTTCCGCGTCGATCGACGATCGATTGCGCCGATATTTGAAGGTGCAAGGGTCGAAAATCATAGAATTCCTTGCGCTGAAACGTTAAGGTGCCGTTCATCTTTCATGATGAACGCGACGCGCCGGCGTGGCACGCCGCAGCGATGCAGCGTTGTCGCTTCGCATGGACAACATAGGGAGGCTTGGAATCGTGATCGATGACTATGGCGAGATCAACACAGCCAAGGCGAATTTCGACGAAATCTATGTAATGGATGACCCAAGGTCGTACTATTCTGTCCTGGGTGGTTTGGATTACATGATTCCCGACGTCGCTGAGCCCGTCATCCGGCAGGTGCTTGCGGCAAAGGCTTCCGGCGGAAATAAGCCAGTCGTCCTCGACGTCGGTTGCTCTTACGGGATCAATGCCGCAGTGCATCGGTTTCCGCTCGCCTTCGATACGCTGAGGCGCCGATACGCCCGGCGCGAATTGGTGGAATTATCCTCGGAAGATCTGTTGCGGCTCGACGCCAATTATTTCGCGGCGTGGCCGGATCGCGGACTTGCGAGCTTTATCGGTCTTGATATCTCGGAGCCTGCGATCCGTTACGCCAAGAGCGTTGGTCTGATCGCGGACGGCGTGGTCGCAGACCTTGAAGAAAATGAGTTGACGCCGGACGCTGCGCGCATCGTCTCCCGCGCGGACGTCATCCTCTCGACGGGCTGCATCGGTTACCTGGGCGAGACGACTTTTCGCAAGTTGCTGGCGCGGATGAATCGTCAGCCATGGGTGATCTCCTTCGTGCTGCGCATGTTTCCCTTCGATGGCGTTGCGCAGGCGCTCAGCGACGTTGGCTACGTCACGGAGCATTTGGACGGCGCCACCTTCATCCAGCGGCGCTTCCGCAACGGCGATGAATTCGAGCACACGTTGCAGACTCTCGCGGCCCTCGGAAAAGACACGCATGGCCTCGAGGCGGAGGGCCTCTATCACGCCGACCTCTACATTTCCCGTCCCGCCGAGGAGGCGGCGCAACTGCCGCTCTGCGACTTCGTCACGATCGCGAGCGGCCGCTATCGGTCGTTCGGACCGCGCTATGTCCATGTCGAGACCGAAGAGGGCAAGCTCGTCACGCTCGAGCCTTGAGCGCGCGATCGGATAGGGCGCGCTCGGCGAAGTGAGCGTGGTCAGACGGAGACCGGTCTCACCCGTCGCGGTTCACCTCGCCGATGCGAGTAGGCCGAGCCGCGTCAGCTCGTGCTCGCGAATGTTGCGGGTGATCGGACAATAGCCGCCTTTCTTCGCCTGCATCTGGCCGTCTCGCGAAATTACAGAGCGGACGAACTCGCCGCTCAGCGTGTCGATCGGCTTCTTGGGATCCTTCAGCAGGTAGACGTTCGGATCGGCCGCAAAAACCCGCTCTCTCTGCTCCATGCTCATGCACTGGAGCGGATTGTCCTCATGGACATAAATCGCGAGGGCGTCGATCGCGACTAGAACCGCCGTTGGCTTGTAGCCGAATTTCGCTTGGAAGTCGGCGATCTCATCCGGCGTCATTTATCGCGACATTGGACCGAGTTGCGCTTCTCCCGAGAGGAGCGCCGGCGGCGCCGTGTTGGATCCCTTGCCTTCAATGTCGATCTTCACATTCGGGTATATCGACTGGAAGCCCTCGGCCCAGAGCTCCATTTCGTGAAGCATGATGTCGGAGCCGACAGACTTCAGATTTCCCGACAGCGCGCCGATGGGTTTGTAGGGAGAAAGCTCCAGATCGAGCGCGACAGCGCCGGCGGCCAAAACCACGAAAGCCGCGACGGCGGCGGAGAGGGCGCGCAGTTTCATGGCTTTTCTCCGTTGCATCAATCATTGCGGCCGAAACTACCTCGCTGCGCGCAAGCGCGCGATCGATATGGAATGGCTGGGGGATCGCCTCGAGGCGGATGTTCAGTCAGTCGTTCTTGCTTTGGCCGCAATTTCGCTCGGCGAAATGACAGGCGCGTGACGCCTGTGCGACGGCGCGGCCGCGCAGCGTGCAGTTCAAGAAAAAGCGCAAAAAAACCGGAAGGCGAGGCGTCGCCTTCCGGTTTGACGTGATGCGGCTGCGCGAAGGCGCGGCCGCGTCTGTTCGTCAGTAGCTGTAATACATGTCGAATTCGACCGGATGCGGCGTCATTTCGAAGCGCATCACGTCCTGCATCTTGAGGTCGATATAGGAGTTGATGAAGTCCTCATTGAAGACGCCGCCGGCCGTCAGATAGGCATGGTCTGCTTTGAGATTCGCGAGCGCTTCGCGCAGGCTGCCGCACACCGTCGGGATGGCCTTCAACTCTTCCGGCGGGAGATCGTAGAGATCCTTGTCAGCCGGTCCGCCCGGATCGATCTTGTTGGCGATGCCGTCGAGGCCCGCCATCAGCATGGCGGCGAAGGCCAGATAGGGATTCGCCGTCGGATCGGGGAAACGGACCTCGACGCGCTTCGCCTTCGGGCTGGAGCTGAAGGGGATGCGGCAGGACGCCGAGCGGTTGCGCGACGAATAAGCGAGCAGCACCGGCGCCTCATAGCCCGGAACCAGACGCTTATACGAGTTGGTCGACGGGTTGGTGAAGGCGTTCAGCGACTTCGCATGCTTGATGATGCCGCCGATGTACCACAGGCACTCCTGAGAGAGGCCGGCGTATTTGTCGCCTGCGAAGACCGGCTTGCCGTCCTTCCAGATCGACTGATGGACGTGCATGCCCGAACCATTGTCGCCAAACACCGGCTTCGGCATGAAGGTCGCCGACTTGCCGTAGGAATGCGCGACCTGATGGATCGCATACTTATAGATCTGCAGGTGATCGGCGACCGTGACGAGCGTCTCGAACTTCAGACCGAGTTCGTGCTGGGCGGAGGCGACTTCGTGATGGTGCTTCTCGACCTTGACGCCCATGGCCGACATGGCGGCGAGCATCTCGCTGCGCATGTCCTGTCCCGCGTCGACCGGCGGCACCGGGAAGTAGCCGCCTTTGGTGCGCACGCGGTGGCCGAGATTGCCGCCTTCATAGGCCGTGCCGCTATTGGAGGGCAGCTCGGTCGAATCGAGAGTGAAGCCCGTATCGTAGGGCTCGGTTGAAAAGCGCACGTCGTCAAAGACGAAGAATTCGGCCTCGGGACCGAAAAAAGCCGTGTCGCCGACGCCGGTCGATTTCAGATGCTCCATCGCCTTCTTGGCCACGCCGCGCGGGTCGCGGTTGTAGGGCTGGCCCGTCGAGGGCTCTACGACGTCGCAGACGACGGAGAGCGTCGACGCCGCGAAGAAGGGGTCCACGGCGATGGAGTTCAGATCCGGAAGGAGCGTCATGTCCGATTCATTGATCGCTTTCCAGCCGGCGATCGACGAGCCGTCGAACATGATGCCTTCGGTCAAAGCTTCTTCATCGACAATCGAAACGTCGAACGTCACATGCTGCCACTTGCCGCGCGGGTCGGTAAACCGGAAATCGACGTATTTAACGTCGTTATCCTTGATCTGCTTAAGAACGTCCTTGGCCGTTGTCATGTGGTTCGATGCCTCTCTTTGCTGATCTTGCTGTTTAGTTGTTTTCGCGTTGGGCGCGGCGGAGCGTCTGAAGATGTTGGCGAGAAAGCTCATGGGGCGGGGGCTCGGTGCTAGATGGCGTCCGCGCCGGTCTCGCCGGTGCGAATTCGGATCGCGCCTTCGACGTTGGAAACAAAAATCTTGCCATCGCCGATTCGGCCGGTTTGCGCCGCCGTGCGTATGGCCTCGACGGCGCGCTCCACGGCGTCGTCCGCAAGAACGATCTCGATTTTAACTTTCGGTAGGAAATCAACGACATATTCGGCGCCGCGATAGAGCTCCGTGTGGCCTTTTTGACGGCCAAAACCTTTCGCCTCGGTGACCGTAATCCCCTGGAGGCCCGCCGCCTGCAGCGCTTCCTTCACTTCATCGAGCTTGAACGGCTTAATGATCGCCTCGACCTTTTTCATCAAATCCCCCGCGCGCTTAGCTTAAGCCCCGGCCCGCTAGCGACTTTGGCTCTGCTGAAGAGCCGCCGAGCTTCTAACATTGCCGCCCTGGTCGCGCCATGGCCAAAGTTCCGGCGCCAACCCAGGTCTGGCGCCTATTAAACATACTGTTTGCGCTTATTTTCAGCTATAAGCCTAACTTATAGGCGCTGGCCGCTCGTCGACGATGGCAGGCAAATCTTCCCGGGCGCCCCATTCCGACCAGGAGCCGTCATACACCGTGGCGGGCGGACGTCCCGCCGCTGCGAGCGCGAGGCTGATGAGGCAAGCCGTGAGCCCGGAGCCGCAGGTGGCGATGACCGGCGCGTCGGGATTGACGCCCGCCGAGGAAAAGGCCGCTTCGAGCCCGGGCTTGTCCTTCAGTCTTCCGCCTTCGAGGACATTGCCGAATGGAAGGTTCAGCGCGCCGGGCATGTGGCCCGAGCGCAGGCCCGGGCGCGGCTCAGGCGCCCAGCCGTGGAAACGCTCCGCGCCGCGCGCGTCGACCACCTGCGGCCCGCCGAGATCAAGCGCGCGCCGCACCGCCTGCGCGTCGGCGACCAGGCGCGCGTCGAAACGGGGCGTAAAAACCGCCGACGCTCTCTTGCGCGCCTCGCCCTGTTCGAGCGGACGGCCTTCGCCCCGCCACGCAGGAAGGCCGCCCGCAAGGATCGAGACCCGTTGCACGCCGAAGACAGTAAGCGTCCACCAGAGACGCGGCGCTGAAAATATGCCGACGCTATCGTAGACGACGGCCTGCATGCCGTCTCCAAATCCGAGCCGGCGCATCTCCGCCGCGAAGACTTCGGGCTTGGGCAACATATGCGGCAGGTCGGTGGACGGATCGGCGATCGCGTCTATATCGAAGAACTGCGCGCCGGGAACATGCCCCGCAAGGAACTCGGCGCGGGCGTCGCGGCCAGTCGCCGGCATGTGCCATGACGCGTCCAAGACAACGAGATCCGGCGCATTGAGACGCTCTGCGAGCCACGCCGTGGTGACGAAAAGCTTTTCGGGATCAATTCTACGCGACATCGTCCGCTCGCTGCGTCCGACGCTGCTTGCATCCGTCGGTCCGGCGTTCACAATACGCCGATTCGATTCTCACGCCATCGGCGCTTGACCCATGCTCGACATTCCAGGCAAGGCCTGCGGCTCCTGCTTCTTCTGCTGCAAGGTTCTTGAAATCGACGAATTCAAGAAGCCGGCGGGCAAGCTCTGCGAGCATTGCGTGCTGACGGGCGGCTGCGGCGTTTATGACACGCGTCCGGACGTGTGTCGCGACTACTACTGCCGATGGAAAGATGAGCGCAGCTTTTCGTCGCAACTACGACCCGACAAGGTCGGCACGCTGCTGATGGATGACCCGGACAGCGACGAATACCACGCGGTCTGCGACCCTGAAAAGCCGTTTTCCTGGCGCAATCCTCTCGTATTTAGGCATCTTGTCGCCGAGGCGAAGGCGGGACGGCTCGTCGTCGCAAAGGCGGGGTTGCGGGCATGGCGCATTTTCGAAGACGGACGGTGGCAAGAATGGGCCTGAGCCTCACAGCCGCGCGCGCCAAGAATTGGACCGAGAATTCCGAGGAATTGTCTGCGCCGAGCGACGCTTCGAGGCCATGAGAGCGGGCGCCCGGCTTTCTTGCCTTGCGGCGCGCGGCGGCTGCGCCGCCGCAGCGATGTCGGTAGCGCTCTGCGCGCCCGCCGCCGCGGAGATGCTCAGGGCGCATTACGCCTTAAGTCTCATGGGGCTCTCCATCGGCAGCGCATCCGCGTCCGGCATCGTCGACGCGCAGAACTACCGCGTTGAGATCTCGATGCGGACGACAGGACTCGCCAATCTCATCAACAACGCCAAGGGCGCCGCCAGCGC
Source organism: Methylocystis sp. (assembly GCF_051061285.1). Lineage (GTDB taxonomy): Bacteria > Pseudomonadota > Alphaproteobacteria > Rhizobiales > Beijerinckiaceae > Methylocystis. The sequence goes on from NZ_JBPFEA010000031.1 coordinate 40,679, forward strand.
GAGCGGCGGCCTGACCGCCGGCGGTCCGTCGCCGGCAAATTACGCCAACACCACCTCGAACAGCGACGAGACGCGCACGGTGCGCATGTCGCTCGCCGGCAATGCGGTGCGCGCGGTGGAGGTGAGGCCCGCGCCCTGGGACGCCGAGGCGCGCGTCCCCGTGACGGAAAGCGCCAAGCGCCACATCGTGGATCCGGTCAGCGCGCTGATCATGCGCGTGCCGCCTGGAGAGGAGCTCACCGGTCCTTCGGCGTGCAACCGAACCATTTCCGTTTTTGACGGCGTGACGCGTTTCGACGTGGAGCTCGCCTATGCCGGCGATCACACGGCGCAAACGCGAGGTTACGCCGGCCCTGTCACCGTATGTTCGGCGCGTTATACCCCGATCGCCGGGCATCGCCCCGACAGCTCCGCGACGCGCTATATGGCGAACAATAACGACATCAGCGTCTGGCTCGCGCCGCTTCCCGAGGCGCGGGTCGTGGTGCCGATTCACATCGCGATCGGCACCGCCGCCGGCAAGCTCGTCATCGACGCGTCGGAGTTCCAGATCGAGCAGCGCCGCGCCGATTTCAGGCGCTGACCGGCTTCGGCCGATTTCACTCGACGCGAACTTCCTTGGTCTTTTTCCGGTTCATGCGGTCGGATTCATATTCGAGATATCTGACTTCCAGAGGGTCCGCGCCCTTATTCGGGCGCAGACAAAATGACGGGCGCGGCGAAAAGCCTCCATCCTGCGCCTCGAAGCAATCGGAGAAGCGCACCTCGCACTGAAACTTCGTTTCGCTTTTTGGCGCCGCCCGCGCCGCGACGGCGCGCGCTTTTTCGATCGCCTGCTTGCAGACGTCGGGGTTGAAGCCCCATGCCTCGCAGTCGCTTTGCGTCGCCATATATTTGCCGTCGGCGGAACAGACGGGCGAGCGTCGGAACGCGTAATAGGCTGAAAATCCAGCGGCCGCGACAGCGACAGCAATGATGAAAAACTTGAACATCGGACGTCACGCTCGCGAGATGGACTGTTGCCGCGCTCCGATAGATAGTCGTCGGCGCGCAGCGGCGGCAAGCGCAAACTGAGCCCTTGTACGAGCTTTAATGCGGCGATGCAGCGCAGCGGCGGCCCTGTCGATCGCTTGACAGCGCTTTGCGTCTGCAATACTCCGAAACCACCGCATTTCGGAACCGCGGCCGAGAGCTGCGAGCATTATGGCTCTCCGGACGCGGCTAGGGCCGAATAAGCGATGCAGACGCGTTCCCGCCTAGGTGAGGTCGACGTTGAACCAAAACCGAGGCGGGCCGACGTCAGCCATGCTTTCCACTTGACCAATTCGACGAAGAAAGCAACGCCGCGGTCGCGGATTGCAGCCTGAATCTCGGCTTGTGGCGAAAACGGCAGTGTGTGTGACAGAAGGAGGAAACTATGGGCGCTATTCTTGAACTGACGAGCTATGCAGCGACCCCGGTCGGCATGATCGCGATCATCGTCATCGGCGCGGCCGCGTATTTCGCCGCCCGCTGGGTGTTCAGCGACTAAAACAAGCTTCAGCATTCAAAACGCGGCGCGCTGGCCTCCTTGGGCCAGCGCGCCGTTTTTGTTTGTCTGTTGGCCGGTTCGGCGCGCGCAAAGAGGCTTGCATCCGTGGGAGCCTGCGGTATTGTGACTTACGCCCCCACTTCTAACGGGCAGGGCGTGCCGGCCTGCCGGGCTCCAGGATTGGGGTGCGTCCAAGGCCGGTGCGGGGCGATCTCGACCAATACGCTGCGCTTCGCGCGGCGGTGGAGGCTGAATGGCTCCTACCTCTTCGATCAGGGCCGCGAATGACCACCGGGACGGTTCGCGCGCCGCTCGGCCCAATGGCGCCGAAGGCGTCCGCGCGACGGCGGAGGCGGAGCGCATCGACGTCGCCATTGCCGATAAGAGCCCGCTGATCCTCGCAGGGCTGGACAAGCTGCTGTCGGACGACCGCCGGTTCACCCTTGTGGCGAAGCTGACGGACGGCGAAGAATTTCTCGAAGCGGCGCGTCAGCAGAAATTCACGATCGCCGTCATCGGCTGGCAACTGCCGACGCTGCACGCCCGCGACGTCTTGCGCGCGCTGTCGCGCCAAGTCGCGGCGCCCAAGATCGTCGTCTACAGCGGCACCAATGATCCTGCCGCGCCGGCCGAAACTCTGCAGCTTGGCGGCGCCGGCTTCGTCTCCAAGCGCGCGCCGCCGGAGCGGCTTCTGGATGTGTTGGCCGCGGTGGCGGCGGGCGACATGGTGTTTCCCTTCGTCGACATCCGCAAGATGCGCAGCGACCCGCTGGAAAATCTGACCCTACGGGAGCGGAGCCTGTTATCGGCGCTCGGCTCCGGGCACACCAACAGTCAGCTCGCCAAGGATTTCGGCGTCTCGATCAACACGATCAAATTCCATCTGCGCAATCTTTTCGAAAAGCTCGATGTGCGCAATCGGGCGCAGGCGATCGCGCTCTTTCTGGAGATGAAGCACGGCGCATATCCAGGCGGGGCCGGCGGGCGCAGCATGGAGCCGGCGGGCGCGTCGCGCGGAAGACGGCACCGTTCGGACTAGATCACGCTGCATTTGGGCGGATCGCCCAGATGCAGATAAATTGATCGATTCCAAAAGTTTAGAGCGCGCTCAACGCGAAAGACCGGTTCCGACTTTTTCGCGAGCCGCGCTCTAGGCGCGCATGGGCGGCGCCCTCTATGGGCAATGGCCGGACTATGGCGCGGGAAACAGCGCGTCGCTTTTTCCGGTCAGCCGATAGGCGACCAGTCCCGCCCACTCATGCGCGGCGAATTCCACAAGTCCGAGCGCTTTCGTCGCGAAACGCGGGAATTCGAGCCCAGAGTCGCCGCTGGTGCGATAGTCGACCGGATAGGCGATCACATCGAAGCCCGCCTGACGGAACACGCCGATGGCGCGCGGCATGTGAATCGCCGAGGTGACGAGCAGCCAACGCGCGCCAGGCTTGGGGCCAAGCAGTTCTCGCGTGAAGACGGCGTTCTCGTAACTATTGCGCGAGCGTCGCTCATAGAGAACGTCGCCCTGATCGAGTCCGATCTCACGCCAGAAGCGCTGCACCGCGTCGGCTTCGGAGTAGGGCGAAGCCTGCAGCGCGGCGGAGCCGCCGGTAAAGACGAGACGCGCATTGGGATATTTGCGTTTGAGCGTGATCGGCGCGGTCAGGCGCTCGGCGGCGTCGACCAGAGTCGGACGATCGCGGCTGGCGCTCAGCCGCTCGTCGATCGTTCCGCCGAGAACGATGATGCCGTCGGGCGCCGGCATATCGTCGGGCGGCGGGTGAAAACGCGCCTCGAGCGGGCCCGCAAGGAGACCGCTGAGCGGTCCGAAGGCGATCAGCAGCAAGGCGAACGCGCTAACGGTCGAGAGCGCGCGTCCCCAAGTTTTCCAGCGCGTGAACAGCAGCGTTGCGCCGATGACGGCGAGGAAAATGAAAAAGTGGACCGGCGCCAGAACGAACGCGAAGCTTTTCGAGACGATGAAGAACATCGGTTCATGCATCTTTCCGGCGCGTCATCGCGCGCAAAGCGGCGGAAGCGAAGGTATTGCGGACGGCTTCGATGCGCGCGCAATGGCGCCTTCGCTGCGACCGATCACATATTCGGATAGTTCGGTCCGCCGCCGCCCTCCGGCGGAACCCAGGTGATATTTTGCGCCGGGTCCTTGATGTCGCAGGTTTTGCAGTGAACGCAATTCTGCGCGTTGATCACGAAGCGCGGATCACGGCGCGTCGTCTCATCGGCATAGACCACCTCATAGACGCCCGCCGGGCAATACAGTCGCGCGGGCTCGCCGTAGATCGGGAGATTGCGCGCGATCGGAATCGCGGGATCGGCAAGCTTCAGATGAACCGGCTGATCCTCCTCGTGATTGGTGTTCGAGACGAACACCGACGACAGCTTGTCGAAGACGAGTTTGCCTGCGCGTTTCGGGTAGACGATCGGCGTGACTTCCGAGAGCGGCTTCAAGGTCTCGTAATCGGCCTTGCCGTGCTTGAGCGTGCCGAAGAAGGAAAAGCCGAACAGCTCATTCGTCCACATGTCGAGGCCAAAGAGCGGCGCGCCGACATAGGTGCCGTATTTCGACCAGAGCGGCTTGACGTTGCGCACGGGCTTTAGATCGCGGCCGATCTCGGAGGCGCGCCAGGCGGCGTCATAGGCGTCCACCGCGTCATGCGCGCGGCCTTCGCCGATCGCCGCCGCGATATGTTCGGCGCACAGAATGCCCGAAACAATAGCGTTGTGGGACCCTTTGATGCGCGGCACATTCATGAAGCCCGCAGCGCAGCCGACCAGCGCGCCGCCCGGCATGACGAGCTTTGGCACGCTCTGCCACCCGCCTTCCGTCAGCGCGCGCGCGCCATAGGAAAGACGTTCGCCGCCTTCGAGCGTCGGCGCGATCATCGGATGCGTCTTGAAGCGCTGAAATTCGTCGAAGGGAGAGAGTGTCGGATTTGAATAGTTGAGATGCACGACGAAGCCGATCGACACGAGATCGTCGTCGAAATGATAGAGGAAAGAGCCGCCGCCGGTGTCGGCCGCAAGCGGCCAGCCGAAGGAATGCTGCACAAGTCCATCCTTGTGCTTCTCCTTCGGAATGCGCCAAAGCTCCTTGAAGCCGATGCCGAATTTTTGCGGCTCGCTGTTTGCGCAAAGGTCGTATTTGGCCAGTAACTGCTTGGTGAGCGAACCGCGCGCGCCTTCGGCGAAGATCGTATATTTGCCTTTCAGCTCCATCCCGCGGGTGAAGCTGTCTTTGGGTTTGCCGTCGCGTCCCACGCCCATGTCGCCGGTCGCGACGCCGACGACTTCGCCCTCGTCGCCGTAAAGAACTTCGGCGCCGGCGAACCCGGGATAGATCTCGACGCCAAGGTTTTCCGCTTCCGACGCGAGAAAGCGCACGACATTGCCGAGCGAGCCGATGAAATTGCCGTGATTGTTCATCAGCCGCGGCATCAAAATATTAGGAATGCGAATGCTGGCTTTCTCCGACAGCAACAGGAAATGGTCCTCATGCACTTTCGTCTTCAGCGGCGCGTCGTCGCGCGTGCGCCATTCGGGCAGCAGCCGGTCAAGTCCAATCGGATCAATGACCGCGCCGGATAGAATATGCGCGCCGGGCTCGGAGCCCTTCTCGATGACCACGACGGAGAGATCCGGCGCAACTTGCTTCAAGCGAATCGCCGCGGCGAGGCCGGCCGGGCCCGCGCCGACCACGACCACGTCATATTCCATAGATTCGCGTGGCGGCAGCTCCGTATCTTCAGCCATTTTCAATCCCTTTTGCCTTTTCTTGGAGGCATTCTAGCCTTTTTGCCGCCGGCGCGGCAAAAGGAGTTTCGCCTTGGGAGGGGCTTTGTTGTAGGCGCCTCGCGGCAAGTTTCGTCGCGCGGCGGGGAAGGTGCATAATCCGGCCATGCTCGATCCGCTCTACGCCCCCGCCGCATGAAGCGTCTCGCGGTCTTCATTGCGCTGGCGCTCCTTGCCGTCGTCGTTTGGCGCGTGGCCTATCGTCCGGCGACTCCCGCCGATGTCTTTCTGGGCTATGTCGAAGGAGAGATGCTCTACATCGGCCCTTACGAGACCGAGAGGGTCGCGAGCCTCGCGGTTTCGGCCGGCGCCGAGGTCAAAAAGGGCGATCCGCTGTTCACGATGTCGACGACGCTTCTCGATCGCCTGCGCGACGAGTCGTCGGCGCGCCTCGCCCAACTCGAGGCGCAAGTCGAAAATCTACGCGCGGCGATGAATCGGCCCGAGCAGATCGCCGTTTTGCAGGCCGCGCTGGAGCGCGCCGAGGCCGCTCTCGAATTGTCCCGCGCTGATTACGAGCGGCAACGAAAACTATACGCCAAAGGCCATGTCGCGAAGGCCGCGCTCGATCGCGCCGAAATGGCCCGCGCGCGCGACGAGGCGAGCGTGGAGGAAGCGCGCCGGCAGGTTCAGGCTTCGCGCATGGCAAGTCGCTCACAGGAGATTGAAGCCGCTGAAGCCAGCTTGAAACAGGCGCGCGCGCAACTCGACGCGCTGAACATCCGCATCAAGCGCCAGAGCGTGGTCGCGCCCGCCGACGGCGTGGTGCAAGACGTTTTTTTCCGCCCCGGCGAGATCGTCAACGCTGGTCAACCGGTCGTGGCGCTATTGCCGCCGGAGAATCGTAAGGTGCGCTTCTTCATTTCCGAGCCGGAGCTGCCGAAGATCTCGCTGGGCGAACGGATGCGCGTCACCTGCGACGGCTGCGCCGACGACCTCTTTGGGCGCGTCAGCTATATCGCCGGCCGGCAGGAATATACGCCTCCCGTGATCTTCAGCGACAAGGAGCGCGCAAAACTCGTTTTCAAGGCCGAAGCGCGGCTCGAAGGCGCGGCGCGCGCGTTGCCGCTTGGCATGCCGGTCGCCGTCGGGCCGGCGCCGGAGTCGACGGGAGCGGCGCCGTGAGCGCTGAGAGCGACATCGCGATCGACGTGCGCGGGCTCACCAAATCCTTCGGCGCCAAAAAGGTCGTCGACAATTTCACGCTGCAGGTGGCGCGCGGTCACATCCAGGGCTTTCTCGGCCCGAACGGCAGCGGCAAGACGACGACGATCCGCATGCTCTGCGGCCTGCTGACGCCCGATTCGGGCGAGGGCGAATGTCTTGGCTACGACATTCGCCGGCAGCAGGAAGAGATCAAGCGCTATGTCGGCTATATGACGCAGGGCTTTTCACTTTATCGCGACCTCACCATTCGCGAAAATCTGGAGTTCGTCGCGCGCGTTTACGGTCTCGAAGCGCCGGAGGACGCAGCTCAGGGCGCGCTCGAGCGCCTCGGCCTCGTCGCGCGGGCCGACCAACTCGCCGGCGAGCTTTCCGGCGGCTGGAAGCAGCGACTGGCGCTTGGCGCATGCATCTTGCCTGGCCCGTCGCTGCTCCTCCTCGACGAACCGACTGCGGGCGTCGATCCCAAGGCGCGACGCGACTTTTGGGACGAGATCCATCATCTGGCGACGCAAGGCTTAACAGTGCTCGTTTCGACGCACTACATGGACGAAGCGGAGCGCTGTCACCGGATCGCCTATATCGCCAATGGGCGGCTGCTCGCTTCGGGCACGATTCCGGAGATTATCGCCGGCGCGAATCTCTCGACCTGGGTCGTGACGGGCGAAGGCCTCGATCTGCTCAGCAGCGAATTGAAACGTCAACCCGGCGTGGACATGGTTGCGCGCTTCGGTTCGGCGCTGCACGTCGGCGGCCGCGATGAAGCGGCGATGGAGCGCGTCGCGGATCGCTATAGCGCCGAAGGCCTTCATCATTGGAGACGCGACGAGCCATCGCTCGAAGACGTGTTCATTGATTTGATGACCCGCGCTGGAGCCGACCAGTGAGCACGCAGGAAGGCCTGCCGCGCGTCGTCCCGCGTCCGGCGCGCCGCGGCCCGCTCGCGCAGTCCTGGCAGCGTTTGGTCGCGATGTTCGTCAAGGAATTCATTCAGCTTCGGCGCGACCGGCCGACCTTCGCGATGATCGTCGGCATTCCGCTGATTCAGCTGATGCTTTTTGGATATGCGATCAACACCGATCCCAAACATCTGCCGACGGCGGTGCTGACGGGCGACGACAGCCCGATCGCGCGCGCGCTGATCGGCGCTTTGCGCGCCACCGATTATTTCAACATCAAATATGTCGCGCGCGGCGAGGCCGACGCCGACAAATTGATCCTCTCGAACAAGGTGCAATTCGTCATTCAAATTCCGCCCGATTTCTCTCGCCAGCTCGTCCGCGGCGAAAAACCGGGGCTGCTTCTCATCGCCGACGCCACGGACCCGACGGCGACCTCGGGCGCGGTCGCCGCCGCGCTCGGCGCCGCGAATCAGGCGCTCGACCGTGAACTGACCGGACCGCTGGCGTCGCTTGCGCAGAATGCGCCGCCTTACGAGATCCGCGTGCATCGGCGCTACAATCCGGCTGGAGAGACCCGCCGCAATATCGTGCCCGGACTGATCGGCACGATTTTGACCATGACGATGCTGATGTATACGGCGATGTCGGTGACGCGGGAAATCGAGCGGGGAACGATGGAGGCGCTGCTCGCCATGCCGATACTCCCGGTCGAGATCATGCTCGGAAAAATCGCGCCCTATGTGGTCGTCGGCGCCGTGCAGATGTCGACGATCCTCATCGTCGCTTCCTTGTTGTTTCAGGTGCCGGTGGTCGGTTCGCTCTTTACGCTCAGCGTGCTGACTCTGCTTTTTATCGTCGCCAATCTGTCGGTGGGCTACACTTTCTCGACGGTCGCGGTAAATCAGCTGCAGGCGATGCAGATGACCTTCTTCTTTTTTCTGCCGAGCATGCTTCTTTCGGGCTTCCTTTTTCCTTTCCACGGAATGCCGATGTGGGCGCAATATACGGGTGAGGCGCTGCCGCTCACCCATTATCTGCGCATTGTGCGCTCGGTGATGTTGAAGGGCTCGAACTTCGGCGATCTCGCCGTCGACGCCGGCGCGCTTGCGGCCTTTACGCTTGTCGCGATGAGCGTCGCGGTGATGCGTTTCCGGCAGACGCTGGACTGATGGCGAATTTTCGGCGGCTTAACTTTGGCGCGGAGACTAACAATGTCGGACACCCAAGACGCGGAAGCGCGATTCAACTTCATCATGAAAATCGCCGCCGTCGCCGCGGTGGTGCTGACCGGCTATTACATCTGGTCCTTCTTCGTCAGCAGTCGCTATGAGGCGCTCTGCGGCGGCTCCTATTGGGAGCTCGACAAGAAACAAATCGACTCCTGTCTCGACAGGAAAAAGGAACTCGAGAAATAGAGCAGCTCCGCATCGCGCGTCGCCCGAGGCCCACTAGAAAAGAAAGGCGAGGCTCTGCGCAAAAAAGCCTGCGAACAGCAGCAGACCGGCGTCGCGATTTGAGCGGAACAGGCGCAGAGCGGTGATCGGCGCGACATCTTCTCGGGTCTGCGCGGTCTGCCAAGCGAGATGCGTCGCATAGGCGGCGACCCCCGCATAGGCGAACCACCCGCCGCCCGCCAGAAAAACGGCGAAGGCGGCGCATGCGGCGGACACGGCATAGAGCGCGCCGACCGCCAATTGCACGCGCCGTCCGAACAATCTCGCCGTCGAGCGCACGCCGACAATCGCGTCGTCGCGCATGTCCTGGAGCGCGTAAATCGTGTCGAAGCCGATCGTCCATGAGATCGCCGCCGCATAGAGAAAAAGCGCCGGCGCGCCGAGTTCCCCCGTGCGCGCCGTCCAGCCGAGCAGCGCGCCATAGGCGAAGGCTAATCCGAGGATCGCCTGCGGCCAGGACGTGAAGCGCTTGGCGAAGGGATAAATCAGCACGATCAGCGGAGATGCCAGTCCAAGAGCGATCGTGAGGCCGTTGAACGACACAAGCACCGCGAGCCCGACGAGGCATTGCGCGACGAGGAAGCCGACCGCCGCCGCAGGCGTTACGCGCCCGCTGGCGAGCGGCCGCAGACGCGTGCGCTCGACCTTGGCGTCGATCTCGCGATCAACGTAATCATTATAGGTCGAGCCCGCGCCGCGCATGGCGACGGCGCCGATAAAGAACAGCGCCAAATGCCAGACGTTGGGGCCTTCGCGCATCGACGCGGAGGCGAGCGCGCTCGCTTCCCAGCAGGGAAGCAGCAGCAGCCACCAGCCGATCGGCCGATCGAGGCGCGCAAGCTGGATATAAGGCAGGAATGCAGGCGGCGCGCGGCGCAGTAACGGATGATCCGCGATGGCGTCGGGCAGCGCGGTCGCTCCCGCCGAATCGCCGCTTCGCCTTACGCTCACAGCGGTCCGGCGGGCAACTTTGGCGGCGCCATCATGCCGCCGCCGCCAGCCGCCGCTTGATCGCGCATCTCTTTCATCTTCGCTGCGGCCGCGCAGGCCTGCGAGGCGAAGCCCTGAGTTTTGGCGCGCGCTTCCTTGAAGCCGTCGGCGACATTGTCAGGAATGTTGCACCATTCCTTGTTCTTGTTGATGTAATTCATCATCTCGGTTTCGACGGCGACGAGACGTTTCGCCGCGGGGCAGGCGGCTTCGGGATCCATCTTGCCCTTGCCAGCCTTTCCGAGAGTGTTGAGCGCCTCGATTCCCGCCATGCGCTTCTCGGTGAGCTTCCTGAAGTCTTCCTGACAGGCTTGCGCATGCGCGCCGGTAGAGGCGAGCAGCATCGCAAACAGCGAAAGTCGCGCGACAGCGCGAGAAATATCGACAGCGCCGATGATCATGTGTCTTGGTCCGCTCATCAGGCTCGCAGCATTACCAGCAGGCTTGCCGGCGACGCAAGTTTTGGCGAACCTGCACGCAACAAAGCGGCGGCTTCATGGCGAGCGCGCCTTGCGCTCGCGTCTCCGCTTGGGAAGCCATTGTGTCAGCTTACGATTTTTCTGCGCAGCGCTTGTTCGTTCGTGACGATCTCGCGCCGGATGTCGAACTCGCCCCTTCAGCTGAGGCGTCGAACTATCTGCTCAATGTCCTGCGCATGCGGGAGGGCGCCGCGATCCATCTGTTCAACGGCCGCGACGGCGAATTTCACGCGACGCTCGCGAACGTCTCGCGACGCTCCGCAAGATTACGCGTCGGCGAGCGACTGCGCGCCCAGACCGAACGCGCCGATCTCGATTATTGTTTCGCTCCCCTAAAGCAGGCGCGGCTCGACTACATGGCGCAGAAGGCCACGGAGATGGGCGCCGGCCGCCTTCTGCCGGTGATGACGCGCCGAACGCAGGTCCGCCGGCTCAACGCGGGGCGGCTCGAGTCCAATGTCATCGAGGCCGCCGAGCAATGCGGCGTGCTGGCCGTGCCCGAAGTCGCGGCCGCCGTCGAACTGTCAGAGTTTCTCGCGCGTTGGCCGGCGCGGCGGCTCCTCGTGTTTTGTGACGAACGCGCCGCGCTCGCCAACCCCTTGGACGCGCTCGAGGGCCGTACGGCGGGAGAGGGCGTGAGCGTGCTCATTGGACCGGAAGGCGGCTTCGATGACGTCGAACGGGCCGCCATCGCCGGTCTGCCCAACGTCGCGCGCCTTTCGCTCGGACCGCGCGTGCTGCGCGCCGACACCGCCGCCGTCGCGGCTCTAGCGATCGTCCAGGCCGCGATCGGCGATTGGCGTTCTCGGACGGCCGCCGTCTAAACCAAAAATAAATAAATAGAAAATAAAGGGTAGTTCTCACGTGGCGCCGACAGGTTTCGCCAGTGGGCGTCCAAGACACGATCCTGCCACGATGTTTGGCTCTAGTTGGATTTGCAGCGCCGGAATGCGCCGCTCGAAGGCGAGGAGGTTCTCGTCGCCGCCAGCGCAATTACGGCGTATCGAGACATTGTCGGGATCGCAAGGCTCCGGAAATCTCGCGCGACGCGCGCGTTTTTTTTCGGAAATGAGGCCCAAAACTCATGACCCTAGACAACATCAGCCGCAGTAACCGTTTTCTGCCGGCGGGCTTTTTCGGCGCCATCGCGCTCACGGCCATCGCCGTTGCGCCGGCGCATGCCGACAATGTCAGCCAATGCGCGCGATATGGCGCCGATTATGTCGCAGTCGCGGGGTCAAACGGTTGTGTTCGCCTTGGCGGTCACGTCCGCGTCTCTATGCCTCGCGCCCCTGTCGCCCCATTGGGTTACACGGATATGCGCCGGGACGGCATGCAGCATGCCGCCGCGCGTTCCTCGCTGCCGCCGATGGCGCCCTTCGGACTGCACGACCTCTTCCCACGCTAACCATCGCGTCGGCGCCGGCTCCAAATTCTACTGCGGAAGCACGCAGTCGGTGAAGGCGGCGTCGATCGACTGCCCCCACCCGCCGTAATAAGCGTCCAAGCGCCGCTGGGCGAGGGTGCGTCCGTCTTCGAGAATTGCTTCCAGCGGCGTAAGAAAAACGCTCTCATCGCGTCCTTTGGCGTCAAGGCGGGCGCGTTGGCGCAATCCGACCTTCGCCAGCGCAAGAACGTCGCGCCCGACGTCGCGCAGGCTGCGGCCCTCGATTCTCGCATCGAGCGCCAGAGCGGGCACATCCGCGCGTAGCGCCTGACGCGCGGCGGCGCTCCACCCCTTCGTCAGTTCGCGCGCCTGATCCAGCCCGGCGGCGTCATAGAACAGACCGGCGCAAAGCGCGGGAAGGGCGGTGAAATGGGCGCGCGGGCCTGCGTCCGCGCCGCGCATTTCGAGATAGGTCTTTAACCTCACCTCCGGAAAGATCGTCGAGAGATGATTGGCCCAGTCGGACATCGTGGCGCGCTCGCCAGGCAGTTGCTGAAGGCGGCCCTTCATCAAGTCCCGAAAGCTCGCTCCCGCCACATCGTGATAGACGTCGCCGCGTTTGACGAAATACATCGGCACGTCGAGCGCATAGTCGACGTAGCGTTCGAAGCCGAATCCCTCCTCGAAGGCGAAGGGCAGCATGCCGGTTCGGTCGGGATCGGTGTCGAGCCAAATGTAGGACCGTTGCGACAGCCGGCCGGTCGGCTTGCCGTCGAGAAACGGCGAATTGGCGAACATCGCGGTGATGAGCGGCTGTAAAGCGAGGCCGACACGCGTTTTTTGGACCATGTCGGCCTCGTCGACGAAGTCGAGGTTGACCTGCACGGTTGCGGTGCGAAACATCATATCGAGCCCGAGCGCGCCAACTTTCGGCATGTAGGCTTGCATGATGGCGTAGCGCTGCTTGGGCATCGTCGGCGTCTCCGAGCGTGACCACTTCGGACTGCAGCCAAGATCAAGGAACCGCACGCCCAGCGCTCGGGCTATGGGCGCAAGGGCCGCGAAATGCGCGTCAAGCTCGTCATGCGTGGCGTGAACGTCGGCCAGAGGCGCCCCGGAGAGTTCGAATTGTCCGCCGGGCTCGAGCGAAATCGCGCCGCCGCCATCGGACTGATAGAGGCCGATCAGCGCGTCCCGGTCGAGGATGGGGGCCCAGCCGAGCGTGTCGCGCAGGCCCTCGAGCAGCGCCCGCACGCCGCCCCGGCCTCCCGAGCCCTCATAGGGGACCGGCGAATCGTCGGCCGCATAGAAGGGGATTTTCTCGTGCTCCGTGCCGATAAGCAGCGGCGCGCCGCCGGTCTTGGAGCCGGCTTCGAACCATTCGACCAACATGTTGCGCGACGTGATCGGCGTCGTGTCGGATACGTCGCGGGCCATCTACGGGGAATTTTCCGTGCTAGAGGAGACGCGCGATTGCGGCGCGGGATGCGCCTCGCGGGTGAAGGAATCGCGCCGATGGATTGCAGGAAAGCGGGCGTTGCGCAAGCCTCCGCCCGCGCCGGCTCGTAGGGGCAGCGCGCCGAAGGGCGTCCTGGGTTTAGAACTTCGCGGGCGGTCCCGAGCTTGGCGGCCAGCCCCTAGCGCTTGCCGAACATCTGGCCGAGAATGCTTTCAAAGTCCGAGCGCGCGCCGGCGTTTTCGCCGCCGCCGCCGCGTCCGATCTGCAGCGTCTGCTTGATCTCTTCGATCGCCTGCTGAATCGACGCCTGATCCATGTCGTCGGGCAGGCCCTGAGAGCGCCCAGCGCCCGGGTCGAGGTCAAGCGGACCGCCCATCGGTCCGCCGACAGGTCCACCCAAGGGTCCATCCATGGGTCCGCCGTAGGGGTCGGGCGCGGGCCGGCGGCCGCCGCCGAGCAGCGAGCCCAGAATCGACCCCAGAAGTCCGCCAAGCAGGCCGCCGCCTCTCGTTGCGCCGCCAGCTGCGCCGCCTTGAGGCGTCGGCGCCGGCGCGGGTTCGGGCTGCGAGGCCCGCCCGCCGCCGAGCATTTGCTCCAATATGGAGCCGAGCGCGCCGGAGCTGACGAGCTGGCCGAGCACGCCGCCGAGGCCCCGGTTGCTCACATTTTTGAATAATCCGCCGATGAGCACGGAAACCAGCACCGGCAGCAATTGCGAGAGAATGTCCGGACGCAGCCCCGACTCGCGGGCCGCGACCTGCACGACTTGCCCAGCGGCCGCCGGCGAGCCGAAGAGCTCTTCGAGCAGCTGTCGCGACTGGGCGAGAGAATCCGCGTCCTGCGCGGCGCCAGGGTCGTCGAAGGCGGCCGCGCGCAGCGGGGACGCGATATCGCCCAAGAGCTTTTCGAACAGCAACGGCTGTTCGGCGGCGTTGTTCAGGCCGACTTCGAGCGCGGGAGAGAGGGCTTTGATGGCGCGGTCCATCTGTTCGTCGGAGAGGCCGAAGCGCTGAGCGAGATTGGAGACCAACTGGCCGCCTTGCGCGGACTGCAAAATCTCGTCGAGATAGGACATGCGCGCAGCTCCGTTCACGCGAGCCCGGAAGGCGAGCCCGCCGTCATGGTGTCACAGTCCGGCGGTTGCGCCAATCGGCGGCGGAGCTGGAAACTTGTTGCGGCGCGCCGGCGTTAGCAACGCATTGACGGCGTTCGCCGAGGGGTCTCCGCGCTGCGCCGGCGGCTTGACACCGTCGCGCATGCGCGACATTGCTTGCCGGCATTCAGCCGGGTGATCCGGATGGCCGCGTTTGGCGCTTGAGCGGCTCGCCGCCTCGGCGCCGCCTCTGCCAAAAGGCGCGAAGATGAACGTTCACCCCCGACCGACAAAGCCGCCGCTCAAGATACTGCTTTGCTCGCCGCGGGGATTTTGCGCAGGCGTCGTGCGCGCGATCGACGCCGTCGAGCGGGCGCTGGCCAAGTTTGGCCCGCCCGTTTATGTGCGCCATGAGATCGTGCACAATCGCTACGTCGTCGAATCGCTTAAGGCGAAGGGCGCGATTTTCGTCGAGGAGCTCGACGAAATTCCCAATACCAACGCGCCGGTGATCTTCTCGGCGCACGGGGTCGCCAAATCAGTTTCGGCCGCAGCGGCGGGACGCGGACTCCTCGCCATCGACGCGACCTGCCCGCTCGTCACGAAAGTGCATCGAGAGGCGGAAATTCACAGGCGGCGGGGCCGCCGGGTGTTGCTCGTCGGACATTCCGGCCATCCTGAGGTCGTGGGCACCATGGGACAGCTGCCGGACGGGGCGGTGGTGCTGGTCGAATCCGTGGAGGACATTGACCGGCTCAAACTCGATGACGAATCGAATCTGGCGTATGTGACGCAAACGACGCTGTCGCTCGACGACTCCCAGGAGATCGTCAGCGCGCTGATGCGGCGCTTTCCAAAGATCATTGGCCCGCACAAGGAAGACATCTGCTATGCGACCACGAACCGCCAGGCTGCGGTGAAGGAGGTCGCCCCGCATGTCGCGGCCGTGATCGTGGTCGGCTCGCCCAATTCGTCGAACTCGCAGCGGCTGCGCGAGGTGGCCGAGCGCGCTGGCGCGCCGGCGCAACTCGTGCAGGGCCGGGGCGAGATCGACTGGGAAATTTTTGGCAACATATCGTCGCTCGGCATTACCGCCGGCGCGTCCGCGCCCGAAGTTCTGGTTGAGGAAATCATGGACGCATTCGCCGAGCGCTACGACATTGTCGTCGAAACCATCTCCAGCGCCGACGAGAACGTGTCCTTCCCTCTGCCCAAGGAGCTGCGGGCGATCGCCTGAGGGCGGCCCGCAGTGAACGGTCGGCGCCCATGGCCGTCTACACGCTGGTTGACGACGAGGAGCTGATCGCTTTTCTCGCGACATACGATCTCGGGCCGCTGCTCTCCTGCAAAGGCATCGCCGAGGGCGTCGAAAACTCCAACTATTATCTCCATACCGGCGCCGGCAGCTTCATCCTCACGCTTTACGAGAAGCGCGTCGCGGAAGGCGATTTGCCATTCTTCCTGAACCTCATGGAACATCTTGCGGCGCGGGGCGTGACCTGCCCGCTGCCAGTGAAAAACCGCGCCGGGCTCGCGCTGGGGCGCCTTGCCGGCCGACCCGCCGTCATCGTCACTTTTCTGGACGGCTATTCGATCCACCATCCGGAAACCGCGCACTGCGCCGCGCTCGGCGCAAATCTCGCGCAACTACACCTCGCCGGCGCCGATTTCGCGCAGCGGCGCCGCAACGCGCTTTCTGTCGACGGATGGCGGCCGCTTTTTTCGACGTGCGCGTCCCGTGCGGAAGAGGTTGCGACGGGATTGCGCGCGCTCGTCGACGCGGAGCTCGATCATTTGGAGCGGAACTGGCCGCGGGACCTGCCGAGCGGCGTCATTCACGCCGATCTCTTCCCCGACAATGTTTTCTTTCTCGGCGAGCGCATCTCGGGGTTGATCGACTTCTATTTCGCCTGCACCGACGCCTACGCCTACGATCTGGCGATCTGCCTGAACGCCTGGTGCTTTGACGCCGAGCATCGCTATCAGCCGGACAAGGGCGCCGCGCTGCTCGACGCCTATCAGCGGATTCGGCCGCTCTCCTGCGCCGAGATCGAGGCCTTTCCCATGCTCGCGCGCGGCGCCGCGCTGCGTTTTCTGCTCACCCGCTACGTCGACTGGCTCAACGTGCCGCCGGGCGCGCTGGTGCGTCCCAAGGATCCGCGCGAATATCTCGCCAAGCTCCGGTTTCACCAGTCCGCCGCCGATGCGCGCGTCTACGGAGTCGCTTCATGACGCTCGGCGTCGAGATCTGGACCGACGGCGCCTGCTCGGGCAATCCGGGGCCGGGCGGCTGGGGCGCGATTCTCCGCTTTGGCGATCGCGAAAGAGAGATCAACGGCGGCGAGCCGCTCACCACCAATAATCGCATGGAGCTGATGGCGGCGATCATGGCGCTTGAAACTCTCACGCGTCCTTGCTCGGTCGATCTGCATACCGATTCGCAATATTTGCGCAGCGGGGTCACCTCATGGATCGCCGGCTGGAAAGCGCGCGGCTGGCGCACCGCCGACCGAAAGCCGGTCAAGAACGTCGATCTGTGGCAAAGGCTGGAAGCGGCGGCGGAGCGGCATGACGTCGATTGGCATTGGGTCAAAGGCCATTCGGGCCATGACATGAACGAGCGCGCCGACGAACTGGCGCGCGCCGGCATGGCGCCTTTCCTCCCCGGCAGACCGCCTGCAAGCGCGCGCATTTCATCAAGATAGCCTTGTCGAAGAGCGGGCGAAGCCTATCTCACAGTCGACCAGGACTCTTCTTCGCCTTTGGGGAGCGCGGCGCGGCCGTGTTCCCCATTTTTGTTTGCCATCATATTGACACGTCGCCGCGCAAAACGACCATGTGCGGTTACAGTATGCGCGTCTTCGCTGATTCTCTCTTCGATGGAGGGCAAGACGTCGATGCACCTTCCCAAAAAATGGTGGATTGGGCTGCCGGTCCTTTTTGGACTGGGCTATTTTGCGCAGGGCGCGTTGACGCCTCGTCTAGAGGACGATCTGCGCGCTGCTATCTTGTTGCGAGTCGCACAGTCTCCTGACGCGATCGACAGGCCAGAGGTCCGCGTCTCGGGCCGTGACGTCGTCCTTGCCGGCATTTCGCTGTCGCGTGATGTGAAAGCGAGTCTTTTGACATCATTGGGCGTTGAAACGCCAGCGCGGCGCATCATTGACGCGACGCAGCCGCTCTCGCGCGCAACGCCCTTCGTGCTGAGACTCGAACGCCGCGGCGGCAAGGCGATGATCTCGGGCAACGTCCCGCCGACGGGCGCGCGCGAAAGGCTGCGCGCGGAAATCGCCGCCTTAGGCCTGGAAGTGTCGGACTCCGCCGCCTACGCCGACGGCGCGCCGCAATCCTTCCCCGATCTCGCTTCCTTCGCCGTGCGCCGCCTCGCCGAACTCGATCCCGCGACGACGACGATGACCGACGCGACTCTGACTGTTTCCGGCGAAGCGCGCAGCGCCGCCGATTACGACAAGGCGCTCGCCGCGCTCAAGGCGTCGCCGTTTGAGAGCGCGGTAAGAGTTGACGTGTCGCCGCCGCGTGTTTCTCCCTATGTGTTTTCAGCGGCGTCGCGCGACGGCGTCATCAGCCTCTCCGGCCACCTGCCGAGCGACGATCTGCGGAAACAGGTCATCGCCATGGCGGCCTCCGTGGGCGCTGGCGCCGCGGTCAGCGACGCGACCGAGCTTGGCGCCGGCGCGCCGGAGGGCGACTTCGCCGGCGCGCTTGCGTTCGCGGTCGGCGAGCTCGGCAAGTTGTCGCAAGGCAAAGTCGCGGTATCCGACGGCAAGATCATCATTGAAGGGCAGGGGCGCCAGAACATATTGGGCGAGACGATCCGGGCCGATGCGAAAGCGCGGTTGCCTTCCGGATTTGAGATCGCGCGGCTCGACGTCATGGCGGGTCCGATGACGCCCTATGTTTTCAGCGCCCAGCGCGCCGGCGGAGACGTTACGCTCACCGGCTATGCGCCGGATGAGGCCGTCCGTAATCGCCTCGTCGAAACCGCGCGCAGGAACTTCTTCGACGCGAAGGTCGTTGATCGACTCATTATCGCGAAGGGGGCGCCGCAAAACTTCGCGGAAGCGACGGATCATTCCCTTGCTGCGCTCGCGCGGCTCGACGAAGGCAAGCTCGCGATCAGCGACTCGAATATCTCGCTCGCGGGCGTCGCGCGTCATCAGAGCGCGCGCGCCGAGATCGCGGCGAGCTTCGCCGATACGCTTCCGCAGAGTTTCCGCGGCGAGGCGCAGCTGTCGACCCGCATCGTCGGATCGCCGCTCGACGCAAGCCAATGTGGTGCCGCGCTCTCCGAGCTTCTCGCCAAATCGCCGATCGTCTTTGTGTCCGACGATTCGGGGATCGCCGCCGAATCCGCGCCCCTCGTCGATGCGATCGCCGCGACGGCGCTGCGCTGTCCGGGCGCGACTCTCGAAATCGCTGCGCACACCGACAACGTTGGCATTGCCGAAGTTAATCTGGGGCGCAGCAAGCGTCGCGCGCAGGCGGTCGTCGAACGCCTGGCGAAGGCCGGAGTCGACCCATTCAGAATAATCGCCGTCGGCTATGGCGGCGAGCGCCCAATCGCTTCCAATGACAGCGACGAAAATCGCGCGCGCAATCGCCGCGTCGAAATCGTCGTCAAGTAGCGCCAGAGAAGGAGACGGCAGATGTCCTACTTGCTGACGCTTGGCTGGCCTTGGTTCGCCGCCGCCTGCGCGCTTGGCGCGCTAGCCGGCTATGTGACCACCTCGCGGGCGGAGGACGCCCCTGCCGCGCCCGGCTGGAACCTCATCGCGATCGCCGTGACGCTCGGCGCGGGCGCAGCCGCCTCCTGGCTGGGGCTCCTTGACGGGCGCGCCGCGCTGACGATGGACGTGTTGCTGATTGCGGCGCTCGCTTATCTCGTCGGTCTGCCGGTTGGCGCTGCGCTGAAGACGACACAGGCCGCGCCCGCTTATGCCGGCAAGCGGCCGATCGTTGTGCTGCGCGGCGCGGTGAGCGACGTTTACGAATCGCCCGTCGAGCATTCGCCGGAACCGCAAGTCGAAATCGTCGCGACCGCGCAGCCAGAGACGCCGACGAGCGTTGAGCCGGCGCTAGAGGCGGCGGCTTCAGCCGCCAAGGCGTTGAACGAAAAAGCCGCGCAAATGCGCGCGCCGAGCGGCAAAATGGCGTCGGGCGCTCCGCCTGCCGCGCTTCCCGCGCCACGCGACGGCGCGGCGGACGATCTTGCAAAAATCAAGGGCGTCGGACCAAAGAGCGTCGAGAAGCTGCACGCGCTCGGGGTTTTCCATTATGATCAGATCGCCGGCTGGAGCGACGACAACATCAAATGGATCGAGGCGGCGATCGGCGCGGCGGGGCGGGTGAAGCGCAATGGATGGGTCGAGCAGGCGCAAGCGCTGAGCGGCGCCGCCTCGGCTGATCGCAACGTCGACGCGGCATAAAGCGCCGGCAGAAGGACAAGTTCGTGCGTATGCGTATGGGTCTGAGCGTCGTCCTCATCTGCGTCGCGTCATTGTCCACTCAAGACCTGCGCGCACAGGACATGCTGCAAGGCGTCGATCTTGCGCAGCCGGCTTATTCCAAGGCTGAATTGACGCGCGCCGACGTCGAAGCGGCGCTGCAGCATCGCGAGAGCGGACATAAGATCGACCTTTCGGAAAAAAGCCTCAACGGGCTCGATCTTTCCGGACTCGATCTGCACGGCGTCGATTTTCGCGCCGCCCGCATGAACAAGACATCGCTCGCCGGCGCGCGGCTCGACGACGCGATCCTCGATCAGGCCTGGCTGATCGAAGCCGACCTCACCGGCGCATCGCTGAAGGGGGCACACGCCTTCGCTGCGCAAATGCAGCGTATGCGGGCGGACAGCGCGGACTTTGCGCATGCGCGTCTCGCCGGCGATCTGACCGGCGCATCGGCGCGCGGCGCCAATTTCAGCGAGGCGGATCTCTCCGCCGACATGAAGAACCAGTCGATGGGATTGATGCGCGCAGTGCTGCGCTCGGCCGCGCTCGAAGGCGCGCGTTTTCACAAGGCCAATCTCGCGAGCGCCGATCTGCGCTTCGCGCGCGCCGCGGGCGCGGATTTTTCCGAGGCGAATCTGAAGGGGGCCGACGCCGCCGGCGCGGATTTGACTGGTGTAAATTGGGTTGGCGCCCAGACTGACGGTCTTGATCTCGATTCCGCGCAGATCGACGCCGCCGCCGGGCGCGCGCTCGCAGGCGCGCAAAACATCGATCGCGCCCGCGTGAAATGACGCGCGAATTTATCCGCATCGGCGTTGATCTCGGCGGCACCAAAATCGAGGCGATCGCGCTCGACGCTGCGGGCGAGACGCTGGCGCGTCGCCGCGTCGCGACGCCCGCCGACGATTATGCGGCGATCATCGAAGCCGTCGCGACCCTCGTGCGTGACATCGAATCCCATATCGGGCGGCGCGGCGTCGTGGGCGTCGGCGCGCCTGGCGCGATCTCGACGCATACCGGCCTCGTGAAAAACTCCAACACGGCTGTCGTCAACGGCAAGCCGCTCGACGTCGATCTCGCGCGGGCGCTCGGACGCCCGGTGCGGGTCGCCAATGACGCCAATTGTTTCGCGCTGTCGGAGGCGATCGACGGCGCCGGCCGCGGCGCCGGCGTGGTGTTCGGCGTCATCCTTGGCACGGGGGTCGGCGGCGGCGTCATCGTCAACGGAAAGATTATCGAGGGGCGCAATCGCGTCGCCGGCGAATGGGGCCATACGCCGCTGCCGTGGATGACTCCGCAGGAATATCCCGGGAGCCCCTGCTTTTGCAGGCACAGCGGCTGCATCGAGACGTTTCTTTGCGGCGCCGGCCTTTCGCGCGACTATGAGAAGCGCTCCGGCGCGCGCCGCCATGCGGCCGAAATCGCCGCGCTGGCGGAAGCCGGCGAGCCCGCCGCGCAGGCAAGCCTCGATTGCTATCAGGACCGTCTGGCGCGGGCGCTGGCGGTGGTCGTCGATCTCATCGATCCTGACGTCATCGTGCTCGGCGGCGGTCTTTCCAACATCTCGCGCCTCTATGAGGGACTCGCGGCGCGCGTGGGGGAGAACGCCGTCACCGACGCCTTTGACACGAAAATCCTGCCGAATGCGCATGGCGACTCGGGCGGCGTGCGCGGCGCCGCCTGGCTATGGGGCGCCGGCGAGGCCGACCAATGAGTCGCACATTGGGAGGCCGCCGCGGCGCGCCTCGCGCGCAGCTTGCGCCGGCAGCGTTCCCTCCGGCCTCGCGCCGGTGTATGCCGAAGCAATCGCGGCGGCTGCGGCGCGCGTGAGCGGGGGAGTTTGCGATGGGCGCCGCCGGAGATCGGCAGAATCACGGGAAGAAGCCGTGCGCCCATTTGGCTTTTCTCGCCTCGGGCGCGCCGGAGGCGGAGGACTCGCGCCAGCGCCTCATTGAAAAATACGGCGACTGCCCGCCTGAGGAGGCCGATTGCATCGTCGCGCTCGGGGGCGACGGCCTCATGCTTCGCACGCTGCATCGGTTCATGGACGCCGGCAAGCCGATCTACGGCATGAATCGCGGCTCGGTCGGCTTTCTGATGAACCAATATCGCGAGACGGGGCTGCGCAAGCGCATCGCCGAGGCCAAGCCGTCGATCATTCACCCCTTGCTGATGCACGCCGTCAATGTGCGCGGCGACGAGTTTTCGGCGCACGCCATCAATGAGGTGTCGCTGTTGCGCCAGACGTCGCAGATCGCGAAGCTGCGCATTCTGGTCAACGGCCAGGAGCGCCTGCCGGAGCTCGTCACCGACGGCGTGCTGGTGTCGACGCCCGCCGGCTCGACCGCCTACAATCTTTCCGCCAATGGTCCGATCCTGCCGCTCGATGCGCCGCTGATGGCCTTGACGCCGATCTCCGCCTTCCGCCCGCGCCGCTGGCATGGCGCTCTGCTGCCCGACCTCGCAAAGGTGCGGATCGAGGTCCTCGAAGCGGCGAAGCGGCCCGTCTCCGTCGTCGCCGATCATGACGAATTCCGCGACCTTGCTTATGTGGACGTTGTGATGGACCACGCCACCAGTCTGATCCTGCTCCACGATGCGGGCCATTCGCTGGAAGAACGAATCCTGCGCGAGCAGTTCGGATACTAGACCCAATGACCCAATCAGCGATCAAACCCTTCCGCCGCCACGTCTTCGTCTGCGTCAACACGCGCGACGGCCGATCCGCCTGCGAGGACCACGGCGCAAAGGAGGCGCTGGCGAAGGTGAAGGAAGCCCTCAAGGCGCTGCCCTTCGCCAAGCGCGACGGCGTGCGCCTGTCGCAGTCGGGCTGTCTCGGCCAATGCGAACACGGTCCCGTCGCGGTCGTCTATCCTGGCGGCAAATGGATCAGCTATTCGTCGGCCGACGAGCTGATCCGCTTCGTTCTGGAGGCTATCGAGGCCCCGGACTGATCAGCGGCCGGGCTGGGCGTGCTAGAAGGGATCCGACGTCTCCCCGAACAAGCCCAGCTCGCATGCGCTCCTGTTTAATCCTAGGCTCCGACGCCAGTGATGAGGATGTCGCGGCGGCGCTTGATTGCGGCGCCGACGCGCTGTTGTTGCGGCTCGGCCTCTACGTGGAAGACGCGGCGCGGCGTGGCGCCCGCGCGCGCGCCTGCGCGCTGATCAATGAGGCGCGAGGCAAGGAGGCGCGAGGCAAGCGCGCGGCGCCGAAGCTCTTCGTGGAAGTGGCTCCTCTCGAAAGCGAACTCATCGAAGCCGACCTCGACGCGCTGTTCGGCCCGGGACCGGACGGCGTCTTTCTTCCCTCCTGCGACGGCGCCGCGAGCCTGCAGCGCATGTCGGTGAAGCTCGCCGTGCGCGAGGCGCAAGCCGGCCTCGCCGACGGCGCGACCAGGATCGGCGCCTTCGCCGGAGGCGATCCCGCCGCCGTGTTGGCGTTGCGTTCCCTCGCCGGCGCGTCGCCGCGTCTCGCGGCGCTGGCCTTCGACGACGCCGGGCTGCGCGCGGCGCTGGGCCTCGCCAGCGGCGACGGCGCCGCTGCCCAGATGGCGCGCGCGACAGTCGTTCTGGCGGCGGCCTCGGCCGGCGTTCCGGCGCTCGCGCCGCCCGTGCAAACCGGGGAAACGGAGGCCTATGCGGCGGCGCGCCGCGACGGTTTTCAGGGGGCGATGGCGCTTTTTCCGGGACAGATCGCGGCCATCCACGCGGTCTTCGCGGCGGGCGAGAATCGACAAAGACGGCAATCCTCGGCATAGACAGGACAATGAAAAAGCTCCGATTGGACGCGCTTGGCCGGGTCGCCGCGGCGGCGCTCGCCGGCGCAGCGCTTCTCCCCGAGCCGACGCAAGCGCAGCAACAGCCGCCGCGCCGTCCCCATCCGCCGCATGGCGCCGGCGAGGCGGCGGGACCGGCCGCGCCGCCGACCGAAAGACGCGCCACGCTGCGGCTGAGCGCGACGCTTGCAGCCAATGACCAGCAGCCGGTCCGCTCGGGCCTCGTCTGGCGCGTCTTTGAGGAGAGCGCCCAGCCGGACGGATCGCACAAGCTTGTGGCGCAATCCGAAGAGGCGATCCCGACGCTGCTGCTGCCGGACGGCTCCTATATCGTCCACGCCGCCTATGGCCTTGCCGGCGTCACGCGCCGCGTCACGATAGAGGGCGGCAATGTTTCCGAGCGGGTCGTTCTGAACGCCGGCGGGCTGAAGCTCATTGACAAGCTCGGCGACGCAGAGATTCCCGCGCAGCGGCTTTCAATTTCGATCTATGTGCCGGAGCGCGGCAATTCCGAAGCGAAGCTCATTCTCGCCAACGCCAACTCCGACGACGTGATCTGCCTGCCCGAGGGCGCTTATCACGTCGTGTCCACTTTGCTCGACACGGGGCAGGGGGCCCAGGGCGGGACGAACCAGACCAACTCCGTGGTTACGGCGGATCTGAAAATACCGGCGGGAAAGCTGATCGAAGCGACCCTTCGCCATCGCGCCGCGACCATGACCTTGAAGCTCGTCAAGCAGCCGGGCGGCGAGGCGCTCGCCAATACGAGTTTCTCTGTGCTCACGCCGGGCGGCGACGTCATCCGCGAGATGATCGGCGCTTTCCCGTCGCTCGTTCTGGCCGAAGGCGAATATGTCGCCATCGCGCGCCACGAGGGCAAAACCTATCAGGGAACTTTCCGCGTGCAGTCGACCAAGGACTCGGACGTCGAAATCCTGATCCGCGATCAGCCGCGCACTCACGCGAACGACGAACCTCCGCAATAAAAAGCCGCCCGGCGGACCGGGCGGCTTGCTTGGGTCGCGCTTGAAAATTGCGTTCTAGAGAAGCGTGAAGGGAACGATCACGTCCATATTGAACATGCCCTGGTTCGAGCTCAGGCCGCTGCGGCTGAAGAAGGGCGTGGTGCCGTTGACCGTCGTGTCCCAACGCAGCTCCGGCCGGATGATCAGGCCGGTGATGTAGGGCAGTTTGACCGGCAGTTCAGGCGTAATCGTCATGCCGAGCGTGAAGGCGAGATAGCTCGTGCCGGAGTAGACTGGCTTGTTGGCGTAAAGTCCCGTCCCGAGGTTCTGGTTGATGCAGGACGGACACCAGAAGCCGTGCGCCGCATTGACCGCGTCAAAATAGCCCGGAAAAGAGCTGACGAAGAAGTTGTTGTTGTCTCGGAAGAATTCGGCGCGCCCGTTGAGCTTGAAGACGTCGTTGATCTTATAGGAGAAATATTGCGCGATGCCAAAGGCGCGCGCGCCCATGGGATAGGCCGGCGCCGTGCCCCAGAACCCCGTGCCGGTGATGGCGTTGGCCGCGGCCCAGGCTTTCTGCGGTAGACCGAAGGAGCTCGGATTCCAGCCGCTTTCCATCATGAAGCTGATGTCGGTGATGAACGTCAGATCCTCGGTCGCCTTCCAGGTCGTCGTGAGATTGTTGTAAGAGCGGATCGCCGAATTGACGTTGCAAGCGCACGCGCCGGGCTGTCCGAAGCCGCCTTGGTTGAAGGGCCAACCCGGCGTGAGAACGTTGGGCCAGCCAGTCGCCGTAAACGGAGTACCGTTGGCGAAACCGCTCGGCCAGCCGACGCCGAGCGGATCGGTCTGCCTCTGGTTCTCGGGACCTGTATGGGTGATCGCCATAATGGTCAGATTGCCGTCGAGCAGGTTGAAGCCGAAACCGCCGTGGAACGACGCAGCCGCGTTGTTGTCTCCAGGCCACCCAAGGCTCGTGTTCACGCCGCTGGTCACGCCCGTATAGACGTCGAGCCAGGGCTTGACGTGGGTGGTGACCATCGCGCCGGTGTGAAGGAAGGGCCCGAAGTTGAAGATGTAGGAGTGGCTGTAGAACAGATTGTCCTTCGCCGGGATCACTTCCGCGCCGTTGTAGGTGACGAACATGCCGAGCTTGAGGTCGACGCCGCCCTCGCTGATTGCGCTAACCCACGGAAGATGCGCCAGGACATTCGCCTCGATCGGTCCGATCTGTGTCCGTGAATTGATCGCATAATCAAGAATACCGAGGTAGTGGTTGTAGCGCATGTCCTCGCCGACCATGCCCTGAAGCTTGAATCCGAAGTCATAGCCTTCGGCCTTCGGATCAAGCGGACGCTGCACGGTCAGAAGGGCGCCGTTGAAGGTCGGCCAATTGGCGCGGTCCGTGTAGAGGTGGCCCCAGTTCAGCTTGTTGAACGGCTGATTGAAGTTGACGGCGACGCCGCCTTCGATATAGCCGTCGATGGTCAGCGTATCGATCCAGGCCGGCGTCGGCGCGACGGCCGGACCCTTGACGATCCTGCCTTTTCTGACGGGCGTGGCCGCAGAGGGAGGCGCGGGTTGATTCTCTTCGATGAGAGTCGGGTCGACCTCCATCAGCTTCGACTGAGCATGAGCAGCGCTCGTGACGCTGGTTGCTAGCGAAAGTGCAGCGACGGTCGAAAGATAGGGCCATTTCATTGCTGGGAACTCCGTCTGGGAGGCGAGATCTGATTGATATCACTCGCGAGCGAAGCTCCGTTCAAGCCCAACGTCCGCGCATCTGCTCAATTGTTAGGCAAAAAAAGCCCTGGCGAAAAATTGTTCTAATTAGTGTGGCGGCAATGTCACAATTTTTGATGGTTCCACGGCGGCCGATGCTGATTTCAGCGCGCCTCTCGTCGTTAAAAAGGTGACAAATGTTCGTTTCTTGACGAATCACGAGCGCTTCGGTCCAGACCGAGGCTTGCCTCGCTTCAAGCGCCGCCCTCTTTAGTAAGCGTAGCAATAGGCGGGCGCGCAGGGCGCGACGGCGCGGAACAGGAGAAGGCGACATGGCGGAAGAGGGGCAAAATCAACCCGAGGGCCCCGACTTCACGCAGGGAGTCGCTGCCGCCGAGGTGTCCGAAGGCCGCCCGTTGCTTGGCCATGTGGCCGGCGCGGACGCCGTGATGGCGCGACAGGGCGACGAGTTCTTCGTGATCGGCGCTCATTGCACGCATTATCATGGGCCCTTGGCCGAGGGCCTCGTGGTCGGCGGCTCGATCCGGTGCCCCTGGCACCATGCCTGTTTCAGCTTGCGCAGCGGCCGCGCGTTGCGCGCGCCGGCGTTTGATCCGCTGCCGCGGTGGCGGGTCGAGCAGCTCGACGGAAGGGTGTTTGCGCGCGAAAGGCTGCCGGACCCCGCATCCTCAAGGCGCAAGGGCGGCGCTGTCGCGCCGCGCGGCGTCGTCATCGTCGGCGGCGGCGCCGCGGGATTCGCCGCCGCGCAGATGTTCAGGGCGGAGGGCTATGACGGCGTTCTGGAGCTGGTCAGCGCCGATTCGGCCGAGCCCTATGATCGGCCCAATCTCTCGAAGGATTATTTGGCCGGAACCGCTCAGGCGGACTGGCTGCCGTTGCGCGATCCAGCCTGGTATCGCGACAACGGCGTCCAACTGCGTCTGGGAC
Source organism: Methylocystis sp. (assembly GCF_051061285.1). GTDB lineage: Bacteria > Pseudomonadota > Alphaproteobacteria > Rhizobiales > Beijerinckiaceae > Methylocystis. Next base: position 67,826 of record NZ_JBPFEA010000031.1, read on the forward strand.
GGCGCGTCGAGTCGCTCGACCCTGCGGGCAAGCGGCTGACGCTCGCTGATGGGGCGACGCTGTCGTACGACGCGCTGCTTCTCGCCACGGGCGCACTCCCCACCAAGCTGCCGACGCCGGGAGCGGAACGGAGCCACGTTCATTATCTGCGCTCGCTCGCCGACGCCGACCGTCTCATCGCCGCCTGCGCCGGGGCGCGCCGCGTGGCCGTGATCGGCGCGAGCTTCATCGGCCTTGAGGTGGCGGCGTCGCTGCGCGCCCGTGGTCTCGACGTGCGCGTCATTGCGCCCGAGGAGATACCGATGGCGCGCATTCTCGGCCCCGAAATCGGCGCGCATGTGAGAAAGCTGCACGAGAGTCACGGCGTCATCTTCCATCTCGGGGACACAGCGACGGAAATCGGCGAGCGCACGCTCCAATTGAAAAGCGGCGCAACCTTGGACGCCGATCTCGTGGTCATCGGCGTTGGCGTCAAGCCGGATCTCTCGCTCGCCCAGTCCGCCGGCCTCGCCGTGGACCGCGGCGTGCTCGTCGACGAATATCTGCGGACAAGCGCGCCCGATATTTACGCCGCTGGCGACATCGCCAGCTGGCCCGACAAGATCACCGGCGAGCGGATTCGCGTCGAGCATTGGGTGGTCGCGGAGCGTCAGGGACAGACGGCCGCGCGCAATATACTCGGCCGCAAGGAAAAGTTCGACGCCGCGCCCTTCTTCTGGAGCCAGCATTACGACGAGACGATTTCCTATATCGGAAACGCCGCGTCGTGGGACCGGCTGGAGATTTCAGGCGATCCGGCCGCCGCCGACTGCGCCGTTTCCTACTTCAAGGGCGAACGGCTGCTGGCCGTCGCGACCATCGGCCGCGACCTCGACAATCTGCGCGCCGAAGTCGCTTTTGAATCGCGCATCGGCGCCGAGCCGCCGGAATCGATCGAATAGGGTTCGAGCTATTCGAATCGTCCGGAGGCGTGGCTGAGCATGGTGTAAACCTTGCCGGCGTCGCCGGTCAGCAGGTCGAGCGCTTTCGAGCCGTCGTGATCGCCGCGGCTTGTCTCGATGAGCAGATCCTCGAAGTGCGAGACGTAGCGATCGGCGGTCGCGCGAAACGCCTGATCGACGCGATAGCGGCGACGAATTTCCTCGAAGGTCTGATGGCCTTGCGCGGTGTAAAGGCGGCGACCGAAAAGTCCGCCCTTCTCGCCGCGCTGATAGCGGCGCCATAGCTCCGCCACGGCGGCGTTGTCGACCATACGCGCAATGTCGAGCGTCAGACTGTCGAGGGCGCCCGCCGTCGCCAGTGACCGCGCCGTGCGCGGCGGCTGCGGCGCGGCGTCGTCGAAGGAGGCGCGCGCAAGCAGGTTGCTCAGCCATCCGCCCGGCGGCTCGCGTGTCGGCTCCGCCGAGCGATTCTGCGCGACGCGTGGCGCTGCTGCATGCTCGGCGCGCGTCGGTTGATCCAGGGCCGGCTGACGGAGCGGAGACGCGCTTTGTTCGGCAATGTCATAGACGCGGCCCGAGCGCGCCACGATGTCGGTGAGTTCGTTCAGCGCCTTCACCTGATCGCCGACGACCCGCCGCAGCGCCGCCGCCTGCTCCGCGGTTTCGCGCGGAATTTCGGTCGCGCCGCGGCGCACCTCCTCGCGGGTCTCCTCGATCTCGCGATGAATGTCGCGCGCGAGGCCGCGAATATCGTCGGTCGCGGCGTCGAATTTCGAGCGCGCGTCGCCAAAGAGACGGGTGATCTCTTCATTGGCTTGTGAGAAGGCGGCGCGCAGCGCCTCCGACGTCTGCTCGCGTTCGCCTTCCGCGGCGGCGCGCACCGCTGCAAAGCGCGTTTCGATCAAATCGGCGGTTTGCCTGGAGGTTTCGCTCAGCTCTCCTCCAAGGTCGCGCGACCGCGTCTCGATCGAGCGGAACGAACGGTCCATCAGTTCGCCGAACTGTGTCATGGCGCTTTCGAATTCGGCGCGCCGGCCTTCGATGAGCGTCACCAGTTCCTCGAGCGAGCGGCGGCGGGCGGCCATCACGGCGTCGAGCGCCTCCTGGCTTTGCGCCAGCTTTTCCGCGCTCTGCGCCAGCGTGTGCTGTCTCTCGTCGAGCGCCGCGACGATGGCGTTGGCGTCCTGCATCGTGCCGCCAGCGACGGCGCTGATATGTTCAACTTGCGTCGAGGCCTCGTTGAGCGCGCCGTGGAACTCGGCGAGACGCTTGCCAAGTTCGTGTTCGAGCGTGACCAGATTCCCGCCGGTCTTGTCGATGACCGCATGAAGCGAGGCATTCGTCTCGCCGAGCGTGTCGAGCAGGGTGGGCAGCTCGGCGCGAATCCTTTCGTTTGTCTCCAGCAGGGCCGCAATCGAAGTCTGCGCGCTGGTCTCCAGCGTCAGCGCCAGCGCCTCGCGGGAGGCGTCCAGCGCATTGGTCAGCTCGTCGCGCTTGACGCCGAGGCGCGAGACAAGGGCGGCGCTGCTATTTTCAACGGCGGTCGTCACCAAATCGCCGATCGTCGTCAATTCTTGGGCGACGGCGCCGCCGCGTGCGTCGAGCACGGTCTGCATTTGCGTGAGGCGCGCATCCAGCGCGCCGCTGATCTCCGCGACGCGTTCGGCGAGCGACTGACCGAGATCGCCGGTGCGCGCATGAAGCGTCGTATCGAATTCCCGCCGCGCCACGGCCAGAACGTCTTTGATGTCCTGCAGACGGGCGCCGATCGTGTCCACGACCAGTCGGCCTCCTTCGTCGATCTCGGAAGAAACGACGCCAAGCCGGCTGATCACATTGTTCTCGAGCAGCGCGATGCGGCCGTCGAGGGTCGTTTCCAGCTCCTTCGCGTGTCCCCCCAGCGCTTCGTTGATTTCCTCTGTTCTGGAGGCGATCGTATGGGCGAGTTCGCTCGAGCGCGACAGCAGCACCCAGTCGACGTCCTTGATCTTTGCGTCGAGCGTTTGCATGACCTGGCGCCCGCCGTCTTCCATCACCCGCGCGACTTCAGCCGCGTGTTTGGAGAGCGCCTCCTGCAGCATCTGGCCGCCGACGCCCAGGCCCGCGTCAACGCGGCCGACCAGTTCGTCGATGCGGTCCGCCGCCTCCATTGTCCTGGCGTTGGCGACGTTCTCGAAGGCTTCGATCTTGTTCGACATCGTCGATGCGATGTCGATCGCGCGGGCGCCGAGCTTTTCGACCAGATGGCCGCCTTTGCTCTCGATCGCGCCGTCGATTTCGGCCAGTCTCGCGTCGATCTCATCGGCGAAATGGCGGGAATTGTCGCCGATCCGGGCGTTGTAATGCTCGACTTGCGCCGAGAGCCTTTCGACGAGCGCGCCGCCCTGCATGCGGATGGTCTCATCGAGCGACTGCAGCCGGTCGTCGATCCGATGCGTGATCTCTTGCGCTTGCGCGTCGAGTCGGGCGGCCGCGTCCGTCGTCCGCGTCGTCAGATTGTCGACAAGCCGCGTTCCCTGGCCGCCGATCACGTCTTCGACGACAGCGAAGCGCTGCGTGAGTTCGGCGCTGAGGCGTTCGGCCTGCGCGCCGACCCGGTCGGCGAGTTCGCCGCCGTCGCGAAGCAGCGCATTCTCGAATTGGGTCAGCTGTTCGCCGAGCGTGACCGCGATGCGTTCGCCATGGTCGGCCAGCGAGGCCACGACGTCTTTGCTTTCGGACAGGACGGCGTTCTCGAAGGCGCCGAATCGATCGTTCACCAATTCATGCAGCCGCTCGCCCTGCGTGGCGATCGCCAGAACGGCGTCGCTCGCCGTATTTGCGAAGCGCTCATGCATCGTCGCGGCGTTTTCGGCGAGAGCCGAGGAGGCGTCGGCGACGCTTTGGCGAAGCTTGTCGCGCAACGCCGCGCCGTGCGTCTCGAATTCCTGCAGCGCGAGTTCGCGCGACGTCTCCATCGTTTTGGCGACGAGCATTCCCGCCGTCTCGAGCGTGTTGAGTCGCTCGCCGAGCAATTCGTCAACGCGCGTCGCATGTTCGCCGACGACCGTCGCCACGCTTTCGCTATGGCGTCTGACGGCCTCTTCGAAGGCGCCGAGCTTTTCGGCGATGTCGAATTCGGCGCTGTCGGCGCGCGCCGCCAGGCGCTGCGCGATCTCGCCGCCCTGGCGCACAAGCACGTCTTCAATCGCTTCGAGACTCTGCGCGACAGCTTCGCTGACCTGTCCGCTGTTGCGCGCGACGCTGTCTTCAAAGGCGGCGAGCTTGTCGCCAAGTTCTGCGGCGGCGCGCTCGGTACGGGCAGAGACCCGGGCCGCCAAATCTTCGCCCTGGCGCGCGACGACGTCTTCGAACGTCGATACGCCCTGCGAAAAGGCCGCCGTTGCGCGTTCGCCGTGCTCGCTGACGCGCTGGGTGATTTCTTCGCTGTGACGCTCGACGGCTTCTCCGAAGGCGGCGAGCTGCGCGGAGAGGGTCGATGCGGCGCGTTCACCACGCTCGCCGACGCGCTCGGCAACCTCATCGCCGTGGTGGATGATGGAGTTCTCAAAGGCGATAAGTTGCGCCGAGAGCGTCGATGTTGCGCGTTCGCCTTGCTCGCCCACACGCTGGGCGATCTGTTCTCCGTGGCGCGTGACGGCGTCTTCAAACGAGGCCAGCTGAGCCGCGAGCGTCGACGTCGCCCGCTCGCTCTGTTCGCTGACCCGAAGGGCGATGTCGTCACTATGGCGAACGACTGTCTGTTCGAAAGCGGCGAGCTGCGACGTCAGCGTCGATGTGGCGCGCTCGCCATGTTCGCTGACGCGCTGGGCGACTTCCCCGCTGTGGCGGGCGACCGTGTCCTCAAAGGCGGCGAGCTGGGTTGCAATGGTGGACGTCGCGCGTCCGCCATGTTCGCTCACGCGCGTCGCGACGTCGTCGCTGTGCTGCGTGACCGCTTCCTCGAATGCGGCGAGTTGAGCCGACAATGTCGCCGTCGCGCGTTCGCTTTGCTCGCTGACCCGTTCGGCGATTTCGCCGCTGCGGCTATTGACCGACTCTTCGAATGCGGCGAGCTGCGTGGCGAGCGCCGACGTGGCGCGCTCGCTGTGGTCGCCGACGCTCTGCGCAAGTTCCTCGCTGCGCAGCGCAACCGCGGTCTCGAAGGCGGCGAGCTGCGTCGCGACGGTCGTCGCGGCTCGCTCGCTGTGTTCGGCGACGCGCGAGACGACTTCCTCTCCGTGGCGCGCGAATGTGTCTTCAAAGGCGGCAAGACCGTCCGAAATGACGGAGCTGACACGGTTGCCATGTTCAGCGACGCGCATCGCCGCTTCCGTGCTGTTGCGCACCACGGCGTCTTCGAAGGCGGCAAGCCGCTCGGCGAGAGTGGTCTCGATCTGCAGCCCTCGTTCGGCGATCCGTTCCGCCACTTCGCCGCCGCGGCCGAGCACGGTCTGTTCGAAGGCCTGGAAGTTGTCGGCGAGCGTTTCATTGACTCGATCGCCATGCTCGCCGATCGCGGACACCGCTTCGCTGGCGGCGGCGACAAAACGCGCCTGCACGGCGTCGACCTGTTCGACGAGCGTCGTTGAGCTCTGGTTCAAGCTGCGCGAAATTGACTCGTGAAGCGCTTGTCCGCGCAACTCGAATTCCTTCTGCGCCTTCTGATGCGTGTCTTCGAGCAGGCCGACGATTCGGGTTTCCGCGGTTTCGAATGTCGCCCTGGCGTTTTCGACATGTTCGGCGACGCGGGTCGTAAGCCGTTCCTGAGTCTCGCCGAGCGAGCGCTCAAAGGCTCCGCCCTGCGTCTCGATCGTGTCGCGAATGGCCCCGCCGGTTTCCGTGAGCTGCGCGACGATCCGCTCCCCCTGGCCGCCGATCGCCTCGGAAAAACTCGCGCCGAGTTCTTCGAACCGTTCGAGCACATCTGCGCCGCGTGCGCCGAAATCGCCGGCGATCGCTTCGCTCGCGGCTTCCAGCTTGCGGCCAACTTCCTCGACGCCATCGGTGAAACGGCGGCTGACGTCGTCGCTCGCGCCGGTCACTTTCTGCGCGACTTCGTCGCCTGTCTGGGTCAGGGCGATCAGCACTCTTTCGCCGTGACTGGCCAAAGTCGATTCAAAGGCGTCGCCCGCTTCGTCAAGCGCGAGCCGGATCTCTTCGCCCTTGGAGCCGAGCGAGGAGGTGACGCGCGCTCCCGCCTGGCTCACCGCTTCGGCGAGATGGACCGAGGTCGTGGCGAGTTCCTGAGACAGAGTCTCGCGTGCGCCAAAGAGCGCCGTACGGGCGTTGTCGGCGTTGACGACGATCGCTTCGCGTTCGCGCGTCAGCTCGTCGATGAGAAGCCGAATGCGCCGTTCATTCTCCGTGTAGGAGCGTTCGAGGTTGGTCACCTCGGTGCGCACGATCACTTCCAGTTCGCCGGCCCTTGCGAGCGCGCGTTCGATGCCGTCTCCCATCGAGGCGGCTTCGCGTCGGATCGCCTGAGAGAGCGAGACCACCTGTTCGGTGGCGACAGTTTCGGGCTCGATGAGCCGAATGGCCACTTCGGTCATGGAGTTGGCGATGAGCCGCATCTCATGGGCGCGGCGCGCCATCAATCCTGTGAGGAAGAGGAAGACGAGAGGCGCGATCAGCGCTGCGAGCGTCAAAACCGGTTTCGGCGCGAGCATCGAGCCGTCGAAGTCAATGATTTCGCCTTGATGGAAATAAACATACAGGGCCCAGCAGGCCGCCCACAGCCCCATGGAAGCGAAGGTGAGCGCCATGATCGAGCGATTGGGCTTGATCTGCAGCGCTTGCCGCAACTCGCCGACCGTGCGGCGGTCGTCGTTCGCGGGCGCAAGGGCGGGCGCCATCGCTCCAGGCTGCGGTTGAACACGGTTCTGCGGCTCGCTGTAAGCCGAGGCCGGCCTTCTGTGGTCCCCGGGCTGCGCTTCCGCTCTCCGGCTCGGGGCCGGGCCGGGCCGGTTGTTCGCCTCATCCGCAGCGCCTGCGGCGTCCGGCGGCGCGCCGATATCGAGCGCCTCCTCGATCGCCGTCAGAGCGGCGGACGCCGCGTCCTGGATCTTTCCCGATGTCGCCATTCGCCCTCTCCAGCCGGCGCAGACGCGTCGCCCGGCCCGATCTCACGGCCCGCCGCTCAGCGACCGCCAGTGAATAAAGATTAACCAAACTTTACAGCCCATCCCTGGCAATTGAAACATCTGGCGGGGCCGTATCGGGAAACTTCGTTAACGCGCCCTTCAGGATAGACGCGCCAGTCTCCACTCTGGGCGCCGCTTTTGGCAGGCCTTTCCGCGGGGCTGCAAAACGAACCGCTTTGCGATAGATATCAAGGGGAACGGGAATGGGGATGGCGAAACTGGCGGACTCCACGTTTCTAAATTGCGAGGCTCAACCGCAGCCGTTATCCGAGGCCGACGCGGAGTCGCCGATCGACCTTGTCCATCTCTCCCGACAGACCTTCGGCGATCATGATCTCGAACGGGAGCTGCTGGGACTTTTCGACGCACAGGCGGCGCAATTCGCGAAACGCTTGCGCGCGCCCGCCGCGCAGGGCGACGCCGACTGGCGCATCGCGCTTGCGCATACCATCAAGGGGTCGGCGCGGGCGATAGGCGCCTTCGAGGTGGGGCAGGCGGCGGAGTCCTACGAACAGGCGCTGCGCGGCGCGGATGCGAGCGCCGCCGAGAAGTCCGAGATCCTCGGCGCCGCCATCGGACGTGCGCGCGGCGCCATCGCCCTATTGCTGGGCGGCGCGGCTCAGAACGGCCCCACTGGGAAATATTTCAAATAAAGCTCGGCGAAAACGCCGCGCTGGGCGAGGCGCGAGAGCGCATAGTCGAGCGCCCGGCGCAGCGGCGCATTGCCTTTTTTCACGGCGATGCCGACGCCCTCGCCGAAATATTTCGGATCGGTGAAGGGGCCATCCCGAAAGACGCAGCAGCCGGCCGCCTCGGCGCCGTTCAGCCAATAGGAAAGGGCGATCGCGTCGCCGAAAACCGCCTGAACGCGGCCCTTCTTGAGCGCGTCACGGGCGAGGGCAGGCGTTTCGAACGTCACCAAGGTCGAGCGCGGATAGAAGGCTTGCAGAAACGCCTCGTGTCGCGAGCCCGCGACCACCGCGACCGGCCGATCGCTGAGCGCGGCGGGAGAAGCCGACGTCAGCGTCGTGTCGGCCTGCATGGCGAACCGGCCGGGCGTTAGCATGTAAGGTCCAGAAAAATCGACCTGTTTTCGCGTTTCATCGTTGATCGCGAGCGAAGCGATGATGGCGTCGCCGCTATTGTCGTTGAGCGCGGGAATGAGCAGATCCCACCGGCGCCGCTGGATCGTGCAGGCGGTGTCGAGTTCGACGCAGATCGCCCTGGCGAGATCGATATTGAAGCCCGCGACCTGCCCATCCGAAAGCAGGAAATTGAACGGCGGATAGTCGTCCTCGGTCAGAAAGCGGATCTGGCGCAGTCCGGAGACGTCCGGCTTTTCCGGCGTGCGGTTGGGGTCCCAAAATGAGGGCGTATTCGCGGCCGGCGGGGTCGACGCGGGGGGCGCTGGCGTGGGCGGCGCGCCGTCAGCCGCCGCAGCCGCGAAGCTGGACGTCAGGCACAGCGCGGCGAGCGCCGCACGAATGGAGGCGAGAAGACCGGTTCGGCGCGGCTGAGTGAGACGGCGCATAATAAGAATTGCGTGGCCCCTGCTGGAGGTCGATAGTCGCGCGAAGGCTGCTTGCGCTTGCCGGATGTATTGCATGAATTTTGTGCCGATCGATAGTGTTGCTTCCTCTGCTTCGCAGATCAAGGACGAACTTCCTCCGCAGCCTTTCAGACGCCGGGCGTTCGCTGACTCCTCGGCCGTTCGCCGGCCGTCGCCGTCGGGTGCGACCGCGTCAAGACCCATTCCCGTCGAAATCGCCTTTCTTTCGGCGCACGGCGTGCCGGAGCAAGTGCTGCAATTCGCCGCTGCGACGGCGCGCCGCCAGGGCGTTTGCGCCGACGAAGCGCTGCTCGCCGAGGGGCTCGTCTGCGAGGATGTCTTCTATCGGGCGCTGGCGAAGCATCTCAACGTCGAGTTCATTGACAGTCCTGTCGACGTCTCCGCGTCAGGCGTTGCGGCGGCCGAATGCGGCTACGCGCGGATCCGGGAGCCGTCGAGCGGGTATCTTTGGCTGTTCGCGCCGAGCGGCAGCGGCGTCTTTCGATTGATGAGCGCGCGGAGTGCGGCAAGAGGACGGCCGCTTTTCGCGATCACCACTCGAACGCGGTTTTTGGAGGCGGTGCGCCGCGCCGATCCCGCCAGCGTCGCCCGCAACGCGGCCTTTCTCGTCGAGCGCGTCGATCGGGACTTATGCGCGCGCGGCGGCTTGCGGCGCGGACAGGTGGGACTGCTGCTCGTCGCGCTGATCGGACTGGCGGCGAGCCTCTACGCGCCCTTCTTCTTTCTACGCCTTGCATCGGCTTTGCTCCTTGCAGGCGCATTCTTTTGCGGCGTGTTTCTGAGGCTTTTCGCCTGCGCGGCGAGCTTTCAACACTGCGCAGACGCCGAACCGCTCGAAAGCGAGGCGCAACTGCCGATCTACACGATCGTTCTTGCGCTCTACCAGGAAGCCGCCGTGGCGCGCCAGCTCGCTCGAGCGATCGACCGTTTCGACTATCCGAGAGCCAAGCTCGACATAAAATTTATTATCGAAGCCGATGATGAACCAACGGCTGCGGCGTTGCGGTCGCATCCGCCGCATGCGCCGCATGAGATCGTCATTGCGCCCGAGGGCGCTCCGCGAACCAAGCCGCGCGCCCTCAACGTCGCCATGCCGTTTGCCCGGGGATCGCTCGTCGCGGTGTTCGACGCGGAAGATTTGCCCGAGCCACGCCAATTGCGCCGAGCGGCGACGCTCTTCGCCGCCTCGCCGCCGAGCGTCGCTTGCCTGCAGGCGAGCCTTGTCATCGACAACGGCGAGCTGAACTGGATGACGGCGATGTTCGCGCTTGAATATGCGGCGCTTTTTGACGTCTACAACAAGGGCCTCGCCGCGATGGGAATGCCGCTCTTCCTTGGCGGCACGTCCAATCACTTTCGCATCGAGGCTCTGCGCGACATCGGCTTCTGGGACGCCTTCAACGTCACCGAAGATGCGGATCTCGGCCTGCGGCTCGCGCGCGCGGGCTTCGAGGTGCGGACATTCGCCTCACAAACTTTCGAAGAGGCGCCGGCGGCCTTCGGCGCCCTGGTGAGACAGCGCACGCGCTGGTTCAAAGGCTGGATGCAGACATTTATCGTGCACTGCCGTCGACCTATGCGACTTTTCGTCGATCTCGGTTCCCGGCGCGCGATCGCGGTGCTCGCAATGTTCGCCAGCGGATTGTTTGGTCCTTTGCTCGGCCCGTTCCTGGCGGCGCGTATGATCTATGACGCGATCTTTGGGGCTCTGTTGGCGCCGGTCGCGCCATTTGAAATCGCCTTGAGCACGCTCTGGTGCTGTCTGGCGATCGCCGGGGCGATTTCGCTGATCTTGCCGCTCGCCATGGGAATGCGCCGGCGCGGCCTGACGCGGTTTCGCCGCGCGCTGATCTATCTGCCGCTATGGCTGATGATGCTGAGCATCGCCGCCTGGCGCGCCCTTTATGAACTCTGGCGGCGTCCCTTCCACTGGGAAAAGACCGAGCATGGGCTCACCATGCGCGGCGTTGTCGAAGCGGAAAAAGACGTCGACCCATTCGTCTCAAGAGAAGAGCCACTGTTTGATCAGGAAGCCGGCGCTTAGCGCCTTGCCGTAATGTTCGTGCAGCGCGACATGGCTCATGCCGGCGCGCGGCAGATCCGATTTCTTCAAGCGCTTGAAGAAGGGAATGAGCACGTCCTCGAAATTCGTCACCGTGTATTTTCCGCCGTGGCGATCGGCGACGCGCTCAGCGACATTGGCGAACAGCAGCGCCAGCGCCTTGAACAAGGCCGGATGCGTGATCTGCTCATCGGCGTTGTGCAAACCAAGGCCATGCCGGCAGGCGCGTAAATAGGCGTTGAGCACCGCGTAGACTTCCTCCGCCCGCGCGTCAACGAATGCGCCCTTGATCGAGCGCAGCGCGGCGTTAAAGGTGACGCGCGAAATCGTGCCCTTGCGCCGTTCCGCTGGGCTGAGCAGGCCCTTGAGGGCGCTGTCGTCGCGTGTTTGAAAAAGATCGAAGACGTCGTGCAGCAGCGCGTCGGCTTTCGTCTCGACTTCCGAGAGGCGGCGGATGTCGAGCAACAGTTCATTGGGCACCGGCCGTTGCTTGGTGTTGATGTCCATGAACAGCCGGCATTCTTCCGAACGCTTCAGCTTATTGTAAATCACCACCGGCACGTCGACCGCATGCTTCGCCAGCTTGAAGCCGAAAATGCGATGTTGCCCGTCGATGATCAGGAAGGCGCGGGGGTCCTGCCGGAATGTCAGAGCTCCGGCGGCGCGGTCATAATGCATATGCGCGCGCGACTGCGCCGACAGAACCACGGCGCCGGGAACCGTGCCGAACCCGGCGTCGATATATTTGGCGATGGACTTCGCGCGCTTTGGATCGAGCAGGCGCTGGAAGCCTTCCGCCGGATTTTCGACCCGCGGTTCAACCGTGCAGGTTTCGGCGAGCAGGCTGCTCGGCAGCACCAGCGCGTAGAAGCGGTGCGCGCCCTGCGAGACGAGTTGCGCCGGAACGCTGATCGAGGTTTTGCCGGCGGCAGATGCAGAGGAGCAGTGCAATTCGGCCCCTGCGTCCGGCAAGGGGGCGGATTCGGCGATATCGCTGAGCGTGTCCCGATCCATGTTCTGATCCCTCGGAAGCGTGAACTTTCAGCGTTCACGACAGCTGACTCGACGAATCGACCGACACTCGGACGAAGACGCTAAGCGGGAAAAGGTTTGGGGGCAAGATGGGTTGAGGGCGCAAAGCCGTGCTTTATCTTCCGAATGCCTATTCAACGCCATTGCGGCCACGGCTGCGATGGGCTCCGAGGCCGCGGAAGGGGAGTCATCGCGAAAAGCAATGTTGTCGAAGACTTGCCGTGCTGTAAGCTGAACACTCAAGATTATCGGGAGCGCCACAGTGTCCGTGCCGATACAGATAACCCCGCGTTTTGCGACAGGCGTTCCGGGGCTCGACAAGGTTCTTCACGGCGGACTTCCCCGCTGTTCTCTTATTCTCGTCGAAGGACCGCCCGGCAGCGGCAAGACGACCCTGGCGCTCCAGTTCCTGATCCAGGCGGTTCGCGCGGGGGAAAGCTGTCTGCTCGCGACGAGCGCCGAGTCGCCGCAACAGTTGCGGTCGATCGCCGCTTCGCACGGATGGAGTCTCGACGGGATCAATATTACGGGCCTGTCGGAGCCATCCAGCGCAGAAGACACAGGGCTGGACTACACGCTTTTCCCGGAGGCGGAGGTCGAGATCGGCGAGACGTTCGACCATCTCTTTTCCGAAGTCGAACGGTTGAAGCCGAAGCTGCTCGTGCTCGATACGATCTCGAGTCTGCGTGTTGTGGCGCCGACGCCGGCGTTCCATCGGCGTCAACTGAAGCGTATTCGCGACTTCATGGCGGCGCGCGACTGCACGACGGTGATGCTGGATGAAGCGTCGATGACGGAAAAGGATCTTCGCAGCCAGACGCTGTCTGACGGCATCATCGAATTGCGGCAAAAACAGTCTCCCTACGGGGCCGACCGACGCACATTGCGCGTGAGCAAACTGCGCGGCTGTAGCTACGTGAGCGGCTCGCACGACGCAACGATCGCCGCCGGAGGGCTGACCGTGCATCCTCGCCTCGTCGCACAGAGCTTTCCGAACCTCGTGGCGACGCCGGCGCTCGGATCCGGCAACGCAGAGATTGACGCGCTTGTCGGAGGCGGACTTCCCCGCGGCACGAACACGCTCATAGCGGGCCCTGCAGGCGTCGGAAATCAACCATATCATCACTATACGCGATGGCCGCGGCCAAGCGCGGCGAGAAATGCGCGCTTTTTCTATTCGACGAGAGCGAGGAGAGTTATATCGGTCGCGGCGAGGGATTGGGCCTAAACATGCGCGCTGAAGTCGAAGCCGGCCTCATTGAACTCAGGCATCTTGATCCGGCCGAACTGAGCGTCGGCGAGATCGCCGACCTGGTCGTGGATCGAGTCGAGAAGCAAGGCGTGAAGCTCGTCGTAATGGACACGCTGAACGGTTATCTGCAATCCGCGATCGAAGAACCGAGCGTTATTCTTCACGTCAGAGAGCTGCTCTCCTATCTCAGCCGTCGTCAGATTGTCACTATCATGACGCTGACCCAGCACGGAATTTTCGGAACAGAGCTCTCTTCGCCCTTGGACTTCAGCTTCCTGGCCGACAATGTGTTCCTGCTTCGCTATTTCGAGCTTGATGGCGCGCTGAATAAGGCCCTGTCGATCGTCAAAAAGCGTAGCGGCCCGCATGAGCACACGATCCGGAAACTGACTTTGAGAGCAAGGGGAATCAACGTCAGCGAGCCGCTTATAGGCTTTTCAGGCGTCCTAACGGGGACGCCCGTGTATCATCGTGAGTCCAAGGATGGCGGAGAGTAGCGTAGCGGAGGTCGTCCCTAGAGCTGAGGATAGCCTGCGCGTTCTGATCGTGACGCCAACGGGACGCGATGCCGCCCTCGCCGAAGATGCGCTCAAGCGTAGCGGACTTTCCAGCTGCGTTTGCCGCAACGAAGAAGAGCTACGCGCGGAGATCGCGAAAGGCGCAGGCTGCGTTCTTATGGCGGAGGAGGCATTGCCGCACGATCGCGCGGTGACCTGGGACGAGTGGTTCGGTCCTGAACCGGCGTGGTCCCAGTTGCCCATGGTGTTGCTTCTCGCCCGCGGCCACGCTCAAAAAGATTTGTCGTTACTACGAACGATCGAAAAGCGCCCGAGTATAGGTTTCATCGAACGTCCTGCGCAAAAGCGCTCGCTGATCGGCGCGCTCAAGAACGCGATTGAAGCCCGTCGCCTGCAATACGCCATTCGCGATTCGCTGGACGCGCTGCAGACGGCCAACCGCCGCAAGGATGAGTTCCTCGCCGTGCTGGCCCACGAGTTGCGCAATCCTCTCGCTGTGATTTGCGCGGCGATTCACATCAAGAAGCGGCGCTCAGCCGACGGGGACGGCGACGACATGCTATCGGCGATCGAGCGGCAAACTCAGCAGCTCACGCGTATTGTCGACGACCTTCTGGAAGTTTCGCGCATCAGCCGGGGCAAGTTAGAGCTTCACAAGGAGCGCCTGGATCTTGTCTCGCTCGTGCGCGAAGTGTTTGAACATGGGGCCGACAAACTTCGGGCGGGGAAACATCGCAAGCAATTTCATGCGCCCTCGACAGAGCTTTTCATCGAGGGTGATCCCATTCGCCTGGGTCAGGTTTTTGTAAATGTTCTCAACAACGCCGCAAAATATACAGCGGATGTCGGCGCGATCGACGTAACGGTGACGCGGGACGGCAATTCCGCAGTGGTCATCGTTAAGGATACGGGCGTCGGCATTCCGCCCGAAATGCTAACGCGGGTTTTTGATATCTTTACCCAGGTCGATCGCAATCTCGGAAGGGCGCAAGGCGGGATTGGCGTCGGACTATCGCTCACCCGCAGTCTTGTAACGCTGCACGGAGGCGCAATCGAAGCCCGAAGCGGCGGCGCGGATAAGGGCAGCGAGTTCATCGTCCGGCTGCCATTGAGCGAAGCGCCCGTTGCGGCGAATGTTGAACCCGCGCGAGATACAAGGGAGCGGCGCGCGTCCCAGACGAAGGTGTTGGTCGTCGACGACGAACACCTTGTCGGCAAGCTCACGGGCGAGCTGATCGCCACCTTTGGGATGGAGGTGCAGGTCGTTCCTGGCGGAGCCGAGGCGCTGGAAGTCATCCCGAAATTCCAGCCCCATATCATCTTCGTCGATCTCGGCATGCCCGGGATTGATGGTTACGAGACTGCCCGGAGGATCAGACAGCTTCCCGGCGGAGATTCTCTCTTCATCGCAGCGTTGTCGGGGTGGGGCCAGGCCGAGGACTTTGAGCGAAGCGCCGAGGCTGGATTTGACCGGCATTTTGTAAAACCGATCAAGATCTCAGAGTTAGAAAATCTGTTCGCCTCGGAGTCGCCAACCCGAGCAAATGAGTCTGGGCGTCGGGATACACGCATCTGAGTCTGGCCGACGTGATGGCGAACGCCCTTCTGCGCTGCACGATTTAGCGACCAAAAACGATATGCGCGACTGTTGTTCGGCCCGGCGCTCTGATCAACTCGAACGATCCGCCATGAATTTCTGCGATTCGACTGACGATCTTTAACCCAAGGCCAAGTCCGTGAGACGAATCTGCGGACGGCTCCGAAGGTTGATTGGACTCGGAATTATTCCCCTCGACACAGACCCGGAATTCAGCTCCTGGGCCGGCTTCGACCGTTATCCTTGCGCCAGCGCCGGTATGCCGGATCGCGTTCTCGACGAGGTTTCGCAGCGCGTTCTCGACCAGCGTCGGGCGTCCGTGGAATGACGTTCCGCCTTTGTCGACCAGTTCGATCGTGTTTCCCGCGGCATAGACGAGAGGCGCCAACGCGCTCACGACGCTTTCCGCCATGTCGCCGGGGTTTATGAGTTCGGTCGGAATGAGTTCAGCGCCCTCCAAACGCGCCAACGCGGTCAGCTGCTCGACCAGCTGATTGAGCGCCTCCAAGTCTTGCTCCACTTTCCTCGCCCTGAAGTCGGAAATCTTCTCCAGTTCGAGGCGTGCAATTGCAAGAGGCGTGCGCACCTCATGCGAGATCGCGGACGTCAACAGCTTTTGAGCGCGCACCAGTTCGCGCACTCTGTCGAAGGCTGAATTGATTGCTTTCGTGAACTGAGCAATCTCCCGTGGCATGCCTTGTGTAGGAACGCGCGCGCCCGAGGCGAGCGGATTGATGTTTGACACAAGAGTCGCCGCGCGTCGGACGGGTTCGAGCGCTTGCATAAGGGATAGCGTCGTCGCGCCGAGCACGACCACAAGCATCAAGCTCATGGGAATGATCATGTGATCGACCACCTCATGCGCCAGCACAGAGGTCATTACGCTTTCCTCATCGCCAATGATCGCTACTTCAATGAGGACTGGCTCAGCCTTGCGATCGACGACGAGGCCGCCAGCGACGTTCAGCGGCTTCCCTGGCGCGATCTGCTTCATCCAGAAGCTCGGCGGATCGAAGTTGAGCGGCAGGAAATGTTCAGCGCATTCGGCGTCGCAGTTTGAAAACAGAACGGTGCCGTTTCCGGTGCGGATGCGTGCGAAGTAGTGCTTATCGCCGCGCGCATAGCGCGCGCGCAACTCGGTCGGAAGCACGAAGGCGACATCGTTTTCGCGTCCTAGGACTCCGCGCGCCAGAGCGTGGGCCTCTCGTTCGATCGCCAGCTGTCCGAGCTGCTGATCGTCTGACCAATATTCTGCGAAAACGCTGATGAACTGGGCCAGCATCGCCACGGCCGAGAAGAAGAAAATGCGTCGAACGACGACCGCGACGAGCGACAGCGCGTTGTGCGTCACCAATTGACCTCGCGCAGCAGATAACCGACGCCTCGAATCGTCTCGAGCGAAACGCCGGTCGTATCCGGCTCAAGTTTCTTGCGCAGACGCGATATCGCCAGTTCGACGGCGTTGCTTGAGAGTTCGTCGCCAAATTCTGACAATGCGTGCTCGAGTTTGCGCTTCTGAACGACCCGGCCGACGTCTCGCATCAGTATTTCCAGGACGGTGCGCTCGCGCGGGGCCAATCTCAGTTCGACATTCCCGCAGGTCGTGATCCCCATCGCGACGTCGAGTTTCAGTCGAGCGGCGGTGAGCGTCGGCGTCAGCGTGTCTGGGGCGCGTCGCAGCAACGCGCGGCACCTGGCCAAGAATTCTCCGTGATTGAAGGGTTTGGTGAGATAGTCGTCCGCGCCCGCGTCCAACCCGGCGATGCGGTCATCGATCGCCACGCGCGCGGTCAGCACGAGAATGGGCGTTTTGACGCCGGCGCGGCGCGTGGCGCGAACCAAATCGAGGCCGTCGCCGTCGGGCAGACCAAGATCGATCAGCAGAAGATCATAAGGCGTCGTCGCGATTATTTCGTTGGCCTCATCCACGGTTCCGACCGCGTCGATACTCCAACCGACGGCGTGAACCGCTTCGATCAAAAGCTCCCTCAGACGAGGGGTGTCTTCGACGAGCAGCAGCCTCATGCGCGCTTACGCCCCGTAACCATCGACCAGACAAGATTCTCTTTATGTCGCCAACTCTCGTACAGCGCGGCGGCTGCGTGCAAGCCGGCCAGGACGAGGATAGCGTTGGCGAGCCCCTCGTGCAGCTTCTCGAGACCATCGCTGCCGAAATAGGCGTCGAGCGTCAACATCCAACCGGTTATCGACACCGCGCCGAGAAGGCACATCAGCGCCAGCATCATAACGGCTCCCGCCGGATTGTGGCCGATAAACCTCGGCTCTTCTCTGCGTAGAAGCTCTTTGAGATAGAGGGCGATCGATGCAGGACTTGGCGCGAAATCCCTGAAGCGGGCGTGGCGCGCGCCGACAAAGCCCCACACCAGACGCACCGCCAAAGCGGTTGCAACGCCATATCCGACCAACCGATGAGCGCCCGCGCCATCCTCGAGCACAAATAGGTCCAGCACGCACCCGGCGACGACGGTCCAGTGGAACAGTCGCACGACTGGGTCCCAGACGCGCAGGTCGCCGCCGGAGGCTAAACCCGCCTCCGGCTTCGAGGCGAACAGAGCCATTTTAGCCTCCGATATTCGCCTTCACGACATCGCCGCTGACGGGGTTGAAATACACTTCTGCCTTCTTGCCGTCCTTGGTGTAGCCGTAAATCTCATAACAGTTGCCGGACACCTTGAACGTCTTGATCCGCTCGTAACCGAGCGCCGCGACCTTGGCCTTCATGGCGCCTTCCGGCATCCATTTGTCCGCAGGCTCTGCGGTGCAGTTGGGAGCGGCCTGAGCGAGCGACGGAATCAACAGCGTCGTGGCGAGAGCAAAGGAAAGTGCGATGATGCGCATGATCTGCCTCCTATTCACCGGGTCGTATCGGCCGGTGAATAAGAGTTCGCACGGCGTTGCTGTCGGTTCGCTGTCAATCGGGGCAATTTGTCCGAACCGACTCTTTCCATGCCGTCGTCAGCTACGGAGACCGGGAGCCTCCTGGCCCGTGCGCGCCACATATTCGGTGTAGCCGCCGCCATAAACATGAACGCCCTCGGGCGTCAGTTCCAGCACCCGATTGGATAGCGCCGCCAGGAAGCGCCGGTCGTGCGAGACGAACAGCATGGCGCCCTCATATTGCGACAGCGCCGTGATGAGCATCTCCTTGGTCGCCAGGTCCAGATGGTTGGTGGGTTCGTCGAGCACGAGAAAGTTCGGCGGGTCGTAAAGCATTTTCGCCATGACAAGTCGCGCTTTTTCGCCGCCCGACAACACCCGGCATTTCTTCTCTACATCGTCGCCGGAGAAGCCGAAGCAGCCGGCCAATGTGCGCAGCGAACCCTGTCCTGCCTGAGGAAACGAGTCCTCCAGCGACTGGAACACGGTGCGCTCGCCGTCCAGCAACTCCATGGCGTGTTGCGCAAAATAGCCCATTTTCACGCTGCCGCCCTGGGCCACGGCGCCGTCGTCCGGCAGCGAGGAGCCCGCCACCAATTTCAGCAGCGTGGACTTGCCTGCGCCGTTGACGCCCATGACGCACCACCGCTCATTACGGCGCACTTGAAAGTTCAGTCCCTCGTAAATTCTCCGGGCGCCGTAGCTCTTGTGCACGTTCTTCAGGGTGATCACGTCGTCGCCGGAGCGCGGCGCTGGCGGGAATTCGAACAGAACCGTCTGACGGCGCTTGGGCGGCTCGACCCTGTCGATCTTCTCGAGCTTCTTCACGCGGCTCTGCACTTGCGCGGCGTGCGATGCGCGCGCCTTGAACCGCTCGATAAACTTGATTTCTTTGGCGAGCATCGCCTGCTGACGCTCAAATTGCGCCTGCGCCTGCTTCTCGTTCTGCGCGCGTTGTTGCTCGTAGAACACGTAATTGCCCGAATAGGTCGTCAACGCGCCGCCGTCGATTTCGACGATCTTGGTGACGATGCGGTTCATGAACTCGCGGTCATGCGAGGTCATCAGCAGCACGCCCTCATAGGCTTTGAGGAATTCCTCCAGCCAGATCAGGCTTTCCAAGTCGAGATGGTTGCTCGGCTCGTCGAGGAGCATGGCGTCCGGGCGCATGATGAGGATGCGGGCGAGCGCCACGCGCATTTTCCAACCGCCCGACAGGGCGCCGACGTCGCCGTCCATCATCTCCTGCGTAAAACTCAGGCCCGCGAGGATTTCGCGCGCGCGGCCTTCCAGGGCGTAGCCGTCCAGTTCCTCGAAGCGCGCCTGCACCTCGCCGTAGCGCTCGATGATTTCTTCCATGTCGTCCGCCCGGTCAGGATCGACCATGGCGTCCTCCAGCTGCTTCAGCTCGGAGGCCACCGCGCTGACCGGACCCGCGCCGTCCATCACCTCGGAAACGGCGCTGCGGCCCGACATCTCGCCGACGTCCTGATTGAAATAGCCGATGGTCACGCCCCGATCGACCGCCACCTGGCCCTCGTCGGGATGCTCCTGTCCCGAAATCATCCGGAAGAGCGTCGTCTTGCCGGCCCCGTTGGGACCGACGAGGCCGACCCTCTCGCCCTTAAGGAGCGTCGCGGAGGCCTCGATGAAGAGGATCTGATGACCGTTCTGTTTGCTGATGTTTTCGAGACGAATCATGTGTGCAGGGGACCCGGGAAGGAAAGTTTGGGTAGCCATTAGGCCATGCGGCGCGCCAGCGGAAGGGCATTCCCGAACCGCAAGCCGTCTCGGCTAAGCTTCAGCGGAACCGTCCGCTCTGGGTCAAGATCGTGGACCAGGGGGCAAGGGCGGCGCTGCGTACTCGCGGCGCGATTTCAGTCGCTTGTGCGGGAGGACCAGGTCGCGTGCGAGACCCCGTCGAGGGCCGCGAGCGCTTCGACTACGGCGTCAAGCTGTTCGCCCGTCGCGCTCGACGTCGCGAGCGTCGCGACGATCTCGACGTCATCTTCGCGTTCGTTTTCAGCGATGTCCTGAATCGGATAAGAGGCGGCTTCGAGCCGCTCGATCAAAGTGTCGCGAATGGCGTCGCGTCGGGCGCCGCTCGCCGTGACGCGGACGTCATAGATCGCTTCCGTCGCGGTTTCGTCGATTGGCGTGCGCTCGATCAGACGCACCAGCGGTCGAAGCAGGGTGTTACCAGCGAGCACGAAACCCGCGAGCAATAGGGCCTCGGCCGGACGGTCGGCGCCGGCGAAGCCGCCCGTCACCGCCGAGCACCAAACAGTCGCCGCTGTGCTCAGTCCGCGGATGTTCATGCCCTCCTTGATGATCACGCCAGCGCCGAGAAAGCCGACGCCTGACGCCACATAGGCCAGCACCTGGGTCGCGCCCTGATTGCCCATGAGCCGCATGCCGAGATCGACGAAAGCGGACGCGCCGAGCGCGACGAGAGCGTTAATCCGCAACCCGGCGGTGCGCTGCCGATACTGGCGCTCCGCGCCGATCGCGGTCCCGAGAACGAACGCCACGAGCAGCGACACAAACGTATTGAGAATTTCCGCGCTGTCGAAATTTGCAATGGCGTTCATGGCCTAAATCCATCGGCGTTCCGCTGCTCGGCTTATAGAAGCCCGAACGAAGCTTGTCGCGGCCGACGGCGCGGTGTCTTGCGGAATGTTGACCCTGAGGCGACGCTCCTGTATGAAGACTGCGCTGCGCCGCAGCATGAGGCGCTCCAGCCGCGTAGGTCGACGTTTCCGTCGACGAGCTGTCGAGCGCCCCCTTTTCCCACGCCGAGGCCCGTTACGCGGGGCCGACTCTTTTTTGGTCCTGAGCTGGCGCTCTCCTCGCCGGTCCTCGTGGCTCGAATCGACAACTGAAAGCAACAATCGAAGTGATGACATTCTCCGATCTCGGCTTGAACGAGATCCTGCTGCGCGCGCTTGAGCGCGAAGGCTACACCACGCCCACCCCGGTCCAGGCGCAGGCCATTCCCGCGCTCCTGCAAGGTCGCGACCTTCTCGGCGTGGCCCAGACCGGCACCGGCAAGACGGCGGCTTTCGCTCTGCCGATCCTGCAACGGCTGCTGGCCGACAAGCGGCGCCCGGCGCCCAACACGGCGCGCGCGCTGATTCTCGCGCCGACACGCGAACTCGCGGCGCAGATCGCCGACAGTTTCCGCTCTTACGGCCATTTCTTTCGCCCAAGCGTCGGCGTCATCGTCGGCGGCGTGTCGCATCGTCCGCAAAATGAAATGCTGGCGCGCGGCCTCGACGTTCTGGTGGCGACGCCTGGGCGTCTGCTCGACCATCTCGGCAGCGGCCGTTTAAGGCTCGCGACGACCGAAGTGCTCGTTCTCGACGAAGCCGACCATATGCTCGATCTTGGATTTATCGTTCCGATCCGCCAGATCGTCGCGAAATTGCCGAAGCAACGGCAGACGCTGCTGTTCTCGGCGACGATGCCGCGCGAGATCTCCTCGCTCGCGGACGACATGCTGCGGGATCCGACGAAAGTTTCGGTGACGCCGGCGGCGACCACCGCCGAGCGTGTCGCGCAACATGTCTATCTGGTCTCGGGCGGCGCTAAGCGCGACCTGCTCGTCGAACTGTTGAACGACCGCGAGATTTCGCGCGCGATCGTGTTTACGCGCACTAAGCGCGGCGCCGATCGCGTCGCGCAGCATCTGGAGAGCGCCGGCGTCGGCGCCGATGCGATCCACGGGAACAAGAGCCAAAGCCAGCGGCTGCGCGCTCTCGACGGTTTCCGAAAGGGCCGCACGCGGGTGCTTGTCGCGACCGATATCGCCGCGCGCGGCATCGACGTCGACGGCGTGACTCATGTCGTCAATTTCGAATTGCCCGAAGTTGCAGAAGCCTATGTGCATCGCATCGGCCGCACTGCGCGGGCCGGCGCGACCGGCCAGGCGATTTCGCTTTGCGATAATGGCGAGCGGCCGTTGCTGCGCGCCATCGAAAAGCTGACGCGTCAGACGCTTGAATTCACTGATCGGCGCGCCGAAGGCGCCCGCCAGGATGACGGCGACTCCGCGCGCCCGGCGCCCAAGAGGCCGAATTCGCCGGCGCCGCATCGAAACGGCGCGCAGCATCCGCGTCGCGAGGGACAGCGTCCCGCCGCGAAGCGACCGGGCGCCTCTTTCAATGGACAGAAGCGCCCCGCAAATGGCGGCGCGCGTCACAAGCAGGCGAACCGTCCGCAGGGATAACGCTATAGTCATGGCCGCTTCGAATCGAGGGCGGCCATGATCTACGATCTTCTCATTGTCGGCGGCGGGATCAACGGCTGCGCCATCGCCCGCGACGCCGCCGGCCGCGGCCTCGCCGTCAGACTCGTCGAGCAGGGCGATCTCGCGCAGGGCACGTCGTCCGCCTCGACGAAGCTTATCCACGGCGGTCTGCGCTATCTCGAGCTCTACGAATTTCGCCTGGTGCATGAAGCGCTCGCCGAACGCGAACGGCTGCTCGCCGCCGCGCCGCACATCATCTGGCCGTTAAAATTCGTTCTGCCCTATGAGAAGGGGCTGCGGCCCGTCTGGCTGCTGCGTCTCGGGCTTTTCATCTACGACCACCTTGCGCGCCGCAAGCAGCTCGAAGCCTCACATATGGTGAGGCTTTCGCAGGATGCGCTTGGCGCGCCGCTACGCGACGCTTACCGCGTCGGCTTCACTTACGCCGATTGCTGGGTGGACGATTCGCGCCTTGTCGTGTTGAACGCGCGCGACGCGGCGGAACGCGGCGCGACGATCAGCGTTGGCGCTAAGCTCGTTCAGGCGGTCCGATGCGGCGACCGCTGGCGCGCGACGCTCGCGGGCGGCGAGATGATCGAGGCGCGCGCGCTGGTCAACGCCGCCGGCCCCTGGGTGTCGCAGGTGATCGAAGACGCGCTGCACATCCCGTCGCACAAACATGTGCGGCTCGTGAAGGGCTCGCATCTCGTTCTGAGAAAGTTCTTCGAAGGTCCGCAGGCCTATATCTTGCAAAACCCCGACGGCCGCATCGTTTTCGCCATCCCCTATGAGCGCGACTTCACGCTCGTCGGCACGACGGACGTCTCCTATGACGGTCCGCCCGGCGCCGTGGCGATCAGCGACGCAGAGACGGACTATCTTCTCAATTCGCTCAACCATTTCTTGCGCGTTCCAGCGACCCGCGACGACATCGCGTCGAGCTACGCCGGGCTGCGGCCGCTCTATGACGACGGGGCGCTCAAAGCTTCGGTCGTGACGCGCGACTATGCCTTCGATCTCGACGCGCCAGAAGTCGCGCCGCCGTCGCTGTCGATCTTCGGCGGCAAGATCACCACGGCGCGCCGTCTTGCCGAACATGCGCTGAGTGAACTCTCGCGCTTTCTTCCCGCGCATGGCGAGGCCTGGACGGCGGACGCGATCTTTCCAGGCGGCGACATGCCGGAGGGCTTCGACAGATTTCTCGACGATCTCAAGCGCGAAAGGCCGTTTCTTGGCGATGCCCTGGCGCGGCGCCTTGCGCGCGCCTATGGAACGCGAGTCTTCGAGATATTGAAGGATGCGCGGACGGTGAGCGATCTTGGCCGTGATTTCGGCTGCGGCCTCACCGAGGCGGAGATCGCCTATCTGCGCGAGAAGGAATGGGCGCGGACCGCCGACGACATTCTCTGGCGCCGCTCAAAGCTCGGCTTGCATATGAGCGACGCGCAGCAGAGAACGCTGCGGGAGTTTATCGGCGCCTGACAATTCCCGCGCGTCACGGCCGCGCTTGTCGCGGCCATCCACGCGTCGCCGTCACGGTCCTGTGACGATCGCTCCGCGATGTCCTGGCGTGGATGGCCGGCACAAGGCCGGCGATGACGTCGTTGGTCTGCCTTCCGAATTCCCTCACTCCCCAAGCGCCGCATGCGACTCGGTCACCGATGCGCCGCCGTCGATCACGGTCTTCGCCAATCCCGGCGCGGCGATCGCGATATTTTCGGCAAAGAAGCGGGCGAGCGCGGCGTAGCGCGCCGCATTCGCGTCGGCTTCGCGCTGCGCGCGCTTTGCCCCCTTCACCAGCAGCGTCGCGCCGCGGGCCAGCGCGAAGAGGCGCAGATAGGGCGTCGCGCCGGCGAGCGCGCCGGCGAGTTCGGCTTTCGTCAGAAACGCGCTCGCCTGCGCCAGCGCCTCGACACTCTCGCGCAACGCCCCGCGCGCGACATCGGCTTCACCCGCGATGGCGCGCATGTCGTCGATCTCGCGCGCGAGCGCCACGCCGTCGCCGCCGCGGATTTTGCGCGTCACGAGATCAATCGCCTGAATGCCGTTCGTGCCTTCGTAAATGGCGCAGATGCGCGCGTCGCGCATGAGCTGCGCAACGCCGGTCTCCTCGATATAGCCCATGCCGCCGAAGACCTGCACCGCGAGCGACGTCGTCTCATTGACGATATCGGTCGAAAACGCCTTGGCGACGGGCGTCAGGAGAGAAGCGCGCGCATGCGCCGCCGCCGCGCGCGCCGGATCGCTGTCGCGGTGCGCGCGATCGATCGCGGCGGCCGTCTCGTAGCAGATCGCCCGCGCCGCCGCCGTTGAACTCGCCATGGTCAGCAGCATGCGCGCGACGTCCGGATGCTCGATGATCGGGCTCGTCTCCTTGGCGCCGGGCGCGCGCCCCTGCTTGCGCTCGCGGGCGTATCCGAGCGCCATTTGCGTCGCGCGTTCGGCGAGCGCCACGCCTTGCAGCCCGACGGAGAGGCGGGCGTTGTTCATCATGGTGAACATGCAGGCGAGGCCCTTGTTCTCCTCGCCGACGAGATAAGCAACCGCGCCGTCCTGATCGCCATAGATCATGGTGCAGGTCGGCGAGCCATGGATTCCGAGCTTGTGTTCGATGCCGGCGCACCGCACATCGTTGCGGCGCGTGAAGCCGCCCGTTTCGTCGGGCAGAAATTTCGGCGCCAGGAACAGCGAAATGCCGCGCGTTCCTTCGGGCGCGTCGGGAAGGCGCGCCAGCACGAGATGCACGATGTTGGGCGCAAGATCATGCTCGCCGTAGGTGATGAAAATCTTCTGGCCGAAGAGGCGGTAGGAGCCGTCGTCGGCGCGCTCGGCGCGCGTGCGCATCAATCCGAGATCGGAGCCGGCGCCGGGCTCCGTCAGATTCATCGTCGCGGTCCATTCGCCGCTGACGATCTCGCGTAGATAAACGTCCTTCAGCGCGTCGCTGGCATGCGCCTCCATCGCCTCGATCGCGCCATGGCCGAGCAACGGGCAGACGGCGAACGCCATGTTGGCGGCGTTCCAGATCTCCGTGCAGCCGGCGTTAAGCAGGGCAGGGAGGTCCAGTCCGCCATAGTTCTCGCCGGCCGCGATGGCGTTCCAGCCGCCTTCTTTCCATTGCGCGTAGGCCTCTCGCCAGCCGGGAGGCGTCGTGACGGCGCCATTGGCGTAGGTCGCGCCGACGCGATCGCCGATCCGATCAAGCGGCAGCAGAATCTGTTCGGCGAATTTTGCCGCCTCGGTCAGCGTCTGCTCGGCGACCCCGTCGGCGAGGTCGCCATATGCGCCGCCTGGCTCGATCGCGCCTTCGCCGGCGGCGAGGCGGAGCGCGAGGAGAATGTCGTCGAGCGGCGCGCGGTAAGTCATCCGAATGTCCCTGACATGAACCGATACACGGATTTTAGCGCGCTGCCTTGACGGGCGAGGCCCGCGCGCTTCGCCGCTGGCCGGTTGTCTTCAGAAAATATTCGCGTTAAAGTTGTCGAATATTCTCGCCGAAGGGCTGAACCTTGCTTCGGATCCCTTTCCAGAGCACCGGGGCTATCCGGGAGCCGAGTAGCAAAAGGACACACGAGATTCATTCTTCAGCCCTTTTATATGAAAGGACGAATAAATGAACACCGTACCCGCCAAGGATCTTCCGCAGTGCCTTTCGTTCACGAAAATTGATATTAAGACTGATCCTTCCGGAAATATCTCAAGCCAGCTATACGGCAACAGCTCCGGCTACTTCACCGACTTGGTAAAGAATGGGTATGGTCAAATGCAGGAGCAATCCCATTGGTGCTGGGTTGCCTGCGCTGCAAGTGTTGGAAGTTATTATATGAACAAAGAATTTGGGCGTCGTCAGGAAGCCATTTATGAAACCGCAAAAGATCTTCCATCGGGCGCTTGTAATTACCCACCCCGTTCTTACTCGAATGAAGACACGCGCTGCAACGGTACCGGATGGCCCAACAAAGCACTCAGCGTTATCAATGCATTTTCTAGAGAAGTATCGGGGAGAGCGTCTAGCAGTGACATGTTACTAGAAATGTTGGAAAACAGACCAATTGTGATGGGCGTCAAGTTCTCGTATGGGCACGATGTGGATGGGGCATTCGGTCATGCCGTCGTGATCTCCGATGCGTACAACGAGGGTAACAGCTCTTTCTGGAGGATTTTCGACCCTATATTTAGCATCCAGATTGTCGACTTTACCTCATTCCCCACGGGCTACCGTGGCGATCCCTTGGCTTACTGGTGGTTCACAGACTTCACCCGTAGACCATAATAGCTTTGAGTGCATGTATTTCTGTTTTCAAGCACGAAACGAAACTCATCTGTTTCAAATATCGTCAGGGGAATAAAATGCCTATCTTATTTTCAAGCCATTCAGATGGCGCATCCGAAATGATCGCATCTACCCTGAAAGATATCTCTGCATCAGGGCTGATACATACAGGCAGTGGCTTGGATTTGAGCGATGTTTCGACATCCTTGCCCATCGACGTGTTCCACGTTGGCGGTCCTGATTTGGCGAAAATGAAGTCGTTGATCGAGGCCGCCCAAGAGGTGGGCTGGCGATACCTACTCCAGTCAGGAGGAGAAATTGTCGCCGATATTCATCTGGGCCGTAAAGATGGCAAGCTTTATTTCGTGTCGATGGCGCTAGATGGCCCGACCTTGTCCTCTACGATACAAGCACTCCGCGCGGCGGAAGAAGATGCCCGGGTGCAGCAGCAGGACTTTCAACTTCGAGAATTGAATTTAGCCTGGTGTTACTTTACGGCGCTCTGGCTGCACAATGAGACACAGGATCTCATTATGCCAATTGAACCGACCATCGGGCATAAACTGAACCTCTATCATCTCTATAATCTGAACGATGTTACGCAAGTGCTGTTGAGCAGGCTGCCGTCTTAGCGTCAGCCCAATGCTCGGCCCCGTCGTCCGAGCGCGCGAAGAGATGATTCTTAGGCCCGAGCGCGATCGGGCGCATGGCGCGTTCGACGGCGTTGGAGTCGATGTCGATACGGCCATCGTCGATGAAGCGGACGAGCCCCTCCCATCGCGTCAAGGCGTAGCGAATGGCGATGGGAGCGTGGATTTGCCCGAGACCGTCGCGAGCTTTTTCTCCAGCCACGGCTTCATCGCCTCGACGATCGGCTTGGAGCGGGCCAGGCGGACGCTTTTGCGAGCCCCTACGCGGCTTGCGCCGGGCGCGCGAACCGGTAAAATCGCCTATCCATCCGATGAGCCGCCCGAGGGACTCATGCCGCTTTTCGCCTATCGCTGCAGTGACTGCGCGCATCAGTTCGAGACTCTGTCGCGTTTCGACGAGATTCCCGAGTGCCCCGCTTGCGGCGGCGCTCATGTCGAGCGCCAGTTGTCGCTCATCGCGCGACCCGCCGCAGGCGGCGAATCTGCGGAGGGCTGCGCCGCGATGGCGGGCGGGTCGCCCTGTCCGAGTTGTCCGGCGTTAGCGGGTCAGATGTGACGTCGGCGGCGACGCTTCTGAAGGCGCGTCGCCTAATCGTTCCGGCGAACGGAATAGAGTTCGAGATTTTCGAGGCGGGCGCGGGCGATCGGCTCGCGCTGCTCCTGCACGGCTTTCCCCAGCACGCCGTCATGTGGCGTCATCTCGTCGGACCGCTCGCCGCCGCCGGATATCGCGTTTGGGCGGTCAATCAGCGCGGCTATGGCGCCACGACGCGCCCCCTGGAGAAAGACGCCTATTCCCTCGAGGCGCTGACAGCCGACGTCGCCGGATTGATCGACGCCGCCAATCCCGCCTCGGTCTCGCTTATCGGCCATGACTGGGGCGGTTTCGTCGCCTGGGTCGTCGCCATTCGCAAGCTGCGGCCGATCGACGCTCTCGTCGTTCTGAACATTCCGCACCCCCTGTGCTTCCGGCGCGCGCTCGAACAAGAATGGAGACAGAAGCTGAAGTCCGCCTATGCGGCCTTCTTTCAGCTGCCCTGGCTGCCTGAACGACTGCTGTCGGCGCGGCGCGGCGCCGGCGCCGAGTGGCTGATGCAACGGGCCGCAGGCCGGGACGGCGTCTTCTCAAAAGAGGCGATGGACATCTACCGCGCCAATGTCGCGGCGCCGGGCGCCGCCAGCGCCATGCTCAATTGGTATCGCGCCGCCGGACGTGACATCCTGGCGGCGGAAGACCTCGATGAACCGATAGATGCGCCGACGCTGCTCGTCTGGGGGATGCAGGACGTGGCGCTCGGCGAGTCCTGTCTTGACGGCACGGAACGCTATGTTCGCGATCTGCGAATCGAGCGGCTGCCAAGCGTGTCGCATTGGACGCCCGATGACGCGCCGGAAAAAGTTAATGAGCTGATTTTGGGCTTTGTTTAAAATATTCGACGTTCCCGTCGCAAAAAGCAGCCTGCCGGGGCCAGTAACGGTTGACTTGGCGCGCTGGCGTGGGAATCTGTTCAATGGTCCCGGACCCCTGCGTCCGGCGGTCGCTGTTTTGCGCCTTTGGCTCAGCGGCCGGCTTTTGGCCAAGAGAAGGAGATGATCCATTCGCCGTCCAATGAAGAGCATCGCGGCCCCCCAGAAGGAAGGGCCGCGCATCAATCGGGAAATTCGCGCGCGAGAAGTGCAGCTAATCGATTCCGAGGGGAAAAATCACGGCGTCATCCAATTGCCGGACGCGCTGGGCATCGCCGAAGCGGCGGGACTCGATCTCGTCGAGATCGCGCCCAATTCCACGCCCCCCGTCTGCAAAATTCTTGATTACGGGCGTTTTCGCTTCGCCGAGCAAAAGAAGGCCGCCGAGGC
Source organism: Methylocystis sp. (assembly GCF_051061285.1). GTDB lineage: Bacteria > Pseudomonadota > Alphaproteobacteria > Rhizobiales > Beijerinckiaceae > Methylocystis. The sequence continues at coordinate 96,850 of NZ_JBPFEA010000031.1, forward strand.
CCGCAAAAAACAGAAAGTCGTCGAGGTTAAGGAAATAAAGCTTCGGCCCGGCATCGACGACCATGATTACGGCGTGAAAATGAAGGCGGTGCGCCGCTTCTTCGAAGAAGGCGACAAGGTTAAGGTCACCCTTCGCTTTCGCGGCCGTGAAATCGCGCATCAGGACATCGGCTATCGGCTGCTGTCCCGCGTGAAGGCTGAGACCGCCACGCTGGCCAAGGTCGAACTCGAACCGTCCATGGAAGGACGGCAGATGGTGATGGTGCTGGCGCCTCGATAGCGCGCGTCTCGCCGCAAGGGCAGGGGCCGGGCTGCGGCCGAGGGGTGGCGATCGCTATGTTTGGATCTGGGTTTGGCACTCTGACCGCGCGTCGCGCTTGCGTTCTCGCCGCAGCGGCGCTGCTTGCTGCGGGCGTCGCGCCGGCCAGAGCACAGCTTGTGCTTCCTGGGGCGGTCGCCCCGACTCCAGAAGGGACGGTCGCCAGTCCCGGACAAGCAAAGAAAAGGTCCATTGGCGGCGAGATGGGAGCGGCCGCGGGGCCTGCCATCATGCCCAAGGCGCCCGCCGAAGACGCGATCGTCGGAAAAATTCTCAAACGCGACGGCGAGAGCAGCGCCATAGAATTCTCCCGTGCCGGAGCTGATCTGCAGGTCGCCAAGCTCACGCTCGTCGGGGACGATTTGCGGCGCTCCGGCGAAGCCTGCCGAGTCGAGGTGGCCGGAACGCCGTTGAAGCTCACGGCCCGCCAAAGCGACACCGGATTGCGGCGCTATCAAATCGCATTTCCAGCCTGCGCCTTCACATTCGACGTTCTTGACGGCGCGATTCTCGTCACCAACGAGGGCAAGGCGTGTGAACTGAAGGACGCCGGTTGCCGCGCCGATCCCGAAGGACTCTGGGGGATGAGCGCGGATGAAATCGACCCCAAGAAGGGCGAAGAGATGCTCGGCGCCCGCGCGCGCGTCGAGAAGACGGTGCGGAGCACATTCCGCGCGCTCTACGACCAGAACAAGAAGGAAAAGGCGATCCGCAACTTCATTGTGAAGGAGCAGGCAGGCTTCTCCTCCTGGCGCGAGGAGGTATGCCGGTCCTATGCGCGCGAGCCGGATTTCGGCTATTGCGCCTTAAGACTGACGGAAGCCCGCGCCATTGCGCTCGGCGCGCAGCTTGCCACGGGCGTCAAATTGCCGCCTGGGGTCGCCGAAGAGGTCGCGGCGGAGAACACGAAGAAGGATGCGAAGAAATAGTCGCGACGCGGTCTCGCCGGAGGGGGCGCAATGTTGAAATCAGCGGCGATGACAATCGTTCTGGCGATGCTCCTGTCGCCGCATGCCGCCGCAGCGAGCCCTTGGACCGAAGGACAGGCCGAGTGGTTCAGGCATGGCGCGCGGCACGGGCGCTGGGACTGCTACGGCAAATGTCCTGAAGGGCGCGCTCACAATCGCGAAACTCAGCGCAGCCATCATCGTCCGCGCTGACGCCGACAACGCCCGCATAAACCATCGTTCAACCGCCCCTGCGCATCAACATGCCGCGCCCTGGATCATATGCGAGGATGGCCGCGACCAGGAACGCGCTCGTGTAGGCGAAGACGATCGCGAGCGAGGTCCACGCGACTTTCTCATAAAAGGCGAAGCGGATCAGTTCGACCGCATGCGTGAACGGATTGACCTCGCACACGTAATAGAGCCAGGGGCTCGACTCCTTCACGCGCCACAGCGGGTAGAGCGCGGAGGAGGCGAAGAACATCGGAAAAATCACGAAATTCATCACCCCGGCGAAGTTTTCGAGCTGTTTGATCAGCGATGACAGCAGCATGCCGAGCGCGCCGAGCATCAGGCCGCTGAGCGCGAGCGCCGGCAGCAGGGTGAGATAGCCCCAATTCGTTAGCGGCTCGATCTCCCAGAAATAGGCGATCACCAGGAAGGCGTAGACCTGCAGTATCGAGACGGCGACGCCCGCCAGAAGTTTGGAGCCGAGCAGAAACCAGCGCGGAAAGGGCGAGACGAGCAGCGTGCGCATACTGCCCATTTCGCGGTCGTAGACCATCGACAGCGAGGATTGCATGCCGTTGAAGAGCTGGATCATCGCCATCAGGCCGGGCGCGATATAGACTTCATAGAGAACGTAAGTTTCGTAAGGCGGGATGATCGAAACGCCGAGCACCTGCCGGAAGCCCGCCGCGAAAATGAAGAGCCAGACGAGCGGGCGCACCAGCGCCGAGACGAAGCGTTCGCGCTGATGCAGAAAGCGCAGGCCCTCGCGCCAGACGACGCCCGCGAGACAGATGAGATATTGGCGAAGGGTGAAGCCTCTCGGCGCAGCAATTTCGCTCATGCCGAAAGCTTCTCCTGACCGATCCCGGCGATGCGCGCGAAAGCGTCGCCGATCGTCGCCGCGCCTTGCGCCGCGACGATCTCCCGCGCCCGGTCGGTCGCGAGCACCTTGCCCTGATGCAGAATGACCACCTGATCATCGTCGGCGATCTCGTCGACAAGATGCGTGGTCCACAAAACGCCGAGATGTTGATCGCGCACCAGATCGCGGACAAGCGCGAGGAGATCGGCGCGCGCCTTGATGTCGAGTCCGACCGTCGGCTCGTCGAGAAGCAGCACCCGCGGATCATGCAGCAGCGCGCGCGCGATTTCGACGCGGCGCATCTGTCCGCCCGACAGGGAGCGGGCCTTGTCCTTGGCGCGGTCGGCGAGGCCCGCGCGCGATAGCGCCGCCTGTCCAAGGCGGCGCGCGTCGATCGGGCCAATGCCGTGCAGAGCTGCGTGGTAGAGGAGATTCTGCATCACGCTGAGTTCGAGATCGAGCGTGCGCGCCTGAAAGACGACGCCAAGCTGGCGCAGCGCTGCGCCGGGCTCGCGCATGACGTTATGGCCGAAGATGTCAATCTCGCCGTGGCGCGCCGCATAGAGCCGCGTGACGAGCGAAAACAGCGTGCTCTTGCCCGCGCCGTTTAATCCAAGCAGCACCGTAAAGCTGCCGGCCGGGACGGAAAAACTGACGTCGTCGAGCGCCTTGCGCGCGCCATACGCGTGGCTGACATTTCTGATCGCGAGCGCGGGGGTCATTGCGGCGCTCGCGTCATTGCGGGGCCACGACGACGCCCCAGGGGAAAGCGCCGACCGGGATTGACTTCACCACTTTGAGCGATGCGACGTCGATCACCGAGACGTCGTTGGAGACGCCATTGGCGGTGAGCAGATATTTTTCGTCGGGCGTGAAAGCGAGGTGCCAGACGCGCTGACCGACGAGCAGATATTTTTCGATCTTTTTTGTCTCGGCGTCGATCACGGCGACGCGATTGGCCGGCCCCAGCGCGACGAAGGCGCGTTTTCCATCGCGCGTGAATGAGATGCCGATCGGCTGGATCGCCTCTTTCGACATCGCCGGAATGTTGAAGGCAATCTTCTGCTTCAACTCACGTTTCGCGGGATCGATGATCGCGACGGTGCCCCCGACTTCAGACGAAACCCACAGCTCCGACCCGTCCTGCTTGAACTCGGCGAAACGCGGCCGGCCATCGACGAGAATATTCGCGACGATCTCTTTCGACTGCGTGTCGATCAGATGCGCCATATTGGTCGTTTCCGAGGTGTTGACGAGCAGCTTGCCGTCGGGACTGATGGCCATGCCCTCGGGTTCGACGCCGACGGGAATGTCGCCGATCATCTCTTTCTTCTTCACGTCGATCAGCGTGACGAGATTGTCGTTTTCGTTCGAGACATAAATCACGTCGCCGTCGGGACTGAGCGCCAGGAGCTCGGGATCCGGGCCCGAGGGCAGCTTTCCGGTGACTTTGAGCGTCTTCGTGTCGAGCACTTGAATGGCGTCGTCGTCGCCGGCGCAGATATAGAGTTCGGAGCCGTCCTTGTTGAGCGCAATGCCGCGCGGGCGTCGGCCGACCTTCACAGTCGCTGTCGTTTCCAGCTTCTCCGTATCGAGGACGGTGATGGAATTGCCCTTCTCGTTGCTGACGTACGCCTTGTAGGCGTGGGCGGGCGTCGAAGAGAGCATCGCGCAGACGAAGGAGGTTATAGTCATGCTAATCGCATAACTCGCGTCATGCCCGCGCTTGTCGCGGGCATCCACGCCGTTGGGACTCACGCGTGGATGGCCGGGACAAGCCCGGCCATGACGCGGATAGCGAGCAAGCAAAAAGGAAAGGCCGAGTCTGCAGCCTCTCAGTATCGAGGTGGAGGCGTTCTTCATTGCAATTTGCATTTCGTCTCCGGCTGATCGACTCCAAGCGTGTCGAGTTCGCTCGTTTGATGGAGAAAGCCTTCCTGCGGCGAAACCGAGACGATCATCCGCCCGTCGGAAAGCAGTATCGGCTGGCGCAATTGCTGGTTCCAGGGCCGCAGCGTCAGTCGAACGCCTTTGAATGCGGCGATGGAGAAGTCCGTGCCGAGCAGGTAGAGGCGGAGCTTCTCGGGGTCGTTCGACCCGGTGCGCGTTGCGGCTTCGCCGATCATCCGCATGGCGGTCCACGCCGCATTGTCGCGCGCATTCATCAGGCGCCTGAACGTCTTGGTGAAGCGGTTTTGCAACTGTAGCGCGCCCCATTGCTCATGGGAGGGGTCCCAGCTCGTCGGCATCAGTCCGCCTGAGCCCGCCACGGGACGCGGGTCCCAGGTGCGGTAGGGCAGATAACCGCCAAAGACCTCGCTCTCGTCAGCGGCGATGAGCGCGTCATAGGCGGGCGCGTTCTGCGTCAGGACCGGGATCTGCCGCTGGGTCTGCACGGAGCCGGAATCGCTGCGGCGTCCGCCGCCGGTGTCTTCATAGACGCGTTCCTCGACGATCTTTGCGCCAAATTTCTTGGCGCTGTTGCGGAAGGCTTGCGCCAAAAGTTCGTCTTCGGGATGCGACCCCTTGATGAGGAGCCAGCGGCGCCATTGCTTCCAGATGAGATATTGCGTGAGACCATCCGCGAGCATCGACCGCGTCGGCGCGACATGGATGACATTGGCGCGGCAGTCATCTTCGCGAAGCCTGTCATCCGTCGCGGAGACATTAAAAAGAAGGGCGCCTGTCGGCTTGGCGCGCTCCGAAGCGGCAAGCAGACGTTCGGGCGAAAGATCGGCGATGATGAACAGCGCGCCCTTTTCCAGGAGCGCGTCGAGGGCCGCTATGACGTCATCGCCTTCCTCGAGCTTGGCGTCGATCGCCTCGAACGTCTGGTTGGTGAATTTGCCTGTGGTGTTGTTGTCGGCTGCGCCCATCAGCGCCCCCGCGAGCGTATCGTCGGCGGCCGGAATATCGAGAATAGAGAGGGTTTCTCGGGCGTGTGTTTCGCGCAAGACGCCGACTTTGACGTTGACCGTTTCAGCCGCGACGGGCGCGGCGAAAAGCACGAAACAGAAGGCGGCGACCAAGCTTTTCATATTGCCTAGATGGCCGCTTTGGCGCGCAGGATCAAGTTCTTCAGAGCCCGCGCGCCTTCCTCGAATCACCGTGTCACGCGCAGCAGCGCCTTACCCTTCTTGGATGCGAGCTCCTTGGCGTCGAGCGTGCCGTCATTGTCGGGATCCGCATCCTTGAACATGACGGAGACCATCGTCAGAAATTCGTCCTTGGACAGCGTGCCGTCATTGTCTGGATCGGCCGTTTTGAAATCCTTCTTTGAGACGCGGCCTTTCATTTCTTTGAAATCGACCGTTCCGTCAGCGTCCTTCTCGAGACTCGCAAAGAGATCAGTCGCAGACTTGTTGATTTCCTTGAGATCGACAGTTCCGTCGTCGTCGGTGTCGAGCGCGGCGACAGGGCCGGTCGCCTTGGCGAGCGCGGACGTCGCCGGCAGCGCTGTGACGCCAGCAAGCGCGAGCGCGCCGAATAGCAATACTTTCTTCATATGCGACTCCTTTGAGTAAGGCCATCGCACGCAATATAGCGCGGGCGCCGCCGAACCGGCTAGCGGCCCGCGACATTCCAGCCTCTGGCGTCAGTAGGTGATCTTCACGCCCCCATAGACGCCGAGCGGCGGCCCAACCGAGACCATGCGCGGGTTGTTGAAGGCAAGGAAGGAGATGCTGGTTGTGTCGAAAAACGTGCCGAAGCTGCGCGCGCGCGTATTGGCGACGTTTTCAAGCAGCCCGTACACCTGAATATTGGGGCCAAGCTGATAAGAGGTGCGCAGGTTGAGGATCGCATAGGAGGGCAGCGTGCCCGCGAGGTTGATCTCGTCGCCGCGTAGCCAGGGACCCGAGGAATAGTGGACGTCCGCGCCAACCTTCCACGGCGGAGTCACTGCAAAATCGATCCCCGCTTTGAACCGGTGACGTGGCGTCGAAGTGAGATTGGCGCCGGGCGTGACAAGGATCGAGCCTCCGGTGCCAAAAATTTGCGTCAGCGGATTATTCGGCGAGCCGAGCATGATCGTCGACCGGAACGTTGCATCCGTCAGCGTGTAGCTGAGGAAGGCGTTCACGCGCTCGGTCGTATAGCGGAAGGATGATTCGAAGCCCTGTCGCAGCGTCGTGCCGGCGTTGGTGAAATAGCCGCGGCCGGCGATCGCGCTCGGCACGCTCAGAATGTCGTTAAAGCTGTATGTGTGGAAGAGGCCCAAGCTCCAGTTGAAATTGCCAGGAAGAGCGTCCGCATAGGCTGGCAGTACCGCTGGCACGGCAAGATCGCCGCGAAGTCCAGCTTCGATTGTTTGTGACTCGACCTGCTTCAGCGGCGGATCGGCCACGAGGAAGGCGTCTATGAGACAAGGTCGATTGGGATCGGCGCAGCCGAGTTCGAGCGGCGTTGGCGCGCGGTTCGCCTCGGAGTAGCTGGCGTAGGCGGAGACGTTCGGCAGTATTTTGTAGGTCAGGCCCGCGACCGGATTGATGCGGGAGAAAATGCCATTGCCGTTCAGCGTCGTGCCGATCATGTCATAGAGCGCAATGCCGGCGCGATTGAAACGGGCGCCGGCCGTCACCTTGAGATCGTCCGTCAGATCGAGCGAGTCGAGCGCATAGACGCCGAGATAATCATTCGCCGCCCGTACCGAGACGCTGGAGATTCCCGAGGCCGGCTCCTCGACAATGTAGCCGATGCCCCCAACGGCGAGATTGGGTTGAATAATTCCCAGTTCCTCATTGGCGTAAAAGGCGCTCCAGCCGTGATCATAGCTGACGCCGAAGGTGATCTTGTTGTGGAAACCGAAATAGAGATCGTCGTTCGTGGCCTGCACCGTGCCGCCGACGGTGCGCGAACGCGTCCAGGTTCGATCGATCACCCCGAGCGAGGCCTGCCCATTGAAGAAATTGGGAATATTTGTGTCGCCGGCGCCGCTCTGGCAGAGCGCCTCGTCCGCTTCGCATTCAAAATCGGTCGTATTGCCGTCGACCCTCGCCTGATCGAAGGCGCGGTAATGCATATCGCCGAAAAGCTTCCATGTCGGCGTCGCCTGAAATACGCCATTGAGGTCGAACATCGACAGCGTGTTCTTGATCGTCTGCGGAGTCGTATAAACCGCGCTTTCGTCGATATTGGCGAGCTCCACAGGCGCCGGCCCTGAAACGCCGAACTTGTTATTGGCGAGCGTCACATTGGCGTGGATCTCGCCGCTCTCGCCGCGGTAGCCGACGTCCCCGTAGAAGCGCTTGATGTGCGCGCCGGAAAACTGGCGATAGCCGTCGTCGCCTAAGGCCTCCATCGCCATGTAGGTGGCGAATGGCCCAGAGATGAGACCGTGCTGCATTGATGCCTGGCGACGGCCGCGGCTGCCGAAACGCCCGTCGAGTTCGAAGCCCTGCCATGTGAAGCCGGTTTTCATGTCGAGCGTGACGGCGCCGCCGATGGCGTTGAGGCCGAACAGCGGGTTGCCGGTGACGAGCGTGAAGCGATCAATCGCAACGCTCGGAATCATGTCCCAGTAGACGTTGTCGCCCCAGGCTTCGTTGATGCGCACGCCGTTCTGATAGACGGCGAGGCCTTGCGGCGTTCCGGCGACGGGCGAGGCGACGAAACCGCGGAAATTGACTTCCGGCATAAAGGGACTGCCCGCCACGTCGTTGACAATGACGCCGGGCGCCTGACGGAGAAGGTTGTCTGTGAGATTAAACGCGCGCGTGTTCTGCAGCTCATTGCCGGTGATCGTATAGGTCGCCGCTGGAACAGCGTAACGCACGATAGGAGACGCCCGAGTCGTTGTAGGCGCTGGCGGCGCCGTCGCGGCGCTTCCGGTCTGCGGGCGTTCGGACGTAGGCGCCGGCGCAGCGGGGCGGGACGTCGAGCGCAGCGGCGCGCCTCCCACCTCGATCGTCGGCAGCGCCTGCTGCGCGCGGGCCGTTGTGGCGATGAAGGCGTAAAGAGCGATCAGCGAGACCTGTTTGACGTAGCGCATTGAGAGCCCTGGAACATTCAATCCTGTTGAACGACTTATAGCTATGAGGCTCGCGGCTGGTAGTGGCGCAAGGCGACAAACCGGCAATATTTCCCGCCTGTTGCGTGACGGCTACACTTCTGAAAAATAACGGAAAACTTCGGATGTCTTCCCGTGCATTTCGGGAATATTTCCCGATACGTGCGACCAAGGCGAACGGCCGTGCCGTCGAGGTCAACAACCTATCGGTCGTTTTCGTCGTCGACGCCCGAGCTCGAGCGCCTCGAACAGGCTGACTCGCGCCGCGGTTGTTGGCTCGGCGCAGATCGGATTAAGTGGTCGCCGAAACGCCAGTGGTTTTCCGGCGCAACGGCAGGCTCGCGATCAGCACCGCAAGTATTCCGGTGACGAAAATGCCGTCGAACGTTCCTGCGCCGCCAAACGAGACGATCGGCGTCCCGATGCCCTCTAGCTTATAAAGATTGAGCAGGTCGGCGCCGATAAGCGTGCCGAGACTGCCGCTGACATAAGCGACCGGCGCTGCGAAATCTCGCGACAGCAGAATCGCGAGAGCCGCAGACAGCAACGGCGGCGCCAGAATCGGCACACTAATGCCGGCGCCGGGCACAATCCGTGCAAGGAAATGAACCACAACAGCGACGATCGCCGTCGCCAGCGCTGCGACGATCCAGATGCGATTGCGGACGAGCAAATAGATCGAAAGCAACAGCGGAATAACGGCGCCGCCGACGTTTACCGCCAGTATCATTCCCGGCCAATCGACGAGCACCGGGACGACATAGCGCCTCCCGAAAAAGTCAATCATCTCTTGAGGAACGACGCGTTCGTCGGCGAAGTGCGCGATCGGTATGTTCACGTAGCTGCCCAGAAGCGACGCGAGCAAGAGGAGCGTCGCAAATTTGGAGCTCAGGCCGATGCGGCCGAAAGCATAGCGAAGCACTCCGAACTGGATCAGCAGGAACAGCGCAATGAGCGCGCCCAGGAAGACCGCGTAGAGGATTGGCGGCAGCGGGAGATAGTCAACATGTTGTGAGTTCACGCGCCACCCCTTCAATGCCATGTCGATCGTGAACTCGAATATAGGGGAACAGAGACGCGGGTCGAGTTGAGACGCCCGTCGCGGGGCCGTGTGGAACACCTGTCTGCGCCCGCCGTTGGCAGGAGCTCTGCAGGCGCATGCTCTTGCTGTTGTCGAAAAAATGTATTTTCGTGGCTTCGCCGCGCGATCGGAGAGCGTCATGCCAATGGAGCCTGCGACGGGCGATGACCGCAATGTGACGCCGCAAGACCTTGCGACCAATCCTTTGCAAGGGCTGACGCAGGAAGAGGCGGCGTGCAGGCTGGCCCGTTTCGGCAAGAACATGCTTGCCGAGCGCCGCATCAGTCCATTCGCGCGGATCATCCGTTTCTTCTGGGGACCAATTCCCTGGATGATCGAAATCGCGGCGATCCTGTCGGCGACCGTGAAGCATTGGGCGGACCTCGGCATTATCCTGCTGATGCTGATCGTGAACGCAGCTGTCGGCTTCTGGCAGGAGTTCAAGGCGGACAACGCGATCGCTTTGCTCAAGCGGCGCCTGGCGCTGAAGGCGCGCGTACTGCGGGATGGCGCATGGACGGAACTTCCCGCCGGCCAACTTGTCCCCGGGGACATTGTAAAGATCGCGCTGGGTTCCGTCGTTCCCGCCGACGTAAGGCTCATAGACGGCGATTACCTCAGCGTCGACCAGGCGGCGCTGACGGGGGAGTCATTACCGGTCGACAAGAAAGTCGGGGACGTCGCCTATTCGGGTTCCATCGCCAAGCTCGGCGAAATGACGGCTCTAGTGACGTCCACCGGCATGCACACCTACTTCGGTCGCACGGCGCGGCTTGTGCAGCAGGCGACGAGCGTCTCCCATTTTCAGCGCGCGGTGCTGAAAATCGGAAATTTCCTCATCCTGTTCACGATGGGGCTTGTGGCGGTCATTGGCGTCGTTGCGCTGTTTCGTCACGATCCCTTGATCAAAACGGCGCAATTCGCCCTGATTCTGGCGGTCGCCTCGATTCCTGTGGCGCTGCCTGCGGTGCTGTCCGTAACGATGGCGGTCGGCGCCGAGAAGTTGGCGAAACTTAAGGCCATCGTGTCCCGCCTCGTCGCGATCGAAGAGCTCGCGGGGATGGACATATTGTGCTCGGACAAGACCGGCACCCTGACTAAGAATGAATTGACGCTCGGCGACCCGCAACCGGCGCAGGGCGTCGACGCGCATGACGTCGTTCTCGTTGCAGCGCTCGCTTCTGAGCGCGAGGCGCCGGATGCGATCGACGCCGCGATTTTAGCCGCGGCGCCCGGACATGACGTCCTGCAGAGCTATCATCTGGAAGCCTTCCATCCTTTTGATCCGGTCAGCAAGCGAAGCGAGGCCGAAGTGGCGCGGAAGGGCGCGCGCTTTCGCGTCGCTAAAGGCGCGCCCCAGGTCATTTTCTCGCTGTGCGAGATGCCGGAAGAGGCTACGCGCGCCGCTTTGGCTCAGGTCGACGCCGACGCGGCGAAGGGCTTTCGCACGCTCGGCGTCGCGCGTGCGGAAGACCAAGGCGCATGGCGATTCCTCGGCTTGCTGCCGCTGTTCGATCCCCCGCGCGACGATTCCGCGCAGACGATCGCCGAAACCCGCGCAATGGGCGTCGACATCAAAATGGTCACCGGCGACCACGAGGCGATCGCGCGTGAGATCGCGGCCAAACTGCAGCTAGGCCAGAACATCGTCGTCGCCGACACGGTATTCCGCGGCGAGGCCGCTAGCGTAAAGCTTTCGGCAATTCTCGCTGCAGACGGCTTTGCCCGCGTTTTTCCCGAGCACAAATTCGCAATCGTCGAGGCGCTGCAGAAAGCCGGCCGCATTGTCGGCATGACGGGGGACGGCGTCAATGACGCGCCGGCGTTAAAACAGGCCGATGTGGGCATTGCTGTCAGCGGCGCGACGGATGCGGCCCGCGCCGCGGCCGATCTGGTGTTGACGGCGCCAGGCCTGTCGGTGATCACAACGGCGATTGCTGAGGCGCGCCGCATCTTCGAGCGCATGAACAGCTATGCGATCTATCGCATCGCAGAGACGATCCGCGTCCTGTTGTTCATGGCCGGCAGCATCCTCGTCTTCAATTTTTATCCCGTGACCGCGGTGATGGTCGTGCTGCTGGCGCTGCTCAACGACATACCGATCATGATGATCGCCTATGACAATGCGCCGGTGGCGGAAAAGCCGGTGCGCTGGGATATGGCGCGCGTATTGACGATCGCTTCGGTTCTGGGCGTTTACGGAGTTCTCGAAAGTTTCGGACTGTTCTGGATCGTGCGCGATTATCTTGTCCTGCCGGCGCAGACCGTTCAGCCGCTCATCTTTTTGAAGTTGCTCGTGTCCGGCCATATGACGATCTATCTGACGCGCAATAAGGGACCGATCTGGGAGCGTCCCTGGCCGAGCTGGAAGCTCGTGCTTCCCTGCGAGGCGACACAGCTTATTGGCACGCTCGCGGTCGTCTATGGTCTGTTCATGGAGCCGACAGGTTGGCGACTGGCGCTGCTGGTGTGGGCGTATTCGCTGATGACATTTCTCGGAGCCAGCGCCGTCAAGCTCGTGGCCTACCACCTGATGGAACATCGTCCGCTGGAGCAGGCGCGTCATCTCGCTCGCGTCGAACGGAACTTCTTGGGGCGGCCGGCGGCGGCGTCGGCTCCAACATTGCTCATCGGACTTTTGGCGACCGCGGCGATCGGCGCTGGCGCCTATTGGGCGATTCAGAGCATGGAGGCGCCTCCGAGCTATCGGACCGAGGAAATCAGTCGAGGGGCCATTGTGCGGACGATCCTGGCGAGCGGCGTGGTGGAGCCGACGCAGACCGCGTTGATTTCTGCCCGCGTCGCGGGCGTCGTGCAGAGTGTGTCCTGCGCCGTCGACATGTCGGTTCAAAAAGGCGCGGTTTGCGGCAAGCTCAATCCCCGGCGATACGCCGACGCGGTCGCGGTCGCCGCAGCCAATCTTTCCCTCGCGCAGGCCAAATTAGCCAAAGGCGAGATGGGTCTCGACCGAGCGCGGGCCAACTTCGAAGCCACACAGCGCGGAAGCAGACGCAAGCGCTTTTCCCGTCGCACACAGAATGCCCGCAAACAGGCCTACGATGCCGCGCAGGCGCAGGTCGCTCTCGATCGCGCGGAGATGGAGAAACGTGAGGCGCTTCTGCGCGCCGCCAAGAGCGATCTCGCCGCGACCGAACTCACCGCGCCTTCTCCTGGAACGATCATCGCGCGCAACATCGCCGTGGGACAGCTTGTGTCTCCCGCCGCTGAATCTTCGGCGTTGTTCACGATCGCCGGCGACACGGCGAAGTTGCGCACCGTCGCGCGCCTGCCGCCGAATGAGGCGGGCGAAATCAAGCTTGGAGATAAGGTATCCGTCTCGGTCGAAGATTTGCCCAAGCGCGTCTTTGAGGCTTCGATTGTCGAGCTGCGGCTGGCTCGGACAACCGAAAACGCGACGATTTACGACGTTATTCTCGACGTGGACAACGCAAAGAAAATGCTGAGCCCGGGGATGTCCGTCACGGCAAAAATCGTCACCTCGCGTCGCGAGGATGCGCTAAGGGTTCCAGATGAGGCGTTGTACTTCTCGCCGCGCGGCGCTCAGCCGGCGCCGGAAGGAAAAAACGTCGTCTGGGTTTTGCGCGACGGAAAGCCGGAGCCTGTTCCGTTGACCCTCGGGCTGGACGACGGCGATTATTCACAAGTCCTCTCAGGGGCATTGGCTCCAGGAGACCGCGTGATTGTCGGAACGTAAACGATAAGCTCATCCGCGGCGGGCGAGTCATCGACGACGCGAAGATGGTCGGGTCTCTCACGCAATCTTCGATTTGTCGCTGTAGCGCACAAGAGCGCTATATCGAGGTCTCGCAAGACGTCGGCCAAGACGCAATCTTGGCGCAACCAATTTCGTGTGCAGAGTCGTCTAGAGGTTGAGGAGAACGCTCGTGATTGAACAGCTTCCGAACTTTCCCGCGAACGTCGTTGCGATCGTCTGCAAGGGACGCGTGACGAAAGCGGATTATGACGCCGTCCTGGTGCCGGCGGTTCGAGATGCGCTCGAGAAGCATGACAAGGTCAGGATCTATTACGAAATCGCGCCTGACTTTTCGGGATTTGATCCGGGCGCGATGTGGGAGGACTTTAGGGTTGGAATGGAGCATCTCACGCGCTGGGAACGGGTCGCGCTTGTCACGGACGTTGAGTGGATCAAGCACACAATGCAGTTTTTCAGCTTCATGATGCCCGGCGACATGAAGGCGTTTCCGACCGCGCATGCCGATCAGGCGCGCGACTGGATTGTCGCTCAGTGACGCGCCGCTCCGCCCTCGCGCACCGGCAGCGACGCGGTTAGCCGCGCGCCGCCGTTTGAGTCGTTCGCAAGCGTGAGCGCGCCGCCGAGCGCGCCGACTCGTTCGCTCATACCGCGCAAGCCGAGACCGCTCGAGGATGCGGAACGAGTCGCTTGGAGACCCGCCCCATTGTCCCGCACGACAATATGCAATGTGCCCTTCGACCGCTTGACGGCAACCTCGACTCGATTGGCGCCTGAATGTCGAAGCGCATTGGCGAGCGCTTCCTGCACGATGCGATAGGCGGTGAGCGCGGTCGCCTCTTCGATGTCCGCTGAGGCGCCGTCGAGCGAAAGCGCGATGGCGACCTTCGGGTTGGCTTCGCGCCAGCCTTGCGCCAGCGCCTCTAACGCGTCGGCAAGTCCCATCTCCTCGAGGGCGGCGGGACGCAGCCGGCCGAGAATGCGCCTGTTGACCTGTTGCAGAGCGGCGATCTGCGCGTCGATGCGGGCGCAGTCTGCGGCGAGCCGGGTCGGGTCTGAGCCCGACGCCGTCAGCCGTCGCGCCAACGCGCCAACGCCAGCGCGCACCGTGAACAGAAAGGGGCCGATTTCGTCATGCAGATCGCGGGCGATGTCTTTTCGCTCTTCGTCCTGCACATGGATCATGCGCCGCACGAGCTTGCGATTTTCTTCGTCGAGCCGTTGCAGCGTTGCGGCGAGCGCGTTGATTCGTTCGGCGATGATGACGAATTCCGGAGACCCGTCGGCGGGAACGCGCATCGAATGTTCGCCGCGCTCCAGACGCTTCAGCCCCTCCGCGAGCGTCGCGACCGGACGCAGCGTCCGCGACACGGCGAGCGAAACGAGCGCGAAGGCGGCGACGGCGATTCCCGCGCCGCCGATCGCGAGCCAGACGATCTCCTGCCAAATCTCGGCGATCTCATCCGCGGGATTGGAAGCAATCATAATCGCGGCCCCGCGGCCGGTTTCGATCCGGGTCACGGCGGCGTTTGGCAGCACGAGCCGGGTGAACCACTGCGGCGCGCGGTCGACGTCCTCCCGAGCGGGCGTCTCCTCTCCGGCGAGCGCGACGCGAACATGGCGCAGCCGCCGCGCGTCGGCGAGAAGTCGCGCGATCTCCGCCTGCGGATCTGGCGCCGCGTCAAGCCGCGTTAGCGTCGCTTCTATGAGTTCGCGCGCAAGCCGCGTCGCGCCGTCGGCTTCGGCGCGAACGCGCGCGCCCGCATGCAATACGAGCAGGCCGACGCCGAGCGCCAATCCCAGCGCAAGCACGACGCCGAGCAGCAGCGACAGGCGAAGGCGCAGGGAGAGCCTACGAAACATGGGCCAGTTCTCTAGAGAAGCGTGCGACTTTACGAAAGGCCCCAAATGCCGGCAATGTTTCGCCGCCTGCCTTCGGCACGCCCGGGAGACTTGGAGCCACGTTAAATTATGCGCGTTCTTATCGTTGACGACCATCCGATCATTGTTTCCGGCTGCGCGGCGATGCTCGCCGGCGAGGGCGACATCGACGTCATCGACGCGCGAGACGCGGAGACGGGTCTTGCCGTCTTCGTGGCGCAAAAGCCGGACGTGACCGTCGTCGACATCGGCCTGCCGGGGGTTTCGGGATTCGAATTAACGCGGCGGATTCTCGCAGCTGATCCGCAGGCGCGCATCGTCATCTTCAGCATGAACGACGATCCGATCTTCGCGGCGCGCGCGATTCAGATGGGGGCCAAAGGCTATGTGACGAAGAACGACGATCCCTATCTTTTGCTGACGGCGGTGCGCGAGGTCGCGTCCGGCGGCGTTTTCCTCATGCCCAAAATCGCCAACCAGCTCGCCTTCGAAAAGAGCGGCGCTTCGGCCAGTCCGCTCTCCGCGTTGACCGCGCGCGAATTGGAGATTTTGCGAATGCTCGGGCGCGGGCTCGGAACGGCGGAGATCGCCGACGCGACTCAAGTCTCCTACAAGACCATCGCCAACAGCTGCTCGATCATGAAACGAAAGCTTGGCGCCCGCACGCCGATGGAGCTGATGCGCATCGCGCTCGAACACAAACTGACGTGAGACGCGTATCCCATGCGGAGAAGGTGTCGTCGCGAAGCGACGACGGATGAGGGCACTCACCCGGCCCTGCCTTGCAGGGCCACCCTCTCTCCCGCGAGGGGGAGGGGGACGCGGCCTACTTTCCTTGCGCGTCCGGATAGGGCTCTGGCGCAGAATAATTCGCCGGAATCGGTCCCGTCAGCGCGCCGAGAAAGGCGACAATGTCGGCCGCGTCCTTCTCCGACAGATCCTGTCCGAGCTGCGTCTTGCCCATGATTTTGACGGCTTTCGTCAGGTCCGCGACCGACCCGTCATGAAAATAGGGCGCTGTCTGTGCGACATTGCGAAGGCTCGCGACCTTGAAGACATAAAGGTCCGCCTCGTTCTTGGTGACGTCGGCGCGGCCCTTGTCGGGCGTCGCGACGCCGGTTTCCTTCCAATAGTCGTTCGCCATTCCAAATTTCTGAAAGGAATTGCCGCCGACGCCGGGGCCATTGTGGCAGGAGACGCAACCAAGATCGATGAATTTGCGCAAGCCGGCCTGCTGCTGCTTCGTCAGCGCCGAGGCGTCGCCGGCAAGGAAAGCGTCGAATTTGGAAGGCGTCAGCAGGGTGCGCTCGAAGGCGCCGACCGCGACGCCCCAATTCTTTGAATTGATCGGGTCCTTCTCGCCGGGGAACGCTTTGGCGAAGGCGCCGGCGTAGGCGGGAACCGCCTTCAGCTTGCTCATCGCCGTCGCCTGATCGGGATTGCCGAAGCTTGCGGCGCCGAGCAGCGACTTTTCAGCCTGGTCTTCGAGCGATTCGCGTTCGCCGCGCCAATGTTGTTTGAAATTCAGCGCGGCGTTGAAGACCGACGGCGCGTTGCGCGGATTTTCCTTTCCGAACACGCCGATCGCCTTCGGCAGCCCGTCGCTCGCCTGCTTGTCCGGCAAGTGGCAATGCGCGCAACTGACGTTGCCGTCCATCGACACGCGGTTTTCGAAGAACAGCCGGCGACCAAGCTCGATGCGCGCCGCCGTCACCGAATCATTGATGGGGGGAGGGATGACGATCGGCCGGAAATTCTGTTTCGCGTCCTCAAGAAGCGTCTTCGCGTTGGGACCTTCCGCTCGGGCGGTCGCAGCGATGAATAGGAGAGAGACAAGGGCGATGAAAAAGAAAGGCGCGCGCAAAATCGACGCTCCTGTTTGCGGCCAGTCGTCTCGCCGACGCCGGCAAAAATGATTCGAGCCGGCGATACGAAAAGCGCGACCGCTTTGCGCAGCGCTCTTCTTGCCGGCTCGATTCGGGAATTCGTTGGCGGCTTCGGCGAATCGAAGGCCGCGCCGAAATTAGATCTCGGCGGACTCGTAGCTGGTGATTTCCATGCCGACGCAGACTTCGACAATCACGGGAGTCGTCCAGGCCATTTTTTCCTCCGTATTAGGACTCTTTAGGCTCTGCCTGCTTATGTGGCGCATCGCGCCCGCAGGTTTAAGCTCGGCGCAGCATTTAACATGATCGCCGCCGCTTCGCAAATGGGATGCGGCGCACAATACTCGGCCGCTGGCGACGACAGCTGAGCGCTTCTGTGGCGCCTCGAATGCAAATGACGCAGCCGAACGTCTCGACAGTCGCCGTGACGGCTGATAGGCATAAGCAAAACACGGGAGGAGCCGCCCGGCTCGGCGAGTAGACGCTAAAAAACAAATGGATAGCGTTCACTTCGCCGTTAAGCTTTTGAGCTTGGCCGGGGCAGGTCGCAAATCGGGGTAGGAATGGAGACAGCGACGCTCGACGGCAAGGCGATTGCGCTTGGCGACGCCTATCGACATGCCGCCAAAATTCTCAGTGGGGCGGCCTTTCCGCTCGTCGCCGGCCTTGGCGCCGACGTCATCGGCGCGCGCGCCGCGATCCTCTTGGCTGAGCGGCTGAAGGGCGCTTTCGACCATCTCGCGTCGCGTGAAACGCTCGCCGATATCGACGTCAAGCGTTCCTTCGGCATGTTCACGACGACGGCGAATGAGGCGCGCCTTCGCGGCGACTGCGTCGTGCTGATCGGCCCGGGGCTGACGCGCGCCTGGCCTGGAATGCTGGAGCGCCTTGCGCTTGCCGAACCGCCGCGCCGCGGGGCGCAAGCGCAGCAGCCACGCAAGGTGATTTGGGTCGGGCCGGAAGGCGACGAAGCGAACGCCGTCCCTGGCGCAAAGGTCATTCCGGCCTCTGTGCAGGAACTTTCCGGCGTGCTGGCGGCGTGGCGCGCCCGCTTCGGCGGACGACCGGTTTCGCTGGGCGCTGAAAAAGTCGCTCTCATTGACGGCCTCGTGGAGACGCTGCGAAACGCGCGCTTTGGCGTCTTCGTCTGGTCGGCGTCGACGCTCGATCCGCTGGCGATCGAAATGATGCAGGCTTTGGTGATCGAGCTCAACGCCACGACCCGATTCACCGGCGTCCATATCGGCGGCCGCAGCGGCGCTTCGGGCGTGACCCAGACGGCGGGCTGGATGACGGGCTTTCCGCCGCGCACGGGCTTTGGCCGTGGCTATCCGGAGCACGACCCCTGGCGTTTCGAAGCCACGCGGCTTGTCGACAGCGGCGAGGCCGATGCGGCGCTGTGGATTACCGCCTTCGACGGCGAAAAACCCGCCTGGTCCCGCGCCGACATCCCGCTCATTACGCTGGCGCCGGCGCAGGCGGCGCCAGCGCGGGGGCTGTTCATTAAAGTCGGTCAGCCCGGCGTCACGCATGATTCGGTGCTGATGAGTCAGGAAACCGGCGGCATGACGCTGCGCAAAGCCAGCGCGCCCACGGACGCGCCGAGCGTCGCGCAGGCGATCGGCGCCATCATGGCGGAAGTTTCGGAGGGCGCATGGCGCTGACAGTTTTGCGCGGCGGCCATATCGTCGATCCGGCGACCGGCCAGGACGCGATTGGCGACGTGTGGTTCGAAGATGGCCGCATCGTCGAGCGGCCCGAAGGGCGCAGCGCCGACAAGGAAATCGACGTCTCTGGTCATATCGTTATGGCCGGTGCAATCGACATCCATTCGCACATCGCCGGCGGCAATGTGAACACGGCGCGACTGCTGCTGCCGGAGCTGCATCGCGCGATTCGGGCGCGGCAGGCCGACACGCCGCTTTCGACCGCCAAATGGTCGAGCTATGAGACGGGCCGTCTCTACGCGCAGATGGGCTTCACCACTGTCGTCGAGCCGGCGATGGCGCCGCACCACGCCTTGCAGACCCATCTCGAATTCAACGACGTGCCGATCATCGACAAGGGCGCGCTCACCGTGCTCGGCAACGACGACTTCCTGCTCGGCATGTTGCGCGACGGCGAGACCGACGGCGCGATCAATGACTATGTCGCGCAGACCGTCGAGAACACCCGCTCGCTCGGACTGAAGTGCATCAATCCCGGCGGGGTCGAGGCCTTCAAGGAGAACATGCGCGCCTTTGGGCTTGACGACGTCGTGCCCTTTTACGGGCTGACGTCGCGTCAGATTTTCCAGGCGCTGCAGAAGTCGACTCAGGCAGTGGGCATCGCCCATCCGCTGCATCTGCACATGAACAATCTCGGCCTTGCCGGCAATATCGACACGGCGCTCGCGACGATCGACGCGGCGCAGGGGCTGCCGCTGCATCTCGCGCATGTGCAGTTCTACGCCTATGGCAAGGAAGGCAAGAACGGCTTCTCGTCGGCTGGCGCGCTCTTCGCCGAGAAGATCAACGCCAATAAGAATGTGAGCGTCGACGTCGGCCAGGTGATGTTCTCGGATACGGTGACGATCTCGTCCGACGTTCTGAAACAGTTCAACAGCCTGCCCGGCGCGATCCCCAAGAAAGGCGCGATCTTCGATGGCGACGCCAATGGCGGCGGCATCGTTCCCTATGTCTATAAGATTTCGAACTACTACAACGCCATTCAATGGGCGGCGGGCCTGGAGCTCTTCCTGCTGATTGAGAATCCCGAGCAGGTGTTCTTCACCACCGACCATCCGAACGGCGGTCCCTTCACGACCTATCCGGAGCTCTTCGCGCTGCTGATGAGCGCTGATCTTCGCGCGCAGCATCTTGCGCGGCTTCCGGCTGAGGTGCTGGAGCACACGACGCTGCCGTCGATCTCGCGCGAATACACGCTTTACGAAATCGCGCAGATGAGCCGCTCCGGCGCCGCGAAGCTCTTTGGCTTTGTCGATCGCGGCCGGCTCAGTCCAGGCGCCGTCGCCGACATCGCCGTTTATAAGCCCGGACGCGACGTCGCCGGCATGTTCCGGCGCGCGGCCCTGGTCTTCAAGGACGGCGCCCTCGTCGTGCGTGATGGCCAAGTCTCGCATTACACGCGCGGCAAGACGCTGCATATTCGCCCGCGCTACGATGGGCAGATCACGAAGCGCCTCGATTCCTATTACGACGACCTTTACGGTCTGCCGCGCAGCATCTTCGACGTGCCCGATGCGGCGCTGCCGCACAAGGACGCCTTTGCGGAGGTTCCATGCCGGATATAATTCGCAACGGCGTGACGATAGACGACAATTTTGCCGAAGCCTTCCCGATGAGCGGGACGGGCATTCTGATTACCGCGCCGAACGCCAAATGGGCGCGGCAGGCGGCGTTGACGATGACGGGTTTTGCAACGTCGGTCATCGGCTGCGGCTGCGAGGCCGGAATCGATCGCGAAGTTTCGCCCGAAGAAACACCGGACGGACGCCCGGGCGTTCGCGCGCTACTCTTCGCCATGTCGTCGAAAGACGCAGAGAAGCAGCTCGTCAATCGGCTCGGCCAATGCGTGCTGACGTGCCCCGGCTCCGCGGTCTATTCGACGGTCGCCGGCGAATTCGAGATCAAAGTCGGCGACGCGCTGCGCCAGTTCGGCGACAAATGGCAGATGTCCAAGGTCGTCGACGACCGGCGCTACTGGCGCGTGCCAGTCATGGACGGAGAATTTTTCTGCGAAGGCAAGGTCGGCCTGACGAAGAAATCCGTGGGCGGCGGCAATCTTTTGATCATGGGCGCGGATTGGGACAAGACCATGCGTGCGACCGAGGCCGCCGTCTCGGCGATCGACGGCGTCGCCGACGCCATTGCGCCGTTCCCCGGCGGCATCGTGCGTTCGGGCTCAAAGGTCGGTTCGAAATACAAGGGCATGAGCGCGTCGACCAATGACGCTTATTGTCCGACATTGCGCGGCGTCACCAAAAGCGAACTCGACGCGGATATCGGCTGCGTGCTCGAAATCGTCATCGACGGCTTGACCGACCACGCCGTGCGCGAGGCGATGCGCGCGGGGCTTCACGCCATTATCGAGATGGGGCCGGAGCAGGGCGCCAAGCGCGTCGGCGCCGGCAATTACGGCGGCAAGCTCGGACCGTTTCATTATCATCTGAAGGAATTGCTGCCGTGAAGCCTTTTACCTTCACGCTTCGCCAGGAGCCGCCGCAGCGCGTCGATCTCTCGGCGCTGACGCCCGACCGCCTTGCGGGAAAATCCGTCGCGCAGATCGAAGAGATCGAGCTCGGCGTGACCCGCATTTCGACGAAAGTCGGCGACCTCTTCAAGGTCTCGGAAGGCGATCTGAAGACTGTTCGCTTTGAGGGCGGCTCTTCCCGCTTCGATCTTCTCGGCGCGAAGCTTCTGCCTGGCTTTGCGATTCATGTCGAAGGCGACGTCGGGGCGCAGTGCGGCCGTCTGGCCAAGGGCGGCAGGATCACCGTCGCCGGGAACGCTGGCCCGCATGCAGCATCCGGCAACCTTGGCGCCGAGCTGGAGATCAAGGGCGACGTCGGCGATTTCCTCGCCGGTCCGCTCGCGGGCGAACTTGCCGGCATGGCTGGCGGGCGCGTCATCGTGCGCGGCAAGGCGGGCGCCCGCGCCGGCGACCGGCTGCGCCGCGGCATTCTCGTCATCGAAGGCGACGCCGGCGAAGATCTCGGCGCACGCGTCATCGCCGGCACGATCCTGGTTTTGGGCGAGGCCAAGGGGCGCGTCGGCTATCTCAACAAACGCGGCTCGATTGTGCTCGCGCGCGGCGGCTGCTTCGGTTCGACCTATGTCGACTGCGGCGCGCATGAGCTGACGTTCGCAAGGCTTTTCGCACGCTCTCTCAGGGATCATAGCGTCCCCGCCGCCGATCTGCTGTCGCGCAAGCTGCGCCGCTATGGCGGCGACACGGCGGTCTATGGCAAGGGCGAGATATTGACCGCCGACTGACGGGCATTACCCTTGCTAGGAAGCGAAACGCCCTCGAGCGGGCGCTTAGCAAGGAGATTGCGATGATTTTCGTCGAACTCATCCTTACTGTCTGCACGCTGGCGCAGCCCGCCGCCTGCGACGAGCGCAAGCTCGTCCTCGAATCGACCACGGGCTCGACCAGCAATTGCGTGATGCAGGCGATGCCATATATCGCTCAATGGTGCGGCGAACACCCGCAACTGACGGTTACGAAGTGGCGTTGCGCGCGGCCGGGAGCGGAAGGCGACAAGATCTGATCGAGCCCTTCGGGCGCGGTCGGTTCCATGGCGAATGAATCGAAAAGACGATCGGCCGGCGCCCTTTGCGGCGCCTTACGCGCCCCCCGACGAGAGCTTCGCGGAAGCGTTTCTCGGTTCGCGTCCGGATGCTGCGACGCAGCGGGTCGTAGAGGAAGCTGCGTTGACGCTCGTGCGCGGCATTCGCGCACAACGTGATCCGCTCGGCGGCGTCGAAGATTTCCTTCACGAATTCTCCCTCTCCTCGCGGGAGGGTCTGGCGGTTATGGCGCTCGCCGAAGCGCTGCTGCGCGTGCCCGACGACGCGACAGCCGATCAACTCCTTGCTGATAAGCTCGCCGAGGGCGATTTCACCCATCACGAGACATCGAGCGACGCGCTGCTCATTCAGGCCTGCGCCTTCGCGCTAGGACTTTCGGCGCGTATCGTCGACGTCACGGAGCCGCGCGGGCTCGTCGCTGACCTTGCCCGGCGTCTCGGCCTGCCCGCGCTGCGCGCCGCCGCGCGTCAGGCAATGCGGCTGATGGGCGCTCATTTCGTCTTTGGCGAAACCATCGAAGCGGCGATCAGACGGGAGCAGGGACGGCCCGAACGCTTCTCTTATGACATGCTTGGCGAAGGGGCGCGGACGGCGGAAGACGCCGAGCGCTATTTTGAGGCCTACGCCCACGCCATTCGCGCCATCGGCGACTCGGCCGGAAGCTCCGAGCTCCCTGTGCGCCCCGGAATTTCGATCAAACTTTCGGCGTTGCATCCGCGCTATGAGGCGATTTCGCGCGAACGCGTCTTGCGGGAATTGCCGCCGCGGTTGCTCGATTTGGCGCGCCTCGCCAAAGAGCGCGATCTCGTTTTCACCATCGATGCGGAGGAGGCGGATCGACTCGAACTTTCGCTGGACGTGTTCGCACGCGTTGTCGAAGACCCGTCGCTTTCCGACTGGGACGGATTCGGGCTCGCGGTGCAGGCCTATCTGAAGCGCGCGATGGCCACGATCGACTACGTCGCCTCGCTCGCGGAAGCGAACCATCGGCGCTTCATGGTGCGTCTCGTCAAGGGCGCCTATTGGGACAGCGAAATCAAGCGCGCCCAGGAGCGCGGTCTCGCCGATTATCCCGTGTTCACGCGCAAGGCGATGACAGATCTCAATTTCGACGCCTGCGCGGCGCGGCTCTTCGACCAACCGCGTCTCTTCCCGCAAATCGCCACCCATAACGCGCGTAGCGTCGCCGCCGTTCTGACGATGGCGGGCGGGCGGCGCGACTTCGAGTTTCAGCGCCTGCACGGCATGGGCGAGTCGCTCTATCAGTCGCTGGCGGAAATGAGCGACGCCGCGGTTCGAATCTATGCGCCGGTCGGTCCGCACCACGATCTTCTCGCCTATCTCGTGCGACGCTTGATCGAGAACGGCGCCAATTCCTCTTTCGTCGCGCGCGCCGCCGATCCCGAGACGCCTGAGAGCGCGCTTGTCGCAGACCCATATGAAGCGCTTGGCGCGCCAAATCGCGCGCGCCATCCGCGCCTTCCGCCGCCGAGCGAGATTTACCTGCCGCAACGCGCCAATTCGAAAGGCGTGGAGTTTGGCGATCGGACCGCGCTTGCGGCGCTGGTTGAGGAGACGCGCGCGCCTTTTCCGCCGCCTGACGCGCGACCGAGCGTCGAGTCGCGAGCTGCGGCGCGCCCGGTGCTGTCGCCGATCGACGGCGCCGTCGTCGGAGAAGTGGTCGAGGCGGATGAAGCTGCGGCGCATGCTGCGGTCGCGACGGCCGCGCGCGCCTTCCCGGAGTGGTCCAGGACTCCATTCGAGGCGCGGGCGCGGATGATCGAACGCGCGGCCGATCTCATTGAGGCGCGACGCGGCCCGTTGATCGCCTTGTTGCAAAGCGAGGGCGGCAAGACTCTCGACGATGCGCTCGCCGAGGTGCGCGAGGCGGCCGATCTTTGCCGCTACTACGCCGGTCAGGCGCGAATTCTCTGCGCCGACATGCCGCTGCCGGGCCCGACGGGCGAAGCCAATGTCCTGCGCCGGCATGGACGCGGCGTCTTCATTTGCATTTCGCCCTGGAATTTCCCGCTCGCGATTTTCATCGGTCAGGTCGCCGCGGCGCTGGTCGCGGGAAATTGCGTCGTCGCCAAGCCCGCCGAGCAGACGCCGCTCGTCGCCGCCATGGCGATCGACCTCTTGCGCCAATCCGGCGTTCCGAAGGACGTGCTGCATTTTGCGCCGGGCGATGGCGCGATCGGCGCCGCGCTTGTCGCCGATCCGCTGACCGCCGGCGTCGTTTTTACTGGCTCGGTCGAAGTTGCGCTGCGGATCAATCGCACGCTCGCCGAGCGAGATGGCGCGATTGCGCCGCTCATCGCCGAAACCGGCGGCATCAATGCGATGATCGTCGATTCGACGGCGCTGATCGAACAGGTCGTCGACGACGTCATGGCGTCAGCCTTCCGATCGGCGGGCCAGCGGTGCTCAGCCTTGCGGCTCTTGTGCCTGCAAGAGGACATCGCGCCCGTCTGCCTCGAGACGTTGATCGGCGCTGCGCGCGAGTTGCGGGTCGGCGATCCGCGCGAGATCGGCGCGCATGTCGGCCCGGCGATCGACGCCGAGGCGAAGGGCAAACTCGACGCCTATCTTTCGCGTCAGCGCGCAGCCGGGCGAATTCTTTACGCCGGCGTTGCGCCATCGACAGGAACTTTCGTCGCGCCGCATATCGTCAGACTCGATCGCGTCGAGGATTTGCAGGAAGAGATCTTTGGGCCCGTCCTGCATGTGGCGACGTGGCGTTCGGAGCGCCTGCCGCAACTTCTCACGGACATCGAAGCCAGCGGATATGGCCTCACGCTCGGCATGCATACGCGCATCGAACAGCGTATTCGCGCGTTGTCGCGCCAAGCGTCCGCCGGCAATATCTACGTCAATCGCAACATGATCGGCGCGGTTGTCGGCAGTCAGCCTTTCGGCGGATTCGGCTTGAGCGGCACCGGCCCCAAGGCCGGTGGTCCAGATTATCTGCTGCGATTTCTTCATGAGACGACGCTGACGATCAACACCGCGTCTTCGGGGGGCGACGCAGGACTGTTGTCGCTCGGAGACTCCGACGAGCTTGATCGCGACAAATTGGCGCAAACACGCCCGTTGAAGTCACACCTCTGACGCTCCACTTCACTAACGTTTCCACATCGATCGTCAGCGCCATCGTTGCTGAATTTTCGGTTGCTTGGCGATCGTCCGTGAAGAGGGAGATCAGCATGGCCGAACAAAGCAAGCTGCCAGCGTCACGAGAGTCCACGCAGGCCGGCGTTTTCGATTGGCATCCTTTCGAATCCTTCCGGCGCCAGTTCGATCGGCTCTTTGACGACTTTCCGTCGCGTAGAAGCTTGGCCGATTTCCAGCCGTTTGACCGACTGATGTCGGCGGCGACGCCGCCAGTCGATTTCGTCGAGAAGGACGGTGGATACGAGATCACCGCCGAACTGCCGGGGCTCGATGAGAAGAGCGTCGATGTGAAGCTTTCGAACGGCGTCTTGTCGATTTCCGGTGAAAAGAGCGAAGAAAAGGAAGAGAAGAAGGAGGGCTATTACTGTTCAGAGCGCCGATACGGCTCCTTCCGGCGCGCCTTCAGGGTTCCCGAAGGAGTCGACGCGGAGAAAATCACCGCGGACTTCGAAAAGGGCGTGCTGAAAATCAAGCTGCCGAAAACGCCGGAATCCAAGCAGGAAGAAAAGAAGATCGAGATTGCCGCGAAGTAGCGCCGCATTAGACGCGTCGCTCAAGCGCAGCCTCTAAGATCGCAGGCCGGCGCGTCCGTGCGGAGCGCCGGCGACTTCGGGCTTGTGCGCTGGCCGGCGCATCAGGCGCGGCAGAACGAGATGCGGCAACACGCCCTCGCGAATGACAGCCCGCCGCAGCGGCCCCAGCGCCGCCATGGCGATGAAGCTTGCGCCGCGCAGCAAATCCACCGGCAGATAGGGAATGATAAGCGACCGGTTCAGCAGGTCGACGCCATGCGTTCTAAAGCCGATGTCGGCGCGCCGGTGACGGTCGTAGCGCGCCAGCGCCCGCGACAATTCGCGCGGATTCTTGAGATCGACGCTGGCGAGACAATCCTCGAGATCGGCGACGTCGCGCAGACTTAAATTCAGTCCTTGCGCGCCGATCGGCGGAAAAATGTGACAGGTCTCGCCGACGAGCGCGAGGCGGCCCGTGGCATGCTTCGACACCTGCATGCCGCCCATGCGGAACTGCCCGATATCGCCTTCAATGCGCATCGCGCCCAGTTCCGACTTGGCGAAATCCTCGATTTCATATTCGAGTTCTTCGCGGGGCTTGGCGAGGCGCCGCCGCGCGTCGGCGACGCTCATCAGCCAGACGAGGCTCGAACGATTCGGCGCATCCTCTCGCGCGGGCAGCGGCACCAGCGTGAAAGGGCCCGAGCGCGTGTGATATTCCGTCGAAACATTTTCGTGCGGGAACTCGTGGCGCAGCATCATGGTGAGCGCGATCTGCGGATAGGTCCATTCCTTCACGTCGATGCCGGCGACCGCGCGGGCGCGGCTATTGCGCCCGTCCGCCGCAACGATGAAGTCCGCCTGGAGCCGGCGTCCGTCTGCGAGAATGGCGACGGCGCCGTCGCCGTTGAATTCGTAATCCGCGATGTCGGCGTCGACGAACGCGATTTCAGAGCGGCCGCGACAAAGATCCAGCAGAATGGCGACGAGGTCATCGTTCGACACATTGACGCCGAGCGCCGGCAGCCCGATTTCGCGCGCCCGCAGGCTGAGTTCCGGCACCGGCAGAAACTGATCGGTGTCGTCGATCATGTGGATCGCTTCGACGGCGCAGCCGCGCGCTCTGACCCGCTCCAAGGCGCCGAGCGCATCGAGAAATCGGACGGATGATTCGAACAAGGCGACCGTGCGGCCCGGCAGCGGGGGCGGAATGCGCCCGGCGAGCGTCGTTTTGTAACCCCCGCGCGCGAAGGCCAGAGCCGCCGCGAGCCCGGTCGCGCCCGCGCCGGCGACGAGAATGTCCGACCTGATGTTTTCGTGCGCCGCTGTCATCTCATTCGTCTCCTTCGCTTGTTATAGCGGGAGACTCTTCGGAGCGCGAGCAGGACGGCTTTGGCTCGGCGCGAGCGCGGTGATAGGCTCACGTCCCCGCTTCTCCGGTCTCCGCGCCTCGTGACGTCTTCTCGCCTCATCGGCCTTTCTGTCCACCTCTTCACGGCGAGCGGCGCGGCGCTCGGCCTGATCGCGCTGTTCCTCGCGGTGGACAGCCGCTTTGCGGCGATGTTCGCCTGGCTCGGCGCGGCGCTCGTCGTGGACGCCGTCGACGGAACGCTGGCGCGGCATTTCAAAGTGACTGAAACGGCGCCCTTCATCGACGGCGTCGCGCTCGACCTCGTCGTCGACTTTCTCAACTATGTGGTCACGCCGCTTGTGGCGCTATGGCGCTCTGGGCTCCTGGACCCGGCGTTCGCCGCGCCCGTTTGCGCCGCGGTCTGCGCCTGTTCGGCGCTCTATTTCGCAGATCGGCGAATGAAAACGGCGGACTACTGGTTTCGCGGCTTTCCGTCGCTGTGGAACATCGTGGTCTTCTATCTTCTCGTGCTGCGGCCGCCGGCCGCCGCGAGTCTCACGCTGGTTCTCGTGACGGCGGCGTTCATGTTCCTTCCGGTCGCCTTTGTTCATCCGCTGCGCGTTAAGCGGCTACGACTGGTAACGCTCGTCGTCACCGGCGTCTGGGGCGCGGCGGCGATCGCGGCGGTCGCACAGAATCTTGCGGCGGCCTCCTTCACCGTAAAGGCGGCTCTGGTCGTGACGGGGTGCTATTTTCTCGCTTTGCCGCTTTTTCGCGAGGGCGGAGCGATTGTGAAAGGGGAGGATGATGGTTAAGGCGATTCGCGTGCATCAACCCGGCGGGCCGGATGCGCTCGTCATGGAAGACGTCGATCTGCCGGCGCCGACCGCCGACGACGTGCAGATCCGCCACGCTGCCATCGGCGTCAATTTCATAGACGTCTACCGCCGTACCGGCGCTTATCCGGCGGACTATCCGTTTATCCCCGGACATGAAGGCGCCGGCGAGGTGATCGCCGTCGGCGAGAATGTGAAGAACTTCAAGGTCGGGGATCGGGTCGCTTACGTCGGCGCGCTTGGCGGCTATTCGGAGGCGCGCAACATCGCCGCCGGCTCAGTGGTCCACCTGCCGAAATCCTTCAGCTATGAGCAGGGCGCGGTGATGATGCTGAAAGGGCTGACGGCGCAATATCTGCTGCGCAGGACGTTCAAGGTGGAGAAAGGTCATCGTGTTCTCGTCCATGCCGGCGCCGGCGGCGTTGGGCAGATCCTCTGCCAATGGGCGAACGCGCTCGGGGCGAAGGTCATCGCCACCGTTGGCTCTCCAGAAAAGGCGAAGATCGCGGAGGAGGCCGGCGCGCGGCGCACGATTCTTTATCGCGAGGAGAACTTCGTCGAGCGCGTGCGCGACATCACCAAGGGCAAGCTGTGCGATGTCGTCTATGACGGCGTCGGGCGCGCGACGTTCCCGGCTTCGCTCGATTGCCTGAAGCCATTCGGCATGTTCGTTAGTTTTGGCTCAGCCTCCGGTCCGATCGCGGCTTTCGATCTCGGCCTTCTGGCGCTGAAAGGATCGCTCTATGCGACCCGTCCCTCACTTTTCACCCATATCGCCCGCCGGCGCGACTATGAGGAGATGATGGACGATTTCGTCCATGCGGTGAAGCGGGGGTTCGTGACTCTTGCCGAGCCCGCGCGGTATCCGCTCGCCGACGCCGCCAAGGTGCACGCCGCGCTCGAATCACGCGCCACCAGCGGCTCCATGGTTCTAATTCCATGATTTCGCCATAAAGGGACCGGCGAAAGCAGGGCTCCGGCGACAAACTTGACTTGTGTTGCAATTTAAGCACTAGGCCGACTGATGCGCTTCGCAACGCTTTGTTTACTTAGCCGAATCGGGCGCCGTCCGCGCGCCTCTCGCGGCACGCGTTCGGCAGTTTTTCCCCGCTTTTCGCGCCGCCGACTGGCGAGTCGACAATTTCGTCCTACGCTTTTGGCGCAAATCGATTATGCTTTCCATGTTCCGGCTTTGAGGTTCCTCCCGCCTCTCGATTAGCCCGAACCGCCTTCCAAAGCCCGGCGCTTGAGCCGGGCTTTTTTCTTAGCCCTTCCCGACAACCCCCCAGTTTCTATTGCAATTTTTCGGTAAGAGCCCCATCCTTGTGCGGCGGCCGGCTCTCTTACGGGCGTGGGGCCGCGAAGCATGAGGGTTGCAACGCTGTCGACAGGTGTTCATCCGGGGGCGGCTCGTGGCCGGCTCCGACCGGAAATTGGCGCAAGTGCCCCATTGGCCGGCTCAATCGTGCAAAAGGTTCTCGCCAGCCTGGACGAAACCAAGGCCGAGGACATCGTCTCCATCGATCTACGCGGAAAAACGGCGCTCGCCGATGACATGGTCATCGCGACGGGCCGTTCGACCGTGCATGTCGGCGCCATCGCCGACAAGGCGATCAAGGCCCTCAAGGCCGCGGGCGTCATCGCGCCGCGCGTCGAAGGCCTGTCCCAGTGTGACTGGGTGCTGATCGACGCCGGCGACGTCATCGTCCACATCTTCCGGCCAGAGGTGCGCCAGTTCTACAATCTTGAAAAGATGTGGGGCGGCGACCGACCGCTGGAGATTCGCCTGGTCTGACGGGAGCGGACGCAAGCGCCCTTGGGATTGCTTGTCCATCTCGCTTCTCGTCTCGCCTGGCGTCGAATGAAACTGGGACTGATCTGCGTCGGCCGCCTGAAGGCGGGTCCCGAGCGAGAGCTTTTCGCGCGCTATGCCGAGCGCATCCGCGTCCTGCGGCGGCTGGGCCTCGAAGGTCTCGACCTCAAGGAAATCGACGAGAGCAAGGCCGCCTCCAGCGCCGAGCGGGCGTCGCGCGAAGCGATGGGACTGCTTGCGGCGCTGCCCGCCGAATCACGGCTTGCGGCGTTTGATGAACGGGGCAAGGCAGAGACCAGCGCAGCCTTCGCGCAATTCATCGCCTCCGAACGCGACAGGGGCTGCAAGGCGCTGTGGTTTGCGATCGGCGGCGCCGAAGGCCTCGACGAGAGCGTGCGCGCGCGCGCGACCGCCGTTTTCTCCTTCGGCGCGATGACGTTGCCGCATCAGCTGGCGCGCATTCTCGCGGCGGAGCAGATTTATCGGGCGATGACGATTCTGTCCGGCCATCCGTATCATCGGGGATGAGGCGGCCTCGAAGCGGCTAGCTTAGGGGGTCCTCCATAATTGGCAGTCCCGAAACGTCCCGTGTTTGTTGCGACAAGTCGTAGCTCACAGTGGTGATCTCCGGACACCGTCTGCAAGCTGCTTCGCCTTCCTGGAAGTGCCAGCGGCACCCCTTTCGGATCGCGCATGGCGGCAAACTGTCGACTGCAGCGGGCAGCATTTTCACGACTCGCGCCGCCAACTGGCAATCCGCGCCGTCGAAGTGCGGACATTTATGCTCAGCGCAAGTCGCCGCGAGCCGAAACACTTCGGTCGGCTTTAAGGGCGCGGACATTGCGAGGATCTCGGGCGTCGCGGGGAGCTGCTCATTCAAATATTGGACGACAGGACTAGGCCCGTCCTGCTGAACGACGCCCAAGACCATCGCTCGATCCATGCCTGGCTGTGCGCTCGGACAGAGTTTCGACATGGCCTAAGACCCAGCTATTTTTGCTCGAACTGTAGAATTTCCGGAGGAACAGGGATGCCGATAATAATATGGCGACCAATCGAATAGACCGCGCCGCCCTGTTCGCCTGCGAATGCTCCCAGATGGCTTGCGATGTCGCTGGCGAGCGCCTGCGTCTCACTAAGCGTGACTTGCGAAGCGACAGACTCCGGGACTGGAATGCCGCGAATCAGATATGACACCGAAACGGCGCTTGGAACTTCCAATTTGAATTTGGGATGTTTTGCGGTCGCGGCCTTTACGGCGGCTTGAACGGACTCGGTGAACTTGCTCATGGAAATCGAGACGGGCTTTTTCATTTTAAAACCCCACTAATTGAAATGTCTGAATATCGCTCAATACCGACGAGCAACACTTTTGGCGCGTCGCCGGTCAGGCTAACAGCATCGCAATATTCGCCGCAAGTTAAAATGAGTGTATCTCTTGATACATGCGCGTTTGCGTCGCTCGCGTTCCGGCTGTTTCGCTAGCGCTGCGAATCTCGCCAATATCCCGACGTCTACGCTGAACTTTAATGCACGGTGCGTCCGTGCATCTCGCAGCCAAGCCCGGCGGCGCGCGCCGCCTCTTGCACCCTGTTGCCCGCCTTCTTCACCTTGTCGAAGTCGCCGCGCAGCGCCTTGAGCGCGTTGCGTTCCTGGCCTATCTCCTCCGCCGTTCGCAGGCCCAACCGACGCAAAAGAGGCAAAGGCGGGCACCAGCCCTGCAGCGCGTGCTGGAGCAGAAAGCCGCTGACCAGAACCGGCAGCGCCAGCCAGCGACGGTCCGACGTCAAGCCGAGCGCAAGTCCGACGAGCGCCACTGAGGAGGCGTTGGCCTCGAGCGCGCGCTCGATGTCCCACTCCCGGTCCAGCTCCTCCAGACGCTCGTCGATTTTCTCCGGGTGTTTGGCGAAGTACGACAGCCGCGCCTGCGTTTCCTTGCGAATGGCGCGATTGATGTCCTCATCGGTGTTTTGTGCGACGCGAGCGACCGTGGTCGGCATGCATTCTACCTCCCCTTGTTCATTTCCAACCGAAAAGGCCGGCTGAAGTTCCTGATGTCGGGCCGCCGGCGGCCTTTACCGTCCGGACGGCATGCGCTAAACCCCGGCGGTAACGAGCCCCGGCGTTACCGCGCGGGGCTTTTTCTATTTGGAGATCGAGATACGGCCATGGCGAATGTGGCGGTGGTCGGCGCCCAGTGGGGCGACGAGGGCAAGGGCAAAATCGTCGACTGGCTGTCGCTGGAGGCCGACGTCGTCGTGCGCTTCCAGGGCGGTCATAACGCCGGGCACACGCTCGTCATCGACGGCGTGACCTATAAGCTCGCGCTGCTGCCCTCGGGCATCGTGCGGCCCGGCAAGCTTTCCGTCATCGGCAATGGCGTCGTCG
Organism: Methylocystis sp.; assembly: GCF_051061285.1. Classification (GTDB taxonomy): domain Bacteria; phylum Pseudomonadota; class Alphaproteobacteria; order Rhizobiales; family Beijerinckiaceae; genus Methylocystis. The sequence continues at coordinate 129,183 of NZ_JBPFEA010000031.1, forward strand.
TCGACCCGCATTTCCTCATCGGCGAGATCGACCGGCTGCGCGAGCAGGGCGTCGACATTTCGCCGATGAATCTCAAGATCGCGGAAAACGCGCCGCTGATCCTCTCGCTGCATCGCGAACTCGACGCACATCGTGAGGAGGCCGCCGGAAACGCCGTCAAGATCGGCACGACCAAGCGCGGCATCGGACCCGCCTATGAGGACAAGGTCGGGCGCCGCTCGATTCGCCTCATGGATCTCGCCGAGCCCGATCTGCTCGACGACAAGATCGCGCGCGTGCTCGCGCATCACGATCCGCTGCGGCGCGGCCTGGGCCTGCCCCAAGTCGACCCTGGCGCCTTGCGCGAGGAGCTGCTGTCCGCCGCGCCGCGCATCCTGCCGTTCATGGATGCGGTGTGGGAGCTGCTCGAAGACAATCGCCGCGCCGGCAAGCGCATCCTCTTCGAGGGCGCGCAGGGCGTGCTGCTCGACGTCGATCACGGCACCTATCCTTACGTGACGTCGTCCAACACCGTCGCCGCGTCGGCGGCGAGCGGCTCGGGGCTCGGGCCCGGCGCCATCGGCTATGTGCTCGGCATCGCCAAGGCCTATACGACCCGCGTCGGCGGCGGCCCGTTTCCGACCGAGCTCCATGACGAGATCGGCCAGTTGATCGGCGATCGCGGCCGCGAATTCGGCACCAACACCGGACGGCGGCGCCGGTGCGGCTGGTTCGACGCGGTGCTGACGCGCCAGGCGGTGAAGACGTCGGGCATCAACGGCGTCGCGTTGACGAAGCTCGATATTCTCGATGGTTTCGATGAGATCAAAATCTGCACGCATTACATGCTCGACGACAAGCGCATCGAGCGCTTGCCGGCCTCGCAGGCTGCGCAGGCGCGCGTGCAGCCGGTCTATGAGAGCTTCCCCGGCTGGAAGGAATCGACGAGCGGCGCGCGCTCCTGGGCGCATCTGCCGGCGCAGGCGATCAAATATGTCCGCCGGGTGGAGGAACTGATCGAGGCGCCGGTCGCTCTACTCTCGACGAGTCCCGAACGCGACGACACGATCCTCGTGCACAATCCGTTTCAGGATTGATCGACCGGGGGGGCCTGCCTTCCCGTTCTCGATCACGCGCTCAGGGGGCTGAACGAGCAAACCCGGATTCCCGACCAACACGTCGCTTGGATAAGCGAAAATTCTTTCATACGACCGGACGCCATTTGCGCAGGTTGTCATGGAGAAGAAAGAGTGAACAGTCAGTGCGCACGAACTGCACATGCGGCGATTCAACGATTTGAAATCTAAAGTTGCTCTCTCCAATCCCTCATCGGCGCAACCGAAAATCTAATCTCCTGAGCGGTCGGCATCGGTTTTCGCGTAAGCGGCGCAGGCGTTGCTTGTAGCCACACGCGCGCCACGCCCGATCGCCGCGCCTAAGCGCCGGCTGGCTCGATGATTTTAGCGTCTCCTTTTGTTTGCCGTAATTATGTATTTGAGGTAGACGCCTGAGCAATAAGGCTTCCGTCTTGCTTGCGTCATAAAGCCTAGACTTTGCGCTTCGGGAAGGGTGTAGGATGAATGCGAATAATGCTAAGCTTTTGACGGACAGCCGAGCGTGCGCATTCTTTGAAGACGCCGCGAATAAGCTTCGCACCCATTTCGAGCGCCAAGTGCTCGCGGCGCTGCCGGATTTTGCGCGCCGAGCGCTTGAAAGCGAGTTGAACGCATTCTCCAAATTGTCGAGCGCTGATCCCGTGCCGCCATTGGCGGAAGTCTCGCTCGTGCGTGCGGAACAATGCGCCCATGATTTGCTGAGCATGAATTACGAAGGCGCCGCCCATTCATTTTTCCAGCGCTGTGTCAGCGAAGCGTCGGCGGAGATTGCGGCGGCGGCGGTGATCGCCGCATCGGGGCAGGGCGGAAATATCGTGATTTTTCCGACGCCTTCCAGCAGAGTGGCCGTCGGCCGAACGCTTTAGCTCGAGTCAATCCGCCCACGGCTGTCAAATTCTTCCACGAGCGACCGTCTTTATCAGGCGAACCTGCGCCAGAGCCCACTTGAACGTAAGGTCAGTCAGCGCTCTGAAGCGAGCCAGCATCATTGGCGCGGGGCCTTGTTACGGCCGACACGCCGCCGTACGAACGGCTGGCGGCGCGAGCTACGTGTGGAGAGCGGGAATGAAGGAAAAGATCGAAGCTTATCTGCTGGAAGAAATGCATCGCGAGTTGAGCGATATCGAGCAGTATGACGTCGATCCGCGCACGGGTTTCATTTACGGGAAGGCGCTAGAGTTCTATTGGACGCTCTCGCGCCTCTTTGGTCTTGGCCGCCTGCATGACGGGCGCTGGCGCAAGCCGGATGCGGTCAAAGCGCAGGCGCTGCGCACGCGGCTTGAAGGCGACGTCCCGGCGCCGGCGGCGCGCAATCGTCTGCTCATCGATATGACGGCGACGCATCGCTTTCGCGGCCATACGGGCGTCCAGCGCGTCGTGCGCGAAATCGCGCGCGCCTGCGTTGAAAGCGGCGAAGCGCTTCCGGTCTATCTTGAAGACGGCCGGCTCTACGGCCATTTCAAGCATGACAATTTGCCCGACGCGGTTGAACTGCAATCGGGCGACAGACTGCTCTTGCTCGATTCAGGATGGGGCTTCGTCGAGGAATATCCGCCGCTCTTGAGCGCAGCGCATGATGCTGGCGCCGAAGTCGTCGGCTGCCTCTATGACCTTATTCCCTTACGTTACCCGGCCGCTACGGCGCCGAAAAATAGCGCTCCCTTTGTTCCCTGGTTTAACGATGTTCTGATGCGCTGCGATGCGATCGTCTGCATCTCGCACAGCGTGGCGCTGGATCTTGTGGCATATATACGTGAGGAGCATCTTGCGCCCCCTGCCAACATGCGGATCGGCTGGTGGCCGCTTGGCGCGGACTTTCGCGCGGGCGCTGAGATAGCGCCCTCAAGAGCCGCTGAGCGCATCGCTTCAGCGCCGACGCCGTTCTTCATGAGCGTCGGCACGCTCGAGCCGCGAAAGGCATATTCCATCGCTCTGGATGCGTTCGAAACGCTTTGGGCGGAAGGGTGTGATGTGCGTTATGTGATCGCTGGCCGCTGTGGCTGGAACACACGCGCGTTACAACGCCGCATCCGCGAACACGCGGAATTCAACCGGAAGCTCTTTTGGCTTGATAACGCCAGCGACGTCGATCTTGTATATCTTTATCCACTTGCGCGGGCGCTGATTTTTCCCTCTTTTGCCGAGGGGTTTGGCATGCCGCTGGCGGAAGCTGCATATTATGGGACGCGCGCCATCGCGAGCGACATTCCAGTGCTGCGTGAAATTGGCGGCGAGGGCCATGTCTATTTCGACCTGCTCGATTCCCATTCGCTTGCAACGCATGTGCGAGCGGAACTGGCCGCAAAGAAGGCGCCTCACCGGATTTCCATCGTCAGTTGGCAGGCTTCGGCTGACGCCTTGGCTGGGATGTTGCGGAACAACGCCTATCAAATCGACGCCGAAGCTGTGCGACTCCTAACTTCCAAGAACTCGGCCGTGGAGGTAGGGCAGTGAAAGAAGCCATACGTTCTTACCTCCTTGGGCAGCTCTATGAGGAGGTCTGTGAACGAGATCGCCAAAGCGTCGACGCGCGCTTCAAGGCAGTTTACGATCGGATGCGTGAACTATATTGGACGATATCTAGGCTTTTGCGGCGGGGCTGGAAATTTATTGGATGGGGTGGGGAAAGACAAAAGGCGCCGCCGTCGTGGATGTTGGTCGATCAGGACATAGTCAGCAACGCGGACTGCGGACGCTTGCTAATCGACGTAACGCCAACATACCGCAGCGACGTCGGCACTGGCATTCAACGTGTCGTTCGGGAAGTCGCGAAAGCGGCGATCGCGTCGGGCCAGGGCTTTCCCGTGACGATTATCGACGGCCGCCTTTGTTGCCATGCCGCGGGCGCCAGTGAGCCTCTAGCTATCGATATTCGAAGCGGGGATACCTTTCTTCTACTCGATGCTGGCTGGATTTACGTCTCAGAATATCGATCGATCATTGACTTTGTCTGGGCCAGCGGCGGTCGCAACGTCGCCTGTCTCTACGATCTTTTTCCGATTCTTTACGCGGCGGGCTTTCCTGCGAGGCTGCGGAGCGGCTTCAGCGAATGGTTCGAGGAGATCATTCTGTCATGCGATTCCGTCGCAGCAATTTCGAGCAGCGTCGCGCAGGAGTTTGAGCAGCATTGCGAGGAACGCGGTCTCGCGCGAAAGCAGGGACAGAAGGTCGGAGTATGGAAGCTCGGAGCGGATTTTACTGAAGAGGAAAAAACAGATCCCACAGCGCGCGTTCGAATGATCTGTGACAGTTCTCGTATGTTTTTTCTGAGCGTCGGAACGCTCGCGCCAAATAAAGGTCAGGCTCTCTCCCTTACGGCGTTTGAGCGTCTGTGGGCGCAGGGGATCGACGTGGCGTTTGTGATCGTCGGCCGACGTGGATGGAACACAGCGGCTCTCGAGCGGCGCTTGTGCGAGCATGTTGAGCATGGCCGCCGGTTGTTTTGGTTCAGCGATGCGAGCGACGCGGAACTGGGTTGCCTTTATCGAAAGGCTCATGCCGTCATCTGCGCATCCTATGCTGAAGGTTTTGGCTTGCCCCTAATAGAGGCGGCGCGCGCCGGCGCGCCGGTCATTGCAAGCGACATTGAAATTTTCCATGAAGTGGGAGGCGAGTCGATCACCTATTTTAATATGCTCGACGCCGATTCATTGGGGACGCGGATTGTCGAGTCGCTTGCATCAGGAAGACGCGGAAGACCACTGCCGGTGTTATCATGGAAACAATCGTCCGAGGCGCTACTACGACTGATACGGAATGATCTCCATTCGGCTGCTTCCTAGAATCGGAACGCCGCGCTTGCCGAATCCGAATGAAGCGTATGAACCTATTTCAACTGATACGATTGTGTTCGGATCATATCCAGAAGCTGCTGAGTCGACTGCTTCCAATCGGGAACGTCGATTTTTTGGGATTGTCTCTCCTTCGTCACGGCCTCCAGCAATTTGCGAGCGAGATCTGAGCTATCTAAGGCTCTGAAATAGGAGATATTTTCGCCGCCCACTTCTCGAAAAATGGGTATGTCGGACGCAATCACCGGCAGCCCGTCATTTGCAGCCTCGATAATAGGGAGGCCGAATCCTTCTGCGAGCGAAGCAAAGACCAGCGCATGCGCCGAACTGTACAAATGGTGCAGTTCTGCGTCATTTGCATTCTGCAACCAGTGCAAACGCTTTCTATGCTCCTCGTGTTCAAGAATTCTTCGCTGCAATACCTCGCTCATCCAGCCGTAACGGCCCACGATGACGAAATGAACGTCGATCCCGCGTTTCCACAACTCCTCCATCGCATCCAGTGAAACATGGTACCCTTTGCGCGGCTCGAGCGTTCCGACGCTTAAGAAAAACGGAGATGGTGTTCGCGTGATCGCGGTAACGTCAGCTCCTACGGGCAATGTTTTGCTATAGCGGAAATTGCCTCCGAGCTGGAACCAACCGACCGGCATTCGCACGGGCTGCGGCAAGCCCGTCAAGCGCGCCTTCAGTTCATGCGCTACGGATTCGGAGATGCAAACCGCTGCGTCGGACTCGCAAACGATTGCGCTGAACCAGCCTTCATAATGCTGCAGCTGCTCGGGACTGAACGACCATGGTATCGTTTTCGGTAGCAGATCATATATGCAGACGACGTTTTGGCCGCCTAGTCTTTTGACGGCTTTCATCGCCGCAGAATAGCTCTCCAAATCCGCCGCTGGCGCATCCAAAAGCAGCAAGATGTCGCCGGGCGCCAATTCAACAGAATCCGAGGAGATCGCGTTCCTGAAATATGGATAAAACCTGTCCTTAATACGAAGGACCGGGAGAGCCGCGCACATTTCAGCGCCAGCGAAAGCAATTTCCTTCACGACCCGCTGGATCCCAGTCTCTTTCCCCGACAAATGGGTAGACGCGACATCGATCAATATCCTCCCACAGTCTGAAGCCTGAATGCGGGAGCTGCCTGGGAGGGACGGGCGTTGGCGAAGGAGCTGATCGACGCGGTGCGTCGCTTGCCGTCGGCCATCATGCAAAAAACCCAATCCAATAAATCTGGTTATCGACCAATAGAGCTCGAGCATACGCTTCGAAAAAAAATCTATGAGCCAGCTCTTCTTTGGTTCGTCGTGGTTCTTCAGGTAAAAATATTCTCTGTATAAGACATCTAAAAAGTAGCGGCTCATGGCGCTATGATTGTCCATAATTGTCTCCGAAGAAAATAACTCGACGTTACAAAGGGTGATACTGATACAGCCAATTTTCCGAAAGCACGTCATCGCCGTTTTTAAGGAACAGGCGCATCTCCACAGGCTCAGAGCCTTCGACGGTGAGGTCGAACTGCGCCCGCCAATGGCCTGGCACATTGTCAAAAACCGCTTCGGTGAACACGTAGGAGAATGTTCCGCGCGAAGCCCATAATACCGGTTCGGGCTTCACGCCGAAGGGGAGCTTGGCGAGGGGCTCGCCCAGAAACTCCACCATGAACTTCCGGACGCCCTTGGGCCGCGGCTTGCCGGGCTGGCCGCCGTTGCCGAGCCTCGTTGCGACGCAGCGCGCGAGCTTGGTCGGATAGGGCTCGTCCGCAAGCCAATGCAGCCGATAGGAATATTCGAAGGAGGCGCCGGGAACGGCGGGCTTCTCGGGCGCCCAGATGACCACGATGTTGTCGTGGATCTCGTCGTCCGTCGGGATTTCGATGAGTTGAATCGCGCCCTTGCCCCAATCGCCCTTGGGTTCGATCCACACGCTCGGACGGCGATCATAGAAAACATTGTCGAGATAGTGATCGTAATTGCGATCACGCTGCATCAGGCCGAAGCCCTTGGGATTGACGTCGCCAAACGCCGACGCCATGACCCGGTTCGGATTGTTCAACGGCCGCCACAAGCGCTCGCCTGCGCCGGTCCACATGCTCAACCCATCGGAATCATGCACTTCCGGCCGCCAATCGATGGCCGTCGGCTTTGCGGTCTCCGAGAACCAGAACATCGAGGTGAGCGGCGCGACGCCAAAGCGCGTGAAGGCGCCGCGCAGATACAGCGCGCAGTCGATGTCCATGACGACGCCCTTGCCGCGCGTCATCAGGAAGCGATAGGCGCCCACGATCGACGGCCCTTCGAGCAGCGCATGCAGGACGACGCCGTCGGCGGTCTCCGGGCCGATGTAAATTTCAGTGAAATCAGGAAATTCTTCGTTCGATCCTGCCTGCCAGGTGTCGAGCGCGACGCCGCGCGCCGACATGCCATATTGGCGTAATTCGCCGATCGCGCGGAAATATGACGCGCCCAGAAACGCCACCCAGTCGTTCTTCTTCCAGTCGAGCGCGCCGTCCTTGGCCTCCTGAATGCGAAATCCCGCGAAGCCGGCGCCGGGCGGCAGTTGGCGCGCGATCGAATCCGCCGGCATATTGAAGTAGCTCGTATCGTAAAGAACCTCGCGCGCCTCGCCGTTTTCAACGACATTCATGCGCACGGCCTTCTTGAAGAACATCCCAAGGTGGAAGAACTCGACGGGGAAGCGGTCCTTAGTGTCGGCGAAAAGCGCGTGATCGGTGTTGTAGGTGATCTGTCCCCACTTCTCGTAGTCGATCTGCGAGGTGATCTCGGGGGCAGGGATATTCGGCTTGCGGTAAGGCTGTTTGACGAGGCGCTGCGCCGTCTGCTTGAGCGTCTCGAAGGAGAATGGCCGCGCTTCGCCGAGCCGAAGATTGGAGACGCTCGTCGCCGCCGCGCTGCGGGGCGCGCTTACGGCGCCCAAGGCGCTCGTCGCCGCCGCCGCCTTGATAAACGAGCGACGATCCTGCTTCTCGACCATCTCGGCGTCCTTGTTGCGAAGTTTGGCGGATGCGCGTTTGGGTCTGCCGCCGCCGCGAGCCTGTCGGGGGGCGCGAGACATTAAGGCGCAGGACCTTAATTAGCCGCGAATCGGCTCATTGCGGATCGCGGTCCGCATGAAGAAATAGAGTCCGATCAGCCCCGCGAGGGAGAATATAACTTCGAGCGAGCGGCTGATGAGCGGATCAAGCTGAAAAAGGCCGCCCAGCGCCCAGCCCGCGGCCCAGGACGCGCCGACAAGCTCGGTGCCGACCAAGACCGCCACGGCGACGAGCGTCGACAAGTGCAGATAATTGATGGGCTTCTTGCTCATGGCCTCATTCTCGAGCTCGACCCGTAAACAGCGCGGCAACGCCGCGCTCACGTTTTGCTATAGCAAAGGCAGCTGCAAGGCAAGCCGGAGGGACCGCGCCGCGGTGCTCGATGACGCGAAGTCGTGGATCTGGAACGCCAATTGACGCGCGCCGCGGTCGCGCGCCGTTTCCGGCGGTCTTTCCGCTTGTATGTTTTGGCGTCGCAATGATAATCGGCGCCGCCGAAGGCGCGGCGCGCTTGCCACGTCGCGAATTCGAAGGGGTGACGCTTGTTCCAAGGCGCCAGCAAGAGCTATCTGAACCGCAAGTCCGTCCACAAGATCATCGCCGATCACGACGCCGGAGGAGACGGCCTCAAGCGCGCGATGGGCTGGGCGTCGTTGATGTCGCTTGGCGTCGGCGGAATCATCGGCGCCGGCATTTTCGTGCTGACCGGCACGGCGGCGGCCAATTACGCCGGGCCCGGCGTCATGATCTCCTTCATGCTGTCGGGGCTCGCCTGCGCCTTCGTCGCGCTCTGCTACGCGGAGCTTGCGTCGCTCATTCCCGTCTCCGGGAGCACCTATACTTATACGTATGTGACGCTCGGCGAGATTTTCGCCTGGATCATCGGCTGGAATCTGGTGCTCGAATATGCCGCCGGCGCGGCCACGGTCGCGGTCGGCTGGGCCGGCTATTTCAATCGCGTCATGCAAGGGCTCGGCATACATGTGCCGCCGCAACTGACGACGGCCTTTTTTGCCGATCCGACCGCGCAAGGGGCGCCGCCCGACGCCGTGCATGGGTTGTTCAATGTTCCCGCCGCCGGAATCGTGCTGCTGCTCACCGCGCTGCTCGTGCGCGGCACGTCCGAGTCGACGCAGTTCAATAACGTCATCGTCGCCATCAAGGTCACTGTCGTGCTGATGGTGATCGTGTTTGGCGCCGCGCATATTGATCACGCCAACTGGTCGCCGCTCATTCCCGACAATACCGGCGAGTTCGGAACTTACGGCTGGAGCGGCGTCGTGCGCGGCGCTTCGGTGGTGTTCTTCGCCTACATCGGATTCGACTCCGTCTCGACCGCGGCGCAGGAAGCGCATAATCCACAGCGGGACGTGCCGATCGGCATCATCGGCTCGCTCATCATCTGTACGATACTCTACGTGGCCGTGGCGGCGGTGGCGACCGGCGTCGTCAACTACAAGGAGCTGGGCGTTCCGGACCCGATGGCGCTGGTCATGGATCGCACCGGCGTCTCGTGGCTCGCCTGGGCGGTGAAGCTCGGCGCGCTGGCCGGACTGACGACCGCGATTCTGGTGCTGCTCTATGGGCAGACGCGCATCTTTTTCGCCATGGCGCATGACGGTCTGCTGCCCCCGATCTTTGCGAGGCTTCACCCGGCATGGCGCACGCCCGCCGTAAGCCAGATTCTCGTCGGCGTGGTCGTGGCGCTCGCGGCGGGTCTGTTGCCGCTCGATATTCTCGGCGAAATGGTGAGCATCGGGACGCTGGCGGCTTTCGCGCTCGTCTGCTTGTCGTTGCTGCGCCTGCGTCGAATGCATCCGGAACTCCGCCGCCCGTTCCGCGCGCCCGGGATCCCATGGTTGCCGGTCGCAGGCATTTTGTCCTGTTTCGCTTTGATGGTCGCGCTTCCGCTCGACACTTGGCTGCGGCTGCTGATCTGGACGGTCATCGGCGTCGCCATCTACCTCTTTTATGGCATCAAGCACGCCAAACGCCTCCATTAGGCGGCTGGCGCGACTGTATTGACGTCGTGAAAGCGCGGACGGGGGAACCCTTGGCCGCCGGCGAGGTTACGACTTAGTCCCGATCCTTCGTCGTAGCGGAGTGATCGGGCGTGACCTTTCGGAACGTCAATCGGGGTTCTCGCGATATGAATGCGCCGGCGATCGTCTGGTTTCGCAATGATTTGCGCATCTCTGACAATCCGGCGCTTTTGGCGGCCGCACGGTCGGGAGCGCCGCTCGTCGCCCTTTACATCCTGGACGATGAAAGTCCCGGAGAATGGCGCACTGGCGCCGCGGCGCGTTGGTGGCTGCACCACTCTCTCAGGGCGCTGTCGCAGAGCCTCGCCGGCAGGGGCGTGTCGTTGACCCTGCGCCGCGGGCGCGCTCCCTACGTCTTTGAGCAGATCATCGCCGAAACCGGCGCCGACGCCGTCTTCTGGAACAAGCTCTACGAGCCTTGGGCGGTCCGGCGAGATGCTGAACTTGAGGCGCAGCTGCGCGATGATGCTGTAGAAACTCATTGTTTCCAAGAGTCTGTGCTCTTCGAGCCGGAAAAGCTTCGCCCCAAACTGGGCGAGAACTTCCGGATGTTCACGCCTTTTTGGCGGGCCTGCCTCGCCGCGCCGCCGCCGGAACGGCCCCTTCCGGCGCCCGAAATCCTGCACGCCGCGCCGCTTCCGCCCGACAGCGACGATCTCGACGCGTGGCGGTTGCTGCCCCAGAACCCCGATTGGGCGATCGGCATGCGCAAGGTCTGGCTCGTCGGCGAGACGGCGGCGCGCGCCGAGCTTGCAGACTTCGCGCGCCACCATGTCGGCGACTACAAGGTTGAACGCGACTTCATGGGCCGAGTCGGTGTCTCCAGGCTTTCTCCGCATCTGCACTTTGGCGAATTGTCGCCGCGCGAAGTCTGGCACGCGATCAGCGAGCCTCAAAGCATCGGCGGCGAAGCCTATCTGAGGGAACTCGGCTGGCGGGAGTTCTGCCATCACTTGCTGATCTCCAACTGGGACCTGCCGGACCGCCCTTTGGACAGGACCTTCGAGCGTTTTCCCTATCGGGACGACGAGACGTCGCTCGACGCTTGGCGGAACGGTCAGACCGGCTATCCGCTCGTCGACGCGGCGATGCGGGAATTGTGGATCACGGGCTGGATGCACAATCGCGCGCGTCTGGTTTCGGCGAGTTTCCTGATCAAGCACCTGCTCATCGACTGGCGGAAGGGAGAGCGCTGGTTCTGGGACACGCTGGTCGACGCCGATCTCGCCAACAACAGCGCCAATTGGCAGTGGGTGGCGGGCTGCGGGGCGGACGCCACGCCATACTTCCGCATCTTCAATCCCGCGCTTCAGGGTGAAAAGTTCGATCCGGACGGCGCTTATGTGCGCCGTTACGTGCCGGAGCTCGCGGCGCTCGACGTCCGCTACATCCATCGTCCGTGGGCGGCGCCAGAGGACGTCTTGCGCGCCGGCGGCGTTCAGTTGGGCGTCACCTATCCCCATCCGATCGTCGATCACGACGAAGCCCGCGAGCGCGCGCTCGCCGCTTTCGAGTCGATGCGGAGCCAGGCGTCGTTGCGACCCGCATAGCGCCATTGCGAGGAGGCGAAGCCGACGAAGCAATCCAGGAGACGCGATATCTGGATTGCTTCGCTTCGCTCGCAAACGGCTAAATGGCTTGGCTGCGCCAGAATGACGCGAGCGCTCGCCAATGTCGCCGCGACCCGGTAAAGCCGGCGGCATGTCTCACGCCGTTCATCCCTTCGAAGAAATCCGTATCCTATTGGCGGCTCTGCCCGGCCCCGATCTGCAAGCCGCGGCGGCGGTCCGCGCGCGCGACTGCCGGCTCACCAAGCCGCCCGGCGCGCTCGGTCGTCTCGAAGAGATCGTCGAATGGCTCGCAGCCTGGCAGGGCAGAGCGGAGCCCGCGATCGAGCGCCCGCTCGTCGCGGTTTTCGCCGCCAATCACGGCGTCGTGGCGCAGGGCGTTTCGGCTTTCCCGGCGAGCGTCACGCAGCAGATGGTGGCGAATTTTCTCGCTGGCGGCGCGGCGATCAATCAGATCTGCAAGTCCTATGGCGTCGGCCTGAAGGTCTATGAGCTGGCGCTCGAACGGCCGACCGCCGACTTTACTGTGGCGCCGGCCATGGACGAGCGCGAGGCGGCGGCGACCTTCGCCTATGGGATGGAGGCGATCCAGGGCGATATCGATCTCCTCGCCCCTGGCGAGATGGGCATCGGCAATACGACGAGCGCGGCGGCGATCTATGCCGCGCTTTATGGCGGGCCGGCGTCGCGCTGGACAGGACGCGGCACGGGCGTCGACGACGCCGGACTTTCGCGCAAGAACGCCGCGATCGACGCCGCGCTGACGCTGCATGCGCCGCATCTCGCCGATCCTCTGGAAATTCTGCGCCGGCTCGGCGGCCGGGAGATCGCGGCGATGATGGGCGCCATCGCCGCCGCCCGTCTCAACCGCATTCCCGTGGTGCTTGACGGCTATGTCGCCTGCGCCGCCGCCGCGCTGCTCCATGCGATCGCGCCCGAGTCGATCGCGCATTGCATAGCGGGCCACGTCTCGGCGGAGGGCGCGCATCGCGACGTTCTGACGCGGTTTGGCAAGCGCCCGCTGCTCGATCTCGAGATGCGGCTTGGCGAAGGCTCGGGCGCGGCGCTCGCCATCGGCCTGATTAAAGCGGCGCTCGCGTGTCATAGGGATATGGCGACTTTCGAGAGCGCGGGCGTTTCGGAAAAATCGGAATGATTCATGGACGGCGGCTTCTACTCAAGAAACTGTCACATCCGCAGCGCATTGAATGTCAAAACCGACCCCTGAGGAGCGCGGTTGCATGAACCCCAATCTTACATCCGCCTACGCGGCCGTGATCTTGATGGCGGCGCTTGCGGCGGCGCTGCCTTTTCATCTCAGTCGGATCCTGGGTCCGCAGCGGCTGCTTCATGCCGCCTATGCCGCCGCCGCCCTGGGGCTGTTTTATCTACTGGGCGCGACCGCCTTCGGCTGGACGTTCGACCGGCAAGGCGGGCTGCTTTGGGTCTATCTGGCGCTTTTCCTTCTCGCGGCGGGCATCGCGGCGCGTCGGCGCATGATGTTCGGCGCGATCGGGCTGCCCTGGCTTTCGGCGCTGATCCAGCTCGGCGTCGTCGCTTACATGTTTGCGCCGGATTCGTTTCGAAAGCCGCCGGTGACGGCGGCGCTGTTCCTGTATTTTCTGTTCGAGGCGCTCGTCTGGCTGCGCGGCCGCGAGGCGCAGGAGCCGGCAGAGTCCCGGGAAGCGAGCGATCGCGCGCGGCCGCCGCTGTTCCCGCCCCGGCGCCATCGTGGCTTCGCAGAAGCTTCACTAGCGGCCGCGGCGATCGCCATCGCCTTTCTGCTCGTCGCTGGCCCGCAAGCGGCGCATATCGGATCGGAGTCAGATACGGCGCAGCAGCAAGAGCCGCAAATCGAAGAAACTGCGGCGAGCGGCGTGACGACGAACAGCGAGGAGTCCGCTCCAGAGGCCGCTCCATCTGCGACCGACGAAGCGCCGAAGACAGAGAGCCGGGAAAGCGCGCCGGCGGACGCCGCGCAAGCCGCGGGTCATACGCCTGTCGAGTCCCCGCCGACCGTGGCGAAGGACCCAGGAATCTATACGGCGCGCGCAGGCGATACGTTTAAATCCATCGCCAAGCGTCTCTATGGCGCAACAAGCAAATGGCGCGCGATCGCCGAACTCAATCCCGACCTGAAATCGAAAAGGCTGCGCGCGGGTCAACTCGTCAACCTGCCGCCGGCGCCGCCGCGGTGATGTGCGAACGCCCAATTCTCGGCGGCTTCTGTCGAACCGCCGAGACGTCTGCATTTTGACGAGACGTGACCGGCGTCCTAAGCGACCGCGGTTGCGAACCGCAGCGTCTCCTGCTCGGTCATGAGGGCGTCGAGCCGCTGGTCATGCGGTTCGATCGGCACATGGTCGGCTTCCTGGCAGGAATAGGCGACGCCGATGGCGACGACCGGCTTTTTGGCGCGAAGCGCAGAGAGCGTGGCGTCGTAGATGCCGCCGCCATAGCCGAGCCGAAAACCGCGCCGATCGAAGGCGGCGAGCGGCGAAAACACAATATCGGGGTCGTATGCGGGCTTGTCGTCCGAAGGCTCCGACAGGCCGAACGGCCCTTTGACGAGGTCGTCGCCAGGCGCGAAGGCGCGAAAGACCAAGGGATGACGCACCTTGTGCATCACCGGCAACGTCACGCGATAGCCTTCGGCGGCAAGCGCATCGATGAGCGGACGCGTGTTCAACTCGCTGCGGATCGGCCAATAGACGGAAACGACAGGCGGCGCGCCTAGTTTCGCATCGCGCGTAACTGCGGCGAGCAGCGCGACGCCCCGGCGCGCGACGGACGCGGCCGCCTCATGCGCTTCATGCGGCGCGATGAGATCGCGGCGCGCCAGCGAACGGCGCCGCAGCTCGGCTTTCAAATCGCTCATGCGAGAGCAATAACAGGGAAGGAGAGTGCGGGCCACAAGAGCCGTGGGACATCGATCCCGGGAACCTACAACGTAGGTGGGCGCCATATGACCAAGCCCACGGGCGAGGCCAGGGACAGCTCCCATAAGGATCGATAAGGCCCCGGGGAATAATAGTCCTGCACGCACCCCGCAGCGCCGCTTGATGAATGTAGCGCCGCGCGCGGCCGGGCGCCAGTGGCGTCTGAGAGATTCGCTAGGCGAGCGCTAACTCCATTGGCGCGGACCTTTCGCGTTCTTTTCTATCCGCAGGGAGTCGCTCGATCCGCGTCAGCGTGAACAGTCCGAAGGGCGCCAGCGGGCGGCGCTCAATGAGCTTCATTTGCGGATTTTGATTGATCCAGTCGCCGATGATCGACCAGGGAAATTGCGGACGCCAGCCGAGCTTGGGAGCCATATGGCGGTCGAGCCACGCCTCGAACAGCGCGATAGCGTCGTCCTTGCCGCTCACATGATTGACGAGCACGATCTCGCCGCCTGGCCGAAGCACGCGCGCGAGTTCGTCGAGCATGGCTTGCGGCTCCGGCACCACCGTCAGGACGTAAGGCGCGACGACGCAAGCGAAACTCGCGTCCGAGAACGCCATTCGCGTCGCGTCCATCTTCACCAGGCCGGCGACATGAGAGAGACGCTCGCGGCGCACGCGCTGCGCGGCGCGGCGCAGCATCGGCTCCGACAGATCGACGCCGATAACCTGCGTATTGGCCGCAAACATCGGCAGTTCGAGTCCCGTGCCGACGCCGACGTCGAGGATCGGTCCGTGCGCCTTCGAGGCCGCGGCGGCGGCGGCGCGGCGGCCGGGCTTCAGCAGCGTCGCAAAGGTCAGATCGTAGATCGGCGCCCAGCGCGCATAGGCGGCCTCGACATTGCCGTTGTCGAGCGTTTCGACTTCGCGCAAAAAATTCCTGGCTTCGCTCATCGAGGCGCCCTTCGCACTTCTTCGGCGCGCAGCGGCGGCGCCTTTGATGCCATCATCATCGCTGCGGGCTCGATCGCGGCGATAAATCCGCCGCCGAGCACGCGCGCTTCGTTTTCGTCGGCGTCGTAGAAGACGCACGCCTGACCCGGCGAGACGCCGAATTCGCTTGCCGCAAAGACCACCAGCGCGCCGCCGTCGCCGTCCGCGATCACCCGCGCCGGAACCGGCGGCCGCGTCGAGCGCACGCGCGCCATGATGTCGATGCCCTCGGGCGGCAGGGAAGAGAGTGCGCCCTCGCCAATCCAGTTGACGTCGCGTAGCCGCACCGCGCGCGTGTCCAGCGCCTCGCGCGGGCCGACCACGACCTGAGCCTTCGCGGCGTCAAGGCGCAAGACGTAAAGCGGCTCCGCGTCCCGGCCGGCGACTTTTGCGCCCAGCCCTAGGCCACGGCGCTGCCCGATGGTGTAGTGGATGACGCCCGCATGGCGCCCGAGCACACGGCCGTCCAGATGCACGATTTCGCCGGGCACCACCGAAGCGGGCGCGAGTTTTTCGACGATGTCGGTATAACGCCCGGTCGGCACGAAGCAGATGTCCTGGCTGTCCGGCTTGTCGGCGACCTCGAGTCCGAAGCGGCGGGCCATGTCGCGAACTTCGGCCTTCGCGTAGTCGCCCAGCGGAAAGCGCAGCATCCGCAGTTGCTCGCGCGTCGTCGCGAACAGGAAATAGCTCTGGTCGCGCGCCGCATCCTTGGCGCGGTAGAGCGCTCGGCCGCCGCGTCCGTCGTCGCGGGCGGAAATATAATGGCCGGTCGCGAGCGCGTGCGCGCCAAGGTCCTTTGCCGTCTCCATAAGATCGGCGAATTTGATGAACTGGTTGCAGGCGATGCAGGGCACGGGAGTCTCGCCGCTGGCGTAGCTCGCGGCGAATTCGTCAATCACCTTCTCGCGAAACTTGCTCTCGTAATCGAGAACGAAGTGCGGAATGCCGAGTCGCGCCGCAACATTTCGCGCATCGTGAATGTCGCGCCCGGCGCAGCAGGCGCCCTTGCGGTGCGTGGCTTCGCCGTGATCATAAAGCTGCATCGTGACGCCCACGACGTCATAGCCCTGCTCCTTCAGCAGCGCGGCGACCACGCTCGAGTCGACGCCGCCCGACATGGCGACGACGACGCGCGTCTCGCGCGGCGAGGAAGGCTGCGACGCATGATCCGATACGCTATTCGTCATTTACGGAAGCGACGCCTGTCTAGCACGGAAAGTGGGCGAGATGGGTGGAGGCGCGAAAATCAAGCGCCCGGCCGCCGCGCATCGGTGAGGCCGCTGTCACCATTTAGAGCATTACCCGTCCAAGAGGCAATCCTGTCGAAATTTTTCGACCGAGAAAGCCGCCATCCCGGCGTCATATTGTTCGCAGCCGCCATCGCTGCTATGACGCCGCGGCGTTTCAGGCGCGGGGATGGATCTTAATGGCGGCGATGAAACTTCTGGCGGGCAACTCCAACAGGCCGCTCGCGGAGGCGATCGCCGCCCACCTCGGCGTGCCGCTCTGTCGCGCCCAGGTTCGCCGCTTCGCCGACCAGGAAATCTGGGTCGAAATCCTGGAGAATGTGCGCGGGCAGGACACGTTCGTGATCCAGTCCACATCCGCGCCGGCCAACGACCATCTGATGGAGCTGCTGATCATGATCGACGCGCTGCGCCGCGCCTCAGCGCGTCGCATCACGGCGGTCATTCCCTATTTCGGCTACGCCCGTCAGGACCGCAAACAGGGGCCGCGCACGCCGATCTCGGCCAAGCTTGTCAGCAATCTGATCACGCGGGCGGGCGCGGACCGCGTTCTGACCGTGGATCTGCACGCCGGCCAGGTTCAGGGCTTCTTTGACATTCCAACGGATAATCTCTTCGCCGCGCCGGTCATCGTGGCGGACATTAAGTCGCACCTTGAGCTCAAGAATGTCATGGTTGTGTCGCCGGACGTTGGCGGCGTGGTGCGGGCGCGGGCGCTGGCGAAGCGCATCGACGCGCCGCTCGCCATCGTCGACAAGCGCCGCGAGCGCGCCGGCGACTCCGAGGTCATGAACATCATCGGCGACGTCAGCGGCCATAATTGCATCCTCATCGACGACATCGTCGATTCGGGCGGAACGCTGTGCAACGCCGCCGAAGCCCTGCTCGCGGCGGGCGCCGGCTCCGTCTACGCCTTCATCACCCATGGCGTGCTGTCGGGCGCGGCGGCCGAGCGCATCGCCAACTCGAAGCTGAAGCAGCTCGTCGTCACCGACACGATCCGCGCGACGGCCGCGGTCGAAGCCGCCCCCAACATTCGCGTCATTCCGATCGGCCATCTGATCGGCGAGGCGATCGCCCGCACGGCGCGGGAGGAAAGCGTCTCAAGCCTGTTTGATTAGGCCTTCCGTGAGGATATGCCACGCGGCGGCTTTCTCGGCCGATCGAGTCAATAAGACTCCGAGCGGAAGCTCGCACGCAGGACGGTGAGGCAGGCGCCGGCGAAACCGAAACTGGTCGTTACGATGCTCGCCATGAGATAGAGCCTGAACGCGTTCGGACCCCAGCCTTCTGCCGGCGGGCCGTCGAGGATTGGAAACGCCGCCTGCAAGATGAACAGGCTCGAATTGGTGAATGCGCCCACGACCATTGCCCAGCGCACGGGCCAGGCGAAAGGAATTCGCGCTCCGTAGAAGCCGAGCAGGAGCGCGCTCATCAGCAGGAAGTCGATATGGGCCTGCAGGACGCGCGAGAATTTCCCGGGAAAGATCGCCGACATGAGCGGCGCTTCCATCTTGAGCGCCACCAGACACCAGGCCAGAACGAGCGCAACGAGCACCCACAGGGCGGCGCCCCTTAGCAAAATAATGTTGTTTTCTTGGACCGATCGCGCGTTTTTACTCATTTTGACATTCCTGCCGATTTCGGCGGTTCGCCGCAGGGCGGATATGCAACATTCATCGAATCAATGCTTGACCGAGGCGGCTGAAAAACTTGTCTGAAATGGATCTGCCGGGCGCGAGGAGGGGAGTCGATGACGAAAGCGCAATTCCTTTCGACCGAAGGCGTGCCGCATGCCCGGCGTCGTGAGTGGCTCTGTGAGGTGATCGGACGTGAATACGCCCGCGCAGACGCTTGCGCCCTGCCGACGCAGCCGCTGTTCAATGAAATGACGATATATGGCGAAATTGATGTGCGACTCTCGGCGATCCGCTCCAACGCCATCCTCATCGAAAGACCGAAGCGGCCGTCGCTGCCCGACAGTCAGGACGTGTATCTCGCCGTTGTGCTGCTCTCGGGCGAATATTTTCTTGAGCAAGGCGAGCGCCGAGCGGCGTTGCGTCCTGGCGACATGTCGATCTACGACGCCACCCGGCCGCACAAAATCTATTGTCCTGGCTCATTCTCGAAACTGATCGTATCTCTGCCGCGCGCCGCCATGCGAATGCGTTTGCCCGATATGGACCGTCGCTTTGCCACACCGATCGCCGGCGCGCGCGGACTTGGCGCGATCGCCGCCGCGCATATCCGTTCAATCGCCGCGCATGCCGCCGTACTCACGGATGAGTCCTTCGCGGCGGCGACGGACCATTGCGCCGACCTCATCGCCCTTTCCGTTGCCGATTCGCAACAAATTCCCGCGACCGCCCGCAGTCGCGACGCCACGCTGCGACGGGTGAAGCGCTTCATCGAAGGCCGCTTGGGCGATCCCCGGCTTGATCCGACCATGACGGCCCAGGCGCTGGGGCTTTCAATTCGCTATCTCAACGCGCTCTTCGAAGCTGAGGGCGTATCGCTAATGCGCTATGTTTGGTCGAGGCGTCTCGATCATTGTCGCGCCGACCTCAACGCCCGAGCGCACGCCCCGATTGGCGAGATCGCCTTTCGCTGGGGCTTCAGCGATTTTTCCCACTTCAGCCGTGCGTTTCGCCGGCGGTTTGGACAATCCGCGCGCGAGATGCGGATGCAGGCCGAATAGCCGGCTCGATCACGCGCTATTTGGACGTGATCGCCCAAATGCAGATGACGTGATCGAATCGAAAAGCTTAGAGCGCGCTTCGCTCCAAAGCCCGGCGTCCGCTCTTTCGCGAGCCGCGCTCTATGCTCAGTCCGTTGTCTCATTCTCAGCTGAGCAAAATATTTGACGAGCCTAGAAATAACAGGCCCTCTATGACGCTAACTGAGAAAAAGAACAGGTGGGCGCGAAAGCATATCTTTGGATCGTACCAATTCCAGCGCCGCAATATGCCGTAGGCCGCGACGCCGTCGACACAAGAGAACAAGAAAAACGCGCTCATTAAGAGGGCGGCCTGAGTCAAAAAACTAGCGGCCGCCAGTCCAACGTAGACCAGACCGCGCGAGCTGACATGGCCTAACAGCGCGGACCCTCGCTCGATTGGCACCATATATCTGACGCAGTAGGAGGCTGCGGCTCCAGCCGCCCACTCGGAGGATTCTTGCGGATCGTCTTCGCTAAGGAAAACTCCAACGATGAATACATACGCTGCTTCAACAGAGCCAGCGCCGATGCCAAAAGCCACCGCCTGCGTAAGGGTTATTGGCCAGGCGTAGAAGAAAAAAAGTAAAGCTGCTCCAAGCTCCGTGAAGGCTGAGAGCGCCCCGTGAAACACGGCGATGGATTTCGTTGTGAGCCTCTTTCGGAGTCGAGGCGTTAGGAAGATCGCAACGGCGTATTTAACCGTCACGGAGAGCGCCCAAACGGCGGCTCCTGCTGCTGCCGATTTCCAATCGCGCCACAGAACTACACAAGCCAACGGCGGCGCGACGCAAATCGCCGCGACCGCCGCCCAGGATTGAATGCTCCATCGGCCCGCGGCGCCTGGAGAGCGCATGTGATTAATTGTGCGTTGACTGCGTGGCGATCACTTTTTCTCGGCGACGACCGCCGATGACACCACAACGTTGACGACCGGCCTCGTCCCCTGGGTCACGACGCGTACGACCGGCGACACGAAGGCCGCGACGGCTTCTCCCGCGCCAGGGACCGCCAGTTGTTGACGAGCGCCGGCCTGGATAGCCTCTCTTTGAGGCTCCGAGAGGCTAATTCCAGCCTGTCTCAGAGCGTTTTCCGGATCAGACTCCAATTGGTGCGCGAACTTTTGGTCAGTGAAGATACGACCAACCAATGCTCTCAAATGTTCTTCATTTTGTGCTTGCGTCATGTTTGCCTCCGTCATTTCGCCCAAAGCCGGCTTGCAGCTGTTGAGGCGGCTCTACACTCCGATGTGGCGAAGGGGTCGCTCCATGGAGACCTGTTTCGGCGGTCGCGATTCCAGCACTTCGCGCATCGGTCGCTTTTCGCCGCCGTGAGAAACTTCCCGAAGATTCTGAAGACCGCCTTGCCCGTCATGTATCTCTTGAGGAAAATAGAGGGCGATCGGTTCCGGATGGCCGTATTCCACCATCGGCCGCTCGCCATATTTGAGTTTAGAGATTGTCTTCAATCCGATAACTGCAGTGGAGATGTCACGTATTTCCGATGGACTTAGTTTTACGCCGGAACGAAACAAATATAAATCCCGGAAAAACCCGAAGCTATTGTACATGGACTCGTTCACCAGCCCCTTTCCGCGGTCATCTTCCCAAAGCCGAGATCCGGGAATTTGACAATACCACTGCAATAAAATTCTTACGCCGTAAGTAGAAAATAGGTGAGAGGCGAATTGACACGTTTTGAGAACCTCGGCCTTCGTCTCCCAGGGAAATCCCAGCACAAATGAAAAATCGGCTCTTTCCGAAAGATTATGCCGATAGAGAAGACGCGCTGCGTCTTCGAGAATCTGGGTCGTTGTGCCTTTGCCGATCAGATCTAGGCCAGCGTCGTAACCAGCCTCCGCACCGACCAGAAATTGACTGGTGTATTCCGCGACTTGAGACACGAATCCGTCGTAGAGCAGGTCGGTGGCTCTTGAGTCATAGACCAGCTCGGGCCGCAGATCTCGTTCACGAAAGAGTTCGATCATCTGCAGAACACGCTTTGGATTCATCGAAAATTCATCGTCAATAATATGGATAAAGTCGTGCTGGGTCCTGTAGGTGTAACTCATCAACGTCTCAAGCCGATCAAGAAAGGCGTCTGCGGGCATGCCTCTCCAGGTTTGACGATAAGAGGTGCTACAAAAGGAACAATCAAAGGCGCATCCGCGCGACGATTCAATTGAGAGCGACTTGTAAACGTTCAAAGGGATTTCGCTGAAATCCGGCAACGGAAAGTCAGCCAATTGCGTTTTAGCGATTTTCGGTCCAATCGGATTACGACAAATGTTCCCATCTTTGTGTCGCCAAGTTAGATTTGGCACGTCCTCAAAACCAATTCCTTTGTCCAAAGCGACGCAGAGCGCTTCGATTGCGATCTCTCCCTCTCCTCGAATGATAAAATCGACCGGGAAGGCATTCATGATGTAATGATCGAACATCGTCGGATGGATTCCGCCGAGCACAATCGGCACGTCGGGACGTAACGATCTGACTTGTTCGATGACCTTCACGGCGGTCGGCCAGGACATTGACGTTGCGGCAATGCCAACCAATCCGCAGTCATCGATCTCGGGAGCGAATTGATCGACGCGCGCCGTGCCGGCCGCGATCAGGTCCGCGACAATCGCGTCAAATCCTGCGCGCCGTAGAACCGCCTGCAGAAGATAAACGCCATATGGCGGGCATTCCCGGACCGCATCCATGGCGATGGGTTGGGGTTCACCCCAAAAAAAATCATCCATAATTGGCGGAGCGAACAACACGACTTTCATTGAAATAGCTCGCGTTCGTAAACTTCAAATCACAACCCAGGGTTGTATAGCGTAATTTCGCTAATGAGTCCACAGCGCCCAGCCGGACTTTCCGAACAGATGTGTTGCGACCCGTTTTGTCGGGACGCGCTGCGTATGGGCGCGTCGGCCTTGCGCCGGAACGCCGGCAAATGCGAGAAGACGGCGTGCCTTCGAAGACTTGTTCCGCTCGCGAACCCGTTCCGCCGCGCTTCAATCTCGCGCGCTATTGCCTCGCCGAAAATGCGCGGCTGCGGCCCGACGCCACGGCGCTCACCGTCGTCGGCGACGCCGGCGCGCAGCGCTGGACCCACGCTGAACTCGATCTGAAAGTGCGGCGTCTCGCCGCCGGTTTGCAGTCGCTCGGCCTTCCGGCCGGCGCGCGCGTGATGATCCGCATGGGCAACGAAGCAAATGCGGCGCTTGCCTATTTCGCGTCAATCGCCGCCGGCTATGTGGCGCTGCTCGCGTCCTCTCAGCTCACTTTCGAGGAAGCCGAGTTCATGGCGCGCGACTGCGGCGCGTCCGCGCTGGCGTTGGGCGCATCCTTCGAGAACGAGCCGCATAGCGGAGACTTCCACGTCCTGCGCGGCGCCGATCTGGCGCGGCTCGCCGAGAGCGCGCCCATCCCGGACTACGTCGACACCGCCGCCGACGATCCCGCTTATCTTGTTTACACCTCCGGCACGACGAGCCGGCCGAAAGGCGTATTGCATGCGCATCGCGCCGCTTGGGGCCGGAGGCCGATGCGGGAGCATTGGACGGGGCTTGGCCCCGGCGACGTGATGTTGCACGCCGGCGCCATCAACTGGACCTATACGCTTGGCGTCGGCGTCGTCGATCCGCTGTCGGCCGGGGCCAGCGCGGTGCTCTACAACGGGCATCCAGATCCCGCCGCGTGGCCGCGTCTCATCGAAACCTATCGGGCGACGATCTTCGCCGCCGTGCCTGGCGTCTTTCGGCAGATCCTCAAATATGGCGCGCCGGAGACGGCTAATCTATCGAGCCTGCGCCATGCGCTCTCGGCCGGCGCAGCGCTGCCGTCGAGCCTGCTCGCCGATTGGCGCGGCCGTACGGGCAAAGAGATATTCGAAGCCTTCGGCATGAGCGAGATTTCGACCTTCGTCTCCAGTGGGCCGACGGCGCCGGTGCGTCCCGACTCGCCCGGCAGGCCGCAGCCGGGCAGGGCGGTGGCGGCGCTGCCGCAAGAGGGCGGCGAGACTCCGCTTCGGCCGGGCGAAACCGGCCTCCTCGCCGTGCGCCGGGACGACCCAGGAATGATGCTCGGCTATTGGAACCGTGAAGAAGAGGAGCGCGAGGCGTTTCGCGGCGAGTGGTTCGTCTCGGGCGATATCGTCGAATTCGACGCCGACGGCTACATGTGGCGCCACGGCCGCGTCGATGAGGTCATGAATGCGGGAGGCTACCGGGTCTCGCCCGCGGAAGTTGAGAAAAGGCTGCTCGAGATCAGCGGCGTCGTCGAAGCGGCGGCGGCGGAACGGCCGGGGCGCGACGCAACCGCGACGATCATCAAGGCCTATGTGGTGATTCGCGACGGCGCGGCGCGAGACGAGACGGCCATTCTCGACTACTGCCGCGCGCATCTTGCCGCCTACAAATGTCCGCGCGCGGTCATGTTCCTCGATGCGCTGCCACGCAACGCCAATGGCAAGCTCAACCGCGCGGCCCTGCCGTAAAGAGAGAGGGCCCGAAGGTTCGCCGGGGCGAGCGGCGAACCTTCGGGCCCCACGTCCGCTCACAGGGAGGAGCGCGGACTACCGGAAATTCAAGGGGCGAAAATTCTCACGACTTCGGCGCCGCCGTTCTGCGGCGTGAGGCGGCCACGGGCGCGCTTCTTGACCTTCGTCACGGGAGCTTTGCCATTAATGGCCGCTTTCATATTGGGAGACGCCTTAAACGTTATGACTCGCCGCGCTTCGATCGGCACCGGCGCGCCGGTGCGCGGATTGCGGCCCGCGCGCTCGCGTTTCGTGCGCACGATGAACGAGCCGAAATCGTGAAGCTTGAGCGACTCGCCGGACGCCAGAGTCGCCGCCATTTCCTCGATCACCAGGTCGGTCAGGCGCTTGGCTTCGCGGCGGGACATGCCTTCAAGCCGGCGATGGATCGCCAGGGCAATGTCCTCGCGGGTGAGGGTGCCGCGCGCGCAGTCTTCATGCGATGACGATTCATGTTCGACTTCCCCGCCATTGGCGCGCGCGACGAAGGGCTTCAGCATCTCTTTTGGATTCGCGATCGACATCAGCGCTCTAATCCCCAGTTTTGGGCCGGAAGCGGGGTTTGCCTTTCCGCTTGGCCGAGAGATTGCGTTCAACTTGCGTCGGAATCTGATTGCTCAGAAGTGCGGCAGGTTACATTGCCGATTGACTCTCTTTTCAATGCGCATCTCAGGCATCGACAAGAAGCCGCCGCACGTTCCAATTTGACGCAACTTGGCGCAATATCTCGTTATTCTGCAGATTGCGTGCTAACGCGCGGCGCTTGAGCCGCACCATTGCGGGACGCCGCATGCCCAGCGATTTCGTGGACACCTGGATGTTGACGCCGGCGCCGAGACACGGAAAGGCGTTCCATCTTGAGACAGCGCAGGCAATAAATGATCAGCCTGGACCAAAATGACACGCCTTGGCGCCGACCCTGCCCATGACTGCCTGTCCTCGGCGTCAGCAGCGAATGGGCGTTCAATTGCTCCCGCGCCTCCGCTGGACGGATAGCGTCAACTTGGATATCCGCGCCCCACTGCAAAGCTGACTGCCGGATGAACGACGCGGCCATGTCCGGTTCAGCTAACGTGCGTCAGATTGTGCGTATTGGGCAGGCGAGCTGTTCTCCCCGACGGCCTGCCTCTCCCCCAGTGACCGGAGCCAAGCATGTCGCGCCAGCCTTTCGTCCTCGCTGTCATCGTGGCGCTCGCAGCTTCCCCGGTCGTCGCGCAGGATCTGGGCGACGACTCCTTTGAAAGCCGTGCTCCCTACCAAAGCGAGAGCTTTGGTCATGGCCGCCACCAAAGCGAGAGCTTTGGTCATGGCTACGATCCCTATGATGACGGTCGCGAAGCCTGGTTTGCGCCGGAGCCTTACCGCGGCTCCTGGTCTGATCACGCCGACGCCTATTACGGCTACGGAGAGTGCCATTTTCTCCAGGAGCCGGTTCTTGGGCAGTGGGGCGAGATCGTCGACTATCGCCGGGTACGAGTTTGCGATTAGCCGACGATCGCGCCACACGATCCGTCGCCGGCACCCCGCCCCTCTCGCGCGGCGACGGCGGAGAGCCTCCCGGAGAAATCCGGGAGGCTTCTTTCATAGAAGTCATCTCATAGATGAAGGGCTAAGGGTTGCTAAAGGGGGCGAAGGCCGAGCGCCTTGCCTTCCTTGTCGTCGCGCCGCCAGACGCCGTCGGCGCCCTTGTCAAAATGCGCCTTGTGGCCCTTGCGGGCGGTGAGCACGAGACGCCCCCGGTCGAGCCCCCAGCCGACCGGATCAAAAATCACAACGCCATTGTCCCGGCAGGCCGGGGCAAGCTGCGCCTTCAGGCCGGCGCGGCCGCGCGAGCGTGCGTCCAGCGTCAGCATGCAGCCCGTATCCTTGTCTCCCTCGCGAAGAATCGAGTAGCGGCCAGCGGCGTCCGTCGAACCGGCGGCACGTGCGAGCGGCGCCGAGACGCTCGCAGCGGCGACAAGGCAGAACACCAGCCATTGCGGTCGTCGCTCAGAAAATATCGCCATTTGCGCTATGCTCCCACCCTCGTGAAATTGCCTCACTTTGCCTTTTTCCCGGCCTGCGTCCAGCCGATTCGCACACGCCCGCGTCAAAGTGCGGCAGGTCGTGGCTTTTGCGCGCGTGGCCGAGGCGCGCTATCAATTTGAGCGGCGCCGCGCGGCGGCGAGGGAGTCAGTAGGATGGACCCAGCGTCCCTGGCCTTGGCCGAAAGATCCGCGCCGCGCTACACGAGCTATCCCACGGCGCCTCATTTCTCCAAGTCGATCGGCGACGACGACGCGCGTGCGTGGCTGGCGAAACTCGATCCTTCCTCGTCGCTCTCGCTCTATTTCCACGTTCCATTTTGCACCGCAATCTGCGCCTATTGCGGCTGTCACACGAAGGCGGTGCGCCAGGACGCCCCGCTTGAAACCTATACGCGGACGCTCAAGCGCGAAATCGTGCTGACCGCGGAAGCGACGCGCGCGCGGCGCGTCACTAGCATCCATTGGGGCGGCGGCACCCCGGGCATTCTCGGCCCTACGCGTTTCAGTGCGATCGTTGCAGTTCTGCGCGATCATTTCGATCTTTCCGCCGAAACTGAGCACGCGATCGAACTCGATCCGCGCATACTTGACGCCGATCTCGTGGAGGCGCTTGCCGGCGCCGGAGTTACGCGGGCCTCGCTCGGCGTGCAGGATCTGAACGCGCATGTACAGGAGGCGTCCGGCCGCATACAGCCCTATGAGACGGTGGCGCGCGCCGTCGAATTGCTGCGCGAGGCTGGGATTACCGCCATTAATCTCGATCTGATGTACGGGCTGCCGAAGCAGAGCGTCGAAGACGCCCAGCGCACCGCCTCGCTCGCGGCGTCGCTCGCGCCGCAGAGGCTCGCGGTCTTCGGCTATGCGCATGTGCCCTGGTTCAAGTCGCACCAGAAGCTGATCGACGCCGCGGCGCTGCCGGGCGCCGGCGAGCGTCTGGCGCAGGCGGCGGCCGTGCGCGCGACTCTTGAAGGAGCCGGATTCGAGGCGATCGGACTCGATCATTTTGCGCGTCCCGAGGACCCGCTGGCGATCGCCGCGCGCCAAAGGCGCATGCGCCGCAATTTTCAAGGCTACACGATCGATGCCGCCGACGCGCTGCTGCCGTTTGGCGTTTCGTCCATCGGGCGTCTTCCGGAGGGCTATGTCGGAAACGCCACCGATCTTGCGGGATGGCGACGCGCGATTGAGTCAGGACGTTTTGCAACGATGCGCGGCGTCGCGTTCACGCGCGAGGATATCGCCCGCGCGGATCTGATCGAGCGCCTCATGTGCGATTTCGATGTTGACTACGGCGCGGCGGCTGCGCGTCACGGCTATGCGGAAGACGCCTTCGACGCTGCGCAGGCGTCGCTCAACGCTCTTGCAAACGACGGCGTCATCGACATACAGGGCCGGCGACTCGCCATGACCGAACGCGGAAAGCCCTTCGTTCGCCTTGTCGCAGCCGCCTTTGACGCCTACCTTCAGTCTGCGCCGGCCCGCCATTCCTCGGCGGTGTGAAGGCGATTCGGTAAGGAGGCGTTCATGACGCCGCTTACGCTTCTTCTCGCGAAGCTGTTCGGCGCTTACCTTTTGATCATGTCCGCCTGGATGCTGGTGCGCAGGGACGTGGCGCTGCAGATGATCGAGAGCATTTCGCGCGAGCCCGTCGCCATCGCCTTCGTCGGCATGATACGCCTCGCGATCGGTCTCGCCATCGTGATCGGCCACGACATTTGGAGCGACACGGCCGCGGCGCTCGTCTCGCTTGTCGGCTGGATCACGCTGATCAGCGGTTTCCTGACGCTGTTTCTGCCGCCGCAGACGGTGCGCGACATTTTCGCCCGAATGGCATATGAAAAGCGCTATCCCGTGTTTGCGCTCGTCTCCTTCGCGCTCGGCGGCGCGCTGCTGATCGCGGGCTTCAGCGCCTGACAAGAGGGATAATGGCGCTTGTTCGCCGGCGTCGCCTTCGCCATCGTGACGCCTGGATTCGACGCCGTAGCCATGCCCATCTGGACGCCCGAACAGGATCAAGCGCTGACCGCCGTCGCGCGCTGGCTTGAAACGCCCGGCGCGCGGCAGGTGTTTCGGCTGTTCGGATACGCCGGAACGGGCAAATCGACGCTCGCGCGTCATCTCGCCGAACATGTCGACGGCGACGTCGCCTTCGCCGCCTTCACCGGCAAGGCGGCGCTCGTCATGCGCTCCAAGGGCTGCAAGGACGCGCGCACGATTCATAGCCTCATCTATCGCGCGACCGACACGGAGACCGAAGAGCCGTCCTTCGTTCTCAACGACGACAGCGCCGCGGCGCATGCGAAACTCATCGTGGTCGATGAATGCTCGATGGTCGACGAGGAACTCGGCCGCGATCTTCTCTCCTTCGGCAAGAAGGTGCTGGTGCTCGGCGATCCGGCGCAATTGCCGCCGGTGAAAGGCGGCGGCTTCTTCACCGACGCCGAGCCTGACGTGATGCTGAAAGAAGTGCATCGGCAGGCGGCGGACAATCCGATCATCCGCCTGTCAATGGCGATCCGCGCCGGCGAAGGCGTCGAACGCGGCGTCTTCGGCGATACGCGCGTCATTAGCCGTGACTCGCTCGATCCCGCGCTCGTGACCGGCGCCGATCAGGTGCTCGTCGGCCTGAACAAAACGCGGCGCGCCTATAACGGACGCCTTCGCCAGCTGCGCGGCTTTTCGGGCGAGTTGCCGCAGTCCGGCGAGAAGCTCGTATGCTTGCGCAACAATCGCAAGAAGGGACTTCTGAACGGCGCGCTGTTTACGGTAAAGAGCGCCGGGGCCCTGCGTCGCGGCAAGGTGCGAATGCTGGTGATGCCGGAAGATGGCGAAGCCGCCAAATTTCAGCGCGTGGCGGTCGTGCCGCAGCTGTTCGGCGCGGAAAGCGACATTCCTTATGCGCTTCGCAAGGACTCGGACGAGTTCGATTTCGGTTATGCGCTGACCGTCCACAAGGCGCAGGGTTCGCAATGGGACGACGTGACGCTTTTCGACGAGTCCTTCGCCTTCCGCGAACATCGGGCGCGGTGGCTCTATACCGGCGTGACGCGCGCGGCGAAAAAACTGACGCTCGTCATGTGACGTATAGAACGAGGGCCCGCTGTCGTCGCGGCCGTTGCAGCGAAGCTGGGATTTATTTTCCCCAGGCGTCGATGGCGTCAGCGAAGACGCGCTCGCCAGAGGGGCCTTTTTCCATGTTGATCGTCGCCGCGCGGCCATCGGTGAGCTGCATCGGCAGGTCTATCGCCGCGAGCGACCGCAACAGGAGAATATTGCGCGCCTCGTGGTCGCCGCGCATCAGGCCGATGAGGAAATTATTCTCGGTGATCGGCACCGGAATGCCGGCGACTTTTTCTCCCGACTGTGCATCGGAGCGGCGCATCTGGATGGGGCCGATGGCCTTGACGCCGCCGATGGGACTGCCGGGCGCCACCGTGAACGACACGTTGATGGTGTGCGAGGCCGAAAGGGTGGCGTCGGTGTTCTTGCGAAACAGCAGAGTCATCTTCAGCTTCGCGTCGGGGACGTCAATGTCGCCGCGGATGGCCGATCCGACGGGTTCGCCGGCCCCACCGACGTTCTCAAGGCGCCAGACGGCGGAGCCATTGTAGATTTTATCGACTTTTGTGGGCTCGGCGAGCGAGCCGACCCACATCTCCGCCTTTTGCGCCACCGGCACGGCGGGACTGCGCGGCGTCGGCGCTTTGACCGGCTCCCTTTCGCGCCCGACGCGATCGTTGATCTTGCCGCTTTCTGCTCCGCTGGAGGGCGACTCCTCCGGTTTCAGCTTAGCCAAATCCTCGGGCTGCTCGCGAAGCTGCCAGGCGAGCGTTCCGACGACCGCCACGAGCGCCACGACGACGCCGGCGACGGATAGAATGAGACGCTTCGAGCGCTGCGGCCTCGGCGCCGGCGGCAGCGGCGCTGGCGGCCTCTGCGGTTCGCGCAGCGGGACATCGTCTTCGCCCGCGATGGAGGAGTGAGGCGCGTCGCGCCTAGTCGATTCTGCGCCATCACTCGGCGCGCGCTCGACGGGTTTGGCCGTGCTGATCGGATGTGGCTTGCGCTGCGGCGCAGGCATCCCATCGCGAGGCCGTGTCGCTTGCGCGTCGTTTGCGGCGCGCTCCGTTTCGACTCGCTGGATCGCGTCTTCGAGCGCGCGGCCTTCGGCGGCGATGTCGGCGTCCGCGACCGGCGGCTGAATGCCGCGCAACTGATTGAACAACGCCTTGCGGGCGCGTTCATAGACCGCTTGGCGCGTGTCCGGCGTGGACTGCGGCAGAGCGGCGACCGCTCTCGCGATCAGAGAATGGTAGTCTGCCATGTTCGGTTAAGAGCACTTCCGGCTTTTGGCGTCAATCCTGACGCCGTCGGAGTCCAAGAAAACCCGGGGATTTCCCGGCGTCCGCGCGTCATGATCGCATATGCGCCTCGGTTCACTCGACGTGTCGAAAAATGGAGATAACGCACGCCCAGGCGCAATGATCGCTTCAGCGCTCATTCTTGCTTCGTTCGCTTGCTTCGTTCGCGCGTCTGCACACGCTGCGCGCATGGATAAGACCTCGAGCAGGAAGGATTCTTGCGACTCGACGCTCATTCAGATGGCCGGCGATTTGCCGGAATGTCTCGCGCGTAAATTATTGCGACGCGCTCGCGTCTATTGGCGCCGCAGCCCCGGGAAGGCTGCGCGTTAAACTTCGCCAAGCGGCGGTTTGGGGCGCGCCATCTGACGCGCGGGCGGCGGCGCGGCGATCAACCAGTAAATCGCCCCCGCCAGAGCGCCGGTCAGAAAAAACAGCAGCGCGATTCTTAATTCGAGCGGGCTCGCTTCGCGGGCGCGATCAAGTCCCATTGCAGCGCGGGCGATCCACGGCGACGCGCCGGCGAGCGTCGCGCTCGCGCCCGAATACCAGAGGAGCGAGCGTGCGCCGGCGATCTCGCCGATCAACGCCGCGACCGCGAGCGGCGCGACGCAGGTGGCGATGATCATCGACCAAACGATGAATCCGAATGTCGCCAGAGGATCGCTCCATCCGCCGGCGCGCACATCTTCTTCGACGAAGGCGAAGAGGCCGGACGTCGCGGCGGCAAATCCCGCTTCCCGCGTCGCCGGATCAAGGAGCGCCGAGACGATCAGAAAAATGGCGGCGACGCCCACAGCAAGGACGAAGCCGAAAGCCATCACCACGATTCGGCGCATCATTGGAGCCGTCTTTCCTGGCGCGCCAAGCTATGGTTCGAGGACCGAGTCCCAATAGAGATAGTCCATCCAGCTTTCGTGCAGGTAATTGGGCGGAAACAGCCGGCCGTTGCGATGCAGGTCGGCGACGCTCGGCTGAAAGGGCGTCTGCGCCGGCGACATATGCGCCTCCCTCGGCAGGCGGTCGCCCTTGCGCAGATTGCACGGCGAACACGCCGCGACGACGTTTTCCCACGTCGTCGCGCCTCCCTTCGAGCGAGGAATGACGTGATCGAACGTCAGTTCGTCATGTTCTCCGCAATATTGGCAGGTGAAGCGATCGCGCAGGAACACGTTGAACCGCGTGAACGCCGGCTGACGGGTCGGCCGCACATATTCCTTGAGCGACACGACCGACGGCAGACGCATCTCGAAGCTCGGGCTTTTGACGGTCTTGTCGTATTCCGAGACGATGTTCACGCGATCAAGAAACACCGCCTTGATCGCGTCCTGCCACCCCCACAGCGAGAGCGGATAGTAGCTCAGCGGCCGGTAGTCGGCGTTGAGCACGAGCGCGGGGCACGCCTGCGGCGACACGGTCTGTTGACGAAAGTGTGCAGTCACCCTGCTTCCTCTCGGATTGAGGAGGGGCCTGACGGACCGCGCCAAGGTCCAGCCCTATGCGATGGCGCATATTTTACAGGCACGACGACAGGGTTGTGAAGGCCCGCGCGCCGACTTCCGCCGCTGAGGAGCGCTACGTCTCTAGAAAGAGATAAATGCTGGCGAAACAGTAAGCTGCAAGAAGCGGCCTGGATCTAAAAAGTAATCGGTATGTCTTTGTTTCGACGACTTCTACGCTGAACTGTCGCCGCTCGCCTATTCGCCGCTCGTCCTTGGCTGTCAGATCGGGGCAAAAACCGCGAATTATTCGTCCCAACGCCTGCGCGGCCAAGCGTGGCCCTTGCCCACCGCCGACGGCCTGTTGCCTACTGCTGGAGTGATTCGCCTTCTTCACACGGCCGATTGGCATCTGGGCGCGACGCTGCAGGGCTGGTCGCGCGACGCCGAGCACCGCGACGCGCTGGCGCAGCTTGTCGCCATCGCCCGGGACCGGGCGGTCGACGCGGTCATCGTGGCGGGCGACGTTTTTGACAGCCTCAATCCGTCCGCCGACGCCCAGCGGCTGCTCTACGATACATTGCGCGACTTGCGCGTCGCCTGTCCGCATGCGCGCATCGCGCTCGTCGCCGGCAATCATGACCCGGCGGCGCGACTCGAAGCGCCGCGCGCATTGTTCGAGATGGCTGACGTCGTTTCGATCGGCGCCTTTGCGCGTCGCGACGGCGTCTTCGACGCCCGCGCGCATCTTTCGCCGATCCGCGACGCCAGCGGCAGAATTGGCGCATATTTGCTCGCGCTGCCTTATCCGCGCGCGGTGGATCTGCCCGTAACGAGCGGAGGCGGCGCCGCCAGCGCCGTGCGTGAGGCCTATCGCGAGGCGGTCGAAAGCGCGCGGCGCGAAATCGGCGCGGCGCCGCTCATCGTCACCGGCCATCTTCACCTCGCCAAGGGGCTCGAATCGGAAGGGTCCGAACGACGGATTCTCGTCGGCGGCGAACACGCTCTTCCGTCCGACATGTTTTCGCCGGATATCGCTTATGTTGCGCTTGGCCATCTGCATCGTCCGCAGTCCGTCGACCGCGAGACGATCCGCTACTCCGGCTCGCTCATTCCGATGTCGAAGACCGAAATCGGCTATGCGCATGGCGTCAGCATCGTCGATGTCGATGACAGCGGCGCCGTTGTCGTCCAACATGCGCCGATCATCCGCCCCGTCCGTCATTTGCGGGCGCCGGTGGCGGGCGCTCTGTCGGTAACAGAACTCGAAGCCGCGCTTGCGGCGCTCGATTTGGACGCTTCGGCGCCGATCGACGCCTGGCCCTTCGCGCATCTTGCGATCAGGGTCGACGGCCCAGCTGTTGGATTGAAAGCCGAACTCGACGCCATTTGCGAGAAATTCCCGCTGCGCGTCGTTTCGACCAGCGTCGAGCGGCCGCAAGCGCCGGCGGCGGCCCCGACTCCGCTGCGCCTTGCCGAGCGCAAGCCCTTGGATTTGTTTCGCGAAGCCTTTGAGCAGGCCCACGGCGTCGCACCGACCGACAATCATTTCGACTGTTTCGAGCGTCTTCTGCAGGAGGCGTGACATTGCGCATTCTGGCGATCAGAGGCGCTAATCTCGCCAGTCTCGCCGAAGGCTTCGCCCTCGACTTCGACAGCGAGCCGCTGCGCTCGGCGGGCCTCTTCGCCATCACCGGCGAAACCGGGGCGGGCAAGTCGACGATTCTCGACGCGATCTGTCTCGCGCTTTACGACAAATTCCCGCGCGTCGTCGCAGCCGGCGCGAGCGAAGGCGCACCAGATCCGTCTGGAGAGACGCTCGGCTCTGGCGACCCGCGCACAATTCTTCGCCGCGGCGCCGGACGCGGGTTCGCGGAGGTCGATTTTATTGGCAAGGACGGGCTGCGCTATCGGGCGCGCTGCGACCTGCAGCGGGCCCGCGGCAGAGCGTCGGGCGCGTTGCAAAAGCGCGCCAGGTCGCTGTGGCGAATCGACGAGGCCGGCGAAATCGTCGCGCCGGTCGAGAGCGGCATAGAGCCCGTCAACGCCCGGGTCGTCGATCTGACCGATCTGACCTTTGATCAGTTTCGTCGCACGGCGCTTCTGGCGCAGGGTGATTTCGACGCGTTTCTGCGCGCCGACGCGAAGGAGCGGGCCGAACTTCTCGAAAAAATCACCGGCGCCGAAATCTATGGCGTTCTGTCGCAGCGCGCCTTTGAGCGCGCCCGCGAGGCGCAGCAGGCGACAGCTCTTATCGAAAGCAATTGCGCCCAGATCGGCGTGATGTCGGAAGACGAACGCGCCGCGATCGACGCAGACGTCGCAGCGATCGAAGCCGAACGCGCGCAAGTCGCCGAAAGCCGCAGCGCGATGGCTGATGCGCTGCGCCGGTTCGACGCCTTGGCTCAGGCGCGAGCAAAGCTTGCGCAGGCGATGTCGGCGCGCGAGGGCGCATTGCGGGCGTTTGACGAGATGGCGCCGCGGCGCGAAACGCTTGCGGCGTTGGCGCAGGTCGAGCCGCTGCGCGCGCCGCGGGACGAGATGCGGCGCGCCGAGGAAACGCAAAAGGCGGCGATCGAAGACGCCGCCGACGCCCAAGCGAAAGCGGGCGCCGCTCAAGAAGCTTTCGCCGCTCAGGAGGCGCGCGCGCGCTCGGCTGCAGAGGAAGTCGCCGCCTCGGAAGCGGAGATGACCCGTTTTGCGCCGATCTGGTCCGAAGCCGCGGCGCTCGACGCGCGCATCGCCAATTTGGCGCAGGAGGAAGCGAAGGCGCGGCGCGTCGCTCAGGACGCCGCCTCGCGCGCTGCGGAGAAGCGCGCCGAACGCGCCGATGCGGTCGCACGGCTGGCCGACGTTCAAACTGAGAAGGTGGCGGCGAACGTCGAACTTCAGCGCCTCGCGCCGGCGCGCCCGCTCAGCGAGCGCTGGCCGGAAATCGACGAATGGCTGACGAAGCGGGGCGAGCTTCTGGAGGCCAAGCGCATATGTGACGGCGCGCTGGCGGCGGCGACCGCCGAACTCGGCCGCAGCGAAGCGACGCTCGCCGATTTTTATTCTCGCGATATGCAGGATCGAGCGGCCAGCGAGAGACTGACGACGCAGATCGACGAGCGCGATCGCGCGCTACTGGCGCTCGATGAGCCGGGTTTGCTCACGCGTGACGACGCCCTTTCGGCGTCGATCCAGCTGGTCGACGGCTTGCGCCGCTGGGCGCGCGCCTTTGACGAGGCCGGCGCGGCGGCGGCGTCGGCGCATCAGGAGATTGCGCGCAGCGCCGAGGACGAAGCCGCGCTTCGTCGGACGCTGGAGGAATTGCGGACGCGCCGCGCGCAACATGTGGCGCAGAGCGCCGACGCCGAGCGCCTGGGCGAACTGGCGGACGCGGCGGCCGATCCCGATGCGCTGCGACTGCGCGCGGCGCTCAGCGACGACGCGCCATGCCCGGTCTGCGGTGCGCTGGAGCACCCGTTCGCCGACCGGCGTGACGCAGCGAATGCACTGATCGAAGAGCTGCGCGCACGACGCGATGAGTCGCGGCGGACGGTCATCAAAATGGACGAAGAGATTTTCGCGCTGCGCGCGCGCGCCGCCGAAGCCCAAGCGCTTCATAAGGACGCGTCGCGTCGCGCGGCGGAAGCGCTGTCGGCGCGGGCTCGCGCCGAAGCCGAATATGCGTCGACGCTCGGCGACGATGGCGCGCGAAACATTGCGCGCCAATTTGCGCCGCCGCCGTCGATCCTGTCAGCCTCGCCGCGGCTGGACGAACTGGCGAGGGAGGCGGCGGCGGCGCGTGGCGCCGTCGCGCAAAAGCTTCTCGTCGCGCGCCGGCTGCGCGAGGAGCGCGATCGACTGCGCGGCGCGCGCGAGGAGACTCGCCAGGCTCTGGACGCACGCCAGAAGGAGCGCGCGGGGCTCGCCCAGACGCTCCAGTCGGCGCGCGAGACGCGCGCCCGCGCCGAAGCGGAAGGCGCCGGACTCGTCGAGCGTCTGGAGTCGATCGATCGCGCGCTCGCGCCTTTTCTGCGGCTTTGCGAACTCTCGGCGGGCGACATTGATCGCGACGCCGATTCCGCGCGCCGGGCGCTCGAACTTGCGAGCGCGCGTTACCGGCAAGCGCTGGCGAGTTCGAACGAGTTCGACGCGATGCTCGCCGCGATCAGTCTCAAGGCGGAGCGCCTCGCGGCAGAGTCGGACGCCTTATCCGCCCGCGAGGCCGAAGCCAAAGGCGATCATCAGGGGCGCGCAAGGAGCCTGACCGAGGCGCGCGCTGCGCGCGCGCTGCTTCTGGGGGGAGAAGCGACGGCCGCGCATCGGTCCCGCGTCGAGGCGCGCCACCGGGCGGCTATTGCGGCGCGCGACGAGGCGCGCCAGAGGCTCGCCGAAGCCCAGCAGTCGAAAGCCGCCTGCGAGGCGCGTCACGCCCATTTTGCAAGCGCGGCGCAAAGCGCGGCGGCGCGCGCCGTGCAAGCGCGCGCGGTTTTTGCAATGGCGCTCGGGGGCGCTGGCGTCGACGAGGCGACCGCGGCGCCTCTTCTTGCAATGTCGCGCGAGGAGCAGACGGAGCTGCGTCTCGTCGTGCAGGCGGCTGAATCGGATTGCGCCGCGGCACGAACCGCCGTCATGGAGCGCCAGAAGGACTTTGATGACGCGCGGGCGGTCGCCCCGGTTGAAGCGTCGCGCGAGATTCTCGCGGCTCAGGAGAAAGACATCGCTGGTCGCCTCGACGAATTGTCGGCGCGGCTCGGCGCGCTGCGCGAGCGTGGCGCGAAGGACGATGAGGCGCAGGAACGCGCGGCAGCGCTCGGCGAGGAACTCGAGCGCGCGCGCACAAACGCCAAACTCTGGAGCGAGATCAATGAAGCCATCGGATCGGCGAGCGGCGACAAGTTCCGCCGTTTCGCGCAGGCCGCGACGCTGCAGCATCTCGTCTCGCTCGCCAATCAGCGCCTGGCGCTGCTTGCGCCGCGCTATGCCCTGGAGCGCTCGGGCGACGCCGGGTCGCTGAGCCTCCAGATCATCGACCGCGATCTTGGCGACGAGCGCCGTTCGACGCGTTCGCTCTCCGGCGGGGAGCGCTTCCTCGCGTCGCTGGCGCTCGCTTTAGCGCTTGCCGGACTCGAGGGGCGCGATTCATTCGTCGACACGCTGTTCATCGATGAAGGATTCGGCGCGCTCGATTCCGCGACCCTCGACGTCGTCATAGACGCGTTGGAGACGCTGCAGGGGCAGGGCAGGCGGGTTGGAGTGATCAGCCATGTGGATTCGCTCCAGCAGCGCATCGCCACGAAAATCTGCGTCGAGCGACGCGGCGGCGGAGTCAGCGTGGTGCGGTTACGCGCGCCGAATTACGCATGACGCGTGATGCCACTCGCCAACCCCGAAAGAAGTAGCCGATCGATTCTTCCCGAGGGATGAATCGCTTCGAAACAGCCCCAAATTTGCGGCGACGACTCCAACAAAAACGGCTGCTGTGGCGATAAAGCCACAAAAAACAATGATTAGCCGCCAGGACTGTGGCGCTGGCGCCACACCTGCCGCCCCTTGCAACGTCACATTACTGCTAGGGCAAAGTTTGTCACGGCTCTGTCATCCAGCGTTGGCTTCACTGTCGCCCGAAACTTAACCGGGGGATTGAATTATGAAACTTGGAGTTGGACAACGCGCGCTCGCCATCGCTGCGTTCGGCTTATATGCGACGGCTTCGGCCACTCCGGCCGTGGCGGACACCGCGTCCGAACTTCGCGAGTTGAAGGCGCGGCTGCAGCAGCTTGAAGCGCAGGTCGCCAAGCAGCGCGCCGAGGTCAAGCGGGCGACCAACGTCGCCAACGCCGCAACAGTGGCGGCCGTGAAAGGACCCCCGGGTCCGCCGCCGCCGCCGCCCGTCTTCGTCAGCTTCAGGAACGGTCTGTTCGTCGAAACGGCGGATAAGGCATACAGCTTCAAAGTCGGCGGCCGTGTTCAGGTTGACGGCGGCGGCATCACCAATCCGATCGGCGTTCCGCCGAACTATGGTTATACCGGCCAGGCAGGCATCCGTCGCGCTCGTCTCGAAGTTGAAGGCGTCGCCGCGAAAATCTGGTTCTACAAGCTGCAATATGACTTCGCCGGCTCGGGGTTAGCCGGCATCCGCGACGCTTATGTCGGCCTGAAGATCCCGAACAGCGAACTTCCCTACGCCACGAGTCCGGTTTGGATCCACGTCGGCTCGACATACGAGCCGTTCAGCCTGGACGCGATGAACTCGTCGAAATATATCGATTTCATCGAGCGCCCGATGGCGGTCCCAGGCTTCGCGCCCTTCCGTCATATCGGCGTCTCCGCCGCGAGTCACGGCGAAAACTGGACGGCCAGGGCGGGCGTTTTCACGGCGAGCTTCGAGGACGCCAACTTCGCCCCCACTTTGATCGGCGCTCCGGCGACCTACTGGGCGCCGGTGCCGCGCGGCGGCGGTCAATATTTCGATGTGACCGGCCGTTTCACCTATGCGCCGATCAAAACCGAGCATGAGGTTCTCCATCTCGGCGTCGCCGGCCGTTAT
This sequence comes from Methylocystis sp., assembly GCF_051061285.1. Classification (GTDB taxonomy): domain Bacteria; phylum Pseudomonadota; class Alphaproteobacteria; order Rhizobiales; family Beijerinckiaceae; genus Methylocystis. The sequence goes on from NZ_JBPFEA010000031.1 coordinate 167,472, forward strand.
CACCAGCCGAACGACGCCAATGGACTCAGCGATGACCGCATGCTGCGCGTCGGCAACCGCGAGCGTTCCGAGGCGAATATCCTCGGCATGCAAACACTGGGCACGCCCGACCTTTCCTGCAGCACGGTTTCATTCCCGACCGTCAACGGTAACGGCATTGCCCTCGCAAACACTGGACTGTCGGGCAAATGCGTCAACAACGAAGTCCAGTACGGCTTCGAACTGGCCGCCGCCTGGGGTCCGCTTTCAATGCAGGCTGAATATATCGGCATGCAGGTGAACCGTAACCCCAGCAAAATGCTGCAGGCGGCGCAACTCGGCGTCTTTACGCCGGGCGGCTCCTCGGCCTATTTCAACGGTTTCTATGGATACGGCCAGTGGTACATCACCGGCGAGGAGCGCGCCGAAGCCTACAGCGTGAAGGACAAGAACGGCGCGTCCTTCGAGCAGATCAAAATTATCAACCCCTTCAGCAAGGGCGGCCCCGGCGCCATCAGCATCGCCGCCCGATACAGCGCGATGAATCTCAACAGCGGTCGCTGGTCGGGTTCGGGCCTCTTCAACATGTTGACCTATAGCCAGGTCGTCTTGGGGAACAGTACGGCGACTTCGCTCATCGCCAATCAGGCGGGCATCGCCGGCGGCCGGCAGCAGAATACGACCTTAGGCATCAACTGGTATCCGGACAACGGCTTCCACTTCCAGGCGAACTGGACGCATGTGCTGCATTGGTCCGCGCCGCTGGGCGCGTCCTCCGCATCCATTCTTGCCCTGCCGGCCGGCTTGGCGGCGCTCCAAGGACGCTATCAGAGCCAGGCGCATCCGGACCTGTTCGAAGTCCGCGCTCAAGTTTACTGGTAGACGCAGCTCTCTCTCTCTGTCTCTCTCAGTTGGCCCGCCGAGCTCTTGGCCCGGCGGGCCTTTTCTTTGAGAAAACGTTAAATGGTTTGAGCGGTTGAATCGCCAAACGGGAGGCGCTTGCGGGCGCTGTTTCAGATCCGCCGAATAGCCCAGGATTGTCTTCGCTCGTGTTCAGCCACGTCCGCCGTGCGTCGTCGCTGAAAGCCTTATGCCTGACGGAACGGCCCTTGAGCGGACCGGCTAAACGGCAGGCGAAAAACAATGCTAACCATTCGTTAAGGTTAACGCCGCACCCTGTCGCCGAACGTAAAGGGACGTCCGGGGCTTGGCGATTCGGCGAGAGAAGCAAGCAGTCGTCCTGGCGGCGATAGGGGCATTGCTCTCGACAGGCGCTCGCGCATCCGAGAGCGCGATCGAGGCGCGATTGCGTATCCTTGAAGCGGAGATCGCCAGGCTTCGTCCGCTGGAAGCCGAGGTCGCCAAGCTTCGTCAGGAGGCGCGGCAGGCCAAATCGTCGTCGCGATACACGTCCTCGAAAGACCGTTCACAGCAGAGCGAAACGAATATCGCCAACGCCGCGGCGTCCAAGGGGTCGTCCGATACGCCCCCACGGCCGCCGGTGTTTGTCAGCTTCAAGAACGGCCTCTTCGTCGAGACTGAAGACAAGGCGTATAGCTTCAAAGTCGGCGGCCGCATCATCATCGACGGCGGCGGCATCGCTCTGCCGCTCAACGGTTTCGACAATCAGGTCGGCGGGCGCCAGCTTCGGCTCGAGGTCGAAGGCAAGGCCGCGAAGATCTACTTCTACAAGCTGCAATACGACTTCACCGGTACAAGCCAGATCACCGGCGTCAATCACGTGTACGGCGGCATTCGCGACGCCTATTTTGGCATCCAAAGCCCGCTGTTCACGCTGCCTTTCGCCAAGGAGCCGGCCTACGTCATGGTCGGCAGCATGTTCGAGCCGTTCAGCGTCGAGGCGATCAATTCCTCAAAATACCGCGACTTCATCGAACGCTCGCTTGCGGTCGACACCTTCCAGCCGGATCGTCATATCGGCCTTGCAATGGGCGCCTACGGCGACGACTGGACCTTCAAGGGCGGCATCTTCAGCACCAGCTTCGGCGATGCGAGCCTGAACCCCGCGCGCGGTTATCCGGCGACCTGGGGCATTCCGCGACTTTACATACCCAACGCGGGCGGAGGCGCGCCATTCCCGTCCAATACGACTTGGTTCCAAGCCACAGGAGGCGGTCAGTATTTCGACGTGACCGGCCGCTTGACCTATGCGCCGATCCACACCGAGCATGATCTCCTCCACGTCGGGGCCTCCGGCCGGTACCATCAGCCAAACGACTCCACGGCGGTGAACAACGACCGGGTCCTTGCGCTGGGCAACCGCATCAGATCGGAAGCCAATATCCTCGGCCAGGGCCTCATTGGCACGCCGGATCTTTCCTGCGGAACGATCGTGGGGCCAATCCCCCAAAACCTCTTCAACAGCTCCGCCTTCGCCGGAAAATGCACCAAGAGCGTCGAATCCTTCGGCGTTGAATTGGCGGCGTCGCATGGGCCGTTCGGCATCCAGGCGGAATATTTCGGCGCCTTTTACAACCGCGATCAAAATGCGATCAACCGTGCGACCTATCTAACGGCGGCTTCGGCGGCGACCGGCGCCATTCCCGTTAACGGCTCTCTGGTTCCGTTCAATCCGGGGGGACGGTCGGCCTATTTCGACGGCTATTACATCCAGGGCACGTATTGGATCACCGGCGAGGAACGCGCGCAGTCCTATGATATCCGCGACAAGAACGGCGCAACCTTTAATCAGCTCAAGATCAAAAATCCCTTGAGCGCAGGCGGTTATGGCGCCTGGGGCTTGGCTGCGCGCTTCAGCTCCGTTGACCTCAACAATGGGCCCTACAACGGGAATACCCTCTATAACCTGCTGGCGCTCACGACTTTCGTCACGCCAAATCCATTCGCCCGGACCTACATCGCCAACGCCGGGATAAACGGCGGCCGTCAGCAGAATCTTACGATCGGCGTGAACTGGTACCCGGACGCGGGCGTCGCATTCCAGGCGAACTGGACGCGCGTGATGAACATCGTTTCGCCATTGAACCTATACAACGGTGGTCCGCTGCCCATGCTTCTCGGCGCCAATTATACCGGCGCGCATCCCAATTTGTTTGAGGTTCGCGCCAAGGTTTATTGGTAAGCCGCGCCACTTTCAGGCAAAACGACCGCCGGCGGGCGTTTCCTTGTACGCCCCGCGATGCTATATCTCGTGGAATCTAATCCGCCGAAAGGGAGCGTTCGGCTTCGCCGATGAGGTCGCTTGTGACGACGCTCAGGCGCCTCGTGGGGCGTCCATTTCCCCGGCGCTACGGGTCGAGAACGCGCATGAACCGCTATAACCGCCAGCCTCAGCCCGCTGAAGAGGCTGTCGTCGAATATCTCGACGGCGAATATCGCGTGCGCAAGCCCGGCGCCTATGTGCGCTGCGCCGTGACCGGCGAGCCAATTCCGCTCGAGGATCTGCGCTATTGGAACGTCGATCTGCAGGAGCCTTACAGCGGGCCGCACGCCAAGCTGATGCGTCTTGGCGTCAAGAAGCCCGATTAAGGATCGGAAAGGCGCGCGCTTCATCCGCCTTGCGCAGCCCGCGAAGCGCCTCGTCGAGAACGACGGCGTCATCGAAAACGAGAGTGACGGGCAGCTTATCGACGCCGAGCGTCGCAAGGTGACCGCCCATTCGCGCCGCATCCTTTTCCGTCGTGACGAGCCGCGCGCCCTGTTCCTGCCGCAACTTCGATAGCATCGCGTAATCTCTTTGCGTGAATCGGCGGTGATCGGCGAATGAGACCCGCGCCGCGACTTCGGCGCCGGATGCCTCCAACAAGCTGAAGAATTTCTCTGGCCGCGCGATTCCCGCGAAGGCGACGACGCGCGTGCCTTGCATCGCTTCGGCGGCATTCGCGTCGGGCGCCAAACGCGCGGCGAAGACAGGCTTGTTGGCCCGCATAGCGATGTCGCGCGCGCGCGCGCCATCGCCGATGACGACCAGAATATCCGCCGCCGCAAGCTGCGCATCGAGCGGCGCGCGCAACGGACCGGCCGGGATGCAGCGGCCATTGCCCGCGCCATAGTCCGAGTCGATCACAATGAGCGTCAGGTCGGCCGCGATGCGACGGCTGTGGAAGCCATCGTCGAGAATGACGACGGTGGCGCCGAGGCGCCGCGCCAGGTCTGCGCTCGCAAGTCGGTCTGCGCCGACGATCGTCGGCGCGACGCGCGCAAGCAGCAGCGCTTCGTCGCCGACGTCGTCCGCGCCGTGATGCGTCAAGTCCACGACGAAGGAGGACGTTCCGCCGCGCCTTCGGCGATAACCCCGGGTGAGAAGGGCGGGGCGCTCTCCCGCCGCCTTGAGACGGCGCGCGAGGGCGATGGCGAGAGGCGTCTTGCCGTCGCCGCCTGCGGTCAGTCCCCCAATGACAATCGTCGGTAAATTGGCGCGCGGCGCCTCGCGCGCGAGCCGCTTGCGTGCGATGCCGCCATAGAGCGCGCCGAGCGGAGACAGCAGCCGCGCCGCCGCGCCGTCTTCACGCCAGAAGGCGGGCGCGCGCATCTCAAACAGCGGCGCCGCGCGCGACGCTCATTGCTGGGCCACCGCCATTTGCGCGAGATAGGGTTCGACGGCGGTCATGATGCCGCGCGAGGCGCCGCCCAGTCTCTCGACAGTTTCGCCGGCGGCGCGCCCCATTTTACGCATGCGCGATGGTTCGGAGAGGAGATAGTGCGCGGCCCGCGCCAGCGATGCGGCGTCTGTAACGCGCGCAGCGGCTTTTGCGGCTGCGAGCTCGCCGTAGGCTTCGGTGAAGTTTTCGACATATGGGCCATGCAGGATGGCGCAGCCGAGCTTCGCCGGCTCGATTGGATTTTGTCCGCCGCCGCCGGGCAACAGCGACTTGCCCATCAGGACGACCCCGACGCTTCGGAAAATGAGGCCAAGCTCACCGACGCTGTCGACGATATAGACGTCGACGTCGCGTCGCGGTTCGCTTTCCTGCGAACGCAAGGCCGCAGTCAATCCTCTGGCGCGCGCGGCTTCGACGATCTCGACGCCGCGCTCCCAGCGCCGTGGCGCGATGATCGTCAGCAGCGACGGGGTTTGCGCGGCCATGTCGACATGCGCGTCGAGCACGAGATCTTCTTCGCCGGGATGGGTGGAGACCGCCGCCCATGCTGGCCGCGCGCCGATTGCGCCATTGAACTGGGCAAGTTTTGCAGAGTCGGCCGGCGGCGGCGGCACGTCGAATTTGAGATTGCCGGCGATGCGCACGCAACGCGCGCCGAGCGCCAGAAAGCGGGCCGCATTATCCGAATCCTGCGCGAGGCAAAGATCGACGGCGCCGAAGACGGATTTCGCCGCGCCGGGGACGGCGCGCCAGCGCTCGGCGGATTTGCGGGAGATGCGGGCGTTGGCGAGAACTAGCGGCGCGCCGCGCGCGCGCACGGCCGCGACGATATTGGGCCAAAGCTCCGACTCGGCGAAGACCGCGATGTCGGGACGCCAATGATCAAGGAAGCGTTCGACGAATTTCGGGGCGTCGATCGGCGCATATTGATGAAAGGCGCCCGCCGGCAAGCGCGCGCTGAGAACGCGCGCTGACGCGACGGTGCCGCTTGTCACGAGCACTTCGAGTCCGCGCTGAATGAAGCGGTCGATGAGCGGCAGCAGCGACAGGCTTTCACCCACGCTCGCGCCGTGCAGCCAGACGAGTCGTCCGCGCGGTCGGGGGCGATTCGACTCGCCCATGCGTTCAGCCAATCGCGCGGGATCTTCCTTGCCAAGGTTGGCCCGCCAATTGAGCACGGCGCTGGCGAAGGGCGTCGCCGCGATCGTCGCCAGCCGGTACACTGTCAGAAGCGACATGTTTCCAATCTATTAAGAATCCGGTCCACACATCTGACGGCGTCTTGTCCGCGCGCGTCGGGCCAACCCGGAATGACAACTCTATGCTTGGCAAAACCGGCGAATTTTGGAAGGCCGCCTATAGCTTCTCCACATCCGGATCGAGCAGCCGATAAAGGTGAACCACGAAATAACGCATATGCGCATTGTCCACCGTGGATTGCGCTTTCGCCTTCCATGCGGCGAGCGCGCTATCGTTGTCCGGATAGATGCCGACGATGTCGAGCTTGCTCGGATCGCGGAACGCGACGCCGTCGAGCGTTTCCAGCTCGCCGCCAAATACAAGATGCAACAGCTGTTTCTCTTTCTTCGCCGAGGTTGCTTGCGTCGTCTTGTTCATAATTTTCCTTCCAAGACCTCCCGCGCCAGCGCGAGGCTATCGTCGAACAGCGATTTCGGAGCCGCGATGAGCATGTCGCGGGCGAGTGACGCGCGATTATAGGTGAGCGCGACGCCCTCCGGCTCGCTCAACATGGCGCCCGCTTCCGCAAGGAGAATATCCGCGGCGGCGATGTCCCAGTCGCGCGCATTGGGCGCGGCGACCACGATATCATGCCGGCCGGAGGCGATATCGGCAAGCCGCAGCGCGAGCGAGGGAGTTCGCGGCGCCATCACGAATCCCCGTGGCGACGCCGCCAACCGGTCCTGCATCGCACGAGGCGCGACGAGCGCCGCGCCGGCGATTTCGGCGCGCTGCGGCGCGATGAGGGGGGAGCCGTTGAGGAAGGCGCCGAGCCCAAGCGCGCCGACATAAGTCTCGCCCAGCGCCGGCGCGTGGATGATCCCGGCGACCGGCCGGCCGCCAACCACCAGAGCGATGGAAACCGACCAGCGCGCGTCGCCGCGCGAGAACGCCAGCGTTCCATCGATCGGATCGACCACCATCAAGGCGTCGCGCGTCAGGCGCTCGGCCGTGTCGGCGCTCTCTTCAGAAAGCCACGCCGCCTCTGGCGCGATCCGCGCCATCTCATGGAACAGGAACCGATCGACCGCGAAATCGGCCTCGGTGACCGGCGAGCCGCCGTATTTGTAGGAAACCGCCGCGGTCGTCCGCTCGCCCGCGCGGAAATACGCCATGGCGATGTCGCCGGCCCTGCGCGTGACGCTCTCGAGTTGTGGAAGAAAAGCGGCGAGTTCCGCCTGGCTGGAGCCCATCATGAAGAGGAGTAGGCGAGGCGCCGGCGGGCCGCAAGCGGGCGCGTTGCGCGGAATAGGAGCAATTTGAACGAATTCGTTTTCATGGACTTCACCCTCATCGCCTAAATCATGCGTAGAAGCAATGATTTACGTGCTGTTCACCAGGCTTTTTAGCGCCTTCGCGGGCAGGCTGCGGCAATATGGAGCCGAGACGGAATTCAAGCCGCAAGGAGCGATCGATGGTTGAGGCCAATACTGCGCGCAGGATCGAGGAAACGGTCTTTGTTCAGCGTGATCGCCGCGCCGACGGCGGGGCGCGGCGCATCCGCGTCACTCGCGACGATGTTTTGATCTCCCGCCGCTTCAGCGGCATCTCCATGGTCATCTCGGTGCCTGTCATCGCCTATTGCGGCGTCGCGCTCGAGGTGCAGCCCGCGGACGACGGATCGGCGCGCTACGTTCTTTCGCTGGCGCACAGCGACCCGGACCTCGACATTCTTCTCGGCGAGACTCAAGACTGCGGCGCCGCCGCCTCCGACTGGCGTCACTGGGCGGCCTGGCTTGGACTGCCGCGGGTCACCGAGGAAGATGGCGCGCTGCGTTCGCGCGAGAGCGTTGGCGAAGAGATCGCCGCCGCCTTCCTGCGCCGGCGCTGCGAGACCAGTTTGGGCAAGCGTCGTCCGCGATTTCTCATGCGCCGCAAGGCTGGCGACTCCCGCCGCACGAAGGTCGTGTATGGCGCAGAGCGCGAGATCATTTCTTATGAGTGAGGCGACTCCTGCGCGGCCGACGCGCCAAGGACGATCTTCTCGAAGCCTTCGCGGATGTCCTGCTCCTTGAGCTTCCTGCCAATGAAGACGAGGCGCGATTCGCGCTTCTCTCCTTCTTTCCATTCTCGCTGCAAATCGCCATCGAGGATCTGATGGACGCCTTGGAACACGAACCGCCGCGGTTCGTCCTTGAAGGCGATGATTCCCTTGCTGCGCAGAATGTCCGGTCCGTCGCGCTGAATCAGATCGTTCAGCCAGGGGACGAACCGTTCAGGATCGACCGGGCCGTCGTGGCGGATCGAGACGGAATGCATCTCGTCGTCATGGAAATGCTTCATCCCGGCGTGAGGCGCGTGATGATTTTCATGTGCGTGGCCATGGTCGTGCTGATGATCATGGTCGTGATGATCATGGCCGCAATCTGGACTGCACTCATGATCGTGGCCATCGTCATGATCGTGACTCGACTCCTCGGCTTCGAGGAACGCCGGCTCGATCTCCAGAATCCGGTCGAGGTCGAAGGCGTTGCGCTCCAAAACCGCCTGCAGGGGAACGTCCGACCTCACCGCCCGATGCAAAGCGGCGTAGGGATTGATCGCGCGGATGCGGCCTTCGACTTCCGCGAGTTCATCGGCTGAAACAAGATCGGTTTTGTTCAGGACGATCACGTCGGCGAAGGCGATCTGACTCTTCGCTTCCGGCGCGTCCTTCAGCCGTTCGCTGAGCCATTTGGCGTCCGCGACCGTCACCACCGCGTCGAGCCGCGCCGCCTCCTTGACGTCAGCGTCCATGAAGAAGGTCTGCGCGACGGGCGCCGGATTGGCGAGCCCCGTCGTCTCGACGACGATCGCGTCGAACTTGCCGCGTCGGCGCATCAGGCCCTCGATGATGCGAATGAGATCGCCGCGCACGGTGCAGCAGATGCAGCCGTTGTTCATCTCGAAGACTTCTTCGTCGGCGCCGACGACAAGGTCATTGTCGATGCCGATCTCGCCGAACTCATTGACGATGACGGCGTAGCGCCGGCCATGCTGCTCGGTGAGAATGCGATTGAGAAGCGTCGTCTTGCCGGCGCCGAGATAGCCGGTGATGACGGTAACGGGGATCTTGTCGGTCATTTTTTCTCCTGCGGAGAAGGCAGCCGGGCAGTCGGTAGTCGGCATTGGGCCGTCGGAACTCCGATTGACTGCTGCCCACTGCCGACTGCCGCCTAGGGCGCCAGGGCTTTCGTCAATTGTCTTACATTGTGGCGCATCATGTCGATATAGGTAGCGCCATCGCCCTTGGCGTCGGACAGCGCATCGGAATAGAGCACGCCGCCCATCCGGGCGCCGGTCTCGCTGGCGATGCGCTTGGCGAGGCGCGGATCAGCGATATTCTCGATGAAGACCGCCGCAACCTTATGCGCCCTGACCGCGTCGATGATCTTCGCGACGTCGCGAGCGCTGACGTCTGCCTCCGTCGACACGCCCTGCGGCGCGATGAACTCGACGCCGTAACGCGCGGCGAAATAGCCGAAGGCGTCATGGGTCGAAACGACGCGGCGACGCTCCTGGGGAATGGCGGCGATCGCCTGCTGGATTTCCGCGTCGAGCGCGTCGAGCTTGGCGAGATAGGCGTCGGCGTTGGCCTTATAGGTCTGGGCGCCCTCAGGATTGACGGCCGTCAGCGCTTCCCTGATCGCCTCGACATAAACTTTGGCGTTGGCGACGTCCTGCCAGGCGTGCGGATCTTGTCCCTCTTCGTCCTTTCGCGCAGTGACGCCTTTGCCTAAGGTGAACACTTCGCCCTTGCTTTTGGCGGCGGTGACGAGGCGGTCGAGCCAGCCTTCAAATCCGAGCCCGTTGACGAAAATCAGCCGCGCCTGCGCGATGCTGCGGCCGTCGGCCGGACTGGGCTGGTAGACATGGGCGTCGCCGTCGGGCCCGACGATGGTGGTGACGGAAACCCGGTCGCCGCCGACCTGCCGCACAAGATCGCCGATAATCGAAAAGCTGGCGACGACGGGAATTTTCTGACCTTGCGCCATCGCGGGCGCGACGAGCGCGGCGAGTGAAAACGCGAGCGCGCTGCGGCGTGTATGCATCGCTTTCATCCTTCGAGATGCCGGCGCGGCCGTTTCAACCGCAGCACGCCGCCGGCGCGGCCAAAAATCATCGAGAAAAAATAGACGACGCCCGCGGCGAGAATGATGGCGGGTCCGGTCGGCGCGCTGGTCTCGTTGGAGAAGACGAGACCGCCGTAACAGCAGAGGGCGCCGATCGCCGCGGCGAGGGGCAGGGCGATGGCGAGATCGCGCGTCCACAACCGCGCCGCAGCGGCGGGAAGCATCATCACGCCGACGGCCATCAGCGTGCCGAGCGCATGAAAGCCCGCGACGAGATTGAGCACCACCAGCGCGAGGAAGAGGAACGGCGTGAATTCGCCAAATGCGCTCGTCTGCCGCAAGAACAGAGGATCGAGCGTATCCAACACCAGCGCTCGGTAGAAAACCGCCAGCAGAATGAGCGTGACGGTCGAGACGCCGACGAGCAGCAAAAGCGCCGCGTCGTCCAGTCCGACGACCGAGCCGAAGAGCACGTGCAGCAGATCGACGTTTGAGCCGCGCAGCGATACGAGCGTCACGCCCAGCGCCAGCGAGACGAGATAGAAGGCCGCCAGCGACGCGTCCTCGCGCAGCGTCGTAAATCGGGAGGCCGCGCCGGCGGCGAGCGCGACGACGAGTCCGGCGAAGAGGCCGCCGAAGGTCATCGCCGGCAAAGACAGGCCGGCGACGAGATAGCCGACGGCGGCCCCGGGCAGGATCGCGTGGGACAGCGCGTCGCCGGCAAGCGACATGCGCCGAAGGATCAAGAAGACGCCGAGCGGCGCGCCTGAAAGCGCGAGCGCCAAGGAGCCGACAAGCGCCCGTCGCATGAATTCATAATCGGTGAATGGCGTGACGAAGACGTCAGTGAACATGCAGCTTATCTTCGGCGTCAAACTCATCGCGAAGACATTCGCGCGCGCGCTCGTCGAAGGCTTCCGACATCGCGCGCGCGCGGACGAGATTCTTTTCGCAAAGGGCGTCGCGCGTGTCGCCCCAGAATATGCACTCGCGGGCAAGTAGCAGCGTGCGCGGGAAGGCGCGGCGGACGATGTCCAATTCGTGGAGAACGGCGACGACGGTGCGCCCTTCGGCGCGCCACCGCGCGATCAAGACCAAAAGATCGTCGATCGTCGCTGCGTCGATCGCGCCGAAAGGCTCGTCGAGGAGAATCACTGGCTGATCCTGGACGATCAGCCGTGCGAACAGCGCCCGCTGCATTTGTCCGCCGGACAAGGTTTCGAGCGTCCGCGATTCGAAGCCGACAAGTCCGACCGTTTCGATCGCAGCGCCCACCCGAACCTGCTCGGCCGCGTTCAGCGCCCCGAAAAGACCGACGCGCGCCAGAGCGCCCATGGCCACGAAATCGCGCACATTGATCGGGAAAGCGCGGTCAATGTCGACGATCTGCGGCAGATAGGCGACGGCGCGCGGCGACAGGGCGCCGAAATGGATGTTGCCGCCAAGCGGCGTCAGCAGCCCGGCGAGCGCTTTGAGCAGCGTCGACTTGCCGGCGCCGTTCGGGCCGCAGACGGCGAGTCCTTCTCCAGGGGCGATTTCGCCCTCAAGGTGATGAACCGCGGGGCGACGATCATAGCCGAGGGTGAGATTGACGAGCCGGATCGCCGGCGCATTGGCGGCCGCGCTCAATGCAGCGCCCAGTAGGCGCCTGCCCACAAGGCCGCAAGAAGCAGCGCGGCGACGATAACCCGGGCGCCGGCGGAAGCTCCGAGAGCTGTGAGCCGCGCCTCTCGAGCGCCGGCGGCTGCGCCGGCGCGCACATGCTGGGGCAGGGCGCGTTCTTGCGTCGTCATGTCGAACATAACCAATGTTATATTATAACGCCGGGATTGAACAAGGAGTCATGCGCCTCGCCAGCGCGGCTAGGCGCCGGGGAGCGCCGCGTTAAGTATAGGTAGAGGCGCGTTCGCGCCAATCGGCCGTGGACAGGGGAAGGCGATTCTGTTATCCCGTGCCGCACGGGTCAGGCGCTCCGTCAGCGCCCGGAGACCTATTCCCTATCAAGGCCGCTCAACGACGGAGCCGTCGCGGCGGGTCCCAAACACAGGATGGATACGTGCAAGTTCTCGTTCGCGACAACAATGTCGATCAGGCGCTCAAGGCTCTGAAAAAGAAGATGCAACGCGAGGGCATCTTCCGCGAAATGAAACTGCGCGGTCATTATGAAAAGCCGTCCGAGAAGCGCGCGCGCGAGAAGGCCGAGGCGGTCCGTCGCGCCCGCAAGCTGGCCCGCAAGAAGCTCCAGCGCGAAGGCCTGCTGCCGGTGAAGGCGAAGCCGGTCGGCGCACGCTGATCCGGCTAGAGCCGTCGAATTCTCGCCGGATTGCAAGCGCCTTTTAAATTTGCGCATAGAAGAGACACGGGGAAGACGTATTGCGGCTGGGAGGATCTGAAGGCGTGGGCTTTTGCCGTGCGGCGACGTTGCGTCGCCCAGCTTCGCTCCTATCTGGTCAGGCCCTAACGCGCGGCGCGGCGGCGCTCGCCATCGTCGCTCTGGCGGGCTGCGAAACCGCGAGCGGCATCCGGCCGCCGGGACGCGGCATCGCCGAGATCGCCGACACCGACCCGAACTCCGCCTCCGTCAACATTAATTCGCTCAGCGAAGTGATTCGGCGCAATCCGTCGAGCGCTGAGGCCTACAACACCCGTGGCGTCGCTTACGCTCGGGTCGGCCGGTTCCAAGAGGCGGTCGCCGACTTCACGCAGGCCATCAAGCTCGAGCCAAGTAATTCGGCGGCCTACACCAATCGTGCGCTCGCGCTCCGCCAAATGGGCCAGAGCGACGCCGCCCGCGCCGACTTCGACCGAGCGATCGAAGTCAATCCCAAACATGCGCCGGCTTACGTCGGTCGCGCCAACCTGCTGCGCGCCCAGGGCAACCTTGATCAGGCGCTTGCCGATCTCGACCAGGCCATTCGCCTCAATCCCGAAAGCGCGCAGGCGTTTCATGCACGCGGGCTGATCCATCAGAAACACGGCGATGATGCGCGCGCCGTGACCGATTTCGACAACGCCATCGACCGCGATCCCTTTGCGGCGGCGCCCTACCTGGCGCGCGGCGAAAGCCTGGTCACACTCGGCAAATACGACAAGGCGGTCGAGGATTTCAACGCCGCGCTCAACGTCGACAGCAAGAGCGCGCTCGCGTGGGCTTGGCTCGGCGTCGCTTACGACAAGAGCGGCAACCGCTCCAAGGCGCGGGAATCCTTTCAGCGCGCGCTCACGCTCGATCCGCAGCAGCCCCTCGCCAAACAGGGCATGGGACGCGGCTAGCGGGTTCCGAGAACGTTGACAGACTTTTTCGCTGAGAACCTGCTCCAACATTCTGATTTTGAGCGATTCCTAATCGGTCACATGATTCCATGTGATCGGGACGCGCTCTAGTCTCGCGAAACGCGCTGGTCCTCGCGCCATTGCCGGTAAATCGCAATCGCCAAGGCGACGGCCAGCACCAGGACGCAGCCGGCGATCGAAAGCCCAATTTCGAGCGCGCCGTGGTTCGTGACATGCACGAATGTGGGCAGGGCTGGGTCGGCGCCCGCCATATCGCCCGCGACCCAGCCGAGAAGGCCTGCGCCGGCCCAGACCAGCGCCGGAAATCTCTCCAGCACCTTCAGCAGCGCGCCCGCGCCGAACATCACGATCGGCATCGAAACGAGAAGCCCGAAGACGATGAGATTGGTCGAGCCATGCGCCGCCGCCGCGATGGCGATCACATTGTCGAGCGACATCACGGCGTCCGCCATAATGATTGCGCCGACCGCGCTCCAGAGGTTGGGTTTGGCCTTGACGTCGGAATGCTCGGCTTCGTCGATCAGCAGTTTCACGGCGACGATGAGCAGCAGAATGGCGCCGACAATTTTCAGATAGGGAATCGCCATAAGCTCGACGACGACGAGCGTGAAAGCGATGCGCAGAATGACGCCGCCAAGCGCGCCCAGAAATACGCCCCAGCGTCGCTGACGCACCGGCAGTTGCCGGCACGCAAGCGCAATCAAAATTGCATTGTCGCCCGAGAGCAGCAGGTTGATCCAGATGATCTCGAAGACTTCCCAGCCGAGGTTCAATTCCGGAGACATGCGCGCTTCTTACCTGCTGGGCGAAGCCCATTGCTGCGATTGCCGACGATCGGAGTCGCTAAGACGATTCCGTCTCGCCGCAATCCGCCTGATGCATTGGCGATGGGCGACTGGGGCCACCTGATGACTGAAGCTTTTCATCTGGAGGCGCCGCGCATCTCACACTTGCATTAGCGGCATTTTACCGAAGAAGGAAGACGTCGCTAAGCTTGTGTAGCCGCCGATTTTTGGGTTTTCGCGAGGAACAAGGGGCTTCACCCTGTGTTCTTTTGGGAAAGGCGCGGCAAGTTCGACAATGGCGTCGGCTAAGTGCGCGCTGCAGGAGGTTACTATGGGCATGGCACAGCCAAACGCCAACCTTATCTCCAGCGATAAGGTCGAAGGCACGGATGTGTATGACGCGGCCGGCAACAAGATTGGCGAAATCGATCACCTGATGATTGATCGCGTCTCTGGTTCGGTTCGATACGCGATTATGACCTTCGGCGGCTTTCTTGGCATCGGCGAAGGCGAGCATCCCTTGCCCTGGAAGGCGTTCCGTTACGACACCAATCTCGGCGGATACATCGCGGATGTGACGGAAGAGCAACTGCGGAACGCTCCTGAATTCGCAGGCGAAGAAAGCTGGAGCGATCGCGATTGGGAAAGCCGGCTGCACAGGAACTACGGGTCCTCCCCCTATTGGGAAGACACCACGACGTCGACGATGTCGAGAGACCGGTGACGTCTGAGTGACTTTGACCAAAGCGGGAACCCGCGGTAGGGCGGAGCCATAGCTGGCTCCGCCCTTTTGCCGCCTATATGGCGTCGAAAGAGTCCGAAAGGCATCGACATGCGTATTGGAGCCGCCGCACTTTTGCTTTTCTGCGTTTTGGGCTGTGGCGTCGCCGTCGCGAGGGCGGAAGACCGTCGTAGCGCAGAGCAAGACCGTCGAAGCGCGGAGATAGAATCAACTCTCCAGCGCATCAAACTTCCTCCAGGCTTCTCGATTTCGCTCTATGCTCTAGCGCCGCGGGCGCGCACGCTCGCCATTGGGCGAGAAGGAAAGACGATTTTTGTCGGCGCCGAGGAGAAGGACGTCTATGCGATCACGCCCGGCGAGAAGATGGCCGTTGCGGTCGAACGCTTCGCGCCGTCCATGCCATTCACGATGCCGCATGGCGTTTGCTTCTCAAACGGGGGCGCGCTTTTTCTCGTTGAGCGTAACCGCGTCACACGGTTCGACGATGCGGAAAACACGTGGCGCGACGCGGCGGCGAACGCCAAGATCGTCGTAAAATCAGGCGATCTCATTCCAAGGAACGAAGAGAGCCGCGGCCATTCCTCCCGCGTGTGCCGCGTCGGACCTGACGACAAGCTCTACATTTCGCTTGGCCAGCCGCACAATGTCACGCCGCGAGACAAGCTCGCGCTTTACGAGAAGACGGGAATCGGCGGCGTCATTCGGATGAATCTCGACGGATCGCAGCGCGAAGTCTTCGCAACCGGCATTCGCAATTCCGTCGGCATGGCGTTCGACACGGATGGGTCGCTCTGGTTCACCGACAATCAGGTCGACTCGATGGGCGACGATCGCCCGCCTGGCGAAATTAATCGCGCCGACAGGGCAGGATTGAACTTCGGCTTCCCCTGGTATGGCGGCGGACATGTGCGCACCAACGAATATGCGCGCGCCGAGCCGCCGAAGGACGTCGTCTTCCCTGTCGTGGAGACCGCGCCGCATGCGGCTGATCTTGGCATCATGTTTTACCGCGGCGACATGTTTCCGAAGCAATATCGAGGCGCGATGTTTTACGCGCAGCACGGATCGTGGGACCGGAGCATCCCGATCGGCGCGCGCGTGATGGTCACGCGCGCCGGGACGACCGCGAGCACGCCCTTCGCCGAAGGCTGGAACGACGGTTCCGGTTCTTATTTGGGCCGGCCCGTCGACGTTGCAGAACTTGCGGACGGCTCGCTTCTCGTCACCGACGACCAGAACGGCGCGATTTATCGGATCACCTACCAGGCTCCGTAGGGCGCGTCGTGAGCGCGCGCCCGTCGTGACCCGTGCAGAGCGCCTCGATCATTCGACTCGCGTCGACGCCAGGCGTGTGGGCGAGAGTGAAATCGGCGGCTCGGCCCATTCCGCCGCGCTCGCTCAACAGCTGCAAGGTCCGGCCGATCTGCGCATCGAGATGACGGCGTAGCGCTACCTCGCCTTTTTCACGCAAGCGCGCCGCGCGCTCTTTGACGATCTGCGGCGCGACGTGCGGCATGCGCGCCGCCGGCGTTCCCGGACGTGGCGAGAAGGGAAAGACATGAAGATGCGTGAGACTGCAGGCGTCGACGATGTCGAGCGTGGCGTCGAACATCGCTTCCGTCTCGGTCGGAAAGCCGACGATGAAGTCGGCGCCAAAGATGATATCGGGCCGCCGCTTGCGCAGCGCGCGGCAGACCTCAATGGCGTGCTGTCGCGAATGGCGGCGCTTCATGCGCTTCAAGATCAGATCGTCGCCGGACTGCAGCGAAAGATGCAGATGCGGGCAAAGCCGCGAATCTTCCGCAAAAGCCTCGACGAGATCTGCGTCGACTTCAATGCAATCGACAGACGAGAGACGCAGCCGTTCAAGCTCTGGAAGGCGGCGCAGCAGCAGACGCACGAGGCGCCCGAGCGTCCAGCCTTCGCCAAGGTCGACGCCGTAGCTCGTGAGATCGACGCCGGTTAGCACGATCTCCTTCTTGCCGCTCGCGACAAGCGCGCGGGCTTGCGCCACGACCTCACTCGGTGGCGCCGAGCGCGCCGCGCCGCGTCCGAAAGGAATGATGCAGAAGGTGCAGCGATGATCGCAGCCGTTCTGCACGGCAAGCAGTCCGCGCGTGCCCTCAATGCTCGCAAGCGCGCGATTTGGCCCATGTTCGGCGAGAACCCGCGTCACCCCCTCGATCTCGGCGAAACCCGGCGGGTCGAGCCGCGCCGCGCAGCCAGCGACGACGATCTCGGCCTCGGGCCGATCCCGATGCAGGCGGCGGATCGCCTGACGGGCTTGCCGCGTGGCCTCGCCGGTGACGGCGCAGGTGTTGACGATCACCGTCTCGCGTGCGCTGGCGTGGGCTTTGGCGAGCTCCTGCGACTCGACGGCGTTAAGCCGGCACCCGAAGGTTACGACCTTGGCGTTGCGTAGCGGCGCGTTCACGCCACCACGCCCTGAAAAATGCGCGGATCAAGCGTCGTTTCGAATTCGAATTCGACCGGCCCCGTCATCAGCACATGATCGTCGGCCCGCCAATCGATCGTGAGATCGCCGCCCGGCAGGCGCAGACGCGCCGCGCGTTCGCTGCGCCCCGCGCGCGCGGCGGCGACGAGCGTCGCGCAGGCGGCCGAGCCGCAGGCCTTGGTCGCGCCGGTTCCGCGTTCCCAGACGCGCAGCAATATATCATCGCGCGCAAGCATCTGCGCGAAGGAGACATTGGCGCGTTCGGGAAAGAGCGGATGGCGCTCGATGCACGGGCCAAGCGACTCGAGATCGACCAGCATCGCGTTATCGACAAAGAATACGGCATGGGGATTGCCCATGCTCACCGCGCAGAAACGCGCCGGCGCGCCGGCGACCGGCGGGTCGAGCGTGATCTCGCGCGTATCCTCCACGGCGCGGGCGAGCGGAATCTCGCGCCAGCCCAGCCGCGGACAGCCCATGTCGACAGTGAAAACCGTATCGGCTTGCCGGCGTGTTTCGACGAGGCCGGCGTCCGTCTCCAGACGCAGCGTGTTCTTGCCTTCGCGCGCCAGCGCATAGGCCACGCAGCGCGTGCCATTGCCGCAGGCGGCGGAGAGAGAGCCGTCGACATTGTAGATGCGCATAAAGGCGTCGTCGCCCGGCCTGCGCGGGCTGTGGAGCGCCATCAGCTGATCGAAGCGCAGGCCCGGCGCGCTGGCGATGGCGCGCGCTTCCTGCGGCGCGAGCTCGTGCTCGCTCCCGCGCAAATCGAGAACGAGAATCTCGTTTCCCGCGCCATTCATGCGCAGAATCGGAAGATGGTCGAGCGGATGCGCCATGGGGCAGCTTTTCGCCTATTCTCCGGGAGACGCGCTCGTATATAGAGAAGGCTGCGCCGAAGCGCCACTGCGGCTCCCGCCGAACGCGCGTCGCATATGCGCGAAAAGGCCATGATGGCCGCTTAGGGACGCTCGACGATGGAAGAAGAACCGGGCTTACTGGACAGCCTGCGACGCCATTGGCGTGCGCTGGCGATCGTCACAGTTCTTATCGCGGGCGCCGCGATCTACTCCGAACGCGCGCTGGTTCAGGTCGCCGGCGTTGAGGAGGCGGACAAATCCGCCACGCCGCAAAAGCCTGCGCCGCCAAATGCGGCGCCAGACGCGAAATCCAGCGAGACGAGCGACGCCAAGCCTGGCGATGTGAAACCGGGAGAGGCAAAGCCAGGCGACGCGGCGCCGCCCACTGCCCACGACGAAGCGACGCAGGCCATGATGAGCCAGACCGTTGCCGTCGAGGCCCGACCCGCCGCCGTCTTCAAAGGACAGGGCAAGTGGGAGGACGCGGCGAAGACGATCAGCGAGGCGCTCGCCAAGCTCAACGACGCCGTCGGGACGGCGGGCCTTGCCGTCAACGGCCGGCCCATCGCCGTTTTCACCAAGACCGACGACACCGGCTTCGCCTTCGAGGCGATGGTTCCGCTTGCGGCGGCGCCGGAAGGCAAGCCCAAGCTGCCCGAGGGCGTCAGCATCGGCGCGTCGCCCGCCGGAAAGGCGCTTAAATTCCAGCATCGCGACTCCTATGACGAGATCGAGGCCACCTATGAGGCGATCGCCGCCTATCTCGACGAGAAGGGGCTCGATACGAAGGATCTCATCCTTGAGGAATATCTGACCGACTTTAAGGGCGACGACGCGACCATCGACGTCGATATTTATGTGTTTTTGAAGTGATGCATTATTTTGGAGCGTCGCCGCGCGAACGTTCCGAGAGTTCGGAAATGAAACAACGCCAGAGCTGTTGCGCGTCGTCGCCGAAGGCGATCTCGAATGACGGTTCGAACGCTTCGCCCGCTTCGAGTGCGCGAAGAAGCTGCAAAAACGCCTTCTCGTCGCGCATGCGCAGCCAGCCGACGAACATGCCCGCCTGCCGATAGGCGAGCCGCTGGCGCTGGGTGAGCGCATCGAGCTTCGGATCGCGCGGCGGTTCGCGTTCGAAGGCCAGCCCCGCGAAATCAATCCAGCGTCGACCGTCGAGCACGACGCGATAGCCGTCGCGGATCGCCTGCGCGGCTTCGGTTTCGCTCACGCCTTCAGCGCCGCCGCCGTTCGACGCCATTACCGCGAGACCTTCGGTGAACCATTGCGGCGGGCGCGGCGCGCCGAGCGGCCGCCAGCCCGAAAGATGCACATGCGACAGCTCATGCGTGAGAACGCCTTCAAGGCGATCGCGCTCCTTGCCGCACAGCGTCGGCGACAGAAGCGCCACGCCGGCCCGCGTCACGGCGGCGATGCCGGGATCGCCCATGCCGTTGGCGCTTCCGTAATTCTCATAGGACGTGTAGACGCCCACCACCGGCGGCTGTGCAAAGGTGCGCCCGTGTGCGGCCTCGATCTGCGCAATGGCGCGCGGCGCGATTTCCGCGACGGCTTCGGCGCAGCCCCGCGCCTCAGGCTCATAGTGAACGCGCGGATCGTCCGCGAAAGCGGGCAGTAGGCGAGGATCGTTCCAGGCGACGCGCGCGGCGAGGCGAAGGTCCGGACGCAAGGCCAGCGCCAACGCAGCCGCGGCGATGAACGCAAGCCCTAAACCCCACGCCTTCGTCATGATACGCGGCATGCCTGTCTCGCGACTGTTAGCCGGATTTCTCGTCCGGCCGATATTCGAGAATGTCGCCCGGCTGACATTGCAGAATTTCGCAGATTTTTTCGAGCGTGTCGAAGCGCACGCCCTTCACCTTGCCCGACTTCAGCAGGCTCACATTCTGCTCGGCGATGCCGATCTGTTGCGCGAGATCGCGCGAGCGCATCTTGCGCTTCGCCAGCATCACGTCGAGATTGACGATGATCGGCATCAGACGATCTGCGCGTTTTCATCGGCGATGTCGGCCGCCGTCTTCTGGATATGGGCGAGCGCGAGGAGCGTCGCGAGCAGCATGAGCGTCGAAAGATCTTCCGGTCGCAGATAGATCGACGCCATATGCGCGCCCGCCGGCTTGTGCGCCGTGAGGATCAGCGATGTTAGCGGTCGGGCGGCGATATCGACGAGCGCCGCGATGAGGCCCGCTAACGCAAGACAGCGTAGCCATCCTGCCGCATCGGGCGTGAAGATGCGCCCCTCAAGATAGGCCGAGAACAGTCTCCAGCCGGCGTAGCAGGCGACGACGAGAAGCGCCCAGATCACGAAGCTGACGCCGAAGGCCGCAAGTCGCTGATCGGCGGACAGGCCTTCGACATCGACCTTCAGTGACGCAAATCGCGAAACGACCGCCGACTCGTCGCTCCAGAACATCACGATCGTGACGAGAATCCAGAGGCCATAGGCGACAAGCGCGAAGCGCAGCGTTTGGCAGAGCCAGCCGATGCGGCGGCGCAGCGAGTCGAGGCGAAGGTCATCAAAGGAAAGGGCAGGGAAGTCGGTCATGGCGGTCTCCTTATGTCGCTTACATTGACACAAGAAAAATTTAATGTCAAACATTAAAAACATACCGCAAAACATGAGGCGTTCTATGTCGCGCATTATTCGTCGCCTGTCTGGCCTGGCGCTCGCCGCCGCCATGCTTGCCGCCTGCAGCCATATGCCGGTCTCAACCATGTGGGCGCTGCGTAATTTCGACGCCGCTTCCGTCGATCCGGCCGTGCTGCGCGCGGCGGTGCGCCTGCCCGAAACTTTCGAGCCGCAGAAGGGCGGCGTGACCCTGAAGATCGGCTGGTGGCGCGACGGCGAAGCGAAGTCGAAGCATGAAATGATCTTTGCGCTTAAGGAAACGACCGCGCCGGAAGACGTCGCGCCGCTTGCCGGCGAGACGAAGGCCGGAACGCGCATTTATGCCTATCGCGTCGACCCGGCCGATTATGCGGCGATCCGCGCCCGGCAGAAGGAATTTCTGGAAGAGAAGGCGCGCGATCCCGGCAAGACGCACGGCTCCTTCGGCGTCGGCGCCGACGCCTGCCGGCGCGGCGACTTCCCGCAAGGTCCGCTGCTAACGACGACTTATTTGCGCACGCAGCCTTCTGGCCCCTATCTCACGGTGCTCAAGAATCTCGACATGCGCGAAGCGGCGACGAAGGAAAAGCCGCTCGATCAGCTGGTGCCGGCTTGCGAGAAATTCGCAAACCGCGCCGAGACGCCGATGGTCGTAAACCGTTAGGCCGCCTTTGCCTTCTCCATCATCTCGACGAAGCGGCGGAAGAGGTAATGGCTGTCCTGCGGGCCAGGCGAGGCCTCGGGATGATGCTGCACCGAGAAAGCCGGCCGGTCGGTGAGCGCGATGCCGCAGTTGGAGCCGTCAAAGAGCGAACGATGGGTCTCGACGGCGTTCGCCGGCAGGCTGTCGCGGTCGACCGCGAAGCCGTGATTCATCGAGACGATCTCGACCTTGCCGGTGGTGAAATCCTTCACCGGATGATTGGCGCCGTGATGCCCTTGCGGCATTTTCTTCGTCTTGGCGCCGACAGCGAGCGCCATCATCTGATGGCCGAGGCAAATGCCGAAGGTCGGCACCTTCGCCGCGAGCAGCTCACGGATCACTGGCGCGGCGTATTTGCCGGTTTCGGCGGGATCGCCGGGGCCGTTCGAGAGGAAGACGCCATCGGGGTTCAGCGCCAAAATCTCCGCGCTTGTCGCGGTCGCCGGCGCGACCACCACTTCGCAATCCTGCTCCGCTAAAAGCCGCAGGATGTTGCGCTTCACGCCATAGTCGATCGCGACCACGCGATACCTCGGCGCGCCGTTGCGCGCGCCATAGCCGCCGCCAAGCCGCCATGTTGTCTCGCGCCAGTCATAGCGCTCCTTCGAGCCGACGCTCGGCACCAGGTCCATGCCGTCGATCCCCGGCCATGCGGCGGCCCTGGCTTTCATCGCTGCAATGTCAAAGCAGCCGTCCGGCGCATAGGCGATGACGGCGTTCTGCATGCCGCGTTCGCGAATGAGCGTCGTCAGCGCGCGCGTGTCGATGCCGCACATGCCGACAACGCCGCGCGAGGCGAGCCAGTCGGCGAGCGGCTTCTGGGCGCGGAAATTCGAGGGGTCGGTGCATGGCGCGCCGAATATGGCGCCGACCGCGCCGGCGCTCTTGTCGAGATCGACGGTTTCGATGTCTTCATCGTTGGTCCCCACATTGCCGATGTGGGGGAAGGTGAAGGTGACGATCTGCGCGGCGTAGGACGGGTCCGTGAGGATTTCCTGATAGCCGGTCATGGCGGTGTTAAAGCAGACTTCGCCGACCGCTTCGCCGACGGCGCCGAGCCCGTATCCTTCGATCACTTCGCCACTGGCGAGAACCAGAACGCCGGTGTGGAGGGGTTTCTTCCAGCCGTTATCTTGATCGAGGGTCATACAGGTCTCAGCTCTCCGGCGCGTCGCTGGCTTGACAGCGCTCTCGCCGCGCGTCATGGCCGGACTTGATCCAGCCATCCACGGCTGCGGCGCCACGTGGATGCCCGCGACAAGCGCGGGCATGACGCGATTGGCTGTGGATGTAATGCATCCGCCCCGGAATTGGAAACCCCAAGGACACAACATGCGCGAGAAGATAGCGGCGGACCTCAAGACGGCGATGAAGGCGGGCGAGCGCGCCAAGGTCGATGCGCTGCGGCTCATCAACGCGGCGCTGAAGGATAAGGACATCGAAGCGCGCGGCGCCGGCAAGACGCTCAGCGGCGACGACGAGCTCGCGCTTTTGCAGAAAATGATCAAAAGCCGGCAGGAATCGCTGGAAATCTATGAAAAAGCCGGGCGCGAAGACCTCGCGGGCAAGGAGCGCGGCGAAATCGCGGTCATTTCCGCCTATTTGCCGCAGCAGCTCTCCGAGGCGGAAGTGGCCGAGGCCGTGCAGGCGGCGATCGCCGACACCGGCGCGGCCTCGATCAAGGACATGGGCAAGGTCGTGGCGTCGCTCAAGGCCAAATACACGGGACGCATGGACTTCGGCAAGGCCAGCGCGGCGGTGAAGGCGGCGCTGTCGGGCTAGGGGCCGCCGGCGGCCCTCTTCCGGCGCTTCGCGCCGCCTGCACCCGCTAAAGCGGGAGAAGGGAGAACGGCGCCGCTGGGCTTTCGCCAAATTCCTCGCGAATGGTCATCTGAAATGCGCAACCTGCCCCCTCTCCCGCGAAGCGGGGGAGGGCTGGGGAGGGGGCTACCGCCACAGCGCATGGAAATGATGCGGCGGACCGCGGCCCTTGCTCAATCGCAGCTGGTCCGCCGCCTCTAGCGCGCCCTCCAGCCACGCTTTCGCTGTTGCAATGGCGTCGATGAGCGGCGCGCCCTTGGCGAGTTCGCAAGCGATGGCCGAGGACAGCGCGCAGCCGGCGCCATGCGTGTTGCGCGTCGGGACGCGTCTTCCGCGGAAGATGCGCATCTCTCCCCTTTCGAAAAGAACGTCGACAGGTTCGCCCTCGAGATCGCCGCCCTTGACCAGCACCGCGTGGGCGCCGGCTGCGCAGAGGAGCCGCCCCTGCGCCGCCATCTCCTCGGCGCTGGTGGCGAGGGGCGTTTGCGTCAGCGCGCTCGCCTCGTGGAGGTTAGGCGTCACGAGCCGCGCCAAGGGCGGGAGGCTCGAGACCAGCGCAGCCTCCAGCCCGGCCGAGGCGAGGCTGACGCCCTGCGTCGGAACCAAGACTGGGTCGAGCACGACGTTGCGCGCGCCGTGGCGCGCCAGCGTCTTGGCGACTGCGTGCGCGATATCCGGCGTCGCCAGCATGCCGATCTTGATCGCGTCGGGAGAAATGTCGGACAGCACCGCCTCGATCTGCGCGGCGACGATCTCTGGCGCGACAGGATAGGAAGCGGTCACGCCCTGCGTGTTCTGCGCGGTGAGCGCCGTGATCGCCGCCATGCCGTAGCAGCCGAAGGCCGAGAAGGTTTTCAGGTCCGCCTGCACGCCCGCGCCGCCGGAGGGGTCGGAGCCGGCGATGGAAAGCAATTTGGGGATGTGCGCCATCCCCGAAGATTAGCGCGGCGCGACAGGCTCCGTCACGTTCGCTCGGAGCCGACCCACGCCAGAGCGCTGCGCACAAATTCACTTGCGTTGGCGCTCGGCCACTCGCCATGCGCGATGACGGCCTGTTTGATCGGCCAGCCGAGGATTTTGTCGCGGGCGGCGCGCGCCGGGCCGCGGCAGAGGAAAGAGAGACGCCATTCGAGCGGCGCATGCGGAGCGGCGAGGGTGATCCCGTCGAGACGCGCGAGCCATCGCCGCCACGCGCTCCAATGCGCGC
Source organism: Methylocystis sp. (assembly GCF_051061285.1). Lineage (GTDB taxonomy): Bacteria > Pseudomonadota > Alphaproteobacteria > Rhizobiales > Beijerinckiaceae > Methylocystis. The sequence continues at coordinate 191,818 of NZ_JBPFEA010000031.1, forward strand.
AGAGGAATTCGTCGCTGAAGGCTTCGATCAAATCGGCGAAAATCGCGACACCTGACGGATGATGAAAAAAGACAATTTCATCCATAATGATAGAGCCGCGAAACCATGCCTGATCGATGGCGTCGCCCCATTCAGGCGGCGACGAATCTTGAAGCGGCGGCTCGAAGACCAGTTCGGGACGGCGCTTTATTGTCGAAAGCGGCCCCCAGAGCTTCGCGTTGGGATAAGCTTCCGTCCACTCGCCAAGATAGAGATGGTGGAGCTTGTTGGGACTGACGAGATGCGCCACTCGGCCGAGCGCATTGACCTCGGCGCGCAACTTTGCGGAAAGTCTCACTGGCGACCATACCCAAAGCGCGCTGTCGGCGAACCGCGCGATCAGCATGCGCGTGGGGTAGGGGAAACTAAGGAAGTCGACAAGGTCGCCGTCGGCGAGCCAGAGCGAGTCGCCGATTTGCTCAAGACCCATTGGCGTCTCCCGGTTCGCCCGAGACCACTTTTTTCAAACCCGATGTCTGATAGCGGCTCAACATGGCGCAAAGACGCCGCCTCAGCCGCTTGCACGGCCTGGACCGAAGGCCGATCAGTGCAATGTGAGGCTTTGATGCAAGAGGTGCTCGCTGCAGTTTTTCGGGCCACGCGATGACGCGATGATCCAGTGTATTAGGGCCGCATGTTCTGGCGTCGAGCCGGCGGCGGCAACAACCGAAACGCGGCCGCCCGGCCTGACTTGGAACGTCGCCTCTGCATATCCAGGACTAAGGCGCGTCGAACCGGGCGTGTGTCGTCTTATCGATTCCGCCAAAGCTGCAAAACAGGGCGATTGGCTGTGCGCAGCGCCGCGATTGTCCGATGCAGATGCATTAAAACCTGACAATGAAAGCATGAACACGCCGAGGACAATGAGAGAAGGCTTCATACAAATTGCTCCTCATGTGAACTTCTCGAAGCAAATATTTTTTTCATACGCCTCGGCCGGTCACGCCTTCGGCAGGCTCAGCACGCCGGCGTCGCCGTTCTCCGCGCCGAAGGCGAGACGCGCGCCCTTCTCGTCCCAGGCGAGCGCGCTGATCCGCGCGCGGTCATCATCCTGCGCCGGACGACGAACCAGAATCTCAGATCCGTCCGAAAGCCGCGCCAGCATGATCAGGCCGTCGTCGTAGCCGATCGCTATGACCAGAGCGGCGGGATGGAAGGCGACGCGCGTCACGATCGCCGAATGCACGCCGCATTCGCGCGGCGCCTGGCCCATCGGCCCATCCTTGCCCGAAAAGGGCCAGACGATGCAGGCGTCGGCGCCTGAGGTGGCCAGCCATTTCCCGTCATGCGACCAGGAAAAGCTGCGCGTTTTTCCCGGATATCCGGCCATGCGCATGTGCTTGCCATCGGCGAGACGCCAGCCGTGCAGCGTGTTCTCCTGCATCGAGGTGACGAGAAAGCGCCCGTCGGGAGAGATCGTGGCGTCAAGGTGCGAGCCCGCCCAGTCGAGCTCTTCCGGCTTGCCGGCGTTCGGGAACCAGAGAGTCGCGCCGCCGTAATGCGCGATCGCCAGCCGATAGCCCTTGGGAAAGAAGGCGAGGCCGCGCGAGGTCGACGGCAGATCCAGCGACTTCGCGTCGCCCTTGGCCGAGCGCGCTCGCGCCACCTTGCCTGCTGTCCACGCCACCGCGCCGCCACGTGCGGCGACGGCGTCGATCCATTTGCCCTTTTCGTCGCCGATGACTTCGACGCCGCCTTTCGCGTCGGTCGCCACGACGCGCCCGTCGTCTCCGCCGGTGACGAGCCGGTCGCCGTCATGCGCGGCGACGAGGATGGCCGCGTCTTGATGGGCCGGAATGCGGCGTCCCTCCGCGCCGTCGCCGAAATGCAGCGTCCCGTCGGCGAGCGCGAACACCGGCGCGCCGCCGAGGAACGCCGCGGCTGCGACAGGCTCACGAAGCCCGATCGTTTCGACTTTGTCGGTGAGCGTGGGAGACAGCGTCACGGCTATGCATGGTCCTCGACAGGCGCGCTCCAGCCGATCGGCAGGCGCGGGCGACGTTTCCGAAATTGGCCGCGCATCACGAGCGCAAAGGCGATGGCGTCGAGTCCCGCGAGGGTCAGCCACCACAGCTGCTCGGCCGCGGGACCGAACAGGCAAATGGCGAATCCCGCGCCGAGGCCGCCGAGAAGAAAGGGCGCGAGCGCCGGACGCGACTGGCCGACGAACAGGCTGGTGCGTGCGGCGACGAGCGCCGCCGCGGCCGCGCCGAGCACGCCGAGGTCGAACCAGATCTTGAAGATCAGGCTGCGCGGCGTCGCCGGCGTCAGATAGCCGCCGAGCACGCCCCAGGTGGCCGCGCCAAAGCCATGTCCGATCAATGTGCGCCAGCCGTCCGCGTCGATCATCTGACCCCAAAAGGCGAGATGTCTGAAGAAGCCGGGCGGACGCTCGGGCCAGATCAGATGCGCCGCATAGGCGGTCAGCGGCGCGAGCAGCACGATCGCCGTCATGAGCGCCGCAAAGACGATGGACATCAGCCGAGCGCGGCCGAAGGCGGCGGCGAAAACAGCCGCTCCAACGGCCAGCGCCGGGACGCCGTTCGGGGCGCCGGAAAGATAGCAGGCGATCGCCGTCGCCACCGCGAGGGCGGCCGCCGAATACCATCGGCCGCGGACGGCGAGCGCGCCCATGGCCGGCCAGACGAGCAGGGCCAGTCCGAGTCCGGCGCGGCCAAGCGGTCCGACATCGAGAATGTCGTCGAGCGTATATTGCGGCTTCAACAGCAAAGTGACGGCGGCAAGCGCAATCGTCGCCGCGGCGACGCCGATCGGCAACAGGTTGAGATTCGAGGTTTTGGTGCGCAGCGGCAGAAATCCGGTGGCGAGCGCAACCAGGGCGAGCGTCGCCGTGATTTTGGCGAAGCGTTCCGCCGGTCCCTCGAACGGCGTCCAGAGCAGCGAAAGCGCCGTCCAGGCGGCGAGCAACAGCGCGGCGAGAAACGGCGGCGAGCGCAGGATCGCGCGCAGGGAGCGCCCCGACCCTTCCGCCGGCGTCAGCGTCGCGGCGGCGAGCAGCAGCGCCGCCCCGATCGGCAGCAGCACATAAACCGTCTGCCGCGCCAGAATGGGCGCGATGAGCGAGATCACGAACAGCAAAAACACGCCAATCCGCAGCAGAAGGCGAGAAGCCTCCTCTGCGGGTTCGTCGGCATTGCGGCGCGAAAGGACAGACATGGCGAAGGTGCGCCTGAGTAGGGGATCTTTGATAGAGATTAGAACGAAATCGCCGGCGAGTAGCCTGCCGCAACGCAGTAAATCTGGGAAAGACCCCGATTTTTAGGCGACTGTGGCGCTTTTGCCTGTTTCAGGGCGTTTGGCCCCACTCATGGCGGACGCCCGCGTCGGGTTCGGCCGCCAGTCGATGGGGACGCAGCTCCGCCGCTCGCGTCGGCGCCAATCTGCCGAGCGCCCAGACGGCGGCGCCGCGAACAATGGCGGCGGCGTCTGCGATCAGCCGCTCGGCTTCGGCGGCAAGCTCGGGCCGGGCCGAATTGCCGATGGCGATCAGAACATTGCGCAAGAAGCGGTCCCGTCCGACGCGTTTGATTGGGGAACCCGAAAAAAGCGCGCGGAACGCCGCGTCGTCGAGGCGCGCCAATTCCGCCAGCGGCGGGGAGCCGAATTCGGGGCGCGCGGCGAGCTTCGCCTCGCGTCCGGCGCTCGCGTATTTGTTCCAGGGGCAGACCGCGAGACAGTCGTCACAGCCATAGATGCGATTGCCGATCTTGGCGCGAAATTCGAGGGGAATAGGGCCCTTGTGCTCGATCGTCAGATAGGAAATGCAGCGCCGCGCATCGAGGCGGTAAGGCGCTGGGAAGGCCGCCGTGGGACAGACGTCGAGACATTTGCGGCACAAGCCGCAATGATCGCGCTCGGGCGCGTCGGGATGGAGGCGAAGTGTCGTAAAGATTGCGCCCAGAAAGAGCCACGATCCGAAGTCTCGCGAAACGAGGTTTGTGTGTTTGCCCTGCCAGCCGACGCCGGCCGTCTGCGCGAGCGGCTTTTCCATGACGGGCGCGGTGTCGACGAAGACCTTGGCGTCGCCGGCGCCGGCGCGGCCGAGGATGAATCCGGCGAGCTGTTTCAGCCGGCCCTTGAAGAGGTCGTGATAATCGCGGTTGCGCGCATAGACGGAGATCGTTGCGCAGTCCGGCTTGGTCAGCGAAGCGAGCGGATCTCCGTCCTGCCCGTAGTTCAGGCCGAGCATGACGAGACTTGCCGCCTCGGGCCAGAGCGCGCGCGGCGCGGCCCGCCGCTCCGCGGTCTCGCGCATCCAGGCCATGTCGCCGTGCGCGCCGTCCCGCAACCATTCGCGCAGCCGATCGCCCTGCTCAGGCGCAACATCCGCCCGCGCGAAGCGGCAGACGTCAAAGCCAAGCTCGAATGCACGGGCGCGAATGTCCTCCTCGAGCGTCGAAGCGGCAGGCCGTCGAGCATCATGACTTGCCGGCGAAGCCATCGATGCATTCGGGACAAACGCCTGCATGTCAGCAGGGCGGTCGTAGAGGGATCGAGACGAGGAACTCGGCGCCAGGATCATGCTTTTTCATTTCGAGCGTCGCACTAAGTTGACGCGTAAATGACGAAATGATGCGCATGCCGAGCCCCTTGCGATCGAGCGGCGCGACGTCCTCGGGCATTCCAGCGCCTTCGTCGCGCACGGAAACGATGAAATTCTCGCTGCCCTGGCGCGCGACCGTCACCGAAATGATTCCCGATTGGCTTTCATAGGCGTATTTCGCCGCATTGGCGATGAACTCGTTGACGATCAGCGCGGTCGAAACCGCCCGGTCGGTTGCGATGACGATCCCTTCTTCAACCTCGGTGCGCACGTCGCATTGCGCGACGCTTTCATCCAAATCATGACACAGCGCCTCGATATATTTGCCAACGTCCATGCAATCGACGTCCGAGCCGCGAGACAGCTGATCATGCGCCTTTGCGATCGCTTCGACGCGGTGAGAGGCTTCGTTGAGAAGTTCGGATACCTGTTCGTCGCCTGCGTCGTTGGCTTGCAGGCGGAGCATGCTGCCGACGATGGAAAGGCTGTTCTTCACGCGATGATTCATTTCTTTGAGCAGCGCTTCGTTGCGCGCGAGCGCCGCTCTTAGCTTGCGCTCTTCCCGCTCGCGTTCGATGGCCATGCCAAGAAGATTCGCGGCGCCCTGTAGAAAGGCAATGTCCTGGTCAATGAACTCGGCCGGCGAGCGGCTGTCGACTTCGAGGATGCCATAGGGTTTTCCGTCACCCTGCAGGATCACGTTCATTGCCCGGCGAACGCCGTGCTGACGTAGCAATTCGGGAGTCCTGAACCGCGTCTCCTTTTCGAGGTGATTGGAGATGACCGGTTGGCCGCTGCGCAATGCATATCCCGCAGGCGAGTCGAGATCCGCGCCGACTTTCGCGACGCCCACGACGCCGCGACTCCAGCCGACGCCGGCGCGCACCAGAAACTGGTTCTCGGACGGAAGCAGCTCCAGCACCTTGCAGAATTCCGCATCCAGTCCTTGCGCCGTGAGTCGTACTGTGTCCGTCAGCAGCTGATCGAGCGAAGCGCCTTGCAGGGCGGAAACGCCGAGCTCCGCCAATATCTGCTGCTGCCGAATGCGCTGCTGCAGTCCGCGCGATGCATCGCCGGCGTTGACGGCCTTCGACTCAAATTTTTCACTCTCGCGCTCGTTGGGTGCGCTCATACGATGGTCCCGTATTGCGGCTACTTGCCTCACTCCACCCAATAGTTGTCAAGCGCGGCCGCAGTGCGGCCTTGCGACAGCGGCGCCTGAGCCTTCAGATCTGGCGCCGCCGACCGCTCAGCGACGTTAGAAATCCAGTTCCGCATAGTATCGGCCCGGCGTAAGTCCTGGAGCCCGATACGACAGCAGCGGACGAAACGCGGGGCGTGACTTGATGCGTTGATACCAGTGCTTCGCCGCCTCATCCTCGTCCCACGGCGCATCGCCAAGATAATCGGCGCAGGAGATATGCGCGGCCGCGGCGAAGTCGGCATAGGTCAAACGGTCGCCCGCGAGCCAGTTGCGCGCATTGGTGAGATAGCCAATGTAGCGCATATGGTGCCGGATGTTGGCGCGCGCCACACGCACCACGTCCATATCGGGCGCGCCGCCCGGGGGCGCAAAGCGCTTGTAGACCTTCTCCGTGATCAGCCAGTTGGTGACCTCGTCGAAAAACTTGACGTTGAACCAGTCGACAAGTCGACGCGTTTCGATGCGTTCCGCCATTTCCTGCGGCAGGAGCCGTTGCGCTCCGCGTTCGGCGCCATAGGTCTCGTCTATATATTCGGCGATGAGATTGGCGCCGGGCGCGACAAGGCCGTTATCGTCGACGAAGACCGGCGTGCGGCCGGCAGGATCAAGCGCGAGAAATTCTGGGCGGCGGTCGCTCACGCGCTCCTCGATGAGCGTTGCGTCTATTCCATATTCGGAGAGGACGAGCCGGACAAATCGCGAATGGGGGCAGAGGGGGTGATGATAAAGCGTGGGCATGAGGCCTTTTCGAGCGAACGCGAAGCGACGATCGGGGCGCCGCCTTCTGTATGCTGGTTTGGGTTAGCGCCGCTAGCCGGCGGTTTTACGGCTTTGATGAGCTTTTTAGCGCGCAGCTTTTGCTAGGATATGCCATGATTCGTTTGCTCTTCGCACTTTCGCTCGGCCTGATGCTGTTCGCGGCCGCGGGGAACGCTGATACGCTGAAGGACGGCGTTCCAAATCTCTCAGTCATTGGCGAGGCTTATGAGGACGTCGCGCCCGACTTGGCGATCTTGCGGTTCGGCGTCGTCACCGAACGGCCGCTGGCCGCCGACGCCGCGGCGGAAAATGCGCGCGCGGTCGAAGCTGTTCTCGCCGAGCTCAAAAAATTAGGCGTTCCCGACGCTGAAGTGCAGACGCAAGGCGTAACGCTCGCGCCCGTCACCGTTGAAGAGCGAGACCCCAAGACGGGCAAACCCAAGACATCGCAAAAGTTTTTTCGCGCGCGAAACGATCTGAGCGTGCGCGTGACGCGGATCGAAAAGGCCGGCGAAATCGCCGGCGGTCTGATCGACAAGGGCGTTAACAGCTTCGAAGGCATTGATTTCGAAATCGCGCATCCCAAGCAACGGCTCGACGCATTGCGGCGCGAAGCAGTCAAGGATGCGGAGCGGCAGGCGAAGATCTATGCGGAGGCGGCCGGACTGCGGCTGTCCCGCGTGATCGAAATTCGTCCGCTCGAGGAGATCGATGCGCGTCCGCGCGCCTATGCGGCGAAGGCCGCCGGGGCTCCCGGAGCCGCCGAGATCCCTTTGCGTCCCGGGCTGCAGCGTCTCTCGGCGCGCGTGAACATGGTCTGGGGACTCTCGCGTTAGTTTGCGTCTGCCCGTCGAAGCGGCGAAAGCCCGCGCCGCTGCTCGCAATTTGTTCGCTTGAAGCCGTATCGCGCTGCACAATTTCACGCTAAGCTCTGGTCAGCGACTGGTGGGCCGCAATGTGAGGGGTCGCGGATGGCGCATGTCATCTTTTACGAAAAGCCGGGCTGCGCCGGCAATGCGCGGCAGAAGGCGCTGCTCGTCGCCTCTGGACATGAGGTCGAAGTTCGGGACCTTCTGACCGAATCCTGGAGCCCGTCGAGCCTGCGTCCCTATTTCGGCTCCAAGCCGTTGCCGGAATGGTTTAACGCCGCCTCGCCGCGCATCAAATCCGGCGAGATCGACCTGGAGAAAGTCACGCCGCAGGAAGCATTGGTGATGATGATGCTCGATCCGGTGCTCATCCGTCGCCCTCTGATGCGAATCGGCGATCATTGCGAGGCCGGTTTCGACTCGGCTGCGGTCGACGCGTGGATCGGACTGAAGCGGACCGATGAAACTGTCAGCGACGTGTGCGTGCGCTCCGTCGCCAACGACACTTTTTAGCCTCCTCGGCAGCGCTTCTCCGCCATAAATGGGGCGCTGCGAAACCCTTCCCGACGAACCATAATATGTAAATGGCGCCGGTTCGGCCGTCCGGCAGCCATCTGAACGGGCGCGGCCGGCGGTGACCGTGGGCGAAGCTGCGGAGGAGGAGCCCTAAGCGTGCAGCCTTCGGCGGAAGGAAAGAAATATTGGGCGATCGGAGCCGATGCGGCGCTTGAGCGCCTGGGCGTGACGCGTTTGGGCTTGAGCGAGGCTGAAGCCGAACGGCGACTCGCCGTTCATGGCCCCAATCGCCTTCCGGCCGGTAGGCGGCGCAGCCCGCTCATGCGCTTCGCGCTGCAGTTCCACAATGTATTGATTTATGTGCTGCTCGCCGCCGCCTTCGTCACGGCGCTCATGCAACACTGGATCGATACCGCAGTCATCGTCGCGGTCGTCGTCATCAACGCGATCATTGGGTTCATTCAGGAGGGCAAGGCCGAGGAGGCCATGGAGGCCGTCCGCAACATGCTGTCGCTGCATGCGACGGTCATTCGCGACGGGCGGCGCGTCGTCATCGACGCGAGCGCCGTCGCGCCTGGCGACATCGTCTATGTCCAGTCGGGCGACAGGATTCCGGCGGACATCCGTCTCATCCGGGTCAAATCTCTGAAAGTGCAGGAGTCGGCGCTCACCGGCGAGTCGCTGCCGGTCGACAAGGACCTGGAGCCGGTCATGGCGGATGTGCCGCTCGGAGATCGGGCCCCGATGGCCTATTCGGGGACCGTCGTGACCTACGGTCAGGCGACGGGCGTCGTTGTCGCCACGGGGGCCGCGACCGAGATCGGACGCATCAACGCCATGCTGTCGGAGGTGGAGACGCTCTCCACGCCCTTGTTGCAGCGTATGGACGAATTCGCGCGCTGGCTCACGGTCGTCATTCTGGTCGTGTGCGCCGCCGTCTTCGCTTTTGGCGCGCTGGTCTGGGGATTCGACGCCGGCGAGATGTTCATGGCGGCGGTCGGGCTCGCGGTTTCGGCGATCCCCGAAGGATTGCCGGCGATTATCACCATTACGCTGGCGATCGGCGTGGAGCGCATGGCCCGGCGCAAGGCGATCATCCGCCAACTGCCGGCGGTCGAGACGCTCGGCGCGGTGAGCACGATCTGCTCGGACAAGACCGGCACGCTGACGCTCAATGAATTGATCGTGCGCTCGATCGTCGTCTCCGGCGGGATCTATGACACGACCGGGTCGGGATACGACCCGCACGGCGGCTTCCTGCGCAATGGCAAGGACGTCGTGGTGCGCGACGACATTCACCTGACCGCGGCTTTGCGCCCTCTTGCGCTCTGCAACGACGCCGTGCTGCGCGAAACTGGCGGCGTCTGGAGCGTCGAGGGCGATCCGACCGAAGGCGCCTTGCTCGCCGCCGCCGTCAAAGGCGGCGTCAATCTGGAAAAGCTGGCGCTGGAGCTGCCGCGCACGGATGAGATTCCTTTTGAGTCGCAGCATCGCTTCATGGCGACGCTGCATCACGACCATAACGGCGCTGGCTACATTTTCGTCAAGGGCGCGCCTGAGCGGCTGCTCGAAATGTGCTTCTGGGAGCAGGGCGTGCGAGGAGAGCAGCGTCCGCTCGACTGCGCCTGCTGGCTCGAACGCATTATTGAGATGGCCACGCGCGGGCAGCGGGTTTTGGCGGTCGCCTCCAAGAAAGCCGAAGAGGGTCAGCAGCAACTCTCTTTCGGCGACGTTGAAAGCGGGCTCGTCTTTGTCGGTCTCATCGGCCTGATTGATCCGCCGCGCCCCGAGGCCGTCGAGGCGATCCGCGCATGCGCGAATGCCGGCATGTCCGTCAAAATGATCACGGGCGACCACGCCGCGACGGCGATCGCCATCGCCCGCGAACTCGGACTCAACCGTCCGGATTCCGTGCTCACCGGACGCGACCTCGACGCGATCGGCGACGAGGCGCTCGGCGAGGCGGCAAGCGCCACGACGGTGTTCGCGCGCACCAGTCCCGAACATAAGCTGCGACTCGTTCAGGCGTTGCAGAAGCGTGGCGAAGTCGTCGCGATGACCGGCGACGGCGTCAACGACGCGCCTGCCTTAAAGCGCGCCGACATCGGCATCGCGATGGGCGTCAAAGGCACCGAGGCGGCAAAAGAGGCCGCGGCGATGGTGCTTGCCGACGATAATTTCGCATCGATCGTGCATGCGGTGCATGAAGGCCGCGTCGTCTACGAAAATCTGAAGAAGACCATCCTCTACATCTTGCCGACCAATGGCGGCGAGGGCCTCACGGTGATCGCGGCGATCGCCATGGGCGAGACCCTGCCGGTGACGCCGGTGCAGATCCTGTGGATCAATCTGATCACCGCCGTCACGCTCGGCCTCGCGCTCGCGTTTGAGCCGCCGACCAAGGGCGTCATGCTGCGTCCGCCGCGCCCGTCGGGCGAACCGATCCTGTCCCGCTATTTCGTCTGGCGTATCGTTTTCGTGTCTTTCATGATGCTGATCGCGACCTTCGGTCTCTATGAATTAGAGAAGGCGCGGGGCATGGGGCTCGACAGCGCGCGAACGGTCGCGGTCAACACGCTCGTCGCCTGCGAAGTCGCTTATCTCTTCAACGCGCGTTTCCTTTCCGAGTCGTCACTCTCGTTGAAGGGTCTGTTCGGTAGCCGCGCGGTGTTGATTTCCGTCGCCATCGTCGTCGTGCTGCAGGCCATGTTCACTTACGCGCCTTTTATGCAGGCGCTGTTCAACACCACGCCGCTCGACCCGGAGATATGGTGGCATATCGCGGGCGCGAGCGTCGTGCTGTTTCTGCTCGTCGAGGTCGAGAAGGCCATTTTCCGTTCGCCAGCAGCGGCTCCTGCGCTTCGTGGGGTTCCGGCTGCGCCGGCGACCGGCGCAGCCGCCGTCGTCGCGCCTGGCGATTGGGTCCGACCTGTCGTCGCCGGCTTATTGGGGCTGCTCATCATTGTCGTGAGCGGCGCGTTCTATCTTCACACCCGGGTCAGTCTGACGCGCGAAGAAGCGTCAGCTGGTCGAACCGTCGTCGTCAGCGGCGTGATCGCCCCAGCGTCACAGACGCCGATCAATGCGCCTGCGGCCGGCGTCGTCGCGACGCTGACGTGCGACCTCGGCGCGCAAGTGGAGAAGGGCGAAACCTGCGCGACGCTCGCGCCGCCTTCCTCCGACGAGGCTCTGGCGCGCGAGAAAAGCGCTCTGGCGGCGGCGCAGTCACAATTGGCGCAGCGCGAGCGCGCGCAGGCGAGGGCGCAGGCGAATCTCGACAGACGGGAGGCGCGTTCAGGGCGTCGCGCCGCCAACAGGAAGGCGCTGAGCGCGGCGCGCCGCGCTCTGGCGCGGGCGCAGGCGCGAGTCGAGCGCGCCGAAGCGGAAGTCGCGCTGCGCCGCGAGGCGGTGACGAAGGCGGAGGCGGCGGCCGCCGGCGCCGCAATTGTCGCGCCGGTCGCAGGTCTCGTCTTAGAGCGAAGGGCAGCTGTCGGCGCGCACGTTGAAATGGGCGCGCCGCTGTTCATAATCGGCGACGCCAAGACCGTTCGCCTTCATGGGAGGGTGGAGGGGGAGGACGCCCTCGCGATCGCGCCGGGCGCCAAAGCGCTGCTGACGAGCGAGTCCGTCCCTGGCCGGACATTTTCAGGAAAGGTGACCGAGGTGCGCCGGCCCGCGGCGCCGCGAGCGGGCGCGAGGGTCGACGTGGTGGTTGAGTTCGAGAATTCCGACCTCGCACTTCGACCGGGAATGGCGGCTTCGGCGCGAATTGACCTCGAGGAGAGCGCCGCGACGTTAGGCGAAGAAGAAATTTGAGTCGCGGCGCCGGGCAGGTTGACGCTGCGAGCGTCGCCGCCGGTGCGGGGCCAGCCGCCGCCATGGCGCAAGCCGCCGCCGCGGCGGTCCCATCCCCCCGTTCGATGGAAATCCGTGGTGCCCCTGGCCGGAGTCGAACCAGCACTCCTTGCGGAACTCGATTTTGAGTCGAGCGCGTCTACCAATTCCGCCACAGGGGCCCGGCCGGCGAGAAGCCGGCGAAGCGGCGCGGATATTAGCCGCGCCGCTTCGCCCGTCAACCCACGAAACTTCTATCTTCAACGCTTACGTGCTATGCGCGGGAGGCGCGTCGCGCCAACCCCGGGAACAGATGAAAAAGCTCTACGACTGGACCATGTCGCTCGCCGCGAGCCGACATGCGCCCTTGGCGCTCGGCGCGATCGCTTTTGCCGAGAGCTCCTTCTTCCCGGTGCCGCCCGACGTGATTCTCGTGCCGATGACGCTCGCCGAGCCGAAGAAGGCCTGGTATTTCGCTGGCATCTGCACGATCGCCTCGGTCGCGGGCGGGGCGCTCGGCTATGCCTTCGGCGCGCTCTTCTATGACACGATCGGTCAGTGGCTGATTAATCTCTACGGCTACGGCGAGAAGATGGAGGCGCTGCGCGCCTTCTACGCGCAGTGGGGCGCGATCTTCATTCTGGTCAAGGGCTTCACGCCCATTCCCTTTAAGCTCGTGACCATCGTCTCGGGGCTTCTCGCCTATAATTTCCCGCTGTTCATCGTATTGTCGATGGTGACGCGGGGGGCGCGGTTCTTCGTGCTGGCGGCGGCGATCAATCGCTTTGGCGATCCGATCCGCTCGAAGCTCGAGAGCCACTTCGGACTTTTCATCGCGTCGCTGGCGGTGATCGTCGTCGCCGGCTTCGCGCTTGCGGCGAAGATGTTTTAAGCGTGCGAGTCTGTCGAATGGAGTGGCGCAGCGTCGTTCATTGCGTCTTCGAGCCGCGCAACGCATCGCTTCTCATCCTCGCCGCCGCCGTTGCGGCGATCGGCGGCGCCTGGGCCTATGAGTCGCTCGGCTATCTGCCGTGCGAACTCTGCTACAAGGAGCGCGTTCCCTATTACGCGGCTTTGGCGCTCGCGCCGCTCGCCGCCTTCGCCGCGCAGACAGGGCGGAGCGGAATGGCCCGCGCGGCCTTCCTGCTGATGGCGCTGCTCTTCGCCGGCAACGCCATGCTTTCGATCTATCATTCGGGCGTCGAGTGGAAGATTTTCGCGGGGCCCAGCGACTGTTCCGGGCCGCTGTCGACCGCGCCATCGGTCGCCGATTTCATGAAGCAACTTCAGTCGGTGAAGGTCGTGCGTTGTGACGAGCCGAATCTATGGATATTCGGCCTGACGCTGGCGAATTGGAATGTCGCGATTTCCGCGGCGCTGGCGGCGCTGGCCCTTCTTGTTGTGAGACGCAGCAGCACGCACGGAGGCGCGCAGTGAACATCACCCCGCCGCCACTCTGGCGCTGGCCCTGAGCTTTTCCGTCTCGCTCTTGAGCTGTCCGCAAGCGGCGAGAATGTCGCGCCCGCGCGGCGTGCGCACCGGGCTCGCATAGCCGGCGTTGAAGACGATGTCCGAGAAGCGCTCGATCGTCTCCCAATCCGAACATTCGTAGGGCGCGCCCGGCCAGGGATTGAAGGGGATCAGATTGATCTTCGCCGGCAGCCCTTTCAGCAGCCGAACCAGTTCCTTGGCTTCGGCGGGCGAGTCGTTCACGCCCTTCAGCATCACATATTCGAAGGTGATCCGCCTCGCGTTCGAGGCGCCGGGATAATCGCGGCAGGCCTGCAGCAGCTCTTTGATCGGATATTTCCTGTTGAGCGGCACGAGTTCGTTGCGCAGCTCGTCGCGCACCGCGTGCAGCGAAATCGCCAGCGCGGGCCCGCATTCTGATCCCAGGCGTTCGATCTGCGGCACGACGCCGGAAGTCGAGACGGTGATGCGGCGCTTTGACAGCGCCAGCCCGTCGCCGTCGGCCATGACTTCGACCGCCGCCATGACATTGTCGAGATTATAGAGCGGCTCGCCCATGCCCATGAAGACGATGTTGGAGATGGCGCGCACGCCTTCGCCCGACGGCACGAGACCGTCCGTCGGCCGTTCACGATCAGGAAAATCGCCGAGCCGCTGCCGGGCGACGAGCAATTGCCCGACAATTTCGGCGGTCGTCAGATTGCGCACGAGCCGCTGCGTGCCCGTGTGGCAGAAGCTGCAATTCAAAGTGCAGCCCACCTGTGAAGAGACGCAAAGCGTCCCGCGGTCGCTTTCGGGAATATAAACGCATTCGACCTCGGCGCCCTTGTCGAAGGCGTCGACCGGCTGCAGCCTCAGCAGCCATTTGCGCGTGCCGTCGACCGAAATCTGCTCCTCGACGATCTCCGGCAGGCGCAGCGCAAAGGCGCCCGTGAGCTGCGCCCGCATCGCCTTCGAGACATTCTGCATTTCGCTAAAGTCGCGCGCGCCGCGGAAATAGACCCAATGCCAGATCTGCGACGCGCGCATGCGGATTTCGCGCTCGGGAAGCCCGAAGGCGCGCAAGGCGTCGCCGATCTCGGCGCGGGTCATCCCGGCGAGCGAAGGCTTAAGCGTCATCGTGGGCGCAGCGGAAAGATCGGATAGGCTCATGAAATCCTCGGAACAGCGTTCCTTATATCATGTCTGCGTGCGATTTTTTGAGAGCGCCGCGGCGACGTCAGCGCGGATCAGCCTGCGGTGGCTTCCGCGTTCTGCATCGACTGCAGGAAGCGCTTCCAGTTCTCCGGCGTCACAACCTCGCGATAGCGCGCGGTCTGCGCCGGGTCCAGGAATTCCAGCATGAAAGCGCCTTCGACCCACACTTCCGAGAGCTGGAACAATCCGCCGCCGCGATCGCAAGCCCGCGCCGGCCAGCCGGCCCGTGTCGCGATGGCGATGATCTCCTCCGCCGGCCGCGCCACGCAAATGGCGAGATGCGCTTCGGAAAGACGCGTTCCTTGATGTTGCGGGGTCCAGTAGCCCTCGTCAGGGCCGCAGGCCAGCACATGGCCGCGCGGCGCGATCTCAAGCTCGACGTCTCCGTCGCCCGACCATGCCATCCAGGAACTCGGCCCTGCAGGAGGGAAGCGCGTCGCTTCGCCCTGCATGATTTCGGCAAGCACTTTGGCGACGACCTCCGGATTGTCCGCTGGGATGGAAGCGTGGGCGATGCAGGTCATTTCTCTTCTCCATGTGAAAAATCGCATTCAGGCGACAAATCGCATTCATCGGCGGCCGAGCGGCGACCGAGCAGGATGGCGATCGCCTCGGACGCCGCACGGCCGGCCTCGGCGCCGTTCAATCCCCAGAAATCCCTGAGGACCGACCAGGCGTAGGCGCTGTCGATCAGCTGGGCGACCGCAGCGCGGCGGCGTTTGGCGGCGCCATCCAGCTCCGGCAGCGCGTCGGCGACGCAGGCGAGCATCGCCGCCTGACGCTGCGGGTTCGAGCTTAAGCGCACTTCGCGTCCGGTTTCGGAAGAGATCGACGCTCTGATCAGTCCCTCTTCTTCATCGAATCGAGGGAACAGCCGCAATGGCGTGGCGATCAAATCGTCAGCGGTCTGCGGAAAGCCCGAACTGCCGACGCGCGCCTGCATGCGCGGCCAGACCGCCTTCAAGAGATCCTCGCGCGTCAGGAAGTGACGGTAGACGGTTCGTTCGGTCACCTTCGCCCGCTCAGCCACTTTGGCGATGGTGAGCGCATCCAGCTTTCCCTCGCGCATCTCGTCGATCGCGGCGTCGAGAATGCGCGTTCGCGTATGATCCTTGTGAGTCTCGCGAAGTGATGTCAGTTCATGTGACGTCATGTCATATTGACTGACATTGCTTCACGCCCGTGTCAATAGCGGGCGATCCACAGACTCAATCTTGGCATCAAGGCTCGCTGCCACGCAGGGGGCCTTTATTGATGTCGTTCTGCAAAACCGATAAACGCTGCGCGCTCACGCCCGCGATGGCTGATGGAGCGACCTCCTTGCACAGCGCCACACCCAACGGATCGGATCCTGCGCTCAAAGCGACCCGCCGGGAGTGGATCGGGCTCGCCGTCCTCGCTCTGCCCTGCCTGGTCTATGCGATGGACTTCACAGTGCTCAATCTCGCCATTCCGGCGCTGACGGCGGAGCTGCGGCCGAGCGCGTCGCAACTGCTGTGGATCATCGACATCTACGGCTTCATGGTCTCCGGTTTCCTGATGATCATGGGCGGGCTCGGCGATCGCATCGGCCGGCGCAAGGTGCTGCTGCTGGGCGCCGCGGCGTTCGGCGCCGTATCGATCATGGCGGCTTTCTCGAAATCGGCGCAGATGCTGATTTTTGCGCGCGCCGCGCTCGGCGTCGCGGGAGCGACCCTTGCGCCATCGACGCTGTCGCTGCTCGCCAACATGTTCCGCGATCCGTCGGAACGCACCTTTGCGGTCAGCATGTGGATTTCGAGCTTCTCCGCCGGCGCCATCATCGGGCCGCTCGTCGGCGGCGCGCTCATTCAGTCTTTCGGCTGGGGCTCGGTTTTTCTCGCGGGCGTCCCGGTGATGGTGCTTCTGCTTGTTCTCGGGCCGATGCTTCTGCCGGAATATCGCGATCCCGACGCGGGCCGACTGGATCTCGCCAGCGCGCTTCTGTCGCTCGCGGCGGTGTTGTCCTTCATTTACGGATTGAAACGCGCCGCCGAGGCGGGCTTCGGCGTCGACTCAATCGGATCGATGGCGGCCGGCGTCGCGCTCGCGCTCCTGTTCCTGCGCCGACAGGCGCGGCTCGAAGATCCTTTGATCGATCTCGCGCTGTTTCGCTCGCGGTCGCTGAACACGGCGCTTTGCATCAACATGCTCGGCGTCTTCTTCATGTTCGGGTCGTTCATTCTGCTCGCACAGTATTTTCAGCTCGTTGCTGGTTTGGCGCCGCTCGATGCGGGTCTGTGGTCGACGCCGTCGGCGATCGTCTTCATGATCGGCTCCTTCGCCACGCCCGCGCTGGCGCGCCGCATCACGCCCGTCAATCTTCTCGCCGGCGGCCTGATCGTCGCTGCGGCTGGATTCGTCGGCCTCGCGCTGGCCGGCGGATTCTACGGGGTGCTTCTTTCGTCTCTGCTTCTCGCCGGCTTCACGCCGGTGATCGCGCTGACGACGGAAATCATCGTCACATCGGCGCCGCCCGAGCGCGCGGGCGCGGCGTCAGCCTTGTCGGAAACGGCGATCGAACTTGGCGGCGCGCTCGGCATCGCCGCGCTCGGCAGTCTCGGCACGCTGATCTACCGAGCGAAAATGGCCCACGTCGTCGCGGGGCTTCCGGCGGACGTCGCGCGGGCGGCCGGCGCGACGCTCGGCGGCGCGGCGGATGCGGTCAAATTCTTGCCCCCGGAGCAGGCCGAGCGGACGCTCTCCGCCGCGCGCGACGCCTTCTGCGCCGGTTTTCAGGCGACCGCTCTGTTGGGCGCCTTGGGGCTTGTCGGCGCCGCGTTCGCGACGAAGATTGCGCTCAAACAGGCGCGTCCTCCGGAAGGCGCAGGTGAAAAGCCGAGTTCGGCCCCGGCGTAGCACGTCATCAGGTCGCCGAGTCTAGGCTAACGAGGCGTCATCTCACCGAGTCTTGGCCGCGCTTGTCGCGGCCATCGCCCGTCATGCGCTTGTCACGGCGCGCGTCGAGCTTTAGCCTCCAGCGCATTCTGTTGTTTTTTGCGCTTGGGGGATTTCATGAGACTCGCCTCATACAACGTTGAGAATCTTTTCGACCGCGCACGCGCAATGAATCTCAAGAGTCTTTCGCAAGGCAAACCCATTCTCGAACGTTTCGCGGAACTGAATGCGCTGTTGGCGCAGCCTTCCTACAGCGCCGCCGACAAGACGCGCATGGCGAAACTTGTCATTGAACTTGATTTGGAAAAATCCGACGTCGGCGATTTTGTCATTCTGCGGCGTAATAGGGGCGGACTGATCAAGCGCCCCAAGTCGGGCGGCGTTCAAATTGTCGCGAGCGGGCGCGCCGATTGGGTCGGCTCGCTGGAGTTGCGCGACGAGCCCGTCGATGAACAGGCGATGAGGAATACGGCGCGGGTGATGCGAGATGTCGAGGCGGACGTTCTTGGCGTCGTCGAAGTCGAGAGCCGGCCGGTGCTGCGGGATTTTAACGCGGACGTCGTCGCTTCGTTCGGCGGCGAGACATTCCGCCATGCGATGGTGATCGACGGCAACGATACGCGCGGCATCGACGTCGGCCTCTTGACCCGACAGAGGTTTCCGATCGGCGCGCTGCGTAGCCATGTCGACGAGATGTTGTCCGAGCGGAATCCGATCTTTTCCCGCGACTGCGCCGAGTTCGAGGTGACGGCGCCATCCGGCGCGCGCCTCCTGGTGATGCTCAATCACTTCAAGAGCAAGGGTTTCGGCTCGCAGCAATCATCCAACGCCAAACGTCGCGCGCAGGCGAAACGCGTCGCTGAAATCTACGACGAACGCGTTGCCATGGGGATCAAGAACATCGTCGTGATGGGCGACTTCAACGACACGCCGGACAGCGAACCTTTGAGTCCTCTCATCGAAGGGACGGATCTGAAAGACATCTTTTTGCATCCGAAATTTGACGACGGCGGTTTCCCAGGCACCTACGGCAGTTGCGCCGCGGACAACAAGATCGACTTCATTCTGCTGTCGCCGGCGCTGTTCGACAGAGTCAGGGGCGGCGGCGTGTTTCGCAAAGGCATGTGGCCCGGCGCGCGGGCCAAACGCTGGGAGGCCTATCCGGAAGTCGCCCGCAAGGAGGACGCAGCGTCGGATCATGCCGCGATTTGGGTGGACATCGACCTTTAGAGCGCTTCCCGATCACATGGAAACATGTGATCGATAAGGAATCGCTCAAAATCAAAATGTTGGAGCAGGTTCTCCTCGAAAAAGTCAGTCAACTTTTTCGGAACCTGCTTTAGCTGGAGAGTCGCTTGATCAGCGCCATGGCGGCGGCCGGATTGCGTTCCTTAGCGCCGCTGATGACATAGAGAAACACGTCGCGGGGCGTCGCCGCCTTCTGTTGTGTTTCCGCAAAATAGTCGAGCCCGCTCGGAGTTGCGCCACTCGCCCATTGTCGTGCGCGCTGCGCCCATTCGTCGAGAGCGGCGGCGTCATAACCCTTCGGCTCAGCCTCCAGCGTTCCCATGATGCGCGCATAGACGAAGGGCGCCGTCAGATCGGCGATAAGCGGATATTTTGCATCGCCGGCGACGACGATGGCGACGCCATGTCGGCGCGCCAGCGCGACGAACTCGGCCGTCTTGAAGCTCTCATGGCGCGGCTCAATGGCGTGCATCAGCGACCGTCCGCCGATGTTCCTCGGCAGCAGCGAAAGAAAGGCGTCGAAGAACGCCGCGTCGAATTTCTTCGTCGGGAGAAACTGCCATAAGATGGGTCCGAGCTTGTCTCCAAGCTCCATAACCCCGCTCTTAAAGAAGCGCTCGATTGATTCGCTCGCCTCCTTTGGCGCCTTGCGCATCACCGCGAAGCGCGGCGCCTTGACGCTGAAGATGAAACCCTCGGGCGTTTCGTCGCGCCATTTGGCGAAGCTCGCGGCGCTCTGCGTGCGATAATAGGTGGCGTTAATTTCGATCGAGGTGAGGTTATGGCTCGCATATTCGAGGTCCCGCTTATGCGGCAGGCCGGCGGGATAAAAGGATTCGCGCCAGGGCGCGTAACTCCAGCCCCCGACGCCGACATAGATGCGTCCCGTCTTTTGACTCATTTGCGCTCCAGCCTCGCGTGTCGACTGGCGAGGGCTTGAGACTTGTCCCCGCCGCGCCATCTTAGCGGCGTCATCGACAACATATTTGTCGTCTTCGCCGGCTGTCGATCGTGAGAAGCTGCGTCTTATCGCATCTGCCGGAGTCGTTTGGGGAGGGGGGGCGCCATGGCGGCGAATTTTTTCGGGAGATTTCTATTCGCGCTGACCGCGATCGCGCTTGCCGCCTGCGATCGCGGCCCGGAACTGCCAGAGAGCGCCGGCTACGGACCCAATCCGACGCTGCCGGCGCCGCATCCGACCGGCGCCTTTCCATACGTGAATATCGCGCGCGCCGTGGGCTGGCCAAGCGCTGAAAAACCCACGCCCGCCGAGGGGCTGGGCGTTGAAGCTTTTGCGACGGGGCTCGATCATCCGCGCTGGCTGTACGAATTGCCAAACGGCGACATTCTTGTCGCGGAAACCGATGCGCCGGCGAAATCCGAAAATGAAGGCGGCGGCGTTCGCGGCTTCTTCATGGGCCTCTATATGCGCCAGGCCGGGTCCGATAAGCCGAGCGCCAACCGCATCACGCTGCTACGCGACGCAGACGGCGATGGCGTGGCCGAGACGAAGGAAGTCTTTTTGGAAAACTTGAATTCGCCCTTCGGCATGGCGCTGGTGGGCGATCAGCTTTATGTCGCCAACGCCGATTCGCTTGTGCGCTTTCCTTATAAGGAAGGCGATACGCGCATCGAAGCGGCGCCCGAAAAGGTCGCGGATCTGCCCTCGGGACGCAATCATCACTGGACGAAGAGCCTTGTCGCGGATCCTGTGGGTTCACGTCTCTACGTCGGCGTCGGGTCCAACTCCAATGCCGCCGAGAATGGCATGGAGGAAGAGCATAACCGCGCTGACATTCTGGAGATCGATCCGGCGACCGGCGACACGCGGGTTTTCGCTTCGGGACTGCGCAATCCCGTCGGGATGGATTGGAATCCAGCGACAGGCGACCTCTGGGTCGCGGTGAACGAACGCGACGAGATTGGCGACAATCTCGTGCCCGACTACATGACGAAGATCCAAGAGGGAGCCTTTTACGGCTGGCCATACAGCTACTACGGACAGCATGTCGACGAGCGCGTGCAGCCGCAAGATCCGGAACTCGTCAAACAGGCGATCCGGCCGGATTACGCGCTCGGCTCGCATACCGCTTCGCTCGGATTCACCTTCGTCGGCGACGCGGACCTCGGGCCGTTCCAGAACGGCGCCATTATCGGCCAGCACGGATCGTGGAATCGCAGTCCCCGCGCGGGCTACCGCGTCATTTTTGTAAAGTTCGAGAATGGCGAGCCGGTCGGCGCTCCGAAAGAGGTGCTGACCGGCTTTCTGAACGAGCGCGGCGAAGCGCAGGGCAGGCCGGTCGGCGTCATCGTCGACAAGCGCGGCGGACTGCTGGTGGCCGACGACGTCGGCGGCGTCGTGTGGCGGGCGAGCGCCGCCAAGAAGCAAGCGGAATAGCCGGCTTCGCTCGCATTTGGCCGCCGCCTGTGCTAACGGCTGCGGTCAGCCCGGTTTTTCGGGCGGAGTCAAGGGTCTGGAGCACATGTCCGATATTTTCCATGAGGTCGATGAAGACGTCCGGCGCGACAAGGCGGCGGAGCTTTGGCGGCGCTATCACACGCCGATCCTGATCTTCGCCGTGCTGATCGTCGCTGCGACCGGCGCGTGGAGCTATTACCAGACCAACCGTCAGAAAATGGCGGAAGCCGCGAACGCCCGCTTTGAAGCCGCGGTCGCGCTCGCCAGCGATGGCAAGACCAAAGAGGCGGCGGCCGCTTTCGACGCGCTCGCCAAGGACGGCCCCAAAGGCTATGCGACGCTCGCGCGCATCCGGGCTGCGGAACTGCGCGAGGACAGGGCGCGCGCGCTCCAAGAATTGGAGGCGATCGCCGACGACAAGAATGTCGACAAACTGAATCAGGAAGTCGCTCTGCTGCGCGCCGCGCTGATCATCCTCCAGAGCGGAGACCGCCAGAAAATGGAACGCGCGCTTGGACCCATGATGACGTCGAACGGCGCATTCCGCTTTTCGGCGCAAGAATTGAATGGCCTCGACGCGCTGGCCAATGACGATTTCGAAGAGGCCGAAAGGGACTTCAACATTCTGCTCAGCGATCGCGACGCTCCGCAATCCATGCGCCAGCGGGCCGCGGCCTATCAGGGATTGCTGCACGCGAAGCGCGGACCCAAGCCGGCGGCGGCGCCGGCGGCCGGGGCCGGGGCAGCCGCGAGCGGCGGCAATGTCACCGTGACGCCGGTGATCGAGCCGGAACAGGAAGGCGCCACATCGTCCGGCGAGGCGCCGTTCGAGGTGAAGCCCTCGAAATAGTTGGCGTAGGGGCGCGGCAGCGCAGCGAGAAACGAGTCATGTCCTTTTCGCTCGCGATCATCGGCCGGCCGAACGTCGGCAAATCGACGCTGTTCAACCGCCTGACCGGCAAGAAGCTGGCGCTTGTCGACGATCGTCCCGGCGTCACCCGCGATCGCCGGGAGGGCGAAGCCAAGCTCGCCGATCTGCGCTTCACCATCGTCGATACGGCCGGGTTGGAGGAAGGCCCAGGCCCGACGTTGGAAGGGCGGATGCGCGCCCAGACCGAGAGCGCGATCCTCGCCGCCGACGCAATTCTCTTTCTCATCGACGCGCGCGCCGGCGTCACGCCCGACGACAAATATTTCGCCGATCTCGTCCGTCGCGCCGGCAAGCCGGTTATCCTGATCGCCAATAAAGCGGAAGGGAAGGCTGGCGAGCCAGGCGTTTACGACGCCTTTTCGCTGGGCCTTGGCGATCCGGTGCCGTTTTCCGCCGAGCATGGCGAAGGCATGGGCGCGCTCTATGACGCGCTGCGCGAGGCTCTGCCCGAGGAGACCGCCGAGCCTTTCGAAGACGACGTCGCCATTGAAGAACATCTGCGCAACGACGAGGAGGACGGCAGCGACCTCGACATAACGAAGCCGCTGCGCATCGCGGTCGTTGGACGGCCCAACGCCGGAAAATCGACGCTCATCAACCGCATTCTCGGCGAGGATCGCCTGCTGACGGGACCCGAAGCCGGAATCACGCGCGATTCGATCTCTGTCGATTTCGTCTGGCGTGACCGGAAGATGAAGCTCTTCGACACGGCCGGTCTGCGCAAGCGCGCCCGCGTCGTCGACAAGCTGGAAAAGCTGTCGGCCGCCGACGCGCTGCGCGCCGTGCGGTTCTCGGAAGTCGTCGTGCTGCTCGTCGATTCGACGATTCCCTTCGAGAAGCAGGATCTCTCCATCGCCGACCTCGCGGCCCGCGAAGGGCGCGCCGTCGTCATCGCGCTCGGCAAATGGGACCTCGTCGAGGACCGCGGCGCTACGCTCATCAAGCTGCGCGAAGACGCCGAACGCCTGCTGGCGCAGCTGCGCGGCTGTCCGGTGGTTCCGGTGTCGGGCGCGACGGGGCAGGGGCTGGACAAGCTCATGCAAGCGATCCTCGCGGTTCATGAAATTTGGAACAAGCGCATCGGCACGGGGCGACTCAATCGATGGCTGCTGACGCAAATCGAGGAGACGCCGCCGCCGGCGGTTTCCGGGCGGCGCATCAAGATACGTTACATGACGCAAGCCAAGTCGCGGCCGCCGCATTTCGTGCTCTTCGGCAATCAGCTCGACGAGCTGCCGACGAGTTATGAGCGCTTCCTGATCAACGGTCTGCGCAAGACCTTCGACCTTCCCGGCGTGCCAATCAGGATTTCGAAAAAGGCGGGGGAGAACCCGTTCGAAGGCCGTCACAAGGGCTGAGCGACTCTTGTGTCATGACGCCGCTCGCGAGATTGTGGCGCCATGCTCAAGCCTTCCCCTGAAAAACTTCTCGCTCTCGGCATGTCGTTCTGGAACGCCAAGGCGCTGCTTTCGGCAGTGGATCTCGGCGTCTTCGACGCTCTCGCCGGCGGCCCCGCCGACCTTGCGACGCTGACGGCGAAACTCGGCCTGCATGAACGATCGTCGCGCGACTTTTTCGACGCGCTTGTGGCGATGAAAGTTTTGGAGCGCGACGCCAGCGGACGCTACGCCAATACGCCCGAGACGGAATTTTTTCTTGTGCGCGGTCGGCCGAGCTATGTCGGCGGCCTGCTGGAGATGGCCAATGCGCGTCTTTATGAGAGCTGGGGGCGCCTGTCGGAGGCGCTAAAAACCGGTCGCCGACAGAGCGAAGATCAGGACGCCAGCGATCTTTTCGCGGCGCTTTACGCTGATCCGAAACGGTTGCGCGGCTTCCTCTCGGCGATGAGCGGCGTGAGCGCCGGCGCCGCCCAGGCGATCGCCGACAAATTCTCCTGGCGGAACTATCGGACCTTCGTCGACGTCGGCGCCGCGCAGGGCATGGTCCCCGTCACAATCGCGCGGGCGCATCCGCATCTTTCGGGCGGCGGCTTCGACCTTCCCCAAGTCGGACCGATATTCGAGGAATTTGTCGTCGCCAATGGGCTCGCGGACCGACTGCGGTTCTACCCCGGCGACTTTTTCAAGGACGATCTGCCCCAGGCCGACGTCATCATTATGGGGCACATACTTCATGACTGGGATCTTGAGCAAAAGCGGCTGTTGTTGAAGAAGGCCTATGACGCCCTCCCAGAAGGCGGCGCGCTCATCATCTATGAAGCCATGATCGATAATGATCGTCGCGAGAACGCTTTCGGCCTGCTGATGAGCCTCAACATGCTGATCGAGACCGACGGCGGCTTCGACTTTACCGGGGCCGATTGCGAGGGCTGGATGAAGGAAGCCGGGTTCTCCAGCTCCCGGGTCGAGCATCTGACGGGGCCGGATTCCATGGTGGTCGGCGTCAAATAGAGCCGCCGCGCGCGCGAACGCTTCCACGGCGCCTGCGACGAATCCCCGCGTCGCCGCGCTGGATTTTGGTTGGACAGAAGCTAGTTTTGAATTATTCTAATTCCTGTGTCGCGGCCTGACGGCCGCGCCGACTCGAATACTCGGAGGCAAGAAAATGGCTATGCTCAAGGGCAGCAAGACCGAAGAAAATTTGAAGGCCGCCTTCGCCGGCGAATCGCAGGCGAATCGCCGTTATCTCTATTTCGCTCAAAAGGCCGACGTCGAGGGCTACAATGACGTGGCCACCGTGTTCCGCTCCACCGCCGAAGGCGAGACCGGCCACGCCCATGGCCATCTGGAGTTCCTGGAGACCGTCGGCGATCCTGCGACCGGCCTGCCCATCGGCAAGACCGCCGATAACCTCAAGGCCGCGGTCGCCGGGGAGACGCACGAATATACCGACATGTATCCCGGTATGGCGCGCTCGGCCCGCGACGAGGGCTTCGAGGAGATCGCCGACTGGTTCGAGACGCTCGCCAAGGCCGAGCGTTCGCATGCTGGCCGCTTCCAGCGCGCCCTGGACGAGCTGAAGTAAGGGCGTATTGAGTCCTTCTCCCGCGGAGCGGGAGAAGGTGGCCCTTGCGTAGCAAGGGTCGGATGAGGGCCGCCCTCACCCGGCTTGCTTCGCAAGCCACCCTCTCCCGCAAGCGGGAGAAGGGCGTCCGGCGTTCCCACCACAGGACCATCATGAGAGAAGGCAGTCTCGAGGCTCCGATCCGGCATCCGCTGGATTGGCGCAGCGCCGATTTCTATGACGATGCGAAGCTCGACGCGGAAATGCGCCGGGTTTTCGATATTTGTCACACGTGCCGGCGCTGTTTCAATCTGTGCGACTCCTTCCCGCGGCTATTCGATCTCATCGACGAGTCGAAAAGCGGCGAGCTCGACACGGTCGCGAGCGCGGATTTCAAGAAGGTCGTGGACGCCTGCACCCTCTGCGACATGTGCTTCATGTCGAAGTGCCCCTATGTGCCGCCACATGAGTTCAACATCGACTTTCCTCATCTGATCCTGCGCTACCGCGCGGTTGAAGCGAAGAAGAACGGCGTGCCCGCCGTCGATCGCGCGCTTGCCGACACTGACCGCTACGGCAAATGGGCGACGCTGATCTCAGGCGCGGCCAATTGGGCGACGCGCCGCGATAACACAATGATGCGCGGCCTCGAGGAGAAAGTCGCGGGCGTCGATCGCAACGCCGAGCTGCCAAAATACGCCAGCAAGACGCTTGAGGCGCAGGCCGCGGCGCATCCGCCGATGCGCGACGACTCGGCGCCGGCAAAGGCGCGCAAAGCGGTCCTCTACGCCACCTGCTATGGCGATTATAACGATACGTCGATCGGTATGTCGGCGCTGGCCGTGCTCGCGAGAAACGGCGTCGAGACCAAAGTCGTGCACCCGGCCTGCTGTGGCATGCCGAAGCTTGAACAGGGGATGCTCGACGACGTGGCGGAGGCGGCGCGCAAGGTCGCCGCGGCCTTTGCGCCTTATATCGACGAGGGCTACGACATTGTCGCGCCGGTGCCGTCCTGCGCGCTGATGCTGAAATTCGAGTGGCCGCTGATTTTGCCGGAGGACGAGAGCGTCAAGCGTTTGGCTGAGGCGACCTTCGACCTCTCCGAATATGTCGTCGACATCGCGCGCAAAGAGGGGCTGGCCGAAGGCATGGCGCCGCTCAATGGCGGCGTCGCCTTCCATGTCTCCTGTCATTCGCGCGCCCAGAATATCGGCCAGAAAGGCGCGGAGCTGCTAGCGCTGATCCCGCAAGCCGATGTCGCCGTGGTCGAGCGCTGCTCGGGCCATGGCGGCGCCTGGGGCTACAAGAAGGGCAATTTCGAAACGGCGATGAAGGTGGGCAAGCCCGCCGCGCGGCAGTTGCAGAACACCGACAAGAGGCACGTCGTTTCCGAGTGCCCGCTTGCCGGACTGCACATCGAACAGGAGATCGAGACGCTCGGCGGCGAGACGCCGAAGCCGGAACGCGTCGGCCATCCGATCGTGCTGATGGCGAGAGCTTATGGGGCGACGAACCCGTAGCGACTCGTTAGGCGCAATCCCCACCTCCCCCTTGAGGGGGGAGGTCGCGCTGCGCAGCAGCGCGGGAGGGGGTGACAATGAGACTAAGGTTTCACCCCACCCCGGCGCTTCGCGCCGACCCTCCCCCTCGAGGGGAGGGTGGAACACCTAGAGGCGAGAATGACAGATCGTCACGAACTGACCCCCGCCGATATTCTCCCTTGGGCGGAATACGCCAAGGGCCGCGCTGAACATCGCAAGCGCCTCACCGCGATCAAGCGCAACCGCCGGGTCGAGGTCGGACCTTACGTCACCTTCTACTTCGAGAATTTCGACACGATGTGGATACAGGTGCAGGAGATGCTGCACATCGAAAAAGGCGGCGCGGCGCAGCTCGCCGATGAGCTTGCGGCCTATAATCCGCTGGTGCCGAAAGGCAAGGAACTCGTCGCGACGTTCATGATCGAGATCGACGACGCGCTGCGGCGGGCGCGCGTCTTGTCGCAACTCGGCGGCGTCGAGGAGACGGCCTCCATCGAAGTCGGCGGCGAGCGCGTCGTCGGCAAGGCTGAACAGGACCAGGATCGCACCACGGCTGAAGGCAAGGCCAGTAGCGTGCAATTCGTCCACTTTCCCTTCACGGAGGCGCAGATTGCGGCGTTCAGGGAGCCGAACACGCGCGTGATTTTGGGCCTGTCGCATCCCAACTACAGCCATATGGCCGTGTTGTCGGAAGCGACGCGCGCGGCGCTGGCGGGGGATTTCGCCTGAGGCGCTAAAGCCGGTCAATGCGCGTTTGCGCCGAAGCCAGCGTCGGACGAAATGCGCGCAGCACGACTTTCAAAAAGCCGGGGGACAATCTTCGTTTGTCCCTGCGAGATGGATCGAGCGAAAAGGATCGTTCGAGAATGTCGTAATTATATTCTGAAACGACGATCCATGCCTGTTTGTGCTCTTTCAATCCGAGTCGGCGAATTTCGAGCGGCGGTATTTCAACGACCTCCTGGTCGTCGCGCGGCGGCGTTCCGGTGATCGCGAGCAACGCAAGATGGGTGAGCGAATCCGGGCCTTTCGCTGCAACGGCGACGCAGACGGGGCGCTCCTTGCGGCCGTCCGTTTCTCCGCGATCACGTTGCCAGAGCCAAAGATAGGGATAAGCCGAGACAATATCGCCGGTCGAAAGTTTCGGCGCGTCAGTCAATCTACTGATCCAAAACGCGGTCGATTTCCTTGGTCAGCAGATCGGCGAGCGCGGGCGGCGTTTCTCCGGCGCCAAAAACATGTTGCACGTCGGCGCCCGCGCGCAGGCGGTTGAAGTCCTCGATCGACATCATGACGAAACGATCCTTGCGATGCTCGGTGATGACAACGGGCTCGCGCGCTGCGACGGCTTTGACGTCGCCGAGATTTTTATCGAGGTCTACGGTGGTGAAGCGGCGCATGGCTGATTTTCCGATTAATCCATTATATATAGATATATTGGTTATTCAAGAAGCGGCGCTGCTCGGCGTTTCCGTGCGCGCTTGTCGGGGGCATCCACGCGACGAGGCCGAGGATGTTTTTATGGATGGCCGGGACAAGCCGGGGCTTGACTGCGGTCGAAAGAGCAACGGGATTGCAGGCGGCGGCGCTTGTCGGTAAGTCGAATGCCTGACTTTTCTTCCTGACCCGAGCTAGCCTTGACCATTCCCACCACTCGCGACCCAGTCTCGCGGCGGCGGACGTTTGCGATCATCTCGCATCCTGACGCCGGCAAGACGACGCTCACCGAAAAGCTGCTGCTGTTCGGCGGCGCGATCCAGCTCGCCGGCGCCGTGAAGGCCAAGCGCAATGCTCAGCAGACGCGCTCGGATTGGATGAGCATCGAGCGCGAGCGCGGCATATCGGTCGTCACCTCGGTGATGACCTTCGAATACGGCGGTTGCGTCTTCAATCTGCTCGATACGCCAGGCCACGAGGACTTTTCGGAAGACACCTATCGCACGCTGTCCGCCGTCGACGCCGCGGTGATGGTGATCGACGCCGCCAAGGGCATCGAGGCGCGCACGCGCAAGCTCTTTGAAGTCTGCCGCCTGCGCGACATTCCGATCGTCACCTTCATCAACAAGCTCGACCGCGAGGCGCGCGACCCGTTCGATCTGCTCGACGAAATCGAGAAGACTCTCGCGCTTGACGCGACGCCGATCACCTGGCCGATCGGTTCGGGCAGAAGCTTCGCCGGCACCTACCGATTCGCGACGAAAACCGTTCGGCGGATCGACGAGGACGCCGAGCTGCTGCAAACGCGCGGCCTCGATGATCCGCTGTTCGACACGCTCCTGCCAAACGGCGCGGATGCATGGCGCGAGGAGGCGATGCTCGCAGAGGAAGGCAACAAGCCTTTCGATCTTTCGGCCTTCCGCGAGGGCCATCTGACGCCTGTCTTCTTCGGCAGCGCGCTGCGCAACTTTGGCGTCCGCGATCTGATCGACGCCATGGCGGAATATGCGCCAAGCCCGCGCGCGCAGGAGGCCGACAAGCGTCTGGTGGAGGCGAAGGAGCCGAAGATGACCGGCTTCGTCTTCAAGATCCAGGCGAATATGGACCCCAATCATCGCGACCGCATCGCCTTTATGCGCGTCTGCTCGGGCCGGCTCACGCGCGGCATGAAGGCGAAACTCATTCGCACGGGCAAGAACATTCCGATCAACGCCCCGCAGTTCTTCTTTGCGCGCGACCGCTCGATCGCTGACGAAGCATATGCCGGCGACGTCGTGGGCCTGCCCAATCATGGGCAACTGCGCATCGGCGACACGCTGACCGAGGGCGAGGAGATCGTCTTTCGCGGCGTGCCGAGCTTCGCGCCGGAAATCCTGCGCCGCATTCTCATCGGCGATGCGATGAAGGCGAAAAAGCTGCGTGAAGCCTTACAGCAGCTCGCGGAAGAGGGCGTCGTGCAGGTCTTCACGCCGCATGACGGCTCAGGCGCGATCGTCGGCGTCGTCGGCGCGCTGCAGCTCGACGTGCTGGCGACGCGGCTCGAGGGGGAATATGGATTGCAGACACGCTATGAGCAGCCGCGCTTCGCCATTTGCCGCTGGATCGCATCTGACGACCCAGCGAAGCTGAAAGGCTTCATCGATTCGAACGGCTCCAGCATCGCCGAAGATCTCGACGGGTCGCCGGTGTTCATGAGCTCGTCGGCGTTCCAGCTCAACTATGACGCCGAGCGCAATCCGGCGATTACATTTTCGGATGTGAAGGACTATCAGAAAGGCGCCTGACAGGGCGCTTGAAATCCACAAAAGGCGAAAAGCCTATGCGCCTTTGACGAGCGCCCAGAGAACAATGACGAGCGCGATCGTCGTCGCAATGATGAAGAGATTCTGGGTCAGCTCCACATATCGTTGAGCCTCGACCAGAACAGCCTCATAATATCTACTATACCATAGCGTCTGCATTTCAGTCCTCGATTGCTCAACGGCGGCGAACTTCGACAGGGCGCGTCAGTCGATTCCCGGAACGAGCGGCGAAACGCGCTTTGCGTCGCGGAGAGGCGGCGCGCCGGACGGCGGCGGCCCAAGCCCTTCCGGGGGTCTTCTCGCCGACGCCTTCGATCGGGCGGCAGGGTCGACGCCAATGACCAGCGTGACGAGGTAGCGCTGGTCTTCCTCGGTGACGCTCGCAAAGGAGCCAAGGCCGGCGCCAATCGCGATGAAATCATCCTTATTCATTGTGTCGCGCTTGGCCGTCCGCTCCGAATAGGGACGAATGTCGCGATAGATGAATTCGCTCAGCGCGTCCGGGAAGAAGAGTTGTCCAGTCAATACGTTGGCGTCGTTAATAAACGCCTTGAAGTGGATATGCGGCGTGCGTCCTGGATACCAGCCCGGATAGATGGACTTAAAGCTCGCGACGCCGGCGTTGTCCGCGAGCTGAGAGCCGCGCAGGAAGGTTTCGCCTTTCGTGCTGATGGGTTGCGCGCGGTCGTCGCCCTGTTCCGGATAGTTCGAATAGAGGCCCGCCGCATCGCAATGCCAGACGTCGACTCGCGCGCCGGCGATCGGCCGGCACGCCTGATCGACGATCTGAAGGCGCAACATGATCGGAACGCCCGTCTTGTTCTCGCGAATGTCAAAGCGAACCAGTTTGGGATCGTAGTAATAGGGGCCCTGCACCGCTTCCGGCGTCAAAAGGCACGCCCGCGCCCCAAGCAAGGGAGGCCCCGAGTCCTCGGTCGGCGTCTGCGCGAAGCTCTCGCGCGTCGTTCCTCCGGCGGTCAAAGCGACAACCATTGCCAGAACGTCGCGCCGATCCGGCCATCCTCTTTCGTCATTCATGCCTGAGCCTGTCGTTTGGACATTTTCCATCGAAGCGCACGCCGCCTCGCGTCAGAAGATGCGTCGGTTCAAGAATTTGAGCGGCTTCATCATTAAAAGACGCGCGTAAACGAGCTACAGGCTTCCCAGTCCGCGAAGACTGAAGCTCGCCAGTGTGTCGACCAGTCGTTCGAGCGACGATTCGTCGAATTTCAGCGCGAATGGGGCGCGCGCCAGCCGCTCCGCGTCGCGCACGAAGAACATCGGTTGATGCGCGAGCCACAGCGTTGCGAAAGTGACGGTTTCCGCGGGCGCCTCTTCGGGCAGGAAGCGTTTCACGACGCGCTCCGCCAGGTGAAAGATGCGCGGCGGCGACGCCACGATGAAGGCGTTGAATACTTCGCTCGGCCGCACGCTTTCCCAAGCGAAAATGCGCAAATACCGGCTGACACGATCGCGCTTGACGAGCGGCAGCAGAAATTGACGCAGATAGAGCCGCAGCGCTTCTTCGGGAGAACGCGCGTCCAGTTCTTCCGGGCACAGAAAACTGTCCTGCTCGAAGGTCTTGGTCGCAGCAATCAGCACTTCGCGATAAAGTCCGTCCTTGCCGCCGAAGTGGTAATTGACGGCCGCCTGGTTGGCCATCGCCCTTTGGGTGATGAGCCGCACCGAGCCGCCGTCATACCCATATTCCGCGAAGACCGACGTGGCCGCTTTGATGAGCGCGGCGCGCGTCGTCTCTGCCGAGCGAGAGGCGACGCGCGCCTGATCCAGATTACTCAAGGCGTCATCCTCAGAAAGGATATATGTTGACGAGGCTCGACACTGCGCCGCCGAGCGACGTCGCGCTATTCCAGGCCTTGCGGCCGAGCGGAGCCAATTTGGATGAGAGCCCTGTCGGGTCGAGCTTGGCCAACAAACTCCGTTCCTGGTGTTCCGCATTCTCGCCCATTGTCTGGGGAGAGGCGGGCGGCTCGGCGCTGGCGGTCGGGGGCGCCGGCGGCGTCGACTCGACAGGGGTTCTCTTTTCCGGAGACGACTTGCGCAGTGCGGCGACTTTCGTCGACCTGACAGGGATCGTCTCCGTCTTTTCAGCGACGGCTTCGTTCGACCAATCCGAGATGCGCACCTGCGGATAGACCGCGAACAGCGCCGGCGCCGGCGAAGGGTTTTTCAACTTCAAGGATGGGCGCTCCGACTCCGCGGACTCGATCCGGTCGATGATTTTGCCGCTCACCGGGTCGGTCGTGAAAGCGATTTCCTTCAGCGCTTCGCCGTTCTTCCATTGTGGAGGCAGGAAAGCGATGAGCCAGGTCGCGACGAAACAGACCGCGGCATCGATGAGCAGCCTGCGCGACTTGGCGCTAAGCGCGGCAAATTTTGTTTCCAGATGGTCGCTCATGACGAACCTCCGTTTTAAACGACTGATTGAAATTCAAACGCTCGTTTGAAGCGAAATTATGGCGCGTTGGTGACGCGGTTTTTCGCCCATCGGTCGAGGGCGACATGCGTCATTTTGGCGCTTGAGGAAACGAAGACGCTGGCGAGCGAAGCGTAGCCCCGCCGCAAAAGCGGATTTCGCTGGCGCTGGCGCGAAAGATCGCCTTTACAAAGGAAAGGCGACTGGCGAAAGCGGGCGCGAGACTTGATATGGGCTCAGTCCGCGACCGCGGCCGCTCTTCCCGTCGCGGCTTCGCCGTGATAAGCGACCCCTCTCACGATGCGCGTCCTAGGGACCGGCTTCGCCGATTAAGACCGGGAGCCGGTTTTTGTTTTCGTTCAGCGCCGTTAGGCATAGAGGTCCATTCCAATGAGCCAATCCGGTTTCTTCACCGCCTCCCTCAGCGCTTCCGATCCGGAAATCGCGAAGGCGATCGAACTCGAACTCGGCCGCCAGAGGCACGAGATCGAGCTGATCGCCTCGGAGAACATTGTCTCCAAGGCGGTGCTGGAGGCCCAGGGCTCGGTTCTCACCAACAAATACGCCGAGGGCTATCCGGGGAAGCGCTATTACGGCGGCTGCCAATTCGTCGACATCGCGGAAAATCTCGCGATCGACCGCGCCAAGAAGCTGTTCGACTGCGGTTTCGCCAATGTGCAGCCTAACTCCGGCTCACAGGCCAATCAGGCGGTGTTCCTCGCGCTTCTTCAGCCGGGCGACGTTTTCATGGGCCTGGATCTTGCCGCCGGCGGTCACCTGACGCATGGCTCGCCGGTCAATGTCTCCGGCCGCTGGTTCAAGCCGGTTCCCTATACGGTGCGCAAGGACGATCAGCGCATCGACATGGAGCAGCTCGCCGCGCTCGCCAAGGAGCATAAGCCGAAGCTCATCATCGCCGGCGGCTCGGGCTATTCCCGCATCTGGGACTTCGAAGGCTTCCGCAAAATCGCCGACAGCGTCGGCGCCTATTTCATGGTGGATATGGCGCATTTCGCCGGTCTGGTCGCTGCGGGACTTCATCCGTCGCCGCTGCCGCATGCGCATGTCGTCACCACCACCACGCATAAGACGCTGCGCGGTCCGCGCGGCGGCATGGTGCTGACGAACGACGAGGCCATCGCCAAGAAGATCAACTCTGCGGTCTTCCCCGGCTTGCAGGGCGGTCCGTTGATGCATGTCATCGCCGGAAAGGCTGTGGCGTTCGGCGAGGCGCTGACCCCGCAGTTCAAGACCTATCAGCAGCAGGTCAAGGACAATGCGCAAACGCTGGCGCAGACGCTCGTCGACGCCGGCCTCGCGATCGTCTCGGGCGGCACCGACAACCATCTGATGCTCGTCGATCTACGTCCCAAGAAGATCACCGGCAAGGCGGCGGAAGCCGCGCTCGGCCGCGCGCATATCACCTGCAACAAGAACGGGATTCCCTTCGATCCGGAAAAGCCCTTCGTCACCTCCGGCATTCGTCTCGGCTCGCCGGCGGCGACCTCGCGCGGCTTTGGCCAGAACGAGTTCAAAGCGGTCGGGCAGATGATCGTCGAGGTGCTCGACGGGCTCTCCTCGAAGGGCGAGGAAGGCAACGCCGCGACGGAAGCGGCGGTGAAGGAAAAGGTTCACGCGCTGACCGCGAAGTTCCCGATTTATTAAGAAGGTGGGACGTTCCCTTCTCCCGCCTGCTGGAGAAGGCGCCACGCCGAAGGCGCGACGGATGAGGGTTCTCTCCGTCGCATCATTTGTGATAGCCCTCACCCGACCCCGCTTCGCGGGGCCTCCCTCTCCCGCATGCGGGAGAGGGGAAAGGCGCCCAACATGCGCTGTCCCTATTGCGGCTCCATCGACACGCAGGTGAAGGACTCCCGTCCTGCCGAGGACTCGTCCTGCATTCGGCGTCG
Source organism: Methylocystis sp. (assembly GCF_051061285.1). GTDB lineage: Bacteria > Pseudomonadota > Alphaproteobacteria > Rhizobiales > Beijerinckiaceae > Methylocystis. The sequence goes on from NZ_JBPFEA010000031.1 coordinate 225,875, forward strand.
CCGCGTCTGTCCGACCTGCGGCGGCCGCTTCACCACCTTTGAGCGCGTGCAGTTGCGCGAAATTATCGTCGTGAAGAAATCGGGTCGCCGCGCCCCGTTCGATCGCGACAAGCTGACCCGCTCGGTCGAGATCGCCTTGCGCAAGCGACCGGTCGAAGCGGACCGCGTCGAGCAGATGATTTCCGGCATCGTGCGCCAGCTTGAGAGTCTCGGCGAAGTCGAGGTGGAAAGTCAGCGCATCGGCGAATTGGTGATCGAAGGTCTGCGCTCGCTCGACGCCGTCGCCTTTGTGCGCTTCGCTTCAGTCTATCGCGATTTTCGCGAGGTCAGCGATTTTTCCGCGGTGATCGATGAATTGGAGAGCGGCGGCGACGGCGCGGCTTTTGCCCCGGACGTCGACGACCCAGAGAAGGCATGACGATCCACGAGTCCTTTCCGGGAGCGGCGACGGACGACGCCTATATGGCGGCGGCCCTTTCGCTCGGCCGGCGCAATCTGGGCCGCACGGCGCCCAATCCGGCGGTCGGCGCGCTGCTTGTGCGCGATGGGGTCGTCATCGCCCGCGGCTGGACCGCGCCGGGTGGGCGCCCGCATGCGGAGTCGATCGCCATGGCCGCGGCGGGCGAGGCCGCGCGCGGCGCGACGCTTTACGTCACTTTGGAGCCCTGCGCGCATCATGGGGCGACGCCGCCTTGCGTCGATTCGATCATCGCCGGCGGCGTCGTGCGCGTCGTCACGGCGCTGGAGGACCCAGATCCCCGTGTATCCGGCGATGGCTTCGCCCGACTGCGCCAGGCGGGAATTGAGGTCGTCATTGGTCCGGGCGCGGCGGCGGCGCGCGCCGATCATCTTGGGCACATTCTGCGCGTCACCCGTCGCCGCCCGATGATTACGCTCAAGCTCGCGCGGACGGCGGACGGCTACGCCGCCGGCGCCGCGCATGATCCGCGCCTGCATATCACCGGACCCGTCACTGACGCCTTCACGCATGTGCAGAGATCGCTGCATGACGCGATCATGATCGGCGGCGGCACGGCGCGCGACGACGATCCGCTGATGACCGTGCGCCTGCCGGGGATGCAAAAATATAAGCCGCTCCGCGTCGTGCTCGACGAGAAACTGTCGCTGTCGCCGCGTTCGCGCCTGGCGTCCACCGCGCGCGAAACGCCGCTGCTCGTGATCGCCGGAGCAGCGGTCGCCGATGAAGCGGCCAAAGCGTTTGAAGACGCGACTGGCGCAGAGGTTGTCCGCATCGCGACGCGGGATGGCGTTATCGATCTTATGAGCGCGCTCAGACTTCTCGCCGATCGCGGCGTCACCCGCGTCTTCAGCGAAGGCGGACCGCGCGTCGCCGAAAGTCTGCTCGCCGCCGATCTTGCCGATGAGGTCATCCTGCACACCGCCGTCAAGCCGCTCGGGAGGGCCGGGCGCCCCGCGCTGACCCCGGCGGCGCGCGCCGCGCTCGATGACGATTCGCGTTACCGTCTGATCGAAACGCGCGCGCTCGGCGCCGATACGATGACCCGATACGCGCGGGTCGACTGATGTTCACCGGCATCGTCACCGATGTGGGCGAAGTCGTTGCGATGAGGCCGCGCGAGGAACTGCGCCGCCTGCGCATCGCATGTTCCTACGATGCCGACGGCATCGCTCTGGGCGCCTCCATCGCCTGCTCGGGCGTGTGCCTGACAGTCGTCGCCGTCGCGCGCGAGGGCGCGCGAACGATCTTCGAGATCGACGCCGCCGCCGAGACGCTCGCCGTCACGACGGTCGGAACATGGGCGTGCGGAACGCGCGTCAATCTCGAACGCGCGTTGAAGATCGGCGACGAACTCGGCGGCCATATCGTCACCGGCCATGTCGACGGCGTCGCGCGCATCCTCTCGCGCGACGATTTCGATGACATGTCCAGATTCTGGGTCGAGGCGCCGCGTGCGCTGTCGCGCTTTATCGCCAAGAAAGGCTCCGTGGCGCTCGACGGCGTTTCGCTCACGGTGAATGAGGTCGAAGGCGATCGCTTTTCCGTGTTGCTTATTCCGCATACGCTTAGCGTTACGACGCTCGGCGCGCGCAGGGCAGGGGATGCGCTCAATATCGAAGTCGATCTGATGGCGCGCTATGCGGCAAGGTTGAGCGAGACGCGATAGCGCGCGTCGAGCGTGACAAGACATGAGAAGCGCTAGACCGGCTGACAGGGCGCCGCTCATGTGACATAACCCGCTCATAAAATTGGTTCGCGGATTCCCTCTCCCATAGAGAGGGTGGTCCGGCCAAAGGGCGTCTGTAAGGGCGCCTGTTGTAAACGGCGGGCTTTTGGCCGGTCGGTGTGGGGTTTGCGCCTCAGCCGCCTGCGTTGACTACGGCGGCGCGTCCCGCGCCCTTTGCAACTGAGAATGTAACCCCTCACCCGGCTGCTTCGCAGCCACCCTCTCCCCAAGGGAGAGGGTTGCGCGCATTCCTGGAGTCCCCATGGCAGGTTTTGCACCCGACGACGCTGACTCTGCGCCCGTTCCCGGCGCGCGCATTCTCGTCGTCACCACCAAGTTCAACGCTTCTATCGTCGCGATGCTGCGCGACGGCGCGCTTGACGCGTTGCGCGCGCTGCAGGCGCAGGCGACGGTGATCGAAGTCCCCGGCGCGCTGGAGATCGCCACCGCGGCGGCGATCGCGCTCGACGACGCGGAGCTTGCCGGCGCGCCCTATGACGGCGTGGTTGCGCTCGGCTGCGTCATCCGCGGCGAGACCTATCACTTCGAACTCGTCGCCAATGAAAGCACGCGCGCGCTGATGAATCTTTCCGTCTCGCGCCGCCTGCCGCTCGGCAACGGCGTGCTCACCGTGGAGAATGAGGCGCAGGCGATCGTGCGCGCCGATCCCAAGCAGGGCGACAAGGGCGCTGACGCGGCGCGCGCGGCGCTCGCGCTCGTGCGCCTCAAACGGGGCGTCGTATGAGCGTCGATCAACGCTCGGCGTCGCGTCTGGCGATCGTGCAGGCGCTTTACCAAATGGAAGTCGCCGGCAAAGGGCTCAACGAAATTTTCGCCGAGTTCGAGTCTCACTGGATCGGGCGCGAGATCGAAGGCGCGCAATATAAGCCGGCGGACGCCGCCTTTTTTCGCGACGTGCTGCAAGGAGTCCTGACCGACCAGGTCGCGATCGACCGGCAGATCGATCGCGCGCTGTCCGGCGGCTGGCCGCTGTCACGATTGGAGTCCGTCATGCGCGCCGCCTTGCGCGCCGGCGTCTATGAACTGCGTTCGCGCAAGGACGTCCCGGCGCGCGTCGTCATCAAGGAATATGTCGACGTCGCCGGCGCCTTTTTCGGGCCGACCGAGTCGGGGATGGTGAACGCCGTGCTCGACAGAATCGCGCATGAGGAACGCGCCGAGGAGCTGAGTTGACAGGAACAGAGCCGCTGGCTTCCTGGTCCTTCGAGACGCGTGCTGCGCACGCTTCTCAGGATGAGGAGGCCGGCGGCGCGCATCCCTCGCCCTCATGCTGAGGAGCGAGCGAAACTCGCGTCTCGAAGCACGAGGGCGAAGCCATGCCGCGCTACAGCGAAGATGACATCATCGCCTGCGTCTTCGCGCCGATCGCGGGCGCTGCGGCGCTTGGCCTCAAGGACGACGCGGCGCTTCTCGCGCCCGAAAGCGCGCCTCTCGTTGTCACGACCGACATGGTCGTAGCCGGCGTGCATTTTTTCGCGGACGACGACCCGTCGCTCGTCGCCAAGAAAGCTCTGCGCGTCAATCTCTCCGACCTTGCGGCTAAGGGCGCCGAGCCGATCGGCTTTCTGTTGGCCTTGGCGCTCCCCGATGACTGGACCAACGCTTGGCTGGACGCTTTCGCCGCCGGGCTCGCCGAGGATGCGCGCGCCTATGGCGCGCCGCTCATCGGCGGCGATACAGGGGCGACTCCCGGCCCGCTGACCATTTCGATCACGGCGCTCGGCCGCGCCCGGCGCTTCGTGCCCCGCACCGGCGCAAAGTCTGGAGACGCCATCTTCGTCTCGGGCCCGATCGGCGACGCCGCGTTGGGTCTCGCGCTGCGCCGTGACCCGGCGCTCGCGCGAGGACTGTCAGATGAGGCGCGCGATTATCTGATCGGCCGCTATCTGCTGCCACAGCCGCGCCTCGATCTCTCGGCGTGGCTTTGCGCCAACGCCAGCGCCGCGATGGACATTTCCGACGGACTTGCAGGCGATCTCGCCAAGCTCTGCCGCGCTTCCGGCGTGAGCGCCGCCGTCGATCTCGCCTCGGTGCCGCTATCCACGGCGGCGCGAGAGGCGATCGCCATCAATCCAGGTCTCTTCGAAACGGCGATAACCGGCGGAGACGACTACGAAATCCTCATCGCTGCGGGAAGCGAGGCGCCGCCTGCCGCGCCCGCCTGTCGGATCGGCGAGATTGTGGCGGGAAGCGCGCCGCCGATCTTTCTCGACGGACACAAAAAGCCCGTCTTTTTCAAAAAATTGTCCTTCCAACACTTCTGAAAAATACGGGATCGCGCAGCATTGCCGTGCGGCCACGTTTCTGGCAGAAAGCCCGCTGGAAAGCTGCTGTCCCCGCCCGATTCGCTCGGCGGGGCCGCTGCTCCTTTTTTTGTTGCGCGACTCCGTTCGCGGCGACGCGACCAATTCGGCCAATTCGGGGTCGAAGAACGAAAAGGCGAAGCCAAAATGGTTCTGTTTCTAACCATCGTCTTCGGATTGATGTCTATCGTCTATGGCGTGAAGACCTCGCAGGAATTGCTCGCGGCCGATCCGGGGTCGGCGCGGATGCAGGAAATTTCGGGCGCCGTCGCCGAGGGCGCGCAGGCCTATCTCAATCGCCAGTATAAGACCATCGCCATGGTTGGCGGCGTGATCTTCGTCATTCTCGTCATCCTGCTCGGCTGGGCGGTCGCCTTCGGATTCATGCTTGGCGCAGTGCTCTCCGGCGCGGCCGGCTATATCGGCATGAACGTCTCGGTGCGCGCCAATGTCCGCACCGCGCAGGCGGCGACCAAATCGCTCGCCGGCGGCCTCGACATCGCCTTCAAGGCGGGCGCGGTCACCGGACTTCTGGTCGCCGGCCTCGCGCTGCTTGGAGTCGCGGTTTATTACGCGATCCTGACCTGGTTCGTTGGCTATGCGCCTTCGGATCGCACGGTCGTCGACGCGCTCGTGGCGCTCGGCTTTGGCGGATCGCTGATCTCGATTTTCGCCCGTCTCGGCGGCGGCATCTTCACCAAGGGCGCCGACGTCGGCGCCGACCTCGTCGGCAAGGTCGAGGCCGGCATTCCCGAGGACGACCCACGCAATCCCGCCACGATCGCCGACAATGTCGGCGACAATGTCGGCGACTGCGCCGGCATGGCGGCCGACCTCTTCGAAACCTATGCGGTGACGGTCGTCGCCACCATGGTGCTCGCCTCGATCTTCTTCGCCGGTCAGGAAGGCCTGTCGTCGGCGATGATCTATCCGCTCGCGATCGGCGGCCTTTCGATCCTCACTTCGATCGCCGGCACTTATTTCGTGAAAATGGGCGACGACGACACGGAATGGGGCAAATTCGCCGCGCCCTATTTCAAAAAGCTCGGCATCGACGATTCCATCATGGGCGCGCTTTACAAGGGCCTTATCGCCGCGGGCGTGCTGTCGGTCGGAGGGCTCTTCCTGGCGACGACGTTCACCGTCGGCTGGGGCGAGATCGGCAAGGCGAATGGCGAAGCCATCCACGGCTACGGCCTATTCCTCTCCGGGGTGCTGGGCCTGATCGTCACGGGCGCCATCGTCTACATCACCGAATATTACACCGCCACCGGCAAGCGTCCGGTGGTGTCCATCGCGCAGGCGTCGGTGACGGGCCACGGCACCAATGTCATCCAGGGCCTCGCCGTGTCGCTTGAATCGACCGCGGCGCCGGCGCTCGTCATCGTGCTTGGCATTATCCTCACCTATGAGCTCGGCGGGCTCTATGGCACGGCGATCGCGGTGACGACGATGCTGGGCCTCGCCGGCATGGTCGTGGCGCTAGACGCCTTCGGCCCGGTCACCGACAACGCCGGCGGCATCGCCGAAATGGCGGGACTGCCGAAGGAAGTGCGTCGCAACACCGACGCGCTCGACGCCGTGGGCAACACCACGAAGGCCGTCACCAAGGGCTACGCCATCGGCTCGGCGGGCCTCGGCGCGCTGGTGCTTTTCGCCGCCTACACGAACGATCTGAAGCATTTCATCGATACCGACGTGCCGTTTTTCAAAGGGCTGGGGAAGATCGACTTCGAGCTCTCCAATCCCTATGTCGTCGCGGGTCTCATCTTTGGCGGCCTCATTCCCTATCTCTTCGGCGGCATCGCCATGACGGCGGTGGGCCGCGCGGCGGGCTCGGTGGTCGTCGAGGTGCGCCGTCAGTTCAAGGAAAAGCCTGGCATCATGGCGGGCACGGACCGGCCGGATTACGGCCGCGCCGTCGATATGCTGACGCAGGCGGCGATCAAGGAAATGATCGTGCCGTCGCTGCTGCCGGTGCTGGCGCCGATCGTCGCCTTCGTCATCGCCTGGATCCTTGGCGGCAAGGCCAACGCCTTCGCGGCGCTGGGCGCGTTGCTGCTGGGCGTCATCGTCAACGGGCTCTTCGTCGCCATTTCGATGACCTCGGGCGGCGGCGCCTGGGACAACGCCAAGAAGTCCTTCGAAGACGGCTTCATCGACAAGGACGGCGTCAAGCATGAGAAGGGTTCGGAGGCCCACAAGGCGGCGGTGACCGGCGACACCGTCGGCGACCCCTACAAGGACACCGCCGGCCCCGCCGTGAATCCGGCGATCAAGATCACCAATATCGTGGCGCTGCTGATGCTGGCGATCCTGGCGCACTGAGGCGTCGCGCAAAGCAATTTTGAGAGGGCGGGGGAGACCCCGCCCTTTTGCTTTGGGAAAGGTCCGCTCTCCCCTTCATTCACCTCCGGGATGTCTCAAAATCCGCCCGAAGATGCGCCGTGTCGTAAATGATCACGATTTTCGTGAACTGATTTCTGTCCTCCGAAAGCTCGAAAACATCTACGCATTCGAAGGTGGCCGCCCTGCCGCTCTTCAATGTCCAGACATAGCGAAAATGAAGCGCCACCGCAGACCCGCTGGCGGAGCTGTCGAAGATGTTCAGGAGCGTGGTTTCGGAACGGCTCGTGACTGCAAACAGCTCGGCATAGAACTCCCTGGCGGGTCGGACGCCATAAAGCGGAGAGTGAGCAACAGCGTCGGCGGTGAAAAGGCTGCACAGGGCGGATAGATCGCTCCTGTCCAGCGCGTTCAAGTAGCTCTTGCAGAGGACTTCCGCTTCCATTCCGCCGGTCTCCATCGCCAGGCGCCATCATAGCAGGCGCCATCATAGATTGACTGCTCTACAAAACGGACGGGTCGTTAACCCTCCGTCTCGCGTTCTGAATGGAAATGTTCGGCCGATTGCAGAGCGGAGCTTTCGCTTTCCGTCCTTGCTGGAATTCCAACCGATCCACTGGCGCATCTTGACGTTTCTTGATGAAACAAGATAGATATTTCACTCTGCAGGAAGACGATGGCCGCCATGCGCGAGAAGTTCGCCACTCAGGTCGATAAGGATCTGCTCGCCGAGATCCGCAAGATCGCAAAGGATGAGGGGCGGCAGCTTCAGTCCATCATCGAGGACGCGCTGCGCGCGCATGTCGAGGAACGCAGCAAGGCGAAACCGCGGCGTCACGTCATGGACGCCTATCGTTCGAGCGTGTCGCGCTACGGCGGGCTTTACGAAAAACTCGCCAAGTGAGCGGCAGGCGAACCGACTATCTGACAGTCGCCGAGATACTCGCCATTCACAGTGATCTGATCGAACGTTACGGCGGCGCGGCGGGCGTGCGCGATCCTGGTCAGCTCGAAGCGGCGTTGTTTCGCCCGCAAACCGGCTATTACGCCGACGAGATCGCGCAAGCGGCTGCGCTGTGGGAAAGTCTTTCACAGAACCACGCCTTCGTCGACGGCAACAAGCGTGTCGCCTTCGCGGCGATGTTCGCCTTTCTCACCGTCAATGGAATTTCACTTACGGCGAATGCGGACGAAGCGTGGAGCTTCGCTTCGACGCTCTACGAAAAAAGCGCATTTCGCTTCGAGACGCTGGAGGCGTGGTTGCGCCAGAACTGCCGATGAAATCATTCAGCTTACGTCTGAACCACCTGCGCCTCTCGACGACTGGCGCGGGCCAGTCCGCGCCATGTGACTTTCCCGCGGGCGTCTTGCATTATCACGATGGACAAGCGCTCCAGTCGAACCCTCGGCCGCCCGGGCGGACTTCATGACCCATCCCTTCTACTGCCTTCACACGCATGGCTTCGTTCGTGTCGCCGTCGCGACGCCGAACGTGCGAGTCGCCGATCCGGCGTTTAACGTCGCGCGGACGATCGAACTGGCGCGCCAGGCGGATCAGCACGGCGCTTCGCTGGCGCTGTTTCCCGAGCTGGGCATGTCCTCTTACGCGATCGACGATCTCTTGCAGCAGGAAGCGTTGCTCGGCGCCGTCGACGCGGCGCTCGTCGAACTCGTTGAGGCTTCCTGCGGCATTCATCCGCTGATTGTCGTCGGCGCGCCGCTGCGCCACCGCGGCCGTCTCTATAATTGCGCCGTGGCGATCCTGCGCGGCCGCGTGCTCGCGGTGACGCCCAAGGTCTATCTGCCGAACTATCGCGAGTTTTACGAACAGCGCCATTTCGCCTCGGGCGCTTTCATCTCTGGCGAGGACATCGCGGTCGCCGGACAAACCGCGCCGTTCGGCTCCGATACGCTGCTCGAAGCGACGGATTTTCCCGGACTCGTGATCCACACCGAGATTTGCGAGGACGTATGGGTTCCCATTCCCCCTTCGGCGCGCGCCGCGCTGGCGGGCGCCACCGTGCTGCTCAATCTCTCCGCGTCCAATGCGATCGTCGGCAAGTCGGATTATCGCGAGACGCTATGCAGCGCGCATTCGGCGCGCTGCCTTGCCGCCTATCTCTATTCGGCGGCGGGGCAGGGCGAGTCGACGACCGACCTCGCCTGGGACGGCGAAGCGCTGATCTGCGAGAGGGGCGAGGTTCTCGCCAAGGCGCCGCGCTTTTCCGATGAACCGCAGCTGGCGCTCGCCGATGTCGATATCGGCCGTCTTCTTGCCGAGCGCATGCGGCAGGGGACATTCGGCGCCTGCGCCGACGTGGAGCAGGGAGCGACGCATTATCGCCGCATCGCGTTCGAACTTGCCCCGACCTGCGATCGCGATCTTGGGTTTCTGCGCGAGGTCGGGCGCTTCCCGTTCGTTCCGGCGGATGAAACGCGGCTCGCCGAGCTTTGCTTCGAGGCGTTCAACATACAATCGCACGGCCTTGAACAACGGCTGCGCGCCACGAAAATCAAAAAGGCGGTGATCGGCGTCTCTGGCGGACTCGACTCTACTCAGGCGCTGCTCGTCGCGGTGACGGCGATGGATGCGCTCGGTCTGCCGCGCGAAAATGTGCTCGGCTTCACTCTGCCGGCCTTCGCCACGAGCGAAAGCACCAAGGTTAACGCCTGGCGGCTGATGCGCGCGCTCGGCGTCACCGCGCAAGAAATCGATGTCGCCGCGGCTTGCAAGCAAATGCTCGCCGACATCGATCACCCGGCTGCGCGCGGAGAGGCGGTTTACGACACGACTTACGAGAATGTGCAGGCGGGCGCGCGCACGTCGCTGCTGTTTCGTCTTGCCAATCGCCATGGCGCGCTCGTCATTGGCACTGGCGACCTGTCCGAGCTCGCCCTCGGTTGGTCCACCTATGGCGTTGGCGATCAGATGTCGCATTACAACGTCAACGCCTCTGTCCCCAAGACGCTGATTCAGCACCTCATCCGCTGGTGCGCTCGAGACGCGCGATTTGGCGCGGAAACGGCGGCGGTGCTTGAGGACGTTCTCGCGACGGAAATCTCCCCCGAGCTTGTGCCCGGCGAAGCGAGACAGCGGACCGAGGAAACGGTCGGGCCATATGCGCTGCAGGATTTCAATCTTTACTATGCGACGCGCTATGGATTTACGCCGGCGAAGATCGCTTTTCTCGCTTGGCGCGCCTGGCGGCATGCAGCTGCGGGCTCATGGCCTGTAGGCGTCGGCGAAGAGGACAAGGTCGCTTATGACCTCTCGACGATCAAACATTGGCTCGGCGTTTTCGTGAAGCGATTCTTTGAGGGAAGCCAGTTCAAGCGATCGGCGCTGCCCAATGGCCCCAAAGTCAGTTCGGGAGGGTCGCTGTCGCCGCGCGGCGATTGGCGCGCGCCATCGGATTCGGTCGCGAACGCGTGGCTGAGTTCGCTCGACGACATTCCCTGACGCCGACAAGCCGGCCGCTCACGAAAAGCGGCCGGCTCATAACCTACGGACGAGCGATGACCGCTCAGGCGCGCCGGATCAGGCCGAGAACGACCGACACGACCAGCAGAATCAGCGCCAGCCAGAACAATATCCGCGCGCCATCCACCGCGACGCCGGCGACGCCACCAAAGCCCAGAAAGCCGGCGATGAGAGCGACGACCAGAAACACGACGGCCCAATACAGAAGGTTGCCCATTTTTGACCTCCGCGTGTGAACTCACGTCCTAGAACGCGTCTGCTCCACACATGTTCCGGCGCGAACTCATCCCAGCTATTGCTCAGGTCTCGACGCAGGCGAAATCCGCAATTAAAGTCGTTCGAAGCGTTAACGTCCATTTGGGCTGAAATGCTATGTGCTATTCGCTTGAGGCAAGCATTACGGCCGGGCTCGGCCTGGGGTTGGCGGGCTACGGTATGGTTGCAAAAGCGCTGCGCCACGACCGGCGCATGTTGCTGTTCGCCGCATTCCCGCTGGTGTTTTCTGCGCATCAGTTCGTCGAGGCTGCGGTATGGCTCACGCGGAACGATCCCGTCGCCGGGCAGCCCTTCCGCTATCTCTACACCTTAATCGCCTTTGCGATGTGGCCCGTGCTGACGCCAGCGGCCGCCGCTTATGCGGAATCGGATCCGGAGCGAAATCGTCTTTGGTGGACCATGGGCGGCGTAGGCTTTGTCCTGGCCGCCTATCTTATCGCCAAACTCGCCGGCGCCGACGGCATCGACCTGTCGGTCTATCGGCACTCGCTCGCTTATGATCCATTGTTCGAGCGCCCGCCGCTGGCGACGGACTTTCTCTATCTCTTGTTGACGGTCGCGCCGCTCATCTTGAGCGAGCGCAGGGCGATCAAAATTTTCGGCGTCGCGGTGTTCTTGACGTTTGTCATGGCGCTCGCAGCAAATCGTCCGGCTTGGTATTCCGTGTGGTGTCTCGCTGCGGCGGTGTTCAGTTTTGTCATTGCCTTCGCGATCGAAGAAGAGCGCAGCTCTGACTACGATGAGCTGGAAATGCAGCGCTAGTCGGTCCGGGACGTCGTCGTCGCCCATTCGATGTAGCGCTGGCGCAGCAGGCGACTCGTGTCGCCCGGCGCGCCAGATCCGATGGGGCGGCCATCTAGCGAGACGACCGGCAGCACAAGATTGGAGGCGCTCGTGAGGAAGGCTTCCTTCGCCTCATAGGCCTCGGCGACCGAGAAACTGCGCTCCTCGACGGTCAATCCTTCCCGCTCCGCGATCACCTGCACGGCTCTGCGTGTGCAGCCGGGAAGAACTGCACAGGAGTTTAGACGTGTCACGAGCACGTTCGCGCCGGTGAGGATGAAGGCGGTCGAGGAGGAGCCTTCGGTCACGAAACCGTCCTGATCAACCATCCAAGCCTCCTGGCAGCCGCCCTCGAGCGCCGCTTGCTTCGCCAGCACTTGCGCGAGCAGCGCCGTGCTCTTGATGTCGCGTCGCGCCCACCGCAGATCCGGAACAGTAAGCGCTTTCACGCCGGTTTCGGCGGCGGGCGAGGCGATGATGTTTTTCTTCTGAGCGAAGGCGACGAACGTCGGCGCCGCTTCCGCGGGAAACCCGAACTCGCGTTCGGCCGCGGCGCCTCTGGTGATCTGCAAATAGACGAGGCCTTCGCTCAAACCGTTTCTTGCGACGAGTTCGGCTTCAACTTCCGCGATGCGCGATACTGGAATGGGACTTCCGATACGCAGTTCGCCTAGGGAGCGCTCGAGGCGCGAAAGATGCGATTCATTATCGATCAGCCTTCCGCCGAAGACGGCCGCAACCTCATAGACGCCGTCGGCGAACAGGAAGCCGCGGTCGAGAATCGACACGCGCGCCTCGTCGATGGGGATGTAAGCGCCGTTCACGTAAGCGATATCAGACACGGTTGGCTCCCTGGAGAAGGGAGCGCAATCTACAGCAGCGCGGCTTGTCCTGTCGCCGCTTCGGGCTCTATCGATAGGGCGGGGGATGCCTAAATAGAATCATCTGCGGCGGATCGCCCCTGAGGGCCCCTCGCGACCTCGGTCGCGGACGCCGTTGCGCTGGCGCGCGTGAGAAGCGCAAAAACTGCGCTTACACTCGGGAAGGGGGATCCTTTGGGCGAGGAAATCAAGACCACGGGCTTCACGCCCGCCGACAAGGCGCGCTTTGCCGGCCGGCTCGCGCAGGAAACGCATCTCGCCCGCGCCCTGTTTGAACAGGACAAATTTTCGCGTGACGGCCACATGGTCGGCTTCGAAATCGAAACCTGGATCGTCGACCACAATTATGCGCCGTCCTCGATCAACCAAAATCTCCTGGAAACCCTCAATCATCCGCTCGTCGTGCCGGAGCTGTCGCGCTTTAACGTCGAGTTGAATTGCGCGCCCTTCCGCCTCAAGGGCGACGCGCTGACGCAGGCGCACAATTCGCTGACGGATCTATGGGCAAAATGCAACGACGTGGCCCATCAGCTCGACGCCAATCTGGTGATGATCGGCACGCTGCCCACGATCCGCGACAGCGATCTGACGATTGCCAATATGTCGCCGCTCAACCGCTACTATGCGCTCAACCAGGAAGTGCTTCGTCTGCGCGGGGGGCAGCCCTTGCACGTCAACATCGCCGGCCGCGACCGCCTTGCGTCCCAGCACAAAGATGTGATGCTCGAGGCTGCGACCACCTCGTTTCAAATCCATCTCAAGGCCCCGGCCGATCTGGCGCATCTCTATTACAACGCCTCAGTGGCGGCGTCGGGACCGATCCTGGCGGCCTGCGGCAACGCGCCTTTCCTGTTCGGCAAGGCGTTGTGGGAGGAAACGCGCATTCCGCTGTTCGAACAGGCGGTGAAGGTGCCAGGCCCGGCCAGGGTCAGCATGGGTTCAGGCTATGCGACTCATTCTTTGATCGAAGTGTTCGAAGAAAATTTGCGCGACTATGACTCGCTGCTTCCGATGGCCTATGACGATCCGCCGGAGGCGATGCGCCACCTGCGGCTGCATAATGGCGTCATCTGGCGCTGGAATCGTCCGCTGATCGGCTTCGACGAAAGCGGCGCGCCGCATCTGCGCGTCGAACACCGCATTCTGCCCTCGGGACCAACCTTCATCGACATGATGGCGAACGCCGCGCTTTATTTGGGTCTCGCGCGCGCCATCGCCATGAGCGGGAACTACGGCGCCGGCGGCGTCGGCTTCGCTGACGCCAAACGAAATTTTTACGCCGCGGCGCGTTTTGGCCTCGACGCCAAGCTCGAATGGCCGGGCGAAGGCGAGATCGCCGCCGATCGTCTGCTGCTCGATCGGCTCATTCCCGACGCCCGGGCGGGGCTTCGCGACCTGGGCGTCGCCGAAGCCGATTTCCTCGATATCATCGAAGCTCGGGTGCAGACGCGGCAGACCGGGGCGGCTTGGCAGCGAAAAGCCCTTGAGGCGCGCGGCGGGGACCTTTATGGCCTGATGGCGGCCTATTGCGAGCGCCAGCGGAGCGGCGCGCCCGTCCATCAGTGGGAAATATGAGGAGAACAGTGACCGACGCGCCCTGCGCCCTGCTCGACCGGCTGCCCGACGGATTTCTCGATTGTCCCGCCAATCGCCTGAAGGACATCCTTCCCCGACCGACCCTGTTCGACCTTCCGGGCCGCGACCCGCAACCGTTGTTCGTGTCGACGCTGCTGCACGGAAATGAGACGAGCGGGCTCGCCGCCGTGCAGGAGATTCTGCGCCGTCACGCCGCGAGCGGTCTCAATCGGTCGCTCATTCTGTTCATCGGCAATGTCGAAGCGGCGGCGGCGAATGTGCGCACGCTCCCAAGTCAGCGCGACTTCAACCGGGTGTGGCGCGGCACGGCCTTTCCCGACGATCCGCTCGCGCATATGGCGCGCTGGATTTACGAATACGTCGAGAAGCGCCGAGCTTTCGCCGCCGTCGACATCCACAACAACACCGGTTTCAATCCTCACTACAGCTGCATCACCAAGCTTGAGCCGAAATATGTCGCGCTTGCGCAGCTTTTCTCCCGCATTGTCGTGCATTTTCAGCGCCCGCGCGGCACTAGCGCAGCGGCCTTCGCCGAACTTTGTCCGGCGATCACAGTCGAATGCGGCAAGTCGGGCGCCGATGCCGGCGTGGCGCATGCCGTCGAATTGCTCGAGGCCTGCCTCTCGATCGCAGAGCTTCCCGACCATGCGCCGGCTCCGCAGGACGTCGAATTGCTGCGCACATTCGCCATCGTGAAGCCGCCTGCCGGCGCAAGCTTCTCCTTTGACGGAACGCCGGCGGATTTTGTCTTCCGCCCCGATATCGACCATTTGAATTTTAGCGAATTGGGCGCCGGCGCCTCTTTCGGCGCGTTGGGCCACGAGGACGCGCGCCTCGAAGTCCTCTCCGGCGACGGATTCGACACGCCGCCGATCAACTATTTCGATTACGCGGGAGGCGAAATCAGGCTCGCGCGTCCCGCCATCCCGGCCATGCTGACAGTTGATCGCCGCGCGGTGCAGCAGGATTGTCTATGCTATCTGATGCACCGCATCGGCATGGACGGTCTGGGATATAGCCGCACTGACGCGAACGCGCATTAGGGTTTCTCCGGCCGCACGTCCTCGATGACATAGAGTCCTTTCGCGTCGCGACTGATCGTGAATTTGATCTTCATGCCTTTCGACAGGCTGGAGAGGTCGACGTTCGGCGCGACGCGAAACGCCATTGTCATGGGTGACATTTCCAAGGGACCCGAGACCGGACCATGCGTGATCATGATCCGTCGCTCGTCCGCGTCGACCGCCCGGACGACGCCCTCGCCTTGCCCCGTCGTCTTCTCCGGCTTTTCCGTCGCCTGGGCGACAGTGTAGCGCGGCGCGCCTTGAAGCACCGCGCTGGCCGCGGCGCCGCCAATCCCGACAGAGATGGCGGCGCATGCCGCGACGCGCGCAAATCGCGTCTTCATCGAAGCTCCCGATCTTGCTGCTGAGGTCGGCTAGACTTTACGGCACTCGTCGGCGCATTTCTGGCACGCTTTGCCGCAGGCCACGCATTCGGCGATCTTCGGAAACTTGTCGCATTGCTTCTTGCAGTCCTCGCAAATCAAAGCGACCGTTTTCGCCAGCGCGACGGTATGCGACGAGTTGAGCGCCGCCAGCGATGCGAGCGCATTGCATGCAGCGACAAGCTGCAGCGAGGCGTCCGCACATTCGGCCATGCTCGTGTCTTTCATCGCAAACATGCCAAGACAGTGCCGAAGACAGTCATTGCCTGTGGAGACGCATTCGATGCTCGCATTTTCCAGGTTTTTGTAGAGCGGCGGATGCATATCCTCCATTTTGGCCGCGCTGTCCTGTTGGCCGGTAGCCTGAGCAAACGCTTGTGTGGCGGAGACGACGGCGGCGGCGGTTCCGACTGCAATGAATTCGCGACGTTCCATGGTCTTTCTCCAGGTGGGCTTCACTATACTTACCGAGGGGACCCGCTCGCGGGTTCCATCGGGATGGCTGCGCTCATGTCATCTTTGAGGGATTCATTTGTGACCGTGACGCTCGAGTCGAAGGCGATTGTGTATCGACGTCTCGTCATGTGCGATGAAAGATGACGCTGAGATTACTGGCGGGCATGTCCACGACGGGCATGTCCACGATTTGAGGCTCTCCAAACCTTTCTCCCGCGCGCGGGCCGCGACATCTTCCAGATCGCGGACGCCCCATGCGGCGTTGCGAGCGGGAAGGCTCGCATCAAATTCGGCGCGGCTCGACGCTATGCGCGCCGCCGCGCCTGTATAGACCGTATAAATAGAGCGGCGCTCCCGCGGACAAGGTCCTGACTCCGCTCTCGAACAAAGCCTCTGTCGCGCTCCTGGGGGAAATGTGCGTCATGTTTATGCAGACGATGGCTTTATGCAGACGATGGCGTCCGCCGCACGGATCGGCCAGGGAATTTGCTCTGCCTTCAGCGCAAGCGGCGCACCCACATTGGCAAGTTCCATGGAGCTAGTCCAGCCGGAAATGCTCGCGCGCGCTTCACCGCTCGGTTCCGACGGACGGAATGTCAGCCCGGGCGGATGCTGCGCGAAGAGCCGATCGTCATTCATATTTTTCTCTCAGTTGCAGGAGCAACGCTAAAGAAGCTCTACGGTGTTCAAATTGCACACTCATGACGTGGGCTTAAGCTACGTCGAAACGTAGCGATTTACATACGGTCATCCACTCGAAGCGAAGCCCTTGGCTGTTCGTAGGCATGAAATTTGATACGCCTCATGGCGCAGGCGCGCGTCAGACGGTCGTTGTCGTCCAAGGGCGTCTGCGCGACGGCGTGCAAAAGCTCGTCGCTTGCTGTGTTGAACTGCCGTGGGTCTTGCAAAATGTCTCAGCGCTTCGAGCTCGTCGCCTCAACGCATCGATCGTTTGTCGCATTGGCGACGCTCCGCCTGCTCGGTCACCCCTTGCGGCGCTTTACCAAAGAAGAGGCGGCGATCCTTTCGCGGGCCCTCGACTCCGTCGCGACGGGCGACCGCGGCGAACAGCAGATCTATATGAGCCCCATCGCCAGCGATCATGACTTCGACGCGAGAGTCGAACAGAGCGGCGTTGTCCTCTCCTCGGAAGGTCACGGAGACGTCAAACTGGACTGGAGCGAAGCGCGCGCCCTGGCCGAAGAGTTGAGATCGTTTGCGTTCGGCTAGCGGGGACGTTTTACGCTTGAGCGGCGCGTTGGGGCTCCCAAGCGGCGCCGCGGTCTATTTTGCGACGAGCTCGAACCGCGCGACCACGGGCGCGTGAAGCGATCCCTCGACAGGTCCTTCTGCGTAGACTTCGTCCTGCAGCCCTTCGTTCAAGATCGTGGTCTCGCGCCAATTGGCGGCCAATGCGCGTGAGGCAAGGAGGTGGTCGATCAGCGTTGGACGTCCCGCATGCACCACGGTGAAGCGCCGCGACGGCTCGACCCGCTCTTCCAAGGCGACGAGGGCCCGGTCCCCTTCCGCCGCTTCGTCTCCGCCGCCGCGCAAGAGTCTCGTCGGCGCGTCATGCTCGTCGGCGTTGAAGTCGCCGGCAATCGCGATCTGCGCCTCCGGCTCGGCGTCAAAGAGAGTCTCGGCGAACAGCCGGGCCTCCAGGGCTTGGCCTTCGCGCTTGAGCGCGGCCACGAACTGGCCCTCGATTTGCGCGCGGCTCGATCCGAAGCCGCGCGCCGTCGCGATAGGAATGGCGCGCGGCGCGCGTAGATGCAGATTGACGACGTGGAGCGCGCCGCCGTTGGGAAGCGCGACAGCAGCGTAGAGCAGGGGCCTGTCCCAAGCGATCTCGACCGGCTCCGGCTGGGAGCCGTCGGCGTCGCGCGGCGGCGGCCAGACCCATCGCGCCACAATATCGTGGTGGATTTGCCGTTGCGCGCGCATCGGCCATCGTGAAAGGATTGCGAGATTATGCACGTCGGCGGGGGCGTCGCCGCCCGGCCTGACGGTCGTCGCCCGATGAAAGTTCGCGTATCTGGTCGTCGCCAGCAACTCATCGAGCGCGATATATCGCCGCGCGCCGTGCTTATGAAGTCTCTGCGCATGGATTTCCTGCAGGCACAATATATCGGCGTCGAGCGCCTCCAGCAGTGGGCGTAGCGCGTCGCTTCGGCGCGCAAACGCCTCCGGTTTGGTCCCCGACCAATCGAGATTTTCTAGATTGAAGGTCGCGAGTCGGAACGCTTGCATCGTCAATCCTCGCCCGAAGAGTCTGCATCCGCCAGCAGATTGCGCCTCGACGAGGTCGACATTTAGCGGCAATATCGGCGCTATTTCCAATCCAGGAGCGCGATGTGTCCCTATTTGACGGGATTCCTTTCTTTGTTGGCCTAGACCCCACGCGCGGCGAACAGCTGGCGCGGCAATGCGTGCGCAGGCGCTACGCCGAGCATGAGCTGGTCCTCGATTTCGACGATCCTTCGACCGATGTGTATTTCATTGTCAGCGGCGACGTTCGAGTGCTGATACGAACCGCCGCCGGCAAGGAGATGATCTTCGGGGACTTCGGACCGGGCAAATTCTTCGGCGAGATGGCGGCGGTCGACGGGGCGAAGCGCTCCGCCAATGTGACGGCGCTCACCAACGCGGAACTTTTGCTGGCGCCGCCAGCGGTCTTCAAGGAGATCCTGTTCAGCGAGCCGGAGATTTGCGAGCGGCTGTTGCGTCTGCTGACGGCGCGGGTGCGGGAACTGAATACGCGCCTGTTCGAGCGCTCGGTGCTCGACCTTAAGCATCGGCTCTATTCCGAATTGTTGCGCATGTCGGCGCCGCGCAAAGGATCGATGGGGCAGGCGATCGTGTCGCCGCCGCCGTTTCAGCATGATCTCGCCGCCCGAATCGGTTGTCGGCGCGAACAGGTCAGCCGCGAACTCTCGGCCATGATCGACGAAGGCCTCGCCGAAAAAATTCGCGGCGGTCTCGTGTTGTTGCGCCCGTCGGTCCTGGAGAAGCGGGTTCAAGAGGCGCTCAACGAAGCCGAATGACCCTTGTGCGTTCTCGCACAAACAGATGAGAGACGAGGCGCTACCGTCGCTATGCTGCCGACAAGAGGCAAAGGACCGGCAGAGCAAGCGACTGGGAGAACCCAAATGATTCCCGAATTGACGCCGATCGAGCGTTGCGCCGAAGTGGCGGGTCTGCGCGGTCATGAACTCATCCTGGGCGTGAGCCCCAGCGACAAGCACCATCGCATGCTGGCGCGATACCGCCGGGCCGTGTCGCTCGACGCCGCGCGCGGACGAGTCGTCGCCGACATCCGCAACGCGGTGGAGATCGGCGCGTCGCGCCGCGCCGCCGACTTGCTGATCGTGCTGCGCTGGCTCCTCGCGCCGGGCGCGTCTTGCGACGATTCACGCGCCATCGCGCGTTCGCGCCGCCGCGCGTTCTCGGCGCGCTGGCGTAGGGGCGTCATTCCGTCGCCGGTCGCCGGGCAGTCGTCGACTGAACGCGGTGAAATCAGCTCTCTCTTCGATGGCGAGCGGCGGCGCTAGCCGCGCGTCGCGCCTGTGGTTTCAAGGCAACACCCGAGAATTTGTTGTGTCCGCCGTTTGCGCGCGAAGAACGCGCGGAAAGGCCCATAAGCCGTTGCTGCAAAGCGTTAATTCGTAGCAGACGCAGTGCGCCGTCGCGTCGTTCTCTTTGGCGCGTCGTCCGGCGCTAGCTTGCTACTCCAGGCGACATGAGTCAGCTTCCGGTTCAGCTGACGGACACGGCTTCGATCGCCGTTTTCCGATTTTTTACGGGGGCTTGCCATTTATGTTCGCATATAGAGCGGCGCCGAGGCTTTTGGGCGCATTGTTTGCCGCATTCGCACTTTTCAGTCCGGCTCTGGCGCAGGAGGATCCGCGCGCCGAACAGGAGCGCCTCGCATCCTATATTCAGCATAATCCAACCGACTATGACGCGACCTATCGCTACGTCCTGCTGTCGACGGAGCTACGCGACTATGAAGCGGGAATCGGCGCGCTTGAACGCATGCTGATGTTCAACCCGAACTTGTCCCGCGCCCGAAAGGAGCTTGGTTTCCTTTATGCGCGGCTCGGCGCCTATGAACTCTCGGCGCAGCATTTGCGCAACGCGCTCGCCGAAGGCGGCCTCGATGCGGTTCAGGTGGCTCAGGTCGAAGCGCAGTTGCCCGATATCGAGAAGCGCACGCAAGCCAATCGGCTTTATCTGCGGATGCACGTCGGCCTGCGGGCGCAATCGAACGCCAATTTCTTCCCGACCAATAATCTCTTCCAGGTCGGCGGCGTCGGCGTCGCGTCGGCCGCCTCGCGCAAGGGCGACATCAACAGCTTCCAATTGGTGCAGGCCGCGCATGACCTGGATTTTCAGAATGGGCGCGGCGACCAGCTCGAGACGCGCGTGACGGGCTACGCCACCGAGCAGTTTCGCCTGCCGCAGTACAGCGTCGCGCTGTTCGCCGGCTCCATCGGGCCGCGCATTCATATCGCGCCCGATCTTTATCCGGGCCTCTCGATCAAGCCATACCTGACCGGCGCGGTGGCGCTGCTCGGCGGCAGCAATTATCTGAACGCCGGCGGCGCCGGCATGAGTTTCGGCGCGGAACTCAGTCCCAACCTGTGGTTCGAGCCGGGCGCCGAATGGCGGGCGATCTGGGTTAATCCCGCGCCGGGCTACCTCGGTTCTCTCGGTTTTTCGCCTTATTCGACAGTATCGACGTTGGCGACTGGCGACGTCGTCACCGGCTATTTGAGCAGCTCATACAGACTGACCAACGACCTGAGGCTTGAAGGTCGCGTCGCCTATACGCGCGCATGGGCAGGCAATCCGCAGCAATCTTCCGATCAGGTTGACGTCCAGGCGATGCTGCGGCTCGAGGTCGACCCGCCATTTCCAATCATTCCGCGCCGATGGACCTTCGCGCCTTATGGCCGCTTTACGCATCTTGCCTTCGACGCCGCCAATCCGGTGATCAATCCCTTCGTCGCGCGTCGAGACACCGTCTGGATCGGCGGCGTGATGGTGGACTTGCCGATCACCCCCTATCTCGGTTTCGCCGGCAACGTCGAATATGCGCGCAACGATTCAAATCTGCCGAATTTCAAGACTGACAACGTATCCGTCAGTTTCGGGCCAACGGCAAAGTTCTGACGGAGACGATAAATGAAAAAGTTCTCCGCGGCCGCCACAACCGCTCTCGCGCTCGTCGCCGGCCCCGCGCTCGCAGATAACGTCGGGAATGTCGGCGCGGTCAATCAGAGTGCGCACGGCACGCCGCCGGGCGCCGCGAAGCGCTCGCTATCGGTCGGTCTTGGCGTGCAGCGGCGCGAACGCATCGAGACGAGTCCGTACGGCAGCGCCCAGATCGTCTTTAACGACACATCGACGATGACCGTCGGACGCAACAGCGCCGTCACCGTTGACGACTTCGTCTATTCACGAGGCGGAGGCGGTCAGCAGGGCGTATCGATGGCGAAGGGCGTCATGCGCTTCGTCGGCGGCGGCGTCAGCCACGAAGGCGGCACAAGGCTGCGAACCCCGACGGCGTCGATTGGCGTGCGCGGCGGGACGGCGCTGGTTCGTATCGGCGGCTCCTGCGGCACGCTCGTCGTGCACCAATATGGCTTCATCGACGTTGGCGGCCAGGCGCTCACGCGCCCGGGCTATGGCGTTTGCGCGCCGAGCGGCGGGCCAGTGTCGGCGCCTTTCCTCGTGCCGCCCGAGACGATCGCGGAAATCGTCGCCGCGTTGGAGAGCGGCAAAAGGCAGCGTGGCGGCGCCAAGCGCACGCCGACAAACGAAGAGGCGAATCTTGCGCTCGGCAATGATCGTCCGCCGGACGTCGTCAGTCCGCCGGGACTCGACGCGCTGGGTCCGGTTTGGTTCGGCAATGCGCTCGTGCAGAGCCGCGCCAATGTCGACAATCAGCCTGCTCCGCTGCCGACGCCAGCGCGCCAAGGCGGAAACGACGGCCACCACGACGATCCTGATCACGGCGGCCACGGCGGACATGATCACGGTGGTCACGAGGGCGGTCATGGCGGTCATGGCGAGGGCGGTCATGGCGGCCACGGCGAGGGCGGTCACGGCGGTCACGGCGAGGGCGGTCATGGCGGCCATGGCGAGGGCGGTCATGGCGGTCACGGCGAAGGCGGCCATGGTGGTGGCGGCGAAGGCGGCCACGGCGGTGGCTATGAAGGCGGTGAGGGCGGCCAGTACGGCGGCGGTGAGGGTGGCGACGGCGGCGCAGGCGGCAATGGAGGTCTCTTCGGGAGCGGCGGTCCAGTTGCGATTGATGGGCCGGGCAACTAGTTCTACGACGTCGCCAGCCTCTCCGATCGCCACGGCGGCGGCGTGACCGTCCTGCGAGGTGGAGATGTTGAAGCGGCGTCGCGCCTACCTACTCGCGCTTGTCGCCGCTGCGGTTCTCATTTTTCCCTGGGGAGTCATTCAGCCCCGGGCGCTTGACGACCTCCGCAACTTCGTCTTCGACAGCTTTCAACGTCTGGCTCCTCGCGCCTATGATCCCGAGGCGCCGACGCGAGTCGTGGGCATCGACGAGAAGAGTCTCAGCGCCTATGGGCAGTGGCCTTGGCCGCGCGCCCGGCTCGCCGAACTTCTTGATCGCCTGCGCGAACTCGGCGCGGCGTCCATTGCATTCGACTTTATTTTCGCGGAGGCGGATCGCGGCGGAGCGTCCCAGCTCATCGAGGCGATCCCTGACCCGCGCGCCCGCGCCGAGGTGGCGAAGCTCGTCGCAAAGGCGCCGAGCGGCGATCAACTCTTGGCGCAGGCGCTCGCGAAGGCGCCCGCCACGCTTGGAGTCACGCTGACCGACGCCGTTTCCGCGCCGCTGGCGGCGAAGTCGGGACTGGTCACCGCCGGCGACGATCCCGCACCCTTCCTCGCCGCATTCGCCGGCGCGGTCGGCCCGGAACGAAAGCTTGCGGATGCGGCGCGTGGACTCGGCGCGACAAACTGGCTGCCCGATCACGACCAGATCGTTCGTCGGGTGCCGCTGGTGACGCGGGCCGGCGACGTTCTCATGCCCTCCCTGGCGCTCGAAGCCCTGCGCATCGCCCAGGGCGAGCCGGCCATCATCATTCGGTCTTCAAACGCCAGCGGACAAACGGCTTTCGGCAAGCAGACGGGCGTCAATGCGATCAAGGTCGGCGCCTTCGAAATCGCGACCGGTCCCAACGCAGAAGTCCGGCCACGCTATTCGCATAGCGACGCAGTGCGAGACATTTCAGCCAAGGACGTGCTCGAGGGCCGTGTTGCGCGCGATGAAATCGAGGGGCGCATCATCTTCGTGGGCGCATTGGCGACGGGTCTCGGCGACGTCCGCGCGACGCCCCTGGAGCCGGTCGTTCCCGGCGTCGACGTGCATGCGCAGATCGTCGAATCGATCGCCTCGGGCTCGCTGCTCGCACGCCCGGACTGGGCGCCCGGACTGGAGTTCGTCGTCGCCGCGTTCTCGTTTCTGCTGATCATGGGCCTGCTCTTCGTCGCGCCGCCGCTCGTCTCGGCGGCGGCCGCGCCGCTCGCCGTCGCAGGGTTGTTCGCCGGCGCCTTTTATCTGTTCGATCGCCGCGGCGTGCTGCTCGATCCGTCTTATCCGAGTCTCGCGATCATTGGCGGCTATCTCTTCGGCGCGGTGACGCTCTGGCGGGCCGAAACTTCCGCGCGCCGCCACGTGCGTCAGGCCTTCGGCAAATTCGTCGCGCCTGCCGTCGTCGATCGCCTCGCCGAACATCCGGAGCGGCTGGTGCTCGGCGGCGAGACACGCGAATTGACCGTGCTGTTTTCCGATCTGCGCAATTTCTCGGGGATTTCGGAAGGTTTGAGCGCGCGCGAACTCACGCAGTTCATGAACGAATACTTGACCCCGATGACCGACGCCATCCTCGAAGAAGAGGGCACGATCGACAAATATATGGGCGATGCGGTGCTCGCCTTCTGGAACGCGCCGCTCGACATCGACGACCATCCGCGCAAGGCCGTTCGGGCCGCCCTGACGATGCGCGAGGCTCTCGTCAGCCTCAACAAAAGGCGCGCCGCGGCCGCTGCGTCGTCAGGCAATGATGCGCAGCCGGCGGCGATGGGGCTTGGCCTCCATCTCGGGCCTTGCAGCGTCGGTAACATGGGATCCATCCGCCGCTTCGACTATTCGATTCTTGGCGACACGGTGAATCTCGCGTCGCGGCTCGAAGGGGCGAGCAAGGCGTTTCAGACGGACATTGTGGCCTCTGGCGCGGTGCGCGATGCGGCGCCCGACTTCGCCTGGATCGATCTTGGACGTGTCCGCGTCGTCGGAAAGAGCGAACCGACAAGGGTTTTCGCGCTCGCCGGCGACAGCGGGATGGCGGTCTCGGACTCGTATGTGCGCTGGCGCAAGTCGCACGACCTCATGCGCCAGGAATATGAGTCCGGCCGATTAGAAGCCGCCGCCGAGGGAGCCTCGGCGTTGGCGCGATCGGTTCCCGAGCCCTGGCCCGCGCTCTATGTCGTCTTGGAGCAGCGGTATCGCGGTCTCGCCAGGGAAGGGTCGCAGGATAACTGGTCTTCGGTATGGAATCTTTCGAGCAAGTGACGTCTTCGTCCGAGCGCGACTGCTGTCCTGCCGTGTAGTCGCACGCCTTATGGGTTTCTCTTATGATCGCTACTCGCGCATGATCTCAAATCCGGTGCAGAATTATTGGGCCCTGATCGCAGGGCGTCACGACGCGGATGCTTTTTCGGTCATCGACGCCGCCTATCGCGAACCGCAACGCGGGTATCACGATTGGGATCATATCGTCGATTTGCTGACGAAGCTCGACTCCTTGAAGGCGCTCGCCGTCCGGCCCGATCTGATCGCCGCCGCGATCTTCTGGCATGACGCTGTCTATGTGACACGCGAGCTCGACGGTCTGCTTCGTCCCGACGCCGAAAATGTTCGCGCCAGCGCGGCGCTCTTCGAACGTCACTCGAAATTCGATGAAACAGATGCGCAGGCCATCCATGATCTGATCATGGCGACAGCGAATCACCTCAACGCGCGCGCTCCGACTGAGCATTATCCCGGCTTTTCGCGCGATCTGGACCTCTTCCTCGACCTCGATCTTTCCTCGCTCGGCGCGTCCTGGTCCGAGTTCGAGCAAAATCTGGCGCGGCTTCGTTTCGAATACGCCTGGGTGCCCGAGCCGCTCTTTTGCCTTGGGCGGCTCCAGATGATCGACACATTCGCCGCACATGGAGACGCGCTTTACCGCCTCGACGAGACGCGCAAGCTCTGGTCCGCACGGGCGCATCAAAATCTCGCGCGCGCGCAGGAGCAATTGCGCCGGCAGGTGGCGCGGCTCGCCTCATCGGCCTAGAGCGCTTCCCGATCACATGGAATCATGTGATCGATAAGGAATCGCTCAAAATCAAAATGTTGGAGCAGGTTCTCATCGAAAAAGTCTGTCAACTTTTTCGGAACCTGCCCCGCTTACAAAGCGAGCGCCGAGCGCACCTTCGCTGAATAGCCGTAGATGTCGTCGTAAAGCTTCAGCGCGCCGTCGTCGTTGACCACAGCCGTGAAATATTC
Source organism: Methylocystis sp. (assembly GCF_051061285.1). Taxonomy (GTDB): domain Bacteria; phylum Pseudomonadota; class Alphaproteobacteria; order Rhizobiales; family Beijerinckiaceae; genus Methylocystis. The sequence goes on from NZ_JBPFEA010000031.1 coordinate 251,267, forward strand.
GACATGCACCGGAACGGGCTTCGCGAGATTGATGCGGTGCTCCTTCTTGCCGATCAGGGCCTTCAGACGCTTTTCGTCGTAGCCAGGACGCGCGACGACCTCTTCCGCGAGCTTGAACGGATCTTGGACACGTACGCATCCGTGACTGTATGCGCGCTTGGCGCGGGCGAAGAGTTTCTTCTGCGGCGTGTCGTGCATGTAGATCAAGAGATCATTCGGAAATACGAATTTGAGCCGGCCGAGCGCATTCTTCGCGCCGGGCTCCTGCTGAACGATCGCACGGCCATTACGAAAGGTTACCTTATATCCGCGCTTGCGGAGCTTGGAGAGCTTGCCGCCGGTTTTGGGCTCCAGCTCCTTCTCGATGATCGACTCCGGAACGGTCCAGGTCGGATTGATGATGATATATGGCATCACGTCGGAAAACACCGGCGTTGGCGACGTCTTCTTCCCGACGACGACGCGCGCGCGCAACACAATGTGATTGTCGCGCGTGAATGTCGTCTCGAACTGCGGAATATTGACTTCGAGGCGCGTCGCGCCCATTTCGCGCGGCTCCCAGCGCCACCGCTCCATATTGGCGATGATCTCCGCCTCGACGCGCTTTGCCTTGGCTTCGGATAGCGACGCAAAATTGGTGATGGGCTGGGCGTCCGACTCGTGAGCCGCAGCCGCCTCGCGGCGCGGATAGCCGCGCGCGGCGCGCAGTTCGGCGAGTTTCTCGCGCAAGGCGGCATAGGCCGCGTGCGGCGGATTGAAGGCGGCAAGCCGCGCGCCGGCATCGTCTCCAGCCTCGGCGATCGCTTCAAGCGCCTGCGCCGGCTTCACCACCGATGGCCGCTCCTCGATGTCAGGTGAAATCGTTGCGGGATTGACCCGGGCGCCGCTCGCTTGCGCCGCATAATCGGCGACGGCCTCCGATAACGCCAGTTCGCCCGCGGCGCTCCAGGACGACTCTTGCGCAGGCGCCTTCACGCGCAGGCCGTCGCGGCCGGCGTCGCGCAGAGTGTCCAGCGCGCTTTTCGCCGACTTGGTGAAGCCGTCGGCGTCGCGCCAGATCGGCGCATAATCGCGCTTCTTGTAATAAGCGGCGATTTCCGAACGCTGGACGCTTCGGCCGACGTCGGGCTCCTCATTCGACCAGTCGCGCAGCGCGCGCGCAAGGCTTTCGCGCGCATCGGTCGCTTGCCGCTCATCGATCCTCCGCTGCTCGTCGACGCCTTGCGGCGCGTCGGCTCCCTGCTGCTTTTCGAGCGCTTGGTCGAGCTCTTGGCGCTCATCGGCCTGCTGCCGTTCATCGGCTTCCCGCGGCGCGTCGACCGGCGGCCGGTCGGAGGTCTCGCGCTCTAGCGCCGGCCTCGCCCCGCGCTGGGCGGCGGCTGACGTGTCGGGCGCGTCGTTTGGCGGGCTCGACATTTGAGCCATGGCCGGGGCGGCGAGCAGGGCGCCTGCGATGACGAAAGGAGCAGCTTGCGGGAGGAGCGAAACGCGAAACATGCTCGAACTCCTGTGCGCCTCTTACAAGGCCTTGCGGCAAACGAAACGGATCGTTTGTCCGCGCACGCCATAGCCCTCGTCGGTCTCGACGGTGACGCCATGGCAATTCTGCGTCGGATCTGACTGCGCGACGGCGGTCGACTCCTGCCAGTCGATGGGAAGGATGAAAGGCTTCACCGACGAGGCGTCGGCGGCGACGCGCGCAGGCTGCGCGTCCGGCGCCTTGACGAGGAGCGCCTTGGCGGCGGCGAAGCTGACATTGGCGGCGAGGATCGCGAAGGCGATCTTCATGGCCAGCGCGATGCGAATCGGTCGCGAAGCGAAGCTGGTCTTGGTCGTGCGGTTCGTCGTGTTGTTCATCGAACGGTTCATGGCGAGTTCCCCGTGGTCCGTCCGCTCGATCAGCGGATGATCGGACCCTAGAACGCCGCTCGGGGAGTCGCGGTGCGCTGGCGCACAGGGCGCCAGATGCGAGAACTCCCGGCCCTTGCGGGGCCGGGAGCCAAATTTCATCAGACGTCGAAGCCGCCGTCGCCGCCGCTGTCGAAGCCGCCGCCGTCATCGAAGCCGGGGTCGGCGCCATAGTCGGCGTCCTCCACCCCGCCTGCGCTGTCGTAGCCGTAACCGGCGTCGGTGGCGCCCGAGCCCGACTCATCGCCGTAATAGTTGTTGATCACCGTATCGCCGCCGGCCGGCGTAAAGCCGGAGCCGATGCCGAGATTCCCCATCCCGCCATAGCCGGCGCCATGCGAGAACAGGTTGCGGATGCCGTCGGCGAGCAGCACGCCGCCCGCGACGCCCGCGGCGGTGCCGAGCGCGCCCTTCAGAAATCCGCCGCTTTCAGGCGCAGGCGGCTGCTGCTGGCCCCAGCCCTGCGGCGCGTAGCCGCCGGCCACGGGATTCATGCCGCCCTGCTGGGCGCCGCCCCAAGGTCCGCTCGGACGAGCCTGCTGGGGAGGACGCGGCGGCGCCGGACGGGGACCACCGCCGAACAGGCCGCCAAGGAAACCGCCGGCGGGCTTCGATTCAAGCTCCTGCACACGCGCCTCGAGTTCCTCGATGCGCGCATTGGCGCCTTGCAGCGCCTGATCCTGCACGATCACGGTCTGCGCCAGGAGATAGGGCGCCGCAGGCTGAGCCTTGATCTGTTCGCTGATGAAAGCCTCCGCCTCCTGGTCGCGCGGCGTCGAGGCGGCGCTCTTGGTGCGCTCGAACAGACCAGCGATGAGTTGGCGTTCTTCCGGTGACATAGGGTTTCTCCATAGTCGCCGCCCTCGAAGGCGCGGCGCAGCAAGATATGGCCCCGCTGCAAAACGCCGCCAAGCCCCAAGCGCAAACGCGGCCGATTAAACTTTCGAAATCTAGCGTAAGGCCGGGTCGCGCTAGATCTCCGCGCTAGGCGTGCGGCCAGTGCCGTTCGCGGAACCAGCTGCGATAGTCCGTCATCTTCGCGCGCTGGGCGGCCGGCGCGCGCCGCGAGCACGTCGCCGCCTCGGCGCTCCCGTCCGAAGCGCCCCAGCGCAGTTCGACGCAGTCATTGGGATTGTAGCCCATCTCAAGGTCCGCCGCGCGGTCCATGACGTCTTTGAGCGAGAGCGTCCAGGCGGAGCCATCGCTGCGGGTGTAGGAGAATGTGCGGGCCGCGAGTTCGCTCGCCAGCGCGCTTTGCAGTTGCGCCTGAACGCCCGCCGGACCTCTGCCAAACGGCATGGCGTAGCGATCGCTGCGCCGAGCGACACGATCTGGAAATCCGCGCACTACGTCGATCGCGATCAGCAGGCGGAGATCGCGCGCCGGCGTCGAGAAATCCTCCCATGCGCCGCTCGTCGCGAAGATCGCCGCACCGTCCGGCATGGACGCCTCGCCGCGCCCGCCGTTCTGGAACTTTCGACCGTTTTCGACCGCAACCGCGCGCGTCTTCACCTGCTCATCAAGCGCCGTGATGGCCGCCATCATCGCGCGGGTCGGATCGAGCGGCTCGGGCGACATCACCTCATCCATGCGATCGTAGAAATCCTCGGCGCCGAACTGCGACTGCTCCAGGGAGAAATCGCCGTAATCCGGGTTCTTGGCGATCTCGGCATTGGTGAGCGCCCGCAACCCGCCGTTCTCCCGCACGATCGGCCGGAAGCGCTTGAAGCCCGGGCTGCCGAGGGAAGCTCCGTTCGCGAACAGGAAATTGCCGCGCCAGAACCGCTTGCGCGTGACAGTGCCATCCGGCTCGGCGTCGACAGCAAGAAAGACGCCGGCGGCGTCCGCCGTCTGCGGAATGCGTTGCACCAGCATCATGACGTGCCCGTAAGGATCAGCGTAGGCGGTTCCGGGACGCAGCGTCTCCTGCGTCAGTGGAATCGTGTAAAAATCGGATTTGTCGCTGTTTGCCGGCGCGCGCACCGAACCGGAATGAACGACGTCGCCCACTGCCCGTAAATATCCGGCGACGCCCGCCGGTCGCTTCGGGGCAGGCGGTTTCGCAGGGGCGACCGGCGCAGTCGTCGGCGCCGCCGGCTGGACCTGCTGAGGCTGTGCAAACAGCTGCTGTAAAAAGTTCGTGGGAGGAGCCGCTATGCGGGTAGGGGCCGGCGGAGCGGCGGCCGACGCCACGGCTTGCTCCGGCGGCGGCGCGGGTCGGGTCAGTTGGGGATGCAGAATATCGAAGCGCTCATTGCATCGCGGCGGCGCGCCGGCGGCGCCGCGCGAGCAATTCGAATAGGCGAAAGGCAGCCCCATCTTGTAGGCGAAATAGGCGCGCAAGAAGTAGACGAAATCGGCGCAGTCGGGTTTCAGCGATTGGGTGAAGCTGTCTTCGCCCTTGCCGAGATGATTGAACAGGACATTGCGCGACGGATTGCGCAGCACCTCGTGCCATGTCTTCCATGATTGCTCCGCTTCGAGCGGCGCGTCAAAAAGCTTGGCGACCCACGCCGAATATAAATTCTCCGTCGCGCGGTTCCATGAATTGTGCACCCGCCAGACGCTGCCTTCCGCCGCATGCGAGGCGGACGATTTGCGCGCGCTCACGGCGATGTCCTTCGTAATCGTGCCGCAAGTGAACGAAGACGTGTCGAGCGTCGCACGCCACGCGCCGGCGGCCGGCGACGCAACCTCGGCGAACCAGACATACGGCGGTCCGCCTCGCTGTCCGTGCGATCTGGCCGCGACCCTTCCATCAGGCGCAATCAGCGAAAGCTCGCCGTCGAGCGGCTTTTCGGCGGCGACGAGGATACGCAAGGGCGCGCCTGCCCAAGGCGACGCCGGCGACGTTACAACCGCGACCTCAGCCGATTCCTCGCAGGGCGAATCTTGAGCCTGGGCGTTTGAGAAGGGAAAAAGGAAGGCAAAAAAGGCGCTTGCGACAGTCAAGGATGCAGCGAAACGGCGCGCTGGAAACATTTGTGACCCTCTCTTGGACCGCCTTCTTGGACCGCCTCGATGGTTTTCTTCGTCAGCGGCCGGTTCGCAGGACGCGGCGTTGGCGGCAATCCGGCTGGGGACTTGCGACGCGACTTTCGCACGGCGGCCCATTGCGCACGGCCCATTGTTTGAAAGAAATAGGTCAAAATGGCGACGTCCGCCCGCCACGCTCACGACGTCGCGCCATGTCGAGACCGGTCCAATCAGGCGCTTCCGACATCCACGCTGCTGCCGGCGGGCTTCCTCGCGCTCCTGCAGCCCCTCTGGCGGCCGCTCGCCGACTATCACACGACGTCGGATTCGAACTTGACCGGAGGCGAAGATGCGCCTTTGAGGCAGGGCGAAACGAAAAGGTAGCCGCGCCAGGCGCCATGTGCGGTGCGGCTTGCCACGATACTCCAGAACACCGCCAGGCAGATGACCAGAACACTGCCGGCCACGTCGAAAAGGGCGAGGTGGGTCGTGCGCCCGAGCGCGAGCGTGCCCATCGCATAGACCGCAAGCGGGAAGGTGAAGCCCCACCATCCAAGATTAAAGGGCAGGCCCTGGCGGATGTAGCGGATGGTCTTCAGCACGGCGAGCCCAAGCCACCAGGCGCCGTAGCCCCAGAAGATCACGCCGCCGACGATGCCGACGCCCTGCGCTGTTCTGCCAACGTCCGCAAGGTCGTTGGCGGCGAAAATTGCAGGCGCGTCGTCGCCAAGCAGAATAAGGCCAAGCGCGCCAGTTCCGATGGGGCCGAGCGCCAGCCAGGCGGACGCGCCCATGTCGCTTTCCGGCAGCTTGTGAAGCGCAAGCCGTAGGAACAGGAGCACGAGCACGCTCATTGCCAGTGGCGTCGAATAGGCCCAGAGCGCGTAGCCGAGCATCAGCACGCTGAACGCTTCAGATGTCGCCAGATGCGGCGCCAGCGATCCGGCGCTAGCTGCGGCGACCTCGGCAGCGACAATCGGCAGCAGCCAGACGGCGGTCATCCGTTCGATGCGGTGATCCTGGCGCGTGAACATGAAGTAGGGAATCACGAGACCGCTAGCCAACGACATCGCCGCGTCGATCCACCAGAGCGTGTGGGCAGTCGCGACCGCCGCCGCGTCGCCGATCAGAGAAGGGCCGAACGCCAGGAACCCGTTAATGATCTAGCTAGTCCCATCGGCACCGCGCCGAAGAACATCGACATCACAGGGTGGTCGAAGATGCGCCGCGCTTCGTGGGGGAATATCGCCCATCGGGCCGCATAAACGAGCGTGAAGGCGGCGAACAAGATGATGTCGGCGAGCCAAAGCATCACAGCGGCGCCGCCCGCGCCCGGAATATGGCTCGGGAATTGGTTTAAACACAACGCGAGACCGCCGGTGCCCATGGTTACTGTGAACCAGTTCGGGGTGAAATTGCGGACGATGTCGAGGAACTGCTTGGGCGAAGCGGGGGCCTTTGAATCAGCGTTGCGGGGCAAAATGGTCATTGTCGAGCCTCTGATTGTGCTGCAATGGACATAGTGCCGGGTTGATCGATTAGTCCAATTGATACAAGCTATGAAAGTAATCTAATCTACAGATCGTATGACGCTGGACCAGCTTCGAATTTTCATTGCGGTCGCCGAGCACGAGCACATGACGCGGGCTGCGTCCGCGCTCAATCTCGCGCAATCGGCGGCGAGTCACGCCATCGCGGCGCTGGAGGCGCGCCACGACGTTCGGCTATTCGACCGGGTCGGTCGCCGTATCGAGTTAACCGAGACCGGAGGGGCCTTCCTGGCCGAAGCACGCGCCATCCTCGCCCAGGTCGAGCACGCAGAACGGATGCTGAGCGAGTTTGGGAAGCTCGAGCGGGGAACCCTGACCATCCACGCGAGCCAGACGATAGCGGGCTATTGGCTGCCGCGCCATCTCGTGGCGTTTCGCAATGCGTTTCCGCGAGTCGATATTCATCTCGCCATCAACAACTCCGCCCACGTCGCAAAAGCCGTGGAGAGCGGCGTGGCCGAGGTCGGTTTCGTCGAAGACGAAATTGACGACGATTGCTTAGTCAGCGCGACTGTGGCGCGCGACCAGTTGCTGCTCGTCGTCAGTCCGCAGCATCGCTGGGCGGACCGCCGCGATCTGGAGTCGAGCGATCTGGTCGACGGCGACTGGGTCTTTCGCGAGCTTGGCTCTGGCACCAGGTCGGCCTTCGAACGCGCGGTCGCGAGCCTAGGGATTTCGCCGGAGCGTCTGCGTATAGCGATGGAGCTACCGTCGAACGAGGCGGTGCGCGCTGCGGTCGAGGCCGGCTTGGGGGCAGCCGCAATTTCTGCGACGGTCGCGGCGCCCAGCATCGAAGCCGGATTGCTGCGCAGCGTTGGATTTGCGCTGCCCGAACGCGAATTCTATGCGCTCAGGCACAAGCAGCGCTTTCGTAGTCGCGCCGCGAACGCGTTGCTCGCGATCATCGAGCGCGCGGCGCCCGAACGCCTAGCTCGCAGAAGTTCTTAGGCTCTCAACGAAGACATCATTCTTCGATAAGTCAGAGCAAATTGATCGCGCCGGCCGTTCGGGCGCGATCAGGGTGCGCAGACGCACTGTTCCGGGGGCGGCTCCGAGGATCACGCGTCCGCCGCGACGGTTTGCATTCCGATCTCGGCGCGAAGGCCGCGGTGATCCAACCTGTTGCGCAACTTCAGAGTTGCGCCGCTGCGCCTGACCGCGAGATCGACGATCGCAAGACCAAGGCCGCTGCCTGGCGCATTCGCGTTTCGATGCCGCCCACGGAAAAAGCGCTGCGCCACGTGCGGCAATTCCTCCTCGGGGATTCCCGGACCCTCGTCCTCGACGAAAAGCGTCATGCCGCCGGCGAGACCCCAACGAATGACGCCCGCGTTCGAGGCATGCAGGAGGGCATTTTCGTGCAGATTTCTTAGCGCCAGCAGGAAAAGCTCGCGATTGGCTCGGACAATGATCGGCGCGAGAGCCGGATCGATTTCGACTCGGCGCTCCCCGCCTGATAGCTTCAACGCATCGATTGTTTCCCTGAGAGCGTCCGACACGCGAATTTCTTCTTTGTCGTCAAGGTCGAGGTCGGCGTCGAGCTTAGCGAGAGTCAGAAGCTGGCTCACCAATCTAGATGTGCGGTCCACGGCGAAGAGAATCTGCCGTAGCGCGCCCTCCCTAACTCCCGGCTCGGTCGCGGCGATCGCGACTTGAGCCTGAGTTTTCAGTCCTGCAAGCGGGGTTCGCAGTTCATGCGCCGCGAAGGCCGTGACATCGCGCTCGCGCCGTCGGGCGGTTTCGACCTTGGCGAAAAGGCTGTTGAGGGCGTCCGCGACCGGCCTAACCTCGAACGGCGCGTCGCCCAGCTTGATCGGGCTCATGTCGTCGACCCGGCGGCTCTGCAGTTCCTCAGCCATGTTCGACAACGGCCGCAGTCCGCGTCCGATGCAGATCCAGATGAGGGCGCCCAATAGGGGGACGATGAAGGCGGCGGGAGCCATCAATCCTTTGATGACGCCGCCGACAAGCCTGTCTCGCATTCCGATCCGGTCGCCGACCAGAACGCGGAAGCCTTTGTCCGCGTCTTCCAATGCGTAGACCCGCCAAGGCTCTCCCTCGACTATTCGTTCGGAGAACCCGGAAGCCGCGTCCGACAAATGAGCGTCGGGAGCGCCGCTTGAGCGCGCGACCAGACGCCCGTCCAGCGACCAGATCTGACAGGCGAGCTGTCGCTGATACTTCATGGTTTCGGGATGACTGACTGGAACAGGAATTGCGCCCGCCAATTGTGCGGCGTCGCCTCTCGCGACGAGTGAATTGACCATGCGCGCGGCCTCCTGGAGGCGGGCGTCAAGCACATGCTCGATTTCGGCTTCGGTTCGGAAATAGATCCACCCTGCCGCCCCCAACCAGATCGCCCCTGTTGCGGATAGGAGGATGAGGAACAGGCGCGCACGGAGCGAGGTCATGAGCCGATCCTCATTCTGTATCCGAGCCCTCGCACCGTTTCGATTGTGTCCCGTCCGATCTTCGACCGGAGATTATGGACATGAACTTCGATCGCATTGCTCTCGACCTCTTCCTGCCATCCATACAGGCGGTCCTCGATTTCGAATTTCGATCTGACCGCGCCCGGTCGCTCCATCAAGGTCGAAAGCACAGCGAACTCCCGCCGCGAAAGGCTGACGGGCTTGCCGTTCACCGCAACGCTCAATTGCGCCGGATCGAGCACAACGCCGCGCACGTTCAGGCAAGGTGCAGCGCGGCCCTCTCCCCGCCTCGCCACAGCGCGAAGGCGGGCGGCCAATTCGTCCAGGTCGAACGGTTTGCCGAGATAATCGTCAGCGCCTCTATCAAGACCCTCGATCCGGTTTCTCACCTCGTCGAGGGCAGTCAGGAGAAGCACCGGCGTGCGATTGCCGGCCGCTCGCAGTTCCTTCAGGAGATCGAGCCCCGATCCGTCTGGAAGCATCACATCGAGGACCAAGGCGTCGAACGAAGTCGTCTTGAGCGCCGCGCGCGCGTCGGCGCAGCAGGCGACCGTATCGACGGCGACGCCCGCTAATCTCAGCCCCGCGGCAAGACCGTCCGCGAGGATCGGATCGTCTTCCACCGTAAGAACGCGCATCGACCTTTCCCTTTCTATCGCTCACTCCGCCATGGCGCTTAAGGCTGCCTTAAGGTGGATTTTTCATCCGGAGGACGTTCGTAGCCAATCAGGCGTTCGCGCAAGCTAAAAGGAAGAACAGATGATTAAGCCGCTGAGTCGACGGCGTTTCATGTCGTCCGTCGCCATGTCGGCGATCGGCGCAGGCGCTTCCGGGGCTTGCGTCGCCCTCGCGAATGTTCCGCAACGCGATCCGCCGACGGGCAAGCGCGTGACCCTGCTGCATTTCACCGATACGCACGCCCAACTCGAAACGCATCCCGAATATCTGCCCGGCGCCAGCCCCGAAGTCCAAATGATGGGAGGCTACGCTCGCCTCAAGACCGCGATCGACCGCGAGCGAGCGCTTCACGATCACCCCTGCTTCTTGCTCGACGGGGGTGATGAATTCCAGGGCTCCGGCCCCGCGACCTGGTCAAAAGGCGAAGTTGTTCTCCACCCGCTCAATGCGCTGGGGCTCGACGCCTTCGTTCCAGGCAATTGGGAGGCGGCCTATGGTCCCGAACGCTTCAAAGAGACCATGACGGGGCTCAAGTGCCCGGTGATCTGCTACAATTTCCATGACATAGCTAGCGGCCAACCCCTCTTCGCGCCTTCGGCGATAATTGAGAGAGAAGGCGTGAAAGTGGCTTTCGTCGGCATCACCGACATCAGCGCCAGCAAGCGTCATCCGCCCGCTGAGTTCCGCGGCATGGACACGACCCGGATCGACGGCTTGCACGATTTCGTCAAGGATTTGCGCGCTCGGCAGCGGCCGGACCTGCTTGTCGCCGTGACGCATACCGGCCTATCGATCGCCCGCCAGATCGCGCGGGACATCCCCGAATTTGACGTCATCTTGTCCGGCCATTCCCACGAGCGGACCTCCAGGCCGATCCTGGAAGGCAAGGTCATCATTGTGGAACCCGGTTCATTTGGCTCCTTTCTGGCGCGGCTGGACCTTCACCTTGCTGCGGACGGCGGCGTCGCGGGGCATGCGTTCCGCCTCATTCCGATCCTCGAAAGTCGCTACGCCGAGGATCCGAAGGTCAAAGCCCTGGTCGACACGTCTCTCGCGCCATATCGGGAACGAATGACCAAACCGGTGGGTGAGACGGAGACGCTCATCATGCGTTATGACGTATTGGAGAGCACGGCTGACGATTTTATTACCGACGCCGTTCGGGAGGCGTCAAAAGCTGACATCGCTTTCTCGAATGGCTTCCGCTTTGGCGTTCCCATTCCGCCGACGACAGTAACGGAAGGCGATCTGTGGAATTTATTGCCCATGGATGCGCGGCTAAAGACAGGCTGGGTCACCGGCAAAGAACTGCGCGCTTATCTCGAAGATGAGCTGGAACTGGTCTTCGCCAGCAATCCGTGGAGGCTCAATGGCGGCTGGGGCCCGCGCGCCGCGGGCTTGGCCATCCTCTTCAACGCGCTTGCGGAGAAAGGCCGGCGCCTCGTCTCCCTGAAGGTCAATGGCGTCGAAATCGATGATCACAAACGTTACGTAATCGCCGGCTGCGAACGCGATGGCGAACCGATGGACGTCATTTGTCGGCACGCGGGCAGCCATGATGCGCAGGTTCTCCCTCTCACTGTCCATCAGGCCCTCCACCAATATTTCAAGACGCATCCGATCATCGCGCCACGCCGCGAGGGGAGGGAGAAAGCGTTGGACTTGGCGCCTCTCGTCTTCAGCCAGGATGCCGTGCTGACGGGCGACGCTGACACCGCCGCGACCATCCCCTCCGGCCTGCCGCCAGGCTAAAGGATCGGCGCACTTGCGCTGATCCTTAAATCCGCCTCAGCGAAGACTAGGCGTTTCCCATTCAAGCCGACGTGGCGTCGCTGGGTCCTTCGGCCCGGCGGCTGAGGCATGGTTCCGCGCGCTATATATCCCGGCGGTCGGGGGAGGTCGCTTGCGCTAGCGCTTCAGTTAGATCGAGGACCAGATGGCGCGCAAAGGAAAATCGGGTCGCCTCTCCAACGCGATGAGCTGGTTCAAATCCCGGCTATGGCTGATTCCGTGCGGCATGAGCGTGCTTGCGCTCGGCGCCGGCTATGCGCTCGTGCGTTACAGCTTCAAGGTCCCGATCGACGCCAGCGGTTCGCTGTGGCTGTTCAGCGGCGACCCCGCCACCGCGCGCGGCCTTCTCTCTACGATCGTTTCCGGCATGATTACGATGACGTCTCTCGTCGTGTCCTTAACGATCCTTGTGCTGGCGCAGGCGGCGCGCCAGCTTGGCCCTCGGCTTATCTATAATTTCATTGGCGACCGCTCCATCCAGGCCGCTCTCGGTCTTTTCGTGGCGACGATTCTCTATTGCCTCTTCATCTTGCGGAGCATCAATGAGCAGCTCGGGCCGCAAGGCGTGCCGCGCTACGCGGTGACTCTCGCGAGCCTTCTCACCATCGCCTGTTTGTTTGCGCTGCTTGCATATATCAGCAAGCTCGCACATTCGATCGTTTCCGACACCGTCGTCCGCGAAGTTGGCGACAATCTCGACGCCGCCATCGACGAATGTCCCCGCCGCTCCGATCACGCCGACGAAAAGATCGACGTCGACGAGGAAAGCCGAGAGCACGCGACGCGGCGCTGCATCGGACTCGAACAGAGCGGCTATGTGCAGTTCATCGATTATGACGCGCTGGTCAAAACCGCCGGGCGTCACGACACCGTGTTGATCGTGCACATCGAACCGGGCGCGTTCCTTTTGCAGAAGGGAGACACGGTCGAGGTTCGTTCGAAAGCGCTTGTCGGGAAGCGCGTGGAGCGCGCAATTCGAGATTGCTTTGTGATCGGCGCCGTGCGCACGCCCACGCAGGATCTGCAATATTCCGTGCGCCAATTGGTTGAAATCGCATTGCGCGCCCTGTCGCCGAGCATCAACGATCCTTACACCGCAACGGCCGTCATTAACCGACTCTCCGCCTCGCTCGAAAAAGCCGGCGCACGCGAGCTAACAACAAAATACTACCGCGACAGAGCCGGTCGTTTGCGGGTCGTCGCGGCGAACGGCGGCTATGGACCTGTCGTCGAGACCGCCTTCACGCAGATTCGCGCCGCGGCCGAGGGAATGCCGGCAGTTCTCATGGTGCTCACAGAACGTATCCAGGACCTGCTGCACAGCGCGGAACTGCGAGAGCAACGCGAGGCTCTGCTTGCTCAGCTTCAGGCGATCCGCTGGACGATTGCGCAGATCAACGAGCCGGAAGATCGCAGGAAGCTCGAAGCGATCGTCGCCGGCCCAATGGAGACGGGCTGAACTCGCATTTTGCCTTTCCCCCAAGGGGAAGGCTCCAGTGGAGTTGCCCCTCATCCTTCGAGACGCGCGCTGCTCCGCGATGAGGGGCCTTTTGATTGCGGAGCTGCGTATGTTCGCGCTTGTCGCGGGCGTCCACGCGGCGCCGCTACATGCGCCTTGCGGCATTTGCGAAACGTCGCGGCGTGATGGCCGAGTCACGCCCGGCCATCACCGTTGTGAGTCGCTCCGCTAAAGAAGACGACACTTGCCAACTACTCAAGCTGCGGAGGGGCAGGGAAGCGTGACAGATAAGCGTGAGCACGCGGCAGCGTATTGTGCAGGAATTGGGTAGGCTCACGAAGCCAGAGGCCGTCATACGAACGCGATTTCGCTTCCGAGATCAGCACATCGCGCGGCAGCGGAACTAAAGTCGCGCGCCATCCCGGCCACCAGCGATTGGCCTTCTGTTCGATATGGGCCAGAAGACGGTCGGCGCTTGAGTAGCCATGGTAATCGAACGCCCATGAACCACCAGAGACAATAATGTGATTGCCCGTAATACCAGTCGCGGGCTTGATCCAAAGCGCCTCGGCGTCGGCATCGCCATATTTTTCGAAAAATGCGTAAGCCAAGATGTGACAACCCCCGCATGCGAAAAACACTCGGTCGGGTAAATTCCATCGCAGCCCGGGATCTTGTTTTTTGCGCTCGGCGATTCTGTACATGGTCAGCAACCTACCGCTGCCGGATGATCGTCCACCATGTGCGAAAACCAGAAATCGGCACAAAATCACAGCTTTGATTTTGCGGGAATTCTGCCAGCGCCGTCCCCTCATCCTTCGAGACGCGCGCTGCGCGCGCTCCTCAGGATGAGGGGCCTTGGATCGCGCACACTTCATGGAGTGCGACGAGTTGCCGCGCGGTGCGATTAGCTGCGCTGCTCCAAGTGTCCTCATCTTGTGGAGCGCCTTTAAGACGCGTCTCGAAGGACGAGGACTGCGATGCGAACGCCTCTACATCTTCACTCCCCACCCAGCGCCATGTCGTCGCGGTGGATGATTTCGTCGGGGCCTTTGAAGCCTAAAAGCGCCTCGATGTCTTTCGTCGAACGCCCAACGATTTTCGCCGCGTCGGACGCGTCATAGGTCACGAGGCCGCGGCCGATCTCGCCGCCCTTGGCGTTGCGGATGACGATGCAGTCGCCGCGCGCGAAGCCGCCCTCGATCCGCGTCACGCCCGCCGGCAGCAGGCTCCGGCCCGAGCGCAGCGCTTTCGCCGCGCCGTCGTCGATATGCACGGCGCCCTTCGGCTCCAAAGAGCCGGCGATCCATTTCTTGCGCGCCGTCACCGGATTGGACGGCGTCAGAAACCAGGAGCAGCGCCCGCCCGCGGCGATGCGCGCGATCGGCGCCTCTTCGCGGCCGTCGGCGATCACCATATGCGCGCCGCCGGTGGTGGCGATCTTCGCCGCCTCGATCTTGGTGCGCATGCCGCCGCGCGAATATTGCGAGGCGGCGCCCCCGGCCATGGCTTCGATCTCCGCGGTGACGCGCGGCACGATCGCGATGTGTTTGGCGTCCGGATTGGAATCGGGCGGGGCGCTGTAGAGCCCATCGACGTCGGACAGCAGGATCAACAGATCGGCGCTCGCCATGGTGGCGACGCGCGCGGCGAGGCGGTCATTGTCGCCATAGCGGATTTCGGCCGTCGCCACCGTGTCGTTCTCGTTGATGACCGGCACGGCGCGCAGCGACAAGAGCCGCGTCAGGCATTCGCGCGCATAGAGATAGCGGCGGCGCTCCTCCGTGTCGCCGAGCGTCACCAGCACCTGTCCGGCGACGAGGCCGCGGTCGTGCAGGGTCTCGGCCCAGAGACGCGCCAGGGCGATCTGGCCGACGGCGGCGGCCGCCTGGCTGTCTTCGAGTTTCAGCGCGCCGCGCGGAAAGCCCAGCACGCTCCGTCCCAGCGCCACGGCGCCTGACGACACGACCAGCACGTCGGCGCCGGCGCGATGCAGATCGGCGAGGTCGTCGGCGAGGCGCTTCAGCCAGGCGCGTTTCGCCGACGCCTTGTTGGGGTCGACGATGAGCGATGAACCGACCTTCACGACGATGCGTTTGAAGTCGGCGAGGACGGGAGCGCGCTTGGTCATGCGAGCGGGGCGAAATATCCGAGGATAGAGGTTTGCGAGCGCGGCTTAGGGAGCGCTTGAGTTAACCCAGCCCGCGCACGACCGCAAATTGGCGCCTATGGCGCGCCGTTTTGCCAGCGGCGGATGAAATCGAACGGATGGATGAAACTGAGCACATTGAGAGTGAAATTGTCTCTGATGTTCAGCGCGACCCCGACTTCAAGAAGCACGGATATTGCGATGACGGCCAAAGCCGGAAGCCGCCATGCGAGAACGAAGCCCAGCGCCATCGCCAGCGTATCGGCAAGCGAATTGACGATGCTGTCTCCTGCGTAGTCCTGCGCCGGCGGCTGCTTGCGATAGTGGCGGATGGCGAAGGGCGTGTTTTCGAGGATCTCCCATCCCACTTCAACCGCCAGCACGATCAGGAAGCGCTGCCCGACCGACAGTCCCTGCGCAGCAAGCCAAACCAGGAAATAGAACAGCACGCCGTGAATGACATGCGTGAAGCTGTACCAATCGGTGAGTTGCTGAGAGAGGCCGGAAGAGGTGGCGTCGCCCTCCCACAGCTTGAATTTGCCGCACGTGCAAAGAAACGGCCGACCGAGCGCCCAAAGCGCGCCGGCCTGAACGACGAGCGCGGCGATCGCCGCCGCCGTGACGTTACACGCCGTCGTTGCGCTCATCATCATATCTTCTCAACTGGAAGATCGGACGATGGAAAACTAGTCTCCGAGTCCGACGACCTCGGCGTCTGGGGTCGTCTTGCCGCCGGCCGCAATCGAGAACTCCTCCAGTTCCTCGGTCCAGTATTCGAATTGCCGGCGGCCGTAGTCGACCATGGCTTCGGCGACGTCGTGCGGCGATCTCGCCGTCCATATATCTTGCCCGAATTGCAGCGCCGACCGCGTGTTGATCAGGCCGAAGTCCATGACTCTCGATGCGCAGTCCTGACAGGTCTTGAGCGAAGTGAGGAGCGGGGAAGGGTCTGGCGACATCATCTTATTCCTCTGAAGTTGCCGGCCTGTGAGCGCCCATCGCCAAAATATGGAGGGAGACGCGGCCGCGCCGGCGCCTCCCTCGCCACTGAAAAGGGATCCAATATGCCCTTTAAATAGCGTCCGCTTGATACGAACCTATGACTGGAGCGACGGATTTTGGCGCGGGGTCTTGAGATAGGTCAAGCATATGAAACTATTGCATAATTTTTGGTTTAGCGCTATCCCTGTTTCAGCTTGTGGCGATTGACGGGCGACGCGCGAGGCGGAATTCTCGGGATGGATGGCAGCTGCGTTCGGAGGCCATTGATGCATCGACTTGTCTATTTCAGTAACGCAAATCTTGATCTGAGCCTCTCGGCGATCGAGGGAATGGTCGAGATGTCCGCAGAGCGGAATCGACCGCGGCGCATTAGCGGGGCGCTCCTCTACAACGGGCTGAATTTTTTGCAGATTCTGGAGGGTCCGCGGCAAGCGCTGACGCCGCTCTATCTGCAGATCCGGACGGACTCCCGGCACTCGGGCGTCGTCAAGCTCGTTCACGAACGCATTTCGATGCGCAGTTATCCCGATTGGGGCATGAAGCTCGTGTGCGACGCGCCGGAATACACGGCCGCCACGCGGGAAACGGCGCCGCGTGAAGGCGGTCTTTTTGCGATGGTTGACGGTTTTTTCAGATTTGGCCAGGCGGCGGCGTTCGCCGAGCTTAGGTGAGCGCAATTCTTGCTTAGGTAGATCGCGGACATCTGGCGCGGCGTCCGCCCTTCGGAGCAACTAATGATAGGAATTGCGAAGAAAATCGGCCCGTCCGAGAGCGAGAACAAGGCGGCCGCGGGGGGCCGCGACGGCCGGCTTTTATCCGGCTATTTGGTCAATCTGCATCGTGGCGCGGCGCCGGTGAGAGAACTGATGCTCGCCGACATCGAAAGGTTCCAGTCGCTCGGCGCGACAGGATACGCCGACGATTTGCGTGTCGCGCTGAAGCGGTTCACGTCGGAATTCATAGACCGGAAGGATCGGCGCTAGGCTCCGCTTGCGCCGAAGTTCCGTCGGCGGAGAAGTTCCGTCGGCGGGAGAGGGAACTCGTCCCGTCTCGCAGCCTCGCGCTCGGCCGCGCCAATTTGCCAAACCGTCAGTCGATCAACTGCGCGCGAGTCTCGCGCTCATAGCTCGCGAGCTCGTCGCTGATCACCACGTCATAGCGCGCATGCGATCCGAGAGCTTTCAGATGCGACGGCAGCGCGGCGAGCTGCTCTTTCGCATAATCGCGAATTTGCGGAAGGTCGCATGTTTGCTCCGCGACCCGGCGACCTGACAGCATGAACGGCTGCAGCAATGGGACGCCCGGCAGAGTTTCGCCCTCTCGGCCGATGACGTCCCTGACCGCGACGCCGTCTCTTAACTCTCGAAAAACCTGTTTGCGGCCCGGCAATGATCGCTTGCCCGCCGACAATTTCATCCGTCCCTTGCCGGCGTATTCGGTCAACTTATAGGCGATGTCCACGGCTGGCGCGTCGCTCGACACCGCCATATCCGTCCCGACGCCAAAGACATCGATGGGCGCGCCGCGCGACGTCAGAGCGTCGATCTTGGTTTCCTCAAGGCCGCCACTGGCGACGATCTGCACGTCGGTCAAGCCAGCCTCATTGAGGATGCGGCGCGTCTGGCGCGACAGCATGTCGAGATCGCCGGAGTCGAGACGCACCGCGCGGACTTTGAAGTTCGTCCCGAGCGCCCTCGCGAGCGCGACGACTTTCTTGACGCCTTCGATCGCGTCATAGGTGTCGACGAGCAATGTCGTTTCGGGAAAGACGTCACTGAAGGACTGAAAGGCGTCCATCTCGGAGGCGCAGGCTTCGACAAAGCTGTGCGCCATCGTTCCGGCGACGGGCAATCCATAGGCTTGCCCGGCCGCGACGTTGGAGGTCGACTCGACTCCGCCGATGTAGAATGCGCGCGCGCCCTTTGTCGCCGCATCCACGCCTTGCGCGCGTCTTGCGCCGAAATCGACGACGCTGGCGCCGCGCGCCGCGGCGACGACGCGCGCCGCTTTCGACGCCAGTATCGTTTGCAGTCCGATCTGATTGAGAACGAGCGTTTCGATGAGCTGCGCTTCGGCGATGGGCGCAACCACTTCCAGGATCGGTTCGTTCTGAAAGAACGGCGTGCCTTCGCGCATCGCATGGATGTCGCCGGAAAAGCGGAAATCCGCGAGCCAGTCGAGGAACGGCTGCGAAGAGATTTTGAGCGAGCCCAGATAGTCAATGTGCCGCGGCTCAAAACGCAAATGCTCGATCTCATGGAGAAGATCGTTCAAGCCGGCGGCGATCAAAAAATTGCGTTGGGGCGGCAAATTGCGCACGAAAAGGCTGAACGTCGCTTTCGCGTTCATGCCCAATTCGAAATAGGCGCGCAGCATCGTGAACTCATAGAGATCCGCGAAGAGCGCGCTGCTGGACACGACCGCTGCTTCCTTTGCCGCAATGGGTCAAGGCTGAAAGCGCTCGCGCCCGCCGGGACCATAGCCATGGCTTCCGGGCCGGGCAATGTTAGGGCTCACGCTGCGTCACGCGACTTGTGAGAGCGCCGTTCAGCTGTCTTCGACGAAGACGCCCGCCTTCAACATCGTTTCGACAGCGTCTCTTCCGCCTTCCGGCGTAATGGCGCGCGCGCCGGAAAGCCGCACATGCGTTTCAAATCCTTCCGAGACGGCGTCCAGCGCCGTTTCGAGCACGCAGACGTCCAGCGCCAGTCCGACGATCAAGAGGCGACGCACGCCACGACGCCGCAGCCGCTCGGCGAGCCCCGTTCCGTTGAGCGCTGAAAGCTGGTCGCGCTCGAGCGATTCTCCCTTGCTGACGATGATCGCGCGCTCGGGCAGGCGCAGATCGGGATGGAACTGCGCGCCGGCGCTGTCCTGAATGCAATGCGCCGGCCATGGTCCGCCGGAGTTGCAGAAGCTCGCATGGCCGGTTGGATGCCAGTCCCGCGACGCGACGATGGGAACGCCGGCGGCGACGGCTTCCTCGACCAGTTCATTGACCACGGAGACGATCTTGTCGGCCCCGCAAACCTCTAAGGCGCCGCCGGCGCAGAAATCGCGCTGCACGTCCAGGACGATGAGCGCGTCGCCAGACGTCAGCCGCATCGCTTCGCTCGCCATGATGTTGCTCCGCGAGAGACGGCGCGCTCGCGCTGTCCTGATCGCATGCGTGAGCAGGGCGCGTTCCGTGGGGATGATCCTAGCTGCGGGCGCGGCCCAGCGCGAGCGGCAGGGGCGGGCTCAGCGGTTTCCGTTGCTGCGCGTCGGGCTCCCACCGGCGCGCCCCCAGTCCAACTCGGCCATCAAATCCATGATCCTCTTGGGCAGCGGCTCTGTGAGGACTTTGTCGAACTTGGATCTCAGATGCTGGCTAATCGATTCCATTGCGGCGTCTGGCCGCGCTCCCATTTTGCCGGCGGCCGCGTTCCGCCAATCGCCCGGCGCTCTGTCCGGCATGACGCATCCTCCTTAAGGAAGAGAAACTGCGTCACATTTGCATTGTTCCCCCGCAAAGTGATTTAAAATTAAAGCCTTAGCCCGGCCAGAGCGTTGGATCCGATGCGGCGGCGCAGCTTGTTAAGCGGCGCAGCCCGCCGCGCGAGCGCCTCAGCTCGATATCAAGAGGCTCGGCGCTAACTGAACCGCGCGGCGGGGATCGATCCTACCGCGAGGGAGGGGGCGGGCCGCGTCGAAAAGGCGCGGGCCGTTCCGTCTTTAAGGCGGAACCGTGAGCGCGCTTCAGGAATTATAGCTCCTGAAAGGGAGGACCCGAATCGTGTCGCCGACCAACAAGAACCACAAACAATCTATGCTCGATAATGCGATGGTCACGACGATCGCCGACTATTTGCGCGCCACGTTATCAGGCGTAGCCGCTGAACCTCTGCCTGCTGCAATGGACAGGCTTTTGCAACGAATTGAGCAGCGTGTTCGATCGCAGGAAATCGGGGCTTGATGAAGGGCGAAGCCGCGCAAATTTATTGGTTAGACGCCTTCCTACGTCACTCTTCTTCCGGCCTCGCTGGCGGCCTTGCTTTTGACCGAGAGCGGGGCCGCCTTTCGTTTGGAGGTTTCTTTCAGCGTCTTCTTTGAACCGTCAAGGGAGCAAAGAGCGAGGGGGCCCTCACCTCAACGCTTACCTTTGATTCCAAAAAGCGCCCGAACGTCTTTCGCTATCACTATTTGATTTCAATGGCAGGAGTGGCCGGGATCGAACCGACAACCCCCGGTTTTGGAGACCGGTGCTCTACCAGTTGAGCTACACTCCTGCGGGCGTCCAAAAAGGCGCGCGTCTTCATTGCCGCAACGACGCCCCGGACGCAAGGGGCGCGGCTGGCTTCCCTATCAGGAATTGCCGCCGGAAAGCACCGTGACGGCGCGACGGTTCTGCGACCAGCAAGAGATGTCGTCGCAGACGGCGACAGGACGCTCCTTGCCGTAGCTCACCGTGCGGATGCGCGACCCCGGGACCCCGCGCGCGATGAGATAATTCTTCGCCGCTTCGGCGCGTCGCGCGCCGAGCGCGAAATTATATTCGCGGGTGCCGCGTTCGTCGGCGTGGCCTTCCATCGTGAAGCTGTAGCGTGAGTAGCGGTTGAGCCATTCGGCCTGCTTATCGAGCGTGGCCTGCGCGGTGGACGTCAGATCGGTGGAGTCGGACTCGAAGAAGATGCGATCTCCGACATTGACCACGAAATCCTGATGGCTGCCGGGACTGGCGACGCCGCCGCGTCCATAGCGTCCGCCCGCCAGATCATTCGCGGCTTCATCCGCGGTGTTCTTGGCGCAGGCCGAGAGCGCCAGGACCGCCATGACCGCCGTCAGCGCGACGACGAATTTGGCGCCGCAGGCGCGTTGCGAAAGCAGCATGAAGAACTCCTGTTACGACGACCGTCCGGGCGATAGTCCTAGGCTTCCAGGGTTAAGCGAAGGTTCCGTCAACCTTGATCGCAGGTATCTTGGGCCTGTTGCATTTGAGCAAATTCGTCCCTTCGTTAATAACAGGTTAACTGGTTAACAGAAGCTTAACGCGCTGTTTCGGCGCGAATTTGGCGCTATTCGCGGCGCGCGTCCCCGCCCACCCTGCGTATAGCACGTGTGCATTGCGTAGATTGACGCGCCGCGCCGCGCGGGCTCCGGCAATTTCGCGTTCAAGAAAAGAACATGCGCCCGCTGTGAAGCGATGTGCGCGCGGTTGCTTTGCAGAGAGTCTCGCTCTTAATATTGATCAATGACGCGCGGAGCGGCGGCGCGCGCGGTCAGGAGCGTGACATGAACGAAGGCATCGCGCCTTTTTTATCGCCGTTGACGCTGCTTCTCGGCGGCGGACTCTTGGCGGTCGGACTGCTGTCGCTACTCGATCTGCACTTCTTCAAGACCAAGTGGCAGGGCAAGCTGGCGCTGGCGGTCGGCTTGGTCTTCATTTTCGCCACCGAGGCGATGTTCGTCACGAGCGGCGCCAGCGGCCGCTATTTCGAAGGCCAGAAGATGGACGTCACCGACTGCGAATACCAGGCGGAGCGGGATTTTCCGGCCGAGCGGCGCTCCAACCCGAAGCTCATTCACGACAAGATCGTCGCTTGTATGGACACGCTCGGCTACGACTGGAGCAAAGAGCACTATCATTGCGTCGAGGCGCCGATCTCCACCAATGTCTTCTGCTATCTCCCGCGGGCGGCCATGCAGCGCAGCATCGTCGCGTGGCAGATGCGATTCGAATAGGTCAGAACAGCGATCCCTGATCGTCGCTGTCGGCCCTTTTCAGGCGGCGCCGCGGGCGCGGGCGCGCCGGCGGATCTGGAATCACAATGCCTGCGCGCGCTTGGATTCTGCCGTCGGCGATCTCGATATCGAGACCCGTTCCAGGAGGGGCCTGCGCGACGCTGCGCACCAGGGCGCCGCTGTCATCACGCACCAGCGCAAAGCCCCGCGCCAACGCCGAGCGATGGCTGAGCGATTCCTGCAGCCGGGCCAGTCTGTCGATCCTATCCTGATGGCCGCCGATCAAGCCGGCGACGGCGCGGTCGAGACGCTGCGCCGCGCCGGCGAGGCGCTGTCTGGCGGCGGCGTTCTCCTGACGTGCGAGAACGCGCCGGGCGCGATAACCCTGCTGCAGCCGCGCGCCAAGACCGCGCAGCTGCTCACGCACGCGCGCCAGCTCCGCCTGCGGCGAGTGGCGGGCGAGCAGCGTTGCGGCGCGCGACAGCCGTAGGCGCCGTCCGTCTCGCGCGGCGCGGGCGCCGGCGCGCAGCCGCTCCGCCGCCCGGTCAAGACGCTGGCGCGGATTGGCGAGCAGGGCGTCGCCAGCGGGCAACAGGCGCGCGAAGGTTGAAAGCTGGACGCGCCGCTGTTCCATGGCGCGGCGGCGCGCGCCCTCCAGCCGGCTTGTGCGTATGGCGAGATGTTCGAAAAGCTCGACGCGCACCGGAACGGCTTTCTCGGCCGCGCCAGTGGGCGTCGGCGCCCGAAGGTCGGCGACGAAATCGAGGAGCGTCGTATCGGTTTCATGACCGATCGCCGAAATCAGCGGAATGGCGCTCTCCGCCGCCGCGCGAACGACGAGTTCCTCATTGAAGCCCCACAGATCCTCGAGCGAGCCGCCGCCGCGCGCGACGATCAGCACGTCGGGGCGGGGAATGGCGCCCCCGACAGGCAGCGCGTTGAAACCGCGAATGCCCGCGGCGACCTCCTCGGCGCAACTCTCGCCCTGCACCCGCACGGGCCAGACCAGCACGCGGCGCGGGAAGCGGTCGCTGAGACGGTGCAGGATGTCACGGATGACGGCGCCGGTCGGCGAGGTCACCACGCCGACGACGCGCGGCAGGAAGGGCAGGGGGCGCTTGCGCGCTTCGTCGAAGAGACCCTCGGCCGCGAGCGCCTTGCGGCGCGCGTCGAGCAGCGCCATCAGCGCGCCGACGCCGGCCGGCTCCAGCGACTCGATGATGATCTGATAGGAGGACTTGCCCGGGAAGGTTGTGACGCGGCCGGTCGCGACGACTTCCAGCCCCTCCTGCGGCCGCGTGCGCAGGCGCAGAAACGTCGATCGCCAGATCACCGCGTCGAGACGCGCATTCTGATCCTTGAGACAGAAATAAGCGTGGCCGGAGGCGTGCGGGCCGCGATAGTTGGAGATCTCGCCGCGCACGCGCACGCGCCCGAAGCGATCCTCGATCGTCTGCTTCAGCGCGTTCGCGAGTTCGGAGACGCTGATCTCAGGCGTATTGGTCTGAGGAGCCTCTCCTCCGGTTTCGGTCAGCTCGGACATGGATGAGAGATATGGCCCGATTCAAGTCCGCGCGCGAGGACCAAAAAGGGCGCGTGAGCGTCGCCATGCGCTCCGGTTCGGGACGAAAGCAAATTTGCTCCCGCCGCTCACGGCGCGTCGATCTCGCAAACGCGATCGGTCGTCGAGCGGCCGCGGAACATGATTGCTTTGCCACCGACGTCGACCATGTGGAACAGGCCCCGATCGGTGAGGAAATACCAGGCCGTCGTCGGCGCGCCGGCGAATTCGCGGGTCGGATCGCCGACGGTCACGCGGTCGAGCCGTTGTCCCGCCTTGGCGACGAGGGCGCGAATGAGCTTCATGTAGCGGGGCGCGGCGGCCTCGGCGGCGGCGATGCGCGTCGCGCGGTCGGGAAGTTGCTCGCCGCGCCGCCGGACTTCCGCCGCTATACGCTCCGCGCTCGCCGGCGCGAGCAGGGGGTGTGCGCGGAGCCAGACGCGATTGAAGTCGCGGAGGTTTTCCATCTTGTCCAAAGCGAAAAATCGGTCGTCGATTCCTTCCAGCGCAGCGCGTTCCGTGCTCTCGCCGTAATCATGGATGGTAGTCGCGAGGAATTTCTTCAACCGCGCCTCTCCCAGCGAGTCGACGAGGCGGCTCCCCTCCTCGAACAGCGCGAGATGCTTCTTCGCTCCGATCGCCGCGAGACCTTCGCGGATCAGCCGCACCGAATCGACATGCCAGCGCGAATTGAAGACGAGTTGCGGGAAGCCGCCATTCTCCATCTGCGCCAGATAATAATCGACCTCATAGCTGCGCAGCGCCTCCGGCGACATTTCGTCGAAGCGAATATATTGCGCCAGCAGATTGTTGAGGAAATCGATATTGGCCTGGACGATGTCATAGTCGGGATCGGTGGAGTCGACCGCGCTCTCATCAACGACGATCGCGTTCTTATCGGTGATCGAGATCATTTTGCGCCCCGCCGTGGCAGTCCGCCGCGTCAAATCGGCGGCGCCTTCCCCGATGCGCGGATGCGCCTCGGCGCCGACCGCGCTCATCGATACGAGGATGAAGAAATAAATTGTGAGATCACGAAGCCGTCGCCGCATAAATGCGCCTCCCGCGGGCAGTTCTAGCTCATTTTCGGGATCGTCGCCCGCCTCTACCCCGCCTCATATTCTTTATCCGCCTCCATGCCGAGCGCGGTGACGAGGTGGCTTCTGAGGCCATGCCGACGCCGAGCGGATTCCATGAATCAAAGGCATGCGCGACCCCCAGCCGCCCCAGCTGGGACGCCACCATTCTTAGCCCCAATGGCCCTATCCGCGGCGTCCCCAACCGCGCCATGCGGCTGGGTCGAAACCAAACGCGCTAGCGTGCATCGTTGCGGCGAGCGCCGTCGCAAGCGCTTGCGGGAGTTTTTTTGCGGAATTCTCCAGGCCCCTTGTCTGAATAAAGCCCTCAGCTTGGCCTCATGGCGAGCAGCGGCCGCCGGACGCTGAAACCGAATCCAAACAGAAATGGAAGAGGCGCGCATCGAGCAACGCCATCAGCGCGCCGACGCCGGCCGGCTCCAGCGACTCGATGATGATCTGATAGGAGGACTTGCCGGGGAAGGTTGTGACGCGGCCGGTCGCGACGACTTCCAGTCCCTCCTGCGGCCGCGTGCGCAGGCGCAAAAAAGTCGATCGCCAGATCACCGCGTCGAGACGCGCATTCTGATCTTTGAGACAGAAATAGGCGTGGCCGGAGGCGTGCGGGCCGCGATAGTTGGAGATCTCGCCGCGCACGCGCACGAAGCGATCCTCGATCGTCTGCTTCAGCGCGTTCGCGAGTTCGGAGACGCTGATCTCAGGCGTATTGGTCTGAGGCGTGTCGCCGCCGATTTCGGCGAGCTCGGACATGGATGAGATATGGCTCAATCAGTGTCGAGGCGCGAGAGCAAAGAAACCCATGCTGCTCCGAAGCTACAAAGCCCGCAGCTGGACACTAGATGCAGCAGCGTTGGTGAAAGGGAGGAACCGCCATCCCCGGCACTTTCTCTTTTCGTAAGCGTATATGACCGAAGGAGCTTGAGCATGCCAACCAGTTTACGCAATCACGTCAAGGGCAGGGTGAAGGAGATCGTGTCAGGGTCAGCGGTGTGCGAAGTGGAAATCGAGACTTCCGCAGGCACGCTCAGCTCCGGGATCACCACCCGCAGCGCTCAAGAGCTGGGCCTTAAGGGCGGCGATGAAGTCAAAGTTGTCATCAAATCCACTGAGGTTGGAATCGAAAAGCCCTGGCGGTTTCACTCGCGTGCCTTGCTTGTCGAGTTCTAAATAGAATTTTTCGGGAATTTGACGGAAGTTTCCGCCTCTCCCACGTCGTCTTCGCTTGAAGATGGAGATTGAGTTCGACGCGTGAGATTTTGAACGCTAGCGCAATTCGCTCATCGAATAATGCGTTGGTCGGGCGGGCCCATTCGCCAGGTCGGCGAGAAGGTTGGGCTGGAGCCGCGACTGCCCTTCCGTCAATTGGGCGGGCGCGTCGACATTGCCGCGAAGATACCAGCCGCTGACATCAAGAGGCGGCGGCGGTAGATTTTCGGCGCGCGCGTTCACAGCGCCAGCAATCAGAACGAACGACAGGAGGGTGATGGAGCGGCGCATAATGTGCTCCCATTTTCGCGCACGCCATTGCGTTCGAATGGCGCAGCGCCGAAAAGCAAGCATGTGCGATAATTGTTAAGAGCAGGTTAACCCTATTGCTTAACCAAATTCCTTAACCGAGCGCGTGCGTGCAAGGCGGACAGGCGTCGTAAGCTGCGACCATCCCGTGGCGTCGCCAATCGCGCAAAGCGCCGGCTCAGGCCGCCTCGGCGGATTCCTTCAAAACGCTGCAGATCCCGGCGACGAGAGATTCGACCAGTTCGCGGTCGTCGCCTTCGCCCATGACGCGGATCACGGGTTCAGTGCCGGAGGGGCGAACAATGAGTCTGCCGGAGCTGCCGAGTCGCGCCCGCGCATCGTCGATCGCAGACGCGACCGCCGTGCGCTCCAATTCTCGACGATGGGCGCGCACATTCTCCAACACCTGCGGCAGCGGTTCGAACCGATGGCAAACTTCGCTTACCGGACGATCCTGACGCTTCACCTCTGCGAGCGCCTGCATCGCCGTCACGAGCCCGTCGCCTGTCGTGCAATAGTCAGAGAGAATGACATGGCCCGACTGTTCGCCGCCGATGTTGTAGCCGGCTTCGCGCATGCGCTCGATCACATAACGGTCGCCGACGGGCGTTCGCTCGAGCATGAGCCCGATCGAATTCAGATGGCGCTCCAATCCAAGGTTGGACATGATTGTCGCGACCAGACCGGGCTTGGACAGCAGCCCTTGATCGCGCCAGCTTTCGGCGATGACCGCCATCAGCTGATCGCCGTCAATCAGGCGCGCATTTTCGTCGACCATGATGACACGGTCGGCGTCGCCGTCGAGCGCGATGCCCACGTCGGCGCGCAGCTCGCGCACCTTGTCACGCAGCGCCTGCGGCGCTGTGGAGCCCACGCGATGATTGATGTTGAATCCGTCGGGGTCGACGCCGATGGCGATGACTTCGGCGCCAAGCTCCCACAGCGCCTCGGGCGCCACCTTATAGGCCGCGCCATTCGCGCAATCGACGACGAGGCGCAAGCCTTCCAAACTCATATTGCGCGGCAGCGTGCGCTTGGCGAACTCGATATAGCGCGCGCGCACGTCGTCGATGCGGCGGGCGCGTCCGAGATCTCTCGGTCCTGCGCGCTTGCGCAACATATCGCCGTCGATGAGGCGCTCGATCTCGTGTTCGATCTCGTCCGAAAGCTTGTGGCCGTCCGGTCCAAACAGCTTGATGCCGTTGTCCTCGAAGGAATTATGAGAGGCGGAAATCATCACGCCAACGTCGGCGCGCATCGACCTTGTGAGCATGGCGACCGCGGGCGTCGGCATTGGCCCCAGCAGCAGCGGATCCATGCCGACGGACGTGAAGCCGGCGACGAGCGCATATTCGATCATATAGCCTGAGAGCCGCGTGTCCTTGCCGATGACGACGCGGCGCCGACCTTCGCCGCGATGAAAGATCAGCCCCGCCGCCTGCCCAACCTTGAGCGCGAGCTCCGGCGTGATCTTCTCGTTGGCGAGGCCACGAATGCCATCTGTGCCGAAATAGGTGCGGGTCATTGAAGATCCTCAGCGAGCGGCGCCCGAGCGCCTCGGCGGCAAATCGGCGCATCCTTCACGCCATCTGTCACGCCATCCGTCGCGCCAAGTTGGCGCATCTATGGGCATAATGCCACAACGTTAAATGCGTGTTTTCGCCGGCCTAATGAACGGTTAATGAACACTCGCACATCGTCTGAACGGATGTCCACATGGAAGTCAAAATCTACCACAACCCCGCCTGCGGGACCTCGCGCAACGTGTTGGCCGCCCTGCGCGAGGCCGGCTATGAGCCGCAGGTGATCGAATATCTCAAAAATCCGCCCGACCGGGCGACCTTGAAGGAGCTTCTGCGTCGCATGGGCAAGAACGTGCGCGACGTGCTGCGCAAGCGCGGGACGCCCTATGCAGAGCTGGGACTCGAGAATCCCGCCCTGAAAGACGAGGAGATTTTCGCCGCCATCGAAAAGCATCCGATTCTGATCGAGCGGCCGATCGTTTCGATGGGCGACAAGGCGGCGCTCTGTCGACCTGCCGAGACGGTCAATGATCTGATCGCGCGGTCCAAGACATAGATCGCCGGGGTTCGAATGCAAAAAACCCAGCGGTTGTACCGCTGGGTTTTTCCCGTTAGATCGGATGCGGCTCCAGGCCGCCGACGTCGGGCTCTGGCTTTTGCCCCGTCGTCGGCACCGCCGAGCCGCGCGGCGGCGGCGGCGTTGGCGAAGATTCTTCGCGCACCGGCCGCTTGCCAACGAGCAGGCCCTTGATCTCGTCGCCGGACAGCGTCTCGAATTCGAGAAGCGCATTGGCGAGCGTATCCAGATCCGTACGCTTGTCGACGAGGATCTGCCTGGCCTTCTCGTAAGCTTCCTGCACCAGCCGGCGCACCTCCGCGTCGATCGTCTCCTGCGTCTGTTCGGAGAAAGTCTGCGTGCGTCCGAGCGAGTAGCCGAGGAATTGCTCCTGCTGCGGGTCGGCATAGGCGACCGTGCCGAGCTTGTCCGAGAAGCCGAGCTGGGTGACCATCGCGCGGGCGATGCGCGTCGCCTGCTGAATGTCCGAGGCGGCGCCGGAGGTCGTCTTCGCGGCCCCAAAGATCAACTCTTCGGCGACGCGTCCGCCCATCGCCATCGCCAGCATCGCCACGAGCTGCTCGTAGCTCTGCGAGATCTGATCGCGCTCGGGCAGGCCCTGCACCATGCCGAGCGCTCTGCCGCGCGGAATGATCGTCGCCTTGTGGATTGGAATCGACCCCGGCACGTTCAAGGAGACCAGCGCATGGCCGCCTTCGTGATAGGCGGTGAGCTTCTTCTCCTCATCCGTCATGACCAGCGTGCGGCGCTCGGCGCCCATCATGATCTTGTCGCGCGCGTCCTCGAACTCCTGGCTCGTGACGATCCGCTTCGAGCGCCGCGCCGCCAGCAGCGCCGCCTCGTTGACAAGATTCATCAGATCGGCGCCCGAGAAGCCCGGCGTGCCGCGCGCGACGATCTTCAAATCCACGTCCGGCGCCAGAGGCACCTTGCGGGCGTGAACCTTGAGAATCTTCTCGCGGCCGATGAAATCCGGGTTCGGCACCTGGATCTGCCGGTCGAAGCGGCCCGGA